>DATEDI010000001.1:0-66785 GCA_035281745.1 Rhodanobacteraceae bacterium
GCCGGACGATCAGGCCCGAAGGGTGGGCGCAATGGATTGCGCCCACTTGCCGCCGCGCCAAGGATGGCGCGTCGGCAAGCCCGGCCGGACCGCACGGATTTTTCGTCCATGGATGGACGAAAAACGCAGCACCGGGGTGGCTTTTCTCTTGGTGACTTCTCTTTGGCCAAACAAAGAGAAGTTACCCGCGCCCCCGGGAGGGGCGCGGAAAAAGACACGGATGTCGGACCCAACTCGCAAAACTTCGCAAGTTATACTCCCAGCCGCCCTGCGGGCATCCCCCCCCGCGAGCGGAGGAAGGGAATGCAATGGGCCCCGGCCTGCGCCGAAGACGAACGGAACGTTTGCGGCGAAGGAGCGCTGCACCTTTGCAGCAAAGGAGGCGCGCCCTTCGGTGCGACGCTACGGCGTCCACTTGCGATGCGTGTGGATCGACATCACCACCCCGAATCCGGTCAGCAGCGTGATCGCCGACGTGCCGCCATAGCTCACCAGTGGCAGCGGCACGCCGACCACGGGCAAGAGGCCGGAGATCATGCCGCCGTTGACGATCACGTACACCATGAACGCCAAACCGAATGATCCCGCGACGAGGCGCGAATAGGTGTCGCGCGCGTTGGCGGCGATCCACAGGCAGCGGCCGACGATGAATGCGTAAACCAGCAGCAGCACCAACACGCCGACAAGACCGAATTCCTCGCCCAGCACCGCGAAGATGAAATCGGTGGTGTGTTCGGGCAGGAATTCCAGTTTCGACTGCGTGCCCTGGTTGAAGCCCTTGCCCAACACGCCGCCTGAGCCGACTGCGATCATCGACTGGATGATGTGCCAGCCGGTGCCGAGCGGGTCGTTCTCGGGGTGCAGGAAGGTCATCACGCGTTCGCGCTGGTAGTCGTGCAGGAAGTGCCATGCGACCGGCGCAATCGCGGCGAGCGCGGCTAGCATCGCCCCGATCTTCCACCACTGCAGGCCGGCGAGGAACAACACGAACATGCCGGACGCCGCGATCAGAAGTGCGGTGCCGAGGTCGGGTTGCTTCCCCACCAGGATCGCGGGAATGCCGATCAGCACGCCGATCGCGATAATGTCGCGCCAGCGCGGCGGCAGCGGGCGCGGGTGCAGGTACCACGCCACCATCATCGGCATCGCCAGCTTCATGAGTTCCGACGGCTGGAACCGGACCACGCCCAAATCCAGCCAGCGGTCGGCGCCGCGGCCTTCGCCCAGCACCGTCAGCACGACCAGCAGCAGGATGCCGAGCAGGTAGAACCACGGCGTCCACGCGCGCAGCAGGGTCGGGGGAATGCGCGAAACCGCGAGCAGCAGCAACCCGCCCGCGACAAAGCGCACGGCCTGTCCCAGCACCATCGAACGGTCGAGATTGCTGGCGCTGTACAACACGGTCAGCCCGATCAAAGCCAGTACCAGCAAGCCGATCGCAAGGGGCAGGTCAATGCGTGGGCGCGAAAAAATGCGTCGCCCGATCCGGAGCGCGCGTCCGCTGAAGCTGGCGACCAGTTCATTCATGGCGTGCCGGGCGTCTGCGTGCCCGATTGCGTGACGATGGTGGGTGCGATGATCGGCGGGCGTTCGGACGGCGGCGTATCCGCCAGCCACTGGTCGAGCATTTTGCGCGCAATCGGTGCGGCCGCGCTGCCGCCCCAAGCGCCGTGTTCCAGCAGCACCGCAATCGCAATCTGCGGATGCTCTGCTGGCGTGTAGCACATGAACCACGCACGATGCCGCGCAGCGAGGTAGGCGAGATTCTTGTTGCTGTTGTAGGCGTCGCTGGTGCGCGAATAGCGTTCGGCGGTACCGGTCTTGCCGGCGATCAGGTAGGGGAAACCCTTGCCAAGGCCCCAAGCGGTGCCCTGCGGGGTATTGACGACCCCCAGCATGCCTTCGCGGACCGCCGCCAAGTCCGCGGGATCGTGCGTGAGCTGCACCGGCTTGGGTTGCGGATACGGCATTTCCGGCGCCCTCAGGCCGTCGCTGGTCGCGGTCAGCAGATGCGGCGTGTGCGAGAGGCCGCCGCCCGCCATCGACGCGAGCGCGTGCGCAAGTTGCAGCGGCGTCACCATCCAGTAACCTTGGCCGATGCCGGAAATCACGGTTTCGCCCGGATACCACGGCTGGTTCATCGTCTTGCGTTTCCATTCCGGCGACGGCAGCACGCCGCCGGTTTCATCGGGCAGGTCGATGCCGGTGGGGTTGCCGAATCCGAATTTGGACATCCAGTCGTCGAATCGTTGGATGCCCATCTGGTACGCGAGCGAATAGAAATACGTGTTCACCGAGCGGGTGATCGCTTGCATCAGGTTCACGCGACCGGCGCCGTAGCGCGTGTCGTCGCGATAGCCGCGCGAAGAACCCGGGATGTAGTACGTGCCGGTCGACAGTATCGTGTCGGTCGCCTTGCGCAGGCCGAGCTCCAGGCCGCCGAGGCCGATGAACGGCTTCACCGTGGAGCCCGGCGGATAGCCGCCGCGCATCGCGCGATTGAGCAACGGCTTTTCCGGATCTTCCAGCAACGCCGAATAGTCGGCCTGGCTGATGCCGTTGACGAAAAGATTGGCGTCGAAGCTCGGCATCGTGACCATCGCCAGCACGTTGCCGTTGCGCGGGTCGATCGCGACGGCAGCGCCGGTCTGACCGTCCAACGCGGCGATGGCGGCCCGCTGCAGGCGCTCGTCGATGGTCAGGTAGAGGTTCTTGCCGGGCTTGGCGGGTACGCGCTGCAACACGCGCAGCGGGCGCTGGTTGGCATTCACCTCGACCAGCTCGTAACCGGGCGTGCCGTGCAGAAGTTTTTCGTATTCCCTTTCCAGACCGGTCTTGCCGACGTGCGTGGTGCCGGCATAAAGATCCGGATCGAGCTTCGCCTGCTCCTTCTCGTCGATGCGGCCCACGTAACCGATCACGTGCGCGAACTCGGCGCCGTAAGGATAATTTCGCGTCAGGTATGGGTCGACGCTGATGCCGGGGAATTGCCACTGGTTCACCGCGAAGCGGTCACGCTCGCTTTCGGTCAGGCGAAACTTCAGCGGCACCTGCTCGAACGCACGGTGCTGCTTCAGGCTCTGCTTGAAGCGCTGGATGTCATCGTCGGTCAGCGGCACGACTGCGGACAGCCGCTGCAGCATTGCGTCCATGTGCTCGACCTTGTCCGGCACCACGTCCAGCCGGAACGCGGGAACATTGTCCGCCAACAGTTTGCCTGCGCGGTCGTAGATCAAACCGCGCGGCGGCGGCAGGTGCTTCAGGCGCACGCGGTTGGCCTTGGCACGGGTCGAATACTCCGCGTGCTCGAACACCTGCAGGTACACGAAGCGGCCGGCCACGCCCAGCAGCATCACCAGCATGATTGCGAATCCAGCAAGCGCACGGCGCCCGAAGCGCGCGCGCTTGGCGCGTTCGTCCGGCAGCTCGCCGCGGCCGTTCATGCCGGCTTGGCGCCCTTGCCGCGCAGGCGCGTGTTCACGTCATCCAGCAACAGGAACACGAACGGCCACACCAGCGCGCCCACTGCTGGCCCCGCCCAAGACAGCGCCGGCATCGGCGAATCACCCGCGAAGGCGCGGATCAGCGCCTGCAGCACGTGATTGTTGAGCAGCAACAACCACACTGCGAGCGCCTGCTGCCACATCGGAAAAAAACGCAGGCGCGAACGGAAGCGCAGCACGATGAACACCAGTACAGCCAGCCGCAGCGCCTGATCGCCGAGCAGCGCGCCGTTGAGGAGATCGGCTGCGAGGCCGACGCCGAACGCGAGCCCCACGCTCACGCGATCGGTAGCTTCCAGTGACCAGTAGACCAATACCAGCGCCGGCCAGTACGGCTTCAGCGGCTGGATCATTGTGGGCAGCGGCATCAGCATCAGCAGCAGCGCCGCCGCGATGCCGACCCAGAATGCCCAACCTTGCGCGCGCATGCGGTTCATCGGGCCGCATCCGTCGCAGGCTTGCGGTTGGAGGAAGCATGGTTGCCCGGCGCCAGCGAAGCGGGCGGACCCACTTCGGACGCGGGCGCGGGCGGCCCGACCGGATCGGGCTGGTCGCGCAGCAGCAGCACCTCGCCGCTGCGTTCGAGTTCTGCGGCGGGCTTCACCAGCGCTTCCATGAACATGCCGGACGCATCGCGCTTCAATTGCGCCACCGTACCCACCGGGAAGCCCGCGGGAAAACGTCCGCCCAAGCCCGACGTGACGAGTTGATCGCCGACCTTCACGTCGGATGACAGCGGCAGATTCGGCACCACCAGTTGGCTGGTGTCGCCGGTGCCGTGCGCGATGCCACGCAGTCCGGTACGCGAGATCGTCACCGGCACCGCATGGTCGGGATCGATCACCAGCATCGCCACCGACGCATGCGGCAGGATTTCGACGACCTGGCCCATCACGCCATGCGAATCGATCACCGTCTGGCCGACGTGCACGCCTTCGTCGGCGCCGACGTTCAGCATCATCCGGTCACGGGTGGGGCCGAGTTGCACGTCGATCAGCCGCGCCAGCTGCGCGTGCATGCCCAACAATTGCTGGGTATCGAGCAGCTGTTTCAGACGTACGTTCTGGTGGGTGACCGCGTCCATGCGGTTGAGTCGGGCCTCGGCCAGCAGCAGCGCCTCGCGCAGTTGCCGGTTTTCGTCGATAAGCTTGCTGCGCTGGGCGAACGCGGTGCCTGCCTGGTGTACCCAGTCGGCCGGCGCCGCGGCGATCTTGTAGATCGGCACGATCGCGGCCGCCGTGGCGTAGCGCGCGCGGTGCAGCCAGCCGTTGCGATGATCCAGCACCATCAGCACCGCGGCCAGCGCGAGATACGCGATCAGGCGCAGCGTGCCGGCGGTCGCATCCGAGAAGATCGGAGTGGATTCCTTTTGCGGAAGCGCCATGGCGGTGCGGGCGGGGTCAAGCGGAGGTCAAAGCGTAGCAACAATGTCAGCGCGGTGCGGCGTCGCGGCTCACGAAGGCATTGCAAACCAGTGAAGGTTTTTGAGGAGGTCCGCTCGAAGCGGCTGTTGTGGAAAATCAGGCCATGGATGGCCGTTCTGACATATCCGACGGGGAAGGACGGCATGAGAACCGGTGATAGGTAGCGCAGCGATCAGGGATGATCGCAAAAATATTCGCTGGCGCAGCAGGTTGTCCAGGATCACTCCTGCGCGAAGAAGTCGCTTCCATGCATGTCGATCAATTCCAGCGCACGGCCGCCGCCGCGCGCGACGCAGGTCAGCGGATCTTCGGCGACCTGGACGTACAGGCCGGTTTCCTCGCTGATCAGCTTGTCGATGTCGCGCAGCAGCGCACCGCCACCGGTCAACACGATGCCGCGTTCGTGGACGTCCGAGCACAATTCCGGCGGGGTCTGTTCCAGTGCCGCCTTGACCGCGGCAACGATGCCGTGCAGCGGCTCGCGCAGGGCTTCCAGCACGTCGTTGGAGTTGATCGTGAACATCCGCGGCACGCCTTCGGCGAGGTTGCGGCCGGAGACTTCCATCTCGCGCACTTCTTTTTGCGGGTAGGCGCAGCCGATCTCGATCTTGATGCGTTCGGCGGTCGGGTCGCCGATCAAGGTGCCGTTGCTGCGGCGCACGTAGTTGATGATGGCTTCGTCGAAGCGGTCGCCGCCGATCCGCACCGACTGCGAATACACGATGCCGTTGAGGCTCATCACCGCGACTTCGGACGTGCCGCCGCCGATGTCCAGCACCATCGAGCCGCGCGCCTCGTGCACCGGGATGCCGGCGCCGATCGCGGCGGCCATCGGTTCCTCGATCAGGAACACGTCGCGCGCGCCCGCGCCTTCGGCGGATTCCTTGATCGCACGGCGCTCGACCTGGGTCGAGCCGCACGGCACGCACACCAGCACGCGCGGGCTGGGACGGAGAAAACGGGATTTGTGTACCTGCTTGATGAAATGCTGCAGCATCGCCTCGGTCATGGTGAAGTCGGCGATCACGCCGTCCTTCATCGGCCGCACGGTGACGATGTTGCCGGGCGTACGGCCCAGCATCATCTTGGCGTCGTTGCCGACCGCCGCGACCGAACGCGGGCCACCGGCGCCGCGATCCTGGCGGATCGCGACCACGGACGGTTCGTTGAGCACGATACCCTGGTCGCGCACGTAGATCAGCGTGTTTGCGGTGCCAAGATCGATGGAAAGGTCGTTGGAAAAAATGCCGCGAAACAGTTTGAACATGCGCGATCCGCCAGGGTGCGGGCCTGAGCGTCAGGCAGAGGGGAAATAGCGAGCCAGTCTAGGTAACATCCCGCCAACCTGCAAGGTACTGCGTCGCTGTTTGATGCGGAATGTCGCATCCCGCCGGGGCGGATGGCGTCCGCAGCGGGTCGAATCCCGCGGCCGATCCGGTTAGCATCGGCGGTTCCGTCCGCGACACAAGGAATGCATCGATGCCGGCTGCGCTGATCTGTGGCTCCATGGCCTACGACACCATCATGGTGTTCGAGGACCGCTTCAAGAACCACATCCTGCCGGACAAGGTGCACATGTTGAACGTGTCGTTCCTGGTGCCGCGGATGCGCCGCGAGTTCGGCGGCTGCGCAGGCAACATCGCTTACAACCTGAAGCTTCTCGGGGGCGAGCCGATCCCGATGGCGACGGTGGGGCAGGATTTCGCGCCGTATCGGGAGTGGTTCGAAGGGCTGGATATCCGCGTGGACCAGATCCGGGAGGTGCCGGATACGTTCACGGCGCAGGCGTTCATCACCACCGACCAGGACAACAACCAGATCACCGCTTTCCATCCGGGTGCGATGATGGAAAGCCACCGGAACCGCGTCGATGACGTGGCTGACGCCGCGCTCGGGATCGTGGCGCCGGACGGCCGCGAGGGCATGCTCCAGCACGCCGCCGGATTCGCCGCGAAAGGCATGCCCTTCATCTTCGATCCCGGGCAGGCAATGCCGCTGTTCTCGGGCGAGGAGTTCCGCGCCTTCATCGACAAGGCCAGCTACGTCGCGGTGAACAGCTACGAAGCCAGCCTGCTGTCCGAGCGCACCGGCTGGTCCGAGGCCGACATCGCCAAGCGGGTCAAAGCCTATATCGTGACCCACGGCGCGGACGGCTCGGTGATCCACGCGGATGGCACCAGCTACGGGATTCCGGCCGCCAAGCCGCGCGAAGTGGTGGACCCGACCGGCTGTGGCGACGCGTACCGGGCCGGCCTGATCTTCGGCATCCTGCGGGGCCTCGACTGGCCGAGCGTGGGGCGCGTGGCCTCACTGCTGGGCGCGTTGAAGATCGCCCATCCCGGCACCCAGAACCATCACTTCGATGCGGCGGAGTTCGCGGGCGACTTCAAGCGGCAGTTTTCGTGCGATCTTCCCTGATCGCTGTCTTGGCGAAAGGGTCGCTCAATCAGTGCGCTCAGCGCCTTCAAGTCCAGAACGGTCGTCCGTGGTCGGACTTTTTGCAAAGCGCGTTCTCTGAATACCGTGGCAAGGCCGGATGGCGCCGTTCAGGATTACGGGCAACAATGACCGGGCAATCGTCCGCACCATTTCCAAAGGAGGTCATCATGCACACCGCACGCAACCTCGTTCTCGCCGCGATGCTGGCCGGCGCCCCGCTGATGGTCGCGGGAACCGCGCACGCCGCCAGCGGCGAAATTACCTGCAGGATGAGTTTCGAAATCCACGGCTGGTCGGCGTTCTACAAGACGTCCAGCGGGAGCGGCAGCGTCACCTGCAGCAATGGCCAGCACATGACCGTGCATCTGCGCAGCAAGGGCGGTGGGTTGACCTTCGGCAAGTCCAGCATCGAGGGCATCGGCAAGTTCTCGGGCATCTTCAACATCGACGAGATCCTCGGCACCTATGCGGTTGGTGAAGCCCATGCAGGCGCCGCCGCGTCGTCGCGGGCCACCGTGATGACCAAGGGCAACGTGTCGCTGGCGTTGAGTGGTACCGGCAGGGGTTGGAACCTCGGCGTGGATTTCGGCAAGTTCACCATCAGTCGATAGTTGGGGATGAATCCCGCTGCGCTCGCTGCGTTGTTGCGATTTGCCGCAAAAAACAAACCCCGCCGAAGCGGGGTTTGTTCAACAAGCGGATGGATTGCGTATCACGCGTAGCGACGGCGCCGCACCAGCCAGCCGAGCGCCAGCAAGCCGAGCGCCAGCATCCCGAGCGAACCGGGTTCCGGCACGCCGACGGGGGGCAGGCTCCCTTGATCGAGCGTGGCGTAGCTGATCGTGCCGCCCATGACCAGGTACTCGCCCCATCCGTCGCCCCAGAAGTGCACGGTGTCGAAATCGCCGCTGTCATCGAAAGCGGCAACGTAAACGCCCGCACCGCCATTGGTCAGGAACTGATCCCCTGCGATCAGTGATTGACCGACACGGATGGGGGCGTTGTTGCCGAAGGAAATGTAAAGATCCGACTCTTGGCAGCACGTTGCCCAGTCGCCCACTTCAAAGCCGATGGCATTGATGCCGGTGTCGAAGACGAATGTCAGGCCGCTGCCCTTGGAGCCGAGGCCGTTGTTGTCGCCGTGCCCGTTGTCAGTGCCATTTCCATAGGGGTCGATGTCGATCGTGTTACCGGTGGTATACGCTGTCGGCGAGGAGCCGTAGGCGTTATAGACGCCTTGGTCGGACAAGATGGTACCGTCGGTCCTCGTCAGCTTGTAGCCCGTCCGGTCGAGTTCCGTATCTCCGTTGGAAAAAGACAGTGAGGACCACGTGTCGTGTGTGGCAGTGCCGCCGGCGCCAGCGACCTTGCTGTTGAAATTCGCCAGACCGTCGGTCCAGTTGTTGAACACGGTAACGATGGTTGCATTCGCGGTACTGGCCGCCCCAAGGACCAGCAGGCCCACGAACGCCACGAGACTCAGCTTTTTCATTTTGGTTCTCCCGGCGATGTTGAGGAACGAAGTCCACTCCCATGGACTTCACGCACTGGAGAGCACGTTCCATGCCACGTTGACAGCGACCATCCAAGCAAATGATTTTTAAATTGTTTTTGCCGTGGCAAGGTCGGGAAAGTCGTGGTTTTTTCCTCAAATCGTAAGAGATGCCGACACTGTTTATGGGTGCGGTCGCGAGGAGGGCGCGCCGGCAAACAGTGCGCGCCGTCGGGCCTTGGTCAGCGCCCTTGATGTCCCGGGATGAACTGCTGGTCCACTGCTTCCGCCAACTGATCCGGCGGCAGCAGGCCCTGCGACAAGATGAAGTCGTTGAACTGTTGCAGGTTGAACTTGCTGCCCAGGGCGATTTCGGTGTGCGCGCGCAGTTGCAGGATGCGCGAGTAGCCGTAGAAATACGCGGTGGCCTGGCCCGGCGAGCGAAACATGAAACGGTCCAGTTCCTCGCGCGCGAACGCTTCCGAGATACCAACATCGTTGACCAGGATGTCGTGCGCGCGCTGGCGATCGATCAGACCGAGGTTCAACATCGGATCGAGGAACGCACGCGCGGCGCGCAACAGCCGCAACTGCAGCGCGATCATCTGCCCGCCCGCGGGTTCGTACGGCACCATCATCCATTCGGCGTACAGCGCCCAGCCTTCCACGTTGACGCTGTTGAACGCGAACAGTGAACGCGCCAGCGACACACCATGCTCGACCATCGCGGAGAATTGCAGCTCGTGGCCCGGACGGCCTTCGTGCGCGGTCAGCGTCCACGCGCAGGCCTTGCAGGTGAAGTCGTCGTAGGCTTCGTTCTTGCCGTTGCCCGAGGGCGGGTTGCCGAGCGGAAGTACAAACGCGCCGCGCTCGCCGTGGTTGTTGATCAACGGCGGAGGGTCCATGTGCGGCGCGGGTTGCGCGGCGCTTTCGGCTTCGGACGCCAAGCGCATGATCATCTTGCGCTTGGGCAGCGTGACGATGTGCTGGTCGCGGATGATCGCTTCGATCTTGTCGATCACCGTCTGGTAATACGGCTCGATGTTGTCGCGGTCGAGTTGCTGTTTTTTCAGATCCTTGATGACGGCGCGATAATCGGTGGTGGACGCGAAGCCTTCCGCCTTGGCGACGTAGGGCGCCAGCGTTTCCATCTCCGACTGGATTTCCATGAAGGACTGTTCGGCCTGCTTGATCAGTTCCTGCGGCGGAATGTCGATGCCGACGTTCTTCAGATTGTCGGCGTAAATCGGCTCGGGCAGGCGCGCATCAGTGCGCGCGCGCGGCAGCACCGTTGATTTCACCCACGCGGTGTAAGTGTCCAACTGCTTCTGCAGCGTATCCAGCGCCGGGCCAGCGCCATCGATCTTGTATTTCGCGTACAACTTGCGGATGCCGTCCACGTAGCGCTGCGTGTTGGCGAGGTTCTGCTCGACCTCGGCCTTGTACGGACCCAGCAGTTTCTTGTCGCCGGCCTTGGCTTCGAACAGGGCCTCGGCTTCCCTGGTGATCGGCGTGCAGCCGGGCGCCATGCCGACGTAACACTTCAGGCGTGCGAGCGCGTGCGGTCGACGCGCGGCTGCGACCTGGTCCTGCAACAGTCCGAATTCGCCCTGGAAGATCGTCTGGCCGACATCGGTGTAGGGCAGCATGTATTGGTCTTGCAGCTTGCTGCTTTCGATGAAACGGTCGGCCGCGTGGATCATGATTTCCAGATCCTCGCGGACGTTCGCGTCGGTGGTCTTGGCGACGTCTGCCTGCAGCGTGTCGCGTGCCTTGGTCAGCGCTTCCCGCGAGCGCACGTCCACGTTCGGTTTCAGATCGACGACCTTGTCGTCGTAGCCCGGCAGGCCGAATTGCGATGCGAATTCCGGGTTGAATTCGGCCAGCGTCTTCAGCAGCACCTGCGCGTAGGCGTTGCTCTGCGCGACCCACGCAGGCGGCGGCACTGGCGGATGGTCGGGACGCCGGTCCGGCTTGGCGGAAGACGGCGGCGCGGCGAGCGCAACCGGGGCGGTGAGCGCAAAGGCGGCAACGGCGGCAAGGCTTCGCTTGAACATGACGGATCTCCGCTGGAGTCATTGGACACTAACACGCTTCATCGAGCGGCGGGATGGGCCGAAAGTCAGCCGCGCGCGATGGCTACAATCGCGGTTTGGCTGCACGGGAAGCATGCGCGTGTCCGATGCCGGTCTGGTGGTGCGAGGCGGCGGTTGTCATTGCGGCGTGGTGCGCTTCGAAGTCCGCGTGGCGCCGCGGCCGTTGCTGCAGACGTGCACCTGTTCGATCTGCCGGATGACGGGCTACGTGCACCTGATCGTGCCGGCTTCGCGGTTCCATTTGATCCGTGGCGCCGATGCATTGATCGAGTATCGCTTCAATACCGGCGTGGCGCGCCACCTGTTCTGCCGGCACTGCGGCGTGAAGTCGTTTTACGTGCCGCGCTCGCATCCGCACGGCTACAGCATCAATGCGCGCTGTCTCGATGATGACGTGCTTGCGGATGGCGAGTGGCTGCCGCCTTTCGATGACGCGGATCGCGCTGCGGCGACCGCCGCCGTGGCGCATCTGGCCGACGGCTGACCAAAAATCAGGGTGCGAACGCGCTCACGTAACCAGGTTTCAGGAATTTCGCGAACACGCTGGCCGGCACGTCCACGGTCTGCGTGCCATAGACGTAAGCCGCGACCTGATAGGGCGGAAAAACCAGCGTTAGGCCGGGGCTCGCTGCATCCGTCGTGTTGCCGGCGCGCACCACGAACACCGAGTAATTGACGCTGGTCGGCTTGGTGCCGTCGCCGAGCATTTGCGTCATGTTGGTTTTCCATTCGCGGATCGCCGCGGGCGATCCTTCGCCCGGCTTGGGCGCATTCGCCATGAGTTTCTTCAGCAGCGTGTCGTGCGCGAAATTGGCCAGCGCGGTGCGCGCCGCGTCCGGATTGGTGAACAAGTCGTCCAGCGTGAGCAACTTGCCGGCCTTGCGATCGAACACGAACGCCGCTTCGACCGGAATCGGGTGCGCACCGCCGGTGTCCTGCATGCCGATTTCGCGCACGCTGGTGAAGGTCGGCGTGTTCGCGGCGACCTTGAAATCCAGTTGCATCTCGAACTGCCGGTTGGCGAATTCCGGCATCTGCTCCGGATCGGGCAGCGCGTCGAGAAAATCGCGCTTGGCATGATCGGCGGTGGCGCGCAGCGCGTCGGCCAGCGATTTTTCGTTGGCCGGCAGCGTGGGCAGGTCGATCGCGATCTTGTAATGGCGTGTGCTTGCATGGTCGCCCGGCAGGCCCGCGGTGGACGCGCTGGCCGGGGCGGGCGGCGGGATCACGGGCGTCGAAGCGCTTGCGGCCGATGCGGCGGCTGCCGGACCCGAGGATGCATCACCTTCCGATTGTCGCTGGCAACCCGTCAGTGCGATGACGGCCAGCGCGGCGATCAGGCAGAGGGGCGTCAGCGATTTCATGGGCTTGTGCTCGACGGAAACGAGGGGCGAGTCTAGGTGGCGCGACGTTAAGCAATTATTTTTGCGGTCATCCACCGGAGAGCACCAGAACGGCCATCCATGGCCTGACTTTTCACGAAGCGCGTGACTTTCCTATCATGTCCATATGGAAGTACAGCAAGCCAATCCGTGGCGCCTGTGCGTTGCCCCGATGATGGACTGGACCGACCGGCACTGTCGGTACTTCCACCGGCTACTCAGTCCGCACGCGCGCCTCTACACCGAGATGGTGACCGCGGCAGCACTGGTGCGGGGCGAGCGGGCGCACTTGCTCGCGTACAACCCTGAAGAACATCCGGTTGCGTTGCAGCTCGGCGGCGCCGAGCCGGCCGAGCTGGCGCAGGCCGCGCGTTATGGTGAGCAGGCGGGCTACGACGAGATCAATCTCAACGTGGGTTGTCCATCCGACCGCGTGCAGTCGGGGCGCTTCGGCGCGTGCCTGATGCGCGAACCGGAACTGGTGGCGGACTGCGTGCGCGCGATGCGCGAAGCGGTCCGGGTGCCGGTGACGGTAAAGTGCCGGATCGGGGTGGACGATCAGGACGACGACAAGGATTTGTTCGGATTCGCCGCGCGCATGGTCGATGCGGAGGTGCGCGTGCTGGTGGTGCACGCGCGCAAGGCTTGGTTGCAGGGTTTGTCGCCGAAGCAGAACCGAGAAGTGCCGCCGCTCAACTATCCGCGCGTATACCGGTTGAAGCATGAATTCCCCGCATTGCGGGTGATCATCAATGGCGGCATCGATCGGCTGTCCGCGGTCGAAGAACATCTGCGCCATGTCGATGGCGCGATGCTGGGGCGGCTCGCGTATCACGATCCTTATGCACTTGCGCGCATCGAGGCGGCCTTGCATGGCGGCGAAACACCAGTACGCGCAACCGTGCTTCGATCGATGCGGCCGTACATCGAGGCCGCGCGCGCGCGGGGGATTCGGCTGGCATCGATCACGCGCCACCTGTTGGGGTTGTATCACGGCGAACCGGGCGGCAAGGCGTTCCGGCGGGTGCTGTCGGAACGGGCACGCGCTGATGATGCGGGCTGGGAGGTCATCGAGGCGGCGCTGGCACAGGTCGAAGGGCAGGCAGTACAGGCGATGGCCTGAGGCGTCGAAAGCGTTGCCCAATGCGTGATTCCGGCGCCCCTCGCGCGATGTTCAGCACGAATTCAATGGGCTGCGGGATGATCGTTGCTTTGAAGGTTCGCGAATCGAGTGTCGATGGCCATGAAAGTCCGCAACGTTGCGTTGGCGCTGGGGTGTGCACTGCTGTGCGCCGCGCCCGCGTTCGCACGCAAGCCGCCACCGCGCTCGACACCCACGTCGGCACCGGCGCATCCGGTGACGCTGGAGCAGGCGGTCAAGCAGGTGCAGGGCCAGACCCACGGCCACATCCTTGCCACCGACACGGTGACGCGGGGCAAGACCAACGTGTACCGCATCAAGGTGCTGACGCCGCAAGGCCAGGTGCGGGTGGTGCAGATGCATTCGAACGCGCGGTCACAATCCGATCCGGGCAGATCCGGTTCCGATAAATCCGATTCTGATCAAGGAGGGCACTGATGCGCATCCTGTTGGTGGAAGACGAAGCGCCGCTGCGTGAAACGCTGGCCGCGCGCCTGAAACGTGACGGGTTTGCCGTGGATGCCGCTGCCGATGGCGAGGAAGGGTTGTACCTCGGCCGCGAGGTGCCGTTCGATCTCGCAATCGTCGACCTCGGCCTGCCCAAGCTCTCCGGCATGGAACTGGTGGAAATCCTGCGCAAGGAAGGCCACAGTTATCCCATCCTGATCCTCACCGCGCGTTCGTCGTGGCAGGACAAGGTGGAGGGCCTGAAATTCGGCGCCGACGATTACCTCGTGAAACCGTTCCACGTCGAGGAACTGCTGGCGCGCATCAACGCGCTGGTGCGGCGGGCCTCGGGCTGGGCCAAGCCGGTGTTGTCGTGCGGGCCGATTCGGCTCGACACCACCGCACAGACGGTAACCGTCGATGGCAGACCCACCGACCTCACCAGCTACGAATACAAGGTGCTGGAATACCTGATGCTGCATGCCGGCGAGCTGGTGTCCAAGGCCGATCTGACCGAGCACATCTACCAGCAGGATTTCGATCGCGATTCGAATGTGCTGGAAGTATTCATCGGCCGCCTGCGCCGCAAGCTCGATCCGGAAAGCAGCATGAAGCCGATCGAAACCGTGCGCGGCCGTGGCTACCGTTTCGCCATTCCGCGTGACGAGACGGTGACCGAACAGTAGCCGCGCGTTTGCAGTTGCACGCCCAAGCCGTCCGGGGCGATGATGCCGGCGATCGCGGTTCCAACGAGCCGCGCAAGGTTTCGAGCACCATGGTTTCCGAGACCATCGCGTCGCGCCGACCGCTGTCGCTGGTCTCGCGCTCGACCATCGCCACGTTGTTGGTGCTGATCGGCTTTCTCGGCATCACGGGTTTCGCGCTGGATCGTGCCTACGCGCACGCGGCGCTGGAGGGATTGCGCGCGCAACTGCAGAGCTATGCGTACACCTATCTCGCCGGCGTGGATGTCCCGCGTCCGGGCCGGGTGCTTCCACCCGACATGCCGCCACCGAACCCGGACTTCGGACGGCCGGGTTCGGGCTTGTACGCCGTGATTGTCGGCCAGGACGGCTTTCACTGGGAAGCGCAGTCGGCGCTGGGTCGCGACCTGCCGTTCCACGACCTGCTGCCGCCGGGACCGGCGAAATTCGAGGGACCCGTGGAAACCTCGGCCGGGCCGCTGTACGTGTTGAGCCAGGGCATCGACTGGATGCTGCAGGGTGGCAACAGCTATCACCTCACCATCTACATCGGCGAAAACGACGCGCTGTTCCACAACGGCCTCGCGACATATCGCCGCACCCTGTTTGGTTGGCTGGGTGCGTTGGGGCTGGCCTTGCTGGTGTTGCAGCAAATCCTGTTGCGATGGAGTTTTTCTCCGCTGCGGCGGGTGGCGCGCGACATCGCGCGTATCGAGCGGGGCGGTGCGGAGCGCCTGACCGGTCCTTATCCGCGCGAAGTGTCGGTGCTGACGCGCGGCTTGAATCGTTTCATCGAAAGCGAACGCGAACACCTGACGCGTTACCGCAACACGCTGGACGATCTGGCGCACAGCCTGAAGACGCCGCTGGCGGTGGCGCGCTCGCGGCTGGAATCGGATGACTCCGAAGCGGACCTGCGCACCGAGCTGCAGGCGCAGGTGCAGCACATGGATCAGATCGTCGCCTACCAGTTGGCGCGCGCCAAGACGTCGGGTCACTCGACCTTCGCGGCGCCGATCACGGTGCAGAACCACGCCGAGGCCGTAGTGCGCAGCCTCGAGCGCGTGTACTCGCGCAAGAACATCCTGTGCGAATTCGATCTCGACGAGAACGCGCGCTTCTACGGGGAGGAAGGCGACCTGCTGGAACTCCTTGGCAACCTGCTCGAAAACGCCTTCAAGTGGGCGGACCATCGGGTGCTGTTGAGCGTGAAAAGCATCGCGCCGGACAACCCCAAGGCATGGCGCACGGGATTGGACGTGCGGGTGGAAGACGACGGCCCGGGCATTCCACCGGACAAGTTGGAGAAGGTGTTGCAGCGCGGAGTGCGCGGCGACGAGCGCGTGCAGGGGCACGGCATCGGCCTTGCGATCGTCGAAGACATCGTGCGCGCGTATCGTGGCACGCTGGAAGTGGATCGCTCCGCCGAATTGGGCGGCGCATGTTTCCACGTGAGCTTCGCCGAGCGGTGAGGTCGTGAACGGCGATACCGCGAGGGCGAATCAACGCCGGGGAACGACTGTCGTGAAAAGTCGGGTCAAGGGTGATCGCTTGGGTGTTTCGCGCATCACCGCCAGCCATTCGGTCGCCGAAAACATCCGGATGCGACGGGATCGCACCGCTATTGAATCGAACCCGGCAACAACGATTGCCAAGTGGCGGGCCCCGGCGCGGGCTGCTCGGGATTCGCACCGCGCGATTTGTTGCTGGCCGTCGGTCCACGCGGACGCGCCGCGGCAGCGGCTGACGTCGACGAAGGCGTCATGCGCGGCTCCGGATTCGGACTCTCGGCGCTGGCGGCCGCCATGACTTCCGGCTTGGACACGGCGACACTCGCCGCATCGCGTTGCTGCAACACGGGCAACTGCGGCGCGCCGTTTTCGGCAGCAAGCAAGGTGCGATTCGGGCCATAATCGAACGCTGCCGCGGTGAGCGGCACGCCACCCAGCAGCAACACCGTCAGCCACAACGGCAGGTGTTTCATGACAGCCCCCGGAATCAGTGCATGTCGAATTCCCATCTTGACACATCCGGAACCCGGTCGCCAGCGCGTGGCAAACCGGTTCAACAGACGGGTTCGGACATGCCGCCGATGCTGGTTTTGCTGGCTTCCGGCCGGGCCATGACGGGGCCGGAACTGGCGTCGGAACTCGGGGTTTCGCGGGCGGCGGTTTGGAAACAGATCGAAACCTGGCGAAAGGCGGGCCTGGACATCGACTCCGGACCGCGGGGATACCGGCTTGTGCGTCCGCTGGAACCGTTGGATGTCGGGCGGATCCGCGCTGCCTTGCCGGTTCACGTACGGCACCGCCTCGGCGCGCTCGAGAATCATTGGCGGCTGGATTCGACGTCGAGCGAGTTGGCGCGTCGCGCTGCGGACTTGCCCGATCTTTCGTTCGTGTTCGCCGATTGGCAGCAAGCCGGACGCGGTCGCCGCGGACGACAGTGGCTGTCGCCGCCGGCCGTGAACCTGCAGTTCTCCTGTCTGAAGCGCTTCGCGGGTGGTTATGCCGGATTATCGGGGCTGTCGCTGGCGGCGGGCGTTGCCGCGGCGCAGGCATTGGAGGATTGCGGCGTGCCGGATGTTGCGCTGAAGTGGCCCAACGATCTGGTCCACGATGATGCGAAACTCGGCGGCATCCTGGTCGAACTGGATGGCGAATTCATGGGACCGTGTCACGCGATCATCGGCATTGGCATCAACGTGCATCTGTCCGAGGGCGTGCGCGCGGCGCTGGATCGACCGTGCACGGATCTGGTGCGCTTGCGCGGCGGCGCTGCGCCATCACGAAATGGACTGGCGACTGCATTGGCCGCACGGCTGGTCGACGCGCTGGAGGTTTTCGATGCGTCGGGGTTCGCGGCCTTCGCGCAGGCATGGACGGAGCGCGATGCACTCGCGGGACGGACGATTCGCTTGGAAGGCGCGCACGGCACGTTCGACGGCATCGCCGCGGGCGTGGATGCGCGCGGCGCGCTGCGCGTGCGAACGCGTGAAGGCACGCGCGTGCTGGACAGCGCCGAAGTCACGGTGCGGCCGGAGTGAATACGCGAATCGGCGAGACGTGGTTGCTCGATCTCGGCAACTCGCGGGCCAAGCTTGCGCGGTTGGCGCAAGGCGATCCGGTCGACGTCACCGCGTTGGACTGGGCGCAGCCGGATTTTGCGGCGCAGCTGCGTCAACTCGCCGGGCGCTGGCCGCGGCCGTCGCGCATCCTTGTCGCTTCCGTGGCGCGGGTCGATCGCGCCGATCGCGTACGCGATTGGCTGCCGGCCGCTGCGGGGACGAAAGTCGAATGGCTGCGCACGCCGCGGCAGGCTTGCGGCGTCGGCAATCGCTATGCCAGGCCGGAGCGGCTCGGTATCGATCGCTTTCTGTCGATGGTGGCCGTGCACGCGCGCACGGGCGGCGCCGGCCTCGTGATCGGTTGCGGGACAGCCATGACGCTGGATGCGGTGGGCGCGAACGGCGAACATTCGGCGGGTCTGATCGCGCTGTCGCCCGGACGGATGCTGGAGGCCCTGCGTGTCGAGACCGCGATCGCCGCCAGCAATCCGGATGCGTTTTCCGGCGATGGCGGCGATGACACCGCCGCTGCGTTGCAGGCGGGTTGCTGGTCCGCCGCGGGCGCACTGGTCGAATGGTTCGCGGAGCGCCACCGTGTTGCCCCGGCCCGTGCGCATGTGTGGCTGCACGGCGGCTGGTCCCCGCAACTGGCGGAATGGCTGGCAGGGGACGGATTTCATGCCGAGGTGTTCGAGCACGCCGTGCTGCACGGGCTTGCATTATTTTGCGATCATGCATGATCGCGGCTACGTTCAATGTCGTCGAATCCTTGTAGATGCGGCCGCCTGCGAGTTCCAGAACGGGCTTCAGGGTTTTTGCGATCATCCCTGATCGCGGCTACGTTGAAGGCCATCGAATCCTTGTAGCTTCTCGTCTCGGAAGTTCCAGAACGGCCATCCACGGCCTGACTTTCCACAACAGCCGCGTTGGATGGGACTGATGTTCGTTCGCTTGCTGTTCCTGCTGCTGCTGGCCTTGAACGTTGGCGCGGGTGCGTGGCTGCTGTTCGGGCACGTCCCCGAATCGACGCTGCCGCCAGCCACCGATCCCGGCGTGCCCGAATTGCGATTGCTGTCGGAAACGCGCCACGCCGCGCAGCCGGTCAAGGCGCCGCCCGCAGCTGCCGCGACGGCGCCAACTTCGCGCGATGCCTGCAGCACGCTCGGCCCATTCATCACCACCGTCGACATGCGCGCGGCGATGCAGGCGTTGTCGCCACACGTCGCGCGCATCCAGTACCGTGAGGAACAAGTGCGCCGCTCGCACGGCTATTGGGTTTACCTGCCTGCCGCGGCGGACCGCGAGGGCGCGCTCGACGCCGCGCGGCGTCTGGCAGCCAAGGGCATCCACGACTACTACGTGGTGACCGCTGGCGATTCGCAGAACACCATTTCGCTGGGCCTTTTCAACGACCAGTCCAACGCCGAGAAGCGACTCGCACAGCTGCAGGCGCTCGACTTTGCCGCCAAGGTCGAGCAACGCGTCGAGACGGAACCTGCGTATTGGGTCGATTACGCAGTGCCGGCCGATGGAACCTTCGACTGGCAAGCGTGGCTGCCGGGCAGGAATGACCTGCAAGCGAATCCGATCGACTGCTTTTGATTCCAGGCGCGCGGCCGGGCTGCGGTTTCGCACCCGCGGCCTGTTGCGATAATCTTCATGGCACGCCGGCATAGCTCAGTTGGTAGAGCAACCGCCTTGTAAGCGGTAGGTCGTCTGTTCGAGTCAGACTGTCGGCACCAGTGGCTGCAGGACGAGGCACAAATGGGCGTGGAATCGGATCCCCGCGAAGCGGAATTCCAGGCGCAGATCGAGGCGCTGCGTCGGCATTTCATGCAGGAACTCCCCGGCCGCCGCGCCGCGCTGGCGTCCGCGTGGAGCGAGTGCGTGGATACCGGCGACGAAGCGCCGTGGCTGCGTTTGCGCGACGTGGCACACCGGTTGTCAGGCTCGGCGCCCTGTTACGGACTGGATGCGGTGGGCGACGCCGCGCGCGAGCTGGATCGCCTGCTGTCCGGACGCGCACCCTGTCGCGATCGTGCGGCCGCCACGCCCGCGGTCGCTTCACTCGCTGCCCTCCTCGACGCGGCCATTCACGACGCCTGACGTCGGGTGGTTCCACGCGCGCCTGCGGGCTATGCTTCCCAGTTCCCCACAACGATCGGGTGACGGCGCGTGGCCAGCACAACGAAATCGGTTTCCCTGTTCGGCGTTCCCACCGACATCGGCGCGGGTTCACGCGGCGCGTCGATGGGTCCGGAAGCGATGCGCGTGGCGGGTCTGGCCCAGGCGCTTGCCGGCCGCGGACTGGACGTGGTCGATCGCGGCAATCTCGCCGGGCCCATCAATCCCTGGCAGCCGCCGCGAGGGGGCTATCGCCACTTCGCGGAAGTCATCGCGTGGAATCGCGCGGTGCTTGAAGCAGAGACGGCGGAGCTCGAGGCCGGCCGCGTGCCGATCATGCTGGGTGGCGATCATTGCCTTGCGATCGGATCGATCAGCGCGGTGGCGCGGCATTGTCGCAACAAGGGTCGCAAGCTGCGGGTGTTGTGGCTGGATGCGCACGCCGACTTCAATACTGCCGAGATCACGCCTTCCGGCAACATCCACGGCATGCCCGTGGCCTGCCTGTGCGGCTTCGGTCCGCGCGAGTTGACGGAAGTGGGTGGAGTGGCGCCCGCGATCGCTGCGGACGTGGTGCGCCAGATCGGCATCCGCTCGGTCGATCCCAATGAAAAGAAGCTGGTGCACGACGCCGGCCTCGAGATTTTCGACATGCGCTATATCGACGAGCGCGGCATGCGACGCGTGATGGAGGAAGCGCTGGATGGTCTGGATGCCGACACCCATCTGCACGTCAGCTTCGACGTGGATTTCCTCGATCCATCGATTGCACCGGCGGTCGGCACCACGGTCCCCGGGGGGCCGACTTACCGCGAAGCCCAGTTGTGCATGGAAATGATCGCCGACACCGGCTTGGCCGCCTCGCTGGACATCGTGGAGCTGAACCCGGCGCTGGATGAGCACAACCGCACCGCCGAACTGGTGGTGGACCTGGTCGAAAGCCTGTTCGGGAAATCCACCCTGATGCGCGCGTGACCGCTCGCCGGACAGTTCGGCAATGGGGGTTTGACAAAGCAGCGATCATGGACGATCGCACGATAAATGAGACGCGCGTCAACAAACCGCCGCTCCGGCGGTCAACAACTGTGACGGTGGCACGACTCGCGCGGGCGCGAGCACGCCTCTTGCACTTCCGGGGTGGGCGCCGCCTGGTGCGGGCGCGAAAACACGTCGAGGGACGTTGTGGCGAAACACAGGGGAAAATTCGGCGTACTGGAAGCCATTCCTGGTGGGCGTGCTTCGCTGCGCTGGTTCGGATGGTTCGGCATCGGCTTGCTGGTGGTTCCGGCAGGCGTACTGGCCGTACTCGCCACCACCGGCAGCGAGGCCCTGGGAAACGCGGCGCTGCTGCTGCGCATCGCCGGCCTCTGCGCGTTGGCCGGTTCGGGCGTGCTGCTGGTCTGGACGCTGGGTAGCCTGCGGCGGCTCGCCGAGCTGACGCAAGTGCTGTGCGAACAGGGCGAGAACCCGGTGTTCATCAAGGATGCCGGCCAGCGCTACCGATTCGTCAACGATGCGGCGGCGGCGCTGATCGGGCGTCGGGCCATGGACGTGCTGGGCCGGCGCGACAGCGATCTGCAGCCCGGTTCCGACGCGCTGGCGTGGGAAGAAAACGATCGCGTGTGCCTGGATCGCGACCTGCCCACGATGTTCCGCGAAGTGCAGGCGACCGCCTCGGGTGAACGCAGTTTCCTGGTTTCCAAGCGCCCGCTGCACGACACCCGCGGCCACGTGTCGGGCTTGGTCGGTGCCGCGCGCGACATCACCGACGAACTCGAATTGCAGAAACTGATGCGCCGGCGCGCGGACGAAACGCGGGTATGGTTCGAACTGAATCCGCTGCCGGTGGTCGTGTTCGCCAGCTCGGACTTGCGCGTCCTGAGCGCCAACGCCGCGGCCGAGCAGTGCTACGGCTATCCGCGCCAGCGCTTCCAGCAGCTGCACGTTTCCGACCTGTTCCTGCCGGCCGAGGCCGAGCGCCTGCGCGCCTACCTGCGCGATCCGGGTCGCGCGGTGCCCCCGGGCAGCGTGGCCTGGCAACACCGTCGCGCCAATGGCGATACTTTCGACGCGCTCACCGACATCGGCAATCTTCCGCACGCCGAAATCCCCGCGCGGATGATGCTGGTGCGCGACCTGTCGAGCGAACACGCCTCGCGGCAGGCGTTGCGCGAGTGCGCCGGCCGTTACGATGATCTGGTGGAATCCGGGCTCGCGCTGGTCTGGATGCATGATCTGGACGGGCGGCTGCTGCGCGTCAACGCCTTGATGGCGCAGACGCTCGGCTACAGCCGCGAAGAGATGATCGGCCGTCCGCTGGCCGACTTCGTCGGTGACGAGGGCGACGGCAACTGGAACGACTACGCCGATCGCATCCGCAGCCTGCATCGCGACGGCGGCGTCCTGCATTTCATGGCACGCAATGGCGAGCGACGCGTGCTGCGATACCAGTTCATCTGCTACCCCGATGCCGAGCCGACGCCCTACGTGCTGGGTACCGCGCAGGACGTGACCCTGCGGCACCGCTACGAACTGCGCCTGCGCGACCAGAACCAACGCGACACGTTGACCGGCTGTCGCACGCGGCGTTTCCTGGAATTGTTCGCGATGCAGGCCACGCACGGCCAAGTGTGGGGGTGCGTGGTGGTGGACATCGATTATTTCCGGCAATTGAACGCCAGCGAAGGGCGCGAGCGCGGCGATGAAGTGTTGCGCGAGATGGCGCGGCTGCTCGGCGCCACCGCCGGGGCCGGCGATGTGGTGGTGCGCATGGGCGGCGACGAATTCGCGATCGTGATGCCACACACCACCGACCACGGCGTGCGCGAGCTGGCCGAGCGCCTCGCGATGGCGTCGCGCGATGGCATGCCGGCGGTGTTCTCGATTGGCTGGGCCCTGCGCGACGCCGACGAGCCCCTTGAATCCACGCTGCGGCGTGCCGACAAGATGCTGTTGCTTGGCCGGGCCCAGGAACGCGGCCCGGTTGGAGGGTGATCGCGCGTTGCGGCGTCGCTCATCCCTTGGCCGCTCGTATTGCGCCGCAGCATCGCGGCGCTTAGCATTTCCGGTTTGGCCTGCCACCGGCGGGCGCGGAATAGTGCAGCGGGCGATGCGTAGTCATTATTGCGGTCTGATCGGTGAAGCCGAAGTCGGTCGATCCGTCACCTTGTGCGGTTGGGCCGATGCGCGTCGCGACCACGGCGGCGTGGTGTTCATCGACCTGCGCGACCACGAGGGCATCGTCCAGATCGTGGCTGATCCCGACCGCGCCGATGTATTCAAGATCGCGTCGAAAGTCGGTTACGAGGATTGCCTCAAGGTTGCCGGCACGGTGCGGGTGCGCTCGAACATCAACGAGAAGATTCCGACCGGCCGCTACGAAGTGGTCGCCGAATCCATCGAGCTGTTGAATTCCGCGCGCGACCTTCCGTTTGCGTTGCACGAAAATCCCAACGAGGAAATGCGGCTGAAATACCGCTATCTCGACCTGCGCCGTCCGGAAATGCAGAAGCTGATGCGCACGCGCACCAAGCTGGTGCAGGCGCTGCGTCGCTGGCTGGATGCACGCGGTTTCCAGGACATCGAAACGCCGATCCTCACCAAGGCGACGCCCGAAGGCGCGCGCGATTATCTCGTTCCCTCGCGCGTGCACGCGGGGCAGTTCTATGCGCTGCCGCAATCGCCGCAGTTGTTCAAGCAGCTTTTGATGATCGCGGGCTTCGACCGCTACTACCAGATCGCGCGCTGCTTCCGCGACGAGGACCTGCGCGCCGACCGCCAGCCGGAGTTCACCCAGCTCGACATGGAATTCGCGTTCGTCGAGGAGCGCGACGTGCAGGACACGGTCGAGGCACTGGTTCGCGAGGTGTTCCGCGAGGTCGGCGGCATCGAACTGGCCGATCCGTTCCCGCGCATGACCTGGTTGGAGGCGATGACGCGCTACGGTTCGGACAAGCCCGACTTGCGCATCGAATCGGAATTGGTCGATGTCGCGGAGGCGGTGAAGCAACTCGAGTTCAAGGTGTTCTCGGGGCCGGCAAACGACCCCGATGGCCGCGTCGCGGCGTTGCGCGTGCCGGGCGGCGCCGAGCTGTCACGCAAACAACTCGACGACTACGCAGCGCACGCGGCCAAGTTCGGTGCCAAGGGTCTGGCGTGGCTGAAAGTCACCGACGCTGCCAAGGGACTGGAAGGCGTCAATTCGCCGGTCGCGAAGTTTCTGGACGAGGCGACGCTTGCGAAGATCCTGCAAGGGACTGGCGCGCGCGACGGCGATGCGCTGCTGTTCGGCGCCGGCAAGTGGACGACGGTCAGCACTTTCATGGGCGCGCTCCGGCTCAAGGTGGCGCAGGATCGCGGCCTGGTGGGGAAAAGCTGGAAGCCGCTGTGGGTCACGGATTTCCCGATGTTCGAATACGACGATGTCGAACAGCGCTACGTCGCCCTCCATCACCCGTTCACCGCGCCCAAGGTCGACGACGCCGCGGCGCTTAGCGCCGATCCTGCTCACGCGGTCAGCCGCGGCTACGACATGGTGTTGAACGGCGCCGAGATCGGCGGCGGTTCGATCCGCATCCATCGCCCCGACATGCAGAGCGCGGTATTCCGCCTGCTCGGCATCGGCGAGGACGAGGCGCGCGCCAAGTTCGGGTTCCTGCTGGACGCGCTGAAGATGGGCGCGCCACCCCACGGCGGCATCGCCTTCGGCATCGACCGGCTGGCGATGCTGATCGGCGGCACCGACGCGATCCGCGACGTGATCGCGTTCCCCAAGACCACCAGCGCGCAGGACCTGATGACCGACGCGCCCAGCCCGATCGACGCGAGGCAGCTTGCCGAACTGCACGTGCAGGTGCGTCGCGAGAACTGAGTCTTCAAGCCCCCTTGGGTCTAGCGGGCGACCGAACCGCGAAGCGGTTCGGTGGGGCGGTGGGGAGCCGGTAGCCATGGGCGCAAGTGCGAACCCGTGGCGGTTGCGCAAGTGTTTCCCTAGACTTTCAACCTTTCAGTACAAACGGTATCGCCCATGGGACGTGGTCCTTCCATCGCCGGCCGCAAGAACGCGCAAGACGCGAAGCGCGGTCAGGTGTTCACCAAGCTGGTGCGCGAAATCATGGTCGCCGCGCGCGCTGGCGGCGGCGACGTCAACGGCAATGCGCAATTGCGCACGGCCGTCGACAAGGCCATCGTGGCGTCGATGCCCAAGGACAACATTGAGCGGGCGATCAAGAAGGCGACTGGCGAACTCGAAGGCGTCACTTACGAAGAGCTGCACTTCGAGGGTTACGCGCCGGGCGGCGTCGCCGTACTGGTCGAGTGCCTCACCGACAATCGCCAGCGCACTATCTCCGACGTGCGCCACGCCTTCACCAAGTTCGGCGGCAACCTCGGCACGGATGGCTCGGTGGCGTACCTGTTCAAGAAGACCGGCGTGCTGTCCTACGCCGAAGGCGCGGACGAGGACAAAATCACCGATGCCGCGATCGAGGTCGGCGCGGAAGATGTGAAGGTGTGGCCGGAGGACGGCCAGATCGACGTGTTCACCACGCCCGAATCGTTCGAGGCCGTGCGCGAGGCGATGGAGAAAGCCGGCCTGAAACCCGATCATGTGGAAGTGACAATGCGTGCGGAACTCGACGTCCCGGTGGCCGCCGACCAAGTCGAAGCGGTGCAAGGATTGCTGGCGCGGCTTGACGAACTCGACGACGTCCAGAACGTGCACTCCAACGCGGATCTCCCGGCGGGTTGATCGTGGATTCGGCGCAGCCGTTGCGCATCCTCGGCATCGATCCCGGCAGCCAGCGCACCGGCGTCGGTATCATCGAAGCCGATGCCACGGGGAAGCTGCGCTGCGTGTTCCGCGCAACGCTGCAGGTGGCCGGTGAGGAAACGTTTCCGTTGCGCCTCAAACGGATCTATGACGAACTCTCGGGCATCATCGCCACGCACGCACCGGCGGAAGCCGCGATCGAGCGTGTGTTCATGGCGAAGAACGCCGACTCCGCGCTGAAGCTCGGCCAGGCGCGCGGCGCCGCGATTTGTGCGGCGGTCGGCTGCGGATTGCCGGTCAGCGAGTACGCGCCGAACGCCGTCAAGCAGGCGGTGGTCGGCAAGGGCCACGCCGGCAAGGAACAGGTGCAGCACATGGTGGGAATCCTGCTCAACACGCGCGAACCGCTGCAGGCGGACGCCGCCGACGCGCTCGCGATCGCGATCACGCACGCGCACCTGCGCGCCAGCGAAGCGCGCACCGGGATTGCGCTTGCCGCATGGGGGCGACGTCGATGATCGGTCGTCTGCGCGGATCGCTCATCGCCAAGCGTCCGCCGTGGGTACTCGTCGAAGTCGGCGGCGTCGGCTACGAACTGGAAGTGCCGATGTCCACGTTGTACGACTTGCCCGACGTCGGCAAGGAAGTGATCCTGCTGACCCACTACGCGCACAAGGAAGACACCGTCGCGCTGTACGGTTTCCTGCGTGACGACGAGCGCAACCTGTTCCGCGACTTGCAGAAGGTTTCCGGCATTGGCGCGCGCATCGCGCTGGCGGTCTTGTCGGGCGTCCCGACGGCGGAATTTGCCCGGCTGGTACAGGCCGGCGATATCGCGGCGCTGACGCGCATTCCCGGCATCGGCAAGAAGACCGCCGAACGCATCGTGGTGGAATTGCGCGACCGCATCGGCAACGCCATGATCTCCGCGCCCGCCGGCTCCACGCCGGTCGCGCGCGATCCGCGCAGCGAAGCGGAGGCGGCCCTGCAGCAGTTGGGCTACAAACCGGTCGAAGCGGCGCGCCTCGCAGCCGCTGCGTGCGACGAAGGCGACGACGCCGAAACCATCATCCGCAAGGCGCTGCGCGCGGCGCTGGGTCGATGATGGACAAGACCGACGTCCATCCGGCGGAAGCCGAGGATTCGAGCCGCAAGGCCATGCACGTGATGGTGCTCGGCGCGATCGGCGTGGTGTTCGGCGATCTGGGTACCAGCCCGCTGTACACCTTCAGCGAAGCCTTCAGCGACCAGCACGGCATGCCGGTAACCACGTTCAACGTGTTGGGCGTGCTGTCGCTGGTGCTGTGGACGTTGCTGATCGTGGTGGCGTTGAAGTACGTCACCTTCATCATGCGCGCGGACAACAAGGGCGAAGGCGGCATCATGGCGATGATGGCGCTGGCGCAGCGTGCGACCCGGCAGCATCCGCGTACCCGCAAGCTGGTGGTGCTGGCGGCGGTGCTGGGGGCGGCGTTGTTCTTCGGCGATGGCGTGATCACGCCTTCGATCACGGTGCTGTCCGCGGTGGAGGGCCTGGGAGTCGCCGCGCCGGCCCTGTCGCACTGGGTCGTCTGGATCGCGGTGATCGTGCTGGTCACGCTGTTCCTGATCCAGAAGCGCGGCACGGGCGGAGTCGGCAAGGTGTTTGGTCCGGTGATGTGCGTGTGGTTCGTCGCAATCGGCCTGATCGGCGTGTACAACATCGTGCAACATCCACTGGTGCTGCGTGCGATCAATCCCTGGTACGGCTTCAATTTCTTCATGCACCACGGCACCGGAGGATTCCTGGTGCTGGGCGCGGTGGTGCTGTGCGTGACCGGCGCCGAGGCGCTGTATGCCGACATGGGCCACTTCGGGCGCAAGCCGATCACCGTTGCGTGGTACGGTTTCGTGATGCCCGGCCTGATGCTGAATTACTTCGGGCAGGGCGCGCTGCTGGTCCACAATCCCGCAGCGGCCAGCAATCCGTTCTATCTCGCGGTGCCGTCGTGGGGGCTTTATCCGATGATCGCGTTGGCGACCGCGGCAGCGGTGATTGCCTCGCAAGCCGTGATCGCGGGTTCGTTCTCGATCATGCGCCAGGCCATCCAGCTTGGATTCCTGCCGCGCATGCCGGTAGTGCACACGTCCAACGAGGAAGTCGGACAAATCTACTTGCCATGGATCAACCGGCTGCTGATGATCCTGGTGGTGCTGGTGGTGATCGGATTCGGTTCCTCCAAGGCGCTGGCCGGCGCCTACGGCATCGCGGTGACGGGAACCATGGCGATCGATACGGTGCTGTTCGTGATCGTTGCGTGGCGCATGTGGAAGTGGCATCCGTTGCTGGTTCTTGCGGTACTCGTGTTCTTTCTCACGATCGACCTTGCCTTCTTCGGCGCCAACACGCTGAAGATCGAGGACGGCGGCTGGTTCCCGCTGGTGCTGGGTCTCGCCGTATTCGCGATCCTCACCACCTGGCGGCGCGGCCGCGACCTGGTGCTGCGGCAGTTGAAACACGGCGGCCTTGCGCTGGCCCCGTTCATCGCCAACCTCGCGGAGCATCCGCCGACGCTGGTGGAAGGCACTGCGATTTTCCTGGTCAGCGATCCCGATGCGGTGCCGCATGCGTTGCTGCACAACCTCAAGCACAACAAGGTGCTGCACAAGCGCAACGTGATCCTGACCGTGGACACGCTGGAAACCCCGTATGCCGATGCCGACGAGCGTCTGGAACTGAAGAGCCTCGGCAATGATTTCTATCTGCTGACGCTGCGCTTCGGTTTTGCCGATGATCCCAACGTGCCCGCCGCGCTGCATGCGTGCGCCAAGCAGGGACTCGAACTCAAGATGATGGACACGACGTTTTTCCTGTCGCGTGAAACCATCGTCGCGACCGACCGACCCGGCATGGCGCTGTGGCGTGACAAGCTGTTCGCGTTCCTCGCGCGCAACGCGCTGCCCGCCACCGCGTTCTTCAGCATTCCGGGCAATCGTCTGATCGAATTGGGCGCGCAGGTCGAAATATAAGACGCCTCGCGTCTCCCTGAACCGCACACTGCCGGGAAGCGGGGGCTTGACTCGCGCTTGGTGCGGGCGCACTACACTTCGCGCCCACTTTTTCCGCTCCCGGGTGCGAACGTGCACGCGACGGTTTCCGACTTCAAAACTTCGCCCTCCATGCGCGCACTCGCGCTTGGCGCGATCGGCGTGGTGTTCGGCGACATTGGCACCAGCCCGCTGTACACGTTGCAGGAAGTATTCAGCGAAAAATACGGCCTGCACGTCGCGCAAGCCAGCGTGTTCGGCGTGTTGTCGCTGGTGTTCTGGGCGCTGATGCTGGTGGTGACGCTGAAGTACGTGATGTTCGTGATGCGCGCCGACAACAAGGGCGAGGGTGGCATCATGGCGCTGCTGACACTGGCCCAGCGCGGCGTGCGCGGGATGCCCCGCCTGCGTTGGCTGGTCGCATTGCTGGCGATTTTCGGCGCCGCGCTGTTCTATGGCGATGGCGTGATCACGCCGGCGATGACGGTGTTGTCGGCGGTGGAAGGATTGAAGGTTGCCGAGCCGGCACTCGGGCGCTGGGTGGTCTGGGTCAGCGTCGCGATTCTGTTGCTGCTGTTCGCGCTGCAGCGCCGCGGCACCGCCGGCATCGGCGCGGTGTTCGGGCCGGTGATGTGCGTGTGGTTCACGGTGATCGCGCTGCTGGGCGTGCACATGATTGTGCGCGCGCCGCAAATCCTGCTTGCGTTGAATCCCTATTACGCGGTGCGCTTCTTCCAGTCGCACGGCATCGCCGGGTTCGTAGCCCTGGGTGGCGTGGTGCTGGCAGTGACCGGCACCGAGGCGTTGTATGCCGACATGGGGCATTTCGGCAAGTCGCCAATCCAGCGCGCATGGCTGGGCTTCGTGTTCCCGGCGTTGTTGCTCAACTACTTCGGGCAGGGTGCATTGCTGCTGGAGAACCCTGGCGCGGCGGCCGATCCGTTCTACCTGCTGGTGCCGCACGTGTTGCTGTACCCGATGGTGGTACTCGCGACGGCGGCGGCGGTGATCGCCTCGCAGGCGGTGATCACGGGCGCATATTCGATGACCCGCGAGGCGGTGCAACTCGGGTACTCGCCGCGCATGCGCGTGGTGCACACCTCCAGCCGCATGGCCGGGCAGATCTTCGTGCCATGGATCAACCGGATGCTGCTGCTGCTGGTGGTCGCGGCAGTAATCGGGTTCCGTTCATCGGAAAACCTCGGCGCCGCCTACGGGATCGCGGTGACCGGCACGATGGTGGTCACCACGCTGCTGATGCTGATCGTGGCGGTTCGGCTGTGGCACTGGAAGCTGCCGCTGGTCATCGCAATCGCAGTGGCGTTCCTGGCGATCGATCTCGCTTTCTTTGGCGCCAACCTGCTGAAGGTCGAGCACGGCGGCTGGTTTCCGCTGGTGCTGGGCCTTGTGGTGTTCACGGTGATGACAACATGGCGGCGTGGCCGCGAACTGGTCTTGCGCCAGTTGAAGCACGGCGGCCTCGCGCTCGGGCCGTTCATCACCAGCATCGCCGAACACTCACCGTCGCGGGTGCCCGGCACTGCGGTATTCATGACCGCCAACTTGAACTCGGTGCCGCATGCATTGCTGCACAGCCTCAAGCACTTCAAGGTGCTGCACGAACGCAACGTATTGCTGAGCGTGGAGACGCTGGAAACGCCTTTCGCGGGTGCCTCCGAGCGCATCGAGGTTCGCGACCTTGGTCATTCGTTCCATGCGATGACGCTGCGTTTCGGTTTCATGGAGGACCCCGACGTACCGGCGGCGCTGGTGGCCTGCACGAAGCAGGGATTCGCCTTCGACATGATGGACACCACGTTCTTCCTGTCGCGCGAAACGGTGGTAGCCACCAAACGGCCTGGCATGGCGCATTGGCGCGACACCTTGTTCACATTCCTCGCACGCAATGCAATGCCTGCGACGGCGTATTTCCACATTCCCGGCAATCGGCTGGTGGAACTGGGAACGCAGGTCGAAATCTAGCCGCGCCTGGTGCCTGATCGCATCCTGAACATGCGATGTGACATCCGATTGCGGGCAGCGCATGATGAAAACCACCCAGCATGGGAAAACGCTTGCAATTGCAAGGGTCGGATTCACCCGCAGTGTTCACGGACTGACGAAGAGGTGAGACATGCCTGACAAGAAGACGATTGCGCGCGCGAAGAAGGACAAGCGCGAAGGCAAATCCGCCAGCACCCAGGCCGGCGAATTCGTGCGCGAGGAAATCGACCACATCCGGCAGGGCAAGCATGGAGCGCGATCGACCAGGCAGGCGATCGCGATCGGCTTGTCGGAAGCGCGTCGCGCGGGTGTCGATCTGCCGCCGCCAAAAAAGGGCGAGGCGCCGCGCGAGACCATCAAACAGGCCAAGCGCGACCGCGCGACGGCAAAGAAGTCGGGTTCGAAGATAGCCAAAAAGAGCTCAAGCAAGCGTGCGCGCGCGAGCCGCAAGGCGCTGAAACGGGAGGGCCGTTCCGCCGCATCCAGACTGGCGCTGTCGAAACACGCGCGCAAGTCGGCGCGCAAGCGCAGCGCCAGTGAACGGTCGGCGGCGGCCAAGAAGGCCGCGCGCACCAAGGGCGCAAAAGAACGTTCGGCTGCGGCACGCAAGGCTGCGCGCACGCGCGCAAAAAACCGCGGGCGCTGAAGTCGCGCCTTCGCACAACAAGCGCCAGCGCTGCATTGCCGAAGCAATCATTGGACACGTATTTGCACGGATACTTGCAGATCATCGGGGGAAGTTCCTGCTGATCCGCATTGATCCCTGTCAAAACCGCTCTTGCAGTGGTCGTCCGGCCACGGAGCGCGCAGCCGTCCACCTGCGCGTTCCGGCATAATCGGCACATGAGCGAATCCCGCGTCGTCGACGCTGTCGAAAGCCCCGCCGAGCAGGTCGTCGAAGCGAGCGTGCGGCCGCGCACGCTGGCCGATTACGTCGGGCAGGCCGCGATGCGCGAACAGCTGTCGCTGTCGATCGAGGCAGCGAAAAAACGCGGCGATGCGCTGGATCACGTGCTGGTATTCGGGCCGCCCGGCCTCGGCAAGACCACCATCTCGCACGTGATCGCCAACGAACTCGGCGTAAACCTTCGCACCACCTCGGGTCCGGTGCTGGAACGTGCGGGCGACCTTGCCGCGCTGCTCACCAACCTGCAACCGCACGACGTGCTTTTCATCGACGAGATCCATCGCCTGTCGCCGGTGGTGGAAGAGGTGCTGTATCCGGCGCTGGAGGATTTCCAGATCGACATCATGCTGGGCGAGGGCCCGGCCGCTCGTTCGATCAAACTGGACCTGCCGCGTTTCACGCTGGTCGGCGCAACCACCCGTGCCGGCATGCTGACGTCGCCCCTGCGCGATCGTTTCGGCATCGTGCACCGACTGGAGTTCTACACGCCCGGCGAATTGGCCTCGATCGTCGCGCGCTCGGCGCGCATCCTGGATATCGCCTGCGACGAAGCCGGCGCGGCCGAAATCGCGCGGCGTGCGCGCGGCACGCCGCGCATCGCCAATCGCCTGTTGCGTCGGGTGCGCGATTACGCCGAGGTGCGGGCGGGTGGGCGCATCACCCGCGACGCCGCGTCGGCGGCGCTGGAAATGCTGCAGGTGGATGCCGGCGGTTACGACGAATTGGATCGCCGCCTGTTGCGCCTGATCCTGGAACAGTTCGACGGCGGTCCAGTGGGCGTGGAATCGCTGGCCGCGGCGCTGGCCGAGGATCGCGACACCATCGAAGATGTGCTGGAACCTTACCTGATCCAGCAGGGCCTGCTGGCGCGCACCGCGCGCGGACGCATCGCCACCGCCAAGGCATGGCGGCATTTCGGGCTGAAACCGCCGCACGGCAGTGAGCCAGCAATGAACCTGTTCGGCGAAAGGGGGTCAGAGTGACTTTTGGCCGCACCCCACCAAAAGAAGGGGGCCAGAGTGACTTTTCATGACGTTTCGGAAAAAATCCGGGCGAATGGAAAAGTCACTCTGACCCCCTGCTTCGGACCACCGGCGTGCGTATGAACAATCAGGCGCCCTCCCTTCTTGTTGCGTTCAGGTGGCGGACAAGGGTGTATTGGGAAGATACCGACGCTGGCGGCGTGGTGTACCACGCGGGGTATCTCCGGTTTCTGGAACGCGCGCGCACCGAATGGATGCGCGCGATGGCAATGGGGCAGGATGCCCTGCGCCGGTCGCACGGAATCGTGTTCGTGGTGCGCGAATTGAGCATCGCCTATGACAAGCCGGCCCGACTTGACGACGAACTGGATTCGACGGTGCGGGTCGGGCGCCTGCGTTCGGCCAGCATGGACATCGCACAGGATGTGCTGCGCGCGGCCGACGGCGTTACGCTGGCGCGCGCACGGGTGCGTATTGCGTGCGTGGATGCCGAGGCGTTCGTGCCGCGTCGAATTCCGTCGAACATCGCTGATTTGATTCAAGGACACAACTTCGAATGAACGGTTCCATCAACATCCTCGATTTGGTCATCCACGCCAGTTGGCCGGTGAAGCTGGTGCTGCTGATCCTGGTGATCTTCTCGTTCACGTCGTGGGTGATCATTTTCCGCAAGAAGGCGATGCTCGATGCCGCCGCCCGCGATGCCGACGGTTTCGAGGAACGCTTCTGGTCGGGCGTGGATCTCGCGGCGTTGTTTCGCGAAGTCGGCAACCGCGCGGGCGAAGCGGGCGGACTCGCGGCGGTGTTCGAATCGGGCTTCCGCGAATTCGTGCGCCAGCGCCAGCGCGGCGGCGGTGAGGACCGGCGGGCGGTGATGGAAGCCTCCGAACGCGCGATGCGGGTGGCCGGCACGCGTGAAGTCGAGAAGCTGGAACACAACCTCGAGTACCTCGCCAACGTCGGGTCCATCAGCACCTACGTGGGTCTGTTCGGCACGGTGTGGGGCATCATGATCGCCTTCCAGGGCCTCGGCAGCCTCAAGCAGGCCACCATCGCCACCGTCGCGCCAGGTATTTCCGAGGCGCTGGTCGCGACCGCGATGGGCCTGTTCGCCGCGATCCCCGCGGTGTGGGCGTACAACCGTTATTCGACGCGACTGGAACGCATCACGGTCCGCTACGACACGTTCCAGGAAGAGTTTTCTTCCGTGCTGCACCGGCAGATGCAATCCGAGCAGCCCGCGCCGCCCGAACGCGCGAAGGCGCCGGTGCGGTAGGAGTTTCGTATGGCTCTGCAAACCCGCAACCGTCGCCACCGGCGAATGGCGGAAATCAACATCGTGCCGTACATCGACGTGATGCTGGTGCTGCTGATCATCTTCATGGTGACCGCGCCGATGTTGAACCTCGGTGCCGACATCCAGTTGCCGCAGTCCGGCGCCAAGGCACTGCAGGACGAAAAGCAACCGGTGCTGGTGACGGTGGACCACGACGGCAACGTGTTCCTGACGCTCGGCAAGAGTCCGCGCGAACAGGTCGATGACGACACGCTGGTGAAAGACGTGTCTGCGTTCGTGAAGCAGGATCCGAAAGCCTCGGTGATGCTGGGCGGCGACAAGCGCGTCGATTACGGGCGCGTCAACCAGGTGCTGGGGTTGCTGCAGCAGGCCGGCGTCGCCAAGGTCGGATTGATGAGCCAGCCGGAGACCACGGTGGCCCCCGCGAGCAATGGAAAGCGCTGACGCCACACCGCGCGCGGTCGCCTATTCCGCGTTGCTGCATCTCGGCATCGTCGCGTTTCTGGCGCTGGCGATGTTGAACTGCACGCATTGGGAAGGCGTGGCCGACGTGCTGCACCTGCCCGAATCGATGCGGCCTGTCACCTGCACGCGCATGGTGCAGTTGCAGGGGCCGGTCATTGAGGCAACCCTGGTGGGTCCCGTCGGGGCGCCGCCGCCGCCCGCGTCCAGACACGCGCAAAAGGCCTCGCCGAAGCACGAGGAAAAAGCCGAACCGAAACCCAAGCCGCCGCCGCCCGCGCCGGTGCGCGTGTTGCCAACGCCCGTGCCGCAGCCGAGATTGAAGGATCAGGAAAAGATCGCCGAGATCGCCGAGCAGAAGGCGGAGCAGGAAAAGAAGGCGCAGGAAGAACAACAGAAGCAGCGCATGGCGGAATTGACCAAGCAGAAGGAAGCCGAGCGCATCCTGAAAGAGCTGGCCAAGGTCAGAGCCGAAAGCGAAGCCCAGCAGCGCAAGATCAACCTCGAGGCGCAGAAGGCGCAGCAACTCGCCGATTTGCACAAGGCCAGCCAGACCCAGAACGCGCAGAACGTGCCGGAGGCCAAGCAGGCCATGACCGGGCAGGCGGGCACCTCCAATGATGCCTACGTCGCCGCGTTGCAGAATGCGATCACGCAGAATTGGTTGCGTCCCGACAATATTCCGGTCGGCGTGGTATGCCCCGTGGAAATCAAGCAGATACCGGGCGGTCAGGTGATATCTGCCACAGTATTGCCGAGTTGTCCGTTCAGCGACGTGGCCAGGGCGTCGGTCGAACATGCGGTGCTGCGGTCCTCGCCGCTGCCCTACAAGGGGTTTGAAAAACAATTCAATCGCGACATCATCTTCAATTTCACGGTGACTTCATCGCAATGAAAGGTGCTCGAATCATGCGAATGCCAAAAATTCTTTTTGCCTTGACCTTTGCGTCGCTTGCGGCGTTGTTTGCCACGCAGGCTGGCGCCCAGGGCCTGACGGTGCAGATTGTCAACGGCGTGCCCTCGGCGATTCCGATCACCGTGGTGCCGTTCGGCCAGCAAGGTTCCGGACCGGCGTCGCCCGTGGATATCGCGCAGATCGTCGGCATGGATCTCAATCGCTGCGGCAAATTCCGCACATTGCCGGGCAGCGAGGTGGTGGAATCGCCGACCACCGGTTCGCAGATAAAGTTCGCGACGTGGCAGCAGTTGAAGCAGGATTACATCGTGGTCGGCCGCACCACCTATGACGGTGGCTCGCTCAAGGCCGATTTCGAGCTGTGGGACGTCAACAAGCAGCAACAATTGCTGGGCCTGTCGATCACGGGGCAAGGCAGCGATTTGCGCCGCGTCGGGCATCAGATCGCCGATCAGATCTACCAGAAGATCATCGGCGTGCGCGGTGCGTTCGACACGCGCATTGCCTACGTGACCATGGTGGGCCTGGGCGACAACGCGCAATACGCGCTGGTGGTGGCCGATTCCGATGGCTACAACCCGCAGACCGTGGTGCATTCGCATGAAGCACTGCTGTCGCCGGCGTGGTCGCCGAACGGCCAGGAATTGGCCTACGTGTCGTTCGAAAGCGGCAATTCCGCGATCTATATCCAGAACATCGCCACCGGTTCGCGCCGCGTGGTTTCCGGCCGGGCCGGCATCAACGGCGCGCCGCGCTTCGCGCCGGATGGCAAGCGCCTGGCGGTGAGCCTGTCGTTCCAGGGCAATCCGGAAATCTACACGATGGATCTCGCCACCGGTGCGCTGACACGGTTGACCCACAATCTCGCGATCGACACCGAGCCGCGCTGGACGCCCGACGGCGCCAATGTGGTGTTCACGTCGGACCGTTCCGGCAAGCCGCAGTTGTACGAAATTCCGGCCTCCGGCGGCTCGCCGCAGCGCATCACTTTTCAGGGCCAATACAACGCCAACGCGTCGATCAGCTACGACGGAAAGAAGATTGCGATGGTGCAAGGCAACGGGAACGTGTATCGTATAGCAGTGATGGATCGCTCCCTAGGCGGTCAGGAGACATTCGTTTCCCCGGGCAATCTGGACGACGCGCCAAGCTGGGCACCCAACGCCAGCATGCTCCTCTACGCAGCCAACGAAGGCCCTCGCGGCGTCCTGTACGCTGTTTCGGCCGACGGGCGCGTACGTCAGCGGCTGGTGCTGGGCGACGGCGACGTGCGCGAACCAGCTTGGGGGCCGTATCGGAATCCTTGACGCCGCCTTGATCGAAAGGATGCTTCAATTCAACATGTTGTACCCACCACTCACTCACTCACTCGTTCAAAAAAAGGATGGATTCGCCATGAACGCAACCGTTCGCGTCTCCGTAGTTGCATTGTTTTGCCTGGCCGCTGCGGCCTGTGCAAAGAAGCAGGAAGTCAAGCCGCAAGCTCCGCCGGAAGCCCCGACCACCACCACCGCGCCGACCAATACCGAAGGCGCGTTCACGCCGGCCGATCTGCAATCCAACGCCTGCCTGCGTACCCGCGTGATCTACTTCGATTTCGACAAGAGCGACATCCAGTCGCAGTTCGACAACATCGTCGCCTGCCACGCGAAGTACCTGCGCGACCGCCCGATGGCGCGCATGACGATCGAAGGCAACACCGACGAACGCGGCACCCGCGAGTACAACCTCGGGCTCGGCGAACGCCGTGGCAACGCGCTTGCGAGCGCGCTGGAAGCCGCCGGTGCCTCGGCCGACCAGATCAAGGTCGTGAGCTATGGCGAGGAACGCCCGGTGTGCCGTGAGCACGGCGAGAGCTGCTGGCACCAGAACCGTCGCGACAACATCGTCTACACCACCGAGTGATCGGTGTGTTCGACGCACGCAAGTCGCGCACGTTCGTAATGATCATGGCCGCTTCGGCGGCCATGATCGTTGCGGGGGCGGGCATTTCCACCGCGTCGGCGCAGGACGCATATCCGGATTCCTCGGTCGCGCCCCCGCCGTCGAACAGTCTCGCGCTGGTCAACCAGATCCAGGCAATGCGCGACCAGATGCAGCAGATGCAGGGCCAGATCGAGGAACTGCAGCACCAGCTCCGGCAGTTTCAGCAGACCGGCAAGGATCAGTACATCGATCTGGATTCGCGCGTCGGCAAGCTGGAACACGCGCAGCCTGCGACTTCGGCTTCATCAGCCGCGCCCGTCGTCTCCGCGGCGGCTGTGCCAGCGGCACCCGCACCGCCGAGCACATCTTCACCGGCGAAACCGGCTTCTCCCGCTGATCAGGCGGCCGCGCAAGCCGATTTCGATGCCGCATTCAAATCGCTGCGCGCCGGCAATTACGTCGATTCCGCGCGCGGCTTCCGCGCCTTCATCGACAAGTATCCGGACAGCACGCTGGCGCCGAACGCGTATTACTGGCTGGGCAGTTCGTACCAGGTCACCCAGAACTACAAGCCCGCGCTGACCGCATTCGAGACCTTGCTGCGGAAGTATCCGGATGACTCCAAGGCTGCGGAGGCGCAACTCCGCGTTGCCGACTGCGAGATCGCGCTGAAGGATTTTGCCGCCGCGCGCACCACGCTGCAGGCGGTAATCAAGGCGCATCCCGGCACGCCGCTGGAAAAGCGCGCGCGCGACCGGATGAACGACATTCCGCCGTCCGCGGGTACGAAGTGACCCATTCGCGATGATGGCGGCGCGTTCCGCGGCACCGGCGGTGGTGCTGGTTTCCGGCGGCATGGATTCGGCTGTCACGCTCGCGATGGCGCACGCGCAAGGTTTCGCCTGTCACGCCCTTTCGGTGGCCTACGGCCAGCGCCATGTATCGGAACTCGCCGCCGCCGCGCGTGTTGCCGCGATGCTGGGTGCCGTCGAGCACAAGACCGTTTCCGTGGATTTGCGCAGCATTGGCGGATCGGCGCTGACCGCCGACATCGCGGTGCCCGAACACGTCGATGCGCACGGCGAGAACGACATACCGGTCACCTACGTGCCGGCGCGCAACACCATCATGTTGTCCATCGCGCTGGGCTGGGCGGAAACGATGGGCGCGAATGACATCTTCTGCGGCGTCAACGCGGTCGATTATTCGGGCTACCCCGACTGCCGGCCGGCCTTCATCGACGCCTTCGAGCGGCTCGCCACCCTTGCCACCAAGGCCGGCGTCGAAGGCCATGCGCTACGCGTGCACGCGCCGCTGATCAATCTTTCGAAAGCGGAAATCGTGCGCGAAGGCATGCGTCTGGGCGTCGACTTCTCGGCGACCGTTTCGTGCTATCGCGCCGATGTGGGGGGCCGCGGCTGCGGACACTGCGATGCCTGCGTGTTGCGCGCGCGCGGTTTTGCGGATGCGGGTGTGGCCGATCCCACGCACTACGTTCCGGCGGCGTGACACGTTAGAATGCGCGGCTCGCGGCTCGCGTTTCGATGATTCATCGCGGCCTTTCCCTCCCTCCCGCAGGCGGAAGAGGAGTGATCGTCGCGCTGCGCGATGCGATGTTTGATTGAAGCGGGGCCGTTAGCTCAGCGGTAGAGCAGTGGACTTTTAATCCATTGGTCGATGGTTCGATCCCATCACGGCCCACCAATCAAATCAATGATGTGCGTCCTCCTCATCGCACGGCGTCCGCGAGTGCAACCGTGTGGTTGCCACATGGCTGCCATTCGCAACTGCGCTTGCCTGTATCGCGACATGATCGATTTCGCCGAGACGCGCTGGCGCGAAAGGGGCGGGTGCCACCACGCGCCGTTGACATTCGCAGCTTTACGCTTGTGCAACCATCGGGCGCAGTCTGTTCCCTCACCAGCGAGGTCTTTCACATGACTACATACAAGGTGGGGTACTTCGTCGGCAGTCTCGCCAAGGCTTCGATCAATCGGAAGCTGTCGAAGGCATTGGTCAACATTGCGCCACCGGGACTGGACATGGTCGAGATCCCGTTCAAGGATCTGCCGCTTTACAGCTACGACTACGACGCCGATTACCCGCCCGTCGCCCGCGCCTTCAAGCAGGCGATCGCCGACGTCGATGCGGTGTTGTTCGTCACGCCCGAATACAACCGCTCGATTCCGGGCGCCCTGAAGAACGCGATCGACTGGGCGAGCCGCCCCTGGGGCAAGAACTCCTTCACACGCAAGCCCTCGGCGATCATCGGCACTTCGCCCGGTTCGATCGGAACCGCGGTCGCGCAACAGAGCCTGCGCAGCGTGCTCTGCTTCTGCAACTCGCCGCTGATGAACACCCTCGAGGCCTACGTCCAGTTCACGCCGAACCTGATCACCGACGACGGCCAGGTCACCAACGATTCGACCGCCGAGTTCCTGCGCAACTACATGGCCGAATTCCATGCTTTCATCGTGCGGGTAGAGCGGGCCTATCAAGAGCATGCGTGAGTCGAACAACGGTCGAAAGCGAATGGCGCGGACGCGACTTCGTCGGCAACAATGCGGCGAAGTCGATCAGCGCACGGGTGCTGACGCTCACGCGCGGTAGTAATCCCGCATCGGGTAATGACGCGCGTACAGCGCGAACACCAGCGCCGCCAACGCGGCGAAGCCGGCGAAGAAGAACATCAGGAAGGCCGTTTCCTCGAGCCCGGTCGCGGCGACCCAGCCGGTGACGGTGTCGTTGCGGATGCCGGCGTTGGCCAGCAGCACCCACAGGTTGCCGAACGTCACCGACAGCATCCAGAAGCTCATGATCGAGCCCTTCATCGACGGCGGCGCCTGGCTGTAGGCGAATTCCAGCCCGGTCGCGGAGACCAGCACTTCGCCCAGCGTCAGCAACGCGTACGGCAGGATCTGCCACGCGATCGAAACCACGCTGCCGCCATCGAGCGCGAGCTGCAAGGTGCCGGCGGCCACCCATGCGAGCGCCGACAGCGCGATGCCCGCGCCCATCCTGCGCAGCGTGGTGGGTTCAATGCCCATGCGCCGCATCAGCGGGAACAGCACGAGGTTGTTGAACGGGATCAGTAGCAACACCAGCATCGGATTCAGCGCCTGCATCTGCGCTTCGTGGAACCACGCGGGTTTGGCCATTTCGGCGCCCTGCAGCACCCAGGTCGAAGCCTTCTGGTCGAACAGCGACCAGAACGGCGTCACCAAGGCGAACACCACCAATACGCGAAGGACGCCACGCACGCCGTCGACAGCCTCGTCCGGATGCCTGCCGCGCGCGCGGTCCAACTGCAGCGCGGTGCCGATGCCGCCGAATGCCAGCAGCGCGCCGAGCGCGAGGCAGGCGCCGATCACGAATCCGAGTTGGGGAATCATTGCCAGCGCCGCCACGGCCACGGCAAGGCCCGATGCCGCGATCCACAATCCCGGCCGCGCCTGACCGTGATCATGCGCCAGCAGTGCGGTGCGTGCGACGCGCAGCAGCGAGTGCGGATTCGGCGGCGTGGGCGGCAGCCGCACGTAGCGATGGCGTCCGAGCCAGAACACCACCAATGCGATCGCCATCAACGCGCCTGGAATGCCGAACGCGACGGCGGGTCCGAGATCGCGCAGGAACAGCGGCATCAGCAAGGACGCGAAGAACGAACCGAAATTGATGATCCAGTAGAAGCCGTCGTAGACGAGCTTCGCGCGATGCTTGTTGCTGGAATCGAACTGGTCGCCGACGAACGCCGACACCAACGGTTTGATGCCGCCGGAACCGAGCGCGATCAGGAACAAGCCGGTGTAGAAGCCGGTGCGATTGCCCTCGAACAGCGCGAGGCAGGCATGCCCGATCACGTAAACCACCGACAGCCATAACACCGTCTGGTACTTGCCGAAGAACCGATCCGCGATCCAGCCGCCCAGCAGCGGGAAGAAGTACACGCCGATCACGAAGGTGTGGAAAACGTCCTTGGCGGCCAGCGCGCGTTCGTCCGTTGGGAGGAACACCAGCAACGTCGACACCAGGAACGGCGTCAGGATGTTGCGCATCCCGTAGAAACTGAAGCGCTCGCATCCCTCGGTGGCAATGATGTAAGGGATCTGGCGAGGCAGTGCTGCGGACGCTGGAGCAGCGGCGGTGGCGGCGGTCGTCGTCATCGTCGTGGAATTGGAAACGGGGAAGCCGAGCATAGTGCTTTTGCGCCCTCCCGTCCGGGCGTGAACCGGTCATTCGCGCGGCGTGCCCGTTGTGCTCCATTAACCCCGCTGCAGCATCTGCGGTTTAGGATAGGGCTTTGCAGCGGAGCACCCAGATGAATATCACGGAAGAAGGAAGGACAACCATGCAGAACGGAGCGGAAGCCATGTCAAGCGCAAAGGAACACATGCGGCACGGCGCCAATGTTGTCGCCGACCAAGGTCAGGAGATGGCGAGCAAGGCTTGGCGGGGCGCGCAACGCGCCGGCGACCAGGTCAGCGGTTTCGTGCATCGCCGGCCGGTGGAAACCGCGCTGTTGAGTGCGGCCGCGGCATGCCTGATCACGGGCTTGGCATTCTGGGCCACGCGTCCCGATTGACCAGCCGTCAGTCGCCGCCTGACCGGAATCGCTTCACCACCACCGGCACCAGCGCCAGTAACCCCAACCCGACCAGCGGCAGCCAGATGTGCGGTTCCGTGATCAGGTTGGGGGTCAGGCCTTGGCCTTCGGCGATGGATTGACTGAGGCCGGCACCGATCGCGGTTTCGAACACCAGCATGATCACGCCGCCGAGCGCGGTCGCGAGGGTGAACAACCATACCGGGCAACGCAGCCATGCCAGTGCCACCGTGATGCCGCCGAACGGAAACAGCGGCACCAGGCGCAGGAACAGGGTGTACGAGACCGGATTGGTCTGATAGCCCTGTCGCACGCGTTCCACGAATTTCGGCGGCGGCCGTTTGCCCGCGCCGAAGGCGTGTCGTGCGGCATAGAACAGCATCAGCGAGCCGAGCAACTCGCCCACCAGCGACAGTCCGATTGCGGGACCCATTCCGAACAGCATCCCCCCGGCGATGATGATGAACAGCGGGCCGGGCAGTGCGGTCGCGATCGAGATCGTCAGCACCGCCACGTACACCACGTAGGTCAGCACGGGACGTGCCGCGATCTCACGCGACCAGTTTGCCTGCTCGGCCATGATGTGGTGCGGGGAAAGTTGCTCCAGCATGCCGCTCGCGCCCACCGCCACCCCGATCGCAATCAGGATCACCAGCGGGATGAATGCGCGCAATCGGCTCATGGCTCGGGGGCGAACGAAATGACGGAAGAATAGCCGGTCCATGACAGCGCCATGTGGCCTTGGGCCATGTCTGATCTACGTCAATTCAGTAGCGCGCGCCACCCCTTGCCGCATACAGGCGAAGAACATCGCGAGCGGCTTCGCGCCTGAGATCGCGCTGCACCCGGATACCGCGGCGTGCCAGTTCACCCATCCAGTCCGACGGCAGCGGGCCTTCATCGAAGCCGGCAAGCGCTTCGGTGTCGTCAGTGCGCGCCGCGACCAGCAGTTCGTTGATGCCGGCCCACACGACCGCGCCGTAGCACTGACAGCAAGGCTGCGAACTCGAGGCCAGTGTGTACCTGCCTCCGCTCTCGTCGAGACGCGCACGCCCCAGCTTCTGTTGTGCGCCGGCGAGCGCGACGATTTCCGCGTGCGCCAACGAGGACTTCAGCAACTCGACTCGATTGACGCCGACCGCGACGATTCTGCCAGCCCCGTCGAAGATGGCGGCGCCGAACGGGCCGCCCGTGGCATGTTCCACGTTCGACCGCGCAAGCTGAATTGCCAGCGCTATCCGCGCATCGGCGTCGCGGCAGGTCCGCGAGAAATCGACCGATTCCGCAATCCATGCGGGCAGCGTTGGAATCTGATGATCCATTCCGCCATGCTCGTCCATGGGCCCACGCTAGCACGGCCGACCTGAAAATTCGGCCAGTGGTTCGGGCTGTGCGTTTCACCACGGCGGTCATTCAAGGTGTGGTGGCGCAGCCATGACGTCAACCGGTGCTGTCAGGTCTCCAGCGCAGGCCGATTGAACGTGCCATCGACGACTTCGACGAAATTGCGCTCCTCTTTCAGGATGAAACGCTTTTCCTGCGCGAAGGCGAAATTCCGCCGTCCTTCGGCGTCCTCTCGCAAATGCTGCTGGTACGCCCCGTAAGCGGCGAGGTCGTCGAATCCGATCATTCCCCAGCCGACGTAATTGGTGCCCTGCCATGGCAGGAAATAACCGATCAGATCGCCGCCGCAGCGGGGAATGATCCTGCCCCAGTTTTCTGCGTAGGTCTTGAAGGCGTCGTGTTGGAATGGATCGATTTCGTAGCGGATGATGCAAACGATCTTCATGCGGTGCCTTCCTGCTTCGGGTTGTTGGGGGGTAGCGCGGCTTGCGGATGCCGGCAGTGCGCCGACAATCGCCGCGGCCGCTACGGCCACGCCGGCGCCGAGAAACGCCCGCCGCGTCACGTTGCGCGGCACTTCGTGTTTTTCCGGGTGCGATGCAGGCATGGGCTTGGACCGGTTCGGCTGAAGCGCGGGGCGGGCGCTGCCCGCGTGCAGCATGTTGCGCCTTGTGCCGCGCCGATACTTCGATTACCGTAAAAGCATGGATGTCGGTGACGCCGATGCACGCCTCTCCGCCGTGGCCGCGGCCATCGCCGAGCCGGCAAGAACGCAGATGCTGTGCCGGTTGCTGGATGGCTGTGCCCGGACCAGCACGGAACTGGCGATTGTCGCGGGCGTGAGCCCCTCGACTGCGAGTGTCCACTTGGCCAGGCTGGCCGGGCAGAAACTGGTCAAGGTTACGCCACAGGGACGGCATCGCTACTACAGCCTCTGCGACGCGAACGTGGCCGCAGCGATCGAAGCACTGATCCTGGTTGCGGGTGCGCCGCGCGAACCCTTCGAGCCCGTTACCCCAGATCCCTTGCGCAGCGCGCGCACGTGCTACGACCACATGGCCGGCAGGCTAGCCGTGGCGTTGCACGATGGCCTGTTCGAACTGCGCTGGCTGTCCCGATCGAATGCGAACGATTACGACGTGACGCGCAAAGGCACCGAAGGGTTTGCGGGGCTGGGCGTCGATGTGTCCGCGGCGCGTGCGACGCGGCGGCGCTTTGCCTGCGGATGCCTGGACTGGAGCGAGCGCCGCCCGCACCTTGCCGGTGCGCTTGGGGCGGCGTTGCTCGCGAGCGCGTTGCGTCGGGGCTGGATGATACGCGACCTCGACAGCCGGGCGCTTGCCGTCACCCGCAAGGGGCGAAGGGCTTTGCGCGAACGTTTCGGCGTCGAGGTCTGACGCGCGCGGGTCCGCGATTACAACCGGCTGCGGCGCCCGAAAATCAGCGAAACGATGAACAGGATGATGAAGATGACGAACAGGACCTTCGCAATGCCGCCTGCCAGCCCGGCGACACCAAAGAACCCGAAGAAGCCCGCGACCAGCGCGATGATCAGAAAAACGATGGCGTAATAAAGCATCGGAACTCTCCTTGTGCCAAGCCTCTGGCGTTCGTGTCGCATTCACCCGCTGGATCGTTATGGCGCATTCGTGAAAGGCTCCGGACAAGTCGATCCTTCACTTGTCCGGAGGGTTCCCGCGGTGTCGGCACACCGGCGGGATGCCGGCCGGGCGCGGAGGGGGTCGGGCCCGATCGGCGCGGCTTCGTCCTTGAAGTCGCCGGAAACGCTGCTGCGTTTCCGGGTCAAAGGTCGGCGCGCGGACGTCGCGACTCCATGCGAGCGTCCGCGCACCGACACGCTACAACGCGCTCTCGAACTCATGCACCTGCAGCCGTGCCTCCCGGCGGTCCACGCCCGTACCTGTCCTGCAGGACGCGCGCGAGGTACTCCGCGTTGCCACCGGCAAACAGGACATCGTCCGCAGTCAACTTGCGCCAACGGCGCTGCAACCTGTCGGAGATCGACGACCATTGCTGCCTGATCGGGTCATGCCCGGTAGCAAACATGAATGGCTCGACGGTGGGTTCGAGGGCGAACATCGGATCAGTCCTTGGCCTTCAGGCCCGCAGCGTCGACGTCCTTCACGCCCTTGACGCTTTTTGTGACGGCCACGGCCTTGTCGACTGCATTGTCGGTGGCGAGTACGCCGGTCAAAGTCACGACGCCATCGACGGTTTTCACCGTCACGTCCGTGCTCTTGACGCCCTTGGTGGTGGCGAGTTCGCTTTTCACCTTGGTCGTGATCCACGCATCGCTCACGGCCTGGCCGGCACTGGACGAGTGATCGGTCGTCGGTGCGGTCTGCTGGGCCGCCAGTGCCATGCCGGTGGACATGCCGAAGCTGACCGCGGCGGCGAGCGCGATGACGGCGAGGTGGCGAGAGTGCTTCATCGTGTTCTCCTGTTGTGTCGGGTGCAACGTCGCCGGGCGACGATGCGGATCGAACGTAGCAACGGGAAAATGACCAACTGCTAACCGCACCTCGCGAGACACCGGATTCGATACCATGCTCGTTCAGGTTCGTGGCGCAGGCATTGCCGAAAGCCGCATGAAGGCTGGCTTTTCGGCCGGACGTGGCCGGCTCGCGCGCGTTCCGAATCTTCAGGGTGCGTTCGGATTCAAGTAAAAAATCCGTCGAACAGGCGTGACGAGTGCGCGAAGGCGGAACCCGTCAGTGAAATTCAGCGCCCGCCTTGCGCCCACGTGTCGCGCAAGGTCACCGCGCGATTGAACACGGGACGGTCACTCGAATGATCGTGGCGGTCGGCGACGAAGTAGCCGGTGCGCTCGAACTGGAAATGTTGCTCGGGCACGGCATCGCGCAACGACGGCTCCAGATGCGCCCGCACGCTCCGGCGCGAGTCCGGGTTCAGGTGATCCAGCCAGGTTTTGCCATCGGCATCATTGTCGGGGTCGGCGGTGTCGAACAGGCGGTCATACAGACGCACCTCGGCTTCCAACGCGTGCCTCGCGCTCACCCATTGGACAGTGCCTTTCACCTTCCGATTGGCACCTTCCATGCCGTGGCGTGATTCCGGATCGAGCGTGCAGCGAAGTTCCGATACGTTGCCGGATGGATCCTTGATCACTTCATCGCAGCGCACGATGCCGACCCCGCGCAGGCGCACTTCGCCGCCGGGCACCAGACGCTTGAAACCCTTGGGCGGCATTTCGGCGAAATCCTCGCGTTCGATCAGCACGTCGCGTGCGAACGGCACCTCGCGTGTACCGAACGATTCGTCCTTCGGATGATTCGGAAAAGTCAGCGTTTCCTCGCGGTCGTCCGGCAGATTGGTGATCACGAGTCGCAGTGGATCGAGCACCGCCATCCGGCGCGGCGCGTGCGCATCCAGATCCTCGCGTACGCAGTTCTCCAGCACGCCGTAATCGATCACGCTGTTCTGCTTGGAAAGCCCGGCGCGTTCCCAGAACATCCGGATCGCGGCGGCCGTGAAGCCGCGCCGGCGCACGCCGGCCAGTGTCGGCATGCGTGGATCGTCCCAGCCGTCCACGCGCCCTTCGTTCACCAGTTCCAGCAGCTTGCGCTTGCTCATCACGGTATACGAAAGATTGCCACGCGCGAATTCGATCTGGCGCGGTTTCGATGGCACGGTGCGCAGGCCCCCCTCGACCAGCGGCTGCCACAGTTCCCGATGGTTCGGTAGATCGACGTTGTCGACGCACCAGTCGTACAGCGGGCGGTGATCCTCGAACTCCAGCGTGCAGAACGAATGCGTGATGCCTTCCAGCGCATCCGACAGCGAATGCGCGAAGTCGTACATCGGATAGATCGGCCACGCGTCGCCGGTGTTCTGGTGAGTCACTTTGCGGATGCGGTACAGCGCGGGATCGCGCAGATTGATGTTGCCCGATGCCATGTCGATCTTGGCGCGCAGCGTGCGCGAACCATCAGCGAATTCGCCGGCGCGCATGCGGCGGAATAGGTCCAGGTTTTCTTCGACCGACCGATCGCGGTACGGCGAATCGCGGCCGGGCTCGGTCAGCGTGCCGCGAAATTCGCGCACTTGCTCGGCGCCGAGGTCGTCCACATAGGCGTTGCCATCCTCGATCAATTTCAGCGCGGCGCGGTAGAACACCTCGAAATAGTCGGACGCGTGGCGCAGCTCGCTCCATTCGAAACCGAGCCAGCGCACCGAATCCTTGATGCCTTCCACGAATGCGGGGTCTTCCTTGCCGGGATTGGTGTCGTCGAGGCGCAGATTGCAACGACCGCCGAATTCGCGCGCAACGCCGAAGTCGAGACAGATCGCCTTGGCATGACCGAGGTGCAGATGCCCATTCGGTTCCGGCGGAAAACGCGTGGCGACGCGGCCGTCGTGCTTGCCCGAGGCCTGGTCGGCCAGCACGATCTGGCGGATGAAATTGGTGACGACGGGAGCGTGTTCGTCCGCCATGGGTAGATCCGGCAAAGTTCAAACCGGAAAGTGTAATGATGCGTTGGGAAAAACGCTTGGGGGTAGTTCCCACCCGGAGCAGCTTTGGTCGAAAGTCAGGCCATGGATGGCCGTTCTGGCGCTCGTCAACAGCTTGTCCGGTCGGATGAACCGGATACCCACGACGCCGCGATCAAGGATGATCGCAAAAACATTCCTTGGATGGCCGTTCTGGAGCTTGGCGGTGGCTGCCAGGCCGGATGCAGCGGGGTTCCGAGAAGCAGCGATGATGGACGATCGCAAAACAAAACGATCGCAAAAAAACGTGCTAGTTTGGAGCCATGCGAACGGTCTATCACGCCGAAGGCATCGTCGATGCGCATCTTGTGAAGGACGCGCTGGAGCAGGCTGGCATCCCGGCGTTCGTCAACGGCGAATACCTGATCGGTGGAATGGGGCAGTTGCCCGCGCGGGACTTCCTGACCGTGAGCGTGCCCGACATTGCGGTCGAAGCGGCCGTGCCGGTGGTGCGCGAAGTGACGGATCTGCTCCGCACGCCGGAACCCGAAGCGATCCCGCAACACGTGCCGCCGCTGCACCTGAAGCCCGCGGCCACTTGAGCGAGGTTGCGGTCAGCGCGGAGATCGATGACGCGTTGCGCGCCCGGCTTGCCGCGCACGTCCGCGACGTGCCCGATTTCCCGTCGCCCGGCGTGTTGTTCAAGGACATCACGCCGTTGCTGGCCGATGCGCGGACCTTGCGCGATTGCGTGGACGCGTTGGCGGCGCCTTGGCGCGGCGCGGGGCTCGATGCGATTTGCGGGATCGAGGCGCGTGGCTTCATCTTCGGTGCGGCGCTGGCGCGCGCGCTGGATGTCGGCTTCGTGCCGCTGCGCAAGGCCGGCAAGTTGCCGGCGGCCACCCGCGGCGTCGAATATCTTCTCGAATACGGTTCAGCACGATTGGAAGCCCACGCCGATGCGCTCACTGCCGGCGCGCGCGTGCTGATCGTCGACGACGTGCTGGCGACCGGCGGCACGCTGGCGGCCGGCTTCGAACTGGTGCAAAGCCTCGGCGCCGAGGTCGCGGGCGCAGCTGTGGTAATCGAACTCGCATTCCTCGCGGGACGCCGGCGCTGGCCCGCAGACGTGCCGCTGCAGGCGCTGATCCGCTATTGATTGCCTGCGCTTCCGTAGGTTGCGCTGAATGCCATGGAGCCCGACAGGTCGCGTCGAAGACGTCGGGCTTCCGCCGATGAAACCGGCGTCAGCCAACCTGCACGCCTTCTTTCCAGCCTACCCCCGCGGTGTGGTTTGCCGGAACGTGGGACGTTGCGCCAGCACCACTTGGGTGTGGAACGGTTCGCCCGCGCGCAGCCCGGAAATCCCGACCTTGCTGCCGGGCGTCATTTCCGCTTCGCGGGTGCGCAATCCGGCGGGGTCGATGATGGGTTGCTTGTCCATCTTCAGCAGCACGTCGCCCGTCTGCAGGCCCGCCTGGGCCGCCGGGCCGCCCGGGTAAATGTCGACCACCATTGCGCCGCGCGCGGCGGCTGGCAGACCGGAATCGGCGGAGATCACCACGTTGCCGACTTCCACCCCCAGCCAGCCCCGCACGACCCGGCCGTGCTCCACGATCTGTTCCAGCACGCGCTTGGCGGTGCGCACCGGAATCGCGAAGCCGATGCCCTGCGCGCCGGCATCGCGGTCGAACATCGCGGTGTTGATGCCGATCAGTTCGCCTTCGGCGTTCACCAGCGCGCCGCCGGAGTTGCCGGAGTTGATGGCCGCATCGGTCTGGATGAAATCCTCGTAGGGCGACAGGACCAGCTGTCGCTGCAGCGCGCTGACGATGCCCATCGTCACCGTCTGACCGATACCGAACGGGTTGCCGATCGCCAGCACCACGTCGCCTACGCGGGGCGCTTCGCCGTCGACCTGGATCGTGGGCAGCGTGCCGGCGTCGATCTTCAGCACCGCGAGGTCGGTATCCGGGTCGGTACCGATCACCCGCGCATGCGCGACGCGGCCGTCATGCAGCATCACCTGGATGTCGTCCGCGCCCGAAATCACGTGGTTGTTGGTGAGCACGTAGCCATCGGAGGTGAAGATCACGCCGGAGCCCAGGCTTTGTTCGCGGCGCTTCAGCGCCGGCGCGGCCATGCCGCCCCACAGTCGCTGCAGGATCGGATCGGGGAACACCGCCAGCGGCCGCTCGGTGACGGTCTTGTCGGCATAGATGTTCACCACCGCGGGCGTCGCCTTGGCGACGGCATCGGCGTAGGAAGCGGGACCGGCCGCCGGCGCATCGGAAGCCGGGCGCGCGGAGGTGCCGGTGCTTGCGGGATGGCCGCCATGCAGGCCGTCGCGCAGGTGCGCGCCCACGCCCGGCCACGCGAGGCTGATCAGAAAGGCGGCCGCAAGACCCACCACCACGAATTGCAGGATGAACAGTAGCGGGCGAAGCTTGCCAAGCATGGGGAATGCGGCCTCGTCGGACGCCGTCGGATTGTGCGCTCACGAGGCGAACGCTAAACTAACACGATTTTGGGGCCCGATGGATGACGGGACTGCGGTCGTGGCCGACCGTTCGTACGTTCCGTGCGCATCGGACAACACCGACCGCGGCGTGGTTCAAATGTCGCGACTACAGGCAGTGCGGAGAGGCTGATGGCGGACGAGAGCATCAACAAGGGTCGACGCAGGTTCCTCACGGCATCCACCGCCGTGATCGGCGGCGCGGGTTTGGCCATCACGGCGATTCCGTTCGTCGAAACCTGGTTGCCCAGCGCGCGCGCCGAGTCGGCCGGCGCCCCGGTGACCGTCGCGATCGGCAAGATCGAGAAGGGTCAAATGGTGCGCTACGGTTGGCGCAGCCAGCCGGTGTTCGTGGTGAATCGCACCCCCGAACAATTGCAATGGTTGCCCAAGCAGGACCCGCTTCTGCGTGACCCGCAGTCGAAGGAGTCCGAGCAGCCGAAGTATTGCCAGAACGGAACGCGTTCGATCAAGCCGGAATGGATGGTGCTGATCGGCATCTGCACCCACCTGGGTTGCGTGCCCGACTACAAAGGCGAGGTGAAGCCCGAACCGTTCGACCCGAACTGGAAGGGCGGCTTCTACTGCCCGTGCCATCACTCCCGCTACGATGTGGCGGCGCGCGTTTACCAGGGCGTGCCGGCGCCGCTGAATATGGTGGTGCCGCCGTACCACTTCGTCGATGACACCCATATCCAGATCGGCGTCGATCCGAAAGGAGCCGCGTAATGGGCGCGTTCACGCAATGGTTCAACGAGCGCACTCCCGGGCTGGGCGCGGTCTACAAGAAGCACATGACGGGCTACTACGCGCCCAGGAACTTCAACGTCATGTACTACTTCGGCTCGCTGGCGCTGTTGGTGCTGGTGAACCAGATCGTCACCGGCATCTTCCTGACGATGTTCTACACGCCCACCGCGGCGGGTGCATTCGACTCCGTCCAATACATCATGCGCGACGTGCACTGGGGCTGGCTGGTGCGCTACATGCACGTGACCGGCGCCTCGATGTTCTTCATCGTGGTGTACCTGCACATGTTCCGCGGGCTGATGTACGGCTCGTACAAGAAGCCGCGCGAATTGGTCTGGCTGCTGGGCATGCTGATCTTCCTCGCGCTGATGGCCGAGGCCTTCATGGGCTATGTGTTGCCGTGGGGCAACATGTCGTTCTGGGGCGCCAAGGTGATCATCACCCTGTTCAGCGCGGTGCCGGTGATCGGCTCGCAACTGGTGGACTGGATCATGGGCAGCTTCGTGCCGTCCGATCCCACCCTGAACCGCTTCTTCGCGCTGCACGTGGTGGCGCTGCCGCTGGTGTTGCTGCTGCTGGTGGTGCTGCATCTGGGCGCGCTGCATGAAGTGGGTTCCAACAATCCCGACGGAGTCGAGATCAAGAAGCACAAGGGCCCGGATGGCCACCCGCTGGATGGCATCCCGTTCCATCCGTACTACACGTTGAAGGATCTGGTCGGCGTGGGCGTGTTCCTTATCATTTGCGCCGTCATCATTTTCTTCGAGCCGACCGTGGGCGGGTTCTTCCTCGAACACGACAACTCGATCCCGGCCAACGACCTGGTGACGCCGGCCACGATCAAACCCGTGTGGTACTTCTCGCCGTTCTACGCGATCCTGCGGATGATTCCGAGCAAGGGCTTCGGCGTGCTGGCGATGGCGCTGTCGATCATCGTGCTGTTCCTGGTGCCGTGGCTGGATCGCGGCAAGGTCAAGTCGGTCCGCTACCGCGGCGTCGGCTACAAGGTGGCACTGACGATTTTCGCGATCGTATTCATCCTGCTGGCCGCGATCGGCGCCGACCTGACGCCCGGCTGGATCGTATCCATCTTCGGCCCCAACGCCGACATCACCACGATCGAGAACCTGTTCGGCCGGACCCTGGTGGTCCTGTACTTCGCGTTCTTCGCGTTCCTGTGGGTCTACACGTTCTTCGGATTGGAGAAAACCAAGCCGGTTCCGGAAAGGGTGAGCACGCATGACTGACAAGACTTTCCGCGCGTCCATGCGCTCGCTCTCGGCCCTGCTGATCGCGCTTGCCGTGGCGCTGGTGGCTTCGCCGTCCGCATTCGCGGAAGAGGGCGGCGGTTATGCCAACGCCAACATCAACGTGCACGACCAGGCGTCGTTGCAGCGCGGCGCTCGCCTGTTCATGAACTACTGCGTGGGCTGCCATTCGCTGAAGTACCTGCGCTACTCGCAGATGGCGGACGGGCTCGGCCTCACCGAAAAGCAGGTGATGGACAATTTGAACTTCACCGGCGTCAAGTTCGGCGACCCCATCGTGTCGGCGATGCCGGAAGCCGACGCCGAGGATTGGTTCGGCAAGGTACCCCCGGACCTGTCGCTGGAAGTCAGCGCCAAGGGCGCGGACTGGGTTTCGGCGTACCTCAAGGCGTTCTATCTCGATCCCGCGACCAACAGTGGCTGGAACAACACGGTGTTCCCGAACGTTGCGATGCCGTTCCCGCTGTGGCAGTTGCAGGGCGAGCAGGTGGCGGTGATGAACCCATCCGAAGGCGGGAACCCGGCCACGGTCAAGGAATTGAAGCTCGCCCACCCCGGCAGCATGACCCCCGCGCAGTACAACCAGGCGGTGCGCGACCTCACCGCGTTCCTGGCCTACGTATCCTCGCCGGACGAGTTGCCCCGCAGCCGCATCGGTGCCTGGGTGGTGCTTTATCTGGTACTTTTCACCCTGTTCGCCTTGGTGCTGAAAAAGGAATACTGGAAGGACGTGCATTGACCGGCGGCTGCTTCACCCGCCCAGCAATGCCCACATCCGGGACTGTCGCGTCACCGGACCCGCAAGGCCCATGGGGGACACTGGCATGATCCAAACCGCTCACACCACCCGCACCGTGCTGACCCTGTTCACCGCGCCCGACGACGTGCAGTCGCACCGTGTCCGGCTGGTGCTGGCCGCCAAGGGCGTGGTCTACGACCGCGTCGAAGTGCCGCCCGGCAAACCGCACGAAGAACTGCTTTCGATCAATCCCTACGGCGACACCCCGACCCTGCAGGACCGCGACATGGTTCTGTACGAGCCGGACGTCGTGTGCGAATACATCGACGAACGTTATCCGCATCCCCCGCTGATGCCCGTCGATCCGCTGTCGCGCGCGCGCCTGCGCCTGGCCTGCGTGCGGATCGAGCGCGACTGGGTGCCGGAAGTGGCGAACATCCGTGCCGGCGGACGTGCCGCCGAGGCCGCGCGCAGACGGCTGTGCGATCATCTGATGGCCGCGCTGCCGTTGTTCAAGGCCGCCAAGTTTTTCCTGAATCCGGAAATCAGTCTCGCCGATTGCCTGGTGGCGCCTGTGGTGTGGCGCTTGCCCTCGCTCGGCGTGTCGCTGCCCAAGGACGCCAAGCCGATCGTCGATTACGGCGAACGCCTGTTTCGCAGTCAGGGTTTTGCGCGCAGCCTCACGGCTGAAGAGCGCCTGCTGGGCGAGCTGTGACCGAAGAACAGACCCCCGCCATGACCTCGAACCGCCCCTATCTGTTGCGGGCGGTGCACGAGTGGATTTGTGACAATGGCCTCACGCCCTACATCGTGGTCGATGCTGCCAAGCCCGGTGTGCAGGTTCCGCCGCAGGCGATCAGTGAAGGCCGTGTCGTGCTGAATCTCGCGCCGCGTGCGATCGCGCGGCTGGAAATCGGCAACGAAGCGATTACGTTCATGGCGCGCTTTGGAGGTGTCGGCCACGCGGTCAGCGTCCCCGTCGCCGCCGTACAGGCGATCTATGCACGCGAAAACGGTCAGGGCATGCTGCTGGCCGAAGATGCGGCGGGCGTGACTTCATCTACGCCGTCTCCGGATGCATCCTCGGCAAGACCCGCCGTGCCCGCGCTGCAGGCCGTGCCCAACTCCGCGCAGGATGCCTCGCTATCCGATGGCGAGGGCGAAAAAAGCGATGACGGCGACAAGCCGGACAAACCGCGGCCCAAGGGCAAGCCTAGCCTGCATGTCGTGAAGTGACGCAGATGTAGCGCGCGTAGCGCGCATTGGACGCCTCTGCTTTTGATCGTCATCCCGGCGAACGCCGGGATCCATTTTGATCTTTGGCGAGTACCAAGCCCTTTCGCTTTGGTTCCGCTCGCCTCGGCGGCGAGCGGGCTACTTTTGTTTCGGCAAAAGTAGCCAAAACCATTGCGCCGGGCATGACGGCTTCGGCAACGTCCCGTTGCCGAAGCTTCCCTGCGATGCTCGCCTATCGCGCGCCGGCGCGAACTCGCACATCCTTGTGCTCGGACATGCGCGCCTTGCTCGCGCGATCGGCTGCGCTTCTCGGCGTCATGCAACGGCGCGTATATTGTTTCGACGACGGCCATCCCGGCCTCGTTCGAAGCAAGATCCAGTGGTTTGCCTTGTCCGAACATGCGCGCAGGATGGCGCGCCCGCCAGGGAGGCGGGCGGAACTGGACAGGGAGGTCGTGGCGCCCGCAGCCGAACCTTGGACGCGTCAGTGCAGCGTCCCACGCGTACGCGTGATCGGAACGACTTTGCTGCCGGCATCCGGCGCAGTCTGCATCGGGGGAACGCCGTGCAGCACGTGGATTGCGGGAACCGGGGCACCGTTGCCCAGATCGTGACGTGCGGGCATGCTCTCGCCCACGATGCGATCGCCGAGCAACCGGATGCTGGCGGACTGGCGATCATCGCCGCCGCGGCTGGTCTCGAAGCGGTACTCGCGCATCACGTGCAGCGTGCCGCGTCGCCGGTTCACGCGCAGACGGTGCAACGCCACGCTGTCGTCGAGTAGTTGCACGCCATGCCGTTCGCACAGGTGTCGCGCGTGCGCCGTCGCGCGTTCGCGCAACCGCAGCACGTGATACCACGATCCGATCAGCACCATGAATGCAAGCAGCGGCAGCCAGACTTCCAGCACGTCACGATCCTCGCGCGCCCGTTCGGGCACATTCGCAGCCATCATGCCCGCATCGGCATGGGAAAGACAGATCGGGATGTGGGGGTCGGCGGGGGTTATTTCACGCGTTCGACGCGTACGCTTTGGTTGCAGCCCTGCACGTACATCAGCCAACTGCCAAGGATCATCGGCTTGATCGTGACTTCGGGGTTGTCGACTTCCGGACACGAGTACGCGCCGGATTCGGCTTGCTTCCAGACCTGGCCATTGTCGAGCGTGAAGGTGCTGTGGCCGCCCCAGCCGTTGAAGTGCCCGACCATATGCGTGTTGAATTTGTCACGCGGCTGGTTGGTCGGATAGAACACCGGCTGGCCGCTGGCGGAGACCATCTTGGTCTGTTCGTGCGTGCGCAGCCAGCTGTCGAGGTTTTGAAGTTCCTGCGGCGTCAGCTTGTCGAGGCCCGCGGCCTTGAAGTCGGCCGCCGACATGCGCTCCTCGAGCGAGGAAAACTGTTGCGCCATGACAGGCAGGGCGGTGGTCAGCAGGGCCAGTGCGGCCGGCAACATCAGTCGAGTGCGCATGGGCGGCGATAATAGCAGTGCCCCATGCAAGCCGCACGGGGTTCGTGGAGAGTCCGATTTAATACACTGACCATCTTTCGGCGGCCTTTCCCGGCGGCGCCGGATGCTGTTTCGGCATATGGACCCATCGCTCACGAACATCGATTCCGGACCGGCGGCGCCCATCGCCATGCTGCCTGCAGGCGAACGCGCACTTTGGGCGGAGATCGACGCATTGCTGCGGGATATTGGTTGCGATGCGGAAACCCGCGTCGCGGCAGGATGGTATGCGGTGGCGGTCGCGCATCCGCAGACGTGGCTCGCCGAAAGTGCGCGTGCACCGGAATCGGTGCGCCGCCTGGTGGAAGGCCAGCAGCAGGCCGAACGCGTGTGGGTCTTGCACGCATCCCGTGACATGGCCGGCGGCAGCGAAGGATTGCGCCGGTTGCTGCTGGCGATCATCCGCGATCTTCGCGTCGTGTACCTGCTGCTGGCACGGCAGTTGGCGAAGTTGCGCGCCGCGGCTGCGCTGCCGGAAGCCGAACGCCGCGAACTGGCGCAACTGACCCGCGACATCCACGCGCCGCTGGCCAATCGTCTCGGCATCGGGCACTGGAAGTGGGAGCTGGAAGACTTGGCATTCCGGTATCTGCAGCCCGACACATACCATCGCATCGCCGCGTTGCTGGACGAGCGCCGCGCCGATCGCGAAGCGTGGATCGCGCGCTGTGTCGACGCGTTGCGCGAGGCACTGCGTGGGCAAGGCGTCGAAGCCAGTGTCGACGGGCGCGCCAAGCACATCTATTCCATCTGGCGGAAGATGCAGCGCAAGCGCATCGGTTTCGGCGAGCTGTACGACATCCGCGCGCTGCGCGTGCTCACGCGCAGCGTGGCCGATTGCTATGCCGTGCTCGGCGTGGTGCATGCGCTGTGGCCGATCATCCCGCAGGAATTCGACGACTACATCGCGCGGCCGAAGGGCAACAACTACCGTTCGCTGCACACGGCGGTGATCGGTCCCGACGGCAAGACGCTGGAAGTGCAGATCCGTACCGAGGAAATGCATCGCGGCGCCGAACTCGGGGTGGCCGCGCATTGGCGCTACAAAGAGGGCGGCGGTGGTGATGCCGCCTATCAGGCGCGCGTCGCCTGGATGCGCAAGCTTCTGGAAACGCGCGGCGAGGGCGAAGACGACGCTGCGCTGGCGGCAGAACTGCGGGCGGAACTGGCCGAAGATCGCGTGTACCTTTTGACGCCCAAGGGCGAGGTGATCGACCTGCCGGCCGGCGCGACGGTGCTGGATTTCGCCTACCACGTGCACACCATGGTCGGGCACCGCTGCCGTGGCGCCAAGGTCAACGGCCGCATCGTGCCGCTGACGTACCCGCCCACCAGTGGCGATCGCATCGAAATCCTGACCGCGCGCGAACCTGCACCCAGCCGCGACTGGCTGTCGCCGCAGCTCGGTTATCTCGCCACCGCCAGCGCGCGCGGCAAGCTGCGCGCGTGGTTCCGACGCGAGGATCTCGCCGCCAACGTGGCCGCGGGCAAGCTGTTGCTGGAGCGCGAGGTACGTCGCCTCGGCATTGCCGATGACGTGCTGGAAACCTTGCCGGGCCGACTCGGACGCAAGAGTCGCGACGATTTGCTGATCGCGCTCGCGCTCGGTGAAATCGGCATCGCGCAACTGACCCGCGCGGTGCTGGAAACACAGACGACACCGCAACCGGCGGCCACGAAGCCGTTGCGGCGCATGCCGTCCGATGCCGGCAAGCCCGGCGCGGTGACCGTGGAGGGCGTCGGCAATCTGCTGACGACGCTCGCGCGTTGCTGTCGCCCACTACCCGGCGATGAAGTCATCGGCTACGTCACGCGCGGCCGCGGCGTCACCGTGCATCGCGCCGATTGCGCCGCACTGGCGCGGTTGCGCGCGCGCGATCCTGCGCGGGTGATCGAGGTCCGCTGGCACAGCGCACCCGATCGCGCGTATGAAGTCGACATTGCCGTGGTCGGTTACGACCGGCGCGACCTGCAACGTGACGTCACCAACGTGGTCGCCAACAGCGGCGCGCGCATCGTGGCCTCGGACAGCCGCAGCAACGGCGATCTCGGCGAGTTGACGATGCATTTCACGCTGCGCGTGCGCGATTACGGCGAATTGTCGTCGTTGCTGACGCGTCTTGCGGCGTTGCCCAATGTCACCGACGCACGCCGGCTGGCCGCCGGCTGAATGTCGCCTTGCGCTGCCGGAAGGGGCCGCGCTCGAATGCTAAGATGCGCGATGCCGCGGCTTGAACAGCTGGAACCGGTGCAGGTCGCCGCGGTCTCACGGACACGATTGGGTACGCCGGACTGCGTTTCGGCGATCAGGGCCCGCTGACGCTCTGCCTAACGGGCCGCACCCGGGATCAAGTCCGGGCAGACTTGGCCATTTGCCCGCAAGGCGAGGAAGATGTATGTCGATACATAGACGAGTGATGGCGGGTTTGGCCGAGCGTCAACAGGCCTTGGCATGAACGGTAGGCACGATTCTTCTTCACGCGACACGCCACGCCGGACCGATCCGACGCTGGGTGATCTCGATCAGCTCGATGCAGGCGCGGACCGGCGTGGCGCCGAGCGTGAGCCCGAGCGCCCGGCTTCCGCCCCGCGGCCGCCGCCGTTCAACAGCCGCCCGGCGCGCAAGCGTCCATTGCGCCGGCGCCACCGGATGCGGTGGTCGCTGATCGTTTTGGCGGTGGTGGCAATCGTCGTGATCGGCTGGTTGTGGAACCATCAGGCGATGCTCAGCGGCATGCTGCCGCAGACGCAGTTGAATGCGCTGCTGGAGCGCGCGGATACCGCGTATTCGGCGGGTAACCTGGCCGGTAGCGAGAACAGCGCGCGTGACTTGTACGAAGCCGCGCGAGCGCTCGATCCCGACAACGAACACGCGCTGACCGGCTTGCAGAACGTCGGCCATGCGGAGCTCGACCGCGCGCAGGCGGCGTTGAAGAAGCGCGATTACGCTTCCGCGCGATCGGCGCTGGAAGAAGCGCGTAGCCTGCTCGGCGGCGGCGCTGCCGTCGAGGGAATGGACAAGGCATTGGCGAAAGCGGTGCTGCAAACCTCCAACGTGGACGTGCTGATCAATCAGGCGCGTGCCGCGCTCGCAAACGGAGACATCGATGGCCCTGACGGCGCGGCGGCACTGTTCGGCAAGGTACTCGCGGGCGACCCGCACAACGCGGTGGCGCGACACGGCATGGACCAGATTGGCGATCTGCTTGCCACGCGCATCCAGGGCCAGGTCGGAAGCAACGATCTCGCCGGCGCCAAGCAGACGCTGTCGGATCTTGCAGGCTTGCTGCCGCGCTATTCGCAACTTCCGACACTGCGTGCCAGCGTCGCCGCCGCCGAACGCGACTCCCAGTCGCAACGCGACCAGTACCTCGAGAAGGGTCAAGCTGACCTGCGCGCGGGCAAGATCACCGGCACCGGCGACGACAATGCCGAGGCGCAGTTCGAGGCTGCGCTGAAAGCCGACCCCGACAACGACAAGGCCAAGGCGGGGCTCGGGCAGGTCGCCGGGGCCTTGATCGTGCAGGCCAACGCCGCGCTGGAATCGGGGCAGACGCAGGATGCGAAAAAACTGCTGGACGCAGCCGCCGAGCTGGCACCCAAATCGGCGGATCTTGCGGCGGCGCGTTCGCGCCTCGCGGCCAGCGAAGCGCGGCCCACACCCAAGGCGGCGAATCGCGCGGCGGCGCATGCGAGCGTCGCCACCGTCGAAGCTGACCAGGTGCCCGAGGCTTCCGCCCCGCCGTCGCCTGCGCCCCTGACCCCGATGCAATCGGCCAAGGTCGCGCGGCTGGTGGCGCGCGCCAAGAGCGCTGCGCGCAAGGGCGACATCATGTTGCCGCCGGGCGATAGTGCCTACGACCTGTATCGCGCCGCATTGGGCATCGACGGCGACAACATCGAGGCGCAGGCGGGGTTGCGTGCGCTGCCGGAAGTCACCCGCGCCCAATTCGATCAAGCGGTGCGCGAGGACAACCTCGATCACGCACACGACATGCTGGCTACGCTGCAGCAACTCGACCCGGGCGATCCCGCCATGCCGGCCATGCGCCACCGCTTGGGCAGCGCCTGGCTCGACCGCGCCGACCATTACGTCGGCCTGGGCGAATTGGCGGCTGCGCGCACCGCGCTGCAGGAGGCACAGCGCCTGATGCCGCAGGATCCCCGTATCAGCGAAGTCGATGCGAGAATCCAGCGCGGCAACCGGTGAACGCCGGATCAGCCTGCCGCGCGCGGAGGCGAAGGCAAACCGATGGGTGAGTGGCGCGAGGGGACGGTTTTGGTGTGTGGCGCCAGCAGCCAGATCGGCTGGTTTCTGCTGCCCGAACTGGTGCGTGCGGGTCCGCCGGTGCTGGCGTTGTCACGCAGCGCGCAATCGCCGATGAAAGGCGTCGCCTGGCTGCGTGGCGAATTGTCGCGGGCCCCTTCCGCGGCGGACGCTGTCAGGTCCCTCTGCAGTTTCGCGCCGCTGGATGCGCTGGCGCGATGGATCGAGGCCGGTGCCGCGCCGAATCTCGAGCGTGTCGTCGCCACCAGTTCAATGAGTGCGGAAAGCAAGCAGACGTCCCCGGTGGCCGCCGAGCGCGAGGTATCTCGACGACTGCGCGAAGGCGAAGCCGCGCTGGCGCGCGCGTGCGAAAGACGCGCAGTTGCGTGGACGGTATTCCGTCCGACCCTGATCTACGGTGCAGCCCGCGACAAAAGCCTGACGCCACTCGCGCGCCGCGCGACGCGCTGGCGGATATTTGGATTGCCCGCGGGCGCGGGTTTGCGTCAGCCGGTGCATGCGGCCGACATCGCGATCGCCGTGCTGCGCGCGTTGGACGGCGGCGCGGAGGGTCGTGTGCTGCAAATGGGTGGCGGCGAGCGATTGACGGCAAGCGCAATGTTCGAGCGCGTGCGCGCCGGCTTGCCGGTACGCACGCTCCCCATCCGAATTCCAGGGGCATTGATTCGCGCGAGTGTACGCGCCGTGCCACCCCTCCGCGGACCGCTGACGCGGCTGGAACAGGATCTGGTCGCCGACAATACTGAACTCGAACGCCTGCTCGATGTGCATCCGCGTGATTTCAGGCCGGACCGGGCGTGCTGGGGGCTTTGAAGTCACCGGCCGTACAGCGACAATCACGCGATCATGTCGCGAGAACTGCCGCCTGTCATGTGTCGTATTGATCCCGTGCGCACGCAATGGTGCGCGGCGATGGACGCATCGTGATCGGGGGTAGGCCGGGTTCGGACGTGGCGACGGTGCACCAGTCCGCCGTGTGCGCAGTGGTGGTCACCTGGCGGCCCGATCTCGGGTTGCTGCGCGAACTGCTGGATGCGCTGTCTCCGCAGGTTGGGCACATGGTCGTGGTGGACAACGGCACGCGCGATCCGCGATTCCATGAACTGTGCTCGGCGCGTTCCGACATCGTGTTGGTCGCATCGGGCGAGAATCACGGGCTTGCGCATGCGATCAATAAGGGTATCGATCGTGCACGCGGTTTGCAGGGCGTATCGCACGTGCTGCTGATGGACCAGGACAGCGTGCCGGCCCGGGGCATGGTCGACGCACTTCGGGACGCACTCGCCCAGGTCGAGGCGAACACGCGCGTGGCCGCAGTAGGCCCGTGCTTCCGTGATCCGCGCGAGCCGGAGCGCGCACCGTTCGTGCGCATCCGGTTTCCGTTCAACAAGAAGATGCGTTGTGACGGCAATTGCAAAACCGTCCCTTGCGATTTCCTGATCTCGTCGGGCTGCCTGATTCCGCTTGCCGTGCTGGATGACGTGGGCGGGATGGATGGCGCGCTGTTCATCGACAACGTGGACCTGGATTGGTGTTTCCGCGCCAGTGCCGCGGGCTATACCTTGCACGGTGCCTGCGCCGCGCACTTGCGCCACAGCCTTGGTGAAGCGCGTCGACACGTACCTGGTTTGCCGCGCGACATTGTGGTGCATTCGCCGCGACGCTTGTTCTACATGATGCGCAATCGGGTGTTGTTGTATCGGCGCGCGTACACACCGCGGCGCTGGGTTGCGCAGGACGTGCTGCGCTTGCTCGTCAAGTTCCTGTTGTTTGCGTTGCTGGTGGCGCCGCGCAGGAAAAACATGCGCTGCATGCTGGCGGGGCTGTGGACGGGCGCGCACGGACGCGCGACGCCGCCACCGGGGGATTCCTGAACGTCAACCGCGCATCAGCCTGCGCACGCGCCGTTTCATTGCCGGCAGCGTTTCGGCCTCGAACCATGGATGCCGCTGGAACCATGCGGTGTTGCGCGGGCTTGGATGCGGCAGCGGCAGCACGCCGCCGTCGAAGTATTCACGCCATGCCTCGCAGGTTTCCGTCAGCGTCGCCTTGCGACGATTGCCGAGCATGCCGCGGATCGCGTAACCGCCGATCGCCAGCGTCAATTTGACATTCACGAGTCGCGGCATCAACTGGGGATGCCACAACGGCGCGCATTCCGGCCGCGGCGGCAGATCGCCGGATTCGCCTTTACCCGGGTAGCAGAAACCCATCGGCACGATGGCGACGTGGTGCGGGTCGTAGAACGTGACGTCGTCAATGCCGAGCCACGCACGCAATTTCTCGCCACTCTTGTCATGGAAGGGGATGCCCGTTTCGTGCACCTTGCGACCCGGCGCCTGGCTGACGATCAGCAGGCGCGCATCGGGGTGCGCCTGCAGTACGGGGCGGCAGCCGTGCGGCAGATGCCGTGCACAAATCTGACATGCGCGGATGCGTGCCATCAGCGTGTCGAAGGACTCGGTCGCCGGAGAGGCGGCCATCGCGACCGATCGATTCATCCGCGCAATTTTAGTCCATCCAGGTGCGCTGTCCGAACCGGGCGTGGGTGAAAGTCAGGGCGAAGCCGGGCGCTCGCGCGATGCCGGTGGCATCGCGTGCCCGACTGACGAGGCGCGCCTGGAGCGCGCCCAAACGCCGCAGGTGAGCGCCAAGGATGGCGTGAATAACGCCCGGCCAAGCAGGGTCGGGTTGGCGCGCGCACCAGGGATGGCTGCTCGCCGTGTCGCCGCGCATGCGAGACAGTCAATGTCGGCCTGTAGGTATGCGCGACGCCATGCATCACGATCATGGACGATCGCATCAATCCGTATACTCGAACACCTGCACCACCTTGTCCACACCGCCGACGGTGCGCACGATGTTCACCACCGCATCGGCTTCCTGGTGGCTGACCAGGCCCATCAGATAGACATTGCCGTGCGCGCTGCTGACCTTGACGCGGCCGGGATCGAAGCCGGGCAGGTCGATGTGCAGCAGCGAAGTCTTCACGCGCGCGGTCAGCGAAGCATCGAGTGCCGAGCGGCCCACTGATTGCAACGGCATCACGTCGATCAGGTTCACGACGCGCTGCACGCCTTGGTAGCCGGTGACGTCGGCCTCGGCGCGCTGCTTCACTTCTTCGGTGCTGGCCTCGCCGATCATCAGCAGCACGCCGTTGTAGACGCTGGTGCCGATGTGCGCCCGGCCGCCAAGTTGCGGGTCGTTGTCCAGCGCACGCTGCGCGGTGATCTGCACGTTGCGGTCGTTGAGCACGCGATTGAAACCGCGGCGGGGTGTGAAGATGCTGCAGGCGGCGAGCGCCAGGCACAGCGAAAGCAGGGTGGTCACGACGATCGTCTTGCGCATGTCTGGATTCCTGATTTTCAAAACAATTCGAACGCGGCGCGTTGCCAGTCACAGCTCGGCGCGCCGGCATCGCCGTCGAACGCTACCACATCGAACCTGCACGGCATCGAAGCGAATCGAGGATGCGCTTGCAGGAAACCTTGCGCGGCGCGCACGAGTTTTTCGCGTTTGGCAGGACCGACCGAAGCCGCGCCGCCGCCGAAGCGTGCGTGACGCCGGTAGCGGACTTCCACGAATACCAGCGTGTCGCCGTCGCGCATCACCAGGTCGATTTCACCGAAGCGTGTGCGGTAATTGCTTTCGACCCGTTTCAGCCCCGCACGTTCCAGACAATCCAGCGCGCGTTGCTCGAAACGTGCGCCGACCGCTACCGCGGTCATGGATCGGTTGGCGCCGGGACGTCCTCGGGCTGCGCTTCCAGCCCAGCCGCCACCGGCCGCGCGGCGCCGCCCTGGAATTCCACCCAGATCGGTGTGCGCTGCACGTGGCCGAAGGCATCCATTGTCAGTTGCCCGGATGCGCCCGGCACATAACTGCCCGGATGCGAGCGCATCCAGCCGAGGTAGGGGACGAGCGCGTACGCGTCCATGCCGAATGCGAACAGGCGCGCCGCGGGGCCACCGGCCGTCACGAGTTGCGAAGCCAGCGTGGTGTGGTCGGGCAGCCCGGCCTGCGCGTCGTACAGCCAGGGTTCGTCGCAGAAGCGCAGGCCATCGAGGTCGGCGTCTGCGGTGGGGTTGCCGTCACCCGAGTACACCATGGACGTGGAAAACACCGGCAGCGTCGAACGCGCCAGCCGCAATTGCGGCAGCAACAGGCGCGCCTGCGCCGGACGCAGCAGTGCGACGATGCCGGTTTGCGAACCCGATCCGGCCAGCGCGGCCTGGACCTGCCCGGCGAAATCCACGCTGCCTTGCTGCAGCACGATGTTGTTGGCGACCTGTCCGCCAAGGCTTTCGAACTGCGACCGGAAGGCATCGAAAGTGCGCGACGCGGTGTCATCGCTGCCGCGGAACACGATCGCGGCGTGCAGCCCCAGCGTGATCAGATGCGCGGCGAGTTGCGCGCCCTCGGCCTCGGGCAGCAGCGCGAACTCGTAGCTGCCGGCTGGGGTGGGCGTGCTGCCTTGTGGATGGTTGAGTGCCAGTACCGGCACCGGCAGGTTGGGTTGCGCGAAAATCGCGCCCACCGCGTCGCGGCCCAAAGGTCCCACGACCAGCGTGGCGCCGTCCGCGACGGCCTGATGATAGGCGGTGACACTGCCGTCGGCCGTGCCGCCCGTGTCATACACGCTGATCGTGGGCCGTCGTTCCCGCGTCACGGGCGTATGGAAGTACGCGGTGAAAAATCCGTCGCGCACGGCCGCGCCGGCGACCGCAACCGGCCCCGTCGCGGGCAGCAGCAGCGCGACCTTGGCCGGCATCGCGTAGCCTTGCGGGGCCGCCGCGCCCTGCATCGTGCCGACCGGTTGGTTCGGTTGTGGCAAGACCCGCGCCGCCGCGCCCGGACGCGCGATGGCTTTTTGCACCCACGGCTTGACCGGGTCGTTGTCGGCGAGCGTCGGATAGACCTGCGCCAGTGATTCGCGGCCCATGCCCGCCAGGATCGCGACCGCCTGTTGTTGCTCGGGCGCCTGCGCCGCCGGTGGCAGCAATGCGGCACGCTGGATCAATGATCGCGCGGCGGCAAGGCGGTCGCCGCTGGCAAGCTGGGCGCGAGCCTGCAAATCGAGCGCTTGTCGGCGCACGTCGGGCGGCGCATCGGGCGGTACAGCGGCGAGTTGCTTCAGCGCGGCTTGGGCGTCACCGCGCTGCAACGCCGTGTTCGCCGCGCGCACGTGTTCGATCGCGGAGCGCGCGTGCGGTCCTTCGCCCACCTGCTGCTGCGACGGCCCGAGCGTTGCACAGCCCGCAAACAGCACAAGCGCTGCGAGCAGGACAGCGATGTGCGCGTGAAACCTGTTCCTTAGCATGCCGTTTCCATGCGCGCGTGGCGCAGTCTTTTCGGCGATGATAACGGATCGAGCTGCAGCGTCAGGATCGGGGCCTGTCGACACCATGCCAAGTGGCCGCGCCGGCTGCCCTTTGCCCGCAGGGCAAGGAAGAGTGAGGAAGATGTATGTCGAAACATAGACGAACGATGACGCAGTCATGTGGGCAATGGGCCCCGGCCCGAAGGGTTGCTCCGCAGTGGCCGCCATCCATCGGCGCACGCCTTGACCAGAGAACCACTCCGGCGCTGCTGCGCGCGCCTCGTCTGGCAACCGCTGCGGAAGCAACGCGGCTCGCCTGGCATGGCGTCAGCAGGCCCTTATGAACGCGCGCGAGCCAGGCATTCTCTGGGTGGTCGCAACCCCCATCGGCAACCTGGGGGATCTTTCGCTGCGCGCCCAACAGGTGCTGCGCGATGTCGGCGTGATCGCCGCGGAAGACACGCGCCACAGCCGCCCGCTGTTGCAGCACTTCGGCATTGCCACGCCGGTGACCGCGCTGCACGAACACAATGAACGCGAGGCGGTTGCTGCGATCGTCGCGAAACTGCAGGCGGGCCAGGACGTGGCATTGATTTCGGACGCAGGTACGCCTTTGATCAGCGATCCGGGCTTCCGGCTGGTGCGCACGGCGCGCGAGACCGGCATCGATGTTTCGCCCGTCCCCGGTGCCTGCGCCGCGATCGCGGCGTTGTCGGTGGCGGGGCTGCCGAGCGACCGCTTCGTCTTCGAAGGATTCCTGTCCGCGAAAATTTCCGCGCGGCGTGCACGCCTGCGCGAGTTGGCGAACGAAGTCCGCACTCTGGTCATCTACGAATCGTCCCACCGTATCGCCGAGTGCTGCGCTGATCTGAGCGATGCATTCGGTAGCGAACGCGAGGCGCGCTTGCTGCGTGAGCTCACCAAGCTGCATGAAACCTGCATCGGCATGACGCTCGGTGAGATCGCGGCGCGCGTCGAATCCGATGCCGAGCAACGCCTCGGCGAATGCGTGCTGGTGGTCGCCGGGCGCGGCGAAGACATCGACGCGAAACTGGCGGAAGGCCGTCGTGTCCATGCACTGTTGCGCGCCGAGCTGCCACCCGCGCAAGCCGCGAAACTGGCCGCCGCGATCAGCGGCGCGCCGCGCAAGGCGCTTTACGAAAGCAGTAAATAGAAAATTCGCTCGCTGCAAGAGTAAAGGGATCGCACCACCGGACTCTTTGCAGGCGCGCAACGCCGACTTCACTCTTTGCAGCTCGTTGTGCAGCAACGATCGACTTCCATTTCATACCTCGTTGCTTCAGCGACGAGCATCTATACTCAGAAGCGGAGTCGGCCGGACAGTCGCGTCATTCTTCGGAATGCCGAGGAAAGTCCGGGCTCCGCAGGGCAGGGTGCCAGGTAACGCCTGGGCGGCGCGAGCCGACGGAAAGTGCAACAGAGAGCAGACCGCCGATGGCCCCGCAAGGGGATCAGGCAAGGGTGAAACGGTGGGGTAAGAGCCCACCGCGAGTCGGGCAACCGACCGGCACGGCAAACCCCACCCGGAGCAAGACCAAATAGGGGAACGATGGCGTGGCCCGCGCCGTTCCCGGGTTGGTTGCTTGAGCCAGGCGGCGACGCCTGGCC
>DATEDI010000002.1:0-28434 GCA_035281745.1 Rhodanobacteraceae bacterium
TGATTGATGCGCGCTCCGACAACCATCTGTGGGCCGAGTCCTACACGCGCACGCTGGACAACATCTTCGGCGTGGAAGGCGAAGTCGCGCAGAAGGTGGCCGATGCGTTGCAGGCCAAGCTCACCAGCACCGAACAGCAGAACGTCGCCGCGATCCCGACCCAGAACGCCGCCGCCTACAACTGGTACCTGAAGGCGGATTATCAGGCTCACAAGGCGTTCGACGCCCAGGACGCCGCAGAATTCGAGCTTGCCGAGTCCTATTATCGCAAGGCGATCGCACTCGATCCCGGGTTTGCTCTGGCCCGGGCCCAACTGGCTTATTGGCAATTGGTGAGCCACTGGTTCGTTGCGCCGCTGTCGCCGGACGAATTGGCGAAGGTCAAGGCGAGCATTGACAACACCTTGGCCGTTGCCCCCGATCTCCCCGATGCACACCTGGCGCTCGGCTATTACTACTACTGGGGCTACCGCCGTTATGCCGAGGCTGCAAAGCAGTTCGAGCGAGTGCTGCAACTCGCGCCGAACAATGTCGAGGCGCTCGGGGGACTGGCGTTCATCGAACGTCGAAGAGGGCAGTGGCCGCAGGCATTGGCGACGCTGCAACGCGCGTTGCTGATTGCGCCGCGCGATACCTACATGCTTGGCGAATACGGCTGGACGTTGTGCATCATGCGGCGCTATGCGGAAGCGGAGCAAGTGCTGATGCGTGCGCTGACCCTGGAGCCCGGCAAGACCGACAATCAGGATGCATTGTGGACGACGCGCCTGATCGGGTTGGGTGATACCCAGGGCGCCCGGAACGCGTACGTTCCGTTGCCCTCCTGGAGACTCAACACCCACAAGAATATTGATGCTGGGGACGTGGACGGGCTGGTCAATCCGATCGTCTATCCGGATGTATTCGAACGCCACTTCGATGCGGCCTTGCGCCAGTGGGATTCGGCGCCGGTCAATACCGACGCCGAGCGGCTCACCCGCCGGGCCGCGCGCGTTGCCATCCAGGCCATCGCCGGGAGGCAATCGGCCATCCAATCCGAATGCGCGCAACTCAAGCCGCCGCTGGAAGCGGAGGTCGCGAAGCATCCCGACGTGATCGACAACTTGCAGCAGGTCGCCTGGGTGGACGTTTGCCTGGGCCGCAATGCGGATGCCATTGCCGCTGCGCGCCACGCCTCGGAAGTCATGTCGCTTGCGAAGGACGCCTACTTTGGCGAGTACACCCTTGCAGGGTTGGCCGAGGTGGAGGCGCATGCAGGTGCGAAGGACGACTCGCTCGAGTTGATCGAGCAATTATTGGCGATGCCGGCCGGAGAAGTGATGAGCGTTACCCGGTTAAAGCTCGATCCGGTTTGGGATCCACTGCGCAGTGATCCGCGCTTCCAGGCGCTGCTGAAAAGCCAGAGTGCCGCGTCGGCGGGTGTGGCGAGCGGTGCGACCCAGTGATCTCTTCTCCGCGCCATCCATTTATGCCGTCATTCCGGGGCCGGCGAAGCCGGAACCCGGAATCCAGTTTTGGATTGAACTTGCGGAGAACTGGATTCCAGCTTCGCTCCTGCGGAGCGCCCCGGAGTGACGATGGGATTATTTTGCCATGACTGAATTCATCGCCCGGCTGAAGCAGCGCAAGCTGGTGCAATGGGCGCTGGCTTATGTCGCGTCCGCGTTTGCGTTGTTGCAGGGGTGGACATTGTCGCGCAGCGGTTCGGTTGGCCGGACCAGGTCGAAAAGTTGCGCATCCTCGCGCTTGCGGTTGGATTTTGCGTCGCGCTGGTGCTGGCCTGGTACCACGGCGAACGCGGCGCGCAGAAGGTCAGCGGCACCGAGATCGTGGTCCTTGCGCTGTTGCTGGCGATCGGTGGCGGGTTGCTGTGGCGGTTCGAGCGCGTGACGCCGACTGCCACGAGTCCCGATGCAGCTATCGTCGCGACTTCATCCAGGCCACCGGGTGCGACGCCTGCCTTGGCGACGGTGTTTACGGAACCCGAACATGTGAAGTCGACCCGAAGCAGCTACTCGCAACCGTCCGCTTTCGGAAGGGCTGTTGGGCACCATCCAGGAAATCAGTCTTCAAGTTGGCCAGGGTTGCGCTCGTGCGCCGGGAGCGCTCCATCGGAGCGGTGCACCGAGCAGTCGCCGTAAGGCACACACCTTTCCTGCAAGAGAATTGTTGGGCGTCGTTAATTTAGAGGGAGCAACACTGTCGGCAGGTCAGTTATCCTCCGCAGTATGTCCCGCGCGTTTCACTCCCGCTCACGCGCTTTTCGCAGTCTGCTTGTGCTGGCGCTGCTCGGGTGGACAGCGCTGGCGTTCAATGCGTTCGCTCAGCCTTTCGCCATGATCGACGTCGGTGATGCCCAGCCGGCAATGGCAATGGACGGGAGTGCCGTATCGCACTGCAACGGCATGACGATGGGACGCGCCTCCCCCCACTCGCATCCTGCGCCCTCACATCCAACCGGCAATGGTCATGGCTGCTGCCAGAACGGCCATTGCTACTGTGCCTCGTTTTGCAACGGCATCGTGAACGTGCCCTATCTCGATATGGCTTGGATACCTCTGCACGCGCCCGTGCTGGTTCCTATCCACGTTTCACCGGCGCTGGCTCAAACCGCGCCGCCGCTCCGACCACCGATCGCCTGACTCCCGATCGCGGCGCTTGGCGCCGCTTGTTCGCGCTTGCCTGTGAGCACTGCTCGTGGCAAATGCGCACCTTGATCGCATCGGCGCGCCACCGCGCCGTTCGGGAGTTCAACATGGCAGCAGATCGCAAACCTTTTCCGGGCCTGACGCTACCCGGGTTCTCACGCCGCCGTTTCGTACAGGGACTGGCGCTCGGAGGCGCCGCCGCGGCCTTGGGCGCATGGCCGAAGCCTTCTTGGGCCTCGACCGCTCCAGGTCAACCCAACGTACTGTCCGGCACCGAATTCAATTTGGAAATTGGCGCAACGCCGGCCAATTTCACCGGTCACCCGACGGTCGCCCACACCATCAACGGCCAGTTGCCCGCGCCGATCCTACGCTGGCGCGAGGGCACCACCGTCACGCTGCGCGTCACCAACCGCCTTCCGGTGCAAAGCTCCATCCACTGGCACGGCATCATCGTACCCGCCGATATGGACGGTGTGCCGGGCATCAGTTTTCCCGGCATCGCGCCAGGGGAGACTTTCGTCTATCGCTTTCCAGTGAAACAGAGCGGGACGTACTGGTACCACAGCCATTCGCATTTCCAGGAGCAGAACGGGCCGTATGGTCCCCTGGTGATCGAGCCGGCCGGTCCCGAGCGCAACCCGACCGATCGTGATTACGTCGTGATGCTGAACGACTGGACCGATCTCGATCCGGAGCGAATCTTCGCGATCCTCAAGAAGAGGAGCGATTACTTCAACTTCAACGAACTCACGCTGCCGGATTTCCTGCGCGATACCTCGATGTTGGGTTTACGCGGTGCGCTGCAGGCGCGCGCGATGTGGAACCAGATGCGCATGAGCCCACGCGACGCGATCGATGTCAGCGGCTTCACGTACACGTACCTCATGAACGGGACCACGCCCGCCGGCAACTGGATGGGCCTTTTCAAGCCGGGCGAGCGCGTGCGGCTGCGTTTCATCAACGGCTCGGCCAACAGCTACTTCGATGTGCGCATTCCCGGCCTGAAGATGACCGTGATTTCGGCGGACGGCCAGGACGTGCATCCCGTCACGGTGGACGAGTTCCGGATCGCGGTCGCCGAAACCTACGACGTGATCGTGCAGCCGCAGGAAGACCACGCCTACACCATATTCGCGCAATCGATCGACCGCAGCGGGTACGCACGCGGCACCCTCGCCACCCGTCCCGGCATGGAAGCCGAAGTGCCCATCATGGATGCGGTGCCGACGCTGACGATGGTGGACATGATGGGCGCGATGGGACAGACGCATGGCACGTCCGGCATGCAGGGCATGTCGAACACGCAAAGCATGGATCACGGCGCCTTGCCCGGCATGGACATGTCATCGATGCACGGCGCCCAGCACGAAGGCATGCCGGGGATGGACATGGGCGGCAGCAAACTTGCCCCGGCAGGCATGAAGAAGGCGCACCACGCCCGCACCGAATACGGCAATCCCGGTGTGGACATGCACGTGGATTGGCCGCGTACGGATCTCGACGATCCAGGTGTGGGATTGCGCGACAACGGCCGCCGCGTGCTGACCTATGCCGATCTGCACTCCGTGGACGGCCCGCTCGATCCGCGCGAGCCGGATCGCGAAATCGAGCTGCACCTGACCGGCAACATGTCGCGCTTCGTGTGGTCGTTCGATGGCGTGGTTTTCTCCGATGCCAAGCCGGTGCACTTCAAATACAACGAGCGGCTTCGGATCGTGCTGTGCAACGACACCATGATGAATCATCCGATCCATCTGCACGGGATCTTCAGTGAACTGGAAAACCCGCAACAGGAAGTGATCGCCCGCAAGCACACCGTCAATGTGCAGCCGGCGCAGCGCATCACCTATGCGGTAACCGCCGACAACCCCGGCCGCTGGGCGTATCACTGCCATCTGCTCTACCACATGGAAGCGGGCATGTTCCGCGAGGTGGTGACCGCATGAACACCCATTTTTCTCAAGACGCAAAACCACTGCGCATCGCGGCAATCGGTCTTGGCTTGATACTTGGGCGGCCGGCATTGGCGCAGCAGGACGACATGCGAGACATGCAGATGCCGCCGGCTGCGGCGTCCTCGTCGGCGCCCACACCGGCTTCGTCGTCCATGCAGTCCATGCAGGGCAAGAAGCATCAACGCGCCGCCGCGCCCGCTTCGGCGAATTCCACGCACGCGGAGCACGGGACGCACATGTCGTCGATGCAAGACATGCCCATGCAGCACGGCACGTCCTCAGCAGCTCCCGCACCTGCATCGTCATCCGCGCCATCGACGCAAGCGTTGGAAATGCACGATACGGATATGTCCTCCATACAAGGCATGCACGGTGAACACCAGGTGCCCATGCAGCCATCAAAACCGGTTGAACTTCAACATCTGGACTTCGGCAACACGATGGGCATGCGGCCTGAATCCGGCGGACTGGCCGAGGCCTCGCACGGCATGGACATGCATTCCATGCAGGACATGGACATGGCCTCGATGCAGGGCGGCAAGGCGCCGCCGGATGCGCGCAGCCCCGACTATTCGGACGGCTATCGTTACACCGACATGCCCGGCATGGCGATGTCCGATCACGCCAAGCAAGGCATGCTGCTGATCGACCAACTCGAAGTCGCCCACGACAACCATGGCAACAACGCTGTGTTCCTCGATGGCCAGTTCTGGTACGGCCGGGATTTCAACAAGCTCTGGCTGAAATTCGAAGGCGAACAGGCCCACGGCAAGCTGGAAGACCTGCGCACGGAAGCGCTGTGGAGCCATGCCATCAGTGCTTATTGGAACACGCAATTGGGCATACGCGAGGACCTTGGTGAAGGCCCGAACCGCACTTGGGCAGCGTTCGGCATCGAGGGACTGGCGCCGTATTGGTTCGAGACGGAAGCGGCGGTGTACGTTGGCCAGAACGGGCGCACTGCAGCCCGGTTCCAGGTCGAATATGAGGAACTGCTGACGCAGCGTCTCGTGCTGCAACCCAAATTCGAGGTGAACCTGTACGGCAAGGATGATCCAGAGCACGGCATCGGCTCGGGGCTTTCGGACGCCGAACTTGGCTTGCGCCTGCGTTACGAGATCAAGCGCGAATTCGCGCCCTACGTCGGCGTGGTCTGGCGGCAACGCTTCGGCCGTACCGCCGACCTCTACCGCGCACAAGGCGAACCCGCCAGTGATCTGCAATTCGTCGCCGGCTTCCATTTCTGGTTCTGAGGGGGACACTCCACATGAAAAAGACCACTGAGTACCTCATCGTCATTGTCGCCTTGGCGGTGGTGATCGCGATCGGCGCTGCCATCTGGGCCTGGTCGGGCCTCTACAACATCGGCGCCGACGATCACCACTGGAAAGTCACCTACAACGCGCTGCAAACGGTGCGCGACCGCTCCATCCATGTGCGCTCGAAAGACGTCAAGGTGCCAAATCTGGACGATCCGCAACTGGTCCTGAAAGGCGCGGGCCAGTACGCCGCGATGTGCACGGACTGTCACTTGCGGCCCGGCATGGAGAGTTCGGAACTGCGCGAGGGTATGTATCCGCAACCTCCGATTTTCTCGAAAGCGCACGTCGATCCCAAAGATGCCTTCTGGGTGATCAAACACGGGGTCAAGATGAGTGCGATGCCGGCTTGGGGCGGCAGCCACGACGATCAGACCATCTGGAGCATGGTGGCGTTCCTGGAAAAGCTGCCGGGTATGACGCCAGAGCAGTACAAGGCCATTGTCGCCAAGGCACCGCCGGATGAAGACATGGATATGGACGAAGGTGGCGGACACAGCCATTCGCATGGCAGCGAAGCGGCGCACCAGGATCAGCACGAAAGCAGCGCCATGCCAAGTATGGCAATGTCTGCGCCGACGACCGGCCTGGACGCACGCGACGCCGCGCCCTCCAACCTCGAATTGAAGCCCGGCGGCTCGCCGCAAGCCGAAGCCGCGGCGCAGGCTTTCCAGGCTGCGCTCGTACACGGCGACCGCGATGCGGCATTGGCGCTGCTGGCCAACAACGCCAGAATCAGTGAAGGTGGATCGACCCAGAGTCGCGCGGAGTATGCCGCGCATCATCTGGGCGAAGACATCGCCTTTCTCAAGAATGCGCAAATCGAACCGTTGTCGCGAGTGTCCGCGGCTTCGGGCGACCGCGCGCAGGTGGTCACGACGAGCGAGATCCGGGCCACTTCCAAAGGCAAACCCGTCACGCTGCGCAACCACGAAACGATGCAGCTCCAGCGCACAAACAGCATCTGGAAGGTCGTTTCGATTGACTGGAGTTCACAAGCCAATCCCGCCAAGCCATGACGTCAACCAGTGATCACGCATCCTTCCCACGCAAAGAGGAAAAGCCCATCATGAAACACCGTAACTCCATTTCCGTCATCGCACTCGTGCTGGCCGCGGTAACGCTGTCTTCGATGGCGCAGCAATCTTCGAGCATGCCAAACATGCCCATGCAGAATATGCCGATGCACGACATGCCCATGAAGGACATGCAGTCGGCCAACGCCGAAGGCGTTGGCGTCGTGCAGGCCATCGACCCAGATCAAGGAACCATCACGATCAAGCATCAGGCCATCGAGTCGATTCATTGGCCCGCAATGACCATGGCCTTCAAGGCCGCCGAACCCGAGTTGCTGAAGGGCGTGAAAGTCGGCGAACACATTCGCTTTGGACTGCATACCCAAGGCATGCACGGCACCGTGACCTGGATCAAACCGGCTTCGCGGTGACCGTCGCTCGCCGGAGTTCATTCGAGCAAGGGGCGGCGATGCAGGCGCGCCGCGTTTCGCCCTGCTTCAAGGAAGAAGGAAAACAGCCATGGCTCACCACACAGCGGAGCACCGCTCGCAAGCGATGAATCAGTGCATTGAGGATTGCACCCAGTGCGAACGCGTTTGTCTCGAAACCACCAATTACTGCCTCGGCGAAGGCGGAGACCACGCCGACGCCGCCCACATCGCGCTGCTTTCGGCATGTGCAGACATTTGCGGGACCAGTGCCCGCACGATGCTGCGGGGCGCTGCGGTCCATACGGCGGTCTGCGGGGCCTGCGCAGAGGTCTGCCGCGAGTGCGCGGCAGCGTGCGAGGGATTCGATGATGCCGAGATGGAACGCTGCGTCCACGCGTGCCGGCGTTGTGCCGAAAGCTGCGACGCGATGTCAGTCGATAGTCTGCTCTGGAGGTGCTCGGCGTCTCTTGGCGCCGAGCAGCCGATGAACACCCGCAGGTCGGCCACTCGCTGAACTCAATCAGCGCTGCGCTGGTGACCATGCCGTCCTCGGAGTCGTGATGGTGATGCCTTTGCTTGCGCGTGGTGAAAGCTCGGTCGATTCTTTTGCGCAAGTGCTGCGTACTTTTCAGGTTTGTGGCCGCGTAATCCTCAACATTGGTTTGCTTTTGACCGCTTTGAGTGGAAAGTAAGCCGCGTGTGTAGCAGGGTCGACCGCAACCACATGCGCATTGTGGCCAAACCAGGCGGTCGCGATCGCGCTGACCGCTTTTCCCCGTACCTCGCACCGAAACCTGTCCGGACTCGCCGACGACGTACAGCCAGCCAGGCATCGGATCGAAGGCGAGCACATCGGGGTCCTGCGGGACGTTGAAGGAAGCCAACACCTTGCGGTTGGCAAGGTCCAACACCAGCAGCTGGTGGTTGCCTTCGCTTGCAATGGCGTTGCGCGTGGCCTGAGATCGTCGCGTCGCTCACTCGTGCCGGTGCTGATGATGGATGTCCGGGTAATGCGGGTGGTTGTGGGTCATCGCCACGTAGTACGCAGTTCGCGGCTTTCCTTTATGCGGAGAGCGCTGGTGTTACCAAAGTCCGAAAAATCCGATCGACCTCCGCAGCTGCCATCTCGGGGTGACCATCGAGCCACCACTGGACGACGAGGGCGAACGTGGTGGATACGAACTCGGCGAGCAGCGCCGGAGCGATGGCTCCGAGCTTCACCGTTTGGGACCGGCGGCTTCTTTCGATGCTGCAACCAATCGATGTCGAAAGAAATCGCCGGAGTCGCTCGTGCAATGTCGCATGGCCAGCACGGTCCATCCGAGCACCCACGGCGCGTCGATGCCGTTCGAGGTGCTCGAAGAAGGGAAGGCTAAAAGCGACCGTCTGTCCATAAAGTTCCGTGACAACGGCACGTTCTGTTGATAGCTCAACGTGCAGCAGATCACGAAGACAACTTTCAAGCAGGTCGTCCTTGTCGCGGAAATGCATGTAGAACGCCGATCGACTAACACTTGCGCGATCCAGGATCTCCGTGACCGTGATGCGGTCGTACGCCTTTTCCTGGATCAGTTCGCCAAGTGCCTCATGCAGGGTGCGGCGTGTTCTTTCAATCCTTCGGTCGATGCGGACGTGCTTGCTTGGTACTCGCGGCTGGACGGTCATCGATATCCCACGAGGCTAGCTGGAACAAAACGCACAACGTTCACGCCATAGTCCGAAATCGTACAAACGGCCATGGCATGTTCTTCCATGCTTCGCTCGATCGGGTTAGGTTGAATCAACGATGCGTAAGGACGGAGTTCAATGGTAACCGACAACGTGGCACCGCGAAGGCCCGGGGCAATCCTTCATGCGGCCCTTTCCTATGACGTTATGCTCTGGTTTGCAACGCGCGGACGCGAACGCGCCTTGCGTGAGCGATTGCTTGACCTTGCGAAATTACAGCAGGGTGACGCGGTGCTTGACGTCGGGTGTGGAACCGGAACCGTCGCGATTCTCGCCAGGCACCGCGTCGGAGAAACAGGGCGTGTTTGCGGGATCGACGCGTCGCCTGAAATGATCGCACGAGCTAAGGTCAAAGCAGAAAGCGGCGGCATGGATGTCCGATTCCAGAATGCCTCTGCGCAGGCTCTGCCATTCCCTGAGGCCAGCTTCGACGTAACGCTGAGCACACTCATGCTCCATCACCTTGGTCGCAATGGGCGTATGGATCTCGCACGAGAAATGTGCCGAGTATCAAGGCCGGGTGGTCGTGCACTCATCGTCGATTTCGCCACACCGACGCGCACAAGGAAAGGAATTCTGAAGCACTTCAGGCACGGTCATGGCAGCGTCGCTCCCGACGAGGTAATCGGCATTGTTAACAGTGCTGGCTTCGAGGTGATCGCCTCGGGCGCGGTGGGTGCAATGGGTCTGCATTTCGTACTTGCAGCCAAACCACGTCCACTATGAATAGGAGTATGGAAGTGAACCAGGGATCTTCGATGAACGACTCCCGCGATCCGCAGCGAAGCTGTGGCCGCAGGCGTGCGGGTCAAGCCCAGCATCAGCGCCAACGGGCCGAGTACGCCGCCGAAGCCGATCGCGAGCAGCAACCAGGACCACTCCCTTTTTGCCATCGGCGGCGTACGCCAGCCGCGGTCGCGCATGGTTCGGATCAGGCCGAGACCAATACCGCTGCCCAAATACAGCAACCCCGCCAGCAACACAGGCGATACATCGCTCAGCAACGCCTTGGCCAAAGGCGTGCTGGCGCCGAACAGCAGCGCCGCACCAAGTGCGGCGGCCACCGATCTGGAGAATGCGGCGCGGAGCATGTTCGGGGTTAAGGAACTTGTGCAGTGATGGCACCTCGGGATTATCCATCACGCTTCGGACTCGCGCCGATCGTCGCGATGCATCAGGCGATACAGCGCCGGCAGCACCAGTAACGTCAGCAGGGTCGAAGACACGATGCCGCCGATGACCACGGTCGCGAGCGGCCGCTGCACTTCGGCACCGGTGCCGATGTTGAGCGCCATCGGCAGGAAGCCAAGGCTCGCCACCAGCGCCGTCATCAGCACCGGTCGCAGGCGGGTCAACGCGCCATGGACCACCGCCTCGTGCAGGGGATCGCCCTGTTCGCGCAACCGGCGGATGAAGCTGATCATCACCAGCCCGTTCAGCACGGCCACGCCCGACAGCGCAATGAAACCGACGCCGGCGGAAATCGAGAATGGAATCCCGCGCAACCACAGCGCCAGCACGCCTCCGGTCAGCGCCAGTGGCACTCCGCTGAACACGATCGCGGCATCCTTGCCGGAGCCGAAGGCCATGAACAGCAGCCCGAAGATCATGATCAGCACTACCGGCACCACCACCGATAAACGCTTGCCGGCGGAAATCAGTTGTTCGAAGGTGCCGCCGTATTCGACCCAGTAGCCATCCGGTAATGCGATCTCGCTGCCCACACGTGCGCGCAACTCTTCGACAAACGAACCGAGGTCCCGGTCGCGCACGTTGGCGGTGATCACCACGCGGCGCTTGCCGTTTTCGCGGCTGATCTGATTCGGGCCTGGCGCCACCTCGATGTGCGCGACCTGTCCGAGCGGCACGTAGGCCGCTGACGTGGAAGCGCCGTGCACTTCTTGGCCGTCGAGTGCCACCGGAATCGGTAACGAGTCCAGGGTTGCCGGATCCTGGCGTTGGTGTTCGGGCAGGCGCACCACGATGTCGAAGCGCCGGTCGCCTTCGAACACATGGCCGACCGTGGCGCCGCCCATGGCTACCGACACCGTGTCCTGCAATGCGCCCACCGACAGCCCATAGCGCGCCAGTGCGGCGCGATCGGGCGTGATTGTCATCAGCGGCAGGCCTGTGACCTGTTCGAGTTTGACGTCGGCCGCGCCGGCGATGGTGCCCGCGAGTTTCTCGATCCGCTCGCCGACTTCCGCCAGTCGTTCCAGATCATCGCCATACAGCTTCACCGCGACCTCGGCGCGCACACCGGCGATCAACTCGTTCATGCGCATCTGCACCGGCTGGGTGAACTCGTAGTTGTTGCCGGGGATCGTGCGCACCGCGGCTTCCAGTTCGCGGATCAACTGCGGCTTGGGCTTGCGTGGGTCCGGCCACTCGCTGCGGTCCTTGATCATGATGAAGGTATCGGCCACCGAAGGCGGCATTGGATCGGTGGCGACTTCGGCGGTACCGATCTTGGCGACCACTTCCTCGACCTCGGGGAACTGCTTGATGCGAGCTTCCAGTTGTTGCTGCATGCCCACCGCCTGGGTAAGGCTGGTGCCGGGAATGCGCAGTGCATGCAGCGCGATATCGCCCTCGTCGAGATCGGGGATGAACTCGGTGCCGAGCCGGGTGGCCAAAAGGCCCGTCAGCACGATCAACACCACCGCGCCGGCCACGACGAGCTTGCGCCAGTGCAGCGCCTTGTCGAGCAGCGGTGCATAGCAGCGGCTGATGCCGCGCATCACCGGCGTTTCCTTTTCCGATACCTTGCCGGTGACGAACAGCGCCACCGCCGCCGGCACGAAGGTCAGCGACAAGGCCATCGCGCCGGTCAGCGCGATCACCACGGTGAAGGCCATCGGGTGGAACATCTTTCCTTCCACCCCGGACAGGGCGAAGATCGGCAGGTACACCGCGGCGATGATGAAAAGCCCGAACAGGCTGGGCTTGATCACCTCCGCGCTCGCGCCGGCGGCGAGTTCGAAGCGTTCCTCGCGGGTGAGCAGCCGCCCGAGCTGCCGCTGTCGTTCGCCGAAGCGCCGCAGGCAGTTCTCGACGATGATCACGGCGCCATCCACGATCAGGCCGAAGTCGAGCGCGCCGAGGCTCATCAAGTTGGCCGAGATGCGGTTCTCCACCATGCCGCTGACCGTCAGCAGCATGGTCAACGGGATCACCGCGGCGGTGATCAGCGCCGCGCGCAGGTTGCCGAGCAGGAAGAACAGCACGGCGATCACCAGCAGCGCACCTTCCAGCAGGTTCTTGCGTACGGTCTCGATGGTGCGGTCCACCAGTTCGGTGCGGTCGTACACGGCGTGTGCATTGACGCCTTCGGGCAAGCTGGCGTCGATCTCCTTCAGCTTGTCGGCGGCGCGCTGTGCGACCGCGCGGCTGTTCTCGCCGATCAGCATGAACACCGTGCCGAGCACGACCTCTTTGCCGTCCTTGGTGGCCGCGCCGGTCCGCAACTCGGTGCCTTCGCCAACCTGGGCGACGTCGCCGATGCGAAGCGGGAGGCCGTCGCGTGTGGCGACCACGATCTGGCGGAGCCCCTCGGCGTTGCTCACCTGGCCGGGCACGCGGATCAGGTATTGCTCGCCGGAGCGCTCGATGTAACCCGCGCCGACATTGGTGTTGTTGCGCGCCACGGCATCGAGCACATCGCGCAGGGTCAGGCCGTAGGCCAGCAGCTTGGCCGGATCCGGCGTGATGTGGAACTGGCGCACGTAGCCGCCGACGGTGTTGACCTCGGTGACGCCCTTCAGGTGCCGCAACTGCGGTCGCACCACCCAGTCCTGCAGGGTGCGCAGTGCGGTCGGCGTCCACTCCTTGCTTGCGCCGTCCTCGGCTTCGACCGTGTACATGAAGATTTCGCCGAGCCCCGTTGCCACCGGGCCTAGCGAGGGCTTGATGCCGGCGGGCAGTTGCGCGGCCGCCTGCTGCAGGCGTTCGGCGACCTGCTGGCGGGCAAAGTAGATGTCGGTGCCATCCTCGAACACCGCGGTGACCTGTGACAGGCCGTAACGCGAGATCGAGCGGGTGTATTCCAGCCCGGAGAGGCCGGCCAGCGCGGTTTCCACCGGGAAGGTCACACGCTGTTCGGACTCCAGCGGCGAGTAGCCCGGAGCCTCGGTGTTGATCTGCACCTGCACGTTGGTGATGTCGGGTACGGCGTCGATCGGCAGGCGGCTGTAGTTCCAGATGCCCAGCCCCGACAACCCCAGCACCAGCAGCAGGACCAGCCAGCGGTGCGCGATGGATGCGCGGATGATTCTTTCGAGCATGACGGGTTCTCAGTGGTCGTGGGTGGCGCCGGACTTTTCGATGTCGGCCTTGATCAGGTAGCTCTGCTCGGCGACGTAATGCGTCCCCGGCTTGAGGCCGCCCAGCACCTCGGCGTACTCGCCGTCGCGGTCGCCCAGTTCGAGCATCCGCACCTCGTAGGTGTCGCCGACCTGGGCGAACACCACGGTGAAATCGCGGAAGCGCTGCAGGGCTGATTCCTTCACCGCCAACGGCACCTTCTTTTCCGCGACGATCACGTGCGCGGTCACGGTGGTCCCCGGCCGCCAGCGGCCATCCTCGTTCGGCAGGTTGGCGCGCACGATCACGCTCTGGCCGCGCGTGGCCAGCGGCAGCAGGGTGTCGACGACGGTTTCCGCTTCCCTGTCGCCGGTGGCCGATTCCAGGTGCACCGGCTGGCCCGCAGCCAGGCGCGCCGCGTCGCTGCCGATCGCGTGCAGTTCGACCCAGACGTGCGACAGGTCCGCCATTTCGATCAAGGTGTTGTCGCCGGCGACGTCGCCGGCGTTGGTGTTGCGTGCCAGCACGACGCCGTCGAACGGTGCGGTCACCGGATACGCCCGCATGCTCTCGTTGCCTTCGACCACCACCAGTGTCTGGCCGCGGCGCACGTGCTCGCCTTGCTGCACGCGCACGTCGCGCACGATCCCCGGGAAACGTGCCTTCACGTCCGCGTGGCGGTTGGCATCGAGCGCGATCCGGCCGACCAGCTTCACGCTGTCGCGAATCGTCGCGGGTCCGGCGGTTGCCACCTCGATGCCGGCATCGTCGGCGACTGCGGCAGGGATGCGCGTGCGGCCTTCATAGGAGGCGTAGGTCCAAGTGCTGGTTCTGCCGTCGTGACGTGCGGACACCTTGACGTCGAACGAGTGCGGCTCGTGCACTGTGCCGCTGCCGGTCAGGTAATCGCCTTCCGGCCGGAAAGTGAAGCGGTTGACCTCGCCATCCAGCCGTGTGAGTTCGATTGTCGGCGTCACTTCGTTCGGCTTGATCGGCTGGTTGTCGCGATAGGCGTACAGTCGAAATTGCGGCGGCACACCGGTTTCGAAGATGCTGACCTCGAGCCCAAAGTCGCCGTCGCGGAGCATCCGCCCACGATGCGGGCCGCGCTCGTAGTCGGCTTTGGCGGCTTCGCCGGGAGCTTGTGCGACGGCCGGTGTTTCGCTGCGGCCACAGGCGGCCAGCAGCGGCAGGAAAAGCAGGATGATGAGGAGACGTTTCATGGCGTGGGTTCCGTGACGGCGGTGAGGCGTTCCACCTCGACCAGCAGGGTGTGGTAGCGCGCGGCGGCATCGACGCTGCGCGTGCGCAGATCGAACAGCGTCTTCTGCGCCTGTGCGAGCTGCAGGAAGGAGAAGCGGCCGGCGTCGAATCCGCGGCGGGTGAAGGCGAGCGCCTGCTCGGCCTTGGGCAGCATCTTCGCGCGCAGCGCGTCGACCTCACTGCGTGCGTGGTTCAGCTCCTGGTACTGCTCGAACAGCGTCTGGTGCGCGGCGGTCCGCTGTGCTTGGCGGCGCGCCTCCAGCGCGTCGAGTTGGGCATCGGCTTCGGCGATGGCGTGCGAGGCCCGCGCGCGGGTGCCGATCGGAACCGAGACCGACATCACCAACCCGGTGTCGTTCAAGGCCTCGAAACGACGTGCGCCGAGACTCAGTGTGATGTCGGGTTTCTTGCCGGCCACTGCGATCCGTCGCTCCGCGGCGAGCGCATCGGTCTGCAATTGCGCAGCGCGTTCGGTCGTGTTTCGGGGGAGCCGCCCGGCCAGGGCTTCGAAGGATTCCACCGGCGGCAGTTCCTCGAGCTTGCCGGCCACCGCTTCAAAGTCGGGCTGGCGTACGTCCCAGCTCGATGCCAGCGTCAGCTTGGCACTCGCGAGTTCGTGCTCGGCGTGCTCGCGCGCGAGTTCGGCGTCGGCCAGCGTGATCTCGGCCGCGCTCAAATCCGACTCGGGGATGCGCGCAGCTTTGACCCACCTCGCCACCTCGCGGCGGGTACGTTCGGCCTGCTGCACCCGTTCTTCGGCGAATGCCAGACGCTGCTGGTCCGCGACGACCTCGATGAAGCGGCGGGTCGTGCGGCTGGCGATGTCCAGGCGCGCAGTTTCGGCGTCGTGCCGTTGCCGGGCAATCTCGGCGGTACCGAGCGCCTGCCGGGTGGCGCGCTTGCCGCCGAGCTCGATTACCCGCGAAAGGCGCAGGGTGATTTCGGCGGAGGTGGCCCGGCGCAATGCGCCGGTGCCAGCGACGTTCTCCACCTCCATGCCGGCGACCCAGGCGGGCGGCAGGCCCGTCCGGGCGGCGCGTGCCTCCGCGGCACGCAGTTCGGCCGCTTCCGCGGTCAGGACAGGATTGGACGCGACGGCGCGCGCCACGGCCTCCTGCAGGCGCAACGGTTCGGCGGCGCGTGCCCATGGCACGGCGCCGCAAATCCCGGCGATCGCCAGGATCAGCAGACAACGCAAGTTCACGGAAAAACCTCCGGATGATCGACGACACACGCAAACGGACCGCGTCAGCGGCCGGTCGGGTCAGACGATGGGAGGTCGAAACGGTGTGCTGGGATGGTGCGACGGGGCGTCGGTCGGATTCGACAGCGGCGTCAATTCAGGCAGCGGCATGGCCGAGGGCAGAACAACCGTGGGCGCGATATCGGCGGTGGCGCCACCCATCGCGAGGTGCATCAGGGTGTGCGCGCCTTGGGGATGACCCGGATCGGACGCAAGATCCCCATTGCCGCCGTGTTCATGACCGTTGCCCGCAGTGTCGGCCGACTGCGCGTGCTCCATGGCATGCAGATTGCCGACGTGGTTCAGCACTGGCTGCACGATCAGCCCCAACACCAGAAACGCCAGCATGCCGGCGCGCAGGAAGTTCGAGCATGAACGGACCAAAAGAAGCATATGGTCAAGCTACCAGCGTGCTGCAACCTGCGCAACATGAAGTACGCTGGCGGGCGGTAAATCCATGCTTCGGTTTTGATGAATCAACCGGCCAAGGACGGATTGCTATAAAGTGATGTCGTGAAGTTCGTCCTGCGCCCATCGCGAAGAATCCGTCTGCGCATTGCGCTGCTGGCGATCGTCGCCTTGCTGTTCCAGCAAACGGCGCTGGCCTCATACGTGTGCTCGCTTCCGGATGTGCCCGCCGGCAACACGGCCATGGCGAACCATTGCGACGGCATGTCGATGGCGCAGGCGAAACACGATCCGGGATTGTGCGTGTGGCACTGCGCGCAAAGCCCGGTTTCCGCGCAGACGCCCAATGTTCCGCAGGTACCACCATTGGCGGTCGCGGCCCTGTTGCCGATGACCTCGCCACTCGTACTCGCTCTCCCATCCTTCACGGCGGGGCACGCACGCGATCCTGCCCTGCGAAGTCGTGGGCTACCGCCCGAACTGCGTTTCGCCATCCTGCTGATTTAGACCTCCGCGCCTCGATCCACGGCCGCATCTCTGCGGCCTAGTTCGATTCGTGTTCGGAGGTCCTATGTCCGTCTGTCTGCTGCAATGGCGTCCGCGTGCGCCACGCATTCCCATCCTGGTTGTGTTGGTTTTTCTACCCGTACTCGGCGTGCGTGCGGCCGATGCGCCACTTGACCTGCACGAGGCGGTCGCGCGTGCAGCGCGCAATGCGCCCTCGCTGATGGCCGATGCCGATCGCGTCCAGGCAGCGCAGGATGATCTGGTTCGCGCCGGCCGATTGCCGGATCCCGAGCTTCAGGTCGGCATGCAAAACCTCACCGTCACCGGTCCAGAGGCATTCGTGCCTGGCGCGGATTCGATGACGATGCAGACGATCGGCGTGATGCAGCAACTGCCCTCGCGGGCATCACGCGACGCCGAACGGGCGGCGGCAGCCGCCAATCTCACCGCGGCGAACGCCGGTCATGCGGCAACCGCACAGGATGTACGCCAAGCCGCGGCCGAAGCCTGGGTGGCACTGTGGGCGGCGCAACGCAAGCTCGAACTGCTCAACGAACTCAAGGGCGAGGCGGATACCGCGGTGCTGGCGAGCAAGGCGCGTTTGGCTGGCGGCAAGGGCAACGCATCCGAGGCACTGGCGAGCCGCGCCGAGCGAACGGAACTCGATAATCAACTTGCCGCCGCGCAGGCAAGCGTTGCTGCGGCTGGGGCCGCTCTTGCGCGCTGGCTGGGGTCGGACGAAGAGCGCAATCTGGCGCCGCCGCCCGATTTCTCCGAACTGCCGCTTACACCGGCGACGTTACTCGCACGCATCGACCAGCAAGCGCCGATGCTCGACTGGACCGCACGCGAAGCGAAAGCGAACGCGGCGGTGGATGCCGCGCGCGCCAACAAGCATCCGGACTGGAGCGTGGGCGTCAGCTACGGCCGGCGCTTCGGCGGACGCGACGACATGATCTCGCTGAACTTCGGCATCAGGCTGCCGATCTTCTCCGGCAATCGGCAGGATCGCGACATCAGCGCGCGCTACGCCGAACGCGATGCGGTGCATGCCGCACACGAAGACGCGCGCCGGGCACAGCGCGCCGCGGTGCAGGGCCTGCTCGCCGAGTGGCAAAGCCTGACCACGCAGGTCCATCGCGATCGCGATGAGCTGCTGCCGCTGGCCCATGACCGCTCACGTGTCGCGCTCGCTGCCTACCGTGGTGGCGCTTCGTTGCAACCATGGCTGGAAGCGCGGCGGGCGGAAATCCGAATCCGCCTTGACTACGCCGGCGTACTCTCCGCCTGGGGCCGTGACTGGGCGGCACTGGCTTATCTGATCCCGAAGGAGACGACGCCATGAAGCGCATCATTCTGGCGATCGGGGGTTTGATCGTGCTTGCGGCGGCGCTCACTGGCGCCTATTGGGCAGGCACCACGCGAAACGCCTCTCAAAAACCTTCGAGCACCCCCTCCGCATCGACCCAGCGAAAAGTCCTGTACTGGTACGACCCGATGGTGCCCGAGCAGCACTTCGATCATCCGGGGCTCTCGCCAATGGGCATGCAGATGGTGCCCAAGTACGCCGACGAAGCCGGTGGTAATGAACCCGGCGTAGTGCGGATCGATCCCCGGGTGGCCGAGAATCTGGGCATTCGGACGACGCCGGTGCATGTGGCGATGCTCAACGAGACGATACGGGTCCCGGCGACGGTGGCTTGGGACCCGCGCGAGGCGATCACGATCAGCGCGCGCGTCAATGAAACGCTTGATCGCCTGTACGTCCGAGCACCCTTCGACACCGTAAAAAAGGGTGAACCGCTAGCCGAAGTGCTGGCGCCCGATTGGAGTGCGGCCGCTGCCGAGTATCTGGCGCTGGCGCAGGTGCAATCGAAGGACGCGCGCAGCCTGCGCGCCGCGGCAAGGCAGCGCCTGTATGCGTTGGGGCTGAGCGAGGCAGATATTGCCGGCCTGCGGGCGGGTGAACCGCAAATCGTGCTGCGTGCGCCGATCGACGGCGTGGTCGCGCAGTTGTCGGTCAAGCAAGGTGAACAGGTGCCGGCCGGCGCGCCGTTGATAACCCTCAATGCGCTCGATCACGTGTGGGTCGAGGCCGACGTGCCGCAGGCGCAGATGGGCAGCATTGCCGCGGATACTCCCGTCACGGTCACCGTAAGTGCATTGCCGGGCGAGATGTTCAAGGGGAAGGTGCAAGCTGTCCTGCCTGAAGTCGATCCCGCGACGCGCACCCAGGATGTGCGCATCGAACTGCCCAATCCCGACCACAAACTCGCGCCTGGCATGTTCGCGGAGGTGGCGATCCACGCCTCTGCGGGTGCGGCGCATCCGCTGGTCCCGGATGGCTCGGTGATCGCGACTGGCGAAGACACGCGGGTGATCGTGGCCGAAGGCCAAGGCCATTTCCGTGCGGTCTCGGTCAAGACCGGGCACTCGGCCAACGGCGAAACCGAAATCCTTTCCGGGCTCCATGGCGACGAGCGCGTGGTGACCTCGGGCCAATTCCTGATCGATTCGGAAGCCAGCCTGTCCGGCGCATTGCAGCGGCTCGATGCCGGCGAAGGGAGCGCGCCGGCGCATTCCGCGCCTGTTCCCTCTGAGAAGAACAAAAGCCAAAGCATGCCAATGCCGTCGGGCAGCGCCGGAGGACACCAGCCATGATCGCACGCCTGATCCGCTGGTCGATCGGCAATCGCCTCCTTGTTCTCATCGGCGCTTTGGCGCTTGCCATCATCGGCACGATCTCGCTGCTGCGCACGCCATTGGAAGCGTTGCCCGACCTGTCCGATACCCAGGTGATCATCCGCACCACTTGGCCCGGACGTTCGCCGCAACTGGTGCAGCAGCAGGTCACTTATCCGCTATCCACACTGATGATGTCGGTGCCGGGCGCGACCACGGTGCGCGGGTATTCGTTCTTCGGCGACTCGTTCGTCTACGTGCTGTTTGCCGATGGCACGGACCTCTATTGGGCGCGCTCGCGGGTACTCGAGTATTTGAGCCAGGCGCGCGGCAAGCTTCCGGAAGGCGTGGTGCCCACGCTGGGGCCGGATGCCACCGGCGTCGGCTGGATTTATGAATACGCACTGGTGGACAACACCGGCCAGCACGACCTCGGCCAATTGCGTGCGTTGCAGGACTGGTTCCTGCGCTACCGCCTGAAGACGGTGCCGAATGTCGCCGAAATTGCGAGCGTGGGCGGTCAGGTGAACGCGTGGCAGATCGTGCCCGATCCGGCGAAGTTGGCGGCACACCATCTCACTGTTGCGCAGTTGACCGCCGCCATCCGCGCCGCCAACGGTGCCAGCGGCGGCTCGGTGATCGAACAGGGCGAAGCAGACCTGATGGTCAACAGCGAGGGCTATGTCAAAACCCGCGAGGACTTCGCACGCATTCCAGTCACAACCGGCACGGACGGCACCCCGGTGCTACTGCAGGATGTCGCGCGCATCCGGCGCGGTCCGACACTTCGTACCGGAATTAGCGAGTTGGACGGGCAAGGCCAGGTCGTGGGTGGCGTGGTCGTGATGCGCTACGGGAAAAACGCGCTGAGCACGATCGAGGCCGTAAAGGCGCGGCTTGCCGAGCTGCAGAAGAGTTTGCCGGCCGGCGTCAAGATCGTGCCGGTCTACGACCAGTCGCGCCTGATCCGCGCGTCTGTGAACAACCTCGGTCAAAAACTGGCCGAGGAGTTCGTGGTGGTGGCGCTGATATGTCTGCTGTTCCTCTGGCATCTGCGTTCATCGCTGGTGGCGGTGGTGACGCTGCCGTTGGGCGTGCTGGCGGCCTTCATGGTGATGCACGCACAAGGCGTCTCTGCCAACCTGATGTCGCTGGGCGGTATCGCGATCGCGGTTGGCGCGATGGTCGATGCCGCGGTGGTGATGATCGAGAACACGCACAAGCATCTGGAGGCTTGGCAGCAGCAACACGAAGGGAAGCAACCGACATCCGCCGAACGCTGGGGATTGGTCGGCGATGCAATGACTGAAGTCGGACCGGCACTGTTTTTCAGTCTGCTGGTGATCACGTTTTCGTTCCTGCCGGTGTTCGCGCTGCAGGCGCAGGAAGGTCGTCTGTTCAAGCCACTGGCTTTCACCAAAACCTATTCGATGGCGGCTGCAGCCGGGTTGTCTGTCACGCTGGTTCCGGTGCTGATGGGCTATCTCGTACGCGGGCGCATCCGTCCCGAGAACGCGAACCCGATCAACCACGCCTTGGCGGCGGCCTATCGGCCGTTGCTCGCGTGGGTGCAGCGCCGGCCGAAAACCATGTTGCTGATTGCTGCGTTGATGATCCTGACCGCGGTCGTGCCGCTCAAGTTTCTAGGCAGCCAGTTCATGCCACCGCTCGATGAAGGTACTTTGATGTACATGCCGACCGCACTGCCGAATCTGTCGGCCGGCAAGGCCGCGCAACTTCTGCAATTGACCGACCGGATGCTGAAAACCGTGCCCGAGGTCGCGCATGTGTTCGGCAAGGCCGGCCGCGCCGACACCGCGACCGATCCCGCGCCGCTCAACATGTTCGAGACCATCGTCACCTTCAAGCCGAAGGACCAGTGGCGGCCCGGCATGACGATGGACAAGCTGAAGGCCGAATTGGACCACGCGGTCAAGGTGCCGGGGCTCACCAACTTGTTCGTGTACCCGATCCGCGATCGCGAAGACATGCTCGCGACCGGCATCAAAAGCCCGATCGGGATCAAGGTGTTCGGCCCAGACCCTGCGGTCTTGCAGAAACTCGCCGGTGAGATCGGAGCGGTCGCCCGAAAGCTGCCGGGTGTGCGATCCGTCGCCTCGGATCACGTCAACAGCGGCCGTTACGTCAACGTGCACATCCGTCGCGACGCGGCGGCGCGCTACGGACTCACCCAGCAGGAACTGCAATCGCTGATTGCAACCGTGGTCGGTGGCGATCCAATCGATGAAACCATCGAAGGGCTTGAACGCTTTCCGGTTGTGTTGCGTTATCCGCGGACCGCGAGGGATACGTTGTCGACATTGCAGGCGTTGCCCATCATCGCACCGGGCGGTGCGCAGCTGACGTTGGGCCAAGTCGCAGGGCTGTCGGTGGACAGCGGCCCGTCGATGTTGAAAGGCGAAGATGGCCAGCTAGAAACCGATGTGTATATCGATACCGGCAGCAGTGATCTCGGTGGCCTGGTGGAATCGCTGAAACATGCGATCGCCGAACAGGTGCAGCTCCCACCCGGTTACACCTTGGGCTGGGCGGGCCAGTTCCAATACCTGCAGCACGCCGAGCAACGGCTACGGCTGGTGGTGCCATTGACCTTGGCCATCGTGTTCCTGCTGATCTGGCTGATCTTCCGCGATGTTGCCGAGGTCGCGATCGTGTTGCTCACCGTGCCGGCCGCGCTGGCCGGCGGCTTATGGCTGGTGTGGCTACTCGGCGAGTCGGTGTCGGTCGCCACAGTTATCGGTTTTATCGCGCTGGCCGGCGTCACCGCCGAGTTCGGGGTGGTGATGATGCTGTTCCTGCGCCAGGCGTGGGAACGGCGGGTCGCTGCGGGTGATGTCAGCGAAGCATCACTGACTGAGGCAATCCGTGACGGCGCCCAGATGCGCGTGCGGCCGATCGCAATGACGGTGGCGGTGATCCTCGCAGGATTGCTGCCGATCATGATCGGCAGCGGCGCCGGCTCGGATCTGGTGCGCAGCATTGCCACGCCGATGGTGGGCGGCATGCTGGTTGCGCCGCTGCTCTCGATGCTGGCGATTCCAGCAGCGTTCCGGTGGCTGAACCTACATCGTCTCCGCAGGCAGCAGTTTGTGACGCGGGCACTCGATGGCCCTTGATTTTGGGTGACTAGGGCCGTTCTTGACGCTAAAAACCGCACATGCCGCAACTTGCATCAAGCGTAGCGTTGCGCCATTCATCATTTTGAGCGTCGGCTTTGAGGAATGGGTGCGCACATCGCCAAGGTCCGCTTTGGCCGATTCTGTTGAAAAACGCCGTCGTTCGCGGAACGTGATGCGGCCTGCGTGGTCGAAGTTTTCGACGTAGATCGAGGCCACCGCGATGATGGGACGCCGGGAAGTTGCGCAAGCCCCACTGTTCTACAGCTTCAATCTCGACGCCCACATCCTCGCCAATCACCTGCTCCGCGGCATCGACCGCTTTCTCGATTTGAGCGAGTTGCACCAGCACCTCGCGCCGCATTACAGCAACACCGGCCGTCCTTCGATCGATCCCGCGCTGTTGATCCGGATGCTGGTGGTGGGCTACTGCTTCGGCATCCGCTCGGAGCGCCAGCTCTGCGAGGAGTACACCTGAACCTGGCTTACCGCTGGTTTTGCCGGCTAGGTCTGGAAGACAAGGTGCCCGATCACTCGACGTTTTCGAAAAACCGGCATGGCCGATTCCGCGACAACGACACATTGCGGTTCGTGTTCGAGCAGGTGCTGGCGCGCTGTCTTGCCGAGGGCTTGGTCGGCGGAGAAGGCTTCGCGGTCGATGCGAGCGTGGTGCGGGCGGACGCCAGCCGCCAGCGCGGCGTTCCCGGCACCGAAGCGGCGTTTGATCGGACTACTTCCTTGGCGCAACCGGTACGCGAGTATCTCGAAGCACTGGATGCTGCCGAAGCACCTGAGACTGTGCCCAAGAACGTATCGCTCACAGATCCCGCGGCGCGCTGGACTGCTGCGCCGGGTGGTCCGGCGTTCTTTGCCTACTCGACCAACTACCTGATCGATGTAAAGGCTGGTGTCATCGTCGACGTAGAAGCCACGCCAGCGTTCCGCACCGATGAGGTCAACTCGACCCGGACAATGGTCGATCGCGTTGAGCAGCGCTTCGACCTGAAGCTAAGTCTTTGATTGGCGCGCCTGGCGGGATTCAAACCCACGACCCCCTTCGGAGGGTGTAACGGGACGCTACCTAAAAAGACATCAAACGGCTGAAAGCCGCGTCCCGTAACGGTTTTGCACGTGTTCTCGTCTCCAAGTCAAAGCGATCGCGAGTCCATTTTGCGATCTTTGTGACGCATGCTGCTTTGAGCGAAATGCACAGGATTCGACCAGTGCTCAGCATGCCGTATTCAAGGCAAGACTAGCGACGCGTGAATTGCAGTACTGGAATTACCAACAATGTTGTGGCGATGACACATTTCGCCGCTATTGCGCCAGCGGTCGCTGTAGCGCAATCCGATGGGGCCTTCAGAGGGAACGCCCTCATTCTCGATGTGGCCCGGTTACCGCAACGCAAACACGATCACCTGTGCAGGCGTGCTGTGCACCTGCCAGCCAAGCGGCGAATCCATGCCGGAGGCGACGGCAACGTATTCCTTGCCGTTGGCGGAATAGACGATCACGCCGCCGCCGATAGGCTGCCCGAGGTTGCGTTGCCATAGCGGCTTGCCGCTATGCGCGTCGAAGGCCATGAAGTCGCCGTCGATGTCGGCGGTGAACACCACGTCGCCGGCGGTGGCGGTGACGCCGGAAACCAGCGGCGCGCGTGCATGGTATTGCCAGAGGATCGAACCATCCTTCGCATTCACCGCGGTCAACCAGCCGCTGCGCTGCTTGTCCTGCACGCCGAAGGGACTCTTGCGGTCTTTTGCGCCCGTCCACGGCAGACCTTTGCGACCTTCCAGTTGGGACGCAGGCCGCGTGGCGACGGTAATGCACCAGTCGATCGCGTTCACGTAGAACGCGTTCGTGTGCGGCGAATAGGCCGGTCCGTTCCACTCCACACCGCCGTCGATGCCGGGGCAGAAATGCGTGCCTTGCGCGGTCAGCGGTGCGCTGACGTTCTCCATGCGCGTGACGGGCGTCTTGTAGAGTACCTGCAAGGTGTCGCGATCGAGCGCATAGAGATAGCCGTTCTTGCCGGCGGCGACGAGCAGATGATGGCCATCCGGCGTGTCGATCAATTCTGGCGGCGCGGCCATGTCCCAGTCGTGGAAATCGTCCTCGGTGACCAGTTGCTTGGCGGCTTTCACCGCGCCCGTCTTCGCATCCAGTGCCACCACCGAGTAGGTGTAGAGGTTTCGCCCGGGACGGAGCGACTTCAGGAAATCCGGCGCCGCGTTGCCGGTCGGCACCCACAGCAAGCCACGCTGCGTGTCGAGCGTATACGACGTCCAGGTCGCAGCGCCGGCTTTCGGATGCTGCTCCGTAGAGGGCGGCCAAGTCTGACTTGCAGGACCGGAAGTCGGCACCAGATCGGCGGTCCACAGTTTCGCGCCGGTGTTCGCGTCGAACGCCATCATGCGGCCGGTCACGCCGAAGTTGTCGCCTCCCGCGTTGCCGATATAGACGCGCCCGTCCCATGCCACCGGCGCAGCCGGAAACGTCTCGCCGATGGCCGGATCGCCGATCGGAACGTTCCACAGCTCCTCGCCCGTGCCCGCGTCCAATGCGTACAGGCGGCCGTCATTCGAACCTCGGAACAGCTTGCCGTCCAGCCAGCCTGCACCGCGATTCACCTTGTTGGGATCGAACGGCGGCGTGCGAGCGAGCTGATAGGTGTGCCGCCAACGTAATTCGCAGGTGCTCGCATCCACCGCATAGGTGTCTTCCAGTGTGGTGAAGTACAGGGTGCCGCCGATCTCGATCGGTGCGCTTTGCATGTTCACCGGCTTGTCGAGCTGGAACGTGCAGACCTGCCGCAAATCGCGGACGTTTGCCGTGGTGATCCGCTTCAGCGGTGACCATCGATCACCCGAGCGCGTCTTGTTGTACGCGCCCCAGTCCGTTGCCGGGTCCGGCGCATCGCGCGCAACTTTCGCCGGCGCGTAGGCTGGACCGCGCACCGTCCTGCTCGTGCCCTTCGGTGGGGGTGGCGTCGCGGGTGCGAGCAGCAGCCGGGCGGGCCCGCAAGCGGACAACGTGGTGGTCAGCGCGAGAGCGAACCATGCGATGCGTTTCATCGGCGCACTTCCTGTACGCGGCCCAAGCTGCCATCTGGATCGCCGAACTTCGCGATCGGCATCAGCGGTTCTGCTCGGGCTCTGTTTTCGGTAATTTCCTTTTTCAGTGGCAGGATATAAGCGCGGTCGCGATTTCCGCCAGCGTGTCGGAACGAAAGTCCGGCTGCAGCATCGCTGATGGAAACGGCTGGCCACGCGCCACGAACGCCGTGCGCAGGCCCGCATGGGCGGCACCGTGGATGTCCCAGGGATGTGCCGATACGAGCACCATTTCTTGCGACTCAACGCCCTGTGCCTCGGCGGCATGCTGGTAGACCGTGCGGCGCGGCTTCCAGTGCTGCACTTCCTCGATGGTTATCACCCGCTCGACCATGGACTCGAGCCGCGCGCGCCGCAACAACGTTCGGGTGGTCTCGGCGCTGCCGTTCGTGAGCGTGAGAACAGGAATGCCAGCATCATGCAACCGCGTGAGCGCCGCCTCGGCGTCCGGGTGCGGCGCGAGTTCGGCCATGTGCTCCAGCACCCGCTCGACTTTGTCGTCATCTGGCGACAGTCCATTTTTTGCCATTAAACCTTTCAGTGTGTCCGAAGCGATCTCGCGGAAGGGTTTGAAGACTTCCGTGATCTCCAGCGCAAACGCGTCGCGCAGCGTCTGCGCGAACCAGGTTTCCAGCACCGTGGCCGGCAGGCCGATCGCCGCCAGTGGCGAGCGCAAGGCGTCCAGGGAAAACAGCGTGCCGAGCACATCGAACGCGACCGCGGCAATCCGTTTGCTCATGGGCACTACACGCGCACACGCCGGGGCAAGTCGATCGGGTATCAGGTGAATACGTCGATGCCAAGCAAGACGAATCCGCTTACGGCCAGCAACAAGTGCAGATACATCAGCCAGCGCGGCAACAACTGGCCGCGTTGCTGGTAAACCAAGTTCAGTACCGCGCCGCCGCCTGCGGCAATAAGAAACAGGATCAACGCGGCGAGCGCCAAACGGGCCACGCCGAAGGCAGCAGTCGCATACAACAGCAGGGTCAGACCGGCGGCGGCGGGGAGGCCATGGAACATCGTCAGCCAAGCCGGCGGATTGCGGCTGCGGGATTCGCGAATACCCACCATGGTGATGCCAAGGAACGCCGTGATCGCGAACAGGATGAAGCAGGTCAGCAGCATCGTGTGCGGACTCATGATCGCTCCTCCCAAATGGGGTGCATCACTCAAGCACCGGATGCGTGAAGGCGGCGTGTAAAGCTGTGCCGACATCCACAGCCAGCACGAGTTGAGTGAGCAGCATTCGGTTCGCAATCTGCTCCTTCATGGGGAGTCCGACATGTATCCCGATATCGGAACAAGCTCTACCGGAACGCGATGTTGCTTCCCGGAGTTCTCACGCTGGTTTTCTGCTTGCCGGCATGCGGCCATGCCAGGGACGCGAGTGGGAGCCTCAATAGAGAATGTAAAATTGCCTGGCACCGACGATCCGTCCAGGATTGTGAGTACCAACAAGGCGAAGCATGACTGAGCCGAAACTCCAGAGCACCCTGACCTGCCCGCATTGCGGGCACCGGAGAACCGAAATCATGCCGACCGATGCCTGCCAGTTCTTCTACGAATGCGCGGCCTGCCGCACATTGCTGCGGCCCAAGCCGGGCAACTGCTGCGTCTTCTGTTCGTTTGGCGACGTGCCGTGTCCGCTGGCAGAAGCCTTCCAGAGAGAATCGCCGCCGCGTTATGGCATGGCCTGCGAGACGAGGTGCCATGTCACGACGCGTTGTCGGCATGGATCATCGACACCAACCGAAGCTCCACGAACAGATGAAGTTGGGTGCCGCTCACAGACGGCGGCGTACCATTTCCACTGAACCGTGTGGCTATCGCTCGGACGCGCTCAAGCAACCACTTGGGCGTTCAGGCGCACCACCCATTGCGTAGCGGCCGAGTGGATGAGCGGCTTCAAGGAGCTTCATGTTGGCGCGGCGCGAGCTTGTTGGAGAACTGATGGATGATCCCGCGCTTGCGGCGCAAGCGCACCATGTCGCGCTGCGCGGGCTCGAGAGGATCAATCGGGTGAGCCGTACGGCCGCCGCCTTGTGGCCACGCATCAAACGCATTGTCTCCTTGTCCCCAAACACAAGCGCATCGCTACTGGACGTGGCATGCGGCGGCGGTGATCTCGCGCTTGCGCTCGCACGACGCTCACGGCGTCGAGGTCTCGCGCTCCAGATACAAGGGTGTGACGTCAGCGATACGGCGTTGCAGTACGCATCACAGGCCGCCGCTCGTGCCGGTGAAACGGTGGAGCTCTTCCGGGCGGACGTGACCGCCGAACCGCTGCCCCGGCATTACACCTTCATTACTTGTACGTTGTTCCTGCATCATCTGGACGATGCAGGCATCGTGGCGCTTCTGCGCATGCTTGCCGGACACTGTGACCATCTCCTCGTCAGCGACCTGATCCGCGGACGGACAGGTTATGCGCTGGCATGGATGGGAACGAAGTTGCTGTCGCGCTCGCCCATCGTGCACGAAGATGGCCTGCGCTCCGTGCGTGCTGCACTGACACTGCATGAAGCGCGCGAGCTGGCGAATGGAGCCGGACTCCACGATGTGCATTTCGAGCGGCACTGGCCGCAGCGGTTCCTGATGACATGGTCACGCAGGCACGAGGCACCGCATGGATCCGGATGACACACCGCGCCAGTGGGATGTGGTGGTTGTGGGCGC
>DATEDI010000003.1:0-50400 GCA_035281745.1 Rhodanobacteraceae bacterium
CCACGCTCACCCCGCGCGCCCTGACCAGGTTCACCGCCTCAAGCTTGAACTCCCGACTGAACGTCCGTCTCGTTCCCATTTGCCACCTCCGGCTTCATCATCACACCTAAACTCGGTGTCTGTGAAGCCGGCAGCAGCTCATATGGCGAATCCGATAGACACACCAACGCAAGGCGCCGGCGACGTGGCTCATGCTATTGCCAAGGCAGGTTTGTCAGCGATGCCGGTGTTCGGCGGTAGTGCGGCAGAACTCTTCCAGCTGGTCATACAACCTCCGCTCGAGCGTCGCCGCGTGGCGTGGATGGTCGCAGTCGGTGAAAAACTACGCGAACTAGAGGCACGGGGGGAAGAGTTGGGTGAGTTGTCTGAAAACGAAGAGTTCGTTAGCGCGGTAATGCAGGCGTCGTACATTGCACTACGCACACACCAGCAAGAAAAGCTAGAAGCGCTCCGTAACGCTGTTCTCAATACCGCCGTCGGCCAAGCGCCTGACGAAGCTCTCCAGCACATGTTTTTCCACTGGGTAGATTCATTTTCAGCCTTACATCTGCGCATCCTAAAAGTTTTCCTCGCCCCAAGCCCGGAGCCTGGACATATGACGGGGAGCTTGCGTGCGGTCTTGGAGGCTTCAGTCCCCGAGCTCCGAAATCAGAGGCACATTTACGATCAAATATGGAAAGAGCTATATGCAAGCGGGCTAGTCAACACCGAGGGCCTGCATGCGATGATGACGGAAACGGGGCTTAGGGAAAGGCGTACATCCAAGTTGGGCGATGCATTTCTGCAATTCATCAGCGACCCAACATCAGGCGATGTACCGTAGCATCAAGTTTGAAGTGCACAATCGATCAGCGTTCTCCCGAGAGCGGACAGGTGGGGACCGGCGCCTTCGGGGCGTAGGAGCATTAACCGCCTCCGCATGCGCGAAGTTACTTCGGTAGCGAGGACCGCGTGTCGCGCAGGAACACCGGCAGATCCGTCGCCTGCGGCTGCACGCCAAGCAGGTTGAGCATCGCGGTGATATGTCCCCGGTGATAGGTGGTGTGGTTGACCGCGTGCAACACCACGTCTTCACGGCGCAGCGAGCCTTCGCCGCCGCCGATGAACGTGAAATGCATGATCTCGTCGGCGAGGGCCGGCGTCATCGCTGCGGCGCGATCGACGTACCAGGCGTCGATGTCGCGTTGCGCCTCGCGCAAGTCGGACAGCGGAGGCGAGGTTTCGGGATTGCGCGTGGTGAGGCCGTGCGGCACGCCCAGCAGGTGCGATTTCCACACCACGTCCATCAGGTAAACGTGGTTGAGCGTGCGCAGGATGCTGCCCGCGAAGATGGGCGTGGGCGCAGCGAGTTGGTCAGGGGACAGTCCGGCCAGCATCGCGTACAACCGCTGGTTCGCCCACGCCTTGTAGCGCGTCAGCGTTTGCAGTGGTTGCGACGGCATCGCTACTTCCGCTTCGGAATGTACAGGTCGGTGATGGTGCCTTCGGCCACTTCGGCCGCCATGCCCACCGACTCACCGAGCGTCGGGTGCGGATGGATGGTGAGCGCGATGTCGGCGATCTCGGCGCCCATCTCGATCGCCAGCGCGACTTCAGAAATCAGGTCCCCTGCATGCACGCCGACGATACCGCCGCCGATCACGCGGTGCGTGGCCTTGTCGTAAATCAATTTGGTGAGGCCTTCGGCGCGGTCCATGCCCAGCGCGCGACCCGAGGCCGCCCACGGGAATTTGCCGACGCCGACGTCGAGTTTCTTGTCTTTCGCCTCGCGTTCGGTCACGCCCACCCAGGCAATTTCCGGATCGGTGAATGCCACCGACGGCACCACCCGCGCATCGAAGTGGCGCTTCTGGCCGGCCGCGGCTTCGGCGGCGGCGTGCGCTTCGTGCACGGCCTTGTGTGCCAGCATTGGCTGGCCGACCAGATCCCCGATCGCGAAGATGTGCGGCACGCTGGTGCGCATCTGCGTGTCGACCGGAATCAGCCCACGTTCGGTGACGCTGACGCCGGCCTTGTCGGCGCCGATCTTGTTGCCGTTGGCGCTGCGACCGACCGCCACCAGCACGCGGTCGAAGGTCTTTTTCTCCGGAATGCTGTCGCCTTCGAATTCGCAGGTAATGCCGTTCTTCTGTGGCTTGGCCGCAGTGACTTTCGTCTTCAGGTGTACCGCGACGCCCTGGTTCTTCAAACGCACGGCGAGCGGACGCACGAGGTCCGCATCCGCGCCCGGCATCAACTGGTCCATGAATTCGACCACGGTGACGTTGCTTCCGAGTGCGCGGTACACCGTCGCCATTTCCAAACCGATGATGCCGCCGCCGACTACCAACAGGATTTTGGGAATGTCCTTCAGTTGCAGCGCGCCGGTGGAATCCATCACGCGCTCGTCGTCCCACGGAAACATCGGCAGGCGCACGGCTTGTGAGCCTGCGGCGATGATCGCTTGCTCGAAATGGATCAGCTTTTTGTCATTGCCATTCACGACTTCCAATTCGTGCGGCGACACGAACATGCCGACACCCTGCACCGCGCGGACCTTGCGCTGCTTGGCCATCGAGGCGAGGCCGCCGGTGAGCTTGCCGACGGTCTTGTCCTTGAAGTCGCGCAACTTGTCGAGATCGATTTTCGGTTTGCCAAACGTGATGCCGTGCGTGGCCATCAGTTCGGCCGCGTCGATCACTTCGGCTGCGTGCAGCAACGCCTTGGACGGAATGCAGCCGACATTGAGGCACACGCCGCCGAGCGTGCCGTAGCGTTCGACCAGCACCGTGTCGAGTCCGAGGTCGGCGGCGCGGAACGCTGCGCTGTAACCGCCGGGACCGGAGCCCAGCACCAGCATTGCGCATTCCATGTCGGCTTTGCGCCCGGTTTCCTTCGCGGCTTGCGGCGCAGCGTCCTTCCCCTCTCCCGCCGGGAGAGGGTGCCCCGAAGGGGCGGGTGAGGGTTCGGGTTCGCGTCGAGTTTGCGAGGAAGACGGTGGGGTGGAGTTACGCGTGTCAACCGAACCCTCACCCCCAGCCGCTCTCCCGGAGGGAGAGGGAGGCAAAGCAGCGGCAGCGGGTTTCGCCTCCGCATCACCTTCGGCTTCAACGGTCGCAATCACCGCGCCCTGTTCGACGTTGTCGCCGACCTTGACCTTCACTTCCTTGATCACGCCCGCCGCCGCCGCCGGCACTTCCATCGTAGCCTTCGCCGACTCCAGCGTGACCAGGCTCTGGTCCTTTTCGACCCGATCGCCGACCTTCACCAGCACTTCGATCACCGGCACGCCGTGGAAATCGCCGATGTCCGGCACCTTGAGTTCGATCGTGTTTGCCATGTCGATCTCCCCGCTCAAAGCAGCGCCCGGCTCATGTCGCCGAGAAGCTGTGCGAGGTAAGTCGCGAAGCGCGCGGCCGCGGCGCCATCGATCACCCGATGGTCGTAGCTGAGCGACAGCGGCAGGATCAGGCGCGGCGCGAATTCCTTACCATTCCACACGGGTTTCGTCGAGGAGCGTGAGACACCGAGGATCGCGACTTCCGGCGCGTTGATGATCGGCGTGAACATGGTGCCGCCGATGCCGCCCAGCGACGAAATCGAGAAGCAGCCGCCCGACATTTCGCCTGGGCTGAGCTTGCCGTCGCGCGCTTTCCTCGCCAGCGCCGACATTTCCTGCGCGATGTCCAGCACGCCCTTCGTGTCGCAATCGCGGATCACCGGCACGACCAGCCCGTTCGGCGTGTCGGCGGCGAAGCCGATGTTGAAGTATTTCTTCAACACCAGGTTCTCGCCTGATGCATCCAGCGAAGCGTTGAAGTCGGGAAACTTCTGCAGGCAGGCGACGCAGGCCTTGATCAGGAACGCAAGCAGCGTGACCTTAACGCCGGTTTTCTCGTTTTCCTTGTTCAACGCCACGCGCAATGCTTCGAGGTCGGTGATGTCGGCGTCCTCGAATTGCGTGACGTGCGGGATCATCGCCCAGTTGCGCGCGAGGTTGGCGCCGGAAAGCTTCTTGATCCGCGACAGCGGCTGCGTTTCGGTTTCACCGAATTTCGAAAAATCGATCTGCGGCCATGGCAGCAGGTTCAAGCCGTTTCCGCCGCCACCTGTACCGGACTGCGGCAAGGCGCCGCCTGTCATCGCGGATTTCACGAACTGCTGGACGTCTTCGCGGGTGATGCGGCCGCCGCGTTCGCTGCCGCTGACGCGCGCAAGATCCACGCCGAGATCGCGTGCGAACGCGCGCACCGCGGGACTGGCATAGGGCACCCTGTCGGGCATGATGGAATCGGCGTCGAACGGCACCGGCGGCGCGCGACGTTCGGTCTTTCCCTCTCCCTCCGGGAGAGGGTGCCCCGAAGGGGCGGGTGAGGGTTCGGATCCGCGCGGCGTGGATGCTTGAGCGTCACCCGGACCCTCACCCCCAGCCCCTCTCCTGGGGGGAGAGGGGGGCGGTGCCGCGTCTTGCTTGGCAGGTTCTGGCGACTGCTTGGGCGCAGCAACTTTGTTGCCTTCGCCGCCGCCTTCATCGGCTTCGATCGTCGCGATCACTTTGCCTTCGGAAACCTCGTCGCCTTCCTTGACCCGCATTTCCTTTACCGTGCCCGCGAAGGGCGCCGGTACTTCCATCGTGGCCTTGGCCGATTCCAGCGTCACGAGGCCCTGGTCCTTTTCCACGTGGTCACCCGGCTTGACCATCACTTCGATCACGGGCACGCCGTGGAAATCGCCGATGTCCGGCACCTTCGCCTCGCGCACGTCTGCCATGTCGGGTTCCTTCGATTCCAAGAAAGCTGCAAGACGCCCAGTTTCGCGCATTTGGCCGCTTGCGTCATGTCCGGTCGCCGTTCCGGCCCGAAAGTCACCGTGACCTGTGGCGGATGGCAGCCGGCCGCAGGGGCGGGCAAACTTCGAATCCATCACCAAAATGCCGCCGGGAACCGACGCGATGCTGACGATCCGCAACCTGTCCAAGACCTACCCGAACGGCGTGCGCGCGCTCAGCGGCGTGTCGCTGGACATTCCGAATGGCATGTTCGGTTTGCTGGGTCCCAATGGCGCGGGCAAGTCCACGTTGATGCGGACGATCGCGACGCTGCAGGACCCGGACGAGGGCAGCATCAAGCTGGGCGACATCGACGTGCTGGTCGACAAGCCGGCCACCCGGCGCGTGCTGGGCTATCTGCCGCAGGAATTCGGCGTGTATCCCAAAGTCAGCGCCGAAGCAATGCTGGATCACTTCGCGGTGCTGAAGGGCGTCACCCGCCGTGGCGAACGGCGCGACCTGGTCGATGCGTTGCTGAAACAGGTAAACCTGTGGGACGTGCGCAAGCGCAAGCTCGGGGGATTTTCGGGCGGTATGCGCCAGCGTTTCGGGATCGCGCAGGCGCTGATCGGTGATCCCAAGCTGGTGATCGTCGATGAACCCACCGCCGGGCTCGACCCGGAAGAGCGCCAGCGTTTCCTGAACCTGCTGGCGGAAATCGGCGAGCGCGTGGTGGCGATCCTGTCCACCCACATCGTCGAGGACGTGACCGAACTCTGTCCGCGCATGGCGATCATCGCGCAAGGCCAGGTGCGCTTGACCGGCGAGCCGCGCGAAACCATTCGCGCGCTGGAAGGCAAGGTCTGGCGGCGCGCGATCGACAAGGCCGCGCTGACGCAGTACCGCGAGCGCATGACGGTGCTGTCGACGCGTCTCGCGGGTGGCGCAACGTTGATCCACGTGTTGGCCGATGCCAAACCCGAGGATGGTTTCGAGAGCGTGCCGCCCGATCTCGAAGACGTGTATTTCGGGCAGTTGCACCACGCCACGTCGGGCAAGGCGGCCTGACGTGCTGCGCGAAATCTTCCGGTTCGAGCTGCGCCAGCAGCTCAGGAATCCTCTGTTCTGGCTGATCGCGTTTGCGCTGGCGGCGCTGGCGTTCGCGGCGGCGAGTTCCGACAGCATCACGATCGGCGGCGGCGTCGGCAACGTGCATCGCAATGCACCGATCGTCGTGATCTCGATGCTGGGATTCTTTTCGGTGCTCGGATTGTTCCTGATCACGATCTTCGTGGCCGGCGCGGCGCTGCGCGATTTCAGCAACAACACCGCAGAGCTCGTGTTCGCGACGCCGATGTCGCGCTTCGCGTATCTCGGTGGACGCTTCGCGGCCGGCTGGGTGGTCAGCGTGCTGGTGCTGGTCGCGGTCGCGTTCGGCATGTGGCTGGGTTCGCTGATGCCGTGGCTGGATCCGGCGCGGCTGGGCCCGACTTCGTGGCATGCGTATGGCTGGGCCTTCGCATTCGTGGTGCTGCCGAACCTGTTCTTCGTCGCGGCGCTGCTGTTCCTGCTGGCGACGCTGACCCGTTCGATGCTGGGTACCTACATCGGCGTGATCGCGTTCTTCGTGCTGTGGCAGATCGCGCTGGTCACGCTGGGCAATGGCAACATCGAACACCAGACGCTGGGTGCGATGATCGACCCGTTCGGGCTGGGCGCACTGGAGCTGGTGACGCGCTACTGGACGCCCTCCGACCAGAACATCCGGATTCCGGAATTGGCCGGCACGCTGCTGGGCAACCGCGGCTTGTGGCTGGCGATAGGCATTGGACTGCTCGCCGCGACCTTCGCGTTGTTCAAGCCCGATCGCGAAGGCTTGCGATTGTTCCGCCGGCGCAAGCGTGCGACGGCGACGACTGAAGCACCTGCCGCCGCGCGCGCGGCGCCGATCGTGCTGCCGATGGTGACATTGCGCAGCGATGCCGGCGCGCGTGCCCGGCAGTTCCTGAAGCTTGCGTGGTTCGACACCCGCGGCGTGCTCCGCGGCGTGCCGTTCCTGGTGATGCTGGCGTTTGGCTTGGCGAACCTGGCCGGCAGGCTCGCCTTCAGCGATGAAATCTACGGCACCAGCGTGTGGCCGGTCACACACTTGATGGCGCAATCCATGAGTGGCAGCTATACGTGGCTGCTGTTGTTCGTGCTGGCCTTCTACGCCGGCGAACTGGTGTGGCGCGAGCGCGACCGACGCGTCGGCGAGGTGATCGACGCGTTCCCGACGCCGGACTGGATCCCGCTGCTGTCGAAGGTTTTCGCGCTGGCCGTGGTGACGGTGCTGTTCCTTGCGGCCGGTTCGCTGTTCAGCATGGTGTACCAGTTGCTGCGCGGATATTCCGACCTGCAGCCGCTGCTGTATCTGCAATACATAGGTCTCGACCTGCTTTCGTTCATGTTGTTCGCCATCCTTGCGGTGGTATTGCAGGTGTGGTCCAACAACAAGTTCGTCGGCTACGCGCTGATCGTCGCGTTCTTCGTGGCGATGATCGCACTGGCGCAGTTCCATCTGTCCGATCACTTGTACCGCTATGGCAGCGCGCCGGAAACGCCATATTCCGACATGAACGGTTTCGGCTCGTTCTGGATCGGCAACCTGTGGTTCCGGGCGTACTGGTATTGCCTCGCCGTCGGGCTGCTGGTGACTGCCGCGCTTTACTGGGTGCGCGGGACCACCAGCGGTTGGCGCGCGCGCGGCCGGATTGCGCTGCAAAGATTCCGTGCGCCTGCGCGGATAGTGCTGGCGCTTTCACTGATCGGTTTCGCCGCGATCGGGGTATTCCTGTTCCACAACACCCACGGGCTGTATCGCTACCAGACCCACGATCAGCAGCAGCGCCTGCAGGCGCAATACGAAAAGGATTACAGGAAATACATGGGAATGGCCCAGCCGCGGATCACGGACGTCAACGTGGACGTGGCGATGCATCCGGCGGAACGGCGCATCGACGTCGATGGGCACTACGTGCTGGTCAACAAGCACGACAAGCCGATCGATGAATTGCTGGTGCAATTGCCGACGTTCCCGACCCGCGATTACTCGGTCGACCTGGATTTCCCGGCGCATACCGTCGCGCTTGCGGACAAGCAACAGGGTTTCTATCTGTACAAGCTCGCGCAGCCGCTGGCGCCGGGTGCATCGATGGATTTCGGTTTCCGGATGCACGTGGCCTACAAGGGCTTCGCCAACGAGCCCGTCGGCGAGCAAATCGTCCACAATGGCACCTTCATCAACAGCTTCGCGTTTCCGCACTTCTGCTACGACGAAAACCGTCAGCTTTCCGACAACAACGATCGTCGCAAATACGGGTTGGGTCCGGCCGAGCGCCTGCCGAAACGCGATGATGCCGCGGCGCACGGCAACAACCTGATTGCCTGCGACGCCGACTGGGTGCATTTCCAGGCGACGCTTTCCACCAGCGCGGACCAGATCGCGCTGGCGCCCGGCTATCTGCAGAAGCAATGGGTCAAGGATGGCCGCCATTATTTCCACTACGTGCAGGACACGCCGATCCTGGATTTCTTCTCGTTCCAGTCGGCGCGCTACAAGGTGGCGCGCGACAAGTGGCATGACGTGAACCTGGAGATCTACTACGACCCGCAGCATCCGTACAACGTCGAGCGGATGTTCAAGGCGATGAAGTTGTCGCTCGATTACTACGACAAGCACTTCGGGCCGTACCAGTTCCGCCAGTTGCGCATCCTCGAATTCCCCGACTACGCATCCTTCGCGCAATCGTTCGCCAATGCGGTGCCATTCTCGGAGGCGATCGGTTTCATCGCCGACCTGCGCAAGCCTTCCGACATCGATTACGTCACCTACGTGACCGCGCACGAGATCGGCCATCAATGGTGGGCGCACCAGGCCATCGGCGCCAACGTGCAGGGCGTGACGATGCTGGATGAATCGCTCGCGCAGTATTCGGCGCTGATGGTGATGAAGCATCTGTACGGCCCGACCAGGATGCGCAAGTTCCTGAAGTACGAACTCGATCGCTACCTGCGTGGGCGAGCGGGCGAACGTGTCGAAGAGATGCCGCTGGCGTTGGTCGAAAACCAGCCCTACATCCACTACCGCAAGGCGTCGGTGATCTTCTATGCGCTGGCCGACTACATCGGCGAAGACAAGGTGAATGCCGCTTTGCGCACGTGGCTGGACAAGGTGAAATTCCAGCAGCCGCCTTATACCGATACCCGCGAGTTGATCGCGGACCTCCGCGCGCAGGCCGGCCCGCAATACCAGAACCTGATCACCGACTTCTTCGACAAGATCACTCTGTTCGACAACCGCATGGTTTCGGCCACGGCGAAGAAACTTGGCGATGGCAAATACCAGGTCACGCTGCACGTGCACGCGGGCAAGTACTACGCCGACGGCAAGGGCAAGGAGACGCGCGCGAAGCTCGACATTCCGATCGAGGTCGGCGTGTTCGCGCAGGCGAAGGACGGCGAGGAGCAGGACGAAAAGCCGCTGTACCTCGCGAAGCTGCCGGTGAAGGACGGCGACAGCACCGTTACCGTGACGGTGGATGGCGTGCCCTACGAGGCCGGCATCGATCCGTTCAACGAACTGGTCGATCGCGTGTCCGACGACAACCGCGCGCCGGTGACGATCCAGTAATGGCTGCACGGCGACGAGAGGCGGCGCCAAGGTGCCGCCTCTCGAGCCCGCGATTCACCACTTGCGATCACTTGCGATGGGTCGAACCTTCGCGGCTGATCGTGAACTTCGATCCGGAGATGCCGAGGTTGATGCCCTGGCCGACGCCGCTCAGGGCGAGCGATACCGTTCCCTTGCTCAGCACCTGCGCGGTACCGGACTTCACCGCGCCGATCTCCGCGGAGGCCGCTGCATAGTCGCCCAGCACGTCATCCATCTTGTAGACGTCGGTGAACTTGCCCTGGCCATCGTTGATGCGCCACTTGCCGGCCGTCAGTCCGCCGCCGCGAATGCGGATGTGCACCGGCATCGACTGGCCATTGGTGCAGGTGACCCTGCCGTTGCCATCGGCATGTTTGTAAATGGCCGACCATCCCTTCAGCGAAAACGTCAATTTGCAGTCGAGATCGGGTTGTGCCGCCGCCGCCGTATTCGCGATGCCGAAGCCGGCCGCGCCGACCAGGACCGCACCCATCAACACCGCGAGCTTTCCGCCGCGAATCCGTTTGAAAGAGTCTTGCGTGCTCATGCTGCCTTCCTCCTGGTTGCGGAACATCCATCAGAAGTTTGATCAGGCAAAAATGAACGCTGCCGATATTGGCGTCCCGCGGGTTGAATGCGCGGGATGTGTATTCTTCGTGAAGACGATCGCGCGGTGCGGCGAGGCGAGGATGCGATATCAGGCGGGATGCTTTTTCGACAACTTGTCGATCAGCTTGACGACGATGGTGCCGCCCGGCACCACCATGCCTGCGAAATCCGCGCCGAGGTCGAACAGTGCGTCGCGGTTGCCCAGCGCGCGCACCGCGCCGCCCAGCATGTCGCCTTCCTTGTTGACGCGGCCGGTCAGTCCGTCGATTTCGATCACGCCGGTCTTGTCCTTCCACGCGAACTGGAACGCGTACACCGGGCGGTAGAACAGCGTCAGCGATTGGATGTCGACTTCGTCGCTGGCGATCGCATCGGCTTCCACGGGCGCAGACAGTTTCGCCTTCACCTGCTGCAGAACCGAAGCCGCGGTGACGGTGGGGGCGATGAACTGCGGCTGGTTGCGATCGGCCGCGTCCTGGAACGCAAAGCGGCCAGCGTAATCGATCAGCGTTTTTTCCAGTGTGTCGCGGCGAAGCGCATCCACGTAGTGCGTGAGTGCGGTAACGTTTTCGCAATCCTCCACCGCGGCAAGTTGCAGCTCGCGTCGCGCGTCCACCGGCAGTTTCTGGCCCAGCAGTTCCACCGACACCACGTGTGGATGCTCGATCTTGACGTGGTACGCCAGCTTGCGCGTGTAGCGGGTGCGGCGCGCCGCCTTGGCCATCCAGAAGGGTTCGTAGCGCTTTTCCGTATTGGCCAGCGCGATCTCGGTTTCCTTCGGCCGATCCCACAGTTTCATCCGCGCCAGCATGCCGAAGGCGCCGACCTTTTCGTGCTCGGCTTGCGCGCGCGCGGAAACCTCGTTGTACACGTCATCGAAGATGCAGATCTTCTCGTCCATTCCCCGGCCCCGGCGACGCCGGCTGGCGGCCGGCGCATGTACGGATATTGCGCTGCCCCGCGGGCGGAAGCAACAACACGACCGCCGCGTCGCGGGTTATTTCTTCGCCAGCGGCAGGAACTTCGATGGCGCGTAACCACCGACCTCGAACTTCAGGGTTTCCTTGCCGTGCTCGCGGCTGGTGATATCCATCTCGATCACCTTGGCTTTCTGCAACGCCGTGATGAAACGTTTTTCATCCTTGATGAACATCGCGGGCTCGCCGGTCTTGGGCAGATACGCCTTCCACGTTTCGTGCTTGCCGTCGAACCGCATCACGACGTTGCAAAGGTCCTTGCACACGAATCCCTTGCTGCCGTCGGGCGCGAACAGGTAAACGCTTTCGCCCCACTTGACGTGGCGGCGCAGCACCAGCCGCACGCTGTTGGCGCTGCGAGGCTCGGAATAGGTGCTGGCGGTGTGTTGCATGCCGTCCACGTTGGCCGTCTGGTAATACCAGAGATTCGCGAGTCGATCGTGTTCGGCCTTGGCCTTGGCGGCGGCCTGAATTTGCGGCAGCGTCTTCTGCACTTCGGCTGCCGCGGACGTGCCGGGGTACTTCTGGACGATTTCCTCGCCCACGGGCGCCGCCAGTGCGTCGCTGTGCTCGGCCAGCATCTGTTGGTAGAGCTTCAGTTCCTTGTCGGCGGCAGCTTCGTTGGCCGCGGCCTGCGCGGACGCCGAAGGTGCGGCGGGCGGCGCTTCGCCCTGCTGTGAACAGGCGGTGATCGCGATCGCCGCAAGGACCGCAAAAGGCAGCAGGACCAGTGGTGGCGGGAAAGAACGGCCGGGCAGGTTCATGCTCCGGAGTATAGCCGCCATTCCCAATCGTCCGGATGGATCACAACCCGCAACGGCGTGGCATCGAAGCGATCCCCTCAGACGTCGGTTTTTTCGACGAACACGGTTCGCGCATGCCGTTTTTCAAACGTGACATTGACCGTGCGGCCGATCGCCCGCGTCCGATGCACGGTGCCTGCTGGTACCACGATGCTTTGCCACTCGGCCAGCGTCACGCGGGCGCCATCCTGGAAATCAATCTGAAGCTCGCCCGCCACCACCAGAAAAAGTTCGTCGGAATCGGGATGCTCATGCCAGCGATACTCTCCCTCGAACACCGCAAGCCGCATATAGTTTTCGTTGATGTCAAACACGACCCAGTTCCTGTAGGGATCGGTGACCGCGGCTTGTTCCGAACGAATGTCGATGACGGCCAGGGCCTGGTGGCGGGCACGCTCGGACGAATACTCGGCGGCCGATGGAAATCCGGATTTCATGTCAGGTTCCTCGCAGGAGAACCATTGCGATTCGACGTTTCCATCAGCTCCGGCAGTCGACGCAGGGCTCTGCGGAGACGTGCACCGCCGCCGCACGGGGCATGCGATTCGCTCCGGCTCGTGTCTGGCCGAACAGCATGCCGCCGAGGATCAGGATGCCACCGAACGCCATGCTGACCGTCAGCGGTTCGCCCAGTGCCAGCCACGCCCACAACACGCCGAAGAGCGGAACCAGATACGTCACCGTGGTCGCGCGTGGCGCTCCGACCCGCTGGATCAGGCGGAAGTAAACCGCGTACGCCGCGCCGGTGCAGACCACGCCCAGTGCCAGCAGGCTCCACCACGCCTGCGCGGGAACGTGCGCCGAGGGCCACTGCCATGCCGCGAACGGTGCCAGCAACACCGCGCCCCATGCCAGCGTCGCCGCCGCCACCGCGGCAGGCGGCAGGCCTGCAAAGTAACGCTTGACCAGGTTCGCGGAAACGCCGTACAGAAGTGCAGCCATGGTGCCGGCTGCCACCGCGGGGCCGAAGCCCGCACCGTCCACGTCGCCGCTGGCCAGCACCACCACGCCGACCAATCCGATCGCGAGTCCCGTCAGACGCCGCGCGCCGATGTGTTCCCGGAACAGCACGAATGCCGCGAGCGCCGCGAACGGCACCGATATGCTGTTGACGATCGCGCTGACGCCAGCCGGGGCGCGTTCCGCGCTCCATGCGAACAGCAGGAACGGCAGCAGGGTATTGACCAGGCCGATCGCCATGATCTTGAACCAGCCCGCGGCGGCCAGTTGCCCGCGTGCGCGCCACAGGAATGGCGCCAGCACCAATGCACCGAGGGCAAGGCGCACGTCCACCAGCGGGACCGGTCCGAATTTTGGCGCCGCGATCCTGAGGAACAGGAATGAACCGCCCCAGATCGCCGCGAGGAGCCCAAGTTCGACCGGGGTGCGCCAGTCGAAGTCGCGTGGCATGGCGACGCGCACGCGCCGTCGGCCGCGCGGGGTTCGTGTCGGCGGTTTTTCTTCGCGAGCCAGCAACCGCAGCGTCGCGCGGTCGGTCAGGTATCCGCCCGCGAACAGCATGCCACCCGATAGTCTTGCCAATTCCCTCAACATGTCGTATCTCCGGCCGTGTTGCACGAATGCCCTGTCACACGCAAAATTAGGCCGCTCCGCCACAATGCGGAAGCGACGATTTCTCAAACTAGCCTTGAGGAAAATCGAACATGAGTCGGGCACCCCTGAATTCGCTGCAGACCTTCGTCGCGGCTGCACGCGCGCAGAACCTCACCCGTGCTGCCGAGCGCCTGCACCTCACCGTAAGCGCGTTGAGCCACCAGATCCGGCTGCTGGAAGAACGCGTTGCCTGCACTTTGTTCGTGCGCGGCCCGCGCGGCCTGAAGCTCACCGCCGAGGGACAGCGACTGCTCGACAACGTGGCGCCGCATTTGGAGGCGATCGAGGATGCCTTGAAGCCGCTGTGCGGGCGCAACAACAACACCCTCTCGCTATCGGCGATGCCGTCGATGACGTCGAGCTGGCTGCTGCCGCGCTTGCCGCGGTTCGTCACGCGGCATCCGGAGGTCGAGTTGAACCTCGAGTCGTCGATCGAACTGGTGGATTTCGCGGATGGCCGCTTCGACGCGGCATTGCGCTACGGGGCAGGAGAATGGCCGGGCCTCGTGGTCGAGTCGTTGCTGGAAGAATGGTTGACGCCGGTTGCGAGTCCATCGCTGCTGGCGGGACGCAAGCGGCCGCGGCTGGAAGACCTCGGCGAACTGCCGCTGTTGTGTCCCGAGGACCCGTGGCAGGAATGGTTCGCGCTGCACGGCGGCAAACCGCCGCGGCGTTACGCGGCTTCCTTCAGCGATTCCGAATCACGCCAACGGGCCGCGGTGGAGGGCATCGGCGTCGCGCTCGGGCGCACGACCATGGTGCGCCCGCTGATCGAAACCGGCCAGTTGGTGGCGCTGTTTCCCGAGCTCATGAAAGCCCGGCGGTGGCACTACCTCGTCTATCCCGAACGTTCGCGCAAATGTTCCGGGTTCATGGCGTTTCGCGCGTGGCTGCTGGACGAAGCCGCGGAGTTTCGCGCGGCGCCGCCGATCGGATTCGCCGGCACGCGTGCGCGTTCACGCCCATCGCGCGCGCCGCGTCGGCGGGCGAAGGCTTGATGATTCGCGACAACACACCTCATCGACTGCACGGATCGCGTCCCATCAGGTGATCGTAGGTGGAGACGTTGGCATCGCGCAGATGCCCGTCCCGCACCGCCGCACTCGCGGAGTCGATGCGCCGGCATGCCTCCGCGCGTGGAATCCTGGTGCCGTGCACGCGCACGCGGCTCCAGGCGTTGTGCCGCGCGCGTGTGTTCTGTCGCGCCTGTTTCTCGGCGTAGCCGGTGCGCACGACCCCATCACCGACGATGGATGAAGGGCAACGGGTATGCCTGTAGAACACTTCGCCATCGGCGGCACGGCATTCCCACGACATTGCGGATTTCGCGCGGGAACGGCGTGACGAGTTCCGCTTTTTGCGCGTGCCGCGCGCAGTGTGTCGATCGTGCGCAGCGTCTCTTCGATGCTCCGCTGCGGCAACCTCGGCGGCATTGCCGATCGTCGGCAGTGGACTCACGTCGAGCTTGCGCTGTTGCGCGTGCACGGCGCATGGAATGTCCTGAAAAGCGAGCTGGCCGTGGGCATCGGTGCAGCGGTAGACAGACGCCGCGTGCGCATTGGCGGCAAGCGTGAGCAGCATCAGCGGAAGAAGCGCGAGTGACACGCGCCACGCGGTGCGCCAAATAACGCGGATAATCAAAATCTGCCGAAATTCGCTCCGAGCAGAATCCAAATAGTTTCCCATCATCGACAACTCTCTCGACGAAGACGATGAATCGATACTGCGCGTGCGACTGCACGCCCGCCATCGGCTTTCGTCCCGTCGCGTTGTAGGGGAATGGCGTGCATGGCAATGCGGGATCGTGCTTGTCGTTACCCTTGGCGAGGAGTACAACGTCGATATCGGTTCAATCAAGGAGGCGTGCCATGAAGGGCCATCACGGATTATTCACGGTGCTGTTACCTGCCGCGATTTCGCTGGCCATTACCCTCCCGGTCGCGGCACAACTCCCCATTCCCACGAAAAATGGCGAGATCGCGCGTCCCGATTACGGTTCCGGTGCCGGCAACGGGTTCCTGTCCAATACCAATTTCAATACACCGGAATCGGATGGCCGGCCCGGTGTGAAGTTCTACATGGAAGGCATGGAGGCCTATCACCACGGCCACTACGAACACGCCCTCTATATGTTGAAACTGGCGGCTTACTGGGCGTACACGCCCGCCGCCTACAACCTCGGTGTCATGTACTTCCAGGGCGAGGGCGGTGTTCCGGTGAACCGGCCCCTGGGAACAGCGTGGATGTTCATCGCGGCGGAACGTGGTGCATCGGACTACGTCGATGCACGCCACATGATGGTAACCAAACTGGATTCCGCGGAACGCACCAAGGCTTACGATCTGCTGCAGCAACTGGAGCCGAAATACGGGGAAAAGACGGCGATGCGACGCGCCAAGTCGCAGTGGGCTTATGCAAAAAACCAGAAGACGGGTACACGCGTCGGCGGAACGGCCGGGAACCTGCAGGTGGGCATCCAGGCTGCACAAGGCCAGTTTCATACGCAAACCACCGGTGGCAGCGGTTCGGTCGGGCATGTTGTTACGACCGCGGCGCAAATATTGACCGGTGGTTCCGTGGACGGGGCCGTGGCTTATCGGCAATTCCAGGAAAGCAGCAATCCGTACAGTCCGATTTTCCTGAAGAACTCCAAAGGCACGGCAACGGTAGGCCCGTTGCAACAAGTTGACGAAAAGGGGGCGACAACACGTCCGTCAACGTCCTCCAAATCCAGCCAGCCATCGCAGAAGAGTGGTGACTCTTCGCACGAAAACCGAGGTTGAATGGCGCCAATGGGCTGCGGCCCATACGCGGATTTTCCGCGGTACCTCTCGAATCGGACTTTCGGGTGTTGCAGAGAAACGACGATCCATATTCCTCACTCAACCGATGTCTCACGGCTAGCAAGCGATTGGTTCGCTGGAAGCGCTGGATACCAACGGCAACGCGGAGCAAGTGGAATCTCGTGCCCATCTGCAACCGCAACCGATCGGCGGGATCACGATTGACCCGGGAGTCTTGTCATGGCACTACGCAAGTTGTCCGTCATTGCGACCGTCGGCGGCGTTGCCTTCATCGTTTCAGTGGCGTCGATGGCCCAGACCGGGACATCGCATGAAGTCATCACCGCACCGGATTACGGTTCGGAGGCATCGGCAGGCAGCCTGTCGAATGGCAATTTCAACACTCCCGAATCGGACGGCCGACCGGGGGTGAAGTTTTTCACGCTTGGCATGCAGGCATTCCGCAAGGGCGACTACCGGCACGCGATCGACATGTACAAGGTCGCCGCTTCCTGGGCGTACAAACCGGCCGAATACAACCTCGCGGTGATGTACTTCAAGGGCCAGGGCGTTCCCGTGGACCGCCCGCTCGGCGCCGCGTGGATGATATTGGCTGCCGAGCGTGGTGACTCACGTTATGTCCAGGCGCGTGACATGATGGTGACGCTGCTCGGCAAGTCCGAATTCATGCAAACGGATGCGCATTGGGGAGCGTTGAAGAAAACCTATGGCGACGCGGTGGCGATGCGGCGCGCCAAGGCGCAGTGGGCTTGGGTAAAGACCCACCAAACCGGCACGCGTGTAGGGGGTGCAACGGGCGAACTGGCGGTCGGTGTGCTCGACGGAGGACATGCTCCGGTTTCGCTTGACGCAGGCGGTAAACCCATCAAGACCGCTACCACGGGCGCAGCGATACTGCAGAGCGGTTCGATCGACGGCTCGCTCGCCTATCGGCAATTCCAGCAAAGCGATGATCCCTACGACCCGGTTTTCCTCAAGGACCGCAGCGGCACGGTGAGCGTGGAGCCGCTGACGCCGCTGAAACCCGACGCAAACAAACAGCCCGAAAAATCGGGCGACGGTCAAATTCCGTCGCCCGCGCATCCACGCAGCGCATGATTCGTGGTGCAAAACAAAGCCGGCGCGATTTCTCGCGCCGGCTTTTGAACGGAATAGTGGTTTGATCGGTCGATAAGATCGCGATCAATCCTGCTTCACTGCCACCACGCTTCCGTCATTCGGATCGACCAGCACGTCCACCTTCTTGCCTTCCGGATTCTTCGCATCGGCGCTCCACAGGCCGTCGTCGAAATCCACGTCATCGACGTCCTGATAGCCCTGCGCCGTCAGCTTGGCCTTGATCTCGTTCTTGTTGAGCCGCGACGGTGCGTCGGCTTCGTACACCTTGCCGGTGGTCGGGCCGACCTTGATGCGCACCCATTTGTCGTTGCCGCCGCGCGCCTTGGCCTGCCACACGCCATCCTCGAACTTGAGACCCTTCACTTCCTGGTAGCCGGCGTTGGCAATGTCCGCCTTGATCGCCGATTCGCTGAGTGCGCCCGTCGGAGAGCCGACGCGGGTGGTCGTCGTGGTCGTGGTGGTCTGCATTGGCGCGTCCTGCGCGAAAGCGGTGCCACCGGCCAGCAGCAGGGTGGCAGAGAGTGCCGCAGCGAGCGTGTGCTTGTGCATGTCGATACCTCCGTCGGGACAGTGGCAACCAGCTTGGGCACGCGTCGATCAACAACGTGTGAATTCATCCGACGCAGATCAGTGGCCATTCATCTGCATCACGCCTGCTAATCTTCATCGCCTGTTCACTTTCTTTCACCGATGCGCATCACCTTTCATCATCCCGTGGCGTTCTGGTTCGGTTGCCTCATCGTCGCCGCGGGCGTATGCCTGCACTTGCCGATGTACGTGATGGCCGCGCCCATGCATTTCCATCTCGCGGGCATGGAAATGGATCCGGAAATGCTGCTCGGGATGGCTTTGATTCCCGCCGGCGTGCTGCTGGCGGCGTGGGGCTTGATGCCGCGCCTCGCGCAGGTGCGCATGACCACGCGCGGTGGCGATCGATTGCACTGGCACGTCGCCGACGGCGTCCCGCTGAACGTCGAGCACTGGAAGCTGGTGACGGTGCTGGTGTTGGCGTTGACGATCGACGTGATGAAGCCGGCTTCGATCGCGTTCGTGATGCCGGGCATGGCGCATGAATACGGCATCGGCATGTCGCGCGCGGGTTACCTGGCGCTGTCGGCGCTGATCGGTACCGCGGTGGGTTCGGTGGCATGGGGCCGGCTGGCGGACGTGTTCGGGCGGCGCGCGGCGATCCTGTTGTCGGCGTTGCTGTTCATGGGCACCGCGATCTGCGGCACGATGCCGTCGTTCGAATGGAACATCGTGATGTGTTTCATGATGGGTGCTGCAGCGGGTGGCATGTTGCCGATCGCATTCACGCTGATGGCGGAAACCGTGCCCACGCGCCATCGCGGCTGGCTGTTGGTGGCGCTCGGTGGCGCTGGCACATCGGCGGGTTATTTGGCCGCTTCGGGCGCCGCCGCGTTGCTGGAGCCGACCTTCAGTTGGCGCGCGTTGTGGTTGTTGAACCTGCCGACCGGCGCGCTGATCGTGGTGCTCAATCGTTTCATTCCCGAATCGCCGCGCTTTCTCGCCAACGCCGGACTGGAGGCGCAGGCGCGTGCGGTGCTGGCGCGTTTCGCGGGTTCGTCGGACGCACTGGTGAAAGACACCGTGGCGGCCGCGGCGCCCGTCCTGGAAGTCCACCAGCCGCGCGCCGGGTTGCGCCAGATGCTGCGCGGCCGCCATGCCACCATCACGCTGGCCTTGATGGCCTGCGGACTCGCATGGGGGTTGGTGAATTTCGGGTTCGTGCTGTGGTTGCCCGCCAACCTGCACAAGCTCGGGCTGGATGCAGGCGCGGCCGGCACCCTGATGGCGCAGTCGGCGCTGCTGGCCATCCCCGGCATCGCGCTGGTGGTGTGGCTGTACCAGCGCTGGAGCAGCTTCAAGACACTGGTGTTGTTCGTGGCGCTGACGGTGCTGGCGCTGCTCGCGTTCGCCGCGATCGAAGTGGCCGGCCTGCGCGCGCAATCGTTCACCATCGCCGCGACCGTCTTGTTGCTGATCGCGATCAGCGGCGTGATCGCGACCATGATTCCGTACGCGGCGGAGATCTATCCGGTGCATCTGCGCGGTACGGGCTCCGGGCTGATCGCGGCGGGCTCCAAGGCTGGCGGCATCCTCGGCGCCTTGCTGGGTGTCGCGGGCGTATTCGACAGTTTCCTCGTTTCGGCGGTGGTGATCGCGGTGCCGATGACCGTCGCAGGTGTGATGCTTTGGCGGGGCGGCGTGGAGACGCGCGGACGCGAACTGGAAGCGATCCAGAAGATCATGTGCGAGCGTCCCTGATCGCCGCGCCGTTGGATGGCCGGCAGGCATGAATATTCCGAAATCCTGAAACACCAGAACGGGCATCCTGCCCTGACCCTTCACAACAGCCGCTCCCGAGCGGATCTTCGAAAAATCAATGCTTGCTGGATGTTCCCGCACGCCCCGTGGATCGCCGCGCCAGCGCCAATCCCTTCAACACGTGCAGCGCTTCGGACAACGCGTAATCCTTGATCGCGAGTTCGCCGGTGTCGAGCGGAGCCGCGGCGATCTTGCTGCCGCGCAGATGGTTCGGCAGATCGTTTTCGTGTTCGTCGTCGTCCAGCGACGGATTGCGATCGGCTTGCACCGTGACCTTGCCCAGCACGATGTCGGGCGTGATGCCGGCGACCTGGATCGAGGTGCCGTCGGGCGTGTAGTAGCGCGCCGTCGTCAGTTTCACCGCGTCGCCGTCGCCGACCGGCAGGATCGTCTGCACCGAGCCCTTGCCGAAGGTGCGCCGGCCCATCACCAGCGCGCGATGGTGATCCTTCAGCGCGCCGGTGACGATCTCCGCCGCCGAAGCGGTGCCGTTGTCGACCAGCACCACCATCGGCGCGCCATCCAGCAGGTCGCCCGGGGTCGCGGTGAACTTGAGGTCGGATTGCGGCAGCCGGCCGCGAGTGCTGACGATCATCCCGGAATCGAGGAAATCATCGGCGACGCCCACCGCGCTGGTCACCAATCCGCCCGGATTGGATCGCAGATCCAACACGGCGCCGCGCAACGGGCCGTGCTGTTTCTGCAGCTTGCCGAGCGCGTCGGTCAGTTCGTTCGCGGTGTCTTCCTGGAATTCGCTGACGCGGATGTAGGCATAGCCGGGTTCCAGCATCCGCGCGGTGACGCTGGCGACGCGGATGCGTTCGCGCACCAGCGGAATCGTCACCGGTTTGTCGCCATCGGGATGCAGGATCGTCAGCGTGATTTTCGAACCGATCGGTCCGCGCAGCTGCTTCATCGCCGCGTCGATAGCATCGGGTTGCACCACCACGCCATCGATCGCCTCGATCACGTCGCCCGCCAGCACGCCGGCGCGCTTGGCAGGGCCACCGTCCAGCGGCGCGATGATCACGAGCTGGTGATTCACCTGCGCGACTTCGATGCCGAGTCCGGCATAGGCACCCGAGGTGTCTTCGTTCAGATCCTTCAGCGCGTGCTTGTCGAGGAACTCGCTGTGCGGATCGAGGCCCGAAAGCATTCCGCTGATCGCGGACTGCATCAATTGGTTGTCGTTGACCGGATCGACGTAGGCCTGCTTGATCATCTCGAACGCGCGGGTGAAGGTCTGGATTTCTTCGAGGCTCGGCACATCGCCGGCTGCTTTCGCGATCGAGGAAGCCTCGGCCGGCGTGGCGACGCTGGCCGAGGGTGCCGGCGCGGGATGTGGCTGTGCGGGCGGCGGCGCGGCGAAAGCCAGGCCGGTGCAGACGGCCAGCAGGCTACCCAGGCAGGTTTGCGAAGTTCGAATCATTGCGACACCGTATGAGCCGATACGAAGACCGCGCGCGGACGCGGCAGTTCATTGTAGGCGCTTCGCCTTGCGCCGACATTCGTGCCCGCGGCTACCTGGCGAACCAGCCGCGCGGATCGACCGACTTGCCGTCGCGGCGCAGGCCGAACCATGCGCCGCCCTGTTCGGGGTCGCGTCCCACCGTCGCGATGGGTTGCCCGGGCCTCACCCAGTCGCCGACTTCCACCAGCGCGGCCTCGTTGCCGCCGTACAGGCTCATCCAGCCATCGCCCTGGTCGACGATCACCAACATGCCGTAGCCGCGCATGAAATTCGCCCAGGCCACCCGCCCGTAAGCGACCGCGTGCACCTCGGTGCCGGGTTTGGCCGCAATCACGATGCCTTGCGCGAGCGTGCCGGTGCCGTTGTGCGGTGTGCCCGCGACTGGCCGGTCGAGTTTGCCGCGCAATTGCGCGAATGGCGTGTTCTTGCCGAGCTGGGCGGGAATGTCCGCGAACACGTTCTGCAATTGCTTCAGCAATTTGTCCAGCGCTTCGGCATCGTGCTGCAGGGCCGCGATCCTGCCCTTCTGCTGCGCGAGCTGTGCATCCGCTTCGGCCAGCAGTTTCTGCTGCGCGGCGCGCGATTGTTCGAGTTGCGCGGATTGCCGGTTGCGCTGCTCGCGCTGTTGTTTCAGCGCGTCGGTTTCGGTCTGGATCGAAGCCTTGACCTGGTCGAGTTGCGCGACCTGCCCCAGCAGCGCGCGGATGCGCGCGACGCGGTCGCGCTGGAAATAGCGCGAATACGCGAGCGCGCGATCGATCTTCGCGATGTCGTCATCGCCCAGCAGCAGCGACAAATCGCTGCCCCGATCCAGCGTGTAGGCTGCGCGCAACAAATCCGCCAACGCGGCGCGCTGGCCGGAAAGCTTGTCTTCGAGTTGCGCGCGCTGCTGTTCGAGTTCGCCCAGCGACGCGGATCTGGCGGCGATCGCCGCCTCGGTGTCGCGCACCGCATTGGCAATCTGGTTGAGTTGCCCGGCCTGCTCGGCCAGCTTGGCATCGATGGCATCGCGCTTGCTGGCGGTGGCTTTTTGCGCTTCGGCGATCCTGGCGATTTCGGCGCGCACGCCGGCGAGTTTGGCCTTGGCCGTGGCTTCGCGCGCGGTCTGCGATTCAGTTGCAGATGAGGCGGGCGGCGGCTCGGCATGGGTCGCACCAGCGAGTGCGACGAGCGCGCACAACGCCGCGACCGAGAGGTATCGTCGCCATTTCGAGATCGATGTCTGCATGCGCTGCGATTATCGCTGCGCGCAACGGGTTATCCAGCGTTGCTTGTGGGGTAAACGAAAGAATCTCATTCCGGGGCCAGCGCCGGGCTTGCCCGGTGCGGGAACCCGGAATCTGCGGTTGTTTGCAATCGCATGGAACAGATTCCGGATCTCACCCACCTCGTGGGTTCGCCCGGAATGACGAATATATTGCCGGATGTCGGGCTACCGTTCGACCCAAACCGCCAGTACGTCGACGGCGTGGCCCAGCGTGCGTGACGCCTTTTCCATGTGACCCGCGTCATTCGCGCGGCCCGCAGATTCGGCTTCCGCGGCGGCCTGCTGCACGTCGCGCGCGCCCACCAGCGCGGCGGCGCCCTTGATGCGATGCGCCTGACGCGTGGCTTCCGCCAGATCGGCGGCGGCGTGCGCTGCGCGCAGGCCGGTCAGATCGGTGCGGATCGCGGCGAGGAAATCGTGGAGCAGATTGCGCGCAAGGGTGGCGTCGTGGCCGGCGATTTCGTTCAGTACGGCACGGTCGACCGGCGCCGAGGGCGCGGACAGCACTTCATCGTCGGACATCGCAAGGGTTTCCGCCGGCATGTCAGCGGTTGCGGCAGTGGCGCCGGCGGCAAATTCGACATGCGGCAGCCAGCGCCGCAGTTGCGCGGACACCTGCGCGATGCGCAGGGGTTTGCCGAGGAACGCGTCCATGCCCATCGCGATGCAATGCTCGGCTTCGCCCTTGCTGACGTTCGCGGTGACCGCGATGATCGGCGTGCGCTCGCGCTGGTCCGCGCGCTCGGCCTTGCGGATCGCGGCGGTCAACTGATAGCCGTCCATCTTCGGCATGTGGATGTCGGTGAGCACCAGCGCGTAGTCGCCGGTGCGCCAGCGGCGCAGGCCCTCCTCGCCATCGGCCGCGGTTTCGCAGGCAAAGCCCGCGCGTGCCAACTGGCGCGTCAGCACTTCGCGGTTGGTGGCGTGATCGTCCACCACCAGCACCAGGCTGCGCTCGCTGCGCGCGGCGTCCACGCCGGGCAGTGACCGCGTCGGGAAATCTTCTTCAGGCACCACGCGACGTTCGGGTTCCACGCGCGCCGGGTCGCCTTCGGCGAGAGGCAGGACCAGGCTGAAGGTGCTGCCGACGCCGGGTTTGCTGGCCAGTTCGATCGTGCCGCCCATCAGATCCGCAAGTTGCCGGCAGATCGCGAGCCCCAGCCCGGTGCCGCCGAACGTTCGCGCCGTACCGCTGTCGGCTTGCGAAAACGGCTGGAACAGCAGCGCGCGCTGTTCGTCGCTGATGCCGATGCCCGAATCGCGCACGCGCAGCGCGATGTTCTCGCGGCCGTCCTCCAGTTTGCCGACTCGCTCCACGCGCACCGTGATGCCGCCGGTGCGGGTGAACTTCAGCGCGTTGGAAAGGAAGTTCGAAAGAATCTGGCGCAGCCGCAGCGGGTCGGCGACGTAGGCGGGCGCAAGATCGTCGTCGAGGACGAGTTCCAGCGTCAGGCCCTTGCTGGATGCGATGCCGAGATAGTTGCCGACGGCGTGCTCGACCAGCCGGCGCAGGTCGACGTCGCGCGCCGCCAGTTCCATCCGGCCGGCTTCGATCTTGGAGAAGTCGAGGATGTCGCCGATGATCTGCAGCAGGCTCTGCGCCGAGCTTTGCACGATCGCGACACTGCGCCGCTGCTCGGCGTCGAGGCGCGTGTGTTCCAGCAGTTCCAGCATCCCGGTGATGCCGATCATTGGCGTGCGGATCTCGTGGCTCATCGCGGCGAGGAACGCGCTCTTGGCGCGGCTGGCCTCGTGTGCGCGCGCTTCGCTCATCCGCAACGCCGCGTCCTTCTGCTTCACTTCCTCGCGCATTTCGATGAAGCCGTCGACGACCTGGCGGGTTTCGCCGCGCACCGGCAAACCGGCCGGCACCTCGTAGTCGCCGCCGCGCATCCCGCGGGTCATGCGCACCAATTGTTCGATGCCGCCGTACACGTTGCGCAGCACCGCCCGGCCCGCGAACAGCACGATCAGCAATGCCGCCAGCGACAGCGCGATGCGCCACGCGTTCAGACGCAGCGCGTGCACGCGATCATCGTGCAATTGATCCTGCGCATCGAGGATCTTCAGGTCGGCCATCAGGCCGAGATCGCTCAGCAGCGGATCGAGTGCGGGAAACAGGCGCGTGTCGGCAAAGTGGCCGAGCCCATCCATGCTGTGCGCGGCGAGCTGTTCACGCAGCGCCGTGATGGCGCTGTCGGCCGGCGCGCGCTCGTCCCGGATCGCGACCAGCAATTCGTGTTGCCGCGGCGGCATGCTTTCGGCGTCGAGCGCCGCGAACGCCTGCCCGATGCGTTTTTGCGCTTCGTCGACCGCGGCGAGGCCCTGATCGAAGGTCATCAGCCCGTTGCGCACCTTGAAGGTGACGCCGATGATGTCGATGCCGTAGGAATCGGTCAGCGCCTTCACCTGCGTTTGGCCGCCCAGCGCGTTGTCGTAGAGGCGGTTCAGCGTGGCCTCGTGATTGCGCTGATAGATCGCATCCAGCGCCAGCACGCAGCCGGCCGCGACCAGCATCACGCCGAACAGCAGCAGGAGTTGCCGGCGCACCGTCCAGAACTTGGCCTTCCAGAACCGGGCCTTCCAGAACTTTGCCCTCCACAACCGGCGCCTCATGGCTGGCGGCGTCGCCACTTCTCGATCGCGGCGCCGAGCTGGTCGCCCGGTACGGCCATGCCGATCAATTCGCCCTGCGCGCGGCTGCAGCCGAGTTCGGCCAGCATCTGCCATTCGTCGACGCTGCGCACGCCTTCGGCCACCGTAACCAGCTTGAGCTTGCGGCCGAGATCGAGACTGGCTTCGACCACCGCGCGATTGCGCGCATCGGCGGCGCCGTTGATGAAGCCGCGGTCGATCTTGAGTTCGGTCACCGGCAGTTGCGCCAGTTGCGACAGCGATGACCAGCCGGTGCCGAAATCATCGACCGAAAGTCCGAAGCCCTTCAGGCGCAGGCGCGCCAGCACGTTCAACACCTGCGCGGCTTCATGCATCATTGCCGACTCGGTGATCTCCAGCGTGACGTCGTGCGGGTCGACGCCGGCGGCCTGCACGATCGCCTGATAGCGATCGGCCGCGGCGGTGTCGGCGAGGTTGTGCATCGACACGTTCACGGAAATACTGAGCTTCATGCCGGCCTCGCGCCAGCGTTTCAGCCAGCGGCAGGTCTGCGCCAGGATGCGTTCGGTGAGCGCATCGATCAGACCCGAACGTTCCAGTTCCGGAATGAAGCGGACCGGTGGCACCGGACGTCCGTTCAACGACCAGCGCGCCAGGGCTTCCACGCCGGTGACGAAGCCGCTGCCGATCGCGACCTGCGGCATGAACCACGCTTCGAAGGCGTCGCTCGCCAGGGCCTCGGCCAAAAGGCCTTCGTCGATGTCGGGGGCCGGGTCTTCGTCGGCCAGCAAGTCGGCGGTGAAATAGAGGTCGATCACCTCCGACAGCTTGGCTTGCGTCAGTGGTTTTTCGACCGTGCCCAGCACGCGCATGCCCGACGCACGCGCCATCAGTCGCACCGTGTTGAGCAGCGCGGGATCGAGCGCGGTCAGCACCACCACCGCGCTGGCCAGGCGTTCGCGCGCGACGTGGCCGATGAACTCGATACCGTCCATGTGCGGCAGATCCAGATCCACCAGCACCACGTCGGCCGGACGTTCCTGCCGGCCGAGTTCGGCGAGCGCGCTGCGCCCGTCCGGCGCGTCCAGCACCGAACCGACGCCCATCTGCTGCAGCAGGCGTATCGCCACCTGGCGCTGGAAGTCATGGTCCTCGACCACCAGCACCGATACTTGTGCAAACTTCGTCCTCATGCCGGCCCCTTGTCCCTGATCGGCAGTTTCACCCGGAGTCTAACACCCGGCCTGCGGCATAGCGGGCAACGGCGCACGGTTTCGCGCATCGTCCAGCGCTTTGCTGCGCTAGGCTGTGAACATGTGTGTCGTCGCCCTGGCCTGGAACACCCATCCGCGCTGGCGCCTGCTGCTGATCGGCAATCGCGACGAAGCCCATGCGCGGCCTTCCGCGCCGCTCGCGCACTGGGCCGATGCGCCGGACATTCTGGCGGGCCGCGATCTGGAAGCGGGTGGCACGTGGATGGGCATGCACGCATCCGGACGCGCGGCGGTCGTCACCAACGTCCGCGATCCGCGCGCCGCGCACGATCGTGCTTCGCGTGGTTTGCTGGTTTCGGATTTCCTGCGCGGCGGCGATCCAGCTGCGCAGCATGCCGAAGCACTCCGGATCGAGGCCGCGCGCTATCGCCCGTTCAACCTTTTGCTGTTCGATCGGGCATCGGCGTATTTCGTGTCCAACCATCCGCAGGTATGCGCACGCGAACTCGCGCCCGGCCTGCACGGGCTGTCGAACGGCGACATGGATGCGGCATGGCCCAAGGTGCGGCGGGCGACCGCCGCGCTGCAAACGTGGCTCGATGCGGGCGACGAGGATTTCGAGCCGCTGTTCGCGGCGCTCGCCGACGAAACCCCCGCACCGGATGCCGAACTGCCGGATACCGGTATTGGCCTCGAACTCGAACGACGGGTGTCGCCGCCGTTCGTGCGCGGCGCCGTCTACGGTACGCGCGCGACCACGCTGATCGGACTGGACCGCGACGGCGGCGGTTGCATCATCGAGCGGCGCTTCGGGCCGGACGGCGTGCCGCAGGGACAGACCGCGCTGTACTTCTGACAGAATCCAAGCGGCGACGCGCAGCGCGAGCGCCAAGATGGCGCGCGTCATCGGCCTTCGGCTCAGCCGGCGACGGAAACCGATTCCGGATCGCACTGCGCGCGTCCGGAATGACCATCAAAGCGGAAGACACCGAACGACACGGGCTATGCTCCCTCTCCCCCAAGCAGCTTCATCGCTTGGGGAGAGGCGGCCGCCACGTCCGCACCACGCCGGGCACTTGTAGGTTGGGCTGACGCCGGCTTCATCGGCGGAAGCCCAACGTCGCACATCGCGCAGCAATGTTGGGCTTCGCCGGATGAAGCCCGGCTCAGCACCAACCTACGGCTCTTGGCATCCTCAAAACGTCCGCACCACGCCGGGCAAGGCCGAGCGCGCAGCGCTGGGTGAGGGGCAGGCTGGCGGCGTCGAGCGCCGCGTGATCGCCGCGTGTCATTGCGCAGACGTGGCCGACTCCGCCGCCGCGCCCGATGCCGTAGACGCCGGCGTCGCGCCCGGTGCGTGGAATACCGGCGCCTTGCCCAGCAACAGCGCACGGATGCTGCGCAGTTTGTTTTTCAACACGCGCTCGTGCTCGGGGCCGATCCGGATCATCAACTTCTGTCCGACCGAAAGGGTTTCCCAGGTTGGATCGGCAAACGCGTAATGACCATCGGGCGTCGCGACCAGCGCCACCGGTGGACGCACGTTCGGCGCCGCCAGCATGTCGTTGATGGCCTCGATCAGTCGGTCGTTGAAATAGCCCTGCGGATAGCCGAGCTGGCGATACGCATCCTGGAACAGTGGATACCAGCGCACGTACCACGTCACCAGCGTGCGCGGGTCCACGGCTTTCACGATCTTCATGTACGGCTCGTAGCGCGCGTAGTCTTTTGCATCCAGCACGGGATGATCGCCGGAGCTGTCGACCGTGAATACGCCCTTGGGTGTTCGCACCGGCAGGATGCTGGCGCCGATGCTGCGGCGGGGCAGGGCATCCACGGTGGCGACGATGTGCGGAACCAGACCGCGCGCGAGCAGCAGGTCCGACAAGCCTTCCGCGCCCGGAATCGATGCCAGCGCCTGGGCGACCACGTCGTCGCTCGCATCCAGTGGCGGCAGCGGCGCGGTGGTGGCGGGGGCGGGATGGGTTTGCGCCTCGCTGATGGGATGCTCGGGCGGCGGGGGCGGCGCGGTGCTGGCCTTGGCGGGCCCCGAAGGTTCGGGACCGTGGCGCGTGAAATCCACGCCGGGCATGCGCGTGAAATACCACCACGCCGCCACGGCCACGATCACGATCACCACGATCGCGCCCATGATCTTGCCGGTTGCCGAATTGTGCCGAGTCACATCGCCCCCGAAGCGTTGAACTATCTGGGTTGGATACGCGCAGGCCTCAATGGTTCCGTCAAATGAAGGGACTCACGCCAATCAGCCGCTGGTGCAGCAGGAATGCGAAGATCGCCCACGCCGCCACGCCCGCCAGCACGACCAGCGCGTCGCCCGCGAGCGTGCCCACAGGGTACAGGTTGCCGGCGGCACGATCACGCCGGCGCGACGCTGCGAAATCCGCGACGGCCCACACGAGGAACGTGCCGAACAACACCACGTCGTGCACATAACCGGTCGCCAGCAGGTGTCCGAGCGCCCACAGCTTCACGCCGGCCAGCATCGGATGGCCGATCTTCGCCTTCAGGTGATTGCGCGGCACGTAGGCCGCCGCCACCAGCACGAACGCAAGCAGCGTGAACAGCGCATTCAAATGTTTCAGCCACGTGGGCGGCACGTACAACAGGTGTGGTTGCATGCGCGCCATGCCGAAACCGATCACGATCAGCGCCAGCCCGACGATCGCCGCCACCGAATACAGGCCCTTCCACGGCAGAAAGCCGATCCGTGCGATAGCACGTTTGCGCCAGCCCGGCGCCAGCAAGTGCACCGAATGCACGCCAAGGAACAATACGAGGCCGAGGATCAGGATGGGCATGGACGATTTCCCGGGTCGATCGAACGCGCATCCTATCCAAATCGCCGCGGGCGTGTGCGGGCGTGCAGCACGAATCGCACGCAGCGGAAAATCCGGCGCGTTCCCCTTGGCGATCCGGGCTTGTCGAATTCGGCCACGTCGGTTCGTCGCGATCAAGAACACCCGAAAACCACGCGCCCATTCCGGCCAGCCCTCCCACCACGGAGCCGAGGATTCAAGCCATGCACGACACCAACGCAACAAGAAACATCGCGGTTTGCCTGTGGTTCGATGGCGAGGCCGAGGAAGCCGCCAACTTCTATGCCCGCACCTTCCCCGATTCGCACGTCGACGCGGTGCGTCGCGCACCGGGCGATTATCCGGCCGGCGAGCAAGGCAACGTGCTGATGGTGGAATTCACCGTCCTCGGCATGCCGTTCCTCGGCTTGAACGGCGGGCCGCAGTTCAAATTCGACGAAGCGGTTTCCTTCCAGGTGTACACGGCCGACCAAGCCGAGACCGATCGCCTGTGGAACGCGATCGTCGGCGACGGCGGCGCTGAAAGCGAGTGCGGCTGGTGCAAGGACAGGTACGGTTTGTCATGGCAGGTCACACCGCGCGCCCTGATGGAAGCGGTCACCGACCCCGACCCCGCCGCCGCCAAACGCGCCTTCGAAGCCATGATGACCATGAAGAAGATCGACATCGCCACCATCGAAGCCGCGCGCAGGAACAGGTAGGACGGCAGCAGCCGCGCGGCGGCGGGTATGACTCGCAATCTGTAGCAACCGGTAGGGCGGGAGGAGCGCAGCGCATCCCGCCGATCGGAGCCGCGACAAGGCGGGATGCGCCGCTGCGCGGCTTCTCCCGCCCTACGCTCTAAGAATTGCGCGGCGCGGTGCGCATGGCCTCGACGATGGCTTGCGTGTCCACGCTGACGCGGGTGACACGTGCAAGCAGGTCGATCACCTTGTCCTTGTAATCGGCGAAACGATAGGTGTTGAAACGCTCGCGGATGGTCGGGTCCTTGGGCTTCTTTTCCTTGTACTGGTCGAGGATCCATTCCAGCGCCGCGCGGTTGCCGAGTTTGTAATTCCATGCTTCCGTTGGAACGCCCGCAAGCGTGGTTTCCGAATCCAGCACGATGCGGCCCGCGTCCTTGTCGGCTTTCAGCATCGCTTTCGGCGAGGCGCCGTTCTTGCGTGCTTTCTCGTCGGCGATGTCGGTACGCTTGAGCGGCCACGGCTCGATCGATTCGTAGCCGATGTGCAGGTCCATCAACGCCTTGCCCCAGTCGGCCCAGCGCCAGAAATCCGGGTAGAAAGGAATCCGCGGAAACTCGCGCTTCAGGTTCTGCGCGTATTTATCGCGGTACACCGGATCGTGCAGCACCGCGTACACGTAGTGGAAGATGTCCAGCTTGGTGATCGCGCGCGCCTGCGCGCGCGGCAGATTTCCCTTCTCCCTTCGGGAGAAGGTGGCGCGCAGCGCCGGATGAGGGTTCGGACTCGCCTTGCTCGTCATTCCGGCGCGAGCCGGCGGCCCGTCAGGGCGAGCCGCAGGATGCGGCGAGTAGCCCAGCGACTCTGCTTCGGCTGAAACGGAAAGTCGCTGGGCCCCGGCTTTCGCCGGGGTGACGACATTCTTGTAGTGATCCTTGAACTGCTTCAGCGCCCAGTCGGTGATGTTGTCGACGCGGTTGCCGCTTCCGTACCGATACAGCGCAAGGACCTGCGCCGCACTCGGCATGAAAATGTCCTTGTTTGGAACCTCGTCAAACGCGATAGCGCCGAATTCGCTTCGCTCTTCCGCCGAAAAGCAAAACGCGCGATTCGGGCCTGCCTCAGCACCGAACAGTTGCGGGACTTGATAGACCATCTCGTTGAGGCGTCGGCTGAAGTACAGCTCGCGCTTCACAAATGGTCGGTAATAGCTTTCTACGATTTCGCCGTCTGCGTAGTTGTAGGACAAGCCGTTCGCAGCATCACGCTTGACCGCTCGCGTCCACTTGATGGCGCTGTCGAGCATTTCGGCACGCTGCTTCGGATCCTTGACGCGTGAAAGCCGCTCGACGTCCGCGTTGTACGCGTCGATCAGGAACTCGACTTTTGCGCGAAGCGCCGATTCGCTGTCGTCGTAAACCCATTCATCACGGTTGGTCACCACCCCCAGCGAAAACAGTTTGAAGATCGCCTTCTCCTGCGACGGCTTCTTGGCCGCCTTCGCCGCCTTGCTCGCCACCGGCAGCAACGAATCGAAATCGTTGTCGGTCAGGTTCAACCAGTTGTGCTTGGCGTCGGGACGGATCTCCGTGTGCTCGATCCGGTCGAAACGCGCCTTCGAAAGCCACGCCAGTTTTTCCTCGGCGGTTTCGAACTCGGGCCGGCGCGAATAGAAGATGCGGCAGCCCTGCGTCTTGGCGCGCTTGACCAGGAACCCGATCGCGACGCCGGTCTGGATGCCGAACACGTTGTGCTTGGTGCCCGAAAGCTTCGGGTTGGCGCGCACGTCGGCGCCGAGGTCGACGATGTGGATTTCGTTGAACTCGCGCGCCACCACGTCGCGGAAACCGTCGAAGGTGCGCGAATCCACATAGCTGCGGTTGCTGATGAAGGCCACCACGCCGTTCTCGGCGATGCGATCCGACGCCCAGCGGAAGAAGCGCGCGTACATGTCGTACAGCTTGGTCTTCTGCGCGGTGGAGGCCTTGATGTAGGTGTCCTTGATGCGCGCGTCGATGTCGGGGTATTCGCGGTTCTTGTTGTTGTCGTTCTCGTTGGCCTGGTTGGCGTTGTAGGGCGGATTGCCGATCACGACGGAAATCTTGCGGCGGTTCTGGCGCTTGATGCGCTCGACGTTTTCCTCGCCCATGCCGAACAGGTCGGCGATCTGCTGGCCGGAATAGCGGCGCAGGCCGGCGACGTTGTCCAGCGTGTCCACGAAACAAAGATTGGGATATTCCAGGTACTCGCCGCTGATCGCGGCGTAGGTCGCCTCGATGTTCAAATTGGCGACGTAATACGGCAGGATCGCGACCTCGTTGGCGTGCAGTTCTTCCAGGTACTTGTGCTTCAACTTCGCCGGCTGGCCGCGGAAGTGTTCCAGCAGTTCGCTGATGAAGGTGCCGGTGCCGGCGGCGGGATCGAGGATTTCGACGTCGCGGTCGATCAAGTTCCGGCTGAAGTGCTTCTCGCACAGCCAGTCGGTGGATTCGATCATGAAGCGCACGATTTCGTTGGGTGTGTACACCACGCCCAGGCGATCGGCCGCTTTCGGGTTGTAGACCTTGTAGAAGTTTTCGTACACGACCTTGAGGAAGGTCTGCTTTTCGTGGTGGCTGGCGATCTGGCCGGCGCTGCGGCGGATTGCGGCGTAGTAAGGTTCAAGCGCCTTCAGGGTCTGGTGCTTGGTGTTGCCGGTGAAGAAGGTGTGCTCCAGCTTGTACAGCTCGCGCGCGATGTTGTTGTCTTCGTGGTAGTTGGAGCCCGGGAACACCAGCGCGAAAATTTCCTCGGTGAGGATGTGCTGGATCAGGATCTCCCGGACATCCGCTTCGGCCAGCGACGGGTTGATGGTTTCGCGCGCCTGCTTCAGGAACTTGTCGGCGGCGGCGCGGAACGTCGAGTTGTCCGTGTACGCGCGTTCGATCATGTCGCGCAGTGCGTCGCACACCGCCGGCAGGTCGGCCTTGAACTGGTCGACCGCCTTGCGGAACTCGGCGATCTCCGGGCGCTCGTAGCCGAAGTAGAGTTCCAGCAGGCGTTGCAGTTTGTCGACGTCGTCGACCGCGCAGCGGATCACCTCGCGCTTGTTCTGGATCAGCACCGCCTCGCGCGAATCCTCGAAGACGATGTTGTCCTGCGGGTAGCCACGCTTGAATTTCAGTTCGATCTCGGCGTCGAGGTCGTCGCGTTCGTCCTTGGCTTCCCAATAGCCGAACGGCAGGCGCAGGCCGTACACCAGCGCGCCGTCCACGTAGCGGCGTTCCTTCGCGGGCGATTCGATTTCGTATTCGGGCACGAAGGTGAGGTCCAGCGCGCGGCCCCAACCCTTCAGCAAATCCTTGAAGGCCTCGCGCACCACGCTTTCGCGATGCGTGCCGCCGACCTGGCGCAACTTCGCCAATTCCGCGAGGTAGTGCTGGATCAGCACGCTGGACATGCGGGTTCCCCTTTCACGGCGGTGCGGCGACTCCGCGCCGTCCGGCATGGTAACCCGTGCGTGCCCACGAAAAGAAACGCCCCGCTTTCGCAAGCGGGGCGTTTGGGTCATTTTGAGAAAAATTCGGCGCGAATTTTTCGCAAGAAGCCGAGCTGCAGGTTAGCCGGAAGGGTTCGCGTGGACCAATCCGGGGTGCCCGCTTCGTTGCTCGTGCATACAACTATGTGATTTTCTATACACGTTTTGCCGTCTTGTCTAGTATTTCGCTATTCCCTATGTACGTTTCGAGAACGTATATAGCGCGACGCGCTCACCGATCGCCGAGGAAATCCTTCTTGCCGATCTCGGTGCCCGCCACGCGCAGGATGTCGTAGGCGGTGGTGCAGTGGAAGAACATGTTGGGCAGCACGTATTCGGTGAGATAGGCGAGGCCGACGAATTCCACGTCGCCGTGGCGGGTCTTCATCACCACCTTGCGCGCTTCGCCGCCGTCGATCTGTCCGGGCTTGAAGGTCTTGACGTACGCGACGGCGCGTGCGATGCGGTCTTGCGCTTGCGCCAGCGTGGTTTCGTTGTCGGGAAACGATTGCGGCTCGACGCCCGCCAGTCGCGCGGCGCCGCGCGCGGCGGTGTCGCAGGCGATCTGGATCTGCTTGATCAGCGGCAGCATGTCGAAGATCAAGCGCTGCTGCAGCAGGTTGTCGGGTTCGGCGCCCTTCGCCTTCGCGTGCGCCTCGCCCTTCTTCAGCACTTCGGAAAGGTTGGTCAGCGCGCGCACGAACACGGGGACGGAAGCCTGGTACATCGAGATGGTCATGTTGGAACTCCAAGTTGAGAGTGAGTGGCAAGGACGGAGCGGCTCGAAATGTTCTGTTCGAAGCAGCTGTCGTGAGAAATCAGGGCAGAAGGCCCGTTCTGGTGTTGCTGAAGCGAAGAGATTGCAGTGTTTCGTTGCGCAGCGATCGGGGACGATCGCACAAATCAACCAGGGCCGCGCAGGATGCGCCCCGGCAGACGCAGGATCGCGCGCAGAAAATCGAACACGCCGTCGACCGCAATGCCGAGCAGCCGGAACGGCAACGCGATCAGCCACACCAGCGGCCACAGCACCAGCGCGAGCAGTGCCAGCGGCCAGCAGAAAATCAGCAGCAGCAACCACAACAGGAAAGTCATCACTGCGACATCCTCAAAGGTGCGTGCACGAGACGTTCAAATGGGGGCCTGGCGGATCAAGCTCAAGTCGTTTTCGGTTCCGCAGTCGGAATGTGCTGCGGCATGTCGCGGGTGGCGCGCACCGTCAGGGCCAATGCCGCCAGCGCCAGCACCCCGGCCAGCACGTAGGCGACGCCGGGCAGGTGCGGCGTTGGCGCATGATTGCTGATGAACAGCGCGAACAGGTTGGCGAACAGCGCGGGACCGAAGATACCGGCGAGGCTTTGCAGGCTGCTCAGGGCGCCCTGCAACCGGCCTTGCTCGGCCGGGTCGACCTGGTGCGTGATCAGCGATTGCGCGGGCGGCCCGGCGAGGCCGCCGAGGCACAGGAACGGAATGCCCGACAGGAAGATCCACGCTCCCGGCGCGAAGCCGAACACGAAATAGCCGATCGCCACGAACACCAGCCCTGCAAGGATCATCCGGCGTTCGCCCAGCTTCGGCATCAGCCGCCGCACCAGCAGTGCCTGCACCACGCCGGTGAACACGCCGACCAGTGCCAGCGTGTAGCCGACCGTCTGCGGACCCCAGCCGTAGCGGAAATCGGTGTACAGCACGTAGGTGGAGTTGATCGAGAACTGCGCCAGAGCGAGCAGAAAAAACACCGCCGCCAGCGCCAGCACTTGCGGATAGCGCTTCAGCAGCAGCACCGAACCGAGCGGATTGGCGTGGCGCCAGTCGAATTTCGGCGCGCGGTGTTCCTTCGGCAGCGATTCCGGCAGCACGAAGAAGCCGTAGCAAAAGTTGACGAGACACAGCACCGCGGCCGCCCAGAACGGCAGGCGAATCCACAGATGTCCGAGGAAACCGCCCAGCGCCGGCCCGACGATGAAACCGATCGCGAAGGCGCCGCCCAGCATCCCGAACGCGGCCGCGCGTTTTTCGCGCGGGGTGATGTCGGCGATGTAGGCATTCGCGGTGGAAAAACTGGCCGCGCACACGCCCGACACCGCGCGTCCGACGAACAGCAGCCACAGGAACGGCGCCAGTGCCATCACGATGAAATCGACGCCGAGCCCGAAGCTCGAAATCAGGATCACCGTGCGTCGCCCGAAGCGATCCGACAACGCGCCCTGGATCGGCGAGCACACGAACTGCATCAGCATGAACAGCGTGCTGAAGCCGCTGGACCATACCGCCGCCTTGGCGATGCTGCCGCCGATCAGCTCGACGATCAGGTGCGGCAGCACCGGAATGATGATCCCGAACGCCAGCATGTCGATCGTCACCGTGACGAAAATGAAAATCACGGCCGCGCGGCGGCGCGGATGTTCGAGATGCTGGGGTTGGGTCATGCGGCGTGATGCGCGCGGACGGGCAAGCGGACAAGTTTAACGCGATGCGACTCCGGGCACGGGATCCGCAATGAGCAGCGCGCATTCGCCGGCTTGCAATGGCGCTGCACCGCTTGTGGTCGTTCCGGACGCGCGCAGCGCGATCCGGAATCGGTTTCGACCGATCGGTACCGACGGGAGTGCGTACCGATTGACCCGCGCCGTCCACGACGCTCGCGCTGCGCGCCGCCTTCGGCGTTCGCGTTTGCAGTCCCGCAAACGCAGCCGGGTCATGTCCGCAGACGGCGCGGACAGCCCCGGGATGACCAACAGGATGAGGCGACCTAACGGCCGGGGTCGATGTCGATGAATTCCAGGAACTCGGCGCGGGTGCGCGCGTCTTCACGGAACAATCCGAGCATCTGGCTGGTGATCATCGACACGCCGCGCTTGTGTACGCCGCGCGTCGTCATGCACTGGTGGGTCGCGTCGATCACCACGCCGACGCCGCGCGGCTGCAACACTTCGCTGATGCAGGTTGCGATTTGCGCGGTGAGTTTTTCCTGCACCTGGAAGCGGTGGGCGAAAGCGTCCACCACGCGCGCGATCTTGGAGATACCGACGACTTTTCCATCCGGCAGGTAGCCGACGTGCGCGCGTCCGATGATCGGCGCCAGGTGGTGTTCGCAGAACGATTCGAACTGGATGCCGCGCAACACGATCATTTCATCGTAGCCCGCGACTTCCTCGAAGGTGCGCGCGAGGTATTCCTGCGGATCTTCGTGATAGCCCGAGAACCATTCCTCGTAGGCACTGACGACGCGCTTGGGCGTGTCGAGCAGGCCTTCGCGGGTCGGCTCGTCACCGGCCCAGCGCAGCAGCGTGCGCACTGCGTCCATGGCCTGTTCGCGCGTGACTTCCGGGGTGGTCGGCCGGGCGGCGGCGCACTGCGAAGGTTTGCGGGGTTCGGTCATCGATCTGCCTCGTCGGATATCGAACGCCGCAGTGTAGCGCCATCGGCGCGGCGCATCAGGCTCAGCTGTGTCAAGGCTGGTCCGGGTCGGCTTTCGCCGGTTCCGGCGAATCGTCGTCATCGAAGTCCTGCAGCGCCGCATCCTGGAGCAGCGATTGCACTTCCGCCGCCGGCAGCGATTCGACGTCGCGCAGCGCGCGGCTGATCGTGCGGGTCTTGCGGCCGGCCTCGCCGATGCTCTTGCTGACGGTGTTCAACTGCTTTTCGGCTTTTTCCAGGATCCCGCCGAACTTGCCGAATTCGGTCTTGACCTCGCCGAGCAGTCGCCACACTTCGCTGCTGCGCTGTTCGATCGCGAGCGTCCGGAATCCCATCTGCAGTGCATTGAGGATCGCGGTCAGCGTGGTCGGCCCCGCCACCGTCACCCGGTGGTCGCGCTGCAGCACTTCGAACAATCCGGGGCGCCGGATCACCTCGGCATACAGGCCTTCCGCCGGCAGGAACAGGATCGCGAAATCCGTGGTGTGCGGCGGTGCGACGTACTTGCTGCGGATCGTTTTCGCCTCGTCGCGCACGCGCCGCTCCAGCGCCTGCGCGGCGGCGGAGGCGGCTTCCGCATCGGCGCGCTCCTGCGCGTCCAGCAGCCGCTGGTAATCCTCGATCGGAAACTTGCAGTCGATGGGCAGCCAGACCGGCGCGCCATCGTCTTGCCCGGGCAGGCGGATCGCATATTCCACGCGCTCGCCGGAATGCGGGACCACGGCGACGTTGGACGCGTACTGGTCCGCGGTCAAGATTTGTTCCAGCAGCGCGCCCAGTTGCACTTCGCCGAAGGTGCCGCGGGTCTTGACGTTGGAGAGCACACGTTTCAGGTCGCCGACGCCGACCGCCAGCGTCTGCATTTCGCCCAAGCCCCGCTGTACGGCTTCCAGTTGCTTGGCGATCACGCCGAACGATTGGCCGAGCCGCGTTTCCAGCGTCTTCTGCAATTTCTCGTCCACCACTTCGCGCATCTTGTCGAGCTGCGTGGCGTTGTCGGTTTGCAGCGACTTCAGTTGCGCGTCGAGCGTGCCGCGCACTTCAGTGAGGCGTTTTTCGTTGTCGGCGGTGAGGGCTTTCAGCGACGCCTGCAGCTGCTCACTGAAACGCTGCAGCGACGCTTGGCTCTCCGCGCGCGTGGTGCGCGCATCCTCGATCAGCTGGTTGCGCAGGGCTTCGCCGCCACGGTCGGTGCGCTCGATCAGTTGCCCCAGCCGCGTCGAGAATTCCTCGATGCGCTGGCGCTGCTGCTGGCTGACCGTGTCGAGCTGGGTCTGCACGTGGCCGCGGAACTGTTCGAACGACTGCGCGAGTTCCGCGCGCCCGGCGCGCTGCTCGTCGCGCAGCACGCGTTCGACGCGTTCGCTGTCGCCGCGCAAGGCATCGAGTTTTTCGCGCAGACCAGTGTCGCCGCGCGGGCGAAACAACAAGAACGCCAGCATTCCGATCGCGACGATTGCGAGTGCGACAAGCGCGTAGAGCAGGGTCGATTCCATGGTGCGATTGTAGGAGCGGGGATGCCGCTGAAGTTAGGCTCGCGGCGTCGCAGGATGCGAGATGGCGCTACTTGCGCAGCGCAAAGGCGCTGCCCGGCACCACCGCCATCGTGAGCCGCGCGATGCAGGTCAATTCGCCGGCTTCGTTCTCGATCCGGATTTCCCAGACCTGCGTGCTGCGGCCGAGGTGGATCGGCCGCGCGGTGCCGGTGACCGTGCCTTCGCGTGCCGCGCGCAGGTGGTTCGCGTTGATGTCGAGGCCGACCGTGGCCCGGCCTTCCTCGCAGCACAACATCGCGGCGGTCGAGCCGAGTGTTTCGGCCAGCGCGACCGAGGCGCCGCCGTGCAGGATGCCGTAGGGTTGCCGGGTGCGGTCGTCCACCGGCATCGTGCCGGTGAGGAAATCATCGCCGATTTCGGTGATGCGGATGCCGAGCGCCTGCATCAAGGTGCCCGCGCTCCATGCGTTCACGGTGCCGAGATCGACGTGTTGTTTCCAGATCGCCATGGCTACCGCGCGGGCGACGACTGTTCACCCGGCAGGCGCGGCATGCCGTGCTCATCGCGCTCTTCGAGCGTGACGTGCGCGGTGTCGATGCCGGCCTCGATCGGACCCGGCGCGATGGTTTCGCCCTGCTCGCACTTCCATGCGTTGGCGTAGCAGCGGATCGCATCCTCGGCGTCACCCGACGCGGACTGGATATCGCCGAGGGCCGCCCAGCTTGCGGCGGTGGGTTTCAGTGTCAGCGCACGCACCAGGTAATCGCGCGCGTCGCGCGGATCCGCGGCGCGCATCGACAGCACGCCGAGGGTACGCAGCAAGGCATCGTCGCCGGCGTGCATATCCAGCCAGCGTTGCGCCACGCGCAGACGTGCGGCGGCTTCGCTTGGCGGCGTGGCGTCGCCATAGGCGGCGACCAGTTCTGCGTTCCACTCGCGCTTCAGGGCTTCCTCGATGGCATCGAGCGCGTCGTGCGAAACGCTCAGCGTGAAGCCGCGACGGGCGTACGTGGCGAGCAGGACGGGCATCTGACGTTGCTGGCGGGTGGCGCGCTTCCAAAGTTCCTGCAGGGCCGCGGCATTGGCCGCCTTGCGCAACAGCGCACCCAGTACTTCATCGACCAGTTCGGCGAAGCCCGCGGTGCCCAGCATGTCGGACTTGCGCAGCGGTTCCAGCGCCGCACGCGCTTTTTCCGGCTGGCCGAGGCTGAGCGCCGCCAGCGCATATTCGTGCCAGCCGGCCGGCGGCAGCTTGCCGGCTTCGGCGCCGGGCGCGAGCAATTGCAGGGCTTCGTCCGCGCGACCGCTTTCCCGCAGGATGCGCGCACGCAGGATGCGCGCGGCGTCGGGGGAATGCTGCGCGGCTTCATCCAGCGCTTCCAGCGCGCGCTGGGTGTCGCCGTGACGGTGCGCGGCAGCGGCTGCCGACAGCAGCGCGGGCGCACGCAAACTGGAATATTGCGCGGCGCGCTGCAGGGTGCGATTGGCTTCCACATGGCGACCTTCGGCCATCGCGACCAGCCCGTCGCGCAGGCGCTCCTGGCTGATGCGTCGATGCCGCCGCGACAGTGCGCCGAACGGCCAGCGCAGCAGCCACCACACGATGCCGATCGCGATCCACGCGGCCACCAGGATTGCCGCGGCGCCGACCACCGTGGCCTCGATGCGCCAGCCGCGGAAGCGGATCAACACATAGCCGGGATCGGACGCCAGCCAGACGAATGCGATCGCGGCCAGCACGATGATGATGATCGCGAAGGCCAGCCAGCGCTTGCCTTTCATGGCTTGACTCCGCTGCTGGCCGCGGACGCGGGCGTCGCCGGCACGGCCGGCGCCTGGCTGGCGCGCAGGCTTTGCAGTTGCGCCAGCGCGCCGCCGAGTTGCGGCGCCGGACCCGAGGCGCGCTGCGCCAGCAGGTTCGCGATCTGCGCGCGGACGTCCTTCACGTCGGCATCTTGCGGGTCGTACTGCGCGGCCAGCAAGGCATCTGCGCGCTGCAGTGCGTCGCGATAATCGGATTCATCGAACGCCAGCAGCGCTTCCTGCGCCTGCGCCAGGTCCAGTGCCAGCGCTTGCGGCGCGAGCCGCGGATCGGCGAGCGGTGCTGCAGTGTCGTTGTCGTGGCTGACCCTGACGATGCCGCTGAAGGCGTGGCCGACGCGCGACCAGAAACCCGGCTTGGCGGTGGACGCTGCGGTTGCAGGGGCGCCGCTCGCCAGCGTCAGCGCCGGCGATTTGCTGCGCAGGCGCGACAGGGTATCCAGCGCTGCCTGGCGCGAAGGTGGCGCGGCGGCAGCCAGGGCGTCGCGCTCGGTGGTGGCGCTGGCGCGCACCGGCGCGTAGGCCGGGTTCTGCACTTGCGCCAATACCTCGATCGCCTGCGAATAGGCTTTCAATGCGCTGACGCTGTCGTGGAACAGGTCGTAGCGTTGCTGGCCGGTGCGCAGCAGCATTTCGGAGTCGTTGAGCAGCAGGGTGTCGCGGCCCGACTGCTGCTGGCCGTTCAAGTTGGTGAAGGCGGTTTCGAGATTCGCGACGCGGCGGCCGAGGCCTTGTGCGGTCGTGCGGAGATCGTCGACGCCGGTTTCCAGGGTTCCGATGCGGTGGCTGCCCGCTTGCACCTGCTGGTTGCCGGCCGCGAGTTGGCTTTGCAGGGCGGCGATGGTGGCCGCGTCCTGCTTGCGTGCGGCTTCCTCCGAATGCGAGAAGCGCTGCAGCCGCCAGACGCTCCAAGCCGCCACGGCCAGCGCCAGGATCGCGACGACCACTGCGAGTGCGGCGAGGCCGGGAATGCGTCCGCGCGGCCTGCGCGGTTTGGGTTCGATGGTGGTCTCTTCGGCGGGGTCTTCGATCATGGATGCATGCTAGCAGCGCCCGACGCGGCATCGTCGTTGACGGCCGCGAGCATCGCATCGGCGTGCGCCGAGGCGGCGCGCGACACGCGTGCGAAGCCTGCCTTGCGTGCCGCGGTGGCGAGGCGCGCGCTGCTGACCACCGCGCTGCCGGCGCACAGCGCGCGGCGTGCGTCTTCGGGCAAGGCAGCGAGGATGTTGGCGAGCGCTTCCGCGCTGGACAGCAAAACGTACAGCGGCTTGCGCGAGTTCCGCTGCAAGGCTTCGGCGTGACGGCGATCGAGCCGCGCCGGCCGACGCTGATAGACGTGCGCACGCACCACCGTCGCGCCGCGCGCTGCGAGCTCGCGATCGAGCAGGCCGCGCCCGCCGGCCGCGCCGATGAGACCGACGCGCAGTCCGCGGACCTGCCGCAGCAGCGGTAGCGCCAGGATCCCTTCGCTGTCTTCGCGTGCGGGCGCTTCGGCGTGCGCGAGCCCCGCGTGTCGCAGGGCGCGCAGCGTACCCGCGCCGGGCGCCAGCACCTGCGTGCGTGTTCGGGGCAGGCCGAGCGCTCGCGCAAAACGTACCGCCGCGGGACTGGTGAAGATCGCGACATCGCACCTCAGCGCGGACCGCAACGCCTTGCGTGCGGCGACCGCGTCGGACGCGGGGCGAAGGCTGGCGCCCGGCAACAACAGTGGCGTTCCGCCGAGTTCGCGGATGCGCCGCGCCCACGCCGTGCCCGTCCCCGCGGGGCGGGTGATCGCGACGCGGATGCCGGCGAATGGGCGGGCTCGGGCCATGCGCCGATGATAGGCGAGCGTGCGCGAGTCTTGTCGTGCCGCGCGCGTCGCGACACACTTGCGCGATGAATGATCACGACTCCGCCGCCGCGGCACTCGAATCCCACATCCGTGGAACCATTCCGCTGGCCGACGCCATCGACCTGAAGGTGCGCCGCTACACCGGCGACCTGCTCGAGATGACCGCGCCGCTTGCACCCAACGTCAACGACAAGGGCTGTGCCTTCGGCGGCAGCATGGCCTCCTTGCTGACGCTGGCCGGGTGGGGGCTGGTCGAGTTGGGCCTGCGCGCGCAAGCGCTCGCCTGCGACATCTACGTGGGCAATTCGGAATTGCGCTATCAGGAACCGGTATGGAGCGAATTGCGTGGCCTCGCGCGGTTCACGGAACCGGGTGCGCTGGCGCGTCTGGCCGACGCGTTGCGGGCGCGCGGCAAGGGGCACATCGACGTGGTGTGCGAAATCGTCGGTGAGCAACGTCCGGCGACGCTGCTGACCGCACGCTTTTTCGCCAAGCTGCGCGCCTAGGCGCATTCCGGCACAATCGGCTGCGGATCGTTGCCGGGAGATCATCATGCGTCGAATCATGCTTGCGGGTGTCGCGCTGTTGTTGCTGGCCGGTTGCAGCATGCTCCAGCAGAAGGACAGCCTGCGCGACCAGACGCTGGAGGGTTACGGCGCCGCCCTGCGCTGGGGGGATTTCCAGAGCGCGTGGCAGTATGTCGACCCGGCGGTGCGTACCGCGCATCCGCTGACCGCCCAGCAGAAGGCGCTCTACAACACCGTGAGCGTGGCCCAATACGATGCATCCGGTCCCATGGCCACGGGAGCCGATACCATCGAGCAGACTGCCAACATCGGATTGATCGTCAAGTCCAGTCAGCGCGTCTACAGCGTGATGGATCACCAGACCTGGCATTGGGACGCGCAAGCCAAGCACTGGTGGCTGGAATCGGGCTTGCCGGACATTACACCGCAGCAATGAGATGAGGTATCGCCAGCGTGCGCTGGCAGCGAAGCGGGCAGGCTATTGCTCGCGCGCAGCCTCCCACTTCGGCTTCATTTCCCGGCCCCATTGCTCGGGGTCCTCGTTGTGCATGCGTTCCATTTTCTTCGCAACGTCCGGATGCTTTTCCATCACGTGATTGGTCATGGTTTTGACCATCTCGCCCCATGTTCCAGCCGACAGCTTCTGGTCGCAGGTTCCGCCGAGTTCCTTGCACGTCATCGTTTTCATCGCGAGTCCTTTCCGTGGAAGGAAGCCCACCGTATTCTGCACCGGCTGAATTCTTTGCGACCGCTACGATGGGCATCATCGATAATGCACGCCTCCCTGTTCACGCGCTCAAGCCATGAATGACATCCTCACGCGTATTCCTCATTTCGTCGCCAACCACGTGCTGCTGGTGGCGGCATTCATCGTCATCATCCTCGCGCTGATCGCGCTGGAAGTTTCGCGCCAGTTCCGTGGCTATCGCGAGCTGACGCCCGGGGCACTGGTGCAGATGATCAATCGCGGCGAGCCGCTGGTGATCGACATGTCCGCGATTCCCGATTTCGAGAAAGGCCACATCACGGGTTCCAAGCACATCGCGCCCAGCCAGTTCGATCCCGAGAACAAGGATCTCGCCAAGGCCAGGGAATTGCAGGTGGTCACCGTATGCAGGAACGGCATGGAATCGGGCAAGGCCGCCAAGCGGCTGGTCAAGGCCGGATTCACCAATGTCGCGACGCTGGCCGGCGGGCTGGATGCGTGGCGGCGCGCGGACTTGCCACTGGCGAAAGGCAAGAAATAAAAAACCGGGGTCAGAGTGCACTTTCGAGTGCGGTCTCCGGAGAATCCGGCAACACTCCTGCGAAAGTGCACTCTGACCCCGGTTTTCACCCCGGTTTTCCCAGGAACGCGCGCATCGCCGGGTCTTCGCACAAGCCGATCGCGCGTTCGCGTGCGGCGCGGGCTTCGTCGCTGCGTTGCAGCCGTTCCAGCAGGTGCGCGGCCAGCGCCCAGTACGGCTGGTAGCCGGCTACTGCCTGTTCCGGAATCGTTTCCAGCAATCGCCAGGCCGTTCGGGCGTCGCGCGCCTCGGCGACCGCGGCGGCGCGACCGACCTGTGCGCCGATGGTCGGCGCAATCCGCACCAGCCCTTCGTAGAGCAGCGCGATGGCCTCCCAGTCGACCTGGCCGGTTTGCGCACGTGCCGCGTGTGCAGACTGGATCGCGGCTTCCAGCTGGAAGCGCCCGATCCGTTTCGCGCGTTGTGCGCGAATCAACAAATGATCGGCTTGCTCGAGCATCGGTCGTGACCACGCCGCAGTGTCCTGCTCGGCGAGCGGCACGTAGGCCCCGCTCGCGTCACGGCGCGCGTCGCGACGCGATTCGCAATACAGCATCAATGCCGACAAGCCCAATGCTTCCGGTTCTTCCGGCAACAGGCGCACCAGCAGCGCGCCGAGTGCCAGTGCTTCCGCGGCCAGGCCCTTGCGGCGAGGATCGGCGCCGGCGACGTCGTCCCAGCCGCTGCCATAGGCGGCGTAGATCGCTTCCAGCACCGCGTCGAGCCGCTCCGGCAGCGCATCGAAGCGTGGAATCTCGAAGGCGATGCCTGCATCGCGGATCTTGGTCTTGGCGCGCGACAGGCGTTGCCCCATCGTGCCGGGTTTGACCAGGAATGCCGAGGCGATGCGTGCGGCGTCGAGCCCCAGCACGGTCTGCAGCATCAGCGGCGTGCGCGCGGCGGCATCGATCGCGGGATGCGCGCATACGAACAACAACTTCAGGCGTTCATCGGGAAACATCTCGGGTTCGTCGGCGTCGTGTTGCGCAAGCTCCAATGCATGCCGCAGCTCGTCGCCGGCGGCGTGCCGCACCTGCGCACGCCGCGCGCCATCGATCAGGCGTCGACGTGCCGCGGTCAGCAGCCACGCTTCCGGCTTGTCCGGGACGCCATCGCGCGGCCAGGTTTCCAGCGCGGCGTGGAACGCATCGGCCAACGCGTCCTCGGCCGCGGCGATGTCGCGCGAGCGCGCGGCAAGAAAGGCCAACAGGCGACCGTAACTTTCGCGCGCCGCCCGCTCAATCGCCTGCCGCGCCTCGTTCATTCCTGCGGCGGCGCCAGGTTGGCGCGCAATTCGAGCCGGCGACCCGGCGCCGCGGGAAACCGCCGGGTCCATTCCAGCGCCTTGGCGCGATCGGGCACGTCGATGATGACCAAGCCGGCGAGCTGCTCCTTGGTGTCGGCAAACGGCCCATCCTGCACCTGCCAGCCGTCACCGGACGGACTCAGCACGGTGGCCGTCCGGGGCGCTTCCAATCCTGCGCCGCCCACGAACACACCCGCATCGTGCAGCGCCTGCAGATAGACGCCGATCGGCGCGAACAGTACCGCGCGTCGGGCCGGATCGGCGCGCTCGGCGAAGCCCTCGGAAGATTCGTGGATCAAGATCGAAAAGTTCATCGGGATTTCCTTTTGGGTTGGGTCTGCGTGGTCGCGAAGGCGAATGCTTCGTCCGACAGTGCAATCCAGTCGCCGGCCCGTTCCGCTGTCAGGGTGATCCAGCCGTTCATCACGCGGCCGCCGCTTTCGAAAGGCTCGGCGCGTTTCGATGCCAGCAATTCCGCGGTACGTGTCGGCGGCAGCTTCAACAGCAGGCGATGCGAGCGCGTCAGTGCGGCGTAGATCTTGCCGTTGACGCGCAGCGCGTTTGAACCGAATTTCTGTGATTCGCTGTATGTCCAGATCTCGCCGCGGTGCGCGGCGACCTTGGCGAACAGTGCGAGCGAGCGATCGGCGTGCATGGATTTGTGTCGCGAGGCCTTCGGGGTTCAATCGTCGTACGAGGGGACCGGGCGTATTTCATACACGCGGCCCGCGACGCGGGGCATGCGTGCAGCCCATTCGAGCGCGCTGTCGAGATCGGGCACATCGATGATGCCCAAGCCGCCGAGTTGTTCCTTGGTGTCGGCATACGGGCCGTCTTGCACGACGGGCTTGTCGCCCTGGAACGTGAGCGTCGTGGCGGTTTCCGGGGCCTCCAGACCGGCGCCGTAAACGTACACACCGGCCTTCTTCATGGCTTCGGCGTAGGCCAAAAAGGCCTGGTGCAGGGCCGGGTCGGGCTTCTTCGCCGCGGCGAACACATCGTCGGATTGATAAACGAGAATCGCATACTGCATGGCTGGATCTCCTTGGAAGGGTCGGGAAGCGCGTGTGTTCCCGTCTCCATGTCGCGCCGGCCGAGCGTATTTCGACAGCACCTCGACGGTCCATCGAGTTGCTGCTCGTCCGCCACGCTCTACTGCCAGTGTGCCAACAATTTTCCTTCGCGCGAAAACTTGACGACACTCCGGCCGTCGGCGGCGTACAGGTGTCCCTGTCGGTCGACGGCAATGCTGTTGGGAGCCTGCTCGAACAGAATGTTTCCTTGCGTATTTCCGATGGTGGCAAGCAGGTGGCCGTGCGGGTCGAATTCCTGGACCCGACCGAGTTGATAGTCGGCGACGTAGATGTTGCCATCACGATCCACGGCGGCGCCCGATGTGGATGCCAGTTTCAGTGGTTCACCCGGTACAGCTTCAAATGCCCGGATGGTTTTCCCCGTCGGTGCAAGCGTCAGGATGCGGACGTTGCGGAAATCGTCGATCACGAGATCGCCGTTGCCGTCGATCGAAATCGATTCCGGCCAATTCCACTGACCGGGACCCGCGCCCGGTCCACGCTGCCATTTCGCGATGCGCTTTCCTTGCGGCGAGAATTTCAGGATCAGGTTCGATGCCGCCGAGACGCCGTAAATGTTGCCGTGCCGATCGACCGCCACATGACCGCCACCGTCGAAGGCGTGGGGCGGAAAACCGCCGAACCTTGCCACAATCTTGCCGGCCGACGACAGCTTCAGGATCAGACCGCTGCCCCGGTCAACGACGAAAATATTCCCGTCATGATCGAGTGCGATGCCATCCGGACCGTTGTCCTGCCCGGAGGTGCCCTTGAACACGTGCCAGTCCGCGAGGATGCGTCCTTGGGGCGACAACTTCAGGATGCGGGAACGAAGCTTGTGATCGGTATCGACCAGATAAACATTGCCATCCCTGTCGAACGCCATGTTGTCCGGCCCGTACAGGCACAATCTGCATGACGCCGCTTGCGCGGCCGGGGCAAGCGCAAGCAGCAAAAGCATCAGCAGCAATGGGTGCTTCATGATTCAGAAAAACTGGGGTCAGAGTGCACTTTCGCGGAAGACTCTGCGTTTCCGGAAATCCGGGTTCGAAAGTGCACTCTGACCCCAGTTTTCACGGTTTTCAGGCTCCGCGCAGCACGGCCAGGAACTGCGCGCCGTAGCGTTCCAGCTTGAGCGCGCCGACGCCGCTGATCGTGGCCAGTGCGTCGCGGTCTTGGGGACGCTCGCGCAACATTGCGTACAGCGTGGCGTCGTGGAAGATCACGTACGGCGGCACGCCCTGTTCCTTGGCCAGTCGCGAGCGGATGTCGCGCAGGGCATTCCACAACGGTTCCTCGTGCGGTGCGATGTCGAGGCTGCGGCGGTTGCCCGAGGCGCTGGCGCGACGGCTGGCGCGGCGCTCGGCGCGATCCGGTTCCTGGCGCAGGTGCACGGTTTCGTCGCCACGCAGGACCGGGTGCGCGGCCGCGGTCAGGCGCAGGCTCCCGTAGCCTTCGAGGTCGGGGCTCAGCAAGCCGCGCGCGACCAGTTGCCGGAACACGCCGCGCCATTGCCGCGCGTCGAGTCCAGTGCCGATGCCGTGCACCGACAGGTGGTCATGCCCCTGCGCCTGGATGCGTTCGTTGTCCTTGCCCAGCAATACGTCGATCAGATAGCCGACGCCGAATCGCTGGCCGGTGCGATACACGCATGACAGCGCCTTCTGCGCGGCCTCGGTTGCGTCCCAGGTCGGTGGTGGATCGAGGCAGTTGTCGCAATTGCCGCAGGGTTGTTCGAGCGTCTCGCCGAAGTACGCCAGCAGTTGCTGGCGGCGGCAACGGGTCGATTCGGCAAACGCCAGCAGCGCGTCGAGCTTGCTGCGTTCCAGCCGCTTGCGCGCTTCGTCGGCGTCGGACTGCTGGATGAATTGCGCGAGCGTCACGAGATCGCTCAAGCCGTAGGTCATCCACGCGTCGGCCGGCAGCCCGTCGCGGCCGGCGCGCCCGGTTTCCTGGTAATAGCCTTCGAGGCTCTTCGGCAGGTCCAGGTGCGCGACGAAGCGCACGTCCGGTTTGTCGATGCCCATCCCGAAGGCGATGGTCGCGCACATCACGATGCCGTCTTCGCGCAGGAAGCGCTGCTGGTTGGCGGCGCGGGTGGCCGCGTCGAGGCCGGCGTGGTAGGGCAGCGCCGCGATGTCCTGTTCGACGAGCCACGCTGCGGTCTCTTCCACCTTGCGCCGCGACAGGCAATAGACGATGCCGGATTCGCCGCGGTGCCCATCCAGAAACGCCTTCAATTGCTGGCGCGGCTGGTCGCGCTGCGCGACGCGGTAGCGAATGTTGGGTCGGTCGAAGCTTGAGATGAACTGCCGGGCTTGTTCGAGCGACAAGCGCTCGACGATCTCGCGCCGGGTCGGCGCGTCGGCGGTGGCAGTGAGGGCGATCCGCGGCACACCGGGGAAGCGCTGGTGCAGCACCGTGAGTTCGCGGTACTCGGGACGAAAATCGTGGCCCCATTGCGACACGCAGTGCGCCTCGTCGATCGCAAACAGCGATACGTTGGCCCGTTCGAGCAGGTCGAGGAAGCGCGCCGTGAGCAATCGCTCGGGCGCCACGTAGAGGAGTTTCAATCCGCCGCCGAGGAAGCGCCGCTCGACATCGTTTTGCGCCGAGCTGTCCAGGCTCGAATTGAGGAAAGCCGCCGCCACCCCGAGTTGATGCAACGCATCCACCTGGTCCTGCATCAGCGCGATCAGCGGCGAGACCACAACCGCGGTGCCTTCGCGCAGCAACGCGGGAATCTGGTAGCACAGCGACTTGCCGCCGCCGGTCGGCATCAGCACCAGCGCGTCGCCGCCCGCCACAAGGTGTTCGATGATGACCTGCTGGCGGTCGCGAAAAGCGCCATACCCGAATACGTCGCGCAGCACGGCAAGCGCGGCAAAACGAAAACCGGGGTCAGAGTGCACTTTCGAATTCGGGCTTGCGATGAACGTCGACTCCTCCATGAAAGTGCACTCTGACCCCGGTTTCACAGTTCCTCGGTTTCGGTGACCTTGGCGCGACGCATCAGCCATGCGACCCCGCGCAGGTCGGCGAGGCCTACCCACAGCCGGTCCAGCATCCCGTATTTGGACACGCCGCGGGTGCGCGGGCGGTGTCCGACCGGAATGCTGACGCTTTCGAAGCCAGCGCGCTTCACCAGCGCCGGCAAATAACGGTGCATATGGTCGAAGTAGGGCAGCGCGAGGAAGGTTTCGCATTCGAACAATTTCAACCCGCAGCCGGTGTCGGGGGTGGCGTCCTTGAGCATCCGCGAGCGGACGCCGTTGGCGATCTTCGAGGAGATGCGCTTGTTGAAGCTGTCGCGGCGGGTGGTGCGCCAGCCAGCGAACAGCTTCACTTTGGGCTCGGCGCTTTTGCGCGCGTCGAGCAGCTTTGGAATATCGGCCGGATCGTTCTGGCCATCGCCGTCCAGCGTGACGATCCACGCGCCGCGCGCCGCGCGCACGCCGTTCCGGATCGCGGTGCTCTGGCCGCTTCGGGTCAGGTGCCGCACGATGCGCAGTTCCGGATGCTTCATGCGTTCGGATTTCAGCACCGCGAGCGAATCGTCGGAACTGGCATCGTCGACGTACACCACTTCGTAATCGATGCGGCCGCGCAGCGCGGCGGCGATTTCGGCGAGCAGGGGCGGGATGTTGTCGCGCTCGTTGAACACGGGCACGACCACGGACAACTCGGGCATGCGACAAGCCTAGCCGTGGGAGACGCGGGATTATCGCCGATGCGCCGAGCGGGTGCTTGCGCGTGCGACCACATCCCCCCGCCGCTGCGCGGCGACCCCCTTCGTTCCGAAGGGGGTGAGATTCAACGCAACCGTTCGAGGATCCCTTCCAGCTCGTCCGCGCTGTGATAGCGGATCGTCAGCTTGCCGCGTCCACTGCGCGCGTGCGCGATTTCGACGCGGGTGCCGAGCGTGTCGGAAAGTTCGCGCTCCAGCGCGGCGATGTCCGGATCGACATTGCGGGATTTGCCCTTGCCGGGTGACTTCGGCAGCGCCGCGAGGCGCACCGCCTGTTCCAGTTCGCGCACCGACCAGCCGCGGTCGGCGGCCTTCTCGGCCAGCGCGATCGCGCGTGGCGCGGGCAGCGTCAGAAGGGCGCGCGCGTGGCCCATTTCGATGCGGCCGTCGTCCAGCAGTTCGCGGATCGGTTCGGGCAGTTCCAGCAAACGAAGCAGGTTGGCGACGGCGGCGCGCGAACGCCCCACCGCGTCGGCGGCCTCTTGCTGGCTCAACTTGAACTCGTCGATCAACCGGCGCAATGCGTTCGCTTCTTCCAGCGCGGTCAATTCTTCGCGCTGGAT
>DATEDI010000004.1:0-140006 GCA_035281745.1 Rhodanobacteraceae bacterium
GGAACCCGGAATCGGTCTCTCGGAGCCGGAAAACCTATTCCGGGTTCCGCGCTGCGCGCGGCCCCGAAATGACCAGAAATGGCGTGGCGGCGCGAATGCGGCACAATGGATCGCCCATTTGCCAGAATGACGTCGCGGGGAAATCGAATGCAGCCTTTCAAGCTCGGCGAAGACATCGACCTTCTGCGCGAAAGCGTGCACGCCTTCGCCGAGAAGGAAATCGCGCCGCGCGCGGACCAGATCGACCGCGACAATCTGTTCCCGTCGGACCTGTGGAAGAAGCTCGGCGAGATGGGGCTGCTCGGCATCACGGTGTCGACCGAATACGGCGGCAGCGGGATGGGCTTCCTCGCGCACCTGGTCGCGATGGAGGAAATCTCGCGCGCGTCGGGTTCGATCGGGTTGTCCTACGGCGCGCACTCCAACCTGTGCGTCAACAACATCTTCCACAACGGCAACGAGGTGCAACGGAAGAAATACCTGCCGAAATTGTGCTCGGGTGAATGGGTCGGTGCGCTGGCGATGAGCGAACCGGGCGCGGGTTCGGACGTGGTTGGTTCGATGAAATGCAAGGCCGAGAAGAAGGGCGATATCTGGATCGCCAACGGCAACAAGATGTGGATCACCAACGGCCCCGACGCCGACGTGGTGCTGGTGTACATACGCACCGCCGACCGCACCGCCGGCAGCCGCAGCATCACCGCCTTCATCGTCGAAAAGGGCATGAAGGGTTTTCGCACCGCGCAGAAACTCGACAAGCTCGGCATGCGCGGCTCCAACACCTGCGAATTGGTGTTCGAGGATTCCGAGATCCCCGACGAAAACCGCGTCGGCGAAGTCAACGAAGGCGTGCGCGTGCTGATGGGCGGCCTCGATACCGAACGGCTGGTGCTGTCGGGCGGCCCGATTGGACTGATGCAATCGGCCATCGACGTCACCCTGCCCTACGTGCGCGAACGCAAGCAGTTCAACGCGCCCATCGGCACCTTCGAAATCATGCAGGCCAAGATCGCCGACATGTACACCGCGCTGCAATCGGCGCGCGCGTACGCGTACATGATCGCGCAGCAGTTCGACGCTGGCGTGAAATCGCGCATCGATCCGGCATCGTGCCTGCTGCTGTCCTCGCGCAACGCCGTGCAAGTCGCGCTGGAAGCGATCCAGTCGCTGGGCGGCAACGGCTACATCAACGAATTCCCCACCGGCCGCATCCTGCGCGATGCCAAGCTGTACGAAATCGGCGCCGGCACCAACGAAATCCGCCGCATGCTGATCGGCCGCGAGTTGTTTTACGGGAATGCCTGAAGCCGTTGGGCTTCTCCCGGAACAAGTTCCGGGATCAACCCAACCTACGAAAGCCGTGCGCGTTCGGGCTGCTTCAGATTGGCGCTCTTGTAGGTTGGCGCTGAGCGCAGCGAAGCCCAACGGCGGGACGAATCGCACCACAACGCTTTTGTAGGTTGGCGCTGAGCGCAGCGAAGCCCAACGGGGCGCGAAACATCAATCCCGCTCGCCACCGATACGGCCGGCGTCGGGCTTGCACGCCCAATCCGGCATCAACCACCCGCGTTCGATGAAACGGTGAATAGATGAATGCGGCCAATCGGCCGCACGCTCGGCGTGCCCGTGCTTGACCGGATTGATGTGCACATAATCAATGTGACGCTGCAGATCAACCTCGTCACGGATCCAATGCTCCCAGAATCGCCGTTGCCATATGTCGCGCTCGCGTCTGCCTGCGCGTGAAGCCGGGACGTCCTCGCTCCTTGTGATGGCGCGCGAAAAACGGCTTTTAATCAGGGACCAGCGCCCAGAGAAATCGCGGTCGTCTTCGGGCAACGTCCAGATCGCGTGCATGTGTTCGGGGAGCACCACCCATGCGACGATGTTGAACGGGTGACGAGCCTTGACCGTCCGAACCGAAAGACGCAACTCATCGATGTGTTCGACCAGCAGACGGCAGGATCGATCGGCCAGATTGACGGTGAAGAAATAGGTTCCGCCGGCGACGTCGGATCTCCGGTATCGCATCGATCGCGTCCCCCGAAAATTTTGTCAGACGTTGGGCTTCGCTGCGCTCAGCACCAACCTACAAAAGCAGCCCGAGGATCAACCCGCTTCTGCAGGTTGGGCTGATTTCGGACTTGTTCCGGGAGGAGCCCGACGATGTTCACAACGCCTGCGCGTGGAAGGTGTCGCAAGTGTTGACGTCGCCGGACTGGAAACCGGTCTTGAACCACTTCACGCGCTGCGCGGACGTTCCGTGGGTGAAGGAATCGGGCACGACGGTGCCACGCGCTTCGCGCTGCAGGGTGTCGTCGCCGATTTGCGAGGCGGCGTTCAAGGCGCTGTCGATGTCGCCGGGCTGCAGCCACTGCAACTGTTGCTGCGACTTGTTGGCCCACACGCCGGCGAAACAGTCGGCCTGCAATTCCAGGCGCACCGACAAGCCATTCGCGCCCTGCATCGGCTCGCCGCGCTGCGCGAGCTGCTGCTCCATGTCCATGATGCCGAGCTGGTCCTGCACGTGATGGCCGACCTCGTGCGCGATCACGTAGGCGCGCGCGAAATCGCTGTCGGAATGAAAACGCGTCGCCAGTTCCTGGAAGAAATCGAGGTCGAGGTACACACGCTTGTCGCCGGGACAGTAGAACGGCCCGACCGCCGCCGATGCGCCGCCGCACGCGGTGCTGACCCGGCCATGGAACAACGTGAGTTTCGGATCGACGTACTGCTTGCCGGCCTGCTGGAAGTACGCCGTCCACACGTCTTCGGTGCTGCCGAGCACCTTGCTGACGAATTGCACCTGCGGATCGCTCATGTTGGCCTGCGTCGTTTGCGCAGGCGTGCCGGACGATCCCGTGTCGCCACTGCCCGTCAGCAATCCGAAAATGATCCCGCGCGTCGAGGGAAAGATCATCGCGATGATGACCGCGATGATGGTGCCGCCGACGCCGAGATGGATGCGCCCGAAACCGCCGCCACCGCCGCCGCCGGTTGCCTGTTCCACGTTCCTGCTGGAACGACCCTTCTGCCAGAGCATCGCGCTTCTCCTTTCCCCGCCGCGAACCCGCGTCGCGCAAACTTTGCGGCAACCGTCCACCACGCGCAAGTGCGCCGTCGGAAGCCTCGCATTTCCGGCGCAAGCCGCTTTTCTGAACCGCCACGCAACGCGTGCTGTCCCCAGTCAGCAACGCCGGGTTAGGCTTCATCCAACGCGGATGGAAACCCCGGAGATGACACGCACCGGATGGATCCTCACATGGATCGTGGCGGCGATCGGCGCATTGCTGATCGCCTTGGTGCTGTTCATCGCGCTGTTCAACTGGAATCGGGCGCGACCTTGGCTGAACCAGCGCCTCAGCAGTTCGATCGGCCGGCCGATGGCTATCAACGGGGATTTGACGGTCGACTGGCTGCGAAATCCCGACGCGCACGGTTTGGCGAACTGGATTCCCTGGCCGCGTTTCGTCGCGCGCGACATCAGCATCGCCAATCCGGACTGGACGAAACAGCGCCGCTTCGCGACGCTGCAGGAAGTGCGTTTCAGTCTGTCGCCGCTGGCCCTGATCGGGCACACCATCGACATTCCCTCCCTGAAACTGGTTGGTCCGTCGGTCGACATCGAGCGCGACAAGCAGGGTCGCGCCAACTGGCATTTCAATTTCGCCAAGGGCAGCGGCGGCAAGTGGAATCTCGACATCGGCGAGGTCGCGCTGGGCGCGGGCAAGATCCGGATGGACGACGACAAGCTCGACCTGCACATGGACTTCACCTTGCAGCCGCTGGGCAAGCCGATTCCGTTCGCGGAAATCATGCCGCCAGCGAGCAGCATGCGCTCCAGTGCGCCGCCGCCGCATTCGGACCAGAAGTATTACTTCGCCTGGACCGCCAAGGGCACATGGCGCGGCGCGGACGCCAGCGGCAGCGGCAAGCTCGGCAGCGTGCTTGCGGTTTCCAGCGCGTCGATGCCGTTTCCGTTGCAGCCGGACCTGCGCCTGCGCGACCTGCACATCGCGGTGGTCGGCACGCTCACCGATCCGGTTCACCTCGGCGCGCTCGACATGGACCTCAAAATGTCCGGCGATAGCATGTCGCACCTGTACGCGCTCACCGGCGTCGCATTGCCGCCGACCAAACCCTTTACCACCCGCGGGCGGCTGTTCGCGAAAGTGCACGAGGGCCTGTTCAAATACGAGCAATTCGACGGCAAGGTCGGGCACAGTGACATCCACGGCAGCGCGACCTACACCACCGCCGGCCCGCGTCCCAAACTCACTGCCACGCTGACCTCGAACGTGCTCGACTTCGGCGACCTTTCCCCGTTGATCGGCGCCGACAGCAACGCCGCCAAAGCCAAGCGCGGTGAATCGCAGAAGCAGCCCGCCGACAAACTGCTGCCCGTTGAAACCTTCGACACCACACGCTGGCGCAAGATGGACGCGGACGTGCGCTTCACCGGCAAGCGCATCGTGCGCAAATCCAATCTCCCGATCAGCGATCTTTCCGCGCACCTCGTGATGGACGATGGCGTGCTGACGCTGGACCCGCTCGCGCTTTCGGCAGCCGGCGGCGACCTGAAGGCGCACATCAAGCTCGATGGCCGCAAGGACCCGATGCATGGCGACGCGACGCTGTCGCTGCGTCACCTGAAACTCAGCAAGCTGTTTCCGACCGTGGACCTGATGCACACCAGCCTCGGCCAGATCAACGGCGATGCGAAGCTCGACGGCGACGGCAATTCGGTGGCGGCGCTGCTCGGCACTTCCGACGGCGAAGTGAAAATCCTGATCAACGACGGCGCGGTCAGCAAACTGCTGCTGGAGGAGATCGGACTCAACGTCGGCAACATCATCATCACCAAGCTGGTCGGCGACAAGCCGGAGAAGCTCAACTGTGCGGCCGCCGACCTCGTCGCCAAACAGGGCTTGTGGCGTCCGCAGATATTCGTGATCGATACCGAACCCATGACCATCAACGTCGACGGCAGCATCAATCTCGCCAACGAGACGCTGGACCTGACGATCCATCCGCACAGCAAGGGCGTGCGGGTGCTGTCATTGCGCTCGCCGTTGTACCTTCGCGGCACCCTGAAGCATCCGGATGCGGGCGTCGAGAAAGGACCGTTGCTCGCCCGAGGCCTCGGTGCGGCAGTGCTGGGAGCCGTGGCAGCGCCGGTCGCCGCGCTGGCCGCGCTGATCGCGCCCAGTCACGACGAGGAGAACGCCTGCCGGGGCGTGATCGAGGCCATGCAGAAGCCGTCGAAGGTGCCGGCGAAATAGCGAACCTCTGATCAATCCCGCTACTCGTCATCCCGGCGACGTGGCGCGTAGGAGCGCGCCCGAACAGCGAAGCTGGCCCGCAGGGTGAGCGCCATGGATGGCGCGAGTAAAGCCGGAACCCAGTGACTTTCGCACGGAACCCTGCAACGCAAAGTCGCTGGGTCCCGGACATCGCGTCGCGATTGCGTTTGCAGGATTGCAAACGCGAACGCCGAAGGCGGCGCGCAGCGCGAGCGCCATGGATGGCGTAAGTATTCCTGGACGCCTAGCAAAATCAGAAATTCCTTTGCGGCGTGGGGGGGCTGGCGGCCAGGTAGACGGGTTCGGGAACGTCTCCGTTAGACTTCCCCACCCCCTTATTCCTGATTCCCGGCCCCCATGACCCCGCAGGCCAAGGCGCAATGGCAGCTTCATTTTTGCGTCGTGTTGTGGGGCTTCACCGCCATCCTCGGCAAGCTGATCACGCTGACCGCCCTGCAGTTGGTGTGGTGGCGCATGCTGATCGTGACGCTAGCACTGCTGCTGGTCCCGAGAGTCTGGCGTGAACTGCGTACGATGCCGGCCCGGCGCATCGCGGCCTACGCCGGCATCGGCGTGTTGGTGGCGCTGCACTGGCTGACGTTCTACTCGGCGGTGAAACTCGCCAATGCTTCGGTGGCCGCCACCTGCATCGCGCTGGCGCCGGTGTTTCTCGCCGGGATCGAGCCGGCCGTGGTGGGACGCAAATTCGAGCCGCGCGAACTGCTGCTGGGCGCGGCGGTGGTGCCGGGTGTCGCGCTGGTGGTCGGCGGCGTGCCATCGGACATGCGCCTCGGTGTCGCGGTGGGTGTGGTGTCGGCGGCGTTGTGTGCGACCTTCGGCGCGTTCAACAAGCGCGTGGCCGATCGCGCCAGCTCACTCACCGCGACTTGTCTCGAACTCGGCGCGGGCACGCTGTTCCTGACACTGGTGACGGCGGTGTGGCATGCGGAAGGCTCGTTCGTGCTGCCCGATGCGCGCGACGCGCTGCTGCTGCTGACGCTGGCGCTCGCCTGCACGTTGCTGCCGTTCGCGCTGGCGCTGAAGGTGTTGCGCAAATTGTCGGCCTACACGGTGCAACTCGCGACCAATCTCGAACCCGTGTACGCGATCGTGTTGGCGGTGATCCTGCTGGGCGAACAGCATCAACTCGATGCGTGGTTCTACGTCGGCGTCGCGATCATCCTCGGCGCGGTATTCGTGCACCCGCTGCTGACGCGCCGCCCGATCGACAAGCCGCCGGGGCCGGTGCTGGGCACGGCCGAGTCGAAACAATAGAGTAGGCCCATGGCCGCCCTGCCCCGCACGAGAATCCAAGCGCGCGACCGCGGCTTCCGCGAGATCGAGGTATTGCGCGCGCGCAACGCGGGTCGCGAACAGGCGCGCGACAAGGTCATTGCGGAAACGCCGGTGGCGCTGGTCTACAACGGCGTGCCGTTCGCGGTGATGATGGCGACGCCGTGCGATCTGGAAGACTTCGCGCTGGGCTTCGCGCTTTCCGAAGGCATCGTCGCAAACGCTGCCGAGTTCGAACTGGTGGACGCGCTTAAAACCGAACGCGGCATCAGCCTGCAAGGCCTGATTCCGCGCGAACGCTTCGACATCCTGCAACGGCGCAAACGCAGCCTGTCGGGGCGCAGCGGCTGCGGGCTGTGCGGCATCGAATCGCTGGAAGAGGCCGTGCGGCCGACGCCGCGCGTGGCGGGCGGCCCCCGGTTCGATCGGGCCGCGATCGCGGCCGGCATGCGCGAACTCGCGCAGGGTCAACCTCTCAACGCGGCCACCGGCGGCGCCCACGCCGCGGCTTTCATTTCGAGGGAACAGGCCGCGATCGTGCGCGAAGACGTGGGCCGGCACAACGCGCTGGACAAGCTGATCGGCGCGCTGGCGCGAGCCGCCATTCCACCGCCCGTTGCCAGCGGATTCCTCGCCATCACTTCGCGCGCATCCTGGGAAATGGTGCACAAGGCCGCGCACGCCGGGATCGCGATGATTGCCGCGATTTCGGCGCCGACCTCATTGGCGATCGAAGCGGCCGACAGCGCCGGCATCACGCTGATCGCGTTTGCCCGCGACGAATCGATGAACATCTATACACACGCCGCGCGGATCGCCTGATCCGGCGCGGCGCGCTTTGCCGCCTCCTCAGGTACGGTCGGTCTTCTTCGCATTCTTTTCCGCGCGCTTTTCCTTCAGCGACTTCTGCGGCTTCTTCTTGGTTTCCTTCTTTTTCTCGAGACCTTTCATTTGAGACTCCTCTTGGCAATGGACCCGCAGGTGCAAAGATGCGCCAGCCGGCGAAACTTGGCAAGAGGGTTCGGCGAACGGGTACAGGTTCAGGATCGGATTGGCTAGACTCGGGGCTTGCGCCTGATCGTCCGCGTTCCGCACGCGCCGCTTGCATCTGCAGGAATCTTCGCATGTCTTCGCACGCCAAACCCGCTGCCACCATCATCCCTGCCTCCGCTATCGCGATGCACCGGCCATGATCGAATGGCTGTGCAAGGCGTTCGGTTTCGAGAAGCACGCGGTGTACGCCGACGGCGACGTGGTGCAAAACGCGCAACTGACATTCGGCCACGGCATGATCATGCCGGGCTCGGCCGACAATACCTCCGAATGGGGAAGGCACCCCGCGCAACCGGACGAGGTCGGCGGCCGCGAGACGCAATGCTGCTGCATCGTGGTGTCCGCCTGCGCGGCCCACTACGCGCAGGCAAGGGCCGGCGGCGCCGAAATCGTGGACGAATTCGAAACCGGGGATTACGGCGGCAGCGGCTATGGCTGTCGCGATCCGGAAGACCATCTGTGGTGGTTCGGCGACTACGATCCGTGGGCAGAACACGCGACATGAAAAAGGCCGACATTCCCATCACGGACGAGCTGGCCGGTGTGCGCGACACGCGCATCAAGATCGGGATCGGCGGCTGGAACTTCCCGCCGTGGCGCGACAACTTCTACCCGAAGGGCTTGCCGCAGCGCCGCGAACTCGAGTACGCCAGCCGTCACCTGGCGACGCTCGAAATCAACAGCACGTTCTATCGCGCGCAGACGCCGAAGGTCTACGCGAAGTGGCGCGACGACACACCGCCCGGTTTCGTTTTTTCGCTGAAGGCGCCGCGACAGGTCGCCGAGATGCGCAAGCTCGCGGGCGCCGGCGCGCTGGTCCGCGGATTCCTGTTCGGCGGGTTGGCCGAATTCGGTGACAAGCTCGGGCCGGTCGTGTGGCAATTTCCGCCGTCGCGGAAGTTCGAGCACGATGATTTCGCGGCGTTCCTCGATCTGCTGCCGCAAACGTTGAACGGCCGCCCGCTGCGGCACGCGCTGGAGGTGCGCAACGAAACGTTCCTGTGCGGGGCATTCCTTGAACTCGCGCGCGCACGCGGCGCCGCGTGCGTATTCACCGATTCCCGCGAATACCCGAATTTCGCCGACCTCACCGGTGATTTCGTGTATGCGCGCTTGATGCGCAGCCACGAGTCCGAGCCCGACGGCTATCCCGCGAAGGAACTGGATGCGTGGGCCGGCCGCGTGCAGGCGTGGCACGACGGCGGCGCACCTGAAGATTTGCCGCGCGTTTCGGAACGCCACAAGACGGCGCACACACCGCGCGACGTGTTCATCTATTTCATCAGCGCAGCCAAGGCGCACAATCCGGCTGCGGCCATGGCGCTGCAAGGACGCATCAGGTGAAGCGATTCGTCGCCGCGTTCGCGGCCGCGGTCCTGCTGGGCGGATGTGCCAGCGCGCCACCGTCGAAACCGCAAGCCGTGCCGCATCCGCAATCGATCACGCGGTCCGTCTCGCCGGTGCCGAATGCCGCGTCGCCGCGCTACGTGCCGTCCTCGTTGGCGGACGGCATCGATGCGTTCGTGGCGCAGCCGCGCTTCGCGCACGCGCAGTGGGGCATCGACGTGGTTTCGCTGGACAGCGGCAAGACGCTTTACCGGCACAACGCGGACGCGTTGTTCCTGCCCGCCTCCAACGCCAAGCTCTATACAGCGGCGCTGGCGCTGCAGACGCTCGGCCCCGACGCGCGCTTTTCCACCACGTTGTACGCGACCGCCGCACCACGTGCGGACGGCAGCGTGCCGGGCGACCTGATCCTGTACGGCGGCGGCGATCCGTCGCTGGGCGATCGCGACGTTTCGCCCGATTGGGCCATGCGTCTTGCCGACGCACTCGCCGCGCGCGGCGTGCGCCGCATCCACGGCCATCTGGTTGCCGACGACACGTATTTCGCCGGACCGCCCTTCGGCGAAGGCTGGGAGGCGCTGGACCTGCAGACCGGCTACGGTGCCGGGGCCGGCGCGCTGGGCGTGCAGGACAACGTGTTGCACGTGCAGGTCGCGCGCGAAGCCGCGCGTTGCTGCGCGCTGACGATCGTGCCGTCGCATTCCGGCATGCGCGTGGTCAACCTCACCGGCAGCGCGGCGGCGCTGAATCTCTACCGGCCGCCGGGTGCTGACGTGCTGTATGCCAGCGGCAGCTTGCGCCCGGGCACCCCGCGCGCCACGTTCACGTTGTCGGCGCCCGATGGCGCGTTGTTCGCGGCCAACCAGTTGCGCGAGGCATTGGCGCAACGCGGCATCGCGCTGGATGGCGGCGTGCGTGTGGTGCACTGGCCAGAAACGGACGTGGCGCTGGCCCACAACCCGGTCGAGCTCGCCAGTGTTGCTTCGCCGCCGCTGTCGCAACTGCTCATGCACATGATGAAGCACTCGGACAACCGCTATGCGCAGACACTGCTGCAGCAGGTCGGCGTCGCGACTGCGCGCACCGGCGTGTGCGCGGATCGCGCGGGCCCGCCGCAGACCAGCGCCGATTGGGGCGCGTGCGCGATGCGTGCGTTCCTCGCGCGCATCGGCATCGGCAAGGGCGAGGCCACGCTGGATGACGGCGCCGGCTTGTCGCGCCAGGATCTCGTCACCCCGGCCGCCACCGTGAAGCTGTTGGGGTGGCTCGCACGGCAGCCGTTTGCGAACGTGCTGCGCGATGCGCTTCCGGTCGCGGGCATCGACGGCACGCTGAAATACCGCATGCGAGGCGGCGCCGCCACGGACAACGTGCAGGCCAAGACCGGCACGCTGTCGCACGTTTACACCTTGTCGGGCTTCGTCACCACCGCGGCCGGCGAGCGGCTGGTATTTTCGCTGCTGCTGAACCACTACCTGCGTCCGACCGATGACGTCGGGCGACATGTCCAGCCGTCGCCCCAGTCCGACCTCGACGCGATCGCCACGATGCTGGCAAGCAGCGGATTGAATTAATGCAGTGGTCCGTCCGCGCCGAGTGACACGTCAGTCGGTTCCGTGAGGGCAAGGAATGGCTGACCAATTCCTCCTTTCGTCATTCCGGCGACGTGGCGCGCAGGAGCGCGCCCGAACAGCGAAGCTGGCCCGCAGGGTGAGCGCCATGAATGGTGCGAGTAAAGCCGGAACCCAGTGACTTTCCCGTAATACATTTTGTAAAGGCACTGGGTCCCGGACACCGCTGCGCGACTGCGTTTGCAGGATCGCAACCGCGAACGCCATGGATGGCGCGAGTATTTCGGGATGGCGAGCAAAATCCGAGTTTCCCTAGCGCGACCCCGGGATCGACGCGATTGCTTCGCACAGTTCCTCGATGCCGAACGGTTTCAGGATGAATGCCGCGTCGGCGAGTTCGGCCGGCAGGTTTTCGCGGCGGCCCGATGCGAACAACACCGGGCAATCGGGTCGTGCCTCGCGCACGCGCCGCGCAAGTTCCATGCCCGACATGTCCGACAGCCCGATGTCGGCGACGAGCACGTCGAAATCGTTGCGCGCGGCAAGCTGCAGCGCTTCCGAGCCGTCGGCGGCCAGCAGCGTCCTGAAGCCCTTGGCCTGCAGCAACTCGCCGAGGGCGTCGCGCACCATGTCCTCGTCTTCGCACAGCAGCACGGTCCGGGAGAGCGCACGTACCGGCATCGACACGCCGCCCCGCGCCAACTTCGCGATGGTGGCCTGCGTCTGGTTCGCCAACACGTGGCGCAGTTTGCGCGCCAGCGCCTCACGACTGTACGGCTTGCTCAGGAGCTCCACACCTTCGTCGAGCCGGCCGTGGTGGACGATGGCGTTCTGGGTATAACCCGACGTGTACAGCACCGCCAGGTTCGGCAGCCGGTCGCGCGCCTTGCGCGCCAGTTCGGGGCTCTTGAGCGGGCCCGGCATCACGACGTCGGTGAACAGCAGGTCGATCGGAGCGCCGCTCTCGACGATGGTCAGCGCTGCCTTGGCGTCACGCGCCTTCAGCACCGCGTAGCCAAGATCCGCCAGCGTCGTCACCGCGAGTTCGCGGACCGCGTCGTCGTCCTCGACCACCAGCACGGTTTCGGTGCCCCCGCGGACGGGCCGGCTCTCGTCGGAAACCAGCAGGTCTTCGGACTGGTTCGAGCGCGGCAGGTACAGCTTGAAAGTGGTGCCATGCCCGACTTCGCTGTACACCTTGATATGCCCCGACGACTGCTTGACGAAGCCGTACACCATGGAAAGTCCGAGTCCCGTGCCCCGGCCTTCCGCCTTGGTGGTGAAGAACGGTTCGAAAATCTTCTCGACCAGTTCCCGCGCCATCCCGCAACCGGTGTCGGTGACGGCCAGCATCACGTACTGGCCGGCGCTGACTTCGGCGTGGCCGTCCGCATAATCCTGATCCAGGAACGCGTTGCCCACCTCGATCGTCAGCCGGCCCTCGCCTTCCATTGCGTCGCGCGCGTTGATCGCAAGATTCAGCAGCGCGCTCTCGATGTTGCTGCGATCCACCAGCGTGTTCCACAAGCCGCCCGCCACCAGTGTTTCCAGCTCGATGCCTTCGCCCAGCGCGCGGCGCAACATGTCGCCCATGTCGCGCACCAGCCGCCCGATGTTGATGACCTTGGGCGAAAGCGGCAGGCGCCGCCCGCAGGCGAGCAACTGCGCCGCCAGCTTGGAACCCTGCCGCACGCCTTCCAGCGCGTTGCCGATTCGCCGTTCCGCCGACGGTTCCTGGCCGAACTGCTCGGCCAGCAGGTGCAGGTTGCCGCCGATCACCTGCAGGATGTTGTTGAAGTCGTGCGCGATGCCGCCGGTGAGGGTGCCGATCGCCTCCATCTTCTGCGCGCGGTGCAGGGCGTCCTCGGCGGCCGCGCGCCGCGCGATTTCCTTCTGGACGATCGCTTCGAATTCGACGACATTGGATTGCAGCGTCTCGCGTGCGCGCACCATGTCGTCGATGTCGGTGGTGGTGCCGAACCATTCGGTGATGTTGCCGTCCTCGTCGCGGATCGGTGCGCCGCGGGCCTTGAACCAGCGGTAGTTGCCGTCGGCGCCGCGCAGCCGGTAGTCCACGTCGTAGACATGTTTCTGCGCCACCGCGCCGCGCCACTGCGCGGCGGCGCGCTCACGATCGTCCGGGTGCACGGCGTCCAGCCATCCGCCGCCCATGTGCGCGGCCGGATCGACGCCCGTGTAGGCCTGCCACTGCGGGTTGTAATAGTCCGCGCTGCCATCCGGACGCGCAGTCCAGATGAGGTGGGGCAAGGTTTCGGTCAGCGTGCGATAGCGGTATTCGCTCGCGCGCAACGCGCTGGTGATCCGATGGCGATCGGTAATGTCGCGGATGGTGACCGAAACGCACAGCGGTTCGCCGTTTTCGTGCACGGGCGCGGTATTCACCTGCGCCCAGATCGTGCCGGGCGCGAAGGCCAGCTTCAGTTCGCGCGCGCTGACCGTGTTGCGCTCCAGCGTCAGGCACACGAGATCGAGGAGCGTCGCCGCGGTCTCCGCGGGAAACACGCGGCCCACGTGCTGCCCGATCGCCGACCGCGCCGGCACGCCGCAGATGCGCTCCGCCGCAGCGTTCCAGGCCGCGACTTCGCCGCGCGGCGAAACGGCCACGAACGCCTGTGGCGCCTGCGCCAGCAGCGTCGCGAGGTAACGTTCGGAACGCTCCAGTTGACGCTGGCGCTGGTACTCGGGTTCCGCCTCGTCGACGCCGGGCGCGCGGCTCAATTGCTGGTTGATCTCCCGGCGCAGCACGTGCAGTTGCCGGCGACGGGCCGAGGCGCTGGCGGCCTTGTGCAGCACCGTCGCCATCGACTCGGGCGACGCCGAGGTCGCGACGATCCACGCCGAAGCGAGCCCCGGTATGAACGATATCTGCGCGCGCAGGCGCTCGGCCTCCGGGTCGGGCGCGCGCAGCACGATCTGGGTATCCGGCAGTTCGCGATGTGCATCGCTGGCCGAGGTCAACGCGGCCGGCTCGTAGACCGCGCACACCAGCACGTCTGCGTGCGCGGGGTCGTCCACCAGCACCATCTCGGCTTCGGACGCCGCGATCGCCGCGCGCAATGCCTGCTCGGTCGAGCCGTCGCCGAGGTTCGCGATGGCAAACGTCACGCGGGCACCTACAGCAGCGGCAGGCCGAGCAGCGAACGGCCCAGCCATGCCTCCACGAGATGGGTGGTGGGACTCATCACCTGCGCCGCGCGTGCGTCGCGATGCATCCGCGCGACCGCGCTGTTTTCGCCGTAGCCGCGGCCGCCCAGCAAAGCCATTGCGATGTCGGTGACTTGGTTGACGGTTTTCGCCACCTTGGCCTTGGTCGCCAGCAGCGCCTGCACCGCGCCGGGATCGCCCGCATCGGCGAGGCGCGCCGCGTGATGGGCAAGGCGACGCGTGGCTTCCACTTCGGTCCACGCGCTCGCCACGTCGTGCCACAGCACCGGCTGCGCGCTCAGCGTCTCGCCGGTGTGCTGGTGTTCGCGTGTCTTCAGATGTTCGATCGCGAGTTCCAGCGACGCGGCGGCAAGCCCGAGGTACACGCCCGCCATTGCGGTGAGGAAATACGGCAACACGATTTCGAACATGTACCAGATCTGGTCGCCCTTGGCGCCCAGCAGGTTCATGGCGGGTACGCGCACGTGTTCAAGATTCACCGAGCGCGAACTGTTGCCGCGCATGCCGTAGCCGCGCCAGGCCTCGCCCCAGCGCAAACCCTCCGACGTACCCTCCACCAGCACGAGGGTGAAGCTGCCGGGATCGTTCTCGGCGCCGGGCGAAGTCAACGACACCACGTAGGAATCGGCGTAGCCGCCGCTGGTCACGAAACCCTTGACGCCGCTCAGCACGAACTCGTCTTCGTCGGCGCGGAAATGCGAACGCGGCAGATAAAAATGGGAACCCGTGCCGGGTTCGCTCAGCGCCAGCGACATGAGGTGTTCGCCGCGCGCGATCGGCTGCAGGTAGCGCGACTCGTGCTCCGGCGTCGCCTTGGCGACCAACGCCTGGGTCGCCACGCAATGCATGCCGTAGCACATCGCGGTGGACCCGCAATGGCGCGCGAGCTCTTCGCAGATCATCGACAGCGCCAGCATGCCCTGCCCGTGGCCGCCCAACCGCTTGGGCACGTGCAGGCCAAGCAGGCCGGCTTTCGCCAGCGCCTGCATGTTCTCCGCAGGCCATTGCGCGTTCGCATCCACGCTCGCCGCGTTGGCGTCCAGCACTTCGGTGCCAACCCGACGCGCCATGCTGCCAAGCTGAGACAGGTCGTCCGCAACCACCATATCCATCTGCCCCGGTGCTGTCGTTGAGGCCTCGCCCGCAAGACCTCTCCCCTGCCGGGCCAATATATCGCAATTGGGTGTCGCGGCACCCCCTACAGCGAACGCCAGCCTTCGAACCCGGTGAAAAGCGCCGCGCCGATCAGCACCGCCCCGACCACGCGCGCGACGACGATGCCCGCGTCGGGTCGTCGCGCCAGCCAACCGCGCGCCTGCACGGCGGCGAGCGCAAGGCCGCCGTAAACCGCAAGCTGGATAATCGCGATGATCAGCCACAGCACCAGCGATTGCGACCACAGCGATCCATACTCCGCGTGCAGGAACTGCGGAAACACGGCCAGCATGAAGAGGTAAGCCTTGGGATTCATCAGGCACGTCAGCGCGCCGCGACGGAAAGTGACCCAGGCCGATGCCGCGCCGCCTTGCGTCTGAATGCCGAAGGTGGAATCGGCGCGCAGCAGCGAAATGCCGATCCACGCGATGTACAACGCGCCAGCCAACAGCAACGCGTTGAACGCAGCGGGTATCACTTTCAACAACACGCCGATGCCGAGCGTGGTCATCGCCACGTGGCACGCGGCGCCGGCCACCACGCCCGCAACCGCCGCCATGCCATGGCGGCGTCCCGCGGTGAGCGAACTGCCCATCACGAACGCCATGTCGAGACCCGGCAGCACGATGATGCCGAACACCAGCGCGGCGAACAGCAGCAAGTCGGCCGCGTGGCTCATGGTGAGGACTTCGCATCCGCAACGGGCCACCAGCGCAGGCGCGAGCGCGGCGTCGGATCCAGCACCAGTCGCTCCGGCGTTCCGCGCAGCATGCCGGTGGCTTCGAGCGAGTGTTCGACCTGCGATGCCCGCGCTTCGAAATCCTTCAGCGCCGCGTCGTCTTCGACCACGCCCAGCCACACCAGGAATGGCCCGTCGGTGCGAACGGGCAGTTGCGGAAAGTTGTTCGGCACATCCAGCGTCACCAGCACGCCCGCCGGGTGTACCTTCGCGCCTTCATAGTGTGCAAACGCCGCCTGCGCCCGTTTCGCGAACGCATCTTCGTCGCCCTTCTTAACCGCAAAAATTTGCGCAACCGCCACGCCGTGCGCACCGTGCGGTTCGTCCACCGGATCCACGGCCGGCAACACCGGAATCTCCGTCTGCGGTGTCAGCGGACGCAACAGCAGCACGTTGTCGCTCGCGCCCGGGAACAGCGCGTTGACCTTGACGCGATGCTCGCGCCAGACCGGCCCGTAATAGAACGCCGCATCCGCGATCGGGCGCGCGTTGATGTCGTGGTAGCCGCGCAGCCATACGAACTTCGTGGGCGCGGCGCGATCCTCGAACTGGCCGAACACCATACAGTCCAGTTGTTCAAACGCTTCCGGAAAATACGCGTCGAAATACCGCACGAAACGATCACGCTGGCCGGGCGCGATGTCGTATCGGCGCAACTCGACCACTTGATAGTTGTTCAAATGCGCGACGCTTTCCAGCGCGGCGCGCGCATTGGTGTCCGCGTGCGCGGCGGTAATCAACGTACTCATGCAGAATGCTCCAAGCAGCAGGGCTGAAAGACGGGGCATCTCGATCTCCGGTGGGCTTGAACCTCACGCACATGCTAAAGTCTAATCAGGGCAGTTCATGTCCTGATTCAAGTTAGACTGCACGTATGCCCCACCCCGCCTCCCGCGTACTGGCCGTCCTGGAGTTGCTGCAAAGCCGCAGTCGAATCAGCGGTCCGGAATTGGCGCAGCGGATCAACGTCGACATTCGCACCCTGCGGCGCTACATCGTGTTGCTGGAAGAGCTCGGGATTCCGATCACCACCGAACGCGGCCGCCACGGCGCATACATGCTGGTGGCGGGCTTCAAGCTGCCGCCGATGATGTTCACCGACGCGGAAGCGCTGGCGCTGTCGATGGGCCTGCTGGCGGCGCGCAGCCTCGGCCTGCACGCGGGCGAAACCGCGCTGGCGAGCGCACAGGCCAAGCTGGAACGGGTAATGCCAGATTCACTGAAACGCCGGCTGCACGCGGTGGAAGCCAGCGTTGCGATTGAATCCGCCGGTGCCCTCACCGCGCATGCCAACGCCTCGACCCTGATGCTCTTGACGCACGCGGCGCACGCGGGTGAACGCGTGCACATGCATTACCGCTCCGCACAGGGCGAAGCGAGCGAACGCGATTTCGATACCTACGGACTCGGCTTCCGCGGTGGCGCCTGGTACGCGGTCGGCTACTGCCACCTGCGCCACGGCGTGCGCGGGTTCCGCGTCGACCGGATCGTCGAAACACGACCGCTGTCCGTCCATTTCACGCGGCCAAGAAATTTCGACGTGCTGGAATGGTTGAACCGCAGCATCGCCACCCTGCCGCGCGCGCACCGCGTGGAAATCCTGTTGCGCACCGACCTCGTGAAGGCGCGCGAAGCGTTTTCGCCCGCGATCGGTCTGTTCGAAACCGCGGATGACGGCGTAATGCTGCATGTGCGCACCGACGACCTGGCTTGGTTCGCGCGCCAGCTTGCGCGCGTGCCGTTCGAATTCGAAATCCGCACGCCGCAAAGGTTGCGCAAGGAACTGGTCGCGCACGCGGCACGATTGCGAAAGTTCGCGGAGATGTAGTCGTATTGGTGGCGACGCTCAAGCTCTCCCCTTCAAGTCCGCGAAGCGCCGGGCGTCTGGCGCGTCGTGTTTGACAAAGGCAGCCCAGCCGAGCCTGGTGACAAGCACTGAGGCTGCTGGCGTCAACAGCATTGCTTGCGGAGACGCGTAACGGGTGGGAAGATTGTGCCAAGCAATCCGCACTTGGGGAAAGACGGCCGAATTAGGCGGCGCAAGGGGCGCAAGTCGTGAATTCGTTGGGAAATGTCCCGGCGAGTCAGGGCGCGCGGCCCGGATTAGGCGGCGGAGTTATGCTCTACTTTGAAACCGATTTGTAGTTAGCTCTCTATGACAGATCAATCGTACTTGGATGCCCGATACTTTGTAGACACGAATGTCTACAACTGCCCGTTTTGTAACCGTCGCCATGTGGCGTACCACATTGCCGATGTCGCAAGCTTCGACTGGACCGACCAGAAACGGTGCACCGCATTTATTGTCCAGTGCGAGTCATGCGACAAGAAATCTATGCACCTCACTTTCAAGGACATCAAATATTTTCATGTGCGAACATCTAATGGCACACTGCAGTATAGCTTTAATATCATAAAAGATATGGACATGGGTGAGCTTTTGGACAGCTCATTCTTTTATTCGGTACCGACTTCCTTCTTTGTTCTCGATAAACGTGTTCCGACCATACTCCGCGAATTGCTCACTGAAGCAGAGGGTTGCGTTCAGAGTAATTTTTTAACCGGGGCATCTGCGTGCGCTCGAAAGATCGTGTATGAGCTAGGTTCCCTTAGCGGAGCGTCGGAAGACAACTACGAAGATCGCATAAAATCATTGAAGGATCTACACCCAGAGGTAGACTCGGCTTACTTCGATACCCTGCTGACAATTCAGCAGCTCACGAGCACAAAAGTGCATGAAAACGCATATGACGGCTGGGAGTCCAAGCACCTGAGGGTCATCCTCGCCGCGCTCCGAGAAGTGCTTCACGAAATATACGTAGTCCCTGAAATCCGGGCTGATCGACGAAAGGAGATCTTGACTTTGCGTGACGCGCTCTCACCCATAGGCAAGGGACAAACACGGAGCTAACTATTCGGCCAACCGGGCGCAAACCCGCTACGCGGGTTGCGTCGGTTACCTCAAGCGTTGAGCTGTTCGGGAGACGTAGAAGAGTAACGGAGGTTGTATCAATTTGTGTACCGGGGGAACGCAATGATCTTTCTATCGGTCGCAGTAAGTATCGTTTTCCTTGTCTATCTTCTACTCCGCATTTCAAGAATGTTGGGGGGTGGTACAAGGGTCGTGCAGGTCGGGCCCGATGTTGCGCCGCCAGAGTTGCCCCACCGCAGCGATACGGAGATCAACGCACTTCTGGCAAGCATGCCGACGGCTTGGGTAACTTACGAGGGCATGACGCCGCCTCTCCAGCTCAAGGTGCGCGGCTTGAGCCACGAGCTTTACCGGCGTTTCACAAAGGCAAAGCTTGACGCATACGGCCGGGATCTTCTTAACAGCCTTCCGCCGAGTGAGGCAATAGCGATTGCAAAAAGTTTGTTGCCCGATGTAAATGCTGCTGCGTACGTTGTGGACTGGAAGGGTGCCATGTACCCCAATGGCAAAGCAGTTCCCTATTCGCCAGACAACATGGCCACCCTCATGCGCAAAGACGAAATGCTCCGAAACTTCATAAGTGACGAGGCAGGAAAGCTTGGGCCTGCTTGGTAAAGGTACACGCAGCCCAACTACTCATTCCAGCGGACGCTCACCCGCTACGCGGGTTCGCGCCGCTAAATTCAGGCGTTGCCGCGAAAGACCAGGCGCGCATCAGCCCAGATAGCACGGTCCGGTTTCGCGCACTTCCATGGTCGCCCACTCGGCAGCGGGACAGATCGCTGCGAGTTCCAGGGCTTCTTCGCGTGTCGCGCAATCGACCAGAAAGAAGCCGCCGATCATTTCGCGGGTTTCGGCGAACGGGCCGTCGCGCAGGCTGCGCTTGCCGGCGCGGATTTGCAGGCGCTGACCTTCGGAGTCGTTGCGCAACGACGAATACGCGTGCAGCACGCCGCGTGATTTGAGGTCCTCGGCGTAATCCAGCATGCGCTGGTACACCGCCTTGCCCTCTTCCTCGGTGCGCTCGGCGCGCTGGCCGCGGGGTTCCGCCACGAACAACATATAAGCCATGGTCCTCTCCGGTTATTGATCGACGCACGCCGCGGCGCGCTGGCGCAGCAGTTCCGATTCGCGGGCGTTGCCGGTGAGCGATGCGGCGCGTTCGAATTCGGCCCGCGCCTCATCTTTGCGCCCGAGTTTGAACAGCAAATCGCCGCGCACGCTGGGCAGCAGATGGTAATCGCGCAACGCGCGTTCTTTCTGCAGGGCATCGACCAGCTGCAAGCCGGCCGCAGGGCCTTCGGCCATCGACACTGCAACCGCACGATTCAATTCGACCACGGGCGACGGCGCGACTTCCGCGAGGCGCGCATACAGCGACGCGATCCGTGACCAGTCGGTGTCTTCCGCATGCAGCGCGCGCACATGGCAGGCGGCGATCGCTGCCTGCAGCGCGTAGTTGCCGTCCGCGCCGTCGAGCTGTTGCGCGCGTTCCAGTGATGCGAGGCCGCGCCGGATCAACAAGCGATCCCAACGCGCACGATCCTGATCCAGCAAAAGAATCGGCGTGCCGTCGGCCGCGGTGCGCGCGTGCAGGCGTGACGCCTGGATTTCCATCAAGGCGACCAGTCCGTGCACTTCCGGCTCGCGCGGCGCGAGGCCCGCCAGCACGCGGCCAAGGCGCATGGCTTCTTCGCACAACGCGGGTCGCGCCCAGTCCTCGCCCGCGGTGGCGGTGTAGCCTTCGTTGAAGATCAGGTAGACCACTTCCAGCACCGCGGCCAGTCGCGGCGCGAGGTCTTCGCCGCGCGGCACTTCGAACGGCACCTGCTTTTCGGCAAGCGTGCGCTTGGCGCGCACGATGCGCTGCGCGACCGTGGGTTCGGGCACCAGGAACGCGCGCGCGATTTCCGGCGTGGTCAGGCCGCCCAGCATGCGCAGGGTCAGCGCGACCTGCATGTCGCGGGTGAGCACGGGATGGCAGGCGGTGAAGATCAGCCGCAGCAGATCGTCGCCGATGTCGTCATCCAGCGCGTCCGCGTGGTCGGGAGCATGCGCCATGGCGTCAGGTTGGAGTTCGTAATCGAGCGCGGCCTGCTTGTCGTCACGCATCCGGTTGTGGCGCAACTGGTCGATCGCACGGCGCTTGGCGGTAGTCATCAGCCATGCGCCCGGATTGTCGGGCACGCCATCGATGGGCCAGCGTTCCAGCGCGACGACCAGCGCTTCCTGCGCCAGATCCTCGGCCTGTCCGACGTCGCGCAACATCCGCGCCAGCCCGGCGATGAGGCGCGGCGCCTCGATCTTCCAGACCGTCTCGATGGTGCGGTGGGCGTCGGCCGTCGTCATGACGGCCGATCACAGCAGCCCTTCGCGTCCGGCGCAAGCGCTCGATTTGGTGGCGTTCAGGCCTTCGCGATCTTCTCGCGCAGGCTGGCCTCGTGCTCGCGAATCTCGGGCGTCGCGGCGTCGCCGAAATCATCCATTTCGGCCACCGGGCGCAGCTCGATTTCCATGCCCCCGTCGAACAACGGCGCGCGCTTGATCCACTCGATGGCTTCCTCCATCGAGCGCACCTGCCACAGCCAGAAACCGGCGATCAATTCCCTGGTTTCCGCAAACGGCCCGTCGATCACCGTGCGCCGTTTGCCCTCGAACCGCACCCGCGCGCCTTTCGAGCTGGGGTGCAGGCCCTCGCCCATCAACATCACGCCAGCCTCGACCAGCTTTTCGTTGAACTTGCCCATCTCGGCCAACTCCTTCGCATCCGGCATGCCGCCGGCTTCCGACTCTTCGCTCGCCTTGACGATCACCAGTACGCGCATGACTTGTCTCCAGTGCCCCGGCGATCCGCCGGTTTCATGTTGGCGACGAACCACGCCGGCCTGATTCGACATTCGCACTTTTCATTGACCGGCATCAGGGCGACCATGACGCGGCAGGGTCAGCATGAGAGGATTGCCGAACACTCCAGACGCCATGGCCACCATGCAAGCCACCGTGAACGCACCCGCCCCGCCGTTGCATCCGTTCCGGCCGCTGTTCTTCTGCGCGGCGCTGGCGGCGAGCCTGGGGATGCTGGCGTGGGGCGCGTTCCTGCATTACGGGTGGTTGCCCTCGGCGGCGTTGCAGAACCCGTTCTTCTGGCACGCACACGTGATGCTGTTCGGCTTCGCGAGTGCGCTGGTGGGTGGATTCCTGCTGACCGCTTCGGCCAACTGGACCGGCATCGCCACCACCACGCGGCGCGGTCTGCTGCTGCTGACGGCGACCTGGGTGGTCGCGCGCGTGCTGCTGCTGACGCCGCTGCCGTTCTGGATTGGCGCGCTGTTCGACGTCGGATATCTGTTCGGGCTGGTGTTCCTGGTCGGGCGCGTGCTGTGGCTGTCGCGCAACAGGCGCAACGCGTTCCTGATCGGCATCCTGCTGTTCTACGCCGGGCTGGATATTGCGTTCTACGCGGGCGTACTGGCCGGCGACGCCACCGTGTCGACGCGCGCGCTGCTCGGCGTGGTCGATCTTTTGATGGTGCTGATGCTGGCGATCGGCGGACGGGTGATTCCGTTTTTCACCGGGCGCAAACTGCCGGGTCACACGGCATGGACGAACAAGTACGTGATCTACGCGGTAAACGGCGGCGGCGCGCTGGTGTTGCTGTGCGGCCTCGCCGGTGCGCCGGGATTCGCGCGCGGCGTCCTGATGCTGGTGGTGGCCGCGCTTGCGTTCATTCGTCTGGTCGGCTGGCGCGGCTGGCGCACATGGCGCGAGCCGATGCTGTGGGTGCTGCACCTGGGTTATCTGTGGCTGGCAATCGGACTTGCCGTTCGCGGCGTCGCGTTGGTTGGCATCACCGCGATGCCCGAGATCGACACCTTGCACGGCATCACCGTGGGTGCATTGGGCACACTGTCGCTGGCGATGATGACGCGCGTGGCGCAGGGCCACAGCGGCGTACCGATCCAGTCGAACGCGGCACTCACGCTGATGTTCGGGCTGCCGACCGTGGCCGCGGCGCTGCGGCTCTGCATCAACACGCCGCGCGGCTGGCTGTGGGCTGCGCTGGCATGGTTCGTCGCCTACGCGATCTACCTGTTCGTGATCGGTCCGCTGCTGGTGCGCGGGCGCGTGCCGGCAGCCGCGCATTGACCCGCCCCGTCGTGGGTGAGTGTCATCGTGCGGGCCTCCGACCGGTCCCGTTTCTGGGTGCCCTCGGAATGCGCCAATGCAGAAACCAGGAATTTCAATAGCTTTGCGCATGTTGTTCGCGTTGCTGGCGATACCCGCCGTGGCAGCATGCGCTCCCATCTCGAACGATCGCGCTGCCGCGCACGCCGCGGTGCCTGCGCCCCGGATCGATGCGCCGCTTGCAAGCCACTCCGGCAAGGCCACCACAGTGCTGGCGGGCGGCTGCTTCTGGGGCATGCAATGGGTGTTCGAGCACGTGCCCGGCGTGACCAACGTGACCTCCGGCTACTCGGGCGGCGTCGCCGCAACCGCCAGTTACGGACAGGTCAGCGAAGGCGATACCGGCCACGCCGAAGCGGTACGGATCGCCTACGACCCCTCGAAGGTCACCTACGGACAACTGTTGCGTGTGTATTTCTCGGTCGCGACCGATCCGACCGAGCTGGATCGGCAAGGCCCCGACACCGGCACGCAATACCGCGGCGTGATTTTCTACGCCGACGCCGAACAGGAAAAAATCGCGAAGGACTACGTTGCGCAACTCGGTGCCTCGCACGCATTCGCGGCACCGATCGTGACGCAGATCGTGCCGTTCAAGGCGTTCTATCCCGCCGAGGACTACCACCAGGATTACGCGCGGCTGAATCCCAACGCGCTTTACATCGCCATCAATGACGCGCCCAAGGTCATTGCGCTGCAACGCGAACTGCCGGCGTTGTACAGCGCGCAGCCGGTAATCTGGCGCGACATCAATCCAAACGTCATCGCGGTCGATCTGCGCTGAAACGCGATGAGGCGTCAGCGTCAACGATCGCAACAGGAACGTTGCCGCTGGACGGGCGGACACGGCACGTCACCGTACGAACAGAACACGCAACAGTCACCCGGTTTCGGGCGCAGCATCGCACCGCAGCCCGCGCATTCGTGAAAAAACACGCAGGCGTCCTCGGCCATGGATTCCACACTGCGATGTCCGCAGTGCGGGCAGGTGAGCGTGGATTGCCGGACAGGTTCGGACATGGCGGGTCCATGGTTGCATCGCTCAGTTGTTGCCGCGCACGGCGATCCAGAACGGCAGCTTCCCTTGCGTGTCGATCTGCCGCACGACGTCCAGCGTATGCGTGTCGATGACCGCGATCTTGTCGGTGGCCGTGACATCCACGTACAACCAGCGGCCGTCGCGGCTGGCCCTGACGCCGTGCGGGCCTTGCCCGACTTCGATTTGCTTGACGACCTTGAACGTCGCGGGATCGATCACGTCCACCACGTGACCGGCGATGCCGCCCGTGAACACATAGCGGCCGCCGGGAATCACATCGATGCCAGCATGGCCCGGCGCGACCGGAATCACGGCAAGCTCCTTGCGCGTCTCGAGATCCACCGCGGCGACGCTGCCGGTGAGGTCGCGCACCCACAGCACCTTACCGTCGGCGGAAAGATCGAGGTTGTGCGGGCCATGGATGCCGGGCACCGCGATTTCGCCGGTCTTGGCGAGACTGCGCATGTCGAGCACGGCCACGCCCGTGCCACCCTGCAAGGTGACGTAGGCGAGTTTGCCGTCCGCGGTGAAGCGCGCGTTGTGCGGCGTCTTGCCGACGATGATCTTCTTGATCGGCTTCAGTGCCCGCATGTCGATCACGGTGACCGAATCGGTCCCGGCACTCACGGCCAGCCCGAAATGTCCGTGCGGTCCGATCTCGACACCCTGCGGCACCGCGCCGATGGCGAGCGTGGCGAGTGTCTTGCCGGTCTTCGCGTCGACGATGAAGGCATTTTTCGTGGCCGCACTGCTGACCAGCAGTTGCTTTCCATCCGGGCTGACCGCAACGTAATGCGCGCTGTCGAGGTTGCCCCAGCGGGTACCGCTCGGCAGCGATTCGACGCTGTCCGATCCCTGCAAGGTGACGTATACCGGCGACGGGAAAAGTTGCGCGGCCGCAGCGGCGCCCCACGGCGCAACCAGACACGCTGCAATGTAAGCAACGGTCGTGAATATCTTGCGCATGCGTATTCCTTGGACTCGAATGTTCGGGATCGGATCTCCTGCAGCAGACCGATCCCGTCGCGATTGTCTTACATGCGCCGGCATGCCAGCGGGCACGTCAGCTGGCGCGATCCGTCAGAACCAGATCCGGAACCCCGCGACAAATTGCAGATCATCCGCCGGTTCACCCTGCGCCCCGTCGTGCCCTCGCGCCAGCGCAACAGCGGCCCCGGCAACTGGCCGTTGACGGTGGTCGCAAGGCGGGCCGCGCCGGTGCAATCGACCGGCATCTCGACGACTTCGAGCTTGAACTCGGTGCCCGGCAGAACGCGCGGCTGGGTGCCTCCTGCCAAAGCCCGACCGGGTTTGGCGAAGGCGCCCAACAGTGCGGCCGTGCCGCCCAGCGCCAGCCCCTGCACGAAGCGGCGGCGCGAAAGCATCGGAATCGACGATCCCGGATTGCCGTGGATGGGTTCCATGTAGCTCTCGCAGGCGCGCCGCGCGCGCCGATTGCGCAAGTAGGACGCCTCGCGCTACCGCGAAGCGGGTGCGACGAAGCGCGGCATCGGATGCCGCGATCGGCTTCAGGCGATGGGCGGCCGCAAGGGTGGTGCCGCCGGCGCGGGTGGAACCGGCGCCTTCGGACCCGTCGATCCATGTCCAGCGGACGGGCCGAACGCAACCCATATCCACGGCACGGTCATCACGGCCGTCGACGCCGCCAAACAGTGGCATGCAGTCTGGCAACAATCGCCATGCCCCTTCGACGTCATGGGTGCCGCCACGCCTGCGATCCGCCCAAGGTCATCATCCCGTCGTGGCAGTGTGCAGACCCGTTCACGACTTGCGTTTGCGAGTGCAGGGCCTGCGTGGGGTTCATTTCGACCCCGGCGGCGCACCGAACGCCAGCGCCGTCCAGGCGAGCAACGCCAGCGCAAGTGTCAGGCGAAAAATCGTGGAGTTCGGGCGCGGCGAGCGGAACATGCAGGAAGCATAGACGCGGCGAAACCGCCGCTCAACTCTGGAGCAGGCTTCGTGCGGCTTCCGATGGATACCTATACTGCAGCGATGCCCGGCATCGAACCATGAACTACCGCCACGCCTTCCACGCCGGCAACTTCGCGGACGTGTTCAAGCATGCGATCCTGCTGGAGCTGCTGGATGCGCTGGCCGCGAAAGACAAGCCGCTGTGCGGCTTCGACACGCACGCGGGACGCGGCCGTTACGCGCTGGACAACGAGCAAGCGGCGAAGACGGGCGAGTGGCGCGAAGGCGTCGGGCGATTGTTCGACAGCCCAGAACCGCCCGCGCCGCTGCAACGCTATGTCGAAGCAATCCGCGCGTCCAATCCGGATGGAACGTTGCGAAATTATCCTGGCTCGCCGTTGCTGGCGGCACGGGCGCTGCGCCCGGATGATCGGCTGGTGCTTTGCGAAACGCAGCCTGAGGAAGCCGCCGTGTTGCGCGCGCTGTTTCGCGACGATCGCCGCGTGCACGTGCATGCACGCGACGGTTATGCCGCCTTGAACGCACTGTTGCCGCCGCCGGAGAAGCGCGGGTTGGTACTGATCGACCCGCCGTTCGAGGCGCAGGAAGGCGAGTTCGCGGCCATCGAGGCGGCGCTCGGATCAGCGCACGCGCGCTGGCCGAATGGCGTGTACGCCGTGTGGTATCCCATCAAGGCTCATCGTGTGATCGCGCCGTTCCATCGGCACATGGCGAGCGGCCCGTTCGACAAGGTGCTGGCCGCGGAATTGCTGGTGCGCCCCGACGATTCGCCGCTGCGCCTGAACGGCTGCGGCATGCTGATCGCGAATCCACCATGGAAGCTGGATGCCACGCTGGCCCGGTTGTTGCCGGCGCTGCGCGACGCCCTCGCGCAATCCGCGGGCGCATCGGAAAGCCTGCGCTGGCTGCGCGATGAATGAATGCGATGCGGCGCCGAACCGGCGTGACCGATTCTGGTTATGCTCGGGATGTCCTGATGTGAACGAGGCCTTCGCCATGTGCGTACCGTTCCGTTCCCCGCTCCGACTCATGCTTGCCGTGGCGCTGCCGCTCGCGATTGCGGCGTGCGCACCCGCGCCCCTCTACAAGACCGGTCCGGAAATCGTGGATGCGACGCCCGACCAGGTCGCGGGCTCGCCGAACAATTTCCCGCAGGCGCAGGTCATCTGGGGCGGCGAAGTGATTGGCGTGCAAAACCTCACCGACCATACGCGCATCGAAGTGCTCGCCTATCCGCTCGATGCCTCGCAGCGACCACGGCTCAAGGAGCCGGCGACCGGGCGTTTCCTGGCCGAGGTGCCGGGATTCCTGGAGCCCATGAATTTTCCCAAGGGCTCACTCATTACCGTGCGCGGACATTTCACCGGCACCCAGGCCGAAGCGGTCGGGCAAGCGCGCTACACCTACCCGATGGTGTTCGTGCGCAACGGCGACTTCCATCGCTGGACGCCGGAAGAAATGCGCCAGGGCCATCCCAACATCAGCTTCGGCGTCGGGGTGGGTGTGATTCGCTGACGTGACAACACGCGGCGCAACTGCATCTGGCGCTGGGCGAATCGAAGAATCCATTCGGCTCGCAGACGGGCGCAACTTCGTCTTGCGACCGCTGCATCCCGACGACCTGGAGGCCCTGCGACGCGCCTTCCTGCGCCTGACGCCCGAGGAAATCGAATACCGTTTCTTCTATCGCTCGCGCGAATTGCCAGCGTCGGTGCAGACGCAGGTGCGCGGCCTCGATCCCGCCCGGGATGCGGCGTTCGTGGTGGACGATGCCGGCGAAATCCGCGCGGTCGCGGACCTGCACATGGCAACCGCAGATGCACGCACGGCCGAATTCGGCCTGATCGTCGGCAAGGCCATTTCCGGCCACGGTATCGGCAAGCGCCTGATGCTGAAGTTGCTGCATGAAGCCGGCCGCCGTGGGTTGGCCGCACTGCAGGGCAGCGTCCGCGCCGACAACGCGCGCATGCTGGACTTGTGCCGCGAACTCGGCGCCACCATTTCGCCTGATCCCGACGACGCTGGCGTGTTGTGCGTGCGCCTCGCGCCGGCGCCGTAGTCCACTGATAAAATTGCAGGTCCCCCCTTCTGCTGGCGCGCAACCGTGCTCCGGCAGTGTTTCGTATTGCGAGTCGGCAGCCGTGACCTCATTCGACATTCCCTTGCCTGCGCTTCCCCGCACGCCCGGCCAGCGCCGCGACTGGCGCGAACCGGCTGGCTCGTCGCTGGCATTGCTGCTCTGCGAAGCCGCACGCCAGCGCGAAGGCGTGATCGTGGCGGTCACCGCCGACAGCCGCGCGGCGCGCTCGCTGGAAGACGAACTGGCGGTGTTCGCGGGCGAGCTGCCGGTGCTGCACTTTCCCGATTGGGAAACCCTGCCCTACGACCTGTTCGCGCCACACCCGCAACTGGTGTCGCAGCGCATCGACACCTTGAACCGGCTGCCCGGCGCGCGCCGCGGCGTGCTGGTGGTGTCGATCTCCACGTTGATGCAACGGCTGGCGCCACGCATGCACATCGCGGGCAGCGGACTTTCCGTGGCACGCGGCCAGCGGTTGAACCTCGCCGACGAACAGCGGCGCCTCGAAGCCAGCGGCTACCGCAACGTGCCGCAGGTCGGCGAACACGGCGAGTTTGCGGTGCGCGGTGCACTGCTCGACATCTTCCCGATGGGCGTCGACGAGCCCTATCGCATCGAATTGTTCGACGACCAGATCGAATCGATCCGCGCGTTCGACCCGGAGACGCAACGCTCGTCGCATCCGGTCGATGCGGTGAACCTGCTGCCGGCGCGCGAATTCCCGCTTACCGACGAAGCGATGCGCGCGTTCCGCGACCGACTGCGCGAACGCTTTCCGATCGACGTGCGCCGCTGCCCGCTGTACCAGGACATGAAGCAGGGCGTGACGCCGGGCGGCATCGAGTACTACCTGCCGCTGTTTTTCGACGCCACCGAAACGCTGTTCGACTACCTCGGTGACGAGGCACTGTTCGTGCTTGCCAACCATTCGCTCGATGCCGCCGAGACGTTCTGGAAACAGACCGGCGATCGCTACGACCAGCGCGCGCACGACATCGAGCGTCCGGTGCTGCCGCCGATGGAGCTGTACCTGCCGCCGCAATCCCTGCGTGAACGGCTGAACAACGTGCTGCGCATCGATCTCGTCAGCGCCGACGATACGCGTGCCGCGGATACGGGCACGCAGGTCGCGCCCGAGCTCGCGGCCAACGGCGCCGCGGCCGGCGGGTTCGCGGCGCGTCTGCGCGAATGGATCGACGCGCATCCCGGGCAACGCGTGCTGATCACCGCCGACTCGGCGGGGCGACGCGAGGCGCTGCTGGAGCAGCTGGCGACGGTCGATTTGCGTCCGGAGGTTTCCGAATCATGGCAAGCACTTTTGGCTCGCCATGCCGGCTTGCGCCGGGATGACGGCAGTGAAGAAAGTTCGCGCAGAGGCGATTTGCCCGAGTCCACTCTCGCAATATTCATCGCACCGCTGGATCGCGGCTTCTCGCTCGTCCAACCGGTGCTTACCGTCTTCACCGAGCGCGAGCTGGTCGGCGAACGCGCGCGCACCGAACGCAGACGGCGCAAAACGGCCGAGCGCGATCCCGAAGCGATCCTGCGCGATCTGACCGAACTCGAAATCGGCGCGCCGATCGTGCACGTGGATCACGGTGTCGGCCGTTATCTCGGCCTCGTCGCGCTGGACGTCGGCGGGATGCCGGGCGAATTCCTCGCGATCGAATACGCGCGCGGCGACAAGTTGTACGTGCCGGTCGCGCAGCTTGCACTGGTCAGCCGCTATTCCGGCGCCGACGACGAACACGCGCCGTTGCACTCGCTGGGCGGCGAAAGTTGGGAACGCGCCAAGCGCAAGGCCGCGGAGAAAGTCCGCGACGTGGCCGCCGAATTGCTGGCGATCCACGCGCAGCGCGCCGCGCGACAGGGCAATGCCATCGATTACGATCGCGCGATGGTGGCGCGCTTCGCGGAAGGTTTTCCTTTCGAGGAAACGCCCGACCAGCAGACCGCGATCGACGCGGTGCTGGCCGACCTCACCGTGCCGCAACCGATGGACCGCGTGGTCTGCGGCGACGTCGGCTTCGGCAAGACCGAAGTTGCATTGCGCGCGGCGGTCGCTGCGGCCAGCGCCGGCAAGCAGGTCGCGGTGCTGGTGCCGACCACCCTGCTCGCTCAACAGCACTTCGACAACTTCCGCGACCGCCTGGCGGACTTTCCGCTCAAGGTCGAATTGCTGTCGCGTTTCCGCGCGAAACAGGATGTGGCCGACGCGCTGCAACGGCTTGCCGATGGCAAGCTCGACATCGTGGTCGGCACCCACAAGCTGCTGCAGGCCGACGTGAAATTCCGCGATCTCGGCCTTGTGATCGTGGACGAGGAGCACCGCTTCGGCGTGCGGCACAAGGAACAGTTGAAGAAACTGCGCGCGGAAGTGGACCTGCTCACGCTCACCGCAACGCCGATTCCACGCACGCTCAACATGGCGATGAGCGGCATGCGCGATCTCTCGATCATCGCGACGCCACCGGCGGCGCGGATGGCGGTGAAGACGCTGGTCGCGCAATATGATCCGGCGTTGATCCGCGAGGCGTTCCAGCGCGAACTCGCCCGCGGCGGGCAGGTTTATTTCCTGCACAACAGCATCGACACCATCCAGCGCACCGCGCGCGACCTTGCCGAACTGATTCCCGACGCGCGCATCCGTGTTGCGCACGGCCAGATGGGCGCGCACGACCTCGAACAGGCGATGCTGGATTTCCACCGCCAGCGTTTCAACGTGCTGGTGTGCACCACCATCATCGAATCCGGCATCGACGTGCCGACCGCCAACACCATCGTGATCGATCGCGCCGACCGCTTTGGCCTCGCGCAATTGCACCAGTTGCGCGGCCGCGTGGGCCGCTCGCATCACCGCGCGTATGCATACCTGATCGTACCCGACAGGAAGGCAATGACCGCCGATGCGGAAAAACGTCTCGCGGCGCTGGAATCGCTGGAAGAACTCGGCGCCGGCTTCACGCTCGCGACCCACGACATGGAAATCCGCGGCGCCGGCGAACTGCTGGGCGAAGCGCAATCGGGCCAGATCGAGGCGATCGGTTTTTCGCTTTACAACGAGCTGCTGGAACGCGCGGTGCACGCATTGCGTTCCGGCAAGGTGCCCGATTTCAACCTCGGCGGCGACAGCGGCACCGAGATCGTCCTCCATATGCCGGCGCTGATTCCGGACGATTACCTGCCCGACGTGCACACGCGCCTCACGCTGTACAAGCGCGTCGCCAGCGCGGGCGACGAGGAAGGCTTGCGCGAACTGCAGGTGGAGATGATCGATCGGTTCGGCCTGCTGCCGGCGGCCACCAAGAACCTGTTCGCGATCGCCTCGCTCAAACTGCGCGCGGACGCGCTCGGCATCCGCAAGCTCGACCTCGGCGCGGCCGGCGGCCGCATCACCTTCCGTGCGCAACCCGATGTCGATCCGGCCACCATCATCCGCCTGATCCAGCAGAAACCGCGCGTCTACAAACTGGATGGGCAGGACAAGTTGCGGATCGCGATGGAACTGCCGGAAGCGGCCGACCGCCTGCGCGCCGCTGGCGAGCTGCTGGAAGTATTGTCGGCGCGCAGCAAGGCCGCGTGACTACGCACCATTTTTGCGGTCGCCGGCGTCTGGCTGCCGTCGCAACTTGTGTTGACCGCGGATCGCTTGAACGGCGCCTGATCGCAAGATTCGCTTGACGCCAGTTTCACGAACCGACGACGGCGGGCGCGGTCTACTGCTGTAACGCATGACACCGTCCGGCGCACAAGGAGGCTCCATGGCTACGCAACGTTCGATCCGTCTTTCGCTCGCCAGCGCAATCGCGATGACGCTGTTCGGTGTTGCCGCAGCGGCGACCGCGTCGCCGCAACAAACCACGCAACCGATGCCGCCACCTCCGCCGACACAGCCGATGCCTCCACCCCCACCGGCGCAGCCCATGCCTCCACCCCCACCGGCGCAGCCCATGCCGCCACCTCCGCCGACGCCACCAACGCCACCCACTCCGCCGGCGCAACCCATGCCTCCGCCGACCCAGCAGACGATGCCGGCGCAGCCGCAGCCATCGCAATCATTGCAGTCCGGCACGGGTTTCTATCAAGGCACGGAAACCAGCGCGCAGTATCCGCTTGCCGACAGCAACGGCGGAACGCTCACGGTGAACGCGGGCATGCCCGGGCAGGTCAAGGATTACGGCCCGCCGCCGTCGTTCACCACGCTGGACGCGAACCACGACGGCCGCATCAGCCCGGAAGAAGCGCAAGCCTATCCGCCACTGGACAGCGACTTTCTGTACGCCAGCGGTCAGGGCAAGTCCATCAGCCGCGGCCAATACGAAAAGTGGGTGCAGAACCAGCACTGATCGCACCGACAAGCGGCGGGTGATCGCGCTTGCGCGACCGCCCGCCGCTTGGGCATCATGGCGGCCTTTCCGACAGGTCGCCCTCCATGTCCAACCTGGAATTGTCCGCACCCGTCGTCACGTCCCGCGCCACGCTGGATGATCTCGACGCGCTGACGCTGTTGTTCGACGGCTACCGCGTTTTCTACGAACGGGTTTCCGATCGCGCGCTTGCGCGCGCGTTCCTGCAGGTACGCCTGCAGCGCGACGAGTCGGTCATCTTCATCGCTCGCGACGCGGCGGGTGAAGCGCTTGGCTTCACCCAGTTGTATCCGTCCTTTTCATCGGTGTCGGCGCACCGCATCTGGGTACTCAACGACCTGTTCGTGACGGCGGGCGCGCGACATGCTGGCGTGGCGCATGCATTGATGGAGTGTGCTCGCGCGTTTGCCGCGGAAACCGGCGCGCTGCGGCTGGTACTGGAAACCGCCGAGGACAATCACCCGGCGCAGGCGCTCTACGAGTCACTGGGTTACGTCCGCGAATCAGGCACGCGGCACTATTCGCTGGAACTTGCCTGAGCCGACGCGCGGGTTTCAGGGACGCGGTGGCTGGCGCACGCTCGCGATTTGCCGCGAACGCAATCGCTGGTACACGTACACCGTGGCCGGCGGAAGGTTGCGCGGGGCAAAACCCGCGCGATGCATGCGCAAGCCGAGCGCGTCGCGCTCGTGACGGCGCACCGGGCTGGTCGGGCCGTAGGTGAACTGGATGAAACGGCCGCCGTCGCCCAACGCAGCGAACGCGGCGCGCAGGATGTCGCAGCGCAAGCTGCTGCTCATCGACAACATCCCGAGTCCGCTGACGACCGCATCGAGCTTGCCACCGCCGAGCAGGCCATGTTCTTCCGCCAGCGTGTCGAGATGGCGCGCGTCCGCGCACGCGACCGCCACGCCGGGAAAGCGGTCGCACAGGAAATCCGCAAGATCGGGATTGATCTCCACCACCAGCAGTTTCGAGGGCGCAATACCGGCATCCAGCAACGCCCGCGTGAATACGCCCGTGCCCGCGCCCACCTCCACCACCCGCTCGCAGCCTGGCGGCAGTTGCTCGACCATCAGCCGCGCGAGCTGCCGACCCGAGGGCGTCACCGACGCCATCTTCACCGGATCGCGCATCCATTGCCGCAGGAAGGTGCGGATGGAATGCAGGTCGATGGCGGCTTCGCCGCCATGGCGCGGATCGAGGCTGGGATCGGAACTCATGCGCGTGCAGTTTTAGCACATCGCGCGTACGCGGTTCGTAAACCCGTTCCCGTTACGCGAGCGCGCATCAGTGATGGCGATGGTGGTAATAGCCGCCGCGCCGGTGATGCCAACCGCGATCGCGGTAGTAGCCGTCCCGGTAATGGTGATAGCGCGGCGCGTAGTAGCCATAACCGTAGTAGGCGGGACGCGGCACGTAATACACGGTTGCGGGTGCCGGGTAGTACACCGGCGGCGGATAGGCTGGCGCGTAGTAGACCGGCGGCGGCGCCAGGTAACCGCAGCGCCAGCAGTTGCCGACGCTGACGCCGAAGCCCGGCGCCGAAATGCCGATTCCGACACTCACGTGCGAATGCGCGAACGCACCCGGCACGATCAAGAACGATGCCGCGAGCAAGGCAATGGCCAAGCCTCCACGGCGAAAGAATACTCGGGTGTTCATGGGTGCCTCCAACTTCAGCCCATTCCGCATGCTCGTGCTTTCGGACTGAATCACGGCTTAAATCACGTGATCCTCCTTGATCACTGCATCACGGATCTGACGTGTAAATGGAACACGCGAACTTCGTGAACGTCAGAAGGCCGTCCTTGGCCTGGCTTGCCACAACAGCCGCTTCGCCGGAGACCGGGAAGGTGAATTCAGCATTTCCGCAGCAACCAGCAGCCATGGATGTGCGGCCGCCGTGCGAAGTCCGCGGGAATGCTGGCGCGACCGACGTCTTCGATCGCGAACGTCCGTGACAGCGCCTCGACATCCAGCTTGAAGCGCCGGAAATTGTTGGAGAACACGATTACGCCATCGTCGCGCAGGCGCCGCGCGCACGCATCCAGCAGTTCGACGTGGTCGCGCTGGACGTCGAAATCACCCGCGCGCTTCGAGTTCGAAAACGTGGGCGGGTCCACATAGATCAGTCCGAACCGCGCGGGACTCTCGGCCAGAAACGTCATCGCATCCGCGCGGGCGAGTACGTGGTCGCTGCCGTCGAACCCGTTCAGGACCAGGTTGCGCGACGCCCATTCGAGATAGCCCTGTGAAAGGTCGACGCTGGTGGTGCTGCGCGCGCCGCCCGCGGCTGCATACACGCTGGCCGTGCCGGTGTAGGCGAACAGGTTCAATACGTCACGATTGCGAGAAAGTTCACGCAAGCGGGCACGCACCAGACGGTGATCGAGGAACAGACCCGTGTCGATGCGATCGCGCAGGTTGACGAGGAAGCGCAGTCCGCCCTCCCCGACCACCAGGAATTCCTCGCGCGCGGCAAAGCGGCCGTATTTACTGCCGCCCTTGCCGCGCGCGCGGGTCTTGGAGACCATGCGTTCGCGCGGAACGTCCAGCGCAGCGCGCGCGGCGCGTTGCAAATCGCGCCAGCGCGTTTGCGCGGCGTTGGTTTCGACACTGGCGGGTGGCGCGTATTCCTGTACGTGCAGCCATGTTTGCGCCGTGGTTTCGTCGCCTCCATCGGCTTCATCCTCGGCCCAGCCGCGGTAGACGTCGATGGCCGCGGCGTATTCCGGCAGGTCGGCGTCGTAGGCGCGAAAGCAGGTGATGCCTTCGCGTGACAACTGCTTGCGGAGGTTGCGCAGATTCTTGCGGATGCGATTGGCGACCATTTCGGCGCCGGCCGACAGCGGCGCCGTATCGGACGCCGTTGAAGGCGCGCGAACTTCGACCAATCCCAACCGACACTCGATCGCGCCATTGAACAACATGTAATGTTTGTCTGCGCGCAGTCCGAGCGCGCGTTCGAGTTCCGGCTCACTGGTCAGCACGGCCGCGTACCAACCGGCGAATCCCGACCGCAGCTGCTCGCCAAACGCGCGGTACATCGCCGGCAGCGTCGCGAGATCGCCCATGCGCTCGCCATAAGGCGGATTGGTGATCACCAGTCCCGATGCAAAACCCGCGGGCGCTTCCAGATATTCGACCGCGCGCTTGTCGAGCGTGACGAAACCCGCGACGCCGGCGCTCTGCAGGTTGTGCGTCGCGACCGCGATCATGCGCGGATCGCTGTCGCTGCCGAAGAAGCACGAGCGGAGCTCGCGCAATCCCGCCTGCGCGCGCTCCTGCGCCGCATCGCGCAAGCGCTGCCACAGCCCCGTGTCGTGGCCACGCCAACCGAGGAATCCGAAATAGTCGCGCTGTAGGGCGGGCGCGACGTGCGCGACCATCCATGCCGCTTCGATCAGCAACGTGCCGGAGCCGCACATTGGATCGACCAGCGCGCCGCCCTGGGCGTAGATTTCCGGCCAGCGCGCGCGCAACAGCATCGCGCAGGCGAGGTTTTCCTTCAGCGGCGCCTCGCCCTGTTCACGACGCCAGCCGCGGCGGTGCAGCGGCTCGCCTGAAAGGTCCAGCGACAACGTCGCGTGCCCCTTGTGCAATCGCAGATTGAGCCGGACATCCGGGCGATCAGTCTGCACCGTCGGGCGCGTTTCGTAGCGTTCGCGGAACTGGTCGACGATCGCATCCTTCGTCTTCTGCGCCGCGAAACCCGAATGCGTGATCGTGCCACTGCTGCCGATGGCGTCGATTGCGAGCGTGGCGTCGGGCGCCATGTGCTGCGACCAGTCGACGCCGCGCGCGCCGACGTACAGTGCCTCGGCATCGGCGGCCGCGAATTCCGCGAGCGGCATCAGGATGCGACTGGCCAGCCGCGATTCGAGGCAGGCCCGATACGCGCATGTCATGTCGCCTTTGAAACGTACGCCCGCCAAAGCTTCGCGTGCATCGGCGCCCAGCGTGGCCAGTTCGTCGCGCAGCAGGTATTCGAGCCCTTTCGGGCAGGTGGCGAAAAATTGCGTCACGTCAATTGGCTCGCGCCGAAACCGATTCGAGGAACCCGCGAAATTGCCGTTCGATCACCGGCACGTGCATCGCCAACCGGTGGTCATCCGGCAGCAACAACGCCGGCATGCCGCGCGTGCGTGCGAATGCCTGCGCGGCCAGCACCGGGCACAGCGTGTCCTCGTAACCATGGATCAGCATCGCGGGCACACTAACCGCCATGTCGAACGGCTGCGGGCATTCGGGGATCACCGTCGGCAGCGCGACCAGAAACAGCCCGTCGCACGGCGCACGCAGCGATGCCAGCCCGGAAACGAACGCGCCCATGCTGGAACCCGCCAGCACCAGCGGCCGTGGAGCATCCCGCATTGCTTCGACGAGGCGCGCGACGCGCGGCGGCACCGCGCCCGCGTAGCCGAGCGCGTCTTCCTCGCGATAGTCGGGCTTGAACGTGCTCCAGCCCAGCGACTCGGCGACCCGCGCCAGCGCGCTGACCTTGGTGGCGTCGGGTCCGCTGTCGGTGCCGTGGGAAAGGATGACGTGGCCGGGCATGGTTACTCGTGGATCGGGAACCAGGGACTGGAAAGCGTAACAGGCACCGCTCGCGCCCGGTCTTTCCATGCAACACTTCGCGCATGGAATTACCCGTGATCCACGACCAGCCGCTGCCGTACGTCGAGCGCTTGCAAACACGCGCGCTCGACGACATCGACCTGGTGGTGATCCATTGCACGGAGTTGCCCGACCTTGCGACCGCGCACGACTACGGCGAGCGCGTCGTGCACGCCAGTGGCACCGGCAACAGTGGGCACTACTACATCGACCGCGACGGCGGCATCGTGCGTTACGTGCCCGAAGAACGCATCGCGCACCACGTGCGCGGCCACAACGAGCATTCCGTTGGTATTGAACTCGTCAACACCGGCCGCTGGCCGGACTGGTTCGATTCGCGCCGACAGGCCATGGCCGAAATGTATCCCGATGTGCAGATCGATGCGCTGTTGAAGCTGCTCGCGCGCCTGCGCGTGACATTGCCGGGATTGCAAAAAATCGCCGGCCACGAAGAACTTGACACCGACATGATCGCGGCCAGCGACGATCCTTCGAAACAGGTCCGGCGCAAGCTCGACCCAGGCCCGATGTTCCCGTGGCCGCGCGTGATCGGCACATGCGGCCTGCAACGGCTGGCAACGCCCATGCGGCCGGTATAATCCCGCTTCTTTTTGCGCGGATTGCCGTGGCCATGACCCAACCGCACGTCAACGAGCTGATCGAACTGCTGCAGCTCGAGCGTCTCGAGGACAACCTGTTCCGCGGCCAGAGCCGTGACATCGGCACCAAGTACGTATTCGGCGGACAGGTGCTGGGCCAAGCATTGTCTGCCGCGCAGCAGACGGTCGATTCCGAACGCGCCGCGCATTCGCTGCACGCATATTTCCTGCGTGCCGGCGATGTCGACGCGCCGATCGTCTACCGCGTCAATCGCGCCCGCGACGGGCACAGCTTTTCGGTGCGCCGGGTGGAAGCGATCCAGCACGGCCAGCCGATCCTCAATTGCGCGGTGTCGTTCCAGGTCAGCGAACCCGGTTTCGAACACCAGACCGGCATGCCGGATGTACCGAAGCCGGAAGATCTGGACCCACCCACTTCGCTGCCCGAAGCCGAACTCGCCAAGCTGCCGCCCAAGCTGCAGCGCTGGCTGTCCACCGACGGTCCGTTCGAATACCGTTTCGTGTGGCCGCGCGACGAACTGCACCCGCCGAAGCGCCCGGCCTACCAGCACATCTGGTTTCGCCTCACCCAGCGCATCGAGGCCATGCCCGCGCTGCACCGCGCGCTGCTGGCCTACGCGTCCGATTATCACCTGATCGGCACCGCGTTGCTGCCGCACGGCGTTTCCTACCTGACGCCCAACCTGCAGATGGCCAGTCTCGACCACGCGTTGTGGTTCCATCGCCCGTTCCGGGTGGACGAGTGGCTGCTGTATTCGTGCGAAAGCCCGACCGCGCAGGGTGCGCGCGGATTGGTGCGCGGCCAGATGTTCGATCTTTCCGGCAAGCTGGTGGCGTCCAGCGCGCAGGAGGGGCTGTTGCGATTGCGGGAAGCTCGCGATCGCTGAACCGCCGGTTGTCAGGGTACGCGACGCTGGCGTTGGGCTTCGCTGCGCTCAGCACCAACCTACACAAGCGCTGCCATCGGGCTTCCCCGGGCAGGTTTCGTAGATTGGGCTGATCCCGGCGCGAGCCGGGAGAAGCCCAACATCGCAGCCGTGTCGACGGCAAAACCGCTACCGTGCAAGAAGCTTGCGGCGACCGCGAAGCTGAACGCGCGAGCAAAATCCGCGCATCCTCAACCCGACATTTCGGCGCCGCCAACCCGTCATTCCGCGTAGCGGAAACTGTCGTAAACTTCCGGCATGCGCAGGATTTACAGCTCCCCGAGAATCGAAAACGTCGAGCGGTTGGTCGCGGTGATGGCCGAACACGGCATCGTCACCCAGGTGACCAACTTGCGCGCGTACGACAGCAAGAGTTATCGGCGGTTCTCCTATGCCCGCCCCGGCAGCAGCGACAACTGGCCCTCGGTGTGGGTGAAGCACGCCGGCGACCACACCCGCGCGCGCCAGTTGATGCGCGACATCGGCATCGAGCCCGTGACCCGCTACGCGGAAGAACTGGCCGCATACCGGTTCCAGAAAACCGGTGGCGGCGCGCGCAGTCCCGCGCATGTTGCCGCCCGCGTGCGCACCGCCGTGCTGGTCGCGGTGTGCATCGCCCTCGCCATCTACGGAGCGAAGTTGATTTCGGTCTGGTGACATGACCCTCCGCAGCGAACGCGTCCGGCTGTTCCAGACCCTCCCGCATCCATGCGGTTATTTCGAGGGACGCACCGCACAGAACCTGGTGCTGGACCCCGCCGCGCCGAACCTGCCCAAGCTTTACGCACTTTCCCTGGCGCGCGGGTTCCGTCGCGCCGGTGGCCACGTCTACCACCCGCACTGCCAGCGTTGCCACGCCTGCGAACCGTGCCGGATCGACGTGGCGACGTTCACGCCCGACCGCAGCCAGCGGCGTTGTCTCGCGTCGAACCGCGACATCGAGCTGACCGAGTGCCCGCCCGGCCTCACCACCGAACGCCAGGACCTGTACGCACGCTATCTGCACACGCGACACCCGGGCGGCGGCATGGACGAAGCCAGCGACGAGGACTTCTCGCATTTCCTCGCGGCACCCTGGAGCCCGACGGTGTTCCTCGAATTCCGGTGCGAGGGACGCCTGCTCGCGGTGGCGGTCACCGACGTGTGCGAAACCGGCTTGTCCGCGGTGTATACGTTCTTCGATCCGGACCTGCCGAAGCGTGGCCTCGGCACCTATGCGATCCTGCGCCAGATCGAACTCGCGCGCACTCGCAGCCTGTCGCACCTGTACCTGGGCTACTGGATCGCGCACCATCCCAAGATGGGTTACAAGGCGCGCTTCCACAGCCTGCAGGTGCTCGGCCCGGATGGCTGGGCGCCGATCGCGCGGCCGTACAGAATCAAGCCATGAAATGGCAAGGCGCGACTTTCGCGGTGCTGATGGCATTGCCGGTGCTGCCGGCCACAGCCGCGACCACGCCGCCGCAAGCCGCAGCGAACGCGCCAAGCGTTGCCCAAGGCGCCATCGAGAAACTGGAACAACGCTGGACCGCCGACATCGCACGTGGTGATCGCGACGATCTCGCCGCGATGCTTGCCGACGACTATCGCGACATCGATTGGAAGGGCGTCATCCGCGACAAATCCACACTGCTGGCCGGCCTTCATGCATCGGCGGATGCCACGCAGCACATCACGCAATTGCAGGTGCGGGTATGGGGCGACACCGCCGTCGCGACCGGCATCAACGAAGTGCGTTCGCGCAGCAAGGGCTGGACCGTCGAGGTGCCCTTTACCGATGTGTTCGCGCGCATCGACGGTCACTGGCTTGCAGTGTCGTCGCAGGAAACGCTGCGCAAGCCTTCCAAGTCCTGACCCGCACGCACGGATACAGCGTGCAGGGCGGGAGTAACGAAGCGAATCCTGCCTATCAATATGCAGAAGGCGGGTTGTCACCCGCCCTACATGAGCTGCGCACACGCGGATGCAACGTGTAGGGCGGGAGTAGCGAAGCGAATCCCGCCGCTCGACATACAGAAGGCGGGTTGCCACCCGCCCTACATGAGTCTCGCCCTGGACGACGCGATCACCCCGCTTGCACCCGCGGATACGTGTGCAGGTCTTCCAGCGAACACGACAACCCATCGTCCATCACCACGCGGCAGTGTTCGCGACGCAGGCTGCGCGGATCGGGCGCGCCGATTGCAGCGCATGGCCTGGATGCAGCCCAACGCGAACATGAAACCGCGCGCCAAGTTCACGAAGTCCGCGCCCGTCGCCAGCGCCCAGGCGACTTCATAGGCCGTGATGCACTTGTCGGCGCAGATCACCCTGATGCGTCCACGCAAACCTTGTTCGATCATCGTGTCGACCAGCAGCGGCAGCGATTCGCGCAACGGCAGGCCCATGCCTTCCATCAGCGTTTGCGGCGAAGCTCCGGAATCGCACCGTTGTTATTTTGATATCATCGTGATATCGTTTTGACACCCAAGCGGAGACCCCCATGAACGAAACGCGCGCTTCCTCGCTGTCCGGCATTCCCCTTGCCGTGCTGTTCACGATCGCCATGCTTTTCTGCGTCGCGGGCTTCGTCCACGGCGCGCTGCATCAGGTGCTCGGCATCCTCGCGGGCTCGGTGATCCTGTTTGCGTTCTTCGCTTTCCTGTGCAAGGGCTTCTTCCAGGTGCAGCCGAACCAGGGCGCGGTGCTGCTGCTGTTCGGCCGTTACGCTGGCACGGCCCGCGAAACCGGGCTGCGCTGGACCAACCCGTTCCTCGCCAAACGCGCGGTGTCGTTGCGGGTGCGCAACTTCGAATCATCCAAGCTCAAGGTGAACGACGCCGACGGCAATCCCATCGAGATCGCCGCGGTGATCGTATGGCAGGTAGTCGACACCGCCGAAGCCGTGTTCCAGGTCGACGACTACGAAAACTACGTGCACATCCAGGGCGAGTCGGCGCTGCGCCAGATGGCGCAAAGTTATCCCTACGACGCGCACGACGACGGCAAACCGAGTCTGCGCAGCCACGGCGACGAAATCACCGCGCATCTTCGCGACCAGATCCAGGAACGCCTCGGCCGGGCCGGCGTGCAGGTGCTCGAAGCGCGCATCAGTCATCTCGCCTACGCGCAGGAAATCGCGCAGGCGATGCTGCAGCGCCAGCAGGCCGGCGCGATCATCGCCGCGCGCACGAAGATCGTCGAGGGCGCGGTCAGCATGGTCGAAATGGCGCTTGCACATTTGAACGAACACAACATCGTGCAGCTCGACGAGGAACGCAAGGCCGCGATGGTGTCCAACCTGCTGGTGGTACTGTGCGGCGAACGCGGCACGCAACCCGTGTTGAATACGGGAAGTTTGTATTAGTGATCATCCCCGATCACGAGGATCAAAACCGGCCATCCATGGTCGACTTTCCACAACAGCGCGCGTCCTGATGCAAATGAGCACCGACAAGGACAAGAAGGCGTACCCGCTGCGGATCAACGCCGAAGTGCTGGACGCCATGCAACGCTGGTCGAACGACGAGTTGCGTTCGCTCAACGCGCAGATCGAGTACGTGCTGCGCGAAGCGTTGCGCAAGGCCGGCAGGCTGAAAACCGGCGGCAAACACCACCCTCCCTCATCGAGATGAGAAGCACCATGAATCCCGACACACGCTGGATCTACAAGGTCGTCCGCTTCAAATCCTCGAAGTTTTTCAAGCTGCATCCCGATCCGGAAGAGATCGCCGACCAGTTGAACCAGTGGGGTCGCGACGGCTGGGAACTGGTGCACGTGGTCGAAGGCTACGGTGTACCCTCGCCGGTGTTCTACTTCAAGCGGCCGTCATGACGCCGCGCCTTCGCCACAGGAGCCGCCCATGCATCGCAAGCTGATTCTCGTTGCATTCGCCGCCCTTTCGATGCCCGGCATGTCACTGGCAGCCGGACAGCTGCACCCCGCCGACACCGCCCAGGATCATCCGGCAGCCAGCGCGCACGCCAACGCGACGGCCGGTGAAGCCGGGGCGGCCCGCATCGAAACCTGCACGGCCACCACCAATACCCTGATCGACCATCTCGAGAAAGGTGATTTCACGGCGGCGACATCGAACTTCGATGCGACCATGAAAGCCAATCTCGGCGCAGACAAGCTTGGCCAATTCTGGAAGCAGGTCGCGAGCCAGGTGGGCACGTTGCAGGGCCGCGGCACTCCACGAAACATGATGTACGAAGGCCACGCCGTGATAAGCCTGCCCTTGCACTTCGAGAAGGGCGACGCCAACGCGCAGGTTGCCTGCGACGCTGACGGAAAGGTGGCCGGATTCTTCCTGCGTCCCGCGTCGGCGTCGGCATCCAGTGGCTGAAGCCGCCGCCGCGCAGCCACCGCGGCGTTGTCGGGATGCTGCCGAACGCGGCGATCTGATCGGACGCTCATATGCGCTCGGCGTGCCGCGCGATTACGGACGATCGCGCGGCTTGCGCATCCAGCGTGAGCCGTTGCATCTCGTATCGATCGGCCCCGACATCCACGATCGCGCGCAATGGCTGCAACCGCGCGCGGCCCGAGCGCTCGTCCGCATGCGCGAAGCCGGCGCGCGCGACGTGACGCTGCAAATCGTCTCCGCGTTCCGCTCGATCGAATACCAGCTCGGCATCGTCGAGCGCAAACTCACGCGCGGTTTGACCATGGAAGAAATCCTGCGCGTCAGCGCCGCACCCGGTTACAGCGAACACCACAGCGGCCGCTGCGTGGATTTCACCGCGCCCGGATTCACGCCGCTCGAAGAAGAATTCGAGCGCTCACCCGAGTTCGCGTGGCTTCGGCAGCACGCCGCGGAATACCGGTTCGCCCTCTCCTACCCGCGCGGCAACCGCCACGGCATCGCGTACGAGCCATGGCACTGGTGTTGGCATGCGTGTTCGCCCCGGCCCTGACCTGACGACGGCGCTGGTGCGCGGTCAGTCATGCGGTCGCAGCAGACGGCCAACCAGCCACCCGAGAGCCAGCGCGATGGCGATCGACTGCACCGGTTTTTCGTGCACCCGTTCCCGCAGGTTTTCGATCGCCTGACCCGCACGGTCGCGGGCCTCCGACGCAAGTTCTGCACTGCGGTCGTGCCATTCGCCGGCCTTGTCGGCCACGCGATGCGACCCCTGCGCCCCAACGTTCGCGGCGTGGTGCAATCCTTCTTCGATGCGATCGGCAGCCTTGTCGACCTTGTCCTTGGCGCCGCCGACTGCCTCGCTGACACCTTGTTTGGTGCGTTCGGCGGCATGATCGATGCGCGCATGGGTCTCCGAGTTTTTCTCATTTTGGGTCGTGGGATTCATGGTTGTCTCCTCTTGCATTGCACCCGGGCGTTCCACGTCTCGTGAAAAGCCGGAGTAAAAGTCTCCGGGCAAAGCATCCATGGTTTGCCCGGAGGAATCCGATGCGAACCTTCGTCCGCATCGGGCACCGGTCAGGCACTGGGGGAAGTGACCCGAGCCGGCACGGCACGTCCTTGTTGCCGTGGTGGGAGGCCCCTGCGAAGGGAACCTCTCCGCACCCGCAATGCACTGGTCTGAACGAAATTCTCGTGACAGGTTGTGCGCTGCTGGCGTTTATGTGTTCGTCAAATCTTCGTCGAACGCCTGGACTTGTTTTTTTGCTGCGTCCCTGGCCATTCCATAGCGCTCCTGCAACTTGCCGACGAGGTATTCCGTGTTGCCGTCGACAACTTGCAAATCGTCGTCGGTGAGCTTGCCCCAGCGGGCCTTCAATTTGCCGTGGAGTTGCTTCCACTGACCCTTGATCTTGTCTTCGTTCATGGATTCCTCCGTCGATTTTCGTTTTTGCAATTCACGGCATGTCAGTCGCATCAGGAGCCGCTCGATCGAAAAACCAGAGTTCGGGCTCGAACTCATGAACCTGGCGCCAAGCCTCGAAGCGATCGATGTCATAGCGTTCCTGCAACACGCCGATGAGGTAGCCGATATCGCCGTGATCGTTCACCAGATCGTCTTCGGTGAGCCTCGGCCACTGCTTGCGAAAGATTCGGCGGAGCTGCGACCAATGTGAGCTGATCAGTTCTTCACGCATTGGACCCATCTCAGCGCAAGCAGCGGCAGCAAGCATTGAATTGCGACATCCTCACAAATCGCTCTCGAACTCGAACACCTGCAGCAGCGCTTCCCGCCTGTCGACGCCATAACGTTCCTGAAGCAGCGCGGCCAGATACTCCGCATCTCCGTCCTCGCACAGCACGTCCTGCCATTTGAGCTTGCGCCATCGGCGCCGCAACTTGCCGGCGAGGCCACCCCACTCTTCCTTGATCCGGTCGCGGCCCATCGCGGGCGGCGTTTCAGCATCGAATGGATTCAGCTGCATGGTCAATCCCTTGCCTTCAGGCCCGCTGCGTCGACGTCCTTCACGCCCTTGACGCTTTCCCGACGCGGGCGACGTGCGCGCTCCTCGTCATCGCCGCCCGGATTCGGGCGAGCACGGTCGGCCGGATAGGATCGTTGGCAGGGACCCGGATGTTCCGGGGGTTTGGGTGCCGGGCGGGTATACGCCGAGATACTCATCGGGATGCTCTCCATTGCAAAGGTCCGTATGGACGTGAACGAAGCTACGCCAAGCCGCGCACGGGGAGAAGAGACCGATGTACCATTTGCTCTGGTACTTTTTTACCAGTCATGGGCACGTATTGATGAAGTATCCTGATCCGGTGCCGTCACAACGACCAATGCCGTGAACACCCCATCCGCCCGCAACCGTGTCGATCGCAGACAACTGCAGCAAATCATCGGCGGCCTGACGGACGGCGTCCTATTGCTGGACCCCGACGGTTCGATCGTATGGGTCAACGAAGCGGCCATTGCCATGCACGGTTGCCTCCGCGCCGAAGAGCTGGGCGCCAGCGCCGCCCAGTACCGCAAGCGTTTCCTGCTGAAGTACCGCAACAATCATCGATTGGTGGCGAAGCAGTATCCGATTGAACGCGTGCTGGCTGGAGAAACCTTCAGCGACGTCGTCGTGGAAGTCGAGCGAAAGGGCCGTGCGGATTTCCGCAGCGCGCAGCAGGTACGCGGGATTGCCCTCGTCAACGCCAGGGGCGAAACGGAATCGCTTGCGCTGGTGATCAAGGACGTCACCGAATGGTTCAGTGCGGAGGAACGTTTCGAACGCACCTTCGCCGCGAATCCGGCGCCCGCGGTGATCTGCCGCTTGCGTGATTTGCGCTACATCAAGACGAATCCAGGGTTCCTTGCAATGACCGGCTATGAGCGGGATCAAGTGATCGACTGCCGGTTCCGGGACCTGGACGTGCTCGAGAAGGCGGAGAATCGAGAGGATGCGATCCGCAGCTTGCGCGGAGGGTTCACCATTTCCCAGCAGGAAGCCGTGATCAAGCAGGCGAACGGCGTACCCAAGTTCGTGATCGTCGCGGGTCAGCCCATCGAATGTGGCGATGACCAGTGCATGCTGTTCACCTTCATCGATCTCGAGGCACGCAAGACGGCTGAAATGTCGCTGCGCGAGAGTGAAGAGCGATTCTCGAAGGCCTTCCGGCTGGCGCCGGTTCCCATGATCGTATTCGGGCTGCGCGACACGCATCCCCTTGCGATCAACGAAGCCTTCACGGCCATCACGGGGTACGCCATCGAGGATATTCAGGGGCGCACGATCGAGGAAGCCGGACTGTCGAAGGACGCCGCCACCATGCGCGCGATTGTGGCGCGCCTGAACCAGCGGGAGGATATCCGCAACGAGGAACTGCCCATTCGGACCCGCGAAGGCGCGATCATCGACTGCCTGCTGTCTGCCGAAGCCGTCACGATCCAGAATGAGCCGTGCGTCCTGTGCGTCATCCAGGACATCACCGAACGCAAGCGATCGGAGATGGACCTCGTCGTCGCGATCGACGCGGTGATGAAGGACACGTCCTGGTTCAGCCATACGGTCATGGAGAAGCTGGCGCAGCTCCGCAGTCCTGACGGCAGCGGCGCCAAGGCGGAATTGACCACCCTGACGCCGCGCGAGAAGGATGTCCTGGGCCTGATCTGCAAGGGCCTCAGCGATGCCGAGATTGCCGCGACACTCAAGCTTTCGCGCAATACCGTGCGCAATCATGTTGCCACGCTGTACGGAAAGATCGGTGTGAACCGGCGCGGTGCCGCCGTCGTATGGGGACGCGAACGCGGCATGGTGGGTTATTGACCGAGCGTCGGCCGACGGTTTCGCATACCAGGTACACCCATCATTCGCGATGAAGCTGCCGCGGGTTCAAGTTGTCTTTCGAAGAACCTTTGCGCGGTCGACCATCAAGGTGGCGTTTGCCAAGCCGCGCGGTCTTGGCCTCCGGGCACAGCCATCAGGATGTCGCGGATGCGCAGGCGCGACGGCACGCCTTGGCAGCTCTCTGGATCGCCTCTGCCTGCGTGTCGTAGGTGTGCACCACCTCGGCGAGCTTGTTGAGGCCGATATTCGCGACCATGGCCAACGTGATTTCGTTGATCATGTCGCCGGCGTGGCGCGCCACGATCGTGGCGCCAAGGATCCGATCACTGCCCTCGCGGACGTGGATTTTGACGAATCCGGCCTCTTCGCTGTCGGTGACCGCACGGTCGACCTCGTGCATCAGCACCGTGAACGTCTTCACCGGGATGCCCTGCCGATTCGCCTCGCGGACGTAGAGGCCCACGTGGGCAATCTCGGGGTCGGTGAAGGTGCACCAGGGGATAACCAACTTGCTCCAGCGTTCGCGGCGGCGAAACAGCGCATTACGCACCGCCATCTGTGCCGAAGTAATCGCGGTGTGGCCATATTTCTGCTCGAGGCAAACGTCGCCGGCCGCATGGATGCGTCGATTGCTGGTGCGCAGGAAATCATCCACGCGAATTCCGCGCTCGCGGTCGTAGTCGACACCGGCCGATTCAAGGCACAAGCCTTCGACGTTGGCGAGCCTGCCGACTCCGGCCAGGATCGCATCGACGGCGATGGTGTTGTGGTAGTCATCGCTCACGAGATCGACCAGCTTTTCGCCATTCACCCCGCGGATGTCCAGGACCCGCGTGTTCAAGCGCACCACCACGCCATCGCGCGCGAGTGCCGTCGACAGGATCTGCGCGGCATCGCGTTCTTCCCTTTCCAGGAACAGCGGCTTGATCTGCACGATGGTGGTATGCGCACCCAGCCGACAAAATGCCTGCGCCTGCTCGCAGCCGATCGGGCCGCCACCGATCACCAGCAGCCGACGCGGCAGCCGGGTGAGCTCGAACACGTTCTCGTTGGTCACGTAACCGGCTTCTGCAAGGCCTGGAATGGGCGGCGCACTCGGTCGCGCGCCCGTCGCGATCAGGGCCTTGTCAAACCGCAGCGTGCTGCCGTCCACCGCGAGGCTGTCCGGACCCGTGAAGCGCGCATCGCCGAAGAAGACGTCGATGCCGGCCGCGGCCAGGTGTCGAACGGAACTGGACTGGCCGAGATGGGCGCGGATGCGGCGCACGCGTTCCATCGCGGCCTGGAAATCCACCCGGATGCCGGTGGGCACCTGCGCCCCGTAGCGTTCGGCGTCGCGCATCTCGGCGTATAGCCGGGAGGTGCGGATGATCGCCTTGGATGGCACGCAACCCGTATTGACACAGGTCCCGCCGAGAAAGTCGCGTTCGATCAGAGCGACCTTGATGCCGCGCGCTGCCGCAAGTTGGGCGCCGGCAAGGCCCGCGAATCCGGCGCCGACAACCACAAGCGGATAGCGCCCTTCCGGTTCCGGATTCGCCCACGTCGCCGGCCGCAACTCGGCAATGCGCTTGCGCTCATGGTCATCCTGCGGCGCAGTTGGGGGAGTGGTGTTCGAGCGCGGCATCAGCGATCCTCCTCGTCGGCCGCGCGGTGCAGCCAGCCGCCGCCGAATCCGGCCTGCTCGAGACCGCGGCGAAGATATGGACACGCGCGCATCCATTGCCAGATCGTTGCATTGCGATGGTTTTCGATCATCATCAGCACGATGCCCTGGTCGAGCCCGTAATGCCCCGGCGAAACCCAGGGGCGACCACCGGTATCCGCCCACGTCGGGTTGACCCCTGTCGACAGGCGATGCTCCGACAACACCTCCGGATAACGCGCGAGAAGATTGCGCAGTGCCGGCAGCACGATCTCCGGCGCGAACGGCAACGAAGCAAGCACCGCCGGCACGGAAAGCGTCCCGTCATCCGGACCATAGGGTACCCCGCGCGCCGCGTAACCGATGCCCTGCCACGCCGCACCGGATGCACCGACGACCGTCCCCGTCGGGCCCTCGCACGCGGAAAGGCCCCAGCCGTTCTCGTCGTAGCCTGCGAACTCGTGGGGATTGCGCCGGGTGTATTCACGCTGGATGTAAACCGCCCTTCGGCTGTTTTCGAAATAGTCGAAACGTTTTTCGCGCATGAAGCGGTCGCGGATGCCGCGAAAGTCGATCCAGGCGTGCGAGAACTGGTGCACGAACAAGGGGCCTGCGTACAGAAAATCGCGCCCGTACAGATTTTCCCATTGATAGGTGGAAGTCCAGGCTTGGTAACAATCCCGCCCGATCGGATGCGTCGGTGAACCCAGCGCAAGCGCGTACATCACGACCGCTTCGGTATAGCCCTCCCAGCCGTAGTGCAGGAATCCGCTTTCCGGTTTCCAGCCCATCCTGATCGTCGCCGCCTGGTCCTGGGCCCAACGCCAGTCGATGCGGCGGTACAGCGTTTCGGCCAATTCGCGCAGTTCGGTCTCGTCGGGCGATGGCGCATCGAAGTACATGCGCGCGGTGAGTGCGCCGGCGATCAGCAGCGCGGTGTCGACCATCGACAGCTCCGACCTCCATACGCGCGCGCCGGTCTGCATGTCGAGAAAGTGGTAGTAGAAGCCCTTGAATCCGGTTGCCACCGGGCTGCCGCTCTGGTCGGAATCGCGAAAGAAGCGCAGCCCTGCAAGGATGTGTCGCACGGCTTCCCGCCGTTCGACCCAACCCCGCGCCGCCGCCACCGACCAGGCGGTGAACGCAAAGCCGACCACCGCGATACTGCACGGCGAATTCTCCCGCGAAGTATCCGCGACCAGGCCGTTGTCGGGATGGGTATTGAGCGGAAAATATTCGAAAGCGGCGCGCGCAAGATCCCCGAGCAACGTCTCATCGGACCAACCGGCAATCGCGGTCACGGCTGACCCCCCGCCGTCGGGGCGTGCCCCCGGGTCGTCGACGGGCGTCGTCGGCAAATTGGTTGTGCCTCGCATGTATCTTGCGGATTTGCGGTCCACGGTTTCCGTGTCATGACTTCGTCGACGGCTGGCATGCAGCAACAGCATTGATCGCGTCGCGCCTGTTCCGACAAGGCGATATGCGGGTGGCGGACGCACTCCATTGCAGAGCAGCGTACATCGCCAACAACGCCCGGCCCAGCGGGCGGTTCTCACCCGCACCTTTTGCTGCGCCAAATTCAGAGCGGCGCACCCTTGATCGACACCCGGCCATCAAGGCTCATGAGGGCCAACGAGCCCAAACTTCATCGATCACTGCCTGCTTTGGCCCACAGCCAGCGCCAGCAACGCTTCCCGGATCCAGCGCTGGCCGCCGTGACTGTGGTTTCGCTCGTGCCGCAGCATGCTCACCTCGAATCCCTCCAGCGGAAATGGGCACTCGACAATTTGCAACCGGCTGGGTCGGTCGCGCACCAGCCGTTCCGGGACGAGCGCGACGGAATTTCACAAATACATGGCCGTTACCGAGAATGGACGCTCATTCACGAGCACCGGCGGCGCCAAGTGGGCGCCCCACTTCACCGGAAAAAGCAATGATGGAGGGATACATCCGCGCCGTTCGACGGGCGCTTGGGGGTACGCACGTTTCCAGAACCGAGTTTTTCAGCAGAATCGACCCAAAGCATCCGGCCGAACCTCCGATTGCGTTACCCGGAAGCGGCCATCGCTTTCAACGGCACATGCAGCCACGCACGCATCTACAACAGGCCGTACCCGCCATGACGACAGACTCCAGCAAACCAGCCCCTGTGGCTCCCAAGTGGGTTCACGCCAGCTTGACTGACACCCGCTTCGATGCCTTCGCGACGACCAGTCGGTCGGACTTCATCAGCGCCCACTGCTTTTCGTATTCCATGATCCGGGCGACGCTGTCCACGAATGCATCGTCGTGGCCGAACCGGAGCAGCAGATAGAGGCCCGTTTCGATGCCGGAAGAAATGCCGCCGGCGGTGATTATCCGGCCTTGGTCGACGATGCGATGACGGTCAATCGAACACTTCGGCGCGATCTTGGCCAGGCGGTCGATCGGTACCAGCTTTTCGGATGGATCGCCGTTCTTGCGACTGGTGGCTTTGAGTCCATCCAGGATGCCCGCCGCGCCGTAGATCCATGAACCCGTGCACACACTGACCAGGAAGGTTTCCTCGGGCAAGCCGCGCACGAAATCGAGCAGGCGCCCATTGTGCAGTTCGCGCCGGGTGCCGATCCCGCCCGGAATCAAAAACGCGTCCATGTCGGGACGATCGTCGAGCCCGTAGCGCGGCGCCACCCGCAACCCGGCCGTGGCTTCGACCGGTACCTTCGTATCGCCGACCAGAAACACGTCCAGCTCCGGGTCCAGGCGTTGCGCGACCGCGAACACGCCGAACGGCGCGGTGAAATCGACGACTTCGGCGCCATCGAAGATATAGATGCCCAAACGTTTTTTCATGTTCTGCCTCGCTTGCACCTTGCGCAAGCCGTACGTGCGGCACCCGCCGTCGCGTGGCCTTGTGCATTCCGTCAACACGGCTAATGTATACTTCCATTAGTCATGTGTCACGCGTCGTGCTCGGCCGACAGGCAAAACCGGTGACTTTCCATTCTGATTTCGTACTTCTGGGCGAGCCACTCGCGCTTGATCTCGTGAACACGCGGGTGTGTCGCAGTGGAGAGCTCGTCGACCTGCTCGATACCACGCAGGCACTCGGCGCGTGGCTGCGCGCCGAACGCCCGCGGCTGGCGTGGACGGGCAAGGCGACGGCAGCAGACCTGCGTGCCGTGCGCGCGCTGCGGGCGACCATCGACGAACTGCTGCGCGCGCTGCGCGAACGCGTACAGCCGGTGCCCAGTGCAGTTGCTGCGATCAACCGCGCGTTTTCCAGGCGGCACCCGAGTCCGCAATTGACGTGGGCGGCCTCCGGGCCGCGCCTGACCATCTCGCCATCCGGCACCCAATGCGACCGCCTGTTGCAGCTGTTGGCCACGGACGCCGTGCAACTCATGACCGGTCGCCGTGCCGCGCGCATACGCGAATGCGCACACCCCGGTTGTCGCCTGCAGTTCCTTGCCATCAATCCACGGCGCCGATGGTGCTCGGGGACGCTCTGCGGTAACCGCGCGCGTGTCGCGCGGCACTACCTGAAGCAACACCGGGCAACTTGATGCCGACGCTACTGGATGCTGCCCCGCCGATTTCGATGGCGGCGGAACGACGCATGCTGGTGTTGGTCTGCAGCGCGGCCTTCCTGGTGTTCGTGCAGACCTTCATGGTCGCGCCGTTGATCCCCGGCTTGGCCGAGGTCTTCGCCACCCCGGTGGCGTGGGTCGCGCTGGCGGTGCCAGCCTACGTCCTCCCGCAGGCGCTCACGACGCTGGGGGTCGGGCCGTTGTCCGATCGCCTCGGACGACGGCGTGTGATTCTGGCTTCGCTGTTGTTGTTCAGCGCCCTCACGGCCGCGACGGCCAGCAGCCGCCACATCAGCACGTTCATAGGCTGGCGCATCCTGACCGGCGTCAGCGCGGCCGGGATCGTGCCGATCGGCCTGACACTGATCGGCGACGCGGTGCCCTGGCAGCGCCGAGGCCGCGCAGTGGGCTGGTTGTTCGGGTCCATCGCCGGTGGCACGGCCGCGGGCGCAGCCATCGGTGCGCTGCTGGAACCGTGGATCGGTTGGCGCAGCCTATTCGTTGGCGTGGCGGTATTGTGTGCCGCAGCTTTCGTGGCCGCGCTGGCGGCGAACGCATTGCCGCGCCTCCGGCACCGGTTCGCTGCGCCGGCGCAGTCGAGCGTGTTCCGCGGCTACACCCGATTGCTTGCGCAGGCGAGGGCCCGGCGCACCTATGGCTACGTACTGCTGAACGCGATCCTGCAATCGGGCGTGTTCACATGGCTGGGCGTCTACCTGCACCAGCGGTTCGGACTGGACGAGTCAGGCATCGGGCTGGTGTTGCTAGGCTACGGTGTGCCGGGCCTGCTGTTCGGGCCGATCATCGGGAAATTGGCCGACCGCTGGGGCCGTGCACGCATCATCCCGGCCGGCATGGCGCTGACCGGCGCCTGCGCGTTGCTGCTGGCTTTGCCATCCTCGTTGAACGGCGTGCGCGTCGCGATCATCCTGTTGTCGCTCGGTTTCGACCTGACCCACCCGTTGCTCGCGGCGATCGCGACTGACCTGCGCGGCGCACGCGGGCAAGCGGTCGCGCTGATGGCGTTTTCGCTGTTCACCGGTTTCGGCCTCGGCAGCCTGCTGTTCCAGGCCGCGCTGGCGCTCGGATTCCCCGGGGCGCTGGGATTGTTCGGCATCGTGGCGTGGACTGCGGCCGGCGGCGCCGCATACCTGTTCCGCGGTGAGGGGCCGCGCAAAGCGTGATCCATTCCGCGCGCGACGGTTACTTCTGCGAAGTGCGGCAATCTGATTTTGAACTCGGAACCCGAGGTACCGCAGCCTCGATGGCGTTCAACGACCACAAGGCCAAAAACGCGTCAGCCTGCGAGTGGAAGGTCCGGATAAACCGGGATGGCAATTCAATGGCGCAGCAACAGCCACCTCGATCGGCGAGCCGTGACGCGATCATTCCAGTGGACGCGCTTCACGTGCCGCCAAATTCGGCGCGCAACACCCTAACACCCTGGCTGACGCCGTCCGCCAGCGATACCACGATTGTGCGTAGACTCCAACTTTTGGTTTCCTCACAGCGGACGGTCACCACCGCCAGCAACGAGTCGCTATCGGCCATCCGCCTGCAGCGTCAATCCTGCGAACGCTTCACCGGCTTCGCACTCGGCTTGGGCGGATTGGCGGCTTCGACGATTTTCCAGAGATAGAAGCTCGCGAGCGTGCGATATGGCCCCCAGCGCTCGCCGAACTCGCCGAGCGCAAGCGGCGCGGGCATTTCCGGGAATTTGTGCACGATCTGCGCGCCTTTGCGGATGCCGAGGTCGTGGATGGGCAACACGTCGGGCCGGCCGAGCCGGAACATCAGCATCATTTCCACGGTCCAGCGGCCGATGCCGCGCACCTGGATCAGGTGATCGATCAAGTCCTGGTCGGGCATGCGCGCGAGTTGCGCCGGTTTCGGCACGATGCCCGCGTGCGATTTTTCCGCAAGGTCGCGCAGCGCAGCGATCTTGTTGCGCGAAACGCCTGCCGCACGCAACGCCGTGTCGTCCACCACATCCAGCCCGCGCGCGGTGATCTTGCGCCCGCGCGGCATCAGCGCTTCCACCCTGCCCGCGATCGTCGCGGCAGCCTTGCCGGAAAGTTGCTGATAGAGAATCGAATGCGCCAGCGCATCGACTGGATCGAATCGCACGGAAAAATCGCGTTCGATCGGCCCGATCCGGCGCATCCACGCGGCGAGTTTGCGGTCGCGCTTTTCGAGATGCGCAACGGCGGCCTGCACGTCGAAGCCGCGTGTGATTGCTTCTTGTGTCATTGGATTCTTCTCAGTCAAGCGATTGGAGGCTCATGATTGGCTTCGATACAGCGCGACGCCCAGCGCGATCCATCCCGCCACGAACGCCAATCCGCCCAGCGGTGTGACGATGCCCAGCATGCGCGGCGCACCCAGCGCGAGCGCATACAGGCTGCCGCAGAACAACACGATGCCCAGCGTGAACAGGATCGCACCGAGGTGCGCGGCGTGCGAACGCCTGGCCGACACCGCGCAAACCGCCAATGCCAGCGCATGCCAGAACTGGAAATGCACGGCCGTCTGCCAGACGTCGAGCATCGGCGCGGAAACGAGCCGACGCATGACGTGCGCGCCCAACGCGCCCAACAAGACGGCGCTCGCGCCAGCCGCCGCGGCCATCATGGCCGGCCAGCGCAGGCGCTGCGGAATTTTTTGTGCAGTCGAATTCAACGCCAGGCTCCTTCGTTTCGGCGCCGGCGTATCCGCAGCAGCCCGTACAGCAGCCCCGCCAGCGCCACCACCATCGGTATCAGCAGGATGTCGATAAACTTCAGCAATACCGACAAGCGTTCGATGTCGGCGTCGAGGCTGCGTTGCACGGCACGCAATTCGGTGCGGATGGCCAACTTGCGCTGCATGAACTGTTCGACGGCGCCCTTTTGCGCCTCGGTGCGGTTGCGGCCCTGCGCGGCCTGCTTCAACTCCGCCAGATGTTGCTCGGTGTCGGTCAACTCGGCCTGCAACTGAAGCTGTTTGGCCTTGAACTTCTCGTCGGCCTGTCGACGCAGTGCGTCGACGCGGGTGAACTTGCGCACATCGACGGCACGCCCGCGAATCGCGATCAGGTCGGAGGGTCCGGCGAGGTCGTCGACCGCGTTGACGAAGAAGTCGCCGTTGTTGGCGAACGGGCTCACCAGTGTCTGGCCCTGCGACGGGCTTTGCTGCACCCAAAGCCGGTCGGACAAGAGATCGGTATCGCCCACCAGGATCACTTCGGGCTTGCGCGCTCCGGTGGCCGCGTCGGCCGCGAAAGCAGGCGCCAAGTCGCCGCGCAGCCGTACCGCGATCGCGTAGTGTTCGCCTTGCGGCTGGTAGCCCTCGTACAACGGCGAGGGATCGAGCGCTTCACGCACGCGGCTGGCGGGCACGGCCATCGCGTCGGTGGTGCTCTGGATCAATGGATCGAGCCGCACCGCCGCCCGCGGCAACAACTGGAAGAAGCCGGTCGACGATACGTCGATCAAGCTGAGCACGTGGGTCACCGGATCGCGCCGGTTGAAATCTTCGCCGGTCAAACCCAGCACCGCAGGATCGTACACGCGCGCATTGCTGCCGGGCGCTTGTACCTGCAGCGCGCGCGAACGATCCAGCAGCACGCGTCGGGGATCGAACGCCACGCCCCACGCCCCGAACAGCGTCGACAGATCGGACGGTTCGCCGCCGCCCACTTCGGAATCGGGATCAACGAACGCGAGCAGGCGACCGCCGTGCTGGACGTAACGATCGATCGCCTTGACGTCGGCCTCCGACAGCCCGCTCGGCTGGATCAGCACCAGCACGCTGGTGTCGGCGCCGAGCTTCGCCAGCGAAGCGGAGTCCAGTCGCTGCACGTCGAACAACTGCTGCACTTGCTGCAACGCAGTCCACGGCGGCGTGCTGTTGCCATCCGCGTCGGCATCGCCCCAGATCGGAAGCCCGCTGTAGATCGCCACGCGCGGCTTGTGCGCGGCGCTCAATTCATACAGCAATTTCGCGATGTCGTATTCGAGGAAGCGTTCCTTCGCCAGCATGAAGAACGGAATCACCGAGCTGCGCCCGGTGCTGGCATTGCGCCCGGTCAATCCGAAAAAGATCGATTGGCTCGTACCGTCCGCGCGGGCCGAGGTCAGTCCCGCCTCGGTCGCGCGATCTTCCTCTTCGGAGAATGGCAGCGGATCGATGTGCGTGAAACGCACGCGCCCGTGCGATTGCCGCTCGACTTCCTGCAACATGTTCACCACGCGCTGGTGGTAGGCGCGCAACTGCGGCAGGCTGTGACTGGCTCGATCGGAGAAATACAGGGTCAGGTCGAGCGGCTGTTCGAGACGGCCAAGGATGTCGCGCGTGCCGGGCGAAAGCGTGTAGAGATGATCGTGGGTCAGGTCGGCGCGCATCGTGCCGAGCCAGCGCGACGCGCCAAGCACCAGCAGCACGTACAACGCCGCCAGCACCGGCAGCGTCAGCCACAGCTTTCGACGCAACATCCCGCGCAAACTCATCCGCCGCGCCTCGCGTCGAGGATCAGCACGTTCGCCACCAGCCAGAACACGATGGTCAGCACGAAATAGGCCACGTCCCCCAGGTCGAGTACGCCGCGCGCGATCGCCTGAAAATGCGCCAGCAGGCTCAAGTCGGCCAGGCCATCCGCGATCCGGGTGGAGCCCAGAGTCAGCAACGGCCGTTGCACCAACGGGTCGCCCGCCAGCAGGAACAGGAAACACACCGCAAGTGCAGCGATGAACGCGATCACCTGGCTGCGCGTCAGCACCGACAGGCATTCGCTGATCGCGAGGAACGCGCCCGCCATCAAAAAGCTGCCGATGTAACTGGCCAGGATCACGCCGTTGTCGGGCTGGCCGAGATAGTTGACGGTCAACCACATCGGAAACGTCAGGATGAGTGCGCAGCCGATGTACAACCATGCGGCGAGGAATTTCGCGACCACCGCTTCCCACGGGCGGATCGGCAGCGTCATCAGCAATTCCAGCGTGCCGCTGCGACGTTCCTCCGCCCACAATCGCATCGCCAGCGCCGGCACCAGCACCAGGTAAAGCCACGGATGGAACTGGAAGAACGGATCGAGGTCGGCCTGTCCGCGCTCGAAAAACGCGCCGAGGTAAAACGTGAAGGCGCCCGCGAACAACAGGAAGATCACGCTGAACAGCCATGCCACCGGCGTGATCAGGTAGCCGCGCAGCTCGCGCAGGAACACGCCGCGGAATGCCATGCCGCGCGGTTCGCCGACGATCTCGGCGCGCACATTCATGCCGCCGCCGCCATATCGCCCGATTCGGTCGTCACCTGCCGGAACACGTCTTCGAGCCGCCCGCGTTCGAGCTGCAACTCGTCCACGCGCACGCGCTGTTCGTCGAGCAGCTTCACCACCGCGTGGAAAATTTCCTGGCCGTCGCGCGGAAACACCGTGATGCGGCCATCGACCGGATCGACTTCCACGGCGTCCACTTCCGGCAGCCGGCCCAGCAATTCGCGCGCCAGCGCACTCGCGGGCGCGCGGAAACTGACCGCATGGTGGTAGCGCGACTGGCGTTCCAGTTCCGCGGGGGTGCCTTCGACGCGCAGTCGCCCGCCCGCGAGGATCGCGACGCGATTGCACGCGGCGCGCACTTCACCCAGCGTGTGGGTGGAAACGATGATCGCGCGGCCGCGCGCCATGCCGCGGATCAACGCGTGCACCTCGCGCTGCTGATTCGGATCGAGCCCGTCGGTGGGTTCATCCAGGATCAGCGCGGGCGGATCGTGCAGCAATGCCTGCGCGAGGCACACGCGCCGGCGGAACCCCTTCGAAAGCGTTTCGATGGTTTGCGAAAGCACCGTTTGCAACTGCAGGCGCTCGATCATCTCGTCCAGTCGTCGCCGTCCCGGGATGCCCGAAAGACCGCGCACGCGCAACGCGAACGCCAGGAATTCCGATACCGAGAGTTCGCCGTAACTTGGCGCGCCTTCCGGCAAGTAACCCAGCGCGCGGCGCGCCTTGATCGGTTCCGCCACCACGTCGTGTCCACACACGCGCGCCCTGCCCGAACCGGGCATCAGGAAACCAGCGATCATGCGCATCGTGGTGGTCTTGCCCGCGCCGTTCGGACCCAGCAACGCCAGCACCTGCCCCGGCGACACCTTGAGGTTCAGGTCGGCCACCGCGTCGATCCTGCCGTAGCGCTTGCCCAAGTGTTCGGTTTCGATCATCGCCAACGAATCGCGCGAGTGCGTGCGCAAACTCTAGCAGGGTGGGAACCGCCGCTCGGCGCCATGGACGGCGACTCGCCCAAATACCGTTCACGCAACCTTGCTGCCAAACAAAAGGCCCGCACTCGGCGGGCCTTTTGATCAAACGACATGCCGTCAACGACGGTGGCGTTTCTTCGCCTGCGCCGGACGCTTGCGCGCCTCGGGCTTCTTGGTGGCGCTGTCGGACTTTTGGGTGTTGTCGGCAGGTTTGGCGTTGCCCGACCAAAGGGCCGGGTCCAGTGCTTCCAGCGGCTTGGCGCGGCCGGCGATCTGTTCCGGCGTCTGCGCGGGGGCATTCATCACCGGCAGGAACACGCGGTAGACCTGATCGGAATCCGGCACGCTGACCGGGGAGGTCAACTGGTCGTACAAGCGGTTGGCGTTTTCGTCGTACTGGTAGCCGTGCGTGCCGGCGTAGGCCTTCAGCGCCATGCGCATCAGCGGAATGCCGGCCTCGCCCGTCCACGTGGCTTCCAGCACTTCGCGCGCCGGGAACATCGTGGCACGCACGTTGGCGTTGACGATCAACTGGTTCTTCTTGTCGAGGCTGCCGGGTGCCGGACCATTCTCGTCGCTGCCTGCGGACGAACCCGAAGCCGGCGCACCCGCGCTCGACGCAGCCGCTGCGCTGGACGCGCCCGCGGCACTGCCGGCCGATGCCGCGCTGGTCGATGCGGGCGCTGCCGCCAGTTCGGCGCCGGTCGGCGGCGGCGGCAACTTGGTCAAATCATACGGTTTGCCGTCGATGTTCAGCGTGGTGCTGTCGATCGGCACCGCCAGGTCGAAGGTGTAAGTGGTGTCGCCCCACTCGGTGGTGATGGTGGTGGTCGGGCCGGCCGCCTTGACACCCAGCTTGGCCATCGCGGCATCGATCTGCTTCAGCGCCGCGGCCTTGGCCGTGTCGATGTCGTCCAGCGTGCGGGTTGCCTTGGTCGAGACCAGCAGCATCGGCGTGGCATTGGTGCGATACAAGCCTGGCTCGAGCTTGCCGTAGTCGACGTTCGGAATGCCGGCCAGCATGTTCTGCAGCGAATCGAGGCCGTATTGGATCATCGTGGCCGGATCGCCGTGGATCCACAACCGCGAGTAGCGGTCGATCAGATTCCAGCCGTAGTCGACGTCGTAGCCCCAGGTGACGGTGCTGACGCGCTGACCGTGGCTCGGCGTGACGGTGAAGGTGAAGGTCTTGTTCTCGCCGTGCCAGTCGTTGGTGAGATCCCAGATGACATCGCTGTTGCCGGCCAGATCGATGTTGCCGGACTTGTTGACCAGCTTGCCGTCGCCGATGGTGTCGTTGCCCTGCCACGTCAGCGTGGCGCCCGGGCCATAGGCCGGACCGGACATCGCATATTTCACCCGCGGGTCCTGTGCCTGCAGCGCGCCGCCGGCGTAATCGCCGAAACGCCTGAAGTTGTTCAGGACGTCGTAGATGTGTTGCGGGTTGTGGCTGATTTCGATCGAGCGCTCGATGTGCGCGTGGCTGGGCAGGAACAGGCCCACGATCACGGCCAGGACGAAAACGATGATCAGGGCAACAACGAATTCGAGCACACGGGTCATGCCAGGAATCTCCGGACGGCTTGTTCACATGGCCGGCACGCGAAGGCCGGGACGGCTTCGTCGCGCACCGCATTGCAACGGCGGAAAGGCGGATGGTAGCGGCTTCGCGGCGGCTGCGCCATGCCCCGCGAACTTCAAACAATACCCAACTCCAGCGCCTTCAGCACCGCCCGCGTGCGATCGCGCACGCCCAGCTTGGAAAGAATGTTGGAAACGTGGTTCTTGACCGTGCCTTCGGCCACGCGCAGCGAATTGGCAATTTCCTTGTTGCTGTAGCCACCCGACATCAGGCGCAGGATTTCCGTTTCGCGATCGGTCAACGGATCGGGCTGGCCGAGGCTGGTGAACTGGTTGTGCATGCGGCCCACGCCCGCGAGCAGGCGCTGCGTTACCACCGGCGCGATCAGCGAGCCGCCGCTGGCCACGGTCTTCACGGCATCGACCAGTTGTTCCAGCGAGACATCCTTCAACAGGTAGCCACGCGCGCCGGCCTTAAGGCCCGCCAGCACCAACTGGTCGTCGTCGAAGGTGGTAAGGATGATCGTCGGCGGCACCTTGCCCTGCGCGGCGAAGGTGTTGAGCACGTCCAGTCCGCTCTTGCCGGGCATGCGCATGTCCAGCAGCACGACGTCGGGATTGATTTTCGGAATCACTTCCAGCGCGGAGCCGCCGTCCTGGCACTCGGCCACCACCTGGATTTCAGGCGAAAGTTCCAGCAGCGAACGGATGCCCTGCCGCACCAGCGTCTGGTCGTCCACGAGACACACGGAAATCATTCAATCCTCTCCCCAAAGCTCCACTTGCCAAAATCCGACAACAAAAACACCGAAGCGCCCGCGCCGCAAAGGCATATGGCCACCCAATGTTTTCACACGGCCCGCTCCATGGGCAACGACGCTTCCAGCGCGAATCCCCGATCGCGATCGGTCTGGATCGCCAATTGCCCACCCACTTCGGCCAGGCGCTCGCGCATGCCCCTGAGGCCATTGCCCGGAATCACTTCGCCCACGCCGCGGCCGTCGTCGTGCGCCTTCAGCACCAGCATACCGCCCGCGCCTTCCTCGAAGCGCAGCCACAGGTGACGCGCGCGCGCATGCCGCACCGCATTGGTGATGATTTCCTGCGTGCAGCGCAGCAGCACCTGTGCGCGGCGCGAGTCGCCGACCGCGAAGCGCGGCGGCAATTCCAGATGCACGGTGAGGCCGGGCACGCCTTCGGTCAGGTCGCGCAACGCGTCGGTGAGCTGGATGCCTTCATCGTCGCGCAGTTCGCTGACCACTTCGCGCACGTCGGCCAGCAATTGCTTGGCGGTGGTGCGCGCGCGCGCGACATGGGCGGAAGCGTCCTCGTTCACCACGAGGTGCCCGGCCACTTCCAGATTCAGGCTGAGCGCGGTGAGGTGATGGCCGACCAGGTCGTGCAATTCCCGCGCGATGCGCATGCGTTCGGAGATGCGGCTGGATTCAGCCAGCAGCGCGCGGGTGGCGCGCAACTCCGAATTGAGCCGGCGCTGGTCCTCGCGCGCATCCACCTGCTGGCGGGCCACCTCGGACGCAATGAACACGATCACCGAAGACCCAAGATACAGCCCCGACTGGATCACCGCGAAACCCAGCGTGACGTGCGGAAACATGGCATAAACCGGAATGATCGCGGCGTACTGGAGGACCAGCCATACGATCGCCACCGGCAATGGCAGCAGCCACGGCAGCACCAGCGTCGCCACCGCCAGCAACAGCGCGCCGAGGCCACTCACGCTGAACCAGTTGATCGCAATCGCCGTGGCGGTCAGTACCAGCAACCCGACCAGTTTCATGCTCCAATGCCGCCGCGATGCCAGGTTGCGGGTCAGCAACCAGTACACCACGCCGAACACCACGTAGCTGGCGGCCCACATCAGCAGGACGTTGTGGCTCTCGGCATGCAGGGCGCGCGTCGCGTGGATCGCGGTGCGCTCGACGCCGGTTTCGATCCAGTTGCGCCGAACCAGCGGCACGCCCGCGCTGGCGTACGTGATGAGACCTGCATAACGCAGCAGGGAAATCGGGCTGAAGGACGAACGCCGCATCGCGCCGATCATAACCGAGCCGGAGCCGCGCGGCGCCCGGCCGGGACACGTTCTGGACGGCAACCTGCGACCACCCGCAGCGAGCGTGCGATAATGGGCGGCCACCAGCCGTCACCGACCCCGATCTGCACCCCGGAAATCCCTGAACAATGACGTCCACGCCCCACCTGACCCTTCGCGACGTCCGCGCGAGCGATCTCGCCGCCGTCATGGGTCTCAACAACACCGCGGGCGCCTCCATCCTGCCCATGGACGGCGCACAACTCGATCGCCTCTACCGCAATGCCGACTACTTTCGCGTGGCGGAGGTGGACGGCCATCTCGCCGGGTTTCTGGTCGCACTGCGCGATTCGACCCCGCACGTCAGTTCCAACTTCCAGTGGTTTCGCCAGCACTGCGAAGAGTTCGTGTACATCGATCGCGTGGTGGTTGGCGATCTGCACCGCGGCCACGGCTTGGGACGCCTGTTCTACAGTGACGTGCAAAGCTACGCCGAAGTGCGGTCGCCCCACCTTGCGTGCGAAGTGTTCCTGGAGCCGCGCGACGACGTATCGCTGTTGTTCCATGGCGTATTCGGTTTCAGCGAAGCCGGCCAGCAGGTGATGCCGGAATCCGGCCGCCGCGTCAGCCTGCTGCTGAAGAAGCTCGATTGCTATCCGTTCGTGCGCGAGACCTACGCCGACGGCCTGCCCGGCGTGCCGTGGCTGGCGCAGCGTACGCTGCCGGCCGGCGAGTCGCAGTTGCGCGCGGCGAGCCAGGCATGAGTGCACGACCCGTGGCGGCATCCGCCGAAGTCCTGGAAGCCTCCGACCTGCGTTTCGGCCAGGTCGGCATCGCCAACGTGCGCGTGCGCAACCCCGATCCCGAAGCGCTGCGCGCATCGCTGGAATTACGCGTGCGCGAAGCACCGTCGCTGTTCGAGCGCGCGCCGGTGGTGGTGGACCTTTCCTTCCTGTCCCCGCAACCTGCCGACGCCGAAGTCGCGGCACTGCTCGACGCGGTGCGCACCGCCGGCATGCTGCCGGTGGGCCTGGCCTACGGCGACAGCGCCACCGAAGAATTGTCGCGGCGCCTGGGACTGCCGCTGATCGCGAAATTCCGCGCCGCCTATGAACGACAGGAACAGCGTGACGCGCCCTCCGGCGAAACGACGAGCGCGCCCGCCGCGCCCGAATCCGCGATCCCGGCTGCTTCGTCCGGCACAGCACCGACCGTCGCGCTGCAGCATCGGCAGCCGGTGCGAACCGGTCAGCAGGTGTACGCGCAAGGCTCCGATCTCGTGGTCACCGGCACCGTCGCCAACGGCGCGGAAGTGCTGGCCGACGGCAACATCCACATTTACGGGGCGTTGCGCGGGCGCGCATTCGCGGGCGCGCTGGGCGACGCCGACACGCGCATCTTCTGCTCGGAATTCCGCGCCGAGATCGTGTCTATCGCGGGTCACTACCGCGTGTTCGAAGAATTGCCGAAGGAATTCGCCGGCCGCGCCGTGCAGATCTGGCTCGCACAAGAAGACTCGAAACCGGGCAAACTGCAGATCGCGGCGTTGTGACATCGCGCATTCATCCTTGACCCCAATAATGGCGCCTTTGCGCCACCCTCCACTGCAACCCGAAGATCATCGGAGAATCCCTTGACCGAAACCATCGTCATCACGTCCGGCAAGGGCGGCGTCGGCAAGACCACCACGTCCGCCTCGCTCGCCAGCGGACTCGCCCAGCGCGGCCACAAGACCGCCGTCATCGATTTCGACGTCGGCCTGCGCAACCTCGACCTCATCATGGGCTGCGAACGCCGCGTGGTGTACGACTTCGTGAACGTGATCCAGGGCGAGGCCACCCTGAAGCAGGCGTTGATCCGCGACAAGCGCCACGAAAATTTGTATGTGCTGGCGGCTTCGCAGACTAGAGACAAGGACGCCCTGACCCAGGAAGGCGTCGGCCGCGTGCTGGACGAATTGAAGCAAGACGGTTTCGATTACATCGTGTGCGATTCGCCGGCCGGCATCGAGAAAGGCGCGCACCTCGCGATGTATTTCGCCGATCGCGCGGTGGTGGTGGTGAATCCGGAAGTCTCCAGCGTGCGCGATTCCGATCGCATCCTCGGCCTGCTGTCTTCCAAGACCCAGCGCGCCGAAAAAGGCTTGGGCGCCGGCGCACAACACCTGCTGCTCACGCGCTACAACCCGGTGCGCGTCGAAGCCGGCGAGATGATGAGTGTCGGCGACGTCGAGGAAATCCTCGGCATCCCGGTGCTGGGCGTGATTCCGGAATCTGAAAACGTGCTGGCCGCATCCAACTCCGGCGTGCCGGTGATCCACGATGCCGGCTCGATCGCCGGACAAGCCTATGCCGATGCGGTATCCCGCCTGCTCGGTGAAGACGTGGCGATGCGATTCGTCGATGCGCCGAAGAAGGGTTTCTTCAAGCGCATGTTCGGGACATGAGGAGGCTGCAATGAGCCTGTTGGATTTTCTGCGCCCACGCCCGAAGAACACCGCCAACATCGCGCGTGAACGCCTGCGCATCATCGTGGCGCAGGAACGCGTCACCCGCGACGGCCGCGACTACCTGCCGCTCCTGCGCAACGAACTGCTGGAAGTGATCCGCAAGTATGTGCACGTCGGCGCCGACGCGGTGCAGATCAACGTGGAACGCAACAGCGAAGGCGAAGTGCTGGAGCTGTCGGTGGCGTTGCCTGAGGCTGGCAAAGCCACGGGCACCAGCGGCTGAAGCGCGGAACTCGGGGCAACATAACAACATGTCGTCATTCCGCGGCCGCGCGCAGCGTCAAGCTTCATCGCGAGCGGAATCCCGCAATCGATTTTGATGTTGCTCTTCGAAGGCGAAAATGGATTACCCGCGCCATCCATGGCGCTCGCCCTCGCGGGCCGCCTGCGGCGTTCGCGTTTGCAATCCTCAGTCCCGCTTCCGCGGGAATGACGACAGAAAATTGTTACGCTTTTCCGGGTCTCGTCCAGATCAAAGTCACTGGGTTCCGGGTTCGCGCTGAGCGCGGCCCCGGAATGACGACATGAAGGTTCGGCGCGATAACAGCATGGCGGGTCCGCTATCCATCTCAGTCCTGCGCCTCGCCGACATCGGCTTCGAGGCGCCAGACGCGTTGCTCGCGCAGCATGGACTCGAACTGGTGCGCGTCGACGACCACGCGCCGATTCCCGGCAGCTACTGGGGCGAACCCGAAGCCGGCGTGATCGCATCGAAGGTGTACGCGCGCACCGACACGCCGGTGCATTCGCTGCTGCACGAGGCCTGTCACCTGTTGGTGGCCGAGCCGGCGCGGCGTGCGTCGATCCATACCGATGCCAGCGATTCGCTCGAAGAGGAAGACGCGACCTGTTATCTGCAGATCGTGCTGGCCGACGCCCTGCCAGGCTTTGGCCGCGAGCGCGCGCTGGCAGACATGGACGCATGGGGTTATTCGTTCCGTCTCGGCTCCGCGCGTGCGTGGTTCGAACACGACGCGGAAGATGCGCGTTCATTTCTCGTCGCACGCGGACTATTGCCACAAGGGCAAAGCCAGCCTGCGCCCGCAGATGCCATTTGAAGCGGATAAAGCTTTATCCGCGGTAATCCGCTCTTATCCGTGTCGAAACGCTGTGTTTGACAAGCGGCGCCGACGCTCCGCTATCATCGGCGCCGCAATGCACGGGAGATGGCATGCCTCCCCGAACCGCCGGATCGTCCGGCTGATGATGCCTACGCCACCGGGATCCCGGCGCGTAGGTGTTGCGTCCTGAAGCGCAGCGCGCGCGGTTCCCGACCACCTTCAAATGGAGTCGGATACTCGACATGCTGATCCAAGCCCTGCTCGCCACCGGTTGCGGTGCCTTCCTCGGCGCGTGCCTGCGCTATCTGTTCGGCGTCTGGTTCAACCCGATCTTCCCGACCGTGCCGCTGGGCACGCTGGCGGCCAATCTTTTGGGCGGCCTGCTGATGGGTCTGATCCTGGGCGCATTCGCGCAGTTCCAGTCGCTGACGCCCGAAACCCGCGTGTTCATCACCACCGGTTTCCTGGGTGGCCTGACCACTTTTTCGACGTTTTCAGGCGAAACCGTCACCCTGCTTCTGCGCGGCCAGTACGGCTGGACCTTCGGCATCATCGGCGTACACGTGATCGGCACACTCGGGATGACACTCTTGGGTTTCGCGCTGATGCAGGGCCTGCTGAGGCACTTCGCATGAATGACACCGCACCCGCCCAAGGCGTGTACCTGCGTTTCTTCGTCCACGAGAACCGCCGGCATGGTGGCGTGCTGCTGTACGACTGGCTGCTTGCGGAAGCAAAAAAATTGGGCCTCTCCGGCGGCACCGCGTTCCGTTCGATCGCCGGCTACGGCCGCCACGGTGTAACCCACGAAGCGCATTTCCTGGAACTGGCCGGACAGGAAACCGTGCGCGTGGATTTCGTGGTGACCCGCGAGGCCGCCGACACGATGCTCGCCCGCGTGCGCCGGGAAAACCTGCAGATGTTCTACGCGGTGTTGCCGGCCGAATTCGGGGTTCTGGGCGACGGCGCGCAGTGAGCCCAACCGCGCCGGCATCCTCGCCTCTCGCGCGCCGGCGCGCGCTGACTTTCGTCGTGCTGATCGGCGTGGTCAGCTTGTTCGCCGACATGACGTACGAAGGTTCGCGCTCGATCTGGGGCCCGTTCCTCGGCACGCTGGGCGCGACCGGCGCGATCGTCGGACTGGTCGCGGGCGGGGGCGAATTGCTGGGCTATCTGTTGCGCCTGTTCACCGGCGTGCTGGCCGACAAGACGCAACGCTACTGGACGATCACCATCATCGGTTACGCGATCAATCTGCTGGCGGTGCCGGCGCTGGCGCTCGCGGGCAACTGGCCGGTTGCCGCGGGCCTGGTGATCCTTGAGCGCAGCGGCAAGGCGCTGCGCACGCCGGCGCGCGACGCGATGCTTTCCTACGCCGCCAAGGACATGGGCGGCGCGGGCTGGGCGTTCGGCCTGCACGAAGCGCTGGATTCGATCGGCGCAGTGCTCGGTCCGCTGATCGCGGCCCTGGTACTGTTCCTGCACGGCGGGTACCGGCACGCGTTTGCGTGGCTGCTGCTGCCGGCGCTGGCCGCGTTGGCCACGCTCGTGATCGCGCGTGCGAAGTTTCCGCAACCTCAGGATCTCGACCCCCGCCCGGCCCCGGAACTCGACGACGCGCGCGCGCTGCGCGACCTGAAGATATTCCTCGTCGCCACCGCGCTGATCGCGGCCGGCTTTTCCGACTTCGCGCTGATTGCGTTCCATCTCGCGCGCGATCACATTGTCGCGAGCGACGTGGTCCCGGCGTTGTACGCGCTCGCGAGCCTCGCGGGCGGACTCACGGCGCTGGTACTCGGCAAGCTGTTCGACCGGCAAGGTCTGTCGGTGCTGTTGTGGGTCACCCTGATCCCGGCGCTGTACGCGCCGCTGGTGTTCCTCGGCGGGCCATGGGCCGCGCTGGCCGGCATGGCATTGTGGGGCATCGGTTTCGGCGCGCACGATTCATTGTTCCGCGCCGCGGTCGCGCAACGCATTCCGCGCGAGCGCCGCGCCACGGCAATGGGCGTGTTCAACGCGATTTACGGCACCGCATGGTTCGCCGGCAGCGTGCTGCTCGGCGTGTTGTACGATGTCAATCCGCTCTACACAGTGATCGCCGCACTGGTGCTGCAGCTCGCGGCCTGCCCGCTCTTGTGGAGCCTTCGTCCTCGCAAAAGGAGTGCACGATGAACGACATGACGGCGAACACCGAACCCGCGCACTTGTCGCGCCACGATCTCGCGCTGCGCGAGAAGGCTCGGAAGCTGCTGGATCACGCGGACGTCCGCATCGACGGCGACCGGCCCTGGGACCTGCGGGTCCACGACGAGCGCGTGTTCGCGCGCGCCTTCGCGCACGGATCGCTGGGCCTCGGCGAGGCCTACATGGATGGCTGGTGGGACACGCCTTCGCTGGATCAGTTTTTTTATCACGTGCTGGGCGCGCATCTCGACGAACACCTGCGCGACTTCGACGCGTTGCGCGCCCACCTGCGCGCACGTTTCCTCAACATGCAGCGCGGCCGCAAGGCGTTCAAGATCGGCAAGGCGCATTACGACATCGGCAACGACCTGTTCGCGAAGATGCTGGGCAAGCGGCTGGTGTATTCCTGCGGCTACTGGAAGGACGCCACGAACCTCGACGACGCCGAGGAAGCCAAGCTCGACCTCGTCTGCCGCAAGCTGCAACTGAAACCCGGAATGAAAATCCTCGACATCGGCTGCGGCTGGGGCGAGGCACTGAAATATGCCGCCGAGAAATACGGCGTGTCGGGTGTCGGCGTCACGGTGTCGGAACAGCAGGCGCAGTTCGCGCGCGAACTGTGCAAGGGCCTGCCCGTCGAAATCCGCCTGCAGGATTACCGCGACGTCACGGAAAAATTCGACGCGGTGTATTCGATCGGCATGTTCGAGCACGTCGGCTGGAAGAACTACCGGACGTATTTCGAAGTCTGCAATCGCTGCCTGAAAGACGAAGGTCTTTCGGTACTGCACTGCATCGGCACCAACGGGTCGCCCAGCCGCCCGGACCCGTGGATCGAGAAATACATCTTCCCCAATTCGATGATTCCGGGCGCCTCGCAGGTGACGCCGGCGCTGGAAAACCTGTTCGTGGTCGAGGACTGGCACAACTTCGGCACCGACTACGACAAGACGCTGATGGCCTGGCTCGCCAACTTCGACGCCGCGTGGCCGGAACTCACCGCGAACAATCCGCGCTACGACGAACGCTTCCGCCGCATGTGGCGCTATTACATATGCGGTTCCACCGCGACCTTCCGCACCCGCCGCGATCAGTTGTGGCAGCTCACGCTGTCGCCGAAGGGCGTGCCAGGCGGATATCGCGTGCCGCGCTGAAGGTTCCTGCAGGCCGCCGGTTGTGATACACAGTTCGTTCCGGGGATCACTGCAAGGCCGTTCGGGGTGGCCTGCATGCAAGACGATGCAGGAACAAGCGAGTACCACAGCGGCGATTGCGTGATCCGACCGGCCACGCGACGGCTGCTGCGCGACGGCGTGGAAGTCGAACTGGAAGCCAAGGTGTTCGACCTGATCCTGTTGCTGGTTCGCGACCATGCGCGCGCGCTCGGCAAACAGGAACTGATCGAGAAACTGTGGGGTCGACGCCCCATCACCGACGCCGCGCTCAGCCAGTTGATCTACAAGGCGCGACGCGCCTGCGGCGATGACGGCGAGCAGCAGCGGTTAATCCGCACCATTTACGCGCGTGGCCTGCAGTGGGTTGCGCCGGTGCACTGCGTGGCGGCGGAAGCCGCCGCGAAAGCGGATTCCAGATCCTCTCCGATGGTTGCAGTGCCGATGCAACCCGCAGCGCCGAATCCGCAATCCGCGGCCGTTCATCCGCACGTGCGCACGCGGCGCTGGTGGCTATCGGCTGCAAGCCTCGCGGCTGTCGTGGCCATGGCGGCGACGGCGTGGTCGATACTCGCATCGCGCGACGTTCAGCCGGCGAGCAGCCCGCTCAGCATCGCCGTGTTGCCATTCCAGAACCTCTCCACCGACGAGGGCAACGCCTATTTCGCCGCCGGCATCCAGGACGAAATCCTGACCGAACTCGCGAAGATCAAGGGCCTGAAAGTCATCGCGCGCACCTCGACCCGGCAATACGCAAGCCGCCCCGACGACCTTCAGGCCATCGGCCGCCGGCTGGGCGTGACGACACTACTGGAGGGTAGCGTGCAACGGGCCGGCGACGAGGTCCACATCAACGTGCAGTTGATCGATGCCGCCAGCCGCGCCCACATCTGGGCACACAGTTACAACCGCAACCTGGACGACATCTTCGAGGTCGAGGGCGAAGTCGCGACGGAGATCGCGCAGGCGCTGGACGCACGCCTGAGCCACCACGAAGCCACGAACCTTGCGGCGCCTCCCACCCGCAATCCCGATGCCTACCTGGCTTTCCTCAAGGCCAATCATCTTGCCGACCGCGTGCACGATCTGGGCAACGTCGCCGATCCCGCCGGGCAAGCCGAACAGGCGATCGCGCACTATCACGCCGCGGTGGCGCGCGATCCGGGCTTCGCGCTGGCGTGGGCGCAGCTTTCGATCCTCGAGAGCCGGCTGTGGTGGTTCGATATCGACGCTTCGCCAAAGCACAAGACTGCAGCGGAAGCCGACGCGCGACGGGCCTTCGAGCTGGACCCGAACCTCGCCACGTCGCACATGGCAATCGGCTACGCCGAATACTATTTCCACCACGATTACGCCAAGGCCCGCGGCCATTTCGAACGTGCCCTCGAGCAGTCTCCCAACAACGTCGACGCCATTGCCGCGCTCGCCTACATCGAGCGTCGCCAGGGCCAGTGGCCGGCCGCCTTGGCCGGACTGCACCGCGCGATGGAACTCGACAACCAGAACCCGCGTCGCCATTTCGAAGTCGCCGTCACGCTGACCGAAATGCGTCGCTACGACGAAGCCGACCAGCAATTGGCCCAGACCCTCGCCCTCGAACCGCACGACTACACCGCGATGGCCTACCGCGTGCGCATGCTGCTGATCGCGGACAAGCCGGCCGCCGCACGCGAGGCGCTGGCGAGCATCCCGGCCGGCGTCGATCCGCTCGGCGCGGTCAGCGCGCTGCGCTTCGAATCCGCATGGCTCGCGCACGATCCGCGCGCCGCACTCGCCGCGCTCGACGGCGCTCCGGCATGGGTCATGGACGCCCGGTTCCAGTACACGGTCCCGGTCGAACTGCTGCGGGGGCGAGCCTTGAGCCGCGTCGGCGACGAGCAGGCCGCGGTCCTCGACTTCGCGCGCGCACGCGACGAACTGCAAGAGGCGCTTGCGAAGCAACCCGACTCGCCGACGCTGTGGGGCGCGATGGGGCTCGCACAATCGGGGCTGCACGACGATGCCGCCGCGATCGATGCGGGCCAACACGCAGTGCGGCTTCTGCCCCTCTCGAAAGACGCCTTTTATGGCACCGTGCACGCGCTGGCGTTGGCCCAGATCTACTGCGCCGCGGGGGATCCCGGACAGGCCGTGAAGCTACTCCGGACATTGCTTGCGATACCCTCAGGCGGTGCCGTCTCGCGGGCCGTGCTGCGCGCGAACCCCACTTGGGATCCCATCCGCAGGACCCCGGGTTTTGAAGCGCTCGTGAACTGACGGTTCGGGCACGACTGTCACTTGCCGTTTCCCGGAGCCCGGTGCGGGCGGCGGACGGTCACCATCGCTGCCGACTTCGCCGATTGAATTGCGCTCCTCCCCGGATCCGCAACCACCCGTCGCGCATCTCGATGTCGCTGCAAATTTAAACGCAGGCCATTGATTCGACGGCAAAGTGAGCTTTCGTAACGATCTCGTCAGGACGGCTTAAGTGCTTCCTCAAGATCGGTCCGAGTCCCCGTGGTGCAATGCCGCCATGTCGCGCCGACCGGCGGGCGAAAGGATTCGCCGTGGGGAATTTTCGGGACCGGGCCGCCATCCGCGCCGGCGGTGCGACATTTCCGACACGACGCTCCGAGGAGACAGCCATGACCGTGCTTGAACGAGCGGACATCGAAACCTTCAACCTGCCGGGATTGACCCACCAGACGCTGGCCAACCTGCCCCGCGGCACCTACACGATGGAAGTGTGGCGGCAGACCCTCGCGGCCTGCGCCGTGACGCCATGGCACCGGCATTCCTGCGAAGAGGTGATCGTGGTCCTGTCCGGCCATGGCGAATGCCGGATGCCGGGGCGTACCGAAACCTTCGGGCCGGACGCCACGCTGATCGTGGAGTCGGACGCGGTGCATCAACTTGCCAACACCGGTGATGCACCGCTGGAGTTGCTGGCCGTGCTTGGGATGACGCCGGTAACCGTGCTGGACGCCGATGGCTACCTGCTGGAACTGCCGTGGGATACGCCGCTGCCGGCCAGTGCCATCGCCTGACCAAATCTAATGAAAGATCGCGCAGCCGTGCCTGTCGCCATGCCGCGGCTCGGCATCTTGAAGGGGAGCAGCACAAGTGAGAAGCAAGAGGATTCTGATCTTGAGTGCCGCGTCGGTGCTGTGTTCGTGCAACGCCGTCGCGGCTGCGGGCGATCACGAAACCGGGCTGGCCGCGCAGTTCAAGACTGCAGCCCCGGCGGAGCGTGCCAAGCTCGCCAGCAACCTGAGCTACCGCAACGACACGCCTGCGATGGTGGCTGCGCTGGTGCCGTTCCTCAAAAGCAGCGATGCGGAACTGCGTGCGGACACGGCCTACGTGTTGCGGGGTTTCTACAGCCGCGCACTGGAGCAGGCGGTTCCTGCGCTGCTGCCCGCGCTGAACGGCGATCCGGCATGGCGCGTTCGCGCCAACGCAGCGTATGCGCTGATGACCATCCCCGAAGGCGCGGGCACGCTCACCGCCTTCGGCAAGTGCACCACGGATCGCGACGAGCGGGTGCGCGCGGCGTGCGCCAAGGGCCTCGGCACCATCGCCAAGGCGCAGCACGCCGGCGGCAGCCACGTGATATCGCTGCTTGCCACCGACCTCGGCGACGACTCGCGGCTGGTCCGCTACGGCGCAGCCACGGCGTTCGCGGAACTCGCGTCGACCGAGCCCGCCGCCATCCATGCGCTGGCTGCGCGCCTCGATGTCGAACCCGATCCTTGGGTCCGCGGCGCGATCGCGCGAGCCATCGCGGCATCGGGCCCGGCCGCCGAACCGGCGCTGCCGGCGCTGACACGCGCCGTGCTCGATCCGTTGCCGTTGTACACGGCGAATCAGGTGATCGCCGCGATGGCAGCAATCGGCGCGCCGGCCGTGCCCACGCTCATCGCGACGCTGGGTTATCGGACACCGGCCGCGCGGTACTCGACCCGCGCCGCGAACGCCGCGAAAACGTCACTGGTGAAACTCAAGGTGCCGATGACCGCACCGCTGATCGTCGCCCTGCAACGCGGCCCGGCCCAGCAGCGCACGTTCGCAGCCGATGTGCTCGGCGAAAAGGGTGCCGAAGCGACCGCCGCGATTCCCGCACTGACTTCAGCACTGAAGGACGACGACACCGGCGTTCGCCGAGCCGCGGCAAAGTCACTCGGTCAGTTGACGGCTTACGACGGCGCAGCATTGTCTGCACTGCTCGGCGCCCTGGACGACCCCGAAGCGGATGTGCGCGAGGCTGCGGTCAACGCACTGGATGATGGGCTGGACGGCGCGTTCGTCAGCAACGAGCGAGCAGTGGCGGCGTCCAGGGCAGACAAACCGGTGCCAAAACCGCTGGATGTCTTGCCTCCCTCGCTGGTTGCGCAGACAGCCAGAGCGCTCGGCGCCCGCCTCGGTGATTCCGATGTCGCGGTCGCCGGCATTGCGGCGCAGGCCCTCGGGAAAATGGGCCCGCAGGCTGCGCCTGCACTGGGCGCGCTGAAGACGGCGCTGCTTGCGCCGCACGGCGATCATGCGCGCGATGCCGCCGACGCGCTGGCCGCGATGGGCAGCATCGGCGCGCCGCTCCTGATCGAAGCGGTGCGCACCGGCGCGTCGCCCGCCAACCGAAGCGCCATCGGCATTCGCGGTCGTGCCGCGGCCGGCTTGGCGACGTTGGGCTGGAACAAGCAACTCGGCGACCACACGGCTGCAGCCGTGGCCGCGCTGATCGACGGACTTTCCGATCCACGCAGCGACGTGCGCGGCGACGTCGCCGAAGCGCTTGGCAATCTCGGCCATGCGGGTGGGGACGTCACATCGATGAAAGGCACGGTCGTCGCGGCCCTCAAGGACGCGATGGCGCGAGAACAAGACGACAACGCCAAACAATCCATGCAACTGGCGATGCGGAACTGGGGAGTGGGTTCGTGAGACGTTTCGGACGACGTGCAATCGGCAGCGCGATCCTTGCAGCCATCATGATGGCGACGCTGGGACTGGCGTCGTGTTCCGGCAACCACGCGAGCGGCGCCGACAACGACGATTCCGGCGAAGCCGGTGACGGCGCAGCAAAGGCCACGCTCGACATCACCGCCTCGCTGGATGGTCGCGACGTGACCAGCGACAGCGCCGGGATGATCGCCGACGCGACCGGCAACTTCGCTGGTGAACTGGAGACGGGTTCCAACGGACTCGAAGCCAAACTCGCGCCCGGCAAGTACAAGGTCCTCGTCACCTATCAGGGCGATTACGACGGCATGCCGCCGATGCAGGTAATCGACGTCACGCTAAAGGCCGGCCATACGACCCGGGAAAAAGCCACGCTGGACAAGAGCGTCTCGATGGCGGCGCTGCAGATGCTGCAGCAGATGTCGCTGCAGGCTGCCCAGGCGGCGATGCACCGGAACGCCGGCGGCGACACGTCATCGGGCGGCATGTTCGGCATGCCCAAACATGCGGATCGTGCCCGGCTCGCTGCGTTCGCGACGTGCGCGGGCCTGCCCGCCGATTACTTCGGCAACGCCGGCGACATTCCATCCGGGCAGTTGGACAACGAACCCGAACTGGTGTTGCCGACCGTGCCAGCCGTTGCCATGCCCGCAGCGCCGCGCGGCACCCCGATGCGGACGGCGTTCGACACGATGTGGGCCGGCAATCTGGAAGCCGCGGCCGTGGCCGTGGCCGTCCAAACGACAATGTCCGGGCTGCGCGTGGCGATCGTCTGGGGCGACATGGACCACGCCGGCAAGCTCGTCGAACACCTCTCGAAATTGCTGCCGCGCATGGCCGCCGCCGGCAAGGCCAGCCGCCTTGCCGAAGCCAAACTGCTGCGCCTTTCAATGGCGCCGCTGCTGCAGAAGAATCAATCGCCGATGTTCAACGTCGACGATCCGGTCGGCATGCAGCAGGCCTTCGTCGCATGGCAGCAACAGCTGAAGCAGGTCGGCCTGCCGCCGCAAACCGTGGCGACGCTCAAGCGCGGCGGCTGGACCGACAGGGACATCGCCGCGATGACCGCGAATGCGATCCGTGCGCCGGCAGGACAAGTCGTGCCGCAGACGATCGTCGACACGGCGGTGGCGGCCGCCACCATCCGGGATGACGAACAGGGCAACGACAAACAGGTCGCAGCCGCCAGCGCCGAACTCGACAAGCTGCAAAAGGGGGTAACGCGCTGTGGCTCACTCTGAAGACACCCGACACGCGCGTGTAGATGGATGCGGCGGCCTGCGCAAATGTGCGCTCGCCCTAGGTACGTGCATCGCTTTGCTGGCCATGCAACCGGCGCTCGCCCAGACCTCGAGTCAGATACAACAGAACACCGCGGACGCCGTCTACAAACTCAACTTCCTCACCGAGATGGCCGCAGTTGCCCAGGATCCCACGTTGCTGCAACAGCTCAAGCAGCAGATTGCCGAGGAACTGCAGGAGCTCCAGTCCCTGAACTGGCAGACCTACCGCCGGTGCGAGGCGATGGAGCATCCGACCCAGGGCAACAGCGGCGACATCTACAAGTGGGCCGAAGAGGAAAAACACCGGAACGAAGCGATGAAAGACCTCTCCGGCATCTCCAAAATATTCGGTGGTGTGCCGAGCGCGGAGAGCGCGATGGTTTCGGCGCCTGGTGACGAGGCACTCGGTGCCGCCAAGGACAACGCGGTCGAAATCGCCAAGGGCCTGGCCGAAGACACCCAGCTCTCGGGGTTGTTCAACAAGCTCGGTCCGGCACTTGCCGCACTGGATGGCGGCACGCAGCTCTACAACACCTGGCAGGCAGTGAAGCTGGGCAGCGACGTGATCGACCGGCGCAACGCTGCCGATGCGGCATTGACCGATTGCAAGAAACCGCCGGAGCATCCGGAGCTGGCGCAGGGCACGCCATATTTGCGTCCGTTCCCGCCGGGACCACCGCCGCCACCGCCGCAGCCGCCGTCCAAAAATCCACCACCGCCGCAAACACCCAACCCGAAACAGCCTCCACAAAAACCGATCCCGCTGGGACAGTTCCTGCAGCAGATGCTGGGTGCGCGCGGGCATGGCGGGTGAATCAATCCAGGCCATCCCCGCAATATCGGTGCGTTCGACAGGCGCTGCGTTTGCCGCGCCGAATCCATGCAGCATTCTGGTTGCGGCTGTCGTTTTTTTCGTGCCGCTGGTCATCGACCCGTTCGGTTTTCACGCATTCCTGCCGGTCAAGCAGGCGGTACTGCTGTTCGGCAGCGCGCTCGCAGCGCTGATTGCGATCGTGCAGTACGCCGAAAAGACGTGGCGAGCGCACGCTGCACAGGCGCGGCAACGATCGGATGCGCGATCCAATGCGTGGCTGATCGGCAGCGTGCTGGCGCTGTGGGCGTGGGCGCTGGTCGTCACACCACACGCGCTCAACCCGGCACTGCACCTTGGCTTCGGCTGTGCGTGCCTGTCCGCCCACATGGTCGTCTTTTTCGCGGCGATGCGCTACGCATGGCAAGCACGCAACACCGATTCGTCGCGAAACTTCGAACTGTTGCTCGGCGCTGTCGCCATCGCAGCCCTGGTGATGGCGGGCCATGCGGTTCTGCAGGCGGCGAACGCGGATCCGCTCGCCTGGATCGTCGGCAGGCCCGTGCAGGAATCGGGACGCTGGCGGATTTTCACGACCACCGGCAATCCTGACTGGACCGCCGAATTCATTGCGGCAGCGGCGCCCATCGCCGTGTGGTGGATATCCCGCTTCACGCGTGGCGCTGCGTGGCTATGCCTGCTGTTCGCCGCCGCCATCCTGCCCACTGGCTCGCGCCTGGGCTTGGCGGGTTTGCTTGTCGGCGCCACGATTTACGCGTGGGCACGTCGACGCGGTCGAGGAGAAAGCCGCGTTCCGCGAGACTGGATAAACGTTTCCCTTGCCGGCCTGATCACGCTCGGATCGCTGGCGTTGCTTTTGCACAATGATGGCTACGCGGCGGCGTTGCTGCGATGGAATGATTTCCATTCCGTGCTCGGCCGTTTGCAGTTGTGGCAAGCGTCGCTGCATCTGGTCGCGGCGAAACCGTTGCATGGCTACGGCCTCGATCATTTCGCCTTGGTGCTGCCCGACGGCCTCCGAGCCGTGGCGGCGCCACTGGACGCGATCGCACGCAGCCGGATGCCCGACTTGCTGACCGCGCACGCGCACAACGATTTCCTTGAAATGGGCGTGGAAACGGGCATTCCCGGCGCGCTTCTGCTGCTCGCGTTGTTCGCGTTGGGATTGCGTTCGGCACGGCGCGCGCTCGATTCAATTCGATCATCCGCGGCCACGGACCCATCGAACGAACTGCATTCGCCAAACCGCACCCGCGTTGTGACGGCCCCCCCCGCACTCGCTGCTTCGCTCGGCGTACTTTTCATGCTGGCATTGGCGTCTGCCCCGCTGCATACGCCTGCGACAGCGCTGTTGTTCTGGCTGGTGCTCGGATGCATGGCCGGCTTGGCGCCGATCGCTGCCACGAATTCGTCTTTTGCAGGGAGTGGTCGCCGCGGGTGGCAACGCGCCGGCAGCGTCGTCGCGATCTGCGCGATGCTTGCGGTCGCGGGATGGACCGGCCATCGTGCGTTCGCGCTGCTGACCGAAAACCGGCAAGCGGCGGCAGCAGCCGCGCTGGCGGCGGCCGGACAAGCGCGCGAAGCCGAGCGTCTTTACGGAAGCGCATTGGCACGCGCGCCTTGGGACCACGAAAGCGGTGTTGCCCTCGCCTCATTGTTGATCGACCAGTACCAGCCGGATGCGGCATTGCGCGTGCTGGACCGCATCGATGCCTGGTCGCAAAGCCGCGAAAGCTGGTTGGCGCGTACGCGTGCGTGGATGCTCAAGAACGACAATCGCGCGGCGCTGCGGGTCACGGAATATGCCACGACTGCCGTGCCCGACTTCCTGCGCGCCCAGAGACTGCGTGCGCATCTGGCGGCGCGCCTGGGCAAAACGTCGGAAGCCAAAACCGCCTTGCATCAGATCCTGCATTCACCGCAACGCTCGCCACGCGCGCGGCGGATCATGTCGGGGGCCGCGCAGGCGTTGGCCGCGCAGGCGCAGGAAGAATCTTGAATCTGCCATTCCGGACGCGACACCGGAACGCCATCTCATTCCGACGCAGCGGCGGGTCGGCCAATCACGCCGCATGACACAATGCGCGAATTCCTTTTGCGCATCGTATCTCGATGAAATCGCTTCGACGCTTTTGCTTCGCGCTCGCGTTCACGTTGTCGGCGTGCACGCCCGCGCTGGCCGATCCGGCGCTGTGGGTAGCGAAAAGCGCGACCGCGACGGTGTACCTGTTCGGCACCGTGCACGTCCTGCCGAAAGACGCCAAGTGGCACTACCCGGCGCTCGACAAGGCGCTCGCCGACAGCGGCACCTTGTACATGGAAGAGGATGACGACGATCCCGTCGGCATGCAGATGCTGGTATTGCAATACGGCATGGACCTGCAACATCCGCTTTCGAAGCAACTGGACGACGCCGATCGCGCACGACTGGATGCGGCCGCCGAGGCCATCGACGTTCCGGGCGGCGCTGCCACGCTGAACGCCATGAAGCCATGGCTGGCGGCGTTGACGATCACGGTCGCGCCCATCGTCAAGGCCGGCTACGACCCGAAATCCGGCGCCGACAAGCAGCTGCAACGCGCGTTCAAGGCGGCCGGCAAAACGGTCGATGCGTTCGAGACCGCCGAGCAGCAAATCCAGTATTTCGCCAACCTGCCCTCGGCACTGCAGCTGGACCTGCTGCGCAACGTACTCGACGACTACGCCAAGGGCCCCGAGCAGATCAAAGCGCTGATCCGCGCATGGCAATCCGGCGACGTCGACGCCATCGCCAGCAACGTCAATGGCAGCATGCGCCAACAATATCCCGAACTGTACGAAGTGCTGCTGGTCGACCGCAACAGGAACTTCGCGAAGCAAATCGAAACGCTGCTGAAGGGCGACGGCACGATTTTCGTCGCCATCGGCGCCGGCCATCTCGCTGGCCCGGACAGCGTGCAGACGCAGCTCGCAAAGCTCGGCACCGAAACCGAACGCGTGCATTGAAGCGCGCGGTCCGCGACAATTCTCCGGATCAAGAACTCAAGTCCCGCCCGAGCCGGGATCAGGGATAGCCATGGCATCGCTGGAAACCAACTTCGAACAAATTCCCTTGCGTGAGTATGCCGAGCGCGCGTACCTCGACTATTCCATGTACGTGGTGCTGGACCGCGCCCTGCCCTTCATCGGCGACGGCCTGAAACCGGTGCAGCGGCGCATCGTGTACGCGATGAGCGAGCTCAGCCTGGCCGCCACCGCCAAGCCGAAGAAGTCCGCACGCACCGTCGGCGACGTCATCGGCAAGTTCCATCCGCACGGCGACAGTTCGGTGTACGAGGCGATGGTGCTGATGGCGCAGCCATTCTCGTATCGCTATCCGTTGATCGATGGGCAGGGTAACTTCGGATCGTCCGACGATCCCAAAAGCTTCGCGGCGATGCGTTACACCGAATCGCGGCTGACAGCGATCGCCGAAGTGCTGCTCAGCGAATTGCCGATGGGCACGGTCGACTGGGCGCCGAACTTCGACGGCACGCTGAAGGAACCATCATGGCTGCCGGCGCGGATGCCGCACGTGCTGCTGAACGGTTCTACCGGCATCGCGGTCGGCATGGCCACCGACATTCCGCCGCACAACCTGCGCGAAGTCGCGGCCGCCTGCATCCACCTGCTCGACGAGCCGTCCGCAAGCGTCGCGGAACTTTGCGAACACATCAAGGCGCCGGACTTCCCGACTTCGGCCGAAATCATCACGCCGCGCAGCGAGCTCATGGCCATGTACGCGACCGGCAACGGTTCGGTGCGCTGCCGCGCCGTGTATGTGGAAGAACGCGACAACGTCGTGCTGACCGCGCTGCCGCACCAGGTCTCGCCCGCAAAAATCATCGAGCAGATCGCCGCGCAGATGCGCGCGAAGAAGCTGCCGATGCTGGAAGACCTTCGCGATGAATCCGACCACGAGAACCCGGTGCGGCTGGTGCTGATCCCGCGCTCCAATCGCGTCGACACCGACGCAATGATGCAACACCTGTTCGCGACCACCGATCTCGAAAAGAGCTTTCGCGTCAACCTCAACATGATCGGGCTGGATGGCCGGCCGCAGGTCAAGACACTGAAGCAGATCCTTGAGGAATGGCTGCGCTTCCGCAGCGATACCGTCACCCGCCGCCTGCAGCATCGCCTCGAAAAAGTCGAACGCCGCCTGCACCTGCTGGAAGGCCTGCGTGTCGCGTTCCTCAACCTCGACGAAGTGATCCGCATCGTCCGTCACGAGGACGAACCGAAGCCGGCGTTGATAGCGCGTTTCAAACTTTCAGAAGAACAAGCCGACTACATCCTCGAAACCAAACTGCGACAACTCGCGCGGCTCGAGGAAATGAAGCTCGATGCCGAGCGCGACGCGCTGGAAGAGGAACGCGCGAAAATCGAAGTGACGCTCGGTTCCAAGGCGCGCCTGAAGACGCTGATCAAGCAGGAACTGAAGGCCGACGCCGAGAAATACGGCGACGCACGGCGCTCGCCACTGGTCGAACGCGCGGCCGCGCACGCGCTGGACGCAAGCGAATTGGTCGTTTCCGAACCCGTCACCGTGGTGCTGAGCGAAAAAGGCTGGGCGCGCGCGGCCAAGGGTCATGACGTCGACGCCGCGGAGCTTTCCTATCGCGAGGGCGACAAGTACCTCGTCAGCGTGCGCGGCAAGAGTTCGCAACAGGCCGTGTTCATCGATTCGACCGGCCGCAGCTATTCGACGCCGGCGCACACCCTGCCCTCGGCGCGCGGCAACGGCGAGCCGCTGACCGGACGCTTCACGCCACTGGCCGGTGCCCGCTTCGATGCCGTCGCGATCGGCGACAATGCCACCAGGTTGATCCTCGCGAGTGATGCCGGCTACGGCTTCCTGACCCGCTTCGAAGGGCTGCTCGCCAACAAGAAGGCCGGCAAGCAGGTCATCAACATCGACGACGATGCGCGCGTGCTCGCCCCCGCGTACGTCAACGACCCCGCGCGCGACCGCATCGTAGCGGTCACGACCGAAGGACACTTGTTGATGTTCTCGGTGGCCGACCTGCCGGAGCTCGACCGCGGCCGCGGCAACAAGCTGATCGAGATTCCCAGGGCCAAACTGAAATCCGGCGGGGAACGCGTGGCCGGCATCGCCGTGGTCGCGGAGGCGTCCGGCGAGGTCACGCTGTACGCCGGCCAGCGCAAGCTCACCCTGAAGTGGGCCGATCTCGTGGAATATGGCGGTAGCCGCGCGCAACGCGGTGGATTGTTGCCGCGTGGCTTGCGGCGGGTGGATCGGATCGAAACCAGCGGCTGATCGCGCTTGACCCCGGTCCTGGCCCGGATCAATGTCGGGAACTCGCGAGGCCCGCACGAATCCAATCTGTGCGCGCCAAGCGGGTTTGCATGTTGACGGCGTAGCCTCGGAGTTTCCCATGGACACGATTCACCGCACCGCCTTGCTCGCCGCATGCCTGCTGTCCGGCACGGCGTTCGCGCAGAGCGCCAGCCAGCCTTTGAATCTGCAACTGCCGCCCAGCGACCTGCCCGCCGCCGCAAGCACCGCCGCCAGTCATCCTGCCAAGGATGCGCACGGCAACCCGACCAGTCCCCCCGGCGTCTATTACGGCGACACCAGTGGTCGCGCGGCCAATACCGATGAGCGCGTCGCGGCGCAACGCTGCGACGATGCCACCTACAACCAGCCGCAGGTGCACGGCAGCGCCAGCATGGGCGTGATGGCCGGCAATCACGTGAGCGGCAACTATCAAGCCGGCACGATCAACGTCACCAGGAACTTCGGCGACTGTGAACATCCCGCCGGCGGCGTCGGCTTCTCGATAAGCGTCGGCCAAAGTCAATTCCACGGCGGCCGCCATCGTTGACAAGCTTGCGGCATTCACCGCATCGCCTCGAATCGTGACTTGATGCAGGTCTGTACGCGCTGCAGGCGGCGGTGCACAATCGCATGGGCCGGTCAGCGCCATGCCACGTGGCCGCGCCGGCGGCCCTTTGCCTGCAGGGCAAGGAAGAGTGAGGAAGATGTATGTCGATACACCGACGAGCGATGACGACGCCATGCGGGCAAAGGGCCCCGGCCCGAAGGGTTGCTCCGCAGCGGCCGCCATCCGTCGGCGCGCGCCTTGACCATGGAACCACCATGGCCCTGCGGCGCGCACCTTGTCTGGCAGCCGCTGCGGAAGCAACGCGGCTCTCTTGGCATGGCGCTGACAGGCCCTGATGCACGGCGAATACAAAATGCCCGGCGGCAAGCTGGTGGTGGCGGATTTCCAGGTCCGCGAAGGCAAGCTGACGCGCGTGCGGATCAGCGGCGACTTTTTCCTGGAACCGGATTCGGCGCTGACCATGATCGACATCGCGCTGGAAGGCATGCCCGCTGCGGCCGGCAGCACGCATCATGCAGCCGTGATCCAAGCCGCGCTGGGACCCAATGTGCGGATGTTCGGCGTGTCGCCCGAGGCCATCGCGGTGGCCGTGCAACGCGCATTGGAGATGCCGGGTTGAACCGCACCGATTGGAACGATTTCAAATGGCGGCTGATTCACGCCGCACCGCAACCGCCATCGTTGCACATGGCGATCGACGAGGTGTTGACCGACGAGGTGGCGGCGCGACGCCGGCCGCCGACCCTGCGCGTGTGGGAATGGTCCTCGTCGTGCGTGGTGATCGGGCGCTTCCAGTCGCTGCGCAACGAAGTCGATGCCGAAGCCGCCCGCCGGCACGGCATCGAGGTCGTGCGGCGGATCAGCGGCGGTGGGGCGATGTTCATCGAACCCGGCAACACCATCACCTATTCATTGTACGCGCCGGAGACGCTGGTCGCGGACATGAGTTTCCAGGAATCGTACGAATTCATGGACGCGTGGGTGATCGATGCGCTGCAGGGCCTCGGCATCAACGCCTGGTACCAGCCGCTCAACGACATCGCATCGCCGATGGGCAAGATCGCGGGCGCGGCGCAGACGCGGCGCGGCGGCGCGGTGCTGCATCACGTCACGATGGCTTACGACATCGACACCACGAAGATGCTGGACGTGCTGCGTATCGGGCGCGAAAAGTTGTCCGACAAGGCCACGCAGAGCGCGGCCAAGCGCGTCGACCCGCTGCGCGGCCAGACCGGGTTGCCGCGCAGCGACATCATCAAGAAGATGATCGCCACGTTTCGACGCCGGCATGGACTCGTCCCCGGCAAGCTGGAAGCAGCGGAGCTGGAACGTGCCGTGACGCTTGCCGAGTCGAAGTTCTCCTCGCCGGCGTGGACCGGCATCGTGCCCTGATTTTCGCGATCATCCGTGATCGCTGCATCACGAGACTGTCGAGCAGTTGGCCCGGTTCCGCCGTGGTGAGAGACCAGAACGGCCATCCATGGCCTGAATTCCCACAACGGCGCGCTTGGCCGGTACCTCTGCAGGCGGCACAATGAGCCGCCACCCAAGGACCTGCCATGCGCTGGATTCGACGCGTCGCCCTCGCGCTGATCATCATCGTCGTGATCGTGTTGGCGATCGGCTGGCGCTTGCTGGCCGGCAGCCGGCCGCAGACCGACGGCTCGGTCACGGTGCAAGGCTTGTCATCGCCGGTCACCATCGTGCGCGACGCCGACGGTATTCCCACCATTACCGCGCAAAACCGCCGCGACCTCGCGTATGCGCTCGGTTACGCGCACGGGCAGGAACGTTTTTTCCAGATGGATCTGCAGCGCCGCGACGCCGCGGGCGAACTGGCCGCTCTGGTCGGACCCAAGGCGTTGCCGCGCGACGAGGACCATCGCCGGCACCGATTCCGCGCGTTGGCCGAACGGGTGCTGGCATCGCTGCCGCGACACCAGCACGCTTTGGTGGACGCCTACACGCAAGGTGTGAACGCGGGGCTCGCGCATCTTTCCGTGCGGCCATGGGAATACCTGCTGCTCGATGCAAAACCGCAGCCCTGGACGAATGCCGACAGCCTGCTCACGATCGACGCGATGTATTTCGACTTGAACCAGGACGGCACCAACGCGCGCGAATTGAACATCGCCCGCCTGCGCGCCGTGCTGCCGAAACCATTGGTCGATTTCCTGCTGGCGCCGTCGCCGCGCTGGGAAGCACCGATGCAGGGCAATCCGTCGCCACCCGTGCCGATGCCGGATGCGTCGGTGTTCGACCTGCGCGGGGATCGCGTCTCGGCGGTCGCCCTGGCGCGTGGTGTCCGGGCCGTTGCACGCTCCAATGCGGCCAACGTCGGCGTCGGCAGCAACGGCTTCGCGGTGGGCGGCGCGCTCACCGGCGGCGCCGCGCTGCTGGCCAACGATCCGCACCTGCACCTGCGCGTGCCGAACATCTGGTACCGCGCGCAACTGCGCTATCCCGATCCGGCCGATCCGCAGCGCACGATCGAACTCAACGGCGTCACCCTGCCCGGCGCGCCGGCGATGGTGATCGGCAGCAACGGCCACATTGCCTGGGGATTCACCAACAGCGGCGGCGACTGGATGGACTGGGTGCGCGTGATCCGCAATCCGGCTGATCCGTCGCAATACGCAACACCGAATGGCTGGACCACGATCGCCAAGCATCGCGAAACCTTTCACGTGAAGGGCGCACCCGACGCGCACATGACGGTCGAGGACACGATCTGGGGTCCGATCATGGCCAAGGCGCCCGACGGCACCTCGCTGGCACTGGCGTGGATCGCGCAGAATCCGGGTGCGGTCAACCTCAATTTGATGAAACTCGAAACCGCGACCACGGTGAATCAGGCGCTCGCGATCGCGCCGACCATGGGCATTCCGCCGCAGAACGTGGTGGTCGCCGACGCGCAGGGCCACGTCGGCTGGAGCCTCGCCGGCAGCCTGGTTCCGATCCGCGCCGGCATCGATCCGGCGGTTCCTTCCGATTGGTCGAAGCCCGGCACCGGCTGGACCGGCTTCGCCGATGCGGCGCAAGTGCCGCGCATCGAGAATCCGACCGACATGCGCATCTGGACCGCCAACCAACGCATCGTCTCCGGCGACGCGCTGCAACTATTCGGTGACGGCGGCTACGACCAGGGCGCGCGGGCGCAGCAGATCCGCGACGATCTGCGCGCGCGCGACCATTTCATTCCGCGGGACATGCTGGACATCCAGCTCGACGACCGCGCGGTGTTCCTCGCACGCTGGCAGAAGCTGCTGCTGGACGTCCTCGCTGCGTCGGACCATCCTGAAACCAAAGCGTTGCAACCCTTCGTCAAAGATTGGAAAGCACGCGCTGCCACCGACAGCGTCGGCTATCGCATCGTGCGGATGTTCCGCGATCAGGTACGCGAAGACGCGCTGACGCCGTTCACCGCGCGCGTCTCGGCCAAATGGAACGATTTCGAATGGCCGACGCCCGCAGTCGGCGAGTACGCGGTGTGGACGCTGGTGACGCAGAAACCCGCGTGGCTGCTCGATCCGAAATACAAGGACTGGAACGCATTGCTGGCCGCCGCCGCGCGGCAAGTCGCCGATGCGCTGGCTGCGCAACCGGGTCCACTCGCCGACAAGACCTGGGGTCGCCACAACGCCGCGAAGATCGGCAATCCGTTGTCGGTGGCGCTGCCGCAATGGCTCGCGCGTTTGTTCGACATGCCGCACGACGAACTGGCCGGCGACAACGACATGCCACGCGTGCTGCATCCAACGTTCGGCGCATCGATGCGGATGGACGTGCAACCCGGCAACGAAGCCCACGGCATCCTGGAAATGCCGGCGGGCCAGTCCGACAATCCGCTTTCGCCGTGGTTCGGCAAAGGCCATGAAGCGTGGGTCCACGGAAGACCCGCGCCGTTCCTGCCGGGCAACGCGAAGTATCACCTGACCTTGCAGCCGGCACACCGATCCGATTCCGATCGCAGCTGAACCCAGCGCTCGGGCGCGCTTGCGCCGAACGGCACGGACCGGTGAACATCGCACCATGGACTCACGACTGCGCGTGACCAGTCCGGTCGGTACATTCGCGAAATATTTGATCGTGCTGGTGGCGGCGACGCTGCTGGCCGCGTGCGCGCGCACCCCGCAGGGTGTCGCGAGCCACGACGTCGTGTTCGAGAACGTGCATTACCGCGTGGTGACGATCAACCTCGGCACCGCCGACCTGGGATTGCACTGGCGCGATCCCGACACCGGCAAACCGTTTTCGAGCATCCACGCGCTGCAGCAATGGGGCGCCGCCCGTGGGCGCAAGCTGCTGTTCGCCAGCAATGCCGGCATCTATGACGCACATGGCGAACCGCTCGGGATGTATGTCGAGAACGGCAAGACCCTGAAGCCGCTCAACACCGCGCACGGCGATCCCGCGGCCGGCAATTTTTCGCTGCTGCCGAACGGCGTGTTCGCGATCGATGCCAAGGGGCACGCGTCGATTCAAACCACCGCCGACTTCGCCGCCGCCGATCCGCAACCGAAATGGGCCACGCAATCGGGGCCGATGCTGGTGATCGACGGCAGGATCAATCCGGAATTCGTCGACGGCTCGGACAGCACCAAGTGGCGCAACGGCGTTTGCGTGCGCAAACCGGACGAAGTCGTGTTCGTGGTCAGTACCGCGCCGGTGAACTTCCACACCTTCGCTGCGTTGTTCCGCGATGAACTGGGTTGCCGCAACGCGCTCTACCTCGACGGCACGCTTTCGCAAATCTACGTGGACGGCAATTACTACGGCGCGCCCGCGTTCATGGTGAAACCCTACGCCGGAATGTTCGCGGTGTTTGCGCCCGCGAACGGCAACTAGCGCATTCGAGATTTTCGATCCCGTTTCTGCAGCCCACCCACGGCATCCGAGCACGCCTCGCGACACTGCCATTCAAGGTGGCTTGGCCGGGCGTTTTTTGCTGCTTTACACATGTTTAGATGCTTTTATTGATGGAACCGGATATTTTTCGATGCCGCGATTCAGGCCTTGCGCCCGATCGCCGTCAAGCCGCCATCAGCGGCGATCAACAGGGGAATCGACATGCGATTGAAATCACCGGTTGTCGCGCCATCGTTGGCGCTGAAGGACGTGCACGGCAAGCCCGTCGCGATTGGCGGCGCGAGCAGCCGCCGCACGCTGCTGTGCTTCTTCCGCGATGCGGCTTGTCCATTCTGCAACTTTCGCATCTACGAGCTGACCCGCCACCATGCCAGCCTGGCTGCGTTGGGGCTCGACGTGATCGCGGTGTTTGCCTCGACGCCTGAGGAAGTGCGGCGATTCGTCGCGCGCAAACCGAGGCCGTTCGTGGTCGTCGCCGATCCAACTTCGAGCGCGCACGAGGCCTACGGCATCGAGCGCTCGTTCTGGCGCAAATGGAAAGGTGTCGTCAGCCGCATTCCGACGCTGCTGAAAGGTTTGCGCATCGTCGGACTCGCGGGCCTCAATACCAGCAACCTGATGCCCGCGGATTTCCTGATCGACGAGGACGGCCACATCGTCGAAGCGTATTACGGCAGCGATGCGGGCGACCGCATTCCGTTCGAACGCGTCGAGCTGTTCCTCGCGAAAGGTCTGCTGCGACGCGCGGCGATCGCGGCATGAATCAGGGACCCCTCTGAACAATCTGTACTTTCGTCATGCCGGCGAAAGCCGGAACCCAGTGACTTTTGGGTAACTCATGAGGCGCGTAAAAAGGCACTGGCCCCGGATATCGCTTCGCGACTGCGTTTGCAGGATTGCAAACGCGAACGCCGAAGGCGGCGCGGAGCGCGAGCGCCATGGATGGCGCGAGTATTCCGGGATGACGAGCAAAATCAGAGATTCCCAAACATTCGTTCAACGCAGCAGTCGTTCGGCGATCGCGACGTGGATCGCCGGCAGGCGTTCGAGGTCATCCAGCGCGACGCACTCGTCGATCTTGTGGATGGTCGCGTTGACCGGACCGATCTCGACCACTTCGGCGCCGAGTGGCGCGATGAAGCGACCATCAGAGGTGCCGCCGCCGGTGCTGGGTTCGGGCTCGATGCCGCAGATGTCGCGGCAGGCGTCGATCACCGCTTTGCGCAGCCTGCCGCCCTCCGGCGAGTGGAACGACTCGCCGGAGAGATTCCATTCGATCGTGCAGTCGATGCCGTGCCTCTTCAGGATCGCTTCGGTGCGTTCGCGCAGCGAATCCGCACTGCTGGCGGTGCCGAAACGGAAATTTACATCGATGACGACACTGCCCGGAATCACGTTCAGCGCGCCGGTGCCGCCATGGATGTTCGATATCTGGAACGTGGTCGGCGGAAAATCCACGTTGCCGTCATCCCAATGCGTGGCGACAAGTTCGGCCAGCGCGGGCGCAACCGCATGGATGGGATTCCGCGCCTTTTCCGGATAGGCGACGTGGCCCTGCACGCCGTGCACGCTGAGCTTCGATGACAACGAACCGCGACGCCCCACGCGAATCAGGTCACCCAGCCTCTCCTGCGACGACGGCTCGCCCACCACGCACCAGTCGATGCGCTGGCCGGATTCGCGAAACAGCTTCGCCACCCTGCGCACGCCATCGAGATTGATCGGGCCTTCCTCGTCGCTGGTCAGCAGCAGCGCGATGGTTCCCGGGTGATCCGGATGCGCAACGACGAACTGCTGCAGCGCCACCACCATCGCGGCGACGCCGGATTTCATGTCCGCCGCGCCACGACCATACAACTTGCCCGCGCGCACCGTGGGTTGGAACGGCGGCGAAGTCCATTCCGCCTCGGGCCCGCTCGGTACCACGTCCACGTGACCCAGGAACGCCAGTACGGGACCACTTTCGCCGTGCGTCGCCCACAGGTTGGCGACTTCGCGGAAGCTCAAATCCTCGCAGCGAAAGCCACACGCATTCAGACGATCTGTGACGACATCCATGCAACCCGCGTCGTCCGGTGTCAGCGAGCGACGGCGGATCAATTCGCAGGTGAGATCGAAAACTTCGGACACGGCGTGCGACTCGCGCAACGAATGGCTCCACGCAGCATAGCAATCCGCGTTTCGAACGGAAATGGCGACCGATGCCAGGGCACCGTCGCCCGGCACCACAACCACGCCCGTCCGCGGGAGACAGCACAGGGCAGAATTACTTTGCCTTCGGATAACCGTGCAACTGCGGCCCGATCGCGTTCGAGTAGCGGTACTGCTGCCTGCGATCGGCGTCGATGGTCCAGAACATGGCCCCGAGCAACGCGGGATAACCCCGTTGCTCGCGCAGCCTGTAGCTGGCCCCTTGCGGTCTCTTGCCCGTGATGAGGTACTGCATGGTCCGACTGACCAGCTCGGGTGTGTCGTATCCGGCCAGAAAGCCCACCGCGACCTTGTTCGCCGGAAGCTGCGGAAAGAACGCACCTGGATCGCCGGCCACATCGAATCCATGCAGCAACAGTTCGGTCATGGCCACGTCGTAATCCACCGTGTGGGTTTGATGGATGTTGCCGTCCAGTCCCTCGAGCGGCGGCGTGTTGTATTCCTGCACGTCGACGAATGACAAGATGTCGCGCAGTCCGTATACGAGCGGAAGGTACGATCCGAATTGCCCGCCGTAACTCACGAGCCCCGCCGATATCTGCGTCCCCTCGGGCACCAGGCTGATCATGAAATCCGGCCCGAATTGCGTGTGCAGCTCGCGCAATCCCGCGATCAGGTTCACGATCGATGGGGTCACGGGTTCCTTGAAATTGGTGTCTCCCGGAACCAGCTCCAGCGACGGGCTTTCAAAATCGATGTCCACGCCATCGAACCCGTATTCCTTGACGATACCGGCTACCGAGGAAACGAAATTTGGAATGTCCTTGACATTGTCCAGCTTGAAGTACTTGCCGCCGCCGCCCAACGAAATCATCACCTTCTTGCCCCGGCTCCTGAGCCAGGCAATGCCCTGCTTCAGTTCGGCCGGGGTGATGCCTTGCGGCGGGGTGAAACGCAGCGTGCCTTCGGGCGCGCCTTCGGCTGGCGGTGCGAACGCCACCAGGATCACATCCCATTGCGGCGGGACGTCGCGTATCGGAAACGGCTTGCCACTCTTGGAACTCGACCCCGTCCAGTAGCCGATCAGCCAATGCGCGTTCGGGGTTCCGGCGTGCGCGACGGGGGTGACAGCGGCTTTCTGCTCGCCGCCGGCCCGCGCTGTTTGACGTCGGCAGGGTTTCGCCGGTTCCTTGAGCGCGTGCGGGTCCGGAAAACTGTAAGGACCTGCTTTTGCGTCATCGCCAAGGTACCAGTGCAGCAACGCCACGTTCTGCAAGTGGTAGTCCGCACCTTGTGTGCGGGCAATGTAGGGGGTTGATGACGGGAAATTGTTCTTGGGATTGGTATCGGTCGGTTCCAGCAAAAAGTAATCAGTCCCGACCCCCGCCCCGCAGCGACCGTCCCCAACGGGACGCTTCCACGGCATGAAGAAATTGCCCGGGGCACCCTTCTTGTAGAAATAGTTGCCCGGATCGTGCAAAGGGTCGTACAAGAATTCCGCCAGTTGCTGCGTCAGCGGCTGGATGTCCTGCTCACTGACGATCGCGGGCGCGTCGTGCAGGTACGAGCCGAGCACGAACGAATTCCCGGTCACCGGATCGACGCCATGCGTCCCCCAGGTACAGCACACCGTCGCGTCGCCCAGCGCATAGAAGGTCGTGTTGTGCGCCACGGCGATGACCAGCTTGCCACTGACCTTCGGGAGTTTCTGGAACAGCTGGCTTTCGACGTATTCCGAATCGACGACGGCGAAAGTGCGTCCGCCCTGCCCTGCATGCAGCAGGTAGCCGCGGCCGGCGGGCACGTCGATCGTGATCGCTTCGACATGCGGTGTCGCCAGCAGCGTATGTCCCTTCCCGCCCGCAAATGTCGCACCGAGCAAGGCATCGCCGTACTGTGTTTTTTTGCCCGTACCGAAGTCGTACTTTGAAAATACAGGCGACTTCAGCAGACGCGACACGTCACCGGCGGCATCCAGCGTGGCCGGCTTGCCGGCAAACGTCAGTCGAATCGGCACCAGCACCGTCGGAATCGTCGTGGTTCCTTCCTTCGCCGGATCCCGTCCCGCAAACGTGAACGTCTTCCCGCCGACCGTCCGCGCGAACGTCGGCACGGTGCCTTGCGCGCGCGCCGGCACGCAACAGCAGGACAGGCCGAGAAAGACAAACAGGCACCCGATTTTCAATTGCATCAATCACCACCCTTGTTGGCGCGCAAAGATCCATTCGTCCAGCGGCAAATATTGAGCACGGTTGCTCGCGGCGGTGCGGCGCACGTCCCGCGACACCGCGATCATGGTTGCACGGCGTTCGGTCCGGAATACGGATTTGTCGCCGGCAAGCAGCCATTCCACCACGCGATCCGCGCTTACAACTTGAAGTGAAGTGACGCCAGGTAAAGGGTGCCGTTGTAATAGCGATTTGCCGGCATCGCCTTGACGAGGTCGTACTGGAAATACCGGGTATTGGTCAGATTGAGTCCGCTCAAGGTCGCCGACCAATGCTTGTTGAACGTCCAGCTGACGGTGGCGTCGAGCTCGTTGTAGTCATCGACGAAGGTCGAAGGGGCGCTGACTTGATAACCCGCCGTGAAGTATTTGCTCCGCCACTGGTAGGTGATGCGGGCGCTGAAATGGCCTTTTTCGTAATACGGACTGAAGTTCACGGAGTACTTTGAGTTGTACGGCAGCGGCCCGCCACCCTGGGATGTTCCGTTGGAATACGTGAAATTGGTGATCAGCCCCAGCCCCGACTCGCCGAAATATTGCTGGTACGACACATTGAAACCGCGCACCTTGCCCGAGCCCAGATTCTGCGGCCGGCTGACCGAGAACTGGCAAGTGTTGGTCGCGGCATCGCAGAAGCCCAGGTCGACAAGCTGCTGGAAGTGTTCGGGCGCCGTTTCGGCCTCGTCCGTGAAATGGGTTTCGAGCGACGGTGCGCGCAGGATGTAGTTGTTGATCCTGATGAGGAATGCTTCGAACCCCACCGCCGCCTGCGGTTTGAAATTCCATTCCGCCGCAACCGAGTAGTTGGTTGCCTTGTACGGCAAGAGTTCCGGGTTGCCGCCGGACCCCACCGGTGGAACGTTGGCGGCATTCAGGCTCAGCGACGGAATCTCGTTGGAAATGGTCTGCCGCGCGATCACCTTGGCAGCGGCCGCACGCAACGTCACCGTATCCGTGGGCGTGTATGCGATGTTGAACGAGGGCAACAGGAAGTGGTAGGAATTCTTGGTGGTTTTCCACCAACTGGCTGGTATGGGAAACACCGCTGGACCCGTCGGCTGGTACGCGCTGGACGTGGTATCGGTCTTCACGTAACGCAACCCGATGTTCCCGCTCAGCGTGTCCGTCACGAAGTTCTGCTGGAGGTACGCCGCGCCGGTTTTTTCCTCGGCCACGTATTTTCCGTTGACCAGGCTGGAGGCTAGTTCCTTGTAGTGCAGGCTTTTCTGGAAAGCAATCTGCTTGTCGACGTCCGGAAAAATCCGATGTTGCATGTCCTGCGAAAGTCCCGAGAAGTCACCGAGAATGTCGGTAAACCCGTCAGTGCCAATGTCCGCCTCGCTCACCTGCGTGCGCGGATCGTCGGCAACGAATCCCGTCGGCGTGACGCGTACGTAATTTTCGTTGTAACGAACGCCGTAATCGAGACGGTTCAAGACGCTGTCGAAGTCATTGTGGAAGTCGACCTGGGCATTGCTCATCCGGTTGTACTGGTTCGCGTTTCCGATCGTGAAGTTCGCGCTGCCGTTCTGTCCGCCCAGCAACCAGTTTTTCGGATCACGCACCGCGGCCGGATCGTCGTAGACGGCGCCATTGTCGATGTTCATCGAGTAGCCGCCGGCGTACGCGGCTTCGTCCGCATACGTCGTGGTGTGGGGATTGCTTGCCGCGGAGGTCCCGATGCTGGCGTCGACGCCCCAACGGTCGCCGCTGTATTTGCCGGTGAGATAAATGCCCCTGATGTTCATGGAGCTGACTCTGGGGTCGCTGTCCAGCATCGTCACCGCATGGCCCTGGGCGGCGGCCGGATTGGAGCAGGTCGAGAACACGTCGCTGCAGACGTGCAGATCGTTGACGACGCCGTCCACCGGCGGACTGATCGAATCCACGTTCTGCGGTGCGATCTGCGCGAATGCGTACATCGACTGGTTGACGTTGTTGTACTTCTCGTGCAGGTACAAACCATTCAGTCCGAACTCCAGCCGATCCGTCGGCTTGAACTGGATGGCGAAGTTCCCGGCCGTGCGCTGGCGGTGCTGCATGAACCACGCGGCGTTGACTTCACTCGGGGATTTCGCGCTGCTCCCCGCCGCGCCCGGCGCGTTGACGTAGTTGCTGGCCGGGAAGTAGCTGAAGATCTCCACGCCCTGGCGGTCGATCTGTTGTTCGTAGTGTGAAACGGAGAACAGGAATCCGAAGTCGTTCGCAGAATTCTTCCAGCTGTAGAGCGCCGATCCCTGCGGCTGGGCCTTGCCGTAGGTCTGGTTGTACGTGGCGCCCAGCGATGCGGCGAAGGTGTTGGGCTTGAGGTCGAGCGGCTGACGGGTATTGACCATGATCGTGCCGCCGACGCTGCCCTCCGGCAGTTTGGCCTGTGCGGTCTTGTAGACCACGACATTCCCGACCAGATCCGGAGGCAAGATCGTGAAATCGAATCCGCGCGATTGGCCGGAACCAAGCCAGGCCATCTGCGCAACCTGGTGCCCGTTGAGGAACGTCAGGTTGAGGCTCGGATCGGTGCCATCAATGCTGACGCCGCTGCCCTGCCCGAATATCCGGTCGATCGTGACCCCGGGAATCTGGGTCATGGCTTCGGCGACATCGGTGTTGGGAAATTTGCCGAGATCCTCGGAAGTGACCGCGTCCACGATCGAGTTCGCCGCACGCTTGATCTGCAGTGCCTGCTCCAGGCTCGCGCGAATGCCCACGACCTGCACCGTCTGCAGCTCCTGCACGGTCGGCTTGTTTTTACGGTTTCCCGGCGGTGGACTGCCTGGCTGGTCGTCATTCGCTGCAGTCGAAGCAGACTGCTGCGGTGTGCTTTCCTGCGGCGAACCCTGCGCCGCGGCTTCGGAACGCCGCCCGGACGATCCCGATGAACCCGGCCGGGCAACGCCTTGCGCGTGCACCGAGGTTGCAAACATCAACGCAGCAGCAATCTGCCCCGAAAGCGCGATCTTGCGGTGGGTCACGGCGGCCTCTCCTTTTGGCTGAACGGATGTGCTGCAACGCCCCGCGTGTCCAGCAAAAACAAACCTGCGGCAATGAAACGAAACGTTGAACTGCCGATCTGGCCGAATGGCGCGCGCAACACGCGCGCAAAACGGGGCGGCGGAAATGCAGTGACGCGGCTGCACCCGAGCCTAGGCGCATGCAACAGGTCGCACCAATGAAAAAATTGGCGCTTTGCATAGCTTCGGGTTATGCGTACCTCACGTCCACATGGAATGCGGCCGCTGTGCGGACGTCATCGTTCGGAATGCCTACCCGGGCACTTACGAAATGACGCCGCCGAGCAAATGTCCCACCGCGAACGTGATCGCCGCCGCCACCGCGGTGATCGCAAACTGACGCGCGATCGAGAACGCGAGCCCGCGCCCGGTGAACAACGAGGTACCGATCGCGATAAGGCACAAGCCCAGAAACGTCGCCCCCATGCTGGCGAACATCGCGATACGGCCACCCAGGAAGAAGTATGGCGCCACCGGAAAGATCGCGCCGAACGCAAAGAAACAGAAGGACGACACGGCCGCGCTCCAGGCCGAGCCGCCGAGTTCGGACGGATCGATGCCCAAATCCTCGCGCACCACGGTGTCCAGCGCGGTGCGCGGTGTTTCTGCAAGGTGCTCGGCGAGATGTTTTGCCTTCGCGCGCTCCAGGCCCTTGTCGCGATAGATGCCCGCGATGCGGCGCACACCCTCTTCGGGTGCTACGGCCAGACGCTCGGCGCGTTCGGTGATCTGCGCCTGGTAGAACTCGCGGGAACTATTCACCGACAGCCACTCGCCCAATGCCATCGAGCATGACCCCGCTACCAGACCCGCCAGCCCCGCCAGCAGCACGGCGTGATTGCCGGTGGCGGCGCCGGCCATGCCCATCACGAGGCTGACGTTCGACACCAGCCCGTCGTTCGCGCCCAGCACCGAGGCGCGCAAAGTGTTGCCGCCGGCTGCGGGATGGCGGTGCACGCGAACCGCACGCGCATCGTCGGCCACGAAGTGATCGCGATGCCCGGCGCGATCGACCGGCGTTTCCAGATGATCGGCGTGTTCCAGCCGCACCACGGTCGGCATCACGAATCCGGTCCCGAACCACTTCGCGAGCGCGCCGAGTATCCGGACGCGTGCGCGCGGGCGGGAGGGCGGCACCTTCGCCCCCAATGCGGCAATGCGCGACTCCCAGAACGCCGCATTGGCGCGCTCGCCCGCGGCGATGCGCCGGTACGCACGCGCGAGCCGCGCGTCGGACGCCACGGCGGCGAGGCGCGCGTACAACGCCTCGTTGTCGCGTTCGACGCGCAGGTTCTTGAGGTAGCGGCGGGCGCGCGGATCCATCAAGCGGATGTCATTTGCCGAACATTTTCTTGAAGGCATTGTCACTGAAGCCGACGCTGACTTCACCGTTGTCGCGCGTCACCACGGGTCGCCGGATCAGCGCCGGATATTCCTTCAGCAGCAACGTCCATTCCGGATCGCTTGCCGGGTTCTTGCGCTGCGGCAGCAAATTGCGCCAGGTGGTCGAGGACTTGTTGACCAGCTTTTCCCAGCCGCCGAGCTGCTTCGCCCAGTCCTTCAGTGTCGTCGCGAGTACGGGATTCGCGCGGTAATCGACGAAGCGGTACTCGACGCCGAAACGATCCAGCCAGTTGCGCGCCTTGCGGCAGGTGTCGCAGGTGGGAAGGCCGTGGAGGATCGCGTTCATTCGCCACCCCGCAGCAATTCGTTGATCGAAGTCTTGGCCCGCGTCTTCTCGTCCACCCGCTTGACGATGATCGCCGCGTACAGGCCGTGCGAACGGTCCGCGGCGGGCAAGCTGCCTGACACGACCACACTGCCCGCCGGCACGCGGCCGTAGGAAATCGTTTTCGTGGCACGATCGTAGATGCGCGTCGACTGCCCCAGATACACGCCCATGCCGAGCACGCTGCCGTGTTCGACCACCACGCCTTCCACGACTTCCGAACGCGCCCCGATGAAGCAGTCGTCCTCGATGATGGTGGGCGCAGCCTGCAACGGTTCCAGCACACCGCCGATGCCGACACCGCCGGAAAGATGCACGCGCGCGCCGATCTGCGCGCAGGAACCGACGGTGGCCCAGGTATCGACCATTGCGCCCGCACCGACGTGCGCGCCGATATTGACGTAGCTCGGCATCAGCACCGCATCCTTTCCGACGAACGCGCCGCGGCGCACCAGCGCGCCGGGCACCACGCGCGCACCAGCACTGCGGAACGCCAGTTCATCTGCGCCGGCGAATCGCAGCGGCACCTTGTCGAACGCCGCCATCGGACCGCCGTCCATCACCTGCACGTCGTGCGCACGGAAATACAGGAGGATCGCGCGCTTGATCCATGCGTTGACCGTCCAGCCGCTCTGCCCGTCGGGCTCGGCCACGCGCAGGTCGCCGCTTTCCAGCGCGTCCAGCACTCGTTCCAGCGCCTCACGCAACACCCCCAACCGCGCAGGGTCCAGCGATGCGCGCTGTTCCCACGCGTCGTCGATCAATGCTTCCAGTTCATGCATGTCACGGCTCCGAAGCAACCGCCATGCTGCCCGGCGCGAGCCGACGCTGCAATGCCTTGCGCAGGTCTTCCTGCAACGGGGCATCCAGGGGCGCGTCGTCGCGATCACTCAATTCGAAAAAATCTTCCACCTGGTCGCCGAAGGTCGCGATGCGCGCGTCGTGCACGCGCACGCCGACGTCCAGGAATGCCTGTGCGATCGCCACCAGCAGGCCCGGGCGATCGCTGCACACCAGCGCCAGCCGGGTCAGCGGTTGACCTTCGGCACCGTGGAAGTCGATGCGCGGCGGCCGCTGGAAATGCCGGAGTCGCCGCGTGAGCCCGCGTCGCGCCGGCACCGTGCGCAAATGCGCGGCGCCGAACACGCGCGCAAGCGACTCACGCAGATCCGCGGTGCGTTCTGCCGGCACCGGCGCCTGCGTGCCCGCCTCGAGCACCGTGAATGCATCCAGCGCACGTCCATCGCGGGACGTCATCACCCGTGCCGCAACCACGTCGAGCCGCATCCGGTCGAGCGTCGCCGCCGCTGCCGCGAACACGCCGTCGCGATCGGGCGTGGCCACGAACACTTCGGTGCCGCCGCGCACGTCGGGCGGGCGCACGGCGATCACCGTCTGCACATCCGGCGATTGCAGCATCGCCGCAAGCTGCCACGCGAGCGATTCCGAGCGTTGGCGCAGCAACGCCGGATCGGGAAACGTATCCAGCAACGCATTCGCCTTCGCCACGTCGAAACCGCGATCGGAAAGCAGCGCCAACGCGCGCTCGCGCGCTTCGCGGATGCGCACCTCGGCGCGCGCGGGGCGTTCGAGATCGCGCCGCAACACGTAGCGCGCGGCAACATACAGGTCCGCCAGCAGCCGATCCTTCCACGAGTTCCACAACTTGGGACTGGTGCCGGTGATGTCCGCGATGGTCAGGAGATACAGCATGTCCAGCCGTTCCCAGTTGCCGACCTGCACCGCGAAGCGATGCACGACTTCGGGATCGGCGATGTCCTGGCGCTGTGCAGTCACGCTCATCAACAAGTGCCAACGCACCAGCCACGCAACCTCTTCGATGTCGTCCTCGTCGAGGCCAAGGCTGCGGCAGAACGCACGCGCCTCGGTTTCGCCCAGTTGCGAATGATCACCACCGCGGCCCTTGGCGATGTCATGGAACAGCCCCGCCAGCAATAGCAGTTCCGGCTTGGCCAGCCGCGCGAAGGCCTCGCAAGCCATCGGCAGCGACGCGCGCGCTTCCGGATCGGCATAGCGCGCGATGTTGCGCAACACCCGCAGCGTGTGCTCGTCGACCGTGTAGACGTGGAACAGGTCATATTGCATGCGGCCAACCACGCGCGCGAACGGCGGCAGGATCGCGGCCAGCACGCCATGGCGGTTGAGCGCTTCCAGCACCCGCACCGCGCCCGCGCCGCGCCGCAGCAGGTCGAGGAACGCGGCCAGTACCGCCGGATGCCGCGACAGCACCGTGCCGTGCTCGACCAGGGCGTGTTCGACCGCGCGCATGGTGGCCGCGGTGATCCCGGTGCAACCTTCGGCATCGAAGCGCTTCTCGAACACCCGGATCAGGCCTTCTGGCGCGCCGAGCAGCCAGTCGGGCTCGCGCAACTCCAACCGGTGGCCGCGCATCACGAAGTGCTCGTCGAGATCGCGCGGCACCGGCAGGGGATGCAGGAATTCCTGCAGGCGCTCCAGCAACTGCACCAGCAGGCGTTCGGTCACACCCGCCGCGCGGAAATAATCCTGCATGAAACGTTCGACCGCGGCGTTCCCCGTGGCATTGACATCTTCGTAACCCAGTCGCGCGGCGACCGCACGCTGCCAGTCGAACAGCAGGCGTTCCTCGGCACGCCCGGCTTCAAGATGCAATGCGTAGCGGTCGCGACGCAGCATCACGCGCGCCTCGCGCAACGCGTCGGCCTCGCTCGCTTCCAGCAGGCGCGCCTGCACCAACCCGTCCAGATCATCGACACCGACCAGACGTTTGCCGAGCCAACGGATCAGATCGAGGTTGCGCAAGCCACCCGGACCGTCCTTGAGATCGGGTTCGAGGTTGTGGGTGGTGTCGTCGTAGCGCGCATGGCGCTGCGCGCGTTCTTCCAGCTTGGCGGCGAGGTAGGCATCGGCGGCCCACAATGCGGGATCGCCGATCAAATCGTGCAGTTCGCGTTCGAAGCGTTCGGCGCCGGCCAGGCGGCGTGCATCCAGCAGGCTGGTGAAAACGCCCGCGTCCGCGCTCGCGATCTCGCGGCATTGCGCGAGCGTGCGCACCGCCTGGCCTGGTGTCAGACCGATGTCCCACAGGCATGCGAAAAACGCCTCCAGCGCGCGCGCCAGCGATTCTTCCGGATCGGGCGCGTGCAGCACCAGCAAGTCCACGTCGGAATAGGGAAACAACAGCCCGTGGCCGAAACCGCCGACCGCGAACAGCGCCGCCGCATCGGTTTCGCCCGCATAGGCCGACCAGACGTGCGCACACACTGCGCTCACCGTTCGCGCGCGCGAACGCGCGAGTTCCCTGGCCTCCGCGCCCTGCCGGAATGCCACCGTCAGCGCGCGCGCGTGATCGTCCAGCAACTGCCGGAGCGCCGCGCGTGCATCACGCGACACGCCGGCACGCGGCAATGCCGGCGGCAGGCGGGGGGACGGCGGGATTGTGGTTGCGCTTTGGGCTGACACGTTCGTCGCGCCCCGAGGAACAGGAGGTGGGTGGCAGAGCCGCAAGAATCGCGTCCAGGTGCAGATTGCAGTGAAACGAGCACACGCGCAAAACTCGCGACGATGCCGTGAAATGCACGCCGCTACCCGCCCTCAGCCCCTCGCTTCAACCATCTGGCCAGGCAGTCAACAGCTCATACCCGTCGTCGGTCACCGCAACGGTGTGCTCCCATTGCGCGGACAGCGAGTGATCCTTGGTGACCACCGTCCAGCCGTCCGGCATCTGACGGGTGTTGCGCTTGCCCGCGTTGATCATCGGCTCGACCGTGAAGGTCATGCCTTTTTCCAGCCGCATGCCTTCGCCCGGCCGGCCATAGTGCAACACCTGCGGTTCGTCGTGGTAGATGCGGCCGATGCCGTGCCCGCAATATTCGCGTACCACCGAATAGCCCGCCGCTTCCGCATGCTGCTGGATCGCATGGCCGATGTCGCCCAGCGTCGCGCCGGGTTTGACCTGGCCGATCCCCAGCATCATCGCTTCCCAGGTGGTATCGACCAGCCGCTTCGCCAGCACCGATGGTTCACCCACGAAATACATGCGCGAAGTGTCGCCGTGCCAGCCATCCTTGATGACGGTGACGTCGCAGTTGATGATGTCGCCATCCTTCAGCACCTTGCCGGGGCTGGGAATGCCGTGGCAGATCACGTGATTGACCGAGGTGCACAGCGTCTTCGGGAAGCCGCGGTAGCCGACGTTGGCGGGGACCGCGTGCTGCACGTTCACGATGTGGTCGTACGCGATCTGGTCGATTTCCTCGGTGGTCACGCCGGGCTTGATGTGGTCCTTCAACAGGGCCAGCACTTCGGCCGCGAGCCCACCGGCGACGCGCATGCCTTCGAGTTCTTCGGGGGTTTTGGGGAGGACGGGCATAGGCTAGTATGGATACGAATTCAGCGGCGCGCCAAGCGAATACCTCGGGTGCCAAGCTCATCGGTATGTTTGGCGCGTCCGCTGGAATGAGGAACAATTATCCATCATCCGCGCCCTGCCTGCAGCGCCTGTTGCCCTCGGCGCCATGCTTGCGTACAATTGTCCGGCTTTGCAAAAGCAAAACCGCCCACGCCGGGCGTCATCGGCGAATCCACACGCAGACCTGCATCCATCGTGATGCACCGGCACCGGGGTCCTTCGCAAGAAGGTCGTTGCCGCGGGGCCTGCGGAAGCCCAACCCCGGAACCTGTCGCGCCCATTGCCGTCGACCACGGCTGCGCTGCTCGTGAAACGAGCGGGTTCCCACATCGGAGTTTCAAACCATGCCTCAAGTCACCATGCGCCAGATGCTGGAAGCCGGCGTGCATTTCGGCCACCAGACGCGCTACTGGAATCCGAAGATGGCACCGTACATCTTCGGCGCCCGCGGCAAGATCCACATCATCAACCTCGAAGCGACGGTGCCGAAGTTCACCGACGCGATGAATTACCTGTCGGGCCTGGCGCAGAAGCGTCGCACCGTACTGTTCGTCGGCACCAAGCGTTCGGCGCGCGAGGCAATTGGCGAGGAAGCCCAGCGCTGCGGCATGCCCTATGTCAACGCCCGCTGGCTGGGCGGCATGCTGACCAACTTCCGCACCGTCAAGCAGTCGGTCGCGCGTCTCAAGGAACTGGAAGCCGCCGAAACCGACGGCACCTTCGACAAGCTGGTCAAGCACGAAGTGCTGTCCTTGCGTCGCGAGCGCGACAAGCTTGAGAAGTCGCTGGGCGGCATCAAGGACATGAAGAACCTGCCGGACGCATTGTTCGTGATCGACATCGGCCACGAGAACATTGCGGTGCTGGAAGCCAAGAAGCTCGGCATCCCGGTGGTCGCGGTGGTCGATACCAACTATGACCCGACCCTGGTCGAGTACGCGATCCCGGGCAACGACGATGCGATCCGCGCGGTGCAGCTGTACGCGCGCGCCGCCGCCGACGCCGTGCTGGAAGGCAAGGCCGCGGCGCCGATCCATGCGCGTGGCGATGACAACGATTTCGTCGAGCTCGACGCCGAAGGCAACCCGGTGGCGCCGAAGGATGACGACGGCCGCAAGCCTCGCCGCGCCCCGAAGAAGGCCGCGCCGAAACCCGCTGCGCCCGCCGAAGCGGCCGCCCCCCCCGAAGCGGCCACTCCGGCCGAGGGCAACGGCGACACGGAGTAAGCGCCGGATCACGGCGTTGCAATCGACGCGGCAAGCCCCCACCTCTTGCCGCGTTTCCGCAATTCCCCGCGGGTGGTGCTCCGGTCCGCCCACGGACGATTTCACGGCCGTCGCGCCGCGCGTGCGGTGCCCGCCTTTTTTTGCGCCGCCCCATTGGCGCACCCAAGCTGACGAGGTAGCAACATGGAAATCACCGCCGCGATGGTCAAGGAACTGCGCGAGCGCTCCGGCGCCGGCATGATGGAATGCAAGAAGGCGCTCACCCAGAACAACGGTGACGTCGGCGCCTCGATCGAATGGCTGCGCAAGCAAGGCTTGGCCAAGGCCGACAAGAAGGCGGACCGCGTGGCCGCCGAAGGCCGCATCGTGCTGGCGCAGTCCGGCCACAGCGGCGTGCTGGTCGAGATCAATTCGGAAACCGACTTCGTCGCCAAGGACGAGAACTTCCTGAAGTTCGCCGACGAGGTTGCCCAGGCCGCGCTCGAAAACAACGTCGAGGACGTGGAGGCGCTGAAGATCAGCAAGCTTGCCGGCGGCACCATCGAGGAAATCCGCCAGGCACTGGTCGCCAAGGTCGGTGAAAACGTGCAGGTGCGCCGCGTGGTGCGCACCGACGGCGCGCCCAACCTCGGCGCCTACGTGCACGGCGGCCGCATCGGCGTGCTGGTGGCGCTGGAAGGCGGCGACGCCGAACTGGCGCGCGGCGTGGCGATGCACATCGCCGCGATGAAGCCGCAGTACCTCACGCCGGCAAACGTGCCGGCCGAATTCGTCGCCAAGGAAAAGGAAATCTCGCTGGCGCAGATGAGCGACAAGGACAAGCAGAAGCCGGCCGAAATCCAGGAAAAGATGATGGCGGGCAAGATCAAGAAGACGCTCAACGAAATCTCCCTGACTGGCCAGCCTTTCGTGCTGGATACCAACGTCAGCGTCGGCGACGCACTGGCGAAGGCCAAGGCCAAGGTGCTTTCGTTCCACCGCATCGAAGTCGGCGAAGGCATCGAGAAAGTGGTCGAGGATTACGCCGCGGAAGTGATGAAGCAGGCCGGTTTGGCTTGAGCTTTTTCACACGAGGCTCGACAGAAAGCCGCGGGAAGCCGCGGCTTTTTTGTGCGTGAGTTGATGGATATCCCGCGTAGGTTGGCGCTGAGCGCAGCGAAGCCCGACATCAAGATACAATTCGTCCGTTTACCCTCATCGGAGCTCCCTGCATGGCCGCCAAGCCGAAGCCGAAGTACCAGCGCATCCTGTTGAAGCTGTCCGGCGAAGCATTGATGGGGGCGGCGGACTACGGGATCGATCCGGAGGTGATCGGCCGGATGGCCGATGAAATCCTGGAAGTGCGCAAGCTTGGCGTCGAAGTGGGCGTGGTGATCGGCGGCGGCAACATCTTCCGTGGCGCGGGTCTTGCCGAAGCCGGCATGGATCGCGTCACCGGCGACCACATGGGCATGCTGGCCACGGTGATGAACGCGCTGGCGATGCAGGACGCGCTGGAAAAACGTGGCGGTTTCGCGCGCGTGATGAGCGCAATCCAGATCCACGATGTGTGCGAGGATTTCATCCGGCGCCGCGCGGTCCGGCATCTCGAAAAAGGCCGCATCGTGCTGTTCGCGGGCGGCACCGGCAATCCGTTCTTCACCACCGACTCCGCGGCTGCATTGCGCGCGGTCGAGGTGAATGCCGACTTGCTGCTGAAAGCGACCAAGGTGGATGGCGTGTACAGCGCCGATCCCAAGAAGAAGAAGGATGCACGGCGTTTTGAGCATGTCAGCTACGAGGAAGTGATCGCGCACAACCTCCAGGTGATGGACACCGCCGCGATCGCGCTGTGCCGCGACCACGGCCTGCCGCTCCGCATCTACGACATGACGCGTCCGGGCAATTTGATGCGCATCCTGAAGGGCGAATCGATCGGAACATTGGTGTGCGATCGTCCTTGATCGCTGCCTCTCCGGATGCCACACGGACTTTGACGGTTCCAATTCCACGGGCACCAGGACGGCCTTCCCTGGCCTGACTTTCAACAACAGCCGCTTAGCGCCAAGCGTGCCGAGCCGAAACGTCACGTGCGGCTATACTTGGCGGTCAACAACCGCTTTCGGAGCCGCCATGCTCGACGACATCAAACACGACAGCCAGACCCGCATGGGCAAGAGCGTCGAGGCGCTGCGCCACGAGTTGTCGCACCTGCGTACCGGTCGCGCCAGCACCGCGCTGGTGGACGGCATCAGGGTGAACTATTACGGCTCGGACGTTCCGATCAACCAGGTCGCCACCGTGACCGTCTCGGATGCGCGCTCGCTGACCATCACGCCGTACGAAAAGCAGATGGTGGGTCCGATCGAGAAGGCCATCATGGCCTCCGACCTCGGCGTGACGCCCACGACCGCGGGCACCGTGATCCGCCTCAACATGCCGCCGCTCACCGAGGAGCGCCGCAAGGACCTCGCCAAGCACGTCGGCCATGAGGGCGAGAACGCCAAGGTTGCGATCCGCAATATCCGCCGCGATGCACTCCAGCAGATCAAGAACATGCTGAAGGACAAGCAGATCAGCGAGGATGAGGACCACCGCGCCCAGGACGACATGCAGAAGCTGACCGACCGCTTCATCAAGGACGTGGACGCGGCGGTGCAGACGAAAGAACAGGAATTGCTGGCCATATGACGGGATGTTCGAGAGGACCCTAGACTTGGCCGGTTGCAATAATCTTCACGAGTCCGAGCCCGCACGGCATCGACTTCCCCTCTCCCCCGAACGGCTTCATCGTTCCGGGGAGAGGGGAAGAATCCCATGCTCGCGCCATCCTGCGAAACCTTGGCCTGCACGGCTTTCGCATCGGGACGGTGTGGGCGCCGGCCTTTGTGGATCCACGGCAACGGTGCGCCCAATGAGCGACACGCTTCGATGACCGCCCGCAAGGTCGTTGCCCACCGCGGTCCGGCGCGCGCCAACACCCCTCTCCACATTGCCATCGTGATGGATGGCAACGGCCGCTGGGCGCGCCGCCGCGCACAGCCACGCAGCTTCGGCCATCGCGCCGGCCAGAAGGCAGTGCGCGCCGCCGTCGAGTTTTGCCTGCGCCAAGGCGTCGGCGTGCTGACGCTGTTCGCGTTCTCGTCGGAAAACTGGAAGCGTCCCGACGCCGAGGTCGGGGCATTGATGGATTTGTTCCTGAAAGCGCTGGACAAGGAAATCGACAAGCTGCACGAGAACCAGGTGCGGGTGCGCTTCATCGGCGAGTTGTCGGCGTTTTCGGAAGCGATCCGCACGCGCATGCAGGCGGCCATGCTGCGCACCGGCGCGAACGCGCGGCTGACCCTCAACGTGTGCGTCAACTACGGCGGTCGCTGGGACATGACGCAGGCCGCGCGACGCGCCGCGAGCGCCGCGGTGGCCGGCAAGCTTGACCCGTCCGCCATCGATGAAACGACGCTGGCGCCGTACTTCTGCCTCGCCGATGTGCCCCCGCCCGATCTTTTCATCCGCACCGGCGGCGAACACCGGGTCAGCAATTTCCTGCTGTGGCAACTTGCCTATACGGAACTGTATTTCACCGATACCCTTTGGCCGGATATGGATGCCGCCGAACTCGACCGCGCGCTCGACGACTACTGCCGCCGCGAACGACGCTTCGGCTGCACCCCTGCCCCGGCCCCCGCCGCCCGTGCGAGTTGACCGCCACCGATGCTGAAACAGCGCGTCATTACCGCTCTCATCCTCGCGCCGCTGATCGTGGCGTTGATTTTCCTGACCAAGGCATCGGTGTTCGCGACGCTGCTGGGACTGGTCTTCCTGCTGGGAATGTGGGAATGGACGCGCATGGCGGGCGTGCACGGCTACCCGTCACGAATCCTGCTATTGCTCGGCTACGCGGTCCTGTTCGCGCTGCTGTGGAAGGTCTGCAAGACGCCGTGGTGGTGGCTGCCTGCGCTGGCGGGCCTGGCGTGGTGGCTGCTGGCGCTGTACTGGCTTGCCCACCACCACTTCGGGGCGGAGCCGACGCGGGGCCACACGCTCCTGAAACTGGTGGCCGGCGCGTTCGTGGTGGTGCCGGCGTGGTGCGCGGTGGTGGTGATGCACGGCGACATGGCCGAGCCGCACACCGGATATGGCAATTGGTGGGTGCTGTTCTTCGCACTCATCGTGGTCGCTGCCGACATCGGCGCCTATTCGGCGGGCCGTCGCTGGGGGCGCCACAAACTCGCGCCCGTGATCAGCCCCGGCAAGACCCGCGAAGGCGTGTACGGCGCGCTGGTCTGTTCGGGCATCGTCGGCCTGATCGGCGGCGCGTTGCTGAAGGTGTCCCTCGATCGCCTGCCCGCGATCGTGGCGTTGGCGCTGTTGACCGTGCTGTTCTCGATCGTGGGCGACCTGTTCGAAAGCCTCATGAAGCGCCACGCGGGCGTCAAGGATTCCGGCGCGCTGTTCCCCGGCCACGGCGGCATGTTCGATCGGATGGACTCGATCGTCGCGGCGCTGCCGATTTTCGTGCTGGGGAAATTCCTGCTGGGATTGTAGGCGCGCCGGAACTTGCGGCAGTTCGCCGCGGTCGATGAGTGATCGCCGCCACGCCGGCCTTCAGGCCGGGTGCCGTATCATGGGCAGCGCCGAATTTTTCGCGAACATGGCATGAGTGATTTACTGAACATCCTTGGCTCGGTGTGGTGGATGATCGTCACCCTGGGCATCCTCGTGACCTTCCACGAGTTCGGCCATTTCTGGGTCGCGCGCCGCTGCGGCGTGAAGGTGCTGCGCTTCTCGATCGGTTTCGGCAAGGCCATCAAAAGCTGGTACGGCAAGGACGGTACCGAATACTGCGTGGCGTGGATTCCGCTGGGCGGCTACGTGAAGATGCTGGACGCGCGCGAGGGCGACGTCGATCCGGCGGATCGCCCGCGCGAATTCACCGGCAAGCCGCTCTGGCAACGCATCCTGATCGTGCTGGCCGGACCCGGTTTCAACCTGATCTTCGCGGTCGCAGCGTTCTGGGCGATGCTGGTGATCGGCAAGCCCGATTTCCAGCCGCTGGTCGGCGACGTCACGCATCTTGCGGCACAAGCCGGCGTCCAGCGCGGCGACCGGGTGCTGAGCGTCGACGGCCAGGCGATTTCCAACTGGACCGATCTCGGACTCGCGCTCGCCAACGCGGCGCAGACTCGCCAACCCACGCCGCTGAAGGTGCGCACACCTGCGGGTGACGTGCACTCGCGCGTGTTGCACTTCGACAAATTGCCGGCCCAGCCGAGCGACCAGACCATCGTCGAACAGACCGGCATGATGCCGCTGCAACGCAGCCTGCCGCCCGTAGTGGGCAAACTGGTGCCGGACAGCGCGGCCGAAGCCGCCGGCCTGAAACCGGGCGACCGCGTCGTCAGCATCAACGGCACCGCGATCAGCGACTGGAACCAGTTGACCGACACCACCCGCAAGGATGCCGGTCCCGACCACGCGCTGGCACTGGTGGTGATGCGCGACGGCCAACGCATGTCGATATCGCTGCAGCCGCGCCTGACCAGCGAACCCGATGGCAGCAAGGTCTGGGCGATCGGCATTTATGCGAAACCGGGCATGGCGGCGTACGACACGGTGTTGCGGCGAGGGCCGCTGGCGGCCGTGCCGGCGGCTGTCGAACAGATGTGGGACCTCACCGCCACCACCGTGAAGATGCTGGGCCACATGCTGACCGGTTCGGCGTCGCTGTCCAACCTCTCCGGCCCGATCTCGATCGCGCAGTACGCGCAGACCTCGGCGGAAATGGGACCGGCGTGGTTCCTGTATTTCCTCGGCATCATCTCGCTCAGCCTCGGCATCATGAACCTGCTGCCGATCCCGATCCTCGACGGCGGCCACTTGCTCTATTACCTGATCGAGCTGGTCAAGGGCAGCCCGTTGTCCGAACGCGCGATGGCGGCCGGGCAATACATGGGCATGGCATTGCTGGTGATGCTGATGGGCCTGGCGTTCTACAACGACATCCTGCGCGTACTCTCATGAGCAAGCCAGCCATGTCTTGCACCACCCGCCAAGGGCTTTCCTTGCGTGTGGTCTGAGACGCGCCGCTTTCCCGTGCGCGGCCGCGCCTGTACGATGCACGGTTTGCATGGCAAATCCTGACTTTCCGGAACCGACGATGAAGCGAGTCGCCGCACTGATCCTGTTCGCCGCCCTCTCCGCACCCGTGGCGGCGTATGCCTTCCAGCCCTTCACGGTCAGCGACATCCGCATCGAGGGCCTGCAGCGCATCGCGGCCGGCACGGTGCTGAGCTATCTGCCGATCGAGCCCGGCCAGACGATGACCGACTCGACGGCGCAGAAAGCCATCGAGGATCTTTTCAAGACCGGCTTTTTCAACAACGTCGAGCTGGAACGCCAGGGCAGCATCCTGATTGTGAAGGTCACAGAGCGCCCGTCCATCGCCAGCCTCACCGTGCGCGGCAACAAGGACATCAAGACCGACCAGTTGATGAAGGGCTTGAAGTCGGCGGGCCTGGCCGAGGGCCAGACGTTCGACCGCCTCACCCTCGACCAGATGCGCCAGCAACTGATCGCGCAGTACAACGATCGCGGCAAGTACAACGTTACGGTCGAACCGCACGTCACCAACCTCGACCGCAATCGCGTCTCGATCGACATCGAAATCCATGAGGGCAAGGCCTCGACGATCCAGGAAATCAACATCGTCGGCAACCAGGCATTCACCGACAACCAGATCCGCGACGACTGGGAATCGGGTACGCCCAACTGGACCTCGTGGTATTCCAACAACGACCAGTACTCACGCGAGAAGCTTTCGGGCGACCTCACCAAGCTGTCGTCGTATTACCTCGACCGCGGCTACGCCGATTTCAACATCAGTTCGGCGCAAGTCACCATCAGCCCCGACAAGCGCGACATCTACATCGCCGCGGCCGTCCACGAGGGCGAGATCTACAAGATTTCCGACATCCATCTGCTCGGCACGCTGATCCTGCCGGAAGATGCGCTGCGCAAGGTGCTGCGCATCGAGCAGGGCGAGGTGTTCGACCGCCACAGCATCGAGCTTTCCTCGGATGCGATCACCGACGTGCTGTCCAACATCGGTTACGCGTTCGCCAAAGTGTCGCCGATTCCGAAAGTGGATGAAAAGAACCACACGGTCGATCTGACCTTCTTCGTCGATCCGGGTCCGCGCGTGTACGTGCGCCGGATCAACTTCAAGGGCAACACCAGTACCCAGGACCAGATCCTGCGCCGCGAGATGCGCCAGTACGAGGGTGCGTGGTATTCGCAGGCCGCGATCGATCGTTCCAAGGTGCGCCTGCAGCGCCTCGGCTTCTTCAGGGACGTCAACGTCGATACCGTCAAGGTGCCGGGCACGACGGACGAAGTGGACCTGAACGTCAAGGTCACCGAGGAATCGTCCGGCCAGTTCCAGTTCGGCGTCGGCTACTCGCAGGTATCGGGCATCATCCTCTCGACCTCGATTTCCAACAACAACTTCCTCGGCACCGGCAATCGCGTGTCGGCAACATTCCAGAAGAGCCTGTTCCTCAAGCAGTACCAGGTTTCGTTCTTCGATCCGTACCTCACCGACAGCGGCATCGGCATCGGCTACAGCGCCAGCGTGTTGAAGTTGAACCAGGGCGAGCAGAACATCGCTTCCTATCTCTCGGATACCGATTCGTTCTCGACGTACCTGAGCTTCCCCATCAGCGAAACCGACAGCATCAATGCCGGCATCGGCGTCAACAAGACCAGGTTGGACCTGATCCCGGGCTACACGCCGCAGGTGTTCTTCGACCAGATCTACAAGATCGGCCACTACACCATCCACGAGACGCCGCTGACGCTTTCCTACTCGCACGACACGCTCAACAGGTTCTTCAAGCCGACCCGCGGCGGGCTGCAGCAAGTCAGCGCGGAAATCGGGCTGCCCGGCGGCACCGTGCCGTACTACAAGCTGACCTTGTCCACCAGCGACTACTTCCCGCTGCCGTTCGGCTTCACCGCCCACATGTCGGGCACGCTCGGCTATGGCAAGGCCTATTCCAAGGATGTGTCGGTGCAGTACGCCGACAGCCAGGGCAACATCCGCACGATGTCGTTCCCGTTCTTCCAGAACTACTACGCCGGTGGCGTGCGCGACGTACGCGGCTTCGAGGACAACACGCTGGGTCCGCGCATCTGTTCCGGGCTGATCGGTGCGAACGGCAAGGCTGATCCGACCGCCGTTTCCGTCAACGGCACCTGCATCGGCGGCAGCTACTATCGCCCGCAGCCGGTCGGCGGCGCGTTCAAGGTGATGGGCAGCGGCGAACTGGTGCTGCCGTTCTTCAAGGACAACCCCAAGGCGCGCATTTCGCTGTTCGCCGACGTGGGCAACGTGTTCGCCGGCTATAACGACTTCAACGCCTCGGACCTGCGCGCCTCGGTCGGCATTTCGCTGCAGTGGATCGCGCCGGTCGGGCCGATCGTGATCAACCTGGCGCAGCCGGTCCGCGACAAGCCGGAAGACAAGCCGTACGAAGAGCGCTTGCAGTTCTACTTCGGCCGCACGTTTTAGGTCTTGCAGCCGCGCTTGCGCCCGGCTGCAAGACCTGAACGAGAACCTCACACCCCACAACTCCGGTCAGGCCATTGCACTGCAATGGCCTGACCGCCCCCCTTGACCCAAGGGGACTGAAACAGCGCGTGCGTCGATACAATTCAGGCGCGGCACATGCAAGCACTACCATGCGCGTGCCCCGAAATCCTCCCAGGCCCAGGGGCGAATGGAACGATCAACCGGCTACCGCATCGACGAACTGGCGCGCCGCTTCGGACTGGAAGCACGCGGTGACGCGTCGCGCGTTATCCACGGCGTCGCGCCCTTGGCGCGCGCGCAATCCGGGCACCTGGCCTTTCTCGCCAACTCGCGCTACGTGGCCGATCTGGCGCACACCAGCGCCGGCGTGGTCGTGTTGCGGAGCGAACACGCGGACGCGAGCCCGGCGTCGGTGCTGATCGCCAGGGATCCTTATCTCGCCTACGCGCGCATCGCCTCACTGTTCGAGCATCCGCCCGCCAAGCCGCCCGGTGTCCACCCGAGCGCGGTGATCGCGGACAGCGCCACGGTCGATCCGTCCGCGAGCATTGGTCCGTATTGCGTGATCGACGCGGGCGCCATCATCGAAGCTGGCGCGAGTCTCGGGCCGGGCTGCGTGATCGGGCCGGATTGCACCGTCGGCGCACAATCGCATCTGGCTGCGCGCGTCACGCTGGTCACGCGCGTGACGCTGGGCAAGCGCGTGTTGATCCATGCCGGCGCGGTGCTGGGCGCGGACGGCTTCGGCATCGCGCGCGATCACGACGGCTGGGTCAAGGTGCCGCAGCTCGGCGGCGTGCGCGTCGGCGACGATTGCGAAATCGGCGCCAACACCACGATCGATCGCGGCGCCCTTGAAGACACCGTACTCGAAGACGATGTCCGACTCGACAACCTGATCCAGATCGCGCATAACGTCCGCATCGGTGCGCACAGCGCGCTGGCCGGCTGCGCGGCAGTTGCAGGCAGCGCCATCATCGGCCGCGATTGCCTGATCGGAGGCGGCGCTGGCGTACTCGGTCACCTCGAAATTGCCGATGGCGTTACCATCACGGCGAGAACGCTGGTGACCCATTCCATCCGCGCTGCCGGCGTATATTCTTCCGGCGCGCCGGTCGAGGAAAACCGCGCGTGGCGCCGCAACGCCGCGCGCATGCGCCAGCTCGACGGCATGGCGCGTCGCATCGCGGCGCTTGAAAAACAACTCGAAGCATTGATCAAGGAACGCAATTGATGAACCCGACCACCGCCCCCGTGAAACTGCCGGTCGACGCGGAGCAGATCGCGGCCATCCTGCCGCACCGTTATCCGTTTCTTCTGGTCGACCGGGTGGTCGAACTGGTGCCGGGGCAAAGCATCGTCGCGATCAAGAACGTGACGATCAACGAGCCATTTTTCGAGGGGCACTTCCCAGGCCACCCGGTGATGCCGGGCGTGCTGATCGTGGAAGCGCTGGCGCAGGCCTCGGGCTTGCTGATCGGCTTGTCAGGCACGATGACGGACAAGGACGACCGCATCTTTTACCTCGCCAAGGTCGACAACGCCCGTTTCCTCAAGCCGGTGGTGCCTGGCGATCAACTGCGCCTCGAGGTTCAATTGAAACGCCGCCTCCGCAGCATGGGCATTTTCACCGCACGCGCACGCGTGGATGGCGCGGACGCCGCGACCTGCGAACTGATGTGCGCGGAAACCACGCGGTGAGCAACATCCACCCGAGCGCGATCATCGACACGGGCGCGGAGCTCGCCGACGATATCGCGGTCGGGCCGCTTGCCGTGATCGGCGCGGAAGTCGAGATCGGCCCCGGCAGCCGCGTCGATGCGCATGCGCTGGTCCGGGGCCCTACCCGCATCGGAAAGAACAACCACATCGGTGCGTACGCCTCGATCGGCGGCGATCCGCAGGACAAGAAATACCACGGCGAGCGCAGCCGGCTGGAAATCGGCGAAGGCAACACCTTCCACGAGTTCGTCACCATCAATCGCGGCACCGACGAAGGCGGCGGCGCCACCCGCATCGGCGATGACAACTGGATCATGGCCTACGTGCACGTCGCGCACGACTGCCACATCGGCAGCCACACCATCTTCGCCAACAACGCCACGCTCGCCGGCCACGTCGAGGTGGGCGACCACGTGGTGCTGGGCGGGTTCGCGGGTGTGCACCAGTTCTGCAAGATCGGCGCGCACGCCTTCGCCGCGATGTTCTCGGCGATCAACCGCGACGTGCCGCCTTTCATCTACGTCGCCGGCCAGTTCGCAGTGCCGCGCGGCGTCAACGCCGAAGGCCTGAAGCGCCGCGGCTTCGATGCGGGACGCATCGCCGCCATCAAACGCGCCTACCGCACGCTTTACATGTCGCACAAGACGCTGGAAGACGCCCGCACCGCGCTCGCCGGGCAGGCCGGCGCCAGCGAGGACGTGCGCGCGTTCTGCGATTTCATCGATCGCAGCGAACGGTCGCTGGTGCGGTAATGTCCTCGCAGCACGAACGGGGGGTGGGCAACCGGTCGGATCCGGCATCCGGACCGTTGTTCGCGCTGGTGGCGGGCGAGGACTCCGGCGACCAACTCGGCGCCGAGCTGATCGAAGCCTTGCGCGCGCGCTTTCCGGACGCGCGCTTCGCGGGCGTCGGCGGCCCGCGCATGCGCGCAGTCGGTTTCGATGCATGGCACGACATCGCAGAACTCTCGGTGATGGGGCTGGCGGAAGTGTTGCGTCACCTGCCCCGCCTGTTGCGGCTGCGGAAATCGATCGCGGAACGGCTGACGGCGCTGCAGCCGGACGCCTTCATCGGCATCGACGCGCCTGATTTCAATCTGGGCCTGGAAAAGCGACTGAAGCAGGCGGGTATCCGAACCGTGCACTACGTCAGCCCGTCGATCTGGGCGTGGCGCGAAAATCGCGCCCGGAAGATCGGCGAGTCCGCCGATCGGGTGCTGTGCCTGTTTCCGATGGAACCCGCGATCTATGCAAAACACGGTGTCGACGCCCGCTTCGTGGGCCATCCGCTGGCGGACCGGTTTGCGCTGGTGCCGGATCGCGACGCCGCGCGCAAGGCCATCGGTCTCGACACCGAAGCGCCGGTTCTCGCCGTGTTGCCCGGCAGCCGCCTCTCGGAAATCCACCGATTGGGCAGCATTTTCCTCGACGCCGCGCGGCGCGTGACGGCACAAATGCCGGGTCTGCGGATCGTGATTCCGGCGGCGAACGAAAGATGTCGCCTCGAACTTGAAAAGCTGTTGCGCAGTTCAGAATCCGGTGCACAGGTCACGAGCCCCGTGCTGCTCGACGGCCAAGCCCATCGCGCCATGGTCGCGGCCGACGTGGTGTTGCTGGCTTCCGGCACCGCCGCGCTCGAAGCCATGCTCGCGAAGCGCCCGATGGTGGTCGGCTACCGGATCGCGCCGTTCACGCACGCCGTCGTCAAGGGGCTCGGCATGTTGAAGACCCATGTCTATTCGCTGCCGAACGTGCTTGCTGGCCGGACACTCGTGCCCGAACTGATGCAAGGCGATTGCACGCCCCAACGCCTCGCCGACGCGATCCTCGAACTGTTTCGAGACACCGACCGACGCGACGAGATGGTGCATGAATTCGAACGCACGCACCTTTCGCTGCATACTGGCGGTGGCGCCGCCGCAAGCGCGGCGCGCGCCATCGAACAATTGCTGATCCCGCACGCAGCGGAGTGGACACAGCCATGAGCCTCGCGAGCAATCTGCGCTTCCTGCGCTGGGGCAACGGGTGGCGCGTCGCCCTCGCCTTGCTCGTCGTGCTCGTGACAGTGTGGCTGGGCCCACTGGGCGAACACACGGTGCTCGAATCCGCATTCGCGGCATGCATCCTCGCGGGATCGATCCTGCTCGCGATCGCCGCCAGCCGACGCCTGACATTCGGCGTGGTCGTCGGTTGCCTGCCGATGTTGCTGCTGGTGATCGCCGCCGAGCTGAAATTCCGTTACCTATCGACGCCGCTGCTGGCCCCCGACCTCGTCTACTACTTCAACGCGGAAATCGCCGAGACGCTGCTGCGTTACCCGTTCATCATCGGGGCGATCGTGGCGGCGATCGTACTGGTACCGCTGCTGCTGGTGCTGCTCTGGCGTGGCGACATCCGGTTCGCGCGGAAATTCCCCGGCCAGCGCGCGATTACCCTCGTCGCTGCCGTCGCGCTCCTCGCCGTAACCCTGTACCCGCACGGGCCGTTCGCGCAGGTGTACGACAAGGGTGTGTGGCAGGCGATGATCGACAAGAGCTTCGTGTCGGATTTCATCGTTTCGATCCCGAATGCGCGCGTCAACGAACCGCCGTTTCTTCCGGGTGACGCGACACGTGACGATTGGCACGATCTCGCCGACGCGGAGACCAATGCCGCGCATCGGCCCGACATCATCGCGGTGCTGGAGGAAAGCACGTTCGATCCGCGCATGCTGACCGCGTGCAAATCGAAACTGTGCGACGCGCGCATGTTCCACGCCGACGCCGACACCATCGCGCACGGCTGGATGAACGTGCACACCTGGGGCGGCGGCACCTGGACCAGCGAATTCGCCTTCCTGTCCGGGCTGCCGCACACACTGTTCGGGCCGGCCGGCGTCTACGCGCCGTTCAATCTCGCCCCGCGCATCCGCTTCACGCTGCCGCGCCTGCTGGACGCCGACGGTTACCGTACCGTCGGCATCTATCCCACCGACGGCGACTTCATGAATGGCCGCGACGCCTATGCCGACTACGGCTTCGACGCGTTCTACGGCGGCCGCGAGCTGAAACTTGGCTGGGGCGCGACCGATGCCGAAGTATTTCGCGCGTTCGAGCACGTGTTCGAAGCGGAACGTGCAAAGGCGCACGGCAAGCCGCTGTTCGTGTTCATGCTGACGCTGCATCAGCATGGTCCGCACATGACGCCGCTCTCCGAGTTGCCGGCGCCGTACGACAAGCCGCTGTTCACGGGCAAGCTCGCACCCGGCAACGCGGCGCTGGACGATTGGCTTAACCTCAACCTCACCAATTACCTGCAGCGCCTGTCGATGTCGGACGCGGCGATGGCGAAGCTGGAGGGCTTCCTGCGCCATGACGGACGACCGGTGCTACTGTTGCATTTCGGTGACCACCAGCCCTCGTTCGATGGCGCGATCAACACGCTCGCCAAGACGGTGCCGCCGGCGGTACCCGATCCACAGTACGTGACGTATTACATGTTGAAGGGTTTCAATTTGCCGGTGCGGCCGGAAAATTATCCGGTGCTCGACATCAGCTATCTGGCGTCGCTGCTGCTGGACGCCGCGAACCTGCCGCGCAACCCGTTCTTCATCGCCAACACGCTGTTGCGCGACCGTTGCGACGGCCACGATCTCGACTGCCGCAATGCGGCGCTGCGCGACTCCTACCGCGCGTATGTGTTCGGGGACCTGCATGACCTTGCCGATTGACGACTTCGCGGCGTTCGCCACGCTGCCGCCGCACAAGCTGCGGCGCTGGCCCACCGCGACGGACGTGGCCGGCGTGGACGAAGCGGGTTGCGCGCCGCTGGCAGGGCCGGTGGTGGTCGCCGCCGTGATCCTCGATCCGCGATGCCGCATCAACGGACTGGACGATTCCAAGGTCCTGTCGGAACCTACGCGGGAAAAGCTTTACGCGCGCATCGTGGCGCGTGCCCTGGCGTGGAACGTCGTCGCGGTCGGTGTCGAGGAGATCGATCGCATCAACATTTTTTACGCGCGCATGGCCGGCATGATGCGCGCGCTCGAACGCCTCACTTGCGCGCCGCGCTTCGCATTGATCGACGGCAACCGTTTACCGCGCACGCTGCCCTGCCCCGCGCGCGCACTGGTGGACGGCGACGCGATCGCGCCCTCCATCAGCGCAGCCTCGATCATTGCCAAGGTCACCCGCGACCGGCTGATGCGTGAGATGGACACGCGTTGGCCAGGTTACGGGTTCGCCCAGCACAAGGGTTATCCGACCCCGAGCCATCGCGAAGCGCTGCAGCGGTTGGGGCCGTGTCCCGAACACCGGCGCAGCTTCGCGCCCGTGCGGGCGGTGTGCGCGGAAGAACAGGGGCCCGTGCCCGTCCAGGCGGAACTCCTGAACCCGCTGTGACGATTCGCGCAGGGTCGGGCCGACCTTGGGCTCCATCCGGCGAAACCAAACAGCTTGTGGGGTTTCAATCGAGGCTTCGCTCAATCCAATCCATCCGCCGCTCTTGCAGGTTGGCCTGAACCGGGCTCCATCCGGCGAAGCCCAACATTTTCCGTCGGGCTTCGCACGCCCAAGTCCGGGGTCAACCCAACCCGGCAATGCAATAACCGTGTGGGAAGGCCATGGGCAACGCCGCAGCACGCTGTCAAGCTTGCCGCACCCGCGTGGCGACAATACGCTTGCACGGTTGCCACGAACCTCGTCATGCCGATCCGCTACGTCCACCTGCGCACCCACAGCGAATATTCGCTGCGCGACTCGACCATCCGCATTCCGGAAAAACCGGAATATGGCGATCCGGCCAAGGCCAAACATGCGAACCTCGTCAGCCGCGCGACGGAGCTGGGCTTGCCGGCGCTGGCGCTGACGGATGATTCCAATCTGTTCGCGCAGATCAAGTTCTACCGCGCCGCGGAAAAAGCCGGCATCAAGCCGATCGTTGGCTGCGACGTCTGGATCGCCAATCCCGACGATCCGACGCGCCCCGACCGCCTCACCCTGCTTTGCCGCGACCACCCTGGTTATCTCAACCTCGCGCGGCTGATCTCGCGTGGTTGGCTGGAAGGTCAGCACGCCGGGCGCGCGCAACTGCAAGCAGACTGGCTGGATGGCGCCACCGGCGGCCTGTTCGCGATCGCGGGCCGCGACAGCGCCTGCGGACGGTTGCTGGTCGCGCAACGCGAATACGATGCGCAACTCACCCTCGATTCCTTGCGCCGCCATTTCGATGACGGCCTGTACCTCGAAATCACCCGCACGCAGCGCGAAGGCGAGGACACCTTCAACGCCCACGCGCTGCAGCTTGCATCGCGCCTCGACCTGCCGGTGCTGGCCACCAACGACGTGCGCTATCTCGACGCCGACGACTTCGAGGCACACGAGGCGCGCGTGTGCATCCAGCAGGGCTACCAGCTTTCCGATCCGCGCCGGCCGCACGAGTATTCGACCGAACAATGGCTGAAACCCGCCGACACGATGGCGGCACTGTTCGCCGACCTGCCCGAAGTACTGGACAACACGGTCGAACTCGCCAAGCGCTGCAATCTCGAACTGTCGTTCGGCACGTACTACCTGCCGGCGTTTCCGGTGCCCGCGAAGGAAACGCTGGAATCGTGGATCGGCAACCAGTCGCGCGAAGGCCTCGAACAACGCCTCGCCGAAAGCGGCGTGGCCGACGGCCACACGCGCGAAGACTACACATCGCGCCTCGAACTGGAACTGGACGTGATCGGCAAGATGGGCTTCGCCGGCTACTTCCTGATCGTGTCCGACTTCATACGCTGGGCCAAGTCGCGTGATATTCCGGTCGGGCCGGGGCGCGGTTCGGGCGCGGGCTCGGTGGTGGCGTGGTGCCTCAAGATCACCGATCTCGATCCGCTGCGTTTCGGCCTGCTGTTCGAACGCTTCCTCAACCCCGAACGCGTGTCGATGCCCGACTTCGACGTCGACTTCTGCATGGAACGCCGCGACGAGGTGATCGCGTACGTCGCCGACAAGTACGGCCGCGACCAGGTCAGCCAGATCATCACCTACGGTTCGATGGCGGCGAAAGCCGTGCTGCGCGACTGCGGCCGGGTGCTGGGCATGCCGTACGGCCAGGTCGACAAGATCGCAAAACTGATCCCGCGCGTGCCGCTGGACCTGACGCTTTCCGACGCGCTGGGCCTCAGCGGGAAATCGAAGAAGGAACCCGACCGGGTGGTACGTGAGTTCTGCGAGGCGTACCAGCAGGATGACGAGGCGCGCACGCTGATCGACCTCGCCCTGAAACTGGAAGGCCTGACCCGCAACGCCGGCAAGCACGCGGGCGGCGTGGTGATCGCGCCGACCCCGCTGACCGATTTCGCGCCGCTTTATTCGGAACCCGGCGGTGCCGGCGTCGTGACGCAATACGACAAGAACGACGTCGAAACCGTGGGCCTGGTGAAGTTCGACTTCCTCGGGCTGCGCACGCTCACCATCATCGACTGGGCGGTGAAGGCGATCAATGCGCGGCGCGCGAAAACCGGCGAGGAACCGCTCGACATTGCAACGCTGCCGCTCGACGACCCCGCGGTCTTCAAGCTGTTCCGCGAGGCACGCACCGGCGCGGTGTTCCAGTTCGAAAGCGCCGGCATGCAGCGGCTGCTGAAAGACGCCAAACCCGACCGCTTCGAGGACCTGATCGCGCTGAACTCGCTGTTCCGCCCGGGCCCCATGGACCTGATCCCGAGCTACGTCGCGCGCAAGCACGGCCGCGAGAAGGTGACCTACCCCGACCCGCGCGTCGAGCCCGTGCTCAACGAAACCTTCGGCATCATGGTCTATCAGGAGCAGGTGATGCAGATGGCGCAGATCGTCGGCGGCTACTCGCTCGGCGGCGCCGACCTGCTGCGACGCGCGATGGGCAAGAAGGTGCCAGCCGAGATGGCCAAGCATCGCGGCATCTTTCGCGACGGCGCGATGCAGAACGGCGTCGAGGAGAGAAAGGCCGACGCGATCTTCGACCAGATGGAAAAATTCGCGGGCTACGGCTTCAACAAGTCGCATGCCGCCGCGTATTCGCTGGTCGCGTACCAGACCGCGTGGCTGAAAACACACTACCCCGCCGAATTCATGGCCGCCACGATGTCGTCCGACATGGACGCCACCGACAAGCTGGTGCAGTTCATCGAAGACGCGCGCGGCATCGGACTCTCCGTATTACCACCCGACGTGAACGCGTCGGACTACCACTTCGTCGCGATACCCGGCGACGGGCCGAAAACGCACGACGCGATCCGCTACGGCCTCGGCGCGATCAAGGGCGTGGGCCGCGCGGTGTGCGAAGCCATCGTGGCGGCGCGCACCGCGGGTGGAGCATTCCGCGATCTGGCGGACTTCTGCGCGCGCATGGATTCTGGCAAGTTGAACAAGCGTGTGTTCGAAGCGCTAATCCAGTCGGGCGCGATGGATACGCTGGGCGCCAATCGCGCCACGTTGACCGCGCAATTGCCGGAAGCGGTAAAGGCCGCCGAGCAAAGCCTGCGCGATCGCGAAGCCGGACAGAACGACATGTTCGGCGCCGCGCTGGCGCCGGTCGCGACGGTTTCCATTGCAACGCCGCAGCAGCCCCCGTGGACGCTGGAACGCAAGCTCGCGGGCGAGCGCGCCACCCTCGGCCACTACCTTTCCGGCCATCCCACCGATCCCTGGCGCGAGGTGCTCGCACAACTTGCGAGTTGCCCCATCGGCGACATCGCAGATCGCCACGAGCCCCCCCCGCCCCGCGGCGGCGGCGATGACGATGACAACCGCCGGCGCCGCCCGCCGGAAACGCCGTGGGCCGTTGCCGGCATGATCGTGAAGATGCGTCGCCGCGGCGACACCGGCGCTGCGGTACGCATCGAGGACTGGAGCGGCGCGATCGAAGTCAATTTCTTCCGCGAGGCAATGCAGCAATACGCACCGCTGTTGCAGCCCGACGCCATCCTTGTCATCGAAGGCGGCCTCGCGCTCGACGACTTCAGCGGCGAACTTGCGATCCGCGCACGCCGTGCATGGACACTGGACGAAGCCTGCGAAGCCGGCGCGCGCGTATTGCGTGTCGGCGTCAACGGCATCGATGCCGGGTTCGTCACCACCTTCAAGCGCGCACTCGCCGGTCATTGCGGCGGCCGTACGCCGCTGCTGCTCACCGGCTATCGCAACGCGACTGGCAGCGCCGATCTTCGGCTCGGCGACGACTGGCGTGTCAAGGTCAGCACCAACCTTCTGCGCAGCCTTGCAGAGGTGCCGGGCGTCAAGTCCGTGCAGCCCTCGCTGTCGCGGCCCGCCGCGTGAAAACCGGGGTCAGAGTGCAATTTCGCGCTTTTCGCGCCGCCATCCATTGGGCAAATTGGAAATTGCACTCTGACCCCGGTTTTCGGCCGGTATAATCGACGCTTCGCCGGATCAGACGCAGCGAATGAACCCCAATTTCCTTGATTTCGAGCAGCCGATCGCCGAGCTGGAAGACAAGCTGCGCGAACTGACCACGGCGGGTCGGGATAACGCCATCGACGTCGATGACGAGGTCGGCAAGCTGCGCTCGAAGCTGCGCAGCAAGACCGCCGAGATCTTCCGCGACCTTTCGCCGTGGCAGACCACGCAACTGTCGCGCCATCCCGGGCGCCCCTACACCCACGATTACGTCGCGGTGATCTGCGACGAATTCCACGAGTTGGCAGGCGATCGCATGTACGCCGACGACGCGGCCATCGTCGGCGGGCTGGCGCGCATCATCGGGCGACCGGTGATGGTGATCGGCCACCAGAAAGGCCGCGACATCAAGTCCAAGGTGCGCCGCAACTTCGGCATGCCGCGCCCGGAAGGCTATCGCAAGGCGCTGCGCCTGATGCAGATGGCCGAACGTTTCGGCTTGCCGATCCTCACCTTCATCGACACGCCCGGCGCCTATCCGGGCGTCGGAGCCGAAGAGCGCGGCCAGAGCGAAGCCATCGCGCGCAATCTCGAAGTCATGGCCGATTTGAAGGTGCCGATCGTGTGCACCGTGATCGGCGAAGGCGGCTCCGGTGGTGCGCTGGCGATCGGCGTCGGCGACCGCGTCAACATGCTGCAGTATTCGACCTATTCCGTGATCTCGCCCGAGGGTTGCGCGTCGATCCTGTGGAAGAACGCCGGCCGCGCCAGAGACGCCGCGGAAGCGCTGGGCCTGACCGCGCCGCGCCTCAAGGAACTCGGCCTGATCGACAAGATCATCCGCGAGCCCACCGGCGGCGCGCACCGCAACCCGCGCTCGATGGCGATCCGCCTGAAGGCGGTGCTGCTGAACGAGCTCGACGAGCTGCAGGCGTTGCCGGTGGAGCAACTGCTCGAACAGCGCTACCAGCGTCTGCGCGGTTACGGCGCGTACCAGGACTGAGCCGATACCGGTGCGATGAATCCTCACACCGATTCCGGATTCGGCCCTGCGGCACGCTCCGGAATGACGAGCAGCGTCGGCGCTGACCTTCAGCGGTTGGTGTCCGCCCCGGTGAGCCACGCGTTGCGCCGCCGCGCTACCATCGACGCATCTGCCGCGATGGAGTTGTCGATGGCCAACGAATCCGCCGCCAAGCTCGCCGTCCTGATCGACGCCGACAATGCGCAGCCGTCGCTGCTCGATGCGCTGCTCGCGGAAATTGCCAAGTACGGAACCGCGCACGTCAAGCGTGCCTACGGCGATTGGACCGACACTCACCTGAAAAGCTGGAAGGAGACGCTGCTGAAGCAGTCGATCCAGCCGATGCAGCAGTTTGGCTACACGCGCGGCAAGAATTCCACGGATTCCGCGCTGATCATCGATGCCATGGATCTGCTGTATTCCGGGCGCTTCGACGGCTTCTGCATCGTGTCCAGCGACAGCGACTTCACGCGGCTGGCCGGGCGCCTGCGCGAATCCGGACTGATCGTGTACGGCTTCGGCGAGCGCAAGACGCCGGAGCCGTTCGTCGCCGCGTGCGACAAGTTCGTGTATGTCGAGAATCTGTCCGGCAAACCCGACGAACCCACCCCGCAAAAGCCCCGCACGGCGGCACAATTGAAGCAGGATTCCGCGCTGGTCAACCTGCTGCGCCACGCGGTGGAGGCCGCCTCCGATGACGAGGGCTGGGCCGGCCTCGGACCGGTCGGCTCGATCATCAGCAAGCAGCGCCCCGACTTCGACGCGCGCAGCTATGGCTATGGCAAGCTGAGCGACCTGATCACCGCGACGACGCTGTTCGACATCGAGCGGCGCAGCGCCGGAGAAGGCCGCGCCAAGACCATCCACGTCCGCAATCGCGCAAAATCCGGCAAGGCTTGAACCGTGTGGACGGATGATCTGCGGGCGCAGATCGAGGCGAACGCGTCGCCCGCCCTCTGCGTCGCCTTCAGCGGCGGTCCCGATTCGACCGCGCTGCTGCACGCGCTGGCGCAATTGCCACAAGCGCGCGAATGCAACATGCGCGCGCTGCACGTCGATCATGGCTTGCACGCAGCCAGCGCGGATTGGGCGAAACGCTGCACGGATTTCTGCAAATCGCTGGACGTGCCTCTGGCCACGTTTCGCGTGCAGGTGGACCACGCACGCGGCGAAGGCCTCGAAGCCGCGGCTCGCCGCGCGCGCTACGCCGCGTTCGCCCAAAACCTCGGTGAAGGCGAATGGTTGGTGCTGGGTCACCATCGCGACGATCAAGTCGAAACGGTTCTGTTGAAGCTGCTGCGCGGCGCGGGACCGGAAGGCCTGGGTGGCATGCGGGCGCGGCGTCCGTTCGCACGCGGCTGGCTATGGCGTCCATTGCTCGAAACATCACGCGAAGAATTGCGCAAGTATTTGTCTGAAAAAGAACTTTCGTGCATTGACGATCCTGCCAATGCCAACCTCCGATTCGCGCGCAACGTGTTGCGGCGGGAAATCCTGCCGTGCATCGCGGCGCACTGGCCGCACGCCGATGCATCCATCCTGCACGCGGCGCAGCTTTGCCGCGCTGCCGCCGACTACATCGACGCTGCCGCACAAACCGCGCTGGCGACATTGCGGCGCGATGCGAACACGCTGGACGTCACTGGCTGGCTGGCGCTGCCCGAGGCATTGCGCGCGCCGGTGCTGGATGCGTGGCTGCACGCGCGCGGTTTTTCCGAGCCAGCCGATGCACCGCGCGCAGAATTGGCGAAGCAAGCCGCGAACGCGTCGGGCGGCAGCACGCCCGTCATCGCCTGGCCGGGCACCGAGGTTCGGATCTGGGACGGACGGCTGTACGCGATGCCGTCGCTGTCGGTCCCGGCTGCCGATTGGCATACGCAATGGCACGGCGCGCCGCTCGAATTGCCGCCCGATTGCGGCGAACTGCACCTCGAAGCGATGCCCCCGGCGTCAACGTGCGCGGCCAGCACGCCATTCGATCCGCCGCTGATCGTGCGCTTTCGAGAAGGCGGCGAACGGATCAAGCCCGCCGGCGATCCGCACACCCGCGAATTGCGCGACCTGTTCCAGCAAGCGCGTGTGCCGCCGTGGCTGCGCACGCGCTGTCCGCTGGTTTTCGAGAATCACGAATTGATCGCAGTTGCGGGCCTGTGGATCAGCGAGCATGGCAAAGCGATTTTCGACGCCTGCGGCGCGAGCCCAAGCTGGGTACTGCCTGCCTGGGCCGAATGAAAGACGATCGCGCGAACAACCATTCAGACTGCGTCCACGCTATCCGCGATAACAAGACCGCGAGTCAGAGGAGGAAACCGACATGAAAACCGCACGCATTGTCGCCATGGTCGCGCTCGCGCTTGCCGGCACGGGCCTTCTCACCGCCACGCCGGCACTGGCCGATCCGCCGCCGTGGGCGCCCGCGCATGGCTGGCGCGCCAAGCATCAGTATGTCTACTACCCGTCGGCCGAAGTTTATTACGCGCCGGATACCCGGATGTGGTTCTGGCTGGGCGGTGATGGTTGGCAGGCCGGCATCAGCTTGCCGATCGCGTTGCAGGGCTACGTGCGCGCCGGTGGCGTGAACATCGGGCTCGACGTCGATCGGCCGTATCTGCGCAACGACTACGTGGTACGCCATTACGGCGGCCATCAACATCGTTGGTGGGGCGACGAAGATCGCGGACATGGGCACGGCCACGGCAACCATGGAAACGGCAACCATGGCGGTCATGGCAATGGCGGCCACAGTCACGGTGGCCACTGACCGCAACATTCCACGGCCAACCGTCTTTCATTCGGACGCCCGCGAGCGTCCCACGATGATCCGCGCTCCCCTCTGCCACGTCATGTACGACCACGCCCAGTTCCACATCACGGCCAGCCGGTTGCGGAAGCCGATCAGGAAGAAGATGTGCGCGAACAACCAGAAAAGCCATCCCACGAAGCCGGAAAATTTCAAACCGTGCAGATCCACCACCGCTGACGACCGGCTGATGCTGGCGAGGCTGCCGTAGTCGCGATAACGGAATGACCGCGCGGCACCCCCTGCGATGCGATCGCGGATCGCGCGTGCCGCATGCGCGCCCATTTGCTTGGCCGCGGGCGCCATGCCGGGCACGCGCTGGCCGCCCTGTTCCACCCACGCGAGATCGCCGATCACGAAAACTTCGGGATGCTCCGGCAGCGACAGGTCGGGCGCGACTTTCACGCGCCCTGCCCGGTCGCGTTCGCCACCGAGTTGTGCACCCAGCGGCGAGGCCGCGACACCCGCCGCCCACAATACGGTGCGCGCGGCAATATGTTCATCACCCATGCGCACACCGGTCGCATCGATGCCGGTTGCCGCAGCGCCCGTATGGACCTCGACGCCCATGCCTTCCAGCTTGCGCTGCGCAATCGCCGAAAGCGATTCCGGCATCGCCGACAACACGCGCGGGCCGGCTTCGACCAGATGGATGCGCGCGTTGCGCGGATGCGCGATCCGGAATTCGCGCGGCAACGTGTGATGTGCGATCTCGGCCAGCGTGCCGGCCAGCTCCACGCCGGTCGGCCCGGCGCCGACGATCACGAACGTCAGCCACCTGGCACGCTTCTCCGAATCGGGTTCACGCTCGGCCGCCTCGAATGCCGCAAGAATCCGGCGGCGGATCGCCAGTGCGTCATCCATGGTCTTGAGCCCCGGCGCGTACTCCGCCCAGTCATCGTGGCCGAAATACGCATGCGTGGAACCGGTCGCGACGATCAAATAGTCGTAGCCGATCGTTTGCGTGCCGGCACTCACCCGCCGCGCAGCGACGTCGACGCCGGTCACCTCTTCCATCCAGACGATGACGTTGCGCTGCCGTCGCACGATATGCCGCAACGGTGCGGCAATATCCGGGCCGGAAAGCGTGGCGCCAGCCACCTGGTAAAGCAGCGGCTGGAATACATGATGATTGGCGCGGTCGACCAGGGTCACGCGCACCGGCGCATGCGCCAACCCACGCGCGGCTTTCAGGCCACCGAAGCCGCCGCCGAGGATCACCACGTGCGGGCGTGATGCCGAAGAATCCATCGACATAGTATGCCGCGCGCGCCGTGACGGTCGGCACTGGACAGACGCCGCATGACGTGCGAATCATTGAAACTTGCCGACCACGGGGATGCGCCATGTATCGATTGCACGGATTCATGCTGGCCACGTTGTTCGTCATGGGCGCCGCGCTGGCGCCTCCGCCCGCCACCGCGACATCACCGCAAACCGGCTTCACGCTGGCGCAGGTGCTGTCGTATCCGTTTCCGCTCGATCTGACGTCGTCGCGGCATGGCGATCGCATCGCCTGGGTCATCGACCAGAACGGCGTGCGCAATGTCTGGGTGGCGAAGGCGCCGGATTTCCTGCCGCGTCAGGTCACGCGCTTCATGCACGACGACGGACAGGAAATCACGCAGCTCACGTTTTCGCCATCGGGTGACGCGCTGGTGTTCGTGCGCGGCGGCGACCACGATGCCAACTGGCCCGTGAAAGTGGCGGTCGATCCCGCGTCCAGTCCGGTCGAACCGAAGGTGATGATCTGGACCGTGGATTTGCAAAGCGGCAGCGCGCGCGCACTCGTCGAAGGCGACGCGCCGACGCTTTCATCGGACGGCAGGCTCGCCTACATCAAGGACCACCAGGTCTGGACTGCGCCGCTGTCGGCCAGCGACAAGGCCAAGCCGAGGCGCCTGTTCTTCGACCACGGCAAGGATGGCGACCTGCAATGGTCGCCGGATGGCAAGCGTCTGGCGTTCGTGTCGCATCGTGACGACCATGCATTCGTCGGCGCGTTCGCAGATGACCAGACACCGATCCTGTACATGGCGCCTTCAACCAGTGTCGACGGCGATCCGCGCTGGTCGCCCGACGGCACGCACATCGCGTTCACGCGCCAGCCGGGCAACGGCGGGCCGCCGCAACCGATCCTGCAACAGACGCCGCAGCCGTGGTCGATCCGCGTTGCCGATGCGCGCACCGGACAAGCACACGCGGTGTGGCAAAGCCCCGACACGCTGGTCGGTTCGTATCCGCAGACGGCCGGCGGCGCGAACCTGCATTGGGCCAAAGATGGATCGAAGCTGGTGTTCCTGAGCGACATCGACGGCTGGCCACACCTTTATTCCATCGCCGCGAATGGCGGCACGCCGCTGTTGCTGACGCCCGGCAAGTTCATGGTGGAAGACGTCGTGATGGCGCCCGACGGCCGCTCGATCGTCTACAGCGCCAATACCGGCGCCACGAAAAACGATGACGATCGCAGGCACCTGTTCCGTGTGGCCGTCGATCGCGCGCAGCCGGTTGCGCTGACCTCCGGCACCGCCTCGCAGTGGTCGCCCACGATCGCTGGCGCGAATGCCGTGGCTTTCATGGACGCGGGCGCGCAACGGCCGCCGCTGGTTTCCGTGATGCACGCCGACGGCAGTCAGCAAAAAGCACTGCAAGCCAACTTGATTCCGAAGGACTTCCCGACCGCGCAACTGATCGTCCCGCAGGCGGTCGCATTCAAGGCGGCGGATGGCACGCTGGTCCACGGCCAGTTGTTCCGCAGCGCCGATGCCGGCGTCAACCAGCCCGGCATGATCTTCGTGCACGGCGGGCCGCCGCGGCAGATGCTGCTGGGTTGGCACTACATGGATTACTACACCAACAGTTACGCCGTGAACCAGTACCTCGCCGCACACGGCTTCACCGTGTTGTCGGTGAACTACCGGCTCGGCATCGGCTACGGCCACGCGTTCCACAATCCGCCGCACGCGGGGCCGGCCGGCGCTTCCGAATACCAGGATGTCGTCGCCGGCGCGAAATACCTGCAACACGTGCACGGCGTCGATCCCGCGCGCATCGGCATCTGGGGCGGCTCCTACGGCGGCTACCTCACCGCGCTCGCGCTGGCGCGCAATTCCGACATCTTCAAGGCCGGCGTCGACATGCACGGCCTGCACGACTGGTCGCGTGCGATCGGCTGGTGGTTCGACCAGAACCCCAACGGGCGCTACGAACAAGGCGACTACAAACAGGCGCTGAAGGTGGCGTGGGATTCCTCGCCCGACGCCGACATCGCGAAATGGAAATCGCCGGTGCTGCTGATCCAGGGCGACGACGACCACAACGTGCATTTCTTCCAGATGACCGACGTGGTGCCGCGCCTCAAGAAACACGACGTGCCCTTCGAGGAAATGGTGATCCCCAACGAGATCCATGGCTTCCTGCGCCATGCATCATGGATGCAGGCCGACACCGCGACCGTGGATTTCCTGCAGCGCAAACTCGGCAACGCCACGCACTGATCGGCCAAGCTGGGCGAAGCGAGTTGATTTCGCAGCGAAGCGCAAAATCCCTCGATTGTCGTCATTCCGGGGCCGCCGCGGCCTTTTGCGGCGGAGCCCGGAATCGGTTGTTTTCGCTCAGCGCTCGACCCCGTAGCAAAGCAACGAGATTGCCGAAAGATTGCGGAATTTCAACGCATGCAATCATCCAACCACCAAACGTCAGACGCATCGATTGACCTCCATGCCTATCTCGAACGCATCGCGGTCCGCACCGCCGTCGCGCCCGACCTGCAAACCCTGCGCGTCATCACCGCCGCGCACGTCGCCGCGATCCCGTTCGAAAACCTCGACCCGTTCCTCGGCATATCTCCCGCCCTGGATATCGCATCCGTGCAGCGCAAGCTGGTGCACGACCATCGCGGTGGTTACTGTTTCGAACACAACCGCCTGCTGAGCGACGCCCTGCGCGCGATCGGCTTCAAGGTCACTGACCTCGCCGCGCGCGTGCTGTGGGGGCAACCCGAAGACGCGATCACCGCGCGCACCCACATGTTGCTGCGCGTCGAAGCCGACGGAAAATCATGGCTTGCCGACGCCGGCTTCGGCGGCAACACGCCTACGGGTCCACTGCAATTCGTTCCTGATATCGAACAGGCCACGCCGCACGAATCCCTCCGGCTGATCCGCCGCGACGCCAATGACTGGCGGTTGCAACTGTTCGTCGCCGACGCGTGGCAGACGCTGTACCGCTTCGACCTGCAACCGCAATTCCCGGCCGACTACCGCGTCAGCAACTACTGGACCTCCGCCAATCCCGACTCGCACTTCGTCACCGGCCTCACCGCCGCCCGCGCGCCGGCCGGCCGCAGGCTCACGCTACGCAATCGCCAGTTCGCCGAGCACATCACCGGTGGCGGCACCACCAAGCGAACGCTCGCCACCGCCGCAGAAATACGCGCGGTGTTGCAAGACGAATTCCTGATCCGCTTGCCCGAGAATCCGAAACTCGACGAAAGATGGGACCGATTGCCGGAATGATGGCGCGGGTGTGCGCTTGCCAAGACCGCAGCCGACCGATTCTGAGGAAAAACTCCCTTTCGGAATTTCGAGCGCTCTGCATCGAAATTTTGCTCGCGACAGTTCGGTCTGGGAGGCCTGGAGGCTCAAATTTGCGTCCAGCGGAACTGTCTTGGTCATCGCGGGGCCACATTTCAGGGCACTCAACGAGCAGCCGAGTTTTTCAACGTAATCGACCCCAAGCTGACTATCGTGACGGTCCGCTGTCGAGCAGCCTGAGTTGTGCGTCAGCGCACATCCACCGCGCCACTCGTGGAGCCACGAGCACAACTTCCTCCCGAGTTTCTCGCCGGGGAAAATCCATTATGGCTCCTGTCGCCTCCCGACGAATGACGTCCGAAACCTGGCGGTGGCGCGCGGCCGCCAGGGCTGGCACACAAAATGCTTGGGATTAATGAGATTCTTCATGAGATGTAACCCCGGCCCGTGCGCGGGAACTTGCCTCTGCTCCGACCGAACTCCAAGTTCAAGCGGCTGTTGCCGCTTGGGTATGCGCTTGCGGCCATCGTGGGGGTCATACTGTTTTTCATGTGGGCTGCCCTGCAGGGGCAGACCGCGCTCGCCGGGGTCCTCAATGGCGAGAGCATGTGGTCGAAGGCTCAGAATCGGGCGACTTTCGACCTGCTGGCCTACGCCGGCAGCGGCAACGAGGCCGACTACGCCGATTTCCAGCGCAACTATGACGTGGTGACGGCCTACAACTCGGCGCGCGACCAGGTTCTATCCGGGCACTTCGATTACAAGCATGTTGCCGCCACGTTGCACCGCGCATACATGCTGCCTGTATCGATCCCCAACATCATTTTCGTCTTCCATCACTTTTCAAACGCACCGTACATGGCGACCGCGCTGAGGCAGTGGCATGCGAGCGACATGTACGTGACCGAACTGGGCGAGATCGCCGCCAGCCTGCATCGCCAATATTCAACGCACCAGGTGGACCGTTCGAAAGTCGCCGGTCAGCTCCGCCGCATCAGCGAGATCAACAAATCCGTACAGCAGACGACCAACGAGTTTTCCATGACCCTTGCCACCGCTTCGGTGGTGTTCGCAAGGGTAGTATCCGCCGGCGTCGCGTTTTTCGTATTCGCCGCGTTGTTGGTGTGGGGATGGATCGCACGCCGGGTACTCACTGCCATCCGCGGCGACCAGGAGCGCTACCGCCGACTGTTCGATGACACGGCGGACGCGATCGTCATGGTGGACGAAGCGAGTGGCCGCATCATCGACGCCAATCCGGCGGCCGGGGCATGGACGGGACTCGACCCGCAGGAGCTGCGCGGCGGCCAATATGCCAGCTTGTTTGCCCGTGAAGCTCCTCGCGGTGGATTCTGGGGTGACAACGAGCTGTGCGATTGCGATGGAAGCACCCGGCCAGTCGAGATCCAGAGCCACGTCATCGCGCTCGACGGTCGGATGATCCGTCAAGCCATCATCCATGACATGTCGGCACGCGCAGAACACGAGCGCGAGATACGCACGGCCGCCGAGGCGTTGGCCAGTATCGCGGAGGGTGTGATCATTACCGACACGCATTGGCGCGTGGTATCGGCCAATCCGGCGGCGACACGGTTGACCGGGTTTGCCCAGGAAAGCCTGGTCGGTATGTACCTGGGTGAGACGCGCCATGGCGCCGACGGCGCGCCGCTACCTGCCACGATGTGGAGGGGGATCGAGAAATCGGGGCACTGGTCGGGCGATGTACGAAATCAGCGTGCCGACGGAAGCCTGTATTCCGAAAGACTCAGCATCACGGCCGTCCGCGACGTCAATCAGCGCATGCGATATTTCGTTGCGGTGTTCAGCGACACCTCGGTCGCCGAAGCCAGCCGCCGCAGGCTTGAGCACGTCGCCACCCATGACGCCCTGACGGGTCTGGTCAACCGGGTTGAATTCGAGCGCCTGTGCCAGGCGGCAATTGAACAGACCAGGATCGACGGGACTGCCGTGGCGGTGCTGTTCATCGATCTCGACAGTTTCAAGGTCGTCAACGACAGCTACGGCCATGCCATGGGCGATCGCCTGCTGGTACCCGTGGGCGAGCGAATTCTGTGCCAATTGAGTGAAGGCGATGTTGCCAGCCGCATCGGCGGGGACGAGTTCACCGTGCTGATGCCGCGGTTGCTGCATCGTGAGGAAGCGGCTTCGTTGGCCCGCCGGTTGTGCTCCGCACTGGCGGAACCTTTCGAGATCGATACCTATGAGATGGCCGTGACCGCGAGCATCGGTATCGCGGTGTCTCCGCCCGGTGCGGGCGACGCCACCACCCTGGTTGCCGATGCAGACGCCGCGATGTACGTGGCGAAAACCGAGGAGCGGAACACCTGGCGCTTCTATACCCCCGTGGTGCACGCTGACGCCAGCCGACGAAGAATGCTGGCCACGGAGTTGCGCGGGGCGCTGGCATGCGGCGAGTTTCGAATGTTGTATCAGCCGGTCATCGAGATCGAAACTGGATGCATCACCGGGGTCGAAGCGCTTTTGCGATGGCAGCATCCGACGCGCGGCGTCGTGATGCCGGGCGACTTCATTCCCGTGGCCGAAAGGATGGGCTTGATCCGGCACATCGACGAATGGGTGATGCGCGCGGTCTGTGCGCAGATCCAGAGTTGGGACCGATTGGGCCTGCCGCCGATCCGGGTGGCGTTGAATGTGTCGGCCCGCTGGTTTGGCCATACCGGCTTCGTGGAAGCGGTGCAAGCTGCGTTGCAGGAAAGTGCCGTCGCACCGACACGCCTTGTCCTGGAGATTACCGAAGGCGCGATACTGCGGATGGGCAAGGATACCGATCGGACGCTGCGCGCGCTCGACGCACTGGGTATCGGGATCGCAGTCGACGATTTCGGCACAGGTTATGCGTCGATGGCATACCTGAAGCTGCCCGCAGTGGCCTATCTGAAGATCGACCGATCCTTCATCACGGGGCTGCCGGCGGATACCAACAACGCCGTGATTACGCGTGCAATCGTGGCGATGGCAACCAACCTCGGCCTGGTCACCATCGCGGAGGGGGTCGAAACGGAAGCCGAGCGCAAATTCCTGCTGCAGGTGGGATGCGCCGAAGGGCAAGGCTACCTGTATTCGCACCCGTTGCCGCCTGGTGAGATCGTGCACGTGTTGCGGTCGCAGCAACAGCCTGCGGAGCCGCGACTCGAACTGATTGCATCGCCACTACGATGATGACTCACCCTGGCCCTGAGCTCCACGATCTGCGGCGGCACTCTTGTTGTACCAAGGGCGAAAGATGCGGCTAAAACCACCCACCATCGCGCCCCAACTGGCGTTCACGGACATCTACGGGAAGACCACCATGATCGGCGGTGCCACAGGCCGCCGTACCTTGCTGTGCTTCTTTCGTGATGCCAGTTGCCCGTTCTGCAATTTCCGGATCTACGAGCTGACCAACCGCCATGAACGGCTCACCAGACGCGGTCTGGAGATCATTGCGGTATTTGCCGCCACACCTGAACGCGTCAAGCGCTTCGCTGCGCGCAAGCCGCGTCCCTTCACAGTGGTCGCCGACCCCACTGCCGCCTCACATGATGCTTACGGCATCCAGCGCTCATTCTGGCGAAAGCTCAAGGCCATCGCTACCCGTATCCCGACATTGTTCAGGGGTCTGCGTATCGTCGGATGGGCTGGCTTGAATACCAACAATCTCCTGCCGGCTGATTTTCTGATCGATGAGGAAGGGCGCATCGTCGATTGCTGGTACGGGCGCGACGCCGGTGATCGCATTCCGTTCGAGCGGGTCGAATCATTTGCAGCAGAGCACGCGCGGAACCCCCTGCCGATTCGCTCCAATTAGGCGTGTTCCATCGGCAGATCGACGAGCGCAGGGACTGCAGAGGCGGACCAGCATCGTCGCCGTTCCTGCTCCTGCGCTGCCTTGGTCGAACAGGATCATTCGGGTTCCTCTGCAACGAACCAGAAAACGAAGGCAACCACCCTTCGGTTTTGCTCAGCCAACGTCCGCCTTCGGGCAGCTCGCCAGCACGCGTTAAGTTCCGCTGTTGGCCGCTGGGCGACTACCTGAGCAGGGCCGCCAAGCGACCCGGAGGCGTGGTTGACATCGCCAAAGTTCCTACGTCTGGTTCCCGGAGCGAGCAGACCTGCATGCGACGCCTCGCCGACTCAACCAACCCGGATTTTGGAGAAGGCGCCAGTCTTGTGTGGGTAGGCCATGGGCCGGCAGACAAATCTCCCCTCAAGCTCATGCGCCGCTTTACGTGCGGTTTGCAGCGTATATGCGGACCCCAATACTTCGCTTGACGATTCGTTCCCGCCCGATTTACTTCCTGAACCAAAGCGCCAGCAGGAACGCGAAGAGCGCAGCGAGGATTTTGCAAGCCATTGACACCGCCGCGAGCACGGAGAGCATCGCCGTACTGCAATGGATCAGAATCGCCCCCGACTTACCGATCGCCAAGGATCCATCGATTCCGGCGCCGACGATCGCTGTCACGAGCGTGGCCAGCACGAGGTATCCATTTGACGTCCGAAGTTGGGCTCGGCGGTAGGCCCACGATGACGCGCGCGATGCTTGGGCCGGGACGCATTGGTCGTAGCTCAGGTCGAGCTGACCCGGTTGAAGGTACACATGATTGCCACTTGCGCCCTCCCGCGGAATCCGAGCGACCGGGAATACATCCACGAGCTCTTGGCAATCATCCCGACGCAGGCGGAGATACTTGGCGCCAGCCAAGTCCTTCAGACCATTCGCAGGCAAGGATACTGATGGCTCCGTGCCCAGCGCGTGCAGGAACACCGCGACCTCAGACATGGTGTTGCAGCACCTCCGCGGTCAGCAGCTGGAGCGTCGGTACCAATTCGTCAGCGTTTAGCCGCAACCGTACCGCGATCGCGATGGCAGCGGCCATCAGTTGTTGTTCGCGCAAATTCATGGCGCCTACCAACTGCTGCAAAGCCTTCGGTGCTGCACGGCTCAATTGGTTTGAGAGGAACTCCATGTCTCTGCGGACAGTGGACCAGTCCTCGCCATCGAAATCCGGCACCACATCTTTAATCATCTCGACATCACGGGCCCACGGATCCATACCGGGTGGCGCATGATCAGGATCAACCCGGCGTGTTGCCGCAGCTGCGAGCAGATTGGGAACGCAACATCCGCAGATATAGGCAGGCCGATTGGGGTCTCGTCGCCCATGCGCAAGACAGGCAAGAACGCCACAAAGCTTACAGGAGCCAACTGCATCGCCAGCAGCTTGTCCAGGAATTTCAGAGTACCGCTTCTGACAGAGATAGCAGTCCGCAGCCATCGCGTACTCCTGTCGGATTGGCAAGGGAAGCCATGCCGCTTGACACCCAATCTCGGCGCCACTTTACCACCCGTGGGGGCGCCAGGTACTGCTACCCAAGGTAGACATCAAAAGCCCGGCATGCGCGCTGCTCGTATGCTGCGCAGGCGAGCCGGCGTCGCAGAGCGAATAACGACTGGCGCCATGTGGCCGTCAGCTGCCGGACGTTCAACACCCCCGTACACCGGAGCCCTCAAACCACCGGCACCCCGCTGATGTTGTTCTTCGGATCGAGCCAAAACGATTCGCTGACGAAGCGGTTGAAGATTTCGAGCGGCAGGATGGGTTTGCGTTCGGGAGCTTCGACTTTGGAGCGGACGGTGTGCAGGCCGGGCATGCCGACGCGCGAGTCGAATTCACTGGCGCCGTATTCGACGCTGTCGAAGTCGTGTTCGAACCATGGTTCGCCGATGAATTCGTAAAGCTTGCGCAGCGCAGCTTGGGGATTGCTGGTCAGGCTTTCGTAGGTCAGCAGCATCAGGTGGCCGGACGCGTATTGGCCGTAGAACGCGTCCTTGATGGCCTGGAATGAAAAGCCGACCATGCCGCGCGGATCGGCAAGCGCCTGCGCCCGCGAATACACGGTGGTGTTGGTGTCGAAGCGGAACACCTTGCTGACGGTGACCGGCTGCTGGCGCACCAGCCGTTCCATGCTGTCCAGCACCCATGGCAGTTGCCGCACGCAGGCGATGACCTTGGCGTGGGGGAACAGCGTGTCGAGCATTTGCATGCGGCTGCACCACAGGCGGCTGGTGTCGAAGATCACTTCGGCATTGCTCTGGGCGGAGTAGAAATTCTTGACCAGGCCGCGCATGACCGAGATGCGCGCTTCGTCGGAAATCGCGTGCGAGAAATCGTTCTTGGTACTCATCTCCGCGACCACCACGCCCATGATGTCGGCGATCGGGCTGGTCATGCCCGCGTGGAACCGCGGGTTCTGCTTCAGGATCGCCGCCAGCAACGTGCTGCCGGAACGCGGCAGTCCGGAAATGAAATGGAATGCTCGGGATGGCTTCGCGGAATCCGGTGCGGCGGACATGCATGCGCTCCTGTTGGTGAACGTGTTTTGCCTGGGGCAGTATCGCAGGCGCGGATGCGTGCGAGACAAGGGCAATGTCGATGTCGTCATTCCCGCGAAAGCGGGGATCCAGTGTCTTTGATACAACGTTTAAAAGTCACTGGGCTACTCGCGCCATCCTTGGCGCTCGCCTTTCGGGCCGCCTGCGGCGTTCGCGTTTGCAATCCTGCAAACGCAGTCCGGATATCGCTTCGCGATTCCGGGATGACGACCAAATTTGATCGGGTTGCATGCGGCCTCGGTCCGGCCGAAGTACCGATGTTGGGCTTCACGCGGCGCACGCTCCGGATTCAGCACCCACCTACACACTGTGAAAGTCACTGGGCTATTCGCGCCATCCTTGGCGCTCGCCCTTCGGGCCGCCTGCGGCGTTCGCGTTTGCAATCCTGCAAACGCAGTCCGGATACCTTCGCGATTCCGGGATGACGACAAGCAGATTTGATCGGGCTTCCTACGGACGCGGCCCGGTCGACGCGCGGATGCGCATTTCGTAATCGAGTTCGACCATGTGTGCCTCGCCACGGCCGAGCACGAGCCGCAACAATTCCTCGGTGGCGCGACGGGCCATCGCGTGCACGGGCTGGTGGATGGTGGTGAGTGGCGGCCACACCTGCGTCGCGATGGTGGTGTCGTCGAAGCCGCACACGGAGATGTCGCCGGGCACCGACAGGCCGGCTTCGGATGCGGCCCAGATGGTGCCGGTGGCCATATCGTCGTCGCCCGCGAAGATGGCGGTGGGTCGCTGCTTCAACGCCAGCAATTTGCGCGCGGCATCGACGCCGGATTCGAACGAGAACCTGCCTTGCACCATGTAGGCCGGGTTCTCCTTCAAGTCGGCGCGCTTCATGCCATCGCGATAACCGGCCAGGCGCCACACGCCGGCGCCGTGTTCCAGGTCACCGACGATGTGCGCGATGCGCGTGTGTCCCAGCGAAACCAGGTGCGCCACCATCGCCGCCGCGGCCTCGCGTTCGCGCAGGATCACGCCAACCTGCTTTTCCGGATGGCGCGGGGAAATCGAGGCGAACGGAACTCCACTCTTGCGCAGGCTCTTCAGCAACGCCGAGTGATCGGTGATCGGCGGCGTCAGGATCAAGCCGTCGGGCCGGTGTCGCGTGAGGATGTCGTCGACGCGTTCGACGAAATCGGGTGAAGTTGAAACCAGCGGCTGCACCGTCATGCTGTAGTGCTGCGCCTCACATGCCTCGAGCACGCCGGCCTGCACTTCCATGATGTAGCTGGGCGAACGATTGTCGTACAGCAGGCCAACCGTGAAGGAACGATTGGTCGCGAGGCTGCGCGCCGATGTGAGCGGGCGATATTTGAGCGCGGCCATCGCATCCTGCACCTGCTGGCGCGTGGAATCGCTCACGTTAGGCTCGTTGTTGAGCACCCGTGAGACGGTCTTGCGCGAGGTCTTCGCCACCCGGGCCACGTCGCTGATGTTGGCGCGCTTCATGGGTGTCGTTATGGCCGAGGTTTCAATTCGGGTTCGCATTCGCCGCGGGCGTGGCCGGCACATGCTGCACCGGAACGTTCCATCCGCTCACTTCGACGACCGGCGCGGTGATGCCCTTCGCCGCGTAGCGCGCGGTGACGGTCACCGACTCGCCCGGCCACAGGGTGACGTCGTTGTCGCTCCACAGGATCGGCAGCGCAGCATCGCCGCCCGCGGACTGCCGAATCGACAGGTGCTGGAATAACGCCATCACCTTTGACGAGTTCGGGATCGAAAGCGTGACCGTGGTGACATTGTCGTCACCGTCGCGCCGGGTGGTGGCATGCACGTTGCTGGTGGCAGCGGGCAAAGATTGCAACGCGGTCAGGTCGGCGTATTGCGTGAGCGGCGTCATGTACCAGTTGGAGTTTTTCCAGTCGAGCACATCCTTCTGCGTCGAAAGCCAGTAGACGTTGCGGCTGACGGGTTGGCCATCGTTGGACGTCAGGCTTAGTTCGACGAAATACGTGGGCGACAATCCGGAAATCGCCGGAAGCTTCGTCACGGTCAGCGTGTGGTTGCCCGCAAGATCGAGGCCGGCGAATGACTTGTCGTAACGCACGCTGCCATCCAGGTTGCGTACCCGCGCCCTCGCCCGCAGACCGTGGGCATCGGTGAGCGTGTGGTTGACCAGCACGATCGCGCGGTCGTCATACGCATACTGGATGTGCACCGGCTCGTTGGCCTTCTTGGCGCCGAAGTACGCGCCCGCCGGATTCATGTACCAGTCGTACAGGTGCCAGTGCAGCGATGGCCACGCGTTGTTGAGCATCCAGTAGATCACGCCTGTCGACGGATTTGGCGAATCCATGCGAGCGTTGAACGCCTCGAACTGCGCACGGACGTTGTCGTAGTTGTCGAGCTGGGCCTTCTGCACGTAATCGGCAAGACTTTTCGGTGGCCCGTAGCGCTTCGCGAGCGCGTTGTCGAACGGCTCCAGCTTCGCGAACGGCGACCACGATGCCGTCGCGTGGTATTGCCGGACCTTGGGGTATTTCCAGAGCGCCTCCTGCGACAGCGGCGACAGCATCCGTTGCACGTCTTCCAGGCGCGGGATGTCGGCGCCGGCGCTCACCTCGGAATCGAACCCGAACGCGCCACCCAGCTTGTCGGCGTACCAGTACGACGGCGGTATCCATGCATAGGGCCCGGCCATCTTCATGCCCGAAGGGCCGGCCACCGTGCTGGTCTGGTCGACGGCGGCGGAGACGATGGGCGTGTTCCAGTTCGCCGCGTGCAACGTATCGACGTACATCTTCGCGATCGCGGGCGGCGGCGCGTTGTCGCTGCCGATCAGGAAACCGATCACCGATGGATGGTTCCGCAGCAACCGCGCTTCGCTCGCCATCGAGGCCTGCGCGATCTGCATGTCCGCATCGTCCCAGGGTTCGCCGCCCGTCTTCGCCGCGGATTCCCATTTGTCGCAGCACTCCCAGCCCGGCAGGACCATGATGCCGTCGCGATCGGCGAGGTCGTAGAAGTGCTGGTCTTCGAGCTTGCCTTCGCTGCGGATCGCGTTGAGCCCCATGTTGCGGACGTAGCGGAATTCGGCCTCCATGCGCCCCGGAATCTCGCGCAGGAACATGTCCGGCGCCCAGCCGCCGCCGCGGATCAGCACCGGCTTGCCATTGATGAAGAACTGGGTGTAACCCTGCTTGGTGAGTTTCGAGGTCGCGCTGCGGATGCCGAACGCGGTCGCGGCACGATCGGATTCTGCGCCGTCCACCGAGGCGGTGAGCTTCAGGTGGTACAGCGGATGGTCGCCCATCCCGATCGGCCACCAGACCTTCGGATGATCCAGTGCGAGCGCCGGATCGGTCTTCGGCGAAAACGAAACGGTTTGCGTCTGCCCTGCCGCGAGATGCACTTTCTGCTGCAGCGAAACGCCAGCCACCTCGCCGCTCACTACGACGTCGTGCGGAACGCTGTCGAGGTTGCTCGCATCCACCTTCACCGTCAGCGCCGCGTGCGAAAGATCCGGCAATGAAAGATCGGTCGTGACCGCCGGGGAACGCAGCTCGACCGGCCCGGTCTCGACGATGTCGACGCCGCGCCACGGCCCCATGTTGTTGTCGGGCGGCTGGGGGTTCCAGTCCACCCAACCCTGCGAAAAATCGAGCTGCGGATCGGCCGGATGCACGCGCATGGCCAGCGTGTTCGCGCCATCGTGCACCCAGCGCGTCACGTCGAATTCGTGCACCGGATACGCGCCGCGAAGATCCGGTTGCGCCGCGATCCGATGGCCATTGAGCCACAGGTCGGCACCGCCGATGATCCCGTTGGTGCGCACCAGTATGTGTCGTCCGCTGGCGCCCTTCTCCAGCGTGAACTGGGTGCGGTACCACCACGGCACCACGAAATGATGGCGGGCCACCGTGCGCAGTTCGTCGTCGTGGAACACATTCTTGTATTCGCCGTTTTCCATCAGCCCGGCCATCACGGTCGCGCGGCCACTCACCGAGTGCCACCCCTTGGTCGAAAAGTTCGCCGACGATATTTCCGCGCCACCCTCCTGCGCCTTGGCGCTGGACTGGATTTGCCAGTGCGCGATCGGAGTGACCTGACCAGGCTGCCCGGCGATCTGCCTGGGCGCGAAGGCAGTGGCCGCATACGCGGCAGGTGCGGCCGGCAGCACGAGCGCCGCCGCCAGCAGGGCTTTTTGCACGAACGTCAGCATGGTGGGTTCCCCAGATAGGCTTCACGAATTTCCACGGGTGCGAACGGCCACGCCTTGTTGACCTTGGCCCACACCATGAACACCACCAGTCCGGCGACGATCCACGCGCCGGACAGGATCAGTGACAACCGCGACGCCGACACGTACACGTAGATCCATCCGAGCATCGCGACGATGCAAGGCACCGGATACAACCATTGCCGGTACGGTCGGCGCAACCCCGGTTGGCGCTTGCGCAGCACCACCAGCGCCACGATCTGCGCCGCCGACTGCACGATGATCGTGGCGGCCAGCAGCATGTTGATGACCTGCGTCAGGTCGAAGAACGTACCCGCCGCCATCACCACGCCCATCGTCAGCAACGCCACGTGCGGGAAGCCGTGTTTCGGGTGCAATCGTCCGAACGAGGACAGGAACACCTTGTCCTGCGCCGCCTGGTATGGCACGCGCGAGCCGCCCAGGAGACCCGCAAACACCGAAGCAAACGCGGTCACGATGATCAGGATCGTCATCACGGCGGCGGCGGTGTGACCCCAGCTGTGCTCGACTACCAGCGAGGCGATGGATTTCGAGGTCGCGACCTCCTGCCACGGCACCACACCGAGCACGCTGATGTTGAGCGCGAGATAGACGAACATCATCGCGATCACCGAGATCAGGATGGAGCCGGGCATCGTACGGCCGGGATTGCGCAGCTCGTCGCCCATGTACGCGGTGGTGAAATAGCCGAGGTAGTCGTAGATGCCGATCACGAGGCCCGCGCCGAGTCCAAAGAAGAACTGGCTGCCGAAGGCATCGCTCGGAAACGTAAACGCGAGCGCCGGATGAAAATCGGCGAAGCCTGCCGCCGAGGTTCCGACCACCGCGATCAGCATGATGATCCACAGCGCGACGGTGATCGCGCGGATGGATTCGATCCGGCGATACAGCAGGAGCACCACGAGGAAGCTCGCGAGCACACTGATGAGGTGCACGGCTGTCCAGCTCAGGTGCGGGAAAAAGAAGCCGAGGTACTCGACCATGCCGATGATGCCGGTCGACATGATCAACGGGATGGTCAGCAGCACCGTCCAGATGAAAAGGAACGGCATCAGCTTGCCGGTGCGGTACTGGAAGGCTTCGCGCAGATACACGTAGGTACCGCCGGAACCCGGCATCGCGGCGCCGAGTTCGGCCCACACCATGCCGTCGGACGCCGCGAGGATCGCGCCCGCGATCCAGCCGACGATCGCCTGCGGCCCGCCCATCGTCGCCACCATGATCGGGATCGTGATGAACGGC
>DATEDI010000005.1:0-128895 GCA_035281745.1 Rhodanobacteraceae bacterium
CCGTCCAGCATGGTCGCGATGCAGGTGGTGCGAATCTGGCCGACGTACGCGGGGTCGGCCGAAAGCGTCGCCGCCGCCTTCGCGTCGTTCGGATTCGCTGCAAATGCGCGCATCGCTTCCGCGAGCGGACCACTGCTGTGCTCGCCGGTGGCCTTCAGCGACGCCAGTGTGATTTCGTTGTGCTGCACCGGAAACTGATACGCGGCGATTTTTCCGAGCGCCTTTGCGAGCCGGTAGATCGCGTTCTTCGGCGGCTCCGGTTCGCTGGAATGGCCGCCCGGAGAAGTGACGGTCAACTTGAAGTCTGCGTAGGTCTTTTCGGCCGCCTGGATCTCGTAGATGACCGGCTTGTAGTTCGCGTCATAGGTGCCGCCACCGGCGTCGGCGTTGAGCAGGAATTCGGCGTCGTGATAGCGCTTCGCCAACTCGCGCGTGGAAGCCATGTCGGTCTCCTCGTCGCCCGAGAACACCAGGACCATCCCGCGCTTCGGCACGAAGCCTTCGCGTTTCAGCCGCATGAAGGTTTCGACCAGCGCGATCACGTTGTTCTTCATGTCGGCGACGCCGCGGCCGTAGAGGTAGTCGTTTTCCTCGATCAGCTTGAACGGATCGCGCTGCCAGTCCTTCGGGTTGGCGGCGACCACGTCCATGTGCGCGGACAGCAGGATCGGCTTCAGGCTTTTGTCACTGCCGCGGTAGTGCACCACCAGCGCGGCGGTGTGCTCGACGGGGATGATCTCGATGTCGGATTTGGCAAAGCCGGCCGACTCGAGTTTGCCGGCGAGGTAGTGGGCGAAGGCCGGCACCTGATCCTTGCCCTCGACGGTCTGCGCGGCGATCGCGTGGCGCAACATGGCCATGGTTTCCGGCATGGCCTGTTGGGCGGTATCGCTTCGCGCGGACGGCACCCACGCGGCGACGAACACGATGCAGGCGGCGATCAGCAGGCGCACGAATGACATTGCAGGCTCCCGGCGGACATGAATTCGCCAAGATTACCCGTGCACGCATGCAGCCATCGTGTGCCGGACGTCACTTCGCCTTGGCCAGTGCGGGCAGCAGTTCGTGCCAGAAATCCACCGAAGCGGGCAGCTCGCTGGCGAGGATCCGTTCGTTGTAGCCGTGCGCGTGCACGTCGCCCGGCTTGGCGAACGCGGGACTGACGCCATAGGTCGGCACGCCGTGATTGCGGAAATGGCGGCTGTCGGATGAGGCCGGGATCATCACGGGAATCACCTCGAGTCCGGGGAATCGTTGCCGGACTGCCTGCGTTACCGCCGTCATCACCTGCGGCAGCACGGGATACGAGATCGGCCCCAGAACGGGTGCCGGATCCTGCACGCTGACCTTGATGGCAGGATCGGCGACGACACGCTGCAGTTGCTGCTGTACCGCGGTGACGGTACCGCCCGGAAAGATGCGGCAGTTGACGTTCGCAGTGGCCTTCTCGGGGAGCGCGTTGCGTGCGTGGCCGGAGGTGAACTCGGTTGCGACGCAGGTGGTGCGGATCTGGCCGACATAAGCGGGATCGGCCGAAATCACCGCCGCGGCCCTGGCGTCGCCCGGGTGTTCTGCGAAACGGTGCAGCGCCTCCGCCAGCGGCCCCTGCATGTGCGCGCTCATCGCCTTGAACGACGCCAGCGTGATGCCGTTGTACTTCACCGGGAATGGGTAGGCTGCGATCTTTTGCATTGCCGCGGACAGCTTGTAGATCGCGTTGTCGGGGTTCGGTTCGCTGGAATGCCCGCCGGGCGAGGTCGCGGTGATGAGGAAATCCGCGTAACCCTTCTCGGCGGCGACCACGCCGAACATGACTGGCTTCAGGTTGGCGTCGTACTCGCCCGACCAGCCATCGGCATCCAGCGCGAACTCGGCATCGTGGTAGCGCTTGGCGACGGCCTCGGCAGTGAACTCATCGGTTTCCTCGTCGCCGGTCAAGACCAGGATGATGTCGCGCCGCGGCACGAAGCCTTCGCGCTTCAGGCGCATGAAGGTTTCGACCAGCGCCACGGTCTGGTCCTTCATGTCCGCAACGCCGCGCCCGTAATAGTACGGACCGTCCTTGACCAGCTTGAATGGTTGGCGATCGGTCCAGCCTTCGGCATTGGCGGGCACCACGTCCATGTGCCCATGGACGATGAAGGGCTTGCCTTCGCCCTTGCCGCGGTAGCGCACTACCAGCGCTTCGGTGTTGCCGACGGGGATGGTTTCGATGTCGGCCTTCGCGAAGCCGGCGGCTTCCAGCTTGTCCGCGAAGTAGCCCGCCAGTGCCGGCACCTGGTCCTTGCCCTTCACGGTCTGCACCGAGATCGCGTGGGTCAGCATGCCCATGTATTCGGGCATGACCTGCGCGGTGTTTTCCGCGGCAAGCAATGGCGGACAGGCGAGCGCCAGGATCAGCGAACCCGACAACAACGTATGGTGCGTGGACATGACGCGTTCCCCAATTCCCGGAAGAAATTCAGGGTAGCGTCGAATTGGAGCGATCGCACGCAACGACGCGAATCACTTGTCCTCCACCGCTTCGACCTGGATCTGCATCGATACCTTCATGTCCATGCCGAAGGATTTCCCGGCATCGATGCCGAAATCGGCGCGATCGAAGGTCGCCGACGCTTCTGCACCGCAACGCTGGCGCGGTTTCACCACAAAATCGGGGATGCATTTGAAATGCTCGATCTTGAGATCGACCGGGCGCGTGACGCCGTGCAGAGTCAGCTTGCCGACCACGCGCGTCGGCGCGCCATCGACGAAACCCGCAAGCCTGCCGTCATAGACGGCGGTCGGATACGTCGCCGCATCGAAGAACGCGCAATGGGTCTTGCAGAGCGGCGCGGGAATCACGTCACGCAGCACCATCTGTTTCAGCGCGGGATTTCCGAAGTTGATGCTGTCGATCCGTGTCACGATGTGCACCGTGCCGGTGTGCTTCGCCCGATCCAGGGTGATCGTGCCGCTGCCGTGATCGAACTTGCCGCGCCACGTCGAGAGGCCCGCATGGTCGGCGGCGAAACTGGGATAGGTGTGGTCGGGATCGATGGTATAGCTGGCCGATTGTGCCGCCGCGACGTCCGCGGCGGCGATCAACAGGATCGCGGAACACGCCAATGCGTGTTTACGCATGGCCGGACTCCCGGACGCAGTTGATCATCCACTTCGCGCCGTAGCGATCGGTGAGCATGCCAAAGCGCAGCGCCCACGAGGTTTCCGCGATGGGCATGGTTACATTGCCGCCTTCGCTGAGAGCCTTGAACAAACGTTCCGCCTCGTCGGGTTTTGCGACGCTGATCGACACCGCGTTGCCTTGGATGCCGGGGTAGGGTTCGGGGGTCGGGCCGCACCAGTCCGAACCCATCAACACCGCGTCGCCCACCGCGAGGCGCACGTGCGCGACCAATCCACGCGCCTCCGCGGGCAGGTCGTCCATGCCGGGCATTTCGCCCATCGTGACCTTCATCTCGATCTTGCCGTCGAGGCAGTGTGCGTAGAAATCGAAGGCTTCCGCCGCGTTGTCCTTGAAAAACAGATAGCTGACGATTTGCATGACGTTTCCTCGATGGTTGCTGGTGTTCGCATGGACGACGAACAGGGTTGCGCGAAATCGACAACCACCTGGGTGCGCGTTCAGGCCGCTTCGGTCAACGCGGGATAGGGTTCGCGCCAGGCATCGAGTTCATTGAGCCGGTCATGCCAACGCCGCACGTTGGGGAATTCGTCCAGCGGGATGGATGCGCGTTCGGCGTAGGGCAGCACCGAAGCGACGGCGAAATCGGCGACGGTCAGGCCATTGCCCACCAGCCAGCGGCGATCATGCAGATGGCCGTCCAATATCGCGGCGAAACGTTGCCATTCTTTCGTCGCCTGCTTCACCGCAGCCGGGTCGGTATCGCCGAGACCGAAGCGTGGCTTGATGATGTATTCGAAATACAAGCTGGAGCCGTTGCGATAGAAGTGCGCAAGATCCCAGCTCATCCAGCGGATCACCTCGATCTGGCGATCGTCCCGCGGCCACAGGTCGGAGCCGGCGCGCACGGCCAGATGGCACATGATCGCATTGGCCTCCCACAAGGTATGCGTGCCATCGGTCAACGTCGGCACCTTGCCATTGGGATTCAGCGCCAGGTATTCGGGCCGCCTGTGCGCGCCGCGGCCAAGATCGACGTGCACGAACTCGACCGGAGATTGCAGGTACTTCGCGACCGCACAGGCTTTGCGTGGATTCACGGTGTCGAACCAATAGAGTTTCATCGCGTCTTCTCCTTGCGGTTTGCGGACGATTTTTCTGGAAGCGGCAACACGCACGGGCCGCCGGCGAGCTTGCGCAGGCTCGCTGCGGTCTGCTCGCCGATCGTTTCGGTGAGGCGCTGTTGGGCGTTGCGCCATGTCGGCAGGGCGGCTTCCAGCGCGCGCGAACCCATGGTCGTGATGGCCGCAATCCGCGAACGCGCGTCGCTGCGGTCGGCCCGCAATGTCACCCACCCGTGCTGCTCGGCGACGGCCAGGTTGCGGGTCAACGTGGTGCGATCGGCGGACAGCATTTCGGCGAGGTCTCCGATGGATCGTGGTCCCCCGAGGTGCAGTGCGGACAGCAGCGTGAACTGGGTGGCGCGCAGGCCGTGCACGCGCAAGGCCTGGTCGAACTCCCGGGTGATTGTGCGCGACGCGCGCCGTACCGCCAGGCACAGGCAGCGGGTGGTTTCGAACAATCCGGGATCGGGTGACATGTTTCATATGTGTATATGCACCTAATTGCCGTGTCAAGCGCACGGCGCACCGCCGACGGTATCGATGACGTGATGCGTGGACGGACCGGTACTGCATTTGGACGGGTGCTTGCACATATGGATGTATGGACGTCTATACGTCTATTGACATGTGGAGCAGCTGTCGCTAGATTGTGCCCATTGCTCATCGAGACCGGCTGAGGGACAGGCCCTTGGAAGCCGGGGCAACCCGCGGGACCGCAAGGTTCCGCACGGTGCCAACTCCTGCGGAGGCGCGATGCGCCGCCCGAGAGATGAGTCGCGAAATCCCGCCACGCGCGGGGTTGGACGGCCGTTTCCGGTTCTCCGCATGGCTCGATGCCCGGGCATTGCAAGGAGAACCGTCATGAGTCTTGCCGTCGCACCCGAAGCCACCGAGTCTTTCGTGCAACAGGCCTCGCGCATTCCCCGTGTGGGCGCGCCATTCGCCTGCCAGCGCGGCACGCGCGAAATCCGGGTCACGCCACGCTATGCCGGACATCCGGTGACGGTCCATGTGCGTTACTTATGGGCAGGCGCACCGGGCGCGCCCACCGTGATCGTGCAGGGCGGCATTTCGGCCGATCGGGATGTCTGCGCGACCGCCGAACACGCCGCGCCCGGATGGTGGGAGACACTGGTCGGCCGCGGTCGTGCGATCGACCTCGACGATGTGCGAGTGCTGGCGATCGACTGGCTGGATGCGGATACGCTGCAATCGCCGTCGGTGTCCAGTGAAGATCAGGCCGATGCGCTGGCGGCGTTACTGGACACATTGGGCATCGCGCGCGCCGAGGCTTTCGTGGGCGCTTCGTATGGTGCGATGGTCGGGCTGGCGTTCGCGGCCCGCCACGCCGATCGCCTCGGCAAACTCGTCGCGCTCGCCGGCGCGCACCGGCCGCACCCGTATGCGACGGCACAACGCGCGGTGCAGCGCGGCATCGTCAAACTCGGCCTCGACCGGGGCTGCGTGGATGAAGCCTTGTCGTTGGCACGCCAGCTCGCACTGACCACGTACCGCAGCGGCGAGGAAATCGGACGGCGCTTCTCCGGCGGTGCTGAATATCGCGACGGCCGCTTCCAGTTGCCGGTCGAAAGCTGGCTCGAACACCACGGCCGCCGCTTCGTTGCGCGCTTCGACGCGCGTCGTTATTTCGCGCTGTCGGAATCGATCGACCTGCACGACATCGATCCGAAGGCCGTGCGCGTGCCGACCTCGTTGATTGGCTTCGCCAGCGACCGGCTGGTGCCACTTGCGGACCTGTGCGCATTGCAGCAACGCCTCGGTGCGCCCGCCAGCCTCGAAGTGATCGAAACGCCGTTTGGCCACGACGGCTTCCTGAAAGAACACGAACGCCTCGCGCCATTGTTGCGCGAGGCCCTGAACGCGTGGAGCACGACATGACCAACCATGCAGCCTGTACGCGCGCGGTGCGCGCCGGCATCGAGACCGACACGCAGCACGGTGCGGTGGTGCCACCGCTGCATCTGTCGACGAATTATTCGTTCGCCGGTTTCAACGAGAAACGCGAGTACGACTATTCACGCAGCGGCAATCCCACCCGCGACCTGCTGGCCGAAGCGTTGGCCGACCTGGAACAGGGTGTCGAAGCGGTGGTGACGGCCAGCGGCATGGCCGCGGTCGCACTGGCGCTGGAACTGGTGCCGGCCGGCGGCAAGGTGCTGGCTGCGCACGATTGCTACGGCGGCACTTGGCGGCTGCTGGATGCGTGGGCGAAGAAGGGCCGTTTCGAGGTGCGCTTTGCGGATCTGACCGATCCCACCACGCTCGCGGCGGGCCTCGCAGAAAAGCCGGCGCTGGTGTGGGTGGAAACCCCGTCCAACCCGCTGCTGCGCATCACCGACATCCGCCACGTCGCGCAAGCCGCGCATGCGGCGGGTGCGTTGTGCGTGGTGGACAATACGTTCCTGTCGCCGGCGCTGCAGCAGCCGCTGACGCTGGGTGCGGACGTGGTGGTGCATTCGACCACGAAGTACATCAACGGTCACAGCGACGTGGTCGGCGGCGCGGTGATCGCGCGCGAACCGGAGATCGCCGAAAAATTGAAGTGGTGGGGCAACTGTCTTGGTCTCACCGGTGCGCCGTTCGACAGTTGGCTGACGTTGCGCGGCCTGCGCACGTTGTCGGCGCGCCTGCGCGCGCATCAGGAGAATGCAGCCGCGTTGGCCGATCTTTTGAGCGTGCACCCGGCGGTTGCACGGGTGTTCTATCCCGGGTTGACATCGCACCCCCATCACGCGCTCGCGAAACGCCAGCAATCGGGATTCGGCGCGATGCTGAGTTTCGAACTGCAAGGCGGCGAGGATGCTGTGCGCGCGTTCCTCGATGGCCTGCAATGCATCACGCTGGCCGAATCACTGGGCGGTGTGGAAAGCCTGGTCGCGCATCCGGCCACGATGACCCACGCGGCGATGGCGCCGGAAGCACGTCGCGCGGCCGGCATTTCCGACACACTGCTGCGTCTTTCAGTCGGCATCGAGGACATCGCCGATCTAGTGCGTCATCTGCGCGCCGCGTTGGTTCGCGCCGATGCGGTATCGCGAAAACCCGTGGCGGTTCCGGCGTGAGCGCGGTACTGGCGGAAGCAGCATTCGCTCCCCGCACCGCGGGACGGCACGACATCGCGGTGGTGCTGTTCGGCACCGGCAAAGTCGGCGGCGCATTCCTGCAGTTGTTGCGCACGCCAGCTGCTAAAAATCTGCACCTGCTTGGCGCCGCCAATTCGCGTCATCAGCAGACCCAGCCCGCCGCGTTGGCCGAGCGCCGGTTGCGCGAGCGGCTGGACGCGGACGGCGAGCCGCGCGACGACGCAGCGCTGCTGCGCACGTTGCATGCGAGTGGCGCGCCCATCCGAGTCGTGATCGACGCGACGGCGTCGTCGGAACTGGCGCAGCGACACCCCGAATGGCTGGCGCACGGTTGCCACGTGGTCACCGCCAACAAGGCGTTGGTTGGCGGTGGGCTCGATGGCTGGCGCGCGCTGCAGGCTGCGCGTGCGCAAGCTGTCCAATATGGCGACAGCGCGACCGTCGGCGCCGGCCTGCCCGCGCTTTCCACCCTGCGCCGCCTGCATCTCTGTGGTGACACGTTGACCCGTATCGAAGGCGTGTTCTCGGGTTCGTTTTCATACCTGTTCAATCATTACGACGGGCGGCAACCGTTCTCGACACTGTTGCGCGAAGCCTGTGCGCTCGGTTACACCGAACCCGATCCGCGCGCCGATCTTTCCGGCGAGGACGTCGCGCGCAAATTGCTGATCCTGGCGCGCGCTGCGGGGTTCCCGCTGGAGCGCGCGCAGCTCGAAGTCGAAAACCTGGTGCCGGAGTCGCTGCGCGACGTATCACAGGACGACTTCCTCGATCGCCTCGACGAATTCGACACCGCGATCGCCGCGCGCCATGCCGGGGCCATCTCGCGCGGTTGCGTGTTGCGCTACCTCGCGCGCTTCGATGCCGAAGGCACCGCGCGGGTCGGGCTGGCCGAATTGCCGGCCTCGCATCCCGCGGCGCACCTCCTGGGCGTCGACAACCTGTTCGCGTTCACGACCTCGCGTTACCAGCGCCCGCTGGTGATCCAGGGCGCCGGCGCGGGACCGGAAGTCACCGCTCAGGCGTTGCTGGGCGACATCCTGGCAATTCCTTGAGTTCGTACCGAATACTTGGCAGAGGGCATGCTGGGCCAAGTTTCTCCTCCGAATGGTTGCATCATTTGGGTGGACTGACTCCCTAGAGCGTTGGCGCGTTGCGCTCGATGCGGCGCGGAAGCGGCCGCGCCAATTCCATCTTGCGGCCTTGAACGGCGATACGCTCGCCGCCGTCGGAGCCCGGCCTTTCGCCGGCGGACGGCCCGCGCTTCCAGGCATTGCTGACGCAGTACGCCAGGTACAGACCCGCCGTCGTCTACCCGATCCCGCCGGCCGGGGTTGCCGCCGCCGCGTCCGCACCGGCGCAATCCACCACAAAGCAAGGGGCGCGAAGCAGATCCGCTGCGCTTGCCATTACCTCGTCATGCGCTCGGCCGTTTCCTCATCCGGCGGCACGAGGATCGCGCCGGGATTCGCCTGCGCTTTCATCCTGATCGCCTCGACTTCCGGGGTGCGCCAACCGCAGGCCAGGCCCCATGCGAAGAAGCCGACCGCGATCACCGCGACGATCAGCAAGTCCCAGCCATAGGGCAAATAGCCGTGTCCGCCGAAGCGCGCGCTGCCGGCCCACGACAGCAGTGCGATGGCCGGGAGATAGAAGATCAGCCACAACGCACCTTGCACCTGTTTCATCAAATCAGTGCCGCCGCGCCTCACCGCGTACCAGAGCCACACCGGCAGCGCGACCACCATCAGCAGGATGATCTCGCCGGTGCGCGGCCAGCGCGCCCAGTACAGGAGTTCGGTTGCGAACACGAACGCCAGGCCCGCGATCACGCGCAGCATGGGAAGCCGCAGTGGACGGTGGATGTCCGGCGCGGTGCGCCTCAGCACCGACACGCTGACTGGCCCGGTCAGGTACGAAATGATGGTCGCGACCGAAATCACCTCGGCCAATGTCGCCCAGCCGCGGAAGAAGAACAGGAAGATGAAGGCGACCACCAGGTTCAGCCACATCGCCGGGCGCGGAATGCCGAAGCGCGGGTGCACGCGGCCGAAGATCTTCGGCAGCGTGCCGTTGCGTTCCATGCCGTAGATCATCCGCGCGGTGGTCGCGGTGTAGGTCGCGCCGGTGCCGCTGGGGCTGATGAATGCATCGGAATACAGGAGCAACGCCAGCCAGTTGAGGTTCAACGCAATCGCCAGTTGCGCGAACGGCGAGGAGTGCTCGATTGCGGCCCAGCCCCCCTGCGCCAGCAGCACCGGGTCGGTCGAGCCAAGAAACGCGACCTGCAACAACAGGTACACGATCGTCGCCAGCAGGATCGAGCCGATCACGCCGAACGGCACGTTGCGGCCCGGATTCTTGGCTTCGCCCGCGAGATTCACCGGACTCTGGAAGCCATTGAAGCTGAACACGATGCCGCTGATGGCGACCGCGGTGAGGATCGCGGAAATGTTGTAAGCGTGCGGCCCGCCGTGCGCACCGACATGGAAATTTTCGGGATGGAACGAAGTCGCCATCAGCGCGATCGCGGTCAGCGCCGGCACGATCAGCTTGTAGATCGTGATCCAGGTGTTGGTCTTGGCGAAAAGGTTGACGCTCCAGTAATTCAGCAGGAAGTAGCCGATCACCAGCAGCGCGGCGATGCCGAGCCCGTACGGACTCAACTCGCCCAACCCGCCCGGCGCCACGTGATACAGGTTTTGCGCCCACTGCCATGGCCATGACGCCATGTACTGCACCGAGGCTTCCGCTTCCACCGGGATCACCGACGCGATTGCGATCCAGTTGGCCCAGGCGGCGATGAAACCCACCAGCGTGCCGTGCGAATACTGGCCGTAGCGCACCATGCCGCCCGATTCCGGGAACATCGCGCCGAGTTCGGCGTAGGTGACCGCGATGAACAGGATCACCACCGCGCCGATGACCCATGCCCAGATCGCGCCAGGTCCTGCGAGCTGCGCCGCACGCCAGGCGCCGAACAGCCAGCCCGAGCCGATGATCGAGCCCAGACCCGTGAACATCAACGCCCACGCACCGACGTTGCGGCGGATTGCGTTTTCGTGACTCATCGCGGCGACCTTTTCCGGCAAAACAGTTCCCGATGATCGCAGAATCGGCCGCGCATGTCCGCGTGGCGATGATCATGCTGGTGTGCGATCGACGCTGGCGGCAAACCGCGCCGGCCTGCGCCGTGCGGCGCATAATGTCGGCGGTGCCGTTCTTCCCATGGAGCACGCGATGAACACGAATCAGGCAGCGCAACCGCCGCACGCCGGTGCGGGCGCACCACCGGCTCGGGCCACCCAGGCCGCACGCATGCAGGCGGCGATAGACAAGGCCGTGGCGGTGGCGCCGGGCTTCCTGCGCGGCGACGTCGATGCCGACCACATGGCGCACACGATGGTCGGCGCGGTGCACGGCTACGTCGAACAGGACCGCGCCGACGGCGGCGATGGCAACGGGCGCAGCCCGGAAGCCAGGCAGTTGCAAAACGCGCTGGCCGAGCTCGTGGCCTGCGGTTCGGGCTATCTTGCCGGCCGTTGCGACGCCGCCTGTGTCGCCCGCACCATGACCCAGATGATGCGCGAGTTCGGCACGCGTTGAGCTGACGGCCAGAAGTCGCGGCGCGCGAAGCAAGTTCCGGTTCCACCCTTCTTTCCGAAGGGACGCCGGCAGAGCGAGAGGCTACGCCGACGCGAATGCTTCGCGCGTGAGATTCACCGGGTCGCCATCGGTGCACACGACGTCGTCTTCAATGCGGATGCCGCCATACTTGCGGAAGGCGTCGACCTTCGGCCAGGCGACGTCCTTGGCAGCGGGTTTGGCTTTCAATTCCGCGAGCAGCATGTCGATGAAATACAGGCCCGGCTCGATGGTCGTGACCATGCCGGGTTGCAGGGTGCGCGTGAGGCGCAGGTAGGGGTGGCCTTCGGGTTTCGGAATCTTCGCGCCGCTTTCGTCGCGGGCGAAGCCGGCCACGTCGTGGACCTGCAATCCGATCAGATGCCCGAGGCCGTGCGGAAAGAACGTAGATGAAATGCCGTTGGCCACCGCGGCCTCGGGCGAACAGGTGATGAAGCCCAGGTCGTGCATCGCTTGCATCAACACGTGGTGTGCGTGGATGTGCAGTTCGGGATAGCTTTGCCTTGCGCGCACTTTCGCGCAGAAACCTTGCTGCGCGTTTTCCACGGCATCGATCAAGGTCTGGAATTCACCGGCGTCGGGTGACGCATACGTGCGCGTGATGTCGGAGGCATAGCCGTGGAATTGCCCGCCTGCGTCGATCAGGAACGAGTGCGCGTGCACCGGTGGGTTGCGCTCGAAGTGCATGTAGTGCAGCACCGCGCCGTGCGTGTCCAGCGCGATGATGTTGCCGTAGGGCAACTGCTGCTCGGTGAGCCGCGTGGCTTCGAGATAACGGCAGTGGATGTCGAATTCCGACAAGCCTTCGCGGAACGCCCGCTCCGCGGCGCGATGCCCGTGCACGCCGAGCTTGCTGGCCACGCGCATCATGGTGATTTCGTACGGCGTCTTGAACGCGCGCCGGTAGTGCAGCAGGTTCAACGCGGCTTCGGGATTGCGGGGTTCGATGTCACCGATCGCGGCCTTGGCTTCGCCGATGATGGCGCAGCGCGAGGCGTCTTTCGGCAGGTGCGCGCGGGCTTCCTCCGCACTGCGGATGATCGCGACGTCGAAGTGCTCGATCCAATAGCCCGATGGCGCGTTGGGTACCACGTGCCAGTAATCGCGTGGCTGCAGGAAGATCAGTTTCGGTTTCCCGCCCGGCGTGTACACGATCCAGCTGCCGGGTGCATCGGTCAGCGGCAGCCAGTGCAGGAAATGCGGATTCGCCTTGAATGCGTAGTGCTGGTCGTCGAGAAACCATCCGTGCGGCATGCCGGCGGCAACCACCAGTGTGTCGCGCCCGCAGGCTGCCAGCGCGTCGGCGCTACGCTTTTCGACTTCGGCGAGATGCGCGGGGTACAGCGCGGCGAGATTGTCCTGCGGGGAAGCGGTCATGGCGATGCTTCGGGCGGCTGCGTGAAAGCTGGAACGTCATGATGCGGCGACGCGCGCCGCAACGCAAAGTGTGTTTTGGTGAAAAGTCAGCCCATGGAAGGGCGTTCTGGGGCAGCGTCGTCAAGCTGACGGCTGGTCGCGAAAACCTTGAACGAAGCAGCGATCACGGATGATCGCAAGGATTTCGGCGAAGAGTCAGGCCACGGACGGCCGTTCTGGACTGCATGATCTCAAGAACATTCAATTGGCTCGTAAATTCTCGAAGCAGCGATCACGGATGATCGCAAAGCTACGCCGCGCTCTGCTCCAGCCAGTGATCCAGTGAAGCCGCCGCCGAACCGCTGATCGAGATGATGCGTAACCCCGACCATTGGTAACCGTTGGTGGCGGCCAGCTCGGTCCACATGGTGTGCACCCCGGTTTCGATGTCGGTGGGCGCACCGCGTCTGTCGGGCAGACGGAACTTCAGTTGGTACAAGGCATCGTCGCGCAAGGGGCGATGGCAGATCAGCATCATGCCGGTCCGCGAGAGATTGCCCACCCGACCGATGTTTTCGCCGCTCATGCTGTCGACGACCTCGATGGGCGCCGAAATCGGCTTGCGCGGGGCGCTGCGGCGTTCGTCGTTCATGCGGCGGGTTCCGTGGGTTGGTTGGACCGACTGAATTTCCGCAAACCTGTCACCAGTGCATTCCAGGCGCGGTCGATCATACCGCTGTCCTGGCGCGGAATGAGGCGAACCTGACCGCGCGCCATCATTCGCGCGATCTGGTCCAGTGTTCGTTCAGGCGCGGCAGCGCCGCGTGCATTGACCAGCAGACAACGGCCACTGGCAGGTGCGAACCACGCCAGTTTGCGCGCGACCTTCTGGCCCTGCTGGTTGATGGTGAATTCCAGCCAGCTACCGAACGGGAGTTGCTTCAACGTTTCCAGCGCGCGTCGTTCGCTGGGCGTCAGCGTCAGTTTGCGCGGGCCGGCGTCGGCAGGCGTGGCGGGCTCGTCATCGCCGGGTTTGTGGCGCGACTTCAGGCGAATCAGAAGTTCGGTCTGGCTGGGCGGCGGCGTCGCGGCCTGTGACGTGGCGCGCTGCGGCATGTCCAGCGCGTAACGGGTGATCTGGTCGGCTTCGGCGGCCTGCAAACCGACCTGGGTGAGGCCGTGGTTCAAATCCGAGGCGAGCTTGGCATCGTCGCGTTCGACGGAAGAACCCAGCAGCTGGTCGGCGGCGGCGAGGCGGCGGCGATAGGCCTCGCTGTTCTCGCCTTCCCGCAGCAGCGTCAGCGTCAGTGCGTCGGTCCACGCGTTTTCCAGCAGGGAGCGGACCAGCGGCGTGGTCTTGTGTCCGGCGAGGCGTTTGCCGATCGCGTCGGAGGCGGCGGCGCGCGCGTCGCGCAGGCGATCGCGGCCCTGCGCGGCTTCCACCTGCCGGCGCTCGGCGATTTCGGCGCGCCGGCTGAGCAGGCGCAGGTGCGAGTCGAGGTCGTCCGCCTCGCGTTTGATTACGCCGAGGTCGCCCTGGTATTCCGAGGCGACGCGGTCGACGGAGCGCTGCAGGCGCTGATTCAGGGCGACGTCGAAGTGATCGTCGCTGCGATCCAGCCACAGGTTCGCGGTTTCCAGCACCAGGTTCAGCAGCCGCCGCGCGGGATGGTTGCGCACGGTGAAGAAATCATTGTCCGACAGCGCGACCCGTAACAGCGGCACTTGCAGATTGGCGAGCAACTGCTGCGCAACGCCTTCGCTGCGCGTTTCGGTGAGCAACTGGTCGTACAGCAGGCCGACCAGGTCCAATGCGTCGCGGTGTTCGGGCTGCAACTGCACCGTGTCGCCATGCGCGCCGCGGCGGAGTTGGGCCAGCAGGTCGCCGGTCAGGCGTTCGCCTGCCTGTGGCGCACCGGCCTTGCGCGACGGCAACGCCTGCAGCGCCGACAGGGCTTCCTGCAATTCCGGCATCGACGCGAACTGCGCAGACTGCGCGGCGGCTGCCCGGGCTTCGGGATGCAACGCCTGCCGTCGCGCATCGAGCAGCGAGTGCAGTTCGCTCATCGGCGGCGCGGCGGGCGGGGTGAAGTTGGTTGCCGGCGCGATGGGGCTTGCCGCGGATGCCTCGTCGGGCGCCGAGGCGGCGGATGTCGGTCGCGGTTCCGATGGCGCGCGCTTGGGCAGGTAACTGCGCAAGTCGGGCAGGATGCCCGATGCCTTGAGATGCTCGTTCAGGCGCCCGTAGAACGACTCGGCCGCGCCGAACAGGCGTCGATCGCACAGCCGGTAGAACAACAGACGGTGCTCGCGTTCGAGCCCCAGGTCGGCAGCGGCCTCGCTCAACACCGAGGCGAGGATATGCGGGCCGGGCGGCAATGCTTCGTTGTCGAGCGGCGGGGCAGCCGCCAGCACGGCATAGCGATGGCACAAATCGAAGATCGCATTGCCCGCGTGCAGTTCGGTGCGCGTGGACAGGTCATCCAGCGCCATGGTTTCGTCGAATTCGTGGGGATCGACCAGCGCCAAATTTCCGTTCCCGGCCTTGCGGTGCGCGGAGGCGTCTTCCGCCTGCGGCCTGCCGACGCTCGCGAAGCGGCGTTCCATGAAACCCATCAGCCTTCCCTGGAAACGCGGACGGTTGCGCTTGACCTCCTTCAGCGCTTCCATTGCTTCGTGCTGGGCCTGGCCGCCGCTGGATTGCTCGGCGATGCGGAACAATTCATGTTCCAGATCATCCAGCACGTTGCGCAGCAGCGGTTCCAGCAACGCGCCGCACTCGGCCAGTTGTTGCGCCAGCAGGTGCCGGGCGCGTGGCGCCAGGTCGCTGCGGTCAGCGAGTGTCGGCATGTTCGATCGCATTTGAAGCTGGAAGACCCCTGGGATTCCCCGTAGGCCCGGATGCTGGCACCCAGCCGGCAAACTGCCCCACGACGCGGCGATTCTATGCAAGCGCGGCGGAAAGTGCCATCACAGTGCCGGAATCACTCGTCGCCAGTCCTGACGCGGACGGAAATCTCCGTGCCGTTTGTCTCGACGTAGACCTGCATCGGGCGGCAGCACACCGGGCAATCCTCGACATAGGTGGCGTCGCCCGCCGAGGCGTCCACCACCAGTTCGATGGATTCGCCGCAATAGGGGCAGGCGAGGGCAACGAGCTCAGGCATGCCGGCGCCCGGGATTCCGCGGCGGCAGGAACACTTCGATCAGGTCATTGAGGAAGCGGCGACCGAGGGAGGTTGCTTGCAGCCGATCGGGGGCATCGATCAGCCAGCCACGTGCGTGCGCTTCGCGAAGCGGCGCCGTGATCGCGTCGAGCGGCAGGCCCGTGCGCGCGGCGAAATCCGCGATCGGCACACCATCGTTCAAGCGCAAGGCGTTCAACATGAATTCGAACGGTAGTTGCCCGGTGGTGATGGTTTCGTCGCCGCCGGTGCGCTGCGGCGTGTCCGCGTGCTGCAGGTAGGCGCGCGGTGAGCGGATTTTCCAGCGGCGGCGGATGCTGTCGGTCCCGCTGACCTTGCCGTGCGCGCCCGCGCCGATGCCGAGGTAGTCGCCGAATTCCCAGTAATTGAGGTTGTGACGGCAACGTCTTCCCGGTTGCGCGTACGCGGAAACCTCGTATTGCCCGTAGCCGGCCTCCGCCAGCCGCGCCTGACACGCCTCCTGCATGTCCCACGCGGCGTCGTGATCGGGCAACGGTGGCGGACGCTTCGCGAATGGCGTGCCGGGTTCCAGTGTCAACTGGTAATGCGAGATGTGCGCGGGCCGCAGCGCGATTGCACGTTCGACATCGGCGAGCGCCCCCTCCAGTGTTTGCCGCGGCAACGCGTACATCAGATCCATGTTGATGTTGGCGTAGTCCGAGTCCTGTGCCTGCTTGATGGCATGCTCGGCTTCGGCTGATGAATGGATGCGGCCCAGCGCGCGCAGCTTTTCATCGTCGAAGCTTTGCACCCCGAAACTGATCCGGTTGACGCCCGCTGCTCGGTAACCATCGAAAAGCCCGTGCTCGACCGTGCCGGGATTGGTTTCGAGGGTGATCTCGCAATCTTGCGCGAACGGAATGCGCGTCGATGCACCGCCCAGAATGGCCGCGATCGAATCTGGCGCGAACAGGCTGGGCGTGCCGCCGCCGAAGAACACGCTGCAAATTTCGCGCCCCTGGATCGCCCCGCTGAAATCGGCGAGATCACCATCGAGGTCGGCCAGCAGCGCCGTGACGTACTCGCGCTCCGGCATCGCGGCGCGCAGACCGTGCGAATTGAAATCGCAGTATGGGCATTTCCTCACGCACCAGGGGATGTGGATATAGAGCGCAAGCGGCGATTGGGGCTTGTCTCCCTTTTCGTTCGAGAGCGGGATGAGTGAGGATTGATCCATCTCTAGCAGAAGCCGCTTGTCTCCCTCTCCCGCTTGCGGGAGAGGGTTGGGGCGAGGGGAGATTTGCTGAAGTGATTCGAGTATCGCTGCAAGAACATGATCCGTTCTCGACAAGACATCATCATTCCAGAATCGCAGCACCAAGAAGCCGTCCCGCTCCAGATATTCAGTTCGTGTCTCATCGTGGTTCGTGTTCTCGAGGTGTTGGCCGCCATCCAGTTCCACGATGACCTTGGCTTCCATGCAGACAAAGTCGACGATGTACCGGCCGAGTGGGGCTTGCCGCCGGAATCGATATCCACCGAGCTGACGATTGCGCAGGAAATGCCACAGCTTGAATTCCGCGTCAGTGCCGTCACGCCGCAACGCGCGAGCGTTCGCAATCTTTTGGTTCTTTTCCAAGCTTCCCCTCATCCCAGCCCGCTCCCGCAAGTGGGAGAGGGGGCAAGGAGCTTTTCGCGCAATACCGCCAACGCCTGCCCGCGATGACTGATGCGGTTCTTCAATGCGGGTTCGAGTTCGGCCGAGCCCAGCCCGCCGCCGTCGTCGGGCAGGAACACCGGGTCGTAGCCAAAGCCGCGTTCGCCGCGTGGCGCGGTGAGCACGCGGCCCGGCCAGCGGCCGGTCGCGATAATCGGATCGGGATCGTCGGCGCCACGCAGCAGCGCGAGTACGCATGTGAAATGCGCGCTGCGCTTCACATCCGGCACGTCTTCGAGTTCGCGCAGAAGCTTGACGTTGTTGGCGGCGTTGTCGCCATGCACGCCGGCGTAGCGTGCCGAATAAAGCCCCGGCGCACCATCCAGCACATTCACGCACAGCCCGGAATCGTCCGCCAGCGCAGGCATGCCGGACGCACGTGCCGCGTGGCGGGCCTTCAGGATCGCATTCTCGACGAAGGTGAGTCCGATTTCCTCGGCGTCGCCGATACCGATTTCGTTTTGCGCGACCAACTCAATGCCGCTGCCCGCCAACAGTTCGCGCAGTTCGACGAGTTTGCCGGCGTTGCCGCTGGCCAGCACCAGCTTCATTTTGCCAACGCCGTCCTTTGGGCTTCGATCAATTCGCCGATGCCCTTCTGCGCCAGCGCCAGCAGCGCGTCGAGTTCGTCGTGGCGGAACGCATGGCCTTCGGCCGTGCCCTGCAACTCGATGAAGCCGCCGCCGTCGTTCATCACCACGTTCATGTCGGTGTCGCAGTTGGAATCTTCCGCATAATCGAGGTCCAGGACAGGCGCGCCCTGATACACGCCGACCGAAACCGCCGCGATCGCGCCGTGGATCGGATTGCGTTTCAGCGAGCCGCGTTCCATCAGCACGTTCACCGCATCGACCAGCGCGACGTACGCGCCGGTGATGGCCGCGGTGCGAGTACCGCCGTCGGCCTGCAGCACGTCGCAGTCAAGCGTGATCACGCGTTCGCCCAACGCCACGCGGTCGACGCAGGCGCGCAAGCCGCGCCCGATCAGACGCTGGATTTCCATGGTGCGGCCACCCTGGCCGCCGCGCGCGGCTTCGCGCTGGCTGCGTTCACTCGTCGCGCGCGGCAACATCCCGTATTCGGCGGTGACCCAGCCTTCGCCCTTGCCGCGCAGCCACGGCGGAATGCGCTCCTCGATGCTGGCGGTGCACAGCACGCGCGTATCGCCCATGCCGATCAGCACCGAACCTTCGGCGTGACGGGTGTAATGGCGTTCGATCGTGACTGCACGCAGCGCATCGGGCGCGCGACCGGAAGGACGCATGATGGTCATCGAAAGGTATCCGCAAGGAGCCTGACAGTTTACCATCGCGTTTCGTTGCGTTTGCCCGGAACCATCCATGATCCGCAGCATGACCGCCTACGCGAACACCGAATCCACCACGCCGCAAGGCTGGCTGGCGTGCGAGGTGCGCGCGGTGAATTCGCGCTTCCTCGAGGTCGGCGTGCGCCTGCCCGACGAGTTGCGCGCGCTGGAACCGCAAGTGCGCGAACACGTCGCGGCGCGGCTTGCGCGCGGCAAGGTCGATGCCACCTTCCGTTACCGCCCGCCGGCGGCCGCGTCGGACCTGTTGCTGGATGAGCGCACGGCCGCACAGCTGGCAACGGTCGCGGGCGCGCTCAAGGACAACTTTCCGCAGCTTGCCACCGACTTCGCGGCGCTGCTCGACTGGCCGGGCCTGCTGGTGAAGCCGGAACTCGATCAGGCCGGGCTGGCGCAGGCGGCGCTGGCACTACTGGACCGCTCGCTGGATGAATTCATCGTCGGGCGGTCGCGCGAAGGCGAAAAGCTTGCGACGGCACTGCGCGAGCGGCTGGACGGCATCGAGCGCATCGTCGCCGAGGTGCGCACGCTGCTGCCCGACATTCGCGCGGCGCTGCGCGCGAAACTGGAGTCACGGCTCGCCGACCTGGCGCAATCCGCCGAGCCCGGCCGACTGGAACAGGAGCTGGTGCTGCAACTTTCGCGCATCGACGTGGACGAGGAACTTGACCGCCTCGCCGCCCACGTGGGCGAGGCGCGCCGCGTCCTCGCGCTGGACGAACCTGTCGGCCGCCGGCTGGATTTCCTGATGCAGGAATTCAATCGCGAGGCCAACACGCTGGCGTCGAAATCCGTCGATCAGCGCGCCACCCGCGCGGCGGTGGATCTGAAAGTGTTGATCGAGCAGATGCGCGAACAGGTGCAGAATCTGGAATGACGTCCAGCAACGTCCTATAAAGTCTCAGAAACCCGCACTGCATCTACGTTTCAGCACTCAATATACTCCCGTGTCGTTTTGCTGAATCCTGCAAAATCCGGTACAAAGTTTGTACCCATGGTTGTACCCACAAGTACGGCGCATGGTATTTTGTGGGTACAAACGAAAGGATCATTCATGGGCAAGCTGACCGATGTGGCCATCCGTAACTGGATCAAGGCGGGTGAATTGTTCGAAGGGCGTAGCGATGGCGATGGGTTGTCCCTGCGTTACCGGGAAAGGGATGGTGCACCGCGCTGGCTGTTCCGCTACCAGTTCGCCGGGAAGGCAAGGGTCCTGCAGCTAGGCAGCTATCGTGATCTGTCGCTTGCCGACGCGCGCAAGGCTGCCAAGGAAATGCGGGCACGTGTGGTGCTTGGGTTCGACGTGGCAGCGCAGAAAAAGGAGCGCCGGCGTGAGGCCGTTGCAAAGATCGAAGCGGAACGGTCAGTGGTGACCATGTCCATGCTGGCCGATGAATACTTCGCGGCTCGCATCCTCGGTCATTGGAAACACCCAAATATCGTGCGTAGCAGGATCGAGCGCGACATCAAGCCAGCCATCGGCAGAATGCCTGTTGGCGAAGTGCGCCCCTCGCACATTGACGCGATGCTGAAAGGCATTGTCGCGCGCGGTGCGCCGACCATGGCGAACGACGTCTTGCGTTGGGTAAAGCGGATGTTTGACTACGCGCTCAAACGCGAGATGGTGCTGAATAATCCCGCCACGGCTTTCGATCCGTCCGATGCAGGGGGCAAGGAAGAAGCCCGCACGCGGTGGTTGACCCGCACCGAGTTGGTGCAGCTATTCACGGCCCTGAAGAACGCCAAGGGTTGGACGCATGAAAATTCCCTCACGGTGAAGTTGCTGCTGATGCTTGCGGTCCGCAAATCGGAGTTGGTCGCGGCGCGGATCGCCGAATTCGATCTGGATACCGCCGTCTGGCACCTGCCGGCCGAGCGTACGAAGACGGACGCCGCCATCGATATCCCGTTGCCACGCCAAGCGGTCGCGTTACTGGACGAACTGGTGCGGCTGTCGGGAGGCGGTGCATGGCTGTTGCCCGCGCGCAAGATACAGACGCGCATGTTCCCTCATATCGACCCGAACACCCTCAACGCCGCGATGGCCAAAAGTATCCGGCCCCTGATGGGCGGTTGCGAGCCATTTACCATCCACGATTTCAGGCGTACTGCGCGCACGCACCTGGAAGCGCTTGGAACTTTGCCGCATGTTGCGGAGCGTTGCCTGAATCACAAAATCAAAGGTGTCGAAGGTGTCTACAATCGCCACGATTACTTTCAGGAACGCAAGGCGGCCCTGCAGGTATGGGCTGATCTGCTGACGGAACTTGAATCTGGCGATGCGGGCAAGGTGATACCGATCCAACGCAAGTCTGCTCGAGCTCGAGCTTCTTAGTGCTGCTGCCGTTGGACGCTGATTTAAGTTCAGTCGTGGTTGTCACTTGACAACCTTATCATCCGAACCCATACTGGAATTGCTGAATGGCCCGTCCTCCGCATCCGAAGAAGGAAATCGAAGAGGCAATCAAGCACGCAGAAGCTGAAGGTTGGCGCGTAAAGGCTGGAGGCAGCCACGCTTGGGGCAAGATTTACTGCCCCTACAACGATCACGAGTGCCGTTGTGGCGAGTTCTGCATCACCAGCGTATGGAGCACGCCCAAGAACCCCGGCAATCACGCCCGCGCACTACGGCGGGTCGTGGACAACTGCACGAATCGCAAGCGGCTACGCGATGCCAGCTCGATACCCGAGGACTGACCATGGAATACACCTTCACCCTGAAATACCAGCTCAATGAGCAAGACAGCGATCTGGACGCCTTGGTGGAACGCCTGGGCGAAGCTGGTTGCGACGATGCGCTGGTGGGCATCGGGCAGCCGGGTCGGTTGGCGTTGGAGTTCACCCGCGCGGCCGATAGCGCCCAAACCGCCGTGCGTAGTGCGCTGGCTGACGTCAAACGAACTGTCCCGACTGCGCGATTGATTGAGATGACACCGGATTTCGTCGGGCTTACCGATGTAGCGGAGGTCGTGGGAGTATCGCGTCAGAATATACGCAAGCTCATGCTTGCCCATACCGGTAGTTTTCCAGCGCCGGTCCACGAGGGCAGTGCTTCGATCTGGCATCTTGCGGAGGTACTGACCTGGCTGGATGCCAAAGGGGGCTATGCACTGGAGCGGAGCACGCTGGAAGTGTCGAGGATAGCCTTGCAGGTCAATCTCGCCAAAGAAGCGCATCGTCTGCCGGCAGGTAAAGCTCGACAACTCAACCAGCTCGTTAGCTGACGAATCTTCGCGCGGCTGTCGCCGTCGTGCGCTGACCAACTTTGAAGAGTGCAGGGACGGGTCCGATGCCGACGAGTGTCAAGAAGCGAATCACGGTGCGGGAATTGCGCGAGCACCCGGAGCGATACCCCCACATCGCGCAAGCGGCGGAATCGTTCAAGCCACTGGTCGCGCGCTTCCTGGCCGCGAAAAAGGAAGCCGAGCAGGTATTCGAAAGTCTGCGCGGCGCAGACATGGACGAGGCGGTGGCCTATTGCCGTGAGCACCCGCTCAGTCCGGAGGCCGTCGCGGTGTTGATCCATGTAGCGCGCAGAGCGCACATACTGGAAAAGGCCAAGGCTGCCGTATCGACCAAGCTTGCCAACGACCCCAAGCAAGCTGCCATGCGCGAGACGTTCGAACTCTGGCACGAATGGCGCGCTGGTAAATCGGTGCACAAATCCGCTGCAGCGTTCGCCCGCTACATCGTCGGCAAATTCCCCGTCATCGAAAGCCCCATGACCGTGCAGCGCTGGGTGACGACGTGGACCAGGCAAAAGCCAAGCCAAGTACCAGAAAGTATGCCGTGAGCCAGTAGCGTATATATCGTGCTGGCTGCGTATGCATCGTGCCGGTTCAGGTGATGAATCCCGCGCGCAGATGTAGATAGTAGGCATCGCCTCGTTCAAGGCCGCCCACGCAATTTGGCGTGAGCGCATAAGGACAACGCGATGCAACCCCACACTATCTCCACGACCCCTGCCAACCTCGTTCTGCTCCGCCTGCCGCAGGTGAAGGCCCAAACCGGGTTAAGCCGCTCCGAGCTCTATCGCCGCGTCGCCATCGGCACTTTCCCCGCGCCGGTCAAGATCGGCGAGCGCGCGAGCGCGTGGAGTTCTGTAGAGATCGAGCACTGGATCGCCGAACGCATCGCGCAGCGCGATGCGAAGGCGGTGGTCTGAGCGCCCGAAGCAAAGTTCGTGGATTCCGATCGGGAACCCCAGCCCGGCCGACAACATTCATTTGATACTTGCTTGCACAGGCGCGCTGATCCGTTAACGTGCGCTGCGCATTGGCAGAAGGAGAGCTTGTGAAACTTTCGCTTTGGTACGTGCCAGGGACCGACGAGCAGATTGCCACCGCGACGAAAGCTGCGGAAGAAGAGTTGGAGAAGCGCCGGGTGACGGTCGAGGACGCCTTCAGCGCGACGGTTGAGCTCAACGACCTCGATGACGAAGCGGAAATTGCGGCGATCATGCCGCAGGTTTTGGCGGTGAGCGCTTGGTATGCAGCCGAAGATGCTGCGTTCGAAACGCTGGCGCGTCTGACGGGCGAGTGGCCTGTGCAGGGATCGATGATCGCCATCGAGCCGACCCGCAAGCAAAGCTCCTCCCGATAACCCAACGCGTTGCCGTTGATCGGCCGTCGCACCTTTGGGTGCGACGGCCGCCCTCGGCTGGAGCTCCGACCATGAAAACACTCGTCGTTGCCAATCAGAAAGGCGGCGTGGGAAAGACGACCCTGCTGGTGCACATGGCGCATTACGCGGCAGAAGCTGGAAACCGGGTACTGGTCATCGATCTGGACCCGCAGTGCAACACCACCAGCAGTCTGGAGGCATTCGCAAGCGACATCGCCGCGTCCGTACTGTTCGGGCCTCAATCGATCGACCTGAAACAGAAGCCTGAGCACCGCATTACCTTGATCGGTGCCGACAGTGCCCTGCTCAATGTCGACCGCGCCAGATTGGATGCGACCCAAGCCTTCGTCGATCAAGTGCGCCATTTCGCGGACTCCGCGCAATTTGATCTTTGCCTGATCGACACCGCGCCGGCATTGGGTCTGCGCATGGTGGCGGCTGTCACCGCGGCGACCTACGTTATCTCTCCGATCGAGCTTGAGGCCTACAGCACCGACGGTATCGCTTCCATGCTGAGGACCATCTACGGCATCCGCCAGAAGTTGAATCCAGATCTGCAGTTCCTGGGCATGCTGCCCAGCCGTGTGAACACGCACAGCCCTGCGCAAAAGGCCAACTTGATCGATCTACTCAAGAGCCATTCCGACCTGGTTGTGCGCAAGGTGATCACGCAGCGAACCAGCACCGGCGAAGCGGCGAGTGCAAAGAAACCGGTTTGGGCAATCCGCAAGACATCCGCTCGAGATGCAGGCCAGGAGATGAAGACTGTACTCGCGCACATCATCGAAAAAATGGGAGGACTGCCCTATGACGCTTGATCTTTCTTCACTGAGCGACATCAGTGCACTGATCCGGGGGCAGGATACGGGCAACGGTATCCGCAAAGTCAAGGTCGATGTGATCCAGCCGGACACGAACCAGCCGCGCAAGGCGTTTGACGAAAGCGCCCTTGCCGAACTCGCCGCGAGCATTCAGTCGGTCGGCATCATCCAGCCGCCCGTGGTGCGGACTCACACTGACGGCTACATGCTAATTTCCGGTGAGCGACGCTGGCGCGCCGCGCGTCAGCTCGGCTGGGAGAAGATCGACGTGATCGTGCGCGACGATCTGAATGCGCATGCGCAGATGGTCGAAAACATCCAGCGCGAGGCCTTGAGTGCTTGGGAAATCTATCGTGTCATTGCCGGCGAACTTGACGCTGGCGCCAAGCAAGTCGATCTGGCTGCCGCGTTCGGCAAAAGCAAGCAATGGGTGGAGGCATACGCCGCGGTACGCAAGATGCCCGAAGTATTGGTGACGGCATTGCGTGAGAACCGAGTTGTCGGCATAACTGTGATGGGCCGCCTGCACCGGTTGCACAACGATAGGCCGGATGTCGCCCGACGCCTGCTCGACTCCCCAGAGCCGATCACTCGCGGCATGATCGCAGATGCGATTGCTGAGATTTCCGCTCGACGGTTGGCGGTGACGTTCAATCCGCCACCTTCCAGCCTCTCGATCACAACCGCCGGGCTGGATATGCCGGCCGTGGATGAGGGGGGCGGTAAAGGGGAAGACGAGAACACGGCCGTTGTGGAAACATCAGCGCCGGAATCTTGCCTGAAGGCTTCCAAGCCACTGCCCATTCGTATTCGCGCCTGCTACGAGGACGCGAGCTGGGTCGTCAACTACGCACAGCAGCAAATCGGCGCTGATGGTAAGCGCTTGGTCTTGCTTCAAGGCGAAGGGGGCCTCCAACGTTTCGAACCGCTCGGGGCTCTCAAGCTGGAATCCATCGAGTGTCTTTAACGATAGAAAAAGTACAGCACGCTGTACTTTTCGCGAGGAGGAATGAGCTAGTGCAGGATAGGTTTGTCGGTAGCAAGTGGACCCTCCCTTGTCGTTCATTCCTCCTCGTGAGCTGCTTATGCCGATCCTGAAAACCCGCTGCAGTGAGGAAATGACAGCCCGCTTTCACGCCTTGTCCCGAGGCGAAAACCTGAGCGCTGCGATGCTGCTGCGGCGCATGGTGGCGGCGGTTGTCGCCCAGCATGACGCCGGTGCTACTGCTGCGGAGAAATCGGACACGCGCGGTGGTCGGGGAGGCCACGGCAGTCGAATCATGTTGCGATTGCGTCCCGCCGAGGTGGAGGCTATTCGCGCCTTGGCCGAACCGGAGGGCTACTCCGCGTCGGCCTGGATCGTGATCCAGATCCGGCATCGGATCGTCGGAGCGGTGCCGTTCGCGAATGCGGAACTGGATGCGTTGCGCGACGCGATCCGGGAGCTCGGCGCAATCGGCCGAAACTTGAATACGTTGCTGCATGTGCTCCATCGCAGTGGGCGCTTTGAGCAAGGAGAGCTTGATTTGAAGCGCGTCAGCGATAACGTCGAGCAGCTGCGAAGTACGATTACGGCCACGATGACTCGCGCTACGCACCGGGGTCATCGTGCGGAAGGATGATCTCGACGAAGATCTAACGCTCGGTCCGGCGGGATTCGTCTTCCAGACAACGGTTCGGGCGAAGAAGGGCTCCCCGGCCAAGGGCATTCTTCGAGCGACACGTATCGCAACGGCGATGGGGCAGATTGGCCGGGTTGCACGTCGCCGGCCGGAAGTGATGGTGAAGGTCACTGGAAGTGCCCGCGGCCTTCGCGGTCTGAAAGAACACCTGGCCTATATCACCCGCAACGGCAAGATGCTTGGTGAGCGCGAAAGTGGCGAGCTGATCCTCGGCGCAACGAATGTCCGTAGCGTGGCAGAAGACTGGTGGGCAGATTGCTGCAGGGGCCGCAATGCCAGAGCGCGCGACACCATCAATTTGATCCTGTCCATGCCACCGGGCACGGACGCAAAAGCTGTCGCTGATGCGGTAAGTTCGTTCGCACGGAAGACGTTCGGTCAAGATTACGAGTACCTGCTCGCCCACCACAATCAGGATTCGGACCCGAAAAGGCCCGAAAATCCACACGCCCATCTAACCGTGAAGACGCGCGGGAAGCATGGCCAGTGGCTCAATCCGCGCAAGCACGACTTGCAGGCATGGCGCGAGGCTTTCGCACTGGAACTGCGTGAGCGCGGAGTCATTGCCGAAGCCACACCGCGGCATGCACGCGGCGTGGTTCGGAAGAGCAAGCGACAAGCGATCCGTCACCTGGACGAGCGAAGGGGCTCGCGTGTAACCCAATGGAAGTTGCAGCAAGCAATCAAGACGGTTGCGGCAGGAACGGATCTAGCAGCCGAAGCGCCTTGGGAAAAGGCTATCCATGAGCGGCAACGGAAGATACGCAGGGCATGGAACACGTTGGCCGCCGCCTTCGATCTGGCCGGTCAGGCAACGTTGGCTCAAGAGATCAAGCAATTTGTGCAGGCGATGCCCTCGTCATTCACCGAACGCGAGCAATTGATCGCGCAAGCGGCGAAGCTGCTGGCAAAGAACCAAGTGAGAGATCGCGAGCGCGGAAGATAGTGGCACAGAGTTCGCCTCGAGTGCCGTCCGCACGGCTGATTGCGCACACCGCTTGACTTGATCACCCAAGTCAAACGGTCATGATCAGCTCGCTGGCGGACTGATCAACTTCCGAGGATCTTCCCTACTTCTCCTCCACGTCGTTTCCCTCAAAGATCGGCCGGGCCACGCCGCTTCCATGATGTCAGAAATCAATGTATCATTTCTTACTTAGAGAGGTATGCCATGAATACGCTGCCCCGGACCATCTTGCAGCAAGCACGATCCCTCCCCGAGGGAGGCGTGCTGTCGCCCAAGGAGTTCCTGCACTTGGGAAGCCGGCCGGCGGTGGATCAGGCGTTCTCGCGACTGGCCAAGGCCGGCAAGCTGCTGCGCGTGGCGCGCGGCACCTACGCGGCCCCGGTTTTCAGCCGGTTTGGCTCGCGCCCACCAGCCCCTGAGAAGGTCGTCCAAGCGCTGGCCACGCACAGCGGCGAAATCGTCGTGCCGCACGGCGCTAGCGCAGCCAACACCTTGGGGCTGACGCAGCAAGTGCCTATCCGCGAGGTCTATCTGACTTCCGGTCGCACCCGCAAGCTGAAGCTCGGTCGTTCTGAAGTGCTGGTGAAACATGCACCGCGCTGGATGCTCGCGCTGGGCACACGGCAGGCGGGCGCGGCCGTGCGCGCGCTGGCTTGGATCGGCCCGACACAAGCCGGCCAGTCGTTGGCGTCGCTGCGTCGTACCCTTCCCCCTTCCGAATGGCAGGCGCTTGCCTCAGCACGTGCGACGCTACCCGGCTGGATGGCACAAGCCATTGGCGAGGAAGCCGCGCGTGGCTGAGAATTTCTTCGACCTGGGCGAGCAGGATCGACGCGAGGCACTGGAATATGGGCGTGCCGAAACTGGCCGCCCGGCCCACCTGCTCGAAAAGGACGTGTGGGTGGTGTGGACGTTGCGCGCTCTGTTCGAGTCTCCGCTAGCGGCCGATCTGACCTTCAAGGGCGGCACGTCGCTGTCGAAGGTTTACAAGGTCATCGACCGTTTTTCCGAAGACATTGATCTGACCTATGACATCCGCAAGCTGATCCCGGACTTGATAGGAGAAGGCGGCGATCTGCCAGCCAGTCGAAGCCAGGCCAGCAAATGGACGCAGGCCGTGCGGCATCGACTGCCGGACTGGATAACGCAGAACGTGCAGCCGGTAATACAAGCGGCTCTGGCGCGTGAGCGTCTGGACGCCCGACTCGAACTCGGCGGGCAGGAGAACGACAAACTGTTCCTGCACTACCGTGCCCTGACGCAAGGAACGGGCTACGTGGCGCCCGTCGTCACGCTGGAGTTCGGTGCGCGCGCCACCGGCGAGCCACACCAAGTATTCCAAGTGACCTGCGACATCGCCGCACAGTTGGCTGACGTGTCGTTTCCCACCGCATCGCCACTAGTCATGAACGTCGCGCGCACCTTTTGGGAGAAGGCCACCGCCGCACACGTGTTCTGCGTACAGGGCCGCATCCGCAGCGAACGCTACGCGCGACATTGGCACGATCTGGCCGCGATCGCACGAAGCCCTCATTTCGCCGCCGTCATTGCTGATCGCGCAGTGGCTACAGCCGTCGCCCGCCACAAGTCCCACTTCTTCATCGAGAAAGATGCCGACGGCCAAGTGATCGACTACATGGCCGCGACCAACGGGCATCTGAAAATAGTTCCTGAAGGCGAAGCCAAGACAGCACTCGCCAAGGACTACGCGGCCATGCTGGCGGACGAAGTGATGGTGGGCAATACCATATCCTTCGATGAACTGTTGGAAGCATGCGCCAACCTCGAAGCCGAGGTGAACAGTGCGGTCGCCAATTAGGATGGATGCGCCAAGCCAATCCGCGCCCCCGCATCGGCTTCAACGAACCTATCTTCTGCGCGGTCTGGATCGGAAGCTCTATCGGACGCCTCCTATCTGGCCGGAAGGTACGTTCATACAGGATGACGAGGAGACTGGGCAACTCATCCTGCATGTGGATCGCATTGCGTCGCCGAAAGCGCTGACATCCGCAATTGCAACGACCGACCAGATGGCGGAGCGGTTCCGACTCGCTGTGGCTCGGCGAACCGGATGCCCGCTGACGCTCCGGTTAGCGAAGTCGAAAGAGCCCAACTTCGATCCTCCGGGCCTCGCAAGCGTACGGGACACGGTAAAACTATCGGACCGTGCCACATGCAGTGTCGTCCCCCGAGATCCGCCGACAGCCATCGAGCAGTTACCCGAGGCGGCTGCCCGATGGATTCTGACCTTAACCGAAGCCCACTATTTCAACTCCTTTCCGGGCGAGGTGTTAAAGCGTTTGTATCTGCTGATTGAGGAACTCAAGGAAGAGCACGCTGATCGGCTCGGCGATGAGCAGCGAGCCGTGTTGCCGGAGCTGAAATGGTTGCGCGACTTCGTCTCGCATCCGGTCTGCAGGAACCAGCGGCTTTGCGAATTCATTGCCAGTCATCTGCCGAACGCCGTCATCTCCACGATGCCTTGGGAAGTGCGTTTCGATCGCACTAATTTGGATCACCGCAACTTCGTGGGGGGCTACGACCCCAAGGCTCGCAGTGTCGCAAACACCTTGCTCGACACGGCGATAGGACAACTCGAGTAGCAACAGACCCTGGAAAAGCTGCACTTTTGCGTGTGGGTAGCTGGAGGTTGCCAAACCAGTTCCTACAACCCAGACGAGGCGCAAGAAGTCATGAATAGCATCCTAATATCGGACCCGAAGATCATTTGCCCGAATTGCAAGACGGAGATTCGCCTGACCGAATCGCTCGCGGCACCGTTGATCGCCGCCACTCGTCAACAATACGAGCAGCAACTGCGCGAGAAGGACGAGGACGTTGCCAAGCGAGAACAGAACATCCGCGACAGAGAAAAGCAAATTCTCGATGCACGACGCGCCTTGGACGAACAAGTCGCGGATCAAGTCGCTACACAGTTAAAAACTGAGCGCGGACGCGTCATAGCCGAAGAATCAAAGAAAGCACGACTTGCCGCTGCGACCGAGATGGAAGCAAAGACGCGCGAGCTAACCGATCTGCAAGAAGTGTTGAAATCCCGGGACGCGAAACTGGCTGAAGCTCAAAACGCGCAGGCCGAGCTAATCAAGAAACAGCGTGAACTGGATGACGCGAAGCGGGAGCTTGACCTAACCGTGGAGAAACGTGTTCAAGAGAGTCTAAACGACGTTCGTACGTCAGCGAGACGCGAAGCGGAGGACAGCCTCAAGCTCAAGGTGCTGGAGAAGGATCAGACTATCGCATCCATGCAGCAGAAGATCGAGGAACTGAAACAGAGGGCGGAGCAAGGCTCTCAACAGTTGCAGGGCGAGGTTCAGGAGATGGATCTTGAAAGTCTCCTGCGAACCAAATTTCCAATCGACTCCATTGAGCCAGTCGCTAAAGGTGAGTTCGGAGGCGACGTATTACAACGCGTCAACAGCTCTACCGGACAGCCAAGCGGAGCGATTCTCTGGGAGTCGAAGCGCACCAAGAACTGGAGCGATGGGTGGCTTGCCAAGTTACGCGACGATCAGCGAGCTGCAAAGGCGGAAGTGTCGATTCTTGTTAGCCAAGCGCTACCCAAAGGTATCGAAACATTCGACGTCGTAGACGGCGTATGGGTGACCACTCCCCGCGCCGCACTGCCTGTAGCCACTATCCTGCGCCACACGCTGCTTGAAATAAGTGTCGCGCGACAGGTCGGTGAAGGACAGCAAACTAAGACGGAAATGGTCTACCAGTACCTCACCGGCCCCAGATTTCGTCATCGTGTTGAGGCGATTGTAGAGGCTTTCTCTTCAATGAGAGAGGATTTGGACAGGGAGCGCAAGGCGATCATGAAACAATGGGCAAAGCGCGACGAGCAAATTGAGCGAGTCATGGTCGCCACAGTTGGGATGTATGGCGATCTTCAAGGCATAGCAGGAAAGACATTGCAGGAAATCGAGGGCTTGAGCTTGGCTGCGCTGCCAGGCCCGGGCGATGACAACCAAGGAGAGCTGCCGCAATGACGACCGGACCAACCCCGGGCATCGCGCCGACCGCATCGGCCGCGTCCACTGCGCCCTCCGCGACGGGGCTGCCCCGCCTACACGATGCGACGCAGCAAGCAAGGAATCTCCGTCAGGTTCTTCAGGACGACAAGCAACGCATCGGCTGCTTCCTTGGTGCAGGCTGCCCACTCGGCGTCTACGACGCAGCCGGCGATAAAAGCGTCGTGCTAATTCCCGCCGTGGTCGATTTGACCAAACGGGTCGCCGACGGATTGCAAGACATTGATAGCGCCTCCGGCGCCTCTTCCAAGTTCAAGGCGCATTGGGACGCGATGTACGAGGAATGCAAACCATCCGACGGAAAAGAACCGACAGTCGAGGACGTGTTAACGGAACTCCGGGCATTGGCAAATCGTCGAGGAAACGCAGAAATTCTCGGAATGACGAAAAAGAATCTAATCGATCTCGATGAGCAGATTTGCACACTGATAGCCAAGGAGATGAGCAAAAGTCTGCCGACATATCGGAATTCGTACAACCGCTTTGCCTCGTGGATCGGAGGCGTCCAGCGCGATTGGCCTGCGGAGATATTCACGCCCAACTATGACTTGCTTTTCGAGCAAGCTCTTGAGCAGCATCCGTTGCCACACTTTGACGGTTTTGTCGGCTCGCGCGAACCCTGGTTCGACCTTTCCTCGATCGAACATGATGCGATCCCCAAACGCTGGACGCGACTCTGGAAACTTCATGGCTCAATAAACTGGGAGAAGAATGAGGAAACCACGAACGCGACGACGGTTACGCGCATTGTTCGCGTTACACGTGCCGCTGCGGCAGGTAAGGTGATGATCTATCCCTCACACCTAAAGTACGACCAAAGCCGCCGGATGCCGTACTTGGCAATGCTTGATCGTCTACGGGCCTTCTTTCATGGGCAAGATGCACCTCGATTGATCGTCTGCGGCTATTCGTTCCTGGACGACCACCTGAACGAGATTCTGCTTGATGGCCTGCGTGGCAATCGCAACGCACAGTGCTTTGCCCTGATGTACTCCAGTCTCGACGCCCACCCCCGTGTCGTCGAATACGCATCGAAGCAAAGCAACCTGACCGTACTCGCCTCAGATGGGGCGGTGGTGGGAACACGTGCTGGGCGATACCGACCCGGAACCACGGGTGGTGATGAGCACTCGCCGTGGCTGATCGAAGAATCCGCCTCGGGCGCCGACCCGAAAGATCACGCGCCGCGCTGTCGCCTCGGGGATTTTCATTACTTCGGCCTATTCTTGGAACAACTTTGTGGCGGGGACACGTCCGATGCGCGCGCCACCGTCTAACTTTGCCCCTTCTCGGCTTGGTACCGTTGAGAATGTTGACGGATCGAGCATCAGTGTAAAACTTGAAGATAACACGCCGGGAGGACTCTTGTTTATCAACGGAGAGGCCTACCAGGTTGGCCAAGTCGGTGGGTTCGTTCGCATCCCGTCCGGTTATGTTGACCTCTATGGCGTGATCTCCCAAGTTGGTGCAGGAGCCGCGCCCGGACCACCCGAACTTGCTCCGCAGCTTGGCAATCGATGGTTACGTGTGGAACTCGTCGGCCAGGGGCGTCGTGGCACAAAGTTTGAACGTGGCATAGCCCAATACCCGTCCATCGGTGACTCGGTTCACGTAGTTACCGAATCGGATCTGAAGACTGTGTACGCCCCGGGCGATGAAGACGCGTACATTGCGATTGGCCGCGTTGCCAGCGCCGAGTCGATCCAAGCATATCTCGACTTGAATCGACTCATCAGCCGTCATTCTGCAGTCGTCGGGAGCACCGGCGCTGGCAAGTCCAATGCAGTCGCAAACTTGCTCGGCGCCGTATCCAATCGGGACCACTTCAAATCAGCCCGCGTCGTGTTGTTTGACCTTCACGGCGAGTACGGAAAAGCATTTGGCAACCTGGCCAGAGTCTTCAAAGTCGGCGCGGATACCAAAGCCGGAGAGCGCGAGCTGCATGTGCCGTTCTGGGCACTGACGGCCGAGGAGTTCATTTCGATGTCGATGGGGTCGGTCACCTCGACTCCACTGACACTGCTGCAGGAACGACTACTTGCGTGCAAAAGAGCTTCCAAGGCTGGCGGTGTTGCTCACGGACTGCCCGATCTCTCGGTGACAATCGACACACCCTTGCCGTTCTCTGTCTACCAACTCTGGCATGACTTGTATTCGCTGCATTGCGCGAGCCACAGTGTTAGCAAAAACCAGAACCAGAACGAGAACACGCGCGCCTACGTCGAAGAAGGCACGCCCCCAGTGAAGATGGCTGGTGATGCGGACAAACTTGAGCGACCGCGGTTTCGAGCACTTAAGGACGACAAGAACGATCCTGACAAAGTCTACGCCGGCCTATACGCCGATATGCCACGTGCGCACTTGGACGTCCTGGAAAGCAAGCTCCGTGATCCTCGGATGCAGTTCCTCTTTCGCCCAGGCAAATGGTCCGTCGCCAAGGATAACTCAACCACCGCAGACCTTGATGCGTTGCTCGCTGAGTGGATAGGCGCAGACTCTCCGATTTCGGTCTTTGATCTTTCTGGGATTCCCACTGCGGTTGTCGATGATCTCGTTGGTGCCGTACTGCGCATCCTCTACGACGCCGTTTTTTGGGGGCGGCAAAAGCCGGAAGGCGGCCGACAAAGACCGTTGATGATCGTGCTGGAGGAAGCACATGTATACCTGAGCGCGCAGTCGAAAAGCCGTGCGGCGAACGCCGCACGACGTATCGCAAAGGAAGGACGGAAGTACGGCGTTGGCTTGATGCTGGTTAGCCAACGTCCCGCCGAAGTCGATCCCACGATTTTGTCTCAGTGCGGAACTGTCATTGCGATGCGGCTAACGAACGACTCGGACCGCTCGCAGGTCACTTCTTGCGCTTCTGACAACCTCAAAGGATTGTTCTCGATGCTTCCGGTACTGCGCACCGGCGAGGCGCTGGTGGTCGGAGAAGCGGTCAACATGCCTATCAGGGCGATCATCGATCGGCCTGTTGACGGCCGGCGCCCCGACAGTGACGACCCGCTTGTCGTCGTCCCCAAAGACTCGAGCGGAAAGCGCATACGAGGAGGTGGCTGGACAGAACCTGTACAAGATGAGAACTACAAGCCTCTTGTTGAGGCGTGGCGCAAGCAGGACCCGGACGCAGGCACAACCGCGTCGATGAAACCGAAAACCTAAATAGACCAGGAGAGAAGACCGTGGAACGTAGGCCAGTCAGCTCAAGCAATATCGCCGCAATCGGCTATGACGAAGATAACCAGATACTTGAGGTCGAGTTCAATGACGGGGCGGTTTACCAGTATTCCGGTGTACCTTCGAGTGAGTACGACGGAATCATGAACGCAGATTCCAAGGGGAAGTATCTTCACGCCAACATCAAGAATCGATACCCGTTTGTGAAGCTGTGATTCACGATTTCCACGGCGAAAGTCATTGGCTTTGGCTGGCGCGCTATGTCGTTCGCACTTCATTGGGCAGTTCGGAGTGGCGGCTAAAGACGCCAAGAGGTCGTGGCCCGTGCGCAGCGCCTACCGCTTACACAGACAGCCGCTTGCGGCTGAGAACTTCTTACCTTGGGCATCCAGTCAGATAGTGACGTCCGCTCCAATCATTCGGAGGTATCCGGTCTTCCCGAACCCGGACCGTCGCGACGGTCGGTCCTCGCCATTTCTAACCGCGCAAGCTGATCACGCCGCCTGGCAGTTTGATCACCGCGGTGCTGGCGCCCGAAGGCGCCAGCTTTTGCTATTGGAAGTCGTTGCGAGGCGGCTAGCGGGATCGGTCCTGAACCCTGTCCTCAACCTTCGAGGGACGCGGACGTTCCGCTTTGACTTCTGCGGTCGGTAATGTGCGGCCTGTATGCAGGGCGATCGCGATCGAGTCGCGGAAGCGGGAGACAAAAATCTCGGCAGCTTTCTTGGAGTCTATCTTCGCTTCCGCCACGGCTTTGGCAGCGGCGTCGGCGAGGAATGCCGCCTTGAGCTCCGGATATTTCTTGACGGCGTCATCCCGGTCTTTCTTGGATTCTGCATGCAGGAAGGCCTGCACTATGGGGTTCTTCTCCGACTCCCGGCGTTCGGCGCGGCGTTGCAGGATTTCGGCGTCCTTTTGCGTCGGCTCGTAGCCACGTACACCCAGGCTTTTTGAAGTTGCCTCGACATAGATTGACTGCTGGAATTGCTTCGAGCCGGTCACCTCGATCTCTTTCCAGCCTCGCGCCTGAGCGATCTCGACCAGCGCACGCGTGGTGAAGGTGCTGATCGGGTAATAAGCATGCATGCGGCTGCCGCGATCGACGAATTCGATGCGATCCGGACGGTAGGCCGATCGGAACGCATTGCCGTCCTGGTGATAGTGCGGTTTCAGATGCTCGGGGATGGTGCGGTCGGGGCTGCCCTGCTCGCCACCGATGCGGCGGATCTCGTTCAGCGGTCGCTTGTTGACGGTGCGGCCACCCTCGGGCAGTGCGGGTGCTTCGTTGCTCATAGTGAACTCCTTTGAGAGTTGGTTAACGCGACATGGCGGAGAAGAGCTGATCCGCCGCTGCTTCGGCCTCGGCTTGGGAAACTTCCCCGGAGGGAAGGGTCACGTCGGACAAGTCGAGGCAAAAATCCGACAGTGGACGATCGTACACAGTATCAAGAGCGGCCGCCTCCGCGGTGTCGCTGGACGATGAGCCCTCGGTACCGACAGCCGAAACCTGGGGCACGGGTGCCACAAACGGCGGCGAGCGCCGCCGGTGCATGAACGCCGGATCGCGATGCCAGCGAATCTTGTCGGCCTGGATGGGCGGACAGCCTTTGGCAAGGATCAATGCTTCTTCTTCACCGATTTCCTTGACTTCCTGCGGCAGCAACAGAGCCCGCGCATGGTCCGATTCACTCATGGAGCGGGTGCCCTTGGAGAACGCCGACGGTCGTGATGTTGACCTTGCCTGGTAGGTGTAGGTGCCGAGCTCGCGACTGATTTCAGTGGCGACGGTCATGTCGGGCGGGGTGTAGCTGATCCGGACCTGATGGTTTTGGAAAAAGGTGCGTGCAGCCTCTTCTCCATACAGCTCGCGAATTTGACTGGGGGACTGGAAGATCGGAAGCAAGCGCACGCCGTAACCACGCAGAAACGCCACGGCCTCAACGATCAATGGCATTCTGCCCAGCGCTCGGAACTCGTCGAGCAGCAGCAGACACTGATACTTCAGCGCCGGGTTGTGCTCGGGGAGTTCGCGCGTGTTGAGGTCCACGACTTGCTGGAAGAACAGGTTCAGCAGGGGAGAGAGGCGGGAGAGATTGTCCGGGGTGATGCCGATATAGATGCTTGTGCGCCGCCGCCGCAGCGCTTCCAGATCAAAGTCGTTCGCCGAGGTCGCGGCATCAAGAATGGGGTTGAGGAACAGCTCGAAGCGTGAGGTAAAGGTCTTGCGGATCGACGTGCGCGTGTTGTCCGAGGTCCGAACGTAGTCCAGCAGCGCGTGCGTGCAGGAATCGCTGTAGGGCGTTCCCTGCGCCTGATGCGCTTCGATGATTCCGGTGAACCGCTGGTCGTCGCCGGCGAAGGATTCGCGCGCGACCTGGCCGAGCGTGACTGGCTTGCCCGGTGTTTCGAGAAGATACAGGACTAGACCGAGGAACAATGAGCGGCACGAGGCCGTCCAGATCGGGTCGGTGCCGGCAATGTCCGGAAAAAGAATGTGGGCGATCTTCTGGATGTCGTCGACCCGCAGCGAGGCGTCTTCGCGGATGTAAGCGAGGGGGTTCCAGCGATGCGTTTGGCGGAGCGGCGAGGCCGGATCGAACAGAAACACGTCATGGCCGTGTGCGGCACGAAAGCCGGCAGTGATCTCCCAGTTCTCCTTTTTGATGTCCAGCACGATGACCGAGTGGTTCCAGTTGAGCAGGTTGGGAATCACCACGCCCACGCCCTTGCCTGAACCCGTCGGGGCGGCCAGCATCACATGGGGGTACTTGTCGATGCCTGCTGTCAGGAATTGCTTGCTGCGGCGACCCACGATGATCCCGTCGCCGGTCTGTTCGAGCAGCGCCGCCCGACGAATCTCCCCCAGCCTGGCGAAACGCGCCCGACCGTGCTGCGGCGGTTTGGATTTGAAGAAGAACAGCGCGAGCGGCGCCAGCACCACCACGGTTGCTGCCCCGCCACTTCCGATCAGCCAGTGCTTGATGCCGGCGACCGCGCCGTAGCTCTTGAAATAGGCGGGCCAAGTCAGCAGCGTAGCCGCAGGTTGATCATGGCCGTGGAACGCCAGCCACAGGAAGGCGTGACCGGCCAGCCACAGCCAAGCCGGCACGGCGCACAGTGCCAGCAGCACGATGAGGGTTGTCCTAACCCAGAAGGGTGCGCTTGCGTTGCGGGTCATAGTAGATACCGGTGACGCGGCGCATCTTGTCGACCACCGAGAACTGGATGACGGCGTCGACAAGCATGAACAGTAGTTGCTTGATGTCCTCACGCGACAGGTGTGCGCCCCCCGCAGATTCCTTGACCAGTAACATGAGTTGCTCGATGGCCAGGCGCGGCGAGGTCGCATGCACGGAGGTGATTGATCCGGGATGTCCGGAATTGACGTTGCGCAGAAAGTAGAAGGCTTCGTCCGAACGCAACTCGGCCAGCAGGATGCGATCGGGTTTCATGCGTAAGCAGGCTTCCAGCAGCATCTTCGGTGTTGCCCTTGAAACGCCCTGGCCGTCCTTGGAGTAGAACAGCCGTACATGGTTGGGCTGCTTGAGGATGTCGAGTTCGGGCGTGTCTTCGATGGTGATCAAACGCTCTTCGGAAGGGATCAGATCGACGAGCGCTTTCATGGCGGTGGTCTTGCCGGAGCCGGTGGCGCCGGAGATCACGATGTTTTGCTTCGTGCGCACGGCGAGTTCCATGAACTCGCGGACGCGGTGCGCGGCGAGCAATCCGGACAACTGGTCCTCCAGTGGCCGCGCGGGGTCTTCGTCGACGAGAACCTTTTCGAAGGCGCCGGACTTTTCATAGTCATGCAGATTAAAGCGCAACTTCGAGGGCTTGCGGATGGTGAAACTGACGGTCCCCGCAGGTACCGCGGGCGGCACAATGACCTGGACGCGCTCGCCGGTTGGCAGTACGGCCGCAACCAACGGTGCGCCCTCGTGAATCGTCTGTTGCGTGGAATTGGCAATCAAGGTGGCGAAGGTGCGCAGGTGGTCATACGTCAGCAGCGGCATTGCATGAACCCGCCAGCCGCCCTGTCCTTCCGTCCACACCTCGCCCGGCCGATTGATGACGACTTCGGTTACATCCCGGGCGAGCAGTCCGCGCAAGGGCTGCAGGAACGTCTCGACGGCCGAGGACGCCTGTGCTGCGGCCGGTGGGCTGATCGACACCTCAGCGGGCTGCGGTAAGTCCATATACATCCCCGAAGTACAGATCACGTGCGACGAAGATATTGACGTGCGAGCCCTGCGCCTTGGTCAGCGTCGGTGGGATGTTGACGGTGTTCTCGACGATGATCGCCGCGGCGTCATTGGCCGAATTCGTGGTATTCGTGAAGGTGAGGCTGTTGTTGTTCGAACCGCTGCCGTTTTGAACAGCGCTCGATGTCAGGTCATCGACGACCGAAACCAGCAACGCAGAACCAAAGCGTGCCCAGAAGTGATTGTCGACTTTGCCATCGAGCCCCGAGCGCCCGAGCGCGTCGGTATTGGGCGAGTCGAGATTGACGATGACGCCATCGGGTGTTTCGGCCCGCGTCCACAACACGAAAATGCGGCTTTGGCCATGGCGGAGTTGCGCGGCCTGGTATTGACCGACCAGGCGCGAGCCCCGTTCGAGCAGGAGCACCTTGCCATTGGTCGAGTAGATGTTGCGCGCGAGGACGCAACTCGTCATGCCGGGTACCTCCGAGGACAAGGCGGTCTGCAGGATGCAGTCGAGGAACATTCCTTCGGTCAGGGTCATGTTCGGGTCGGGCAGCAACGATGCACTGACCTGCGCAGTGCGTGTGGCGCTCAGTGCATTGGACAGCGTGCTTTGCGGCGGCTGACCCTGTTGCCCACGAATTCCTTGCTCCCCAATCGTGTAACTGGGTAAGCCCGGCAACGCCATCGCAGTTGCTTGCTCACCGGCGTTTTGTTTGGCGAGGCCGGCGCTTCCGATTGCCAGCAGCGGCGCCCGTTTGCGGCGCTCGGCGAGATCCGCCGCAGCTTTTTGCGCGGGTGTCATTGCCGGCGCGGGTGTTTGCCCCGCGAAGGCCGGTGCCGCAGTGTTCGAACTCGGCGGAGGCGGTGGAGCGTTTTTCTTGTCGAAGGCGTTACGCGTCAGATCGGGCGGGGTCGGGTTGAGGGTGGCGACATGCGAAGTGTGGTTGCGGCTCACCAGTGCACCCAGCATCGCGCGTGCGGCGAGCGCAATGACGAGCACGGTACCGAGCGCGATCAGCACCAGCAGGAACCATCGGTTGCCTTTGCGGGGTCTACCCACTTGCGGGATACCGCGTTCGGTGACTTCGTTGGATGGGTCGAGGCTCATGGGGAATGGCCTTGGTCGGGCTCGGCGTGCTGCACTTGGGGAGGGGGTGGCATCACGGTGTGGGAAGGAGGCACGGCTGCGGGTCGCAGCGGAGCGGAAGACGCACCCGGGCCTGTCGTTTGCGCCGTCGGAATCACAATCCCAGGCGCCGCATTCACGTTTCCGCGAGGGGCTTGCGGGCGAAGGGTCCGCTGTACGTCCGGGCTTACCGTATCGGTGGGTGTGGCGACGCCGCGCGGGTTGTAACCGCGATTCTGGATGCAGGCAACCGACTTGCCACGGCGCAGGACGAACTTGCGTGCAGTCGTTTGAACGACGTAGTCGTCATGGCGCATCTGGCCGTTGACCAGGCTTTCGGTGCCATCGGCATTGATGATGAAAACCGCGGGGATTTCCTGCGCATTGGGGAAACGCAGGTAGGTGAAGCGGCCATCGTCGAAGACCTCGGAGGGCCACAAGCTGCGCTCGCCGCAGGCGTAATAGTCCCAGTTGATCGGTTTGGGGGTTGCATCGAGTTTGGCCAGGAGCCGTGCCTGATCCGCGCCGGCGCGCTTTGCCCGGATCAGGGCCGCCGCATCGTCGGGGTAGCGGAATCGCACTTCGAAGAACATGCCTGTACTATGCGCGCCGGTGAGTCCGGTGACATGCCGCGCGTCCAGCGAAAGTTGGTAGACGCGCTTGTTGGTGACCACCGTCGCGTTCGTGACCGCGTTGTCCTCGCGTGGCTTCACGAACAGATGCGAGCCGGCAGGCGCGACTTCCCATGCCAGCGAATCGCCGAGTGCGATGTTCTGCACGTGTTCGCCGGGAGCAAACTCGATATCGGTCGAGTAGCCGTAGTGGCCAACGATCTTGACCACATCGGACGCGTTGTAAGCGACCGTCTTGATGCGGGCATCGTATGGGCCGCCTTTCGGAATGGTCTCGGCCGATGCGAAGATCGGGGGGAGCAGCAGGAACAGCAGCAAAGCGGACGAGAACGCGCGCATGGTCAGGCTCCCGTCGGCACGGTTTCGGGGTCAAGCCGGTAATCGCTCACCTGAAACCCGATCGGATCGACCAGGCGTGCCTTCTCACCGGTTGGCGGATTCAGATAGCGATAGGTGATCGTCGCAATCCAGCGGGTGACGCGGTCCCGCGCATTGGGCAGGTGTTCGGTGCGCGTAAAGCGCACTTGCGCGACGCCCTTGCCGAGGAAGGCGATCGCATTCACCGAGACATCGACCTGTCCGTCTTTCCCGTACACCGCGGTGGGTGAGTGCGGATTGTTCGGCTTGATCTGCTCGAAGTAGGCATTCGCGACTTGCGGCGCCGACATGGTCGTGACGGCTTCATAGTCGGGGTATGCCATCGCACTCGAGTAGGAATCCCGATACGTCACGTAACGCGCAAGAAAATACTTGTCGATCGCCTCGTTGTAGGACTCTCGTTGATCGGTCAGACGCGTCACGATATCGGTCGCGCCCGTGTTCTTGTCCACCCGCACCACGAAGGGCTCGACCGTCTTCAGCGGGGTCAGCAACGCGACCGCAACCACGGCGACAAGTGCGATCGCAAGGCCGACACCGGCGAAGATCCAGGCGCGGCGTTCGGATCGATGCGCACGCACGACCTGATCGGTTTCCCATGCCTTGGCGGCATCGAGGAAGGCGACAGTTTCCGGGCAATCCTTCATGGCGCCTTCTTCTCCGGCGTGGGGTAGTGATCGGGGGGGTTGATCGGCGTATAGGCACCGTGACAATCGGGCGCCCTGTCAGGGGTGGACGCGCAAGCAGCCAAAGCGAGCAGTGCGCCGAGCAGCAGGGCTCCGCGCAAGATCGGCGTGAGTCGACGAGTCATGGGGTGTTCCTTCAGATCGTGGTTCGGTTACGGGCTTGCCACGTGCGACGCACCAAGCCCGAGGCGCTCTGACCCATGAGATGTCGGGAGAGCCGCTCGCTGGGCGTCATGGACAGGCCGCGTTCGGCGCGATCACGCGACCAGCCCTTGTGGGAGTGGCCCGTGCTGATCGCGCGACCGGCGCCCATGGCCAGAAATCCGGCGCCGGCCAGGCGTCCCAATACACCCTGCGTCTGCAGGGCCAATCCGCCGCCCAGGGCGGAGGCGATCGCGCGGGTTTGAAAGAGCACGGCGAGTGTGGCCAGCGTCGCGCCGAAAACCTTCAGGGTGTCGATGACCAGTTCATTCCATTGATCGGTGTTGATCTGGGTCAGGTAGTCGCTCAGGAAGTGAAAGCACAAGCTGATCGCGCACGCGACCAGCAGGAACAGGACCGCAAAGTTGACAACCTGGCCAAGCCACGCCTCGAAGAATCGCTGGGTCTGCGGAAAGATCGCCAGCAGGATGAAGAGCGGACCGATCGCCAGCAGCAAGGCCGTGGAGATGAAGGCCATGAAAATGATCCCGCACGCGAGTGCGACAATCACCGTCACCGAGAGCCAAATCACCAAGGCAAGGAAGTAGAAGCCGACGCCGCCGAAGCCCGTCACTCCACCTTGCGATTTACCGCGCGACCAAGCTTTGTCACCTATTTGAATTCCCTGATTCTCTGCGTTGTCGAGAACATCCGCGATCGTTGCAGGCGAACTTCCGGAAGTTGAACCGGGTGCCACCAGATCCGCCGCGACGGCGCTGGGCGCTTGAAGGAAGAACCGCGCGACCTGGCCTTGATAGAAGCCGGCCGTCAACGCAAACGCGACGATGACCACGATGCGGATGACGCGCTTTGCGCCGTCGGTGAAGGGCTCGCTGATCCGGCCGCTGGCGATCCCTACGGCCCACAACAGCACATAGATGGTGAGCAGCGCCGTGGCCGCTCCACCAATGATGGCGACCATCGTCGAGGATGCGGCGTTGACGTAATTGGTCGTCGTGGTGACGATCGAGTCGAGCAACCAATGCGCTATGCGTGTATTGCTGGCCAAGGCTATTCAGTCCTTCACTCATTTCTCGGGGCAGGCAGCCGCAGGCGGCTTGCCGTCGTACGCATCCATTGCCTCCTGGCAGGTTTCGGCCTTGTCAGCAACGCCGCACCAGGGATTGGTCATCCGATCTGCCGCAGTCGAAGATTCGTTGCACTTGGCGAAAGCGGCATCGCGTTTTGGCTGGTTCTGCTTCCCCAACAGCGTGTGGTAATCGGGCACACGGTCGGCAGAGTGGGAACAGCCGGCGAGCGCCACGACGGCGGCGGCGAGGAGGAAGGTCAAGGGACGTTGCATCGTGGTGTTCTCCGGTTGGGTCAGTATTTCGCGGCGGTGAGCTTGTAGTCGTCTTGGGTTTCTTGTTGCTGGTGGACGCGGCGGTTGTTGTCGATGAGGGCATTCATCGATTGCAGTTTGATCAGTTCATTCAGGAGCATGCCGTTTTCGATCTCGATGCGCGCCTGCAGCTCCCCGATCGACTTCATGTCAGTGGTGCTGTTGATCTGGTCCATGAGTTCAGTCAGGCGTTGGAAGCGTGCGCCGGAATCGTCGTAGGTCTGCGCGTTGAGTGCCTGCGCGGTGGCTGCATCGTTGAGGTGCGTGGTCAATGCTTGCACGACCGTCGGATCGACATGGGCGAACTGCGGCTGATTGAGCTCGGAGGCCTCGCTCTTGATCTGGTTGGCGAGTGCGCCGACCTGACCGCCGTTTTGCATCGCGGCGAGGGTTTCGTGCCAGTTGGTCGGAATATGGGCGTTGTAGTTTTCGGTGTCGATCGCGCCCAGCCCTCGGTTGCCGGTTATTGATGCGTATTGCTGTTTGGCCTGTTCGAGCTGGGCCTTCAGTTGCTGCAACTGCTGGACCATCTCTGTGTAGCGGACGATGGCCTGCTGCAGGTTGGCGGGGTCGATCACGACTGCTTGTGCGTGCGCGATCGGCGCGATCGTGAATGTTCCTGCCGCCAGAGCGGCGGTGAGTACGATTACCGTTGCGGTGCGTTTCATTGCGTTCTCCTCATCTGATCGAAGATTGGAAGCCAGTGATCGGGGTTGTCGCCCGCTTTCGCGATGGCGCGGGTGGCGAGTTCCACCGAGGCCGCGGTGCCCGACAGCACGGCCAGTTCCTGCTCGAAGCCGCGCAGGTTCAATTCGCAGACCGTGGCGTTCTGGCCCTGCTTGAACAGGAAGCCACGCAGGTTTTGCTCCACCATGTCCTTGCCGATGATTTCGTATTCGCGCTCCGTCAGCTTGAATCCCTCGATGTAGTCCTCAGCGGAGGCCTTGGGGTTGGGCAGATAGAGCTGGGTGACGCACTGTTCGATCAACTGGCGGCTGATGCGCGAGCGCAGCACGTCGGAGGGGCTCTGTGTCCCGAGGATCGCGAGCGCATTGCGCTTGCGCCAGGTCTTGACCGCATCGAGCGCCTTGCCCTCGAAGACCGGGTCGAGCAGCATCTTCCAGAATTCATCCATGTTGAGGATGAAACGGCGCCCGTCGATCAACTGCTCCATGCGATGGAACAGGTACATCACCGTCACGGTGCGGGTCTCGTCGTTGTCGAGGAAATCCGTGACGTCGTAGCCAAAATGCCGGCCCGTGGCGAAATCGATCGTGTCGGCAGGGTTGTCGAGCAACCATCCGAGTGAGCCGCCCGCGCACCACTTGCGAAAGCGTGCGGCGTTGCCGTTCGGATCGGTCGGATCGAAGAATTCCTTGAGCGCGGTAAAGCGGCGCGATTCAAACGGCATCATGTAGAGGCCGTTCACGGCATCGTGCACTTCGCGTTCGCGCGAAGGCGAGAACTGGAACTGCGCGTCTTCTCCGGCGATGCAACGTTTGACGAGCTGCATCAGGAACGTACGGTTACCTGGAGTGTCGGGCAGGGCGCAGGGATTGAAGCCGGTCGGAACGCCATTCTTGAGCGTCGAATACTGCCCGCCCATGGCGCGCACGAAGATTTCCTGGCCCTGATCCTTGTCGAAGGTGAACACGGTCGGGCGATATTTCTCGCACTGCGCCAGCATGAAGGTCTGGATGACGGTTTTGCCCGCACCGGTCGGGCCGAGCAGCAACGTGTGCCCCGGAACGCGCTCGTCGACATCGCCTTCGTTCGCCCCGCGCCGGGAACTCGGCGGCAGGTGAAAGTTGAAGTAGAACGGTGTGCCGGATGTCGTTTTCAACAGCGTGATGGCCGGTCCCCATTGGTTTCCGTCGTAACGGCCCATCGGGTAGTTGTGGAACCCGGTGAAGCCGATGATGTTGCTGGAAGAAATCGCGGCCGGTCGCGGGCGCAGTTGAAAGTTGCCCGGCAATTGCGCAAAGAACGCGGCTTCGATGCATTCATCCTCACGCGCCACCGTGAAACCACACTCGGATAGCGCGGCACGCGCGTCCGAGAGGCGATCAACCAATTCGCGTTGCGTGTCGGCCAGGATTTGCAGGCTCAGGTGATGCTCGCCGAATACGACGCGGTTGCTGGCGAGATCGTCAAGGGCCTGGCTGATGTCGGCAATCTGTGTTTCCGAGGCATCCTCGGCATGGATCAGCAGGCGCTGTTGCTTTTGCAGCGCGGCCATGGCCTTGTTGCGGCCGTAGATCGCGAAGGATTGCGTGAGCACGAACGGGAAGGGCAGCGTGAGCAGCACATTCAGATGGCCGGGCTCGGTGCGCTCGACCTGATAAGCGCTGGCCGCAAGGATCGCGCCCACCTTGACGCGCGTGGGCGAGCGGATTTCCAGTTGATCCACGCCGAACGAAACCCGCGAGCTGACCATGCCGAAGGCGGCACGGCCTTTCGGGACGGCGATGCGTTGCCATTCGCCATTGATCAGATAGGAGACAAACTCCAGCGGCTCGGAGCACACCGCCCCGTTGCACGCGTAGGTCGAAAGACGGCGCGGCGCGTACCGGCTTAATCCGGCAAGCACCGTTTCGGCCAATTCGTCGAGGTGAGCCGACGCATCCGAGATCGACTCGAGCACGCGGGCCGCGGTCTTCTTGGCTCCGAAGTCGAGCAGCTTCATGCCCGGTGATTTGCCACGTACCAACAACGTCACGTAGTGGGCGTTGGCCATGAGCTGCACACCCGACAGGCTCTCGCGGTAATGCGCGTTCAAGCGCCCGGCGAAGTTGTCCTCGAAGGAGCCTTCCGGATATTCGGAGCGCTGCTCGCGCACGGTGTGCATCCACAACGCCACGTTGTCTGTCGCGATGTTGCGCAGCAGGCCGGTCAGTGCGTCATGCCAGCCTTGGATGTCTTCATCGTCCGCGCATTCATGCGCAACGCCCGCGAGTTTGATGACCGTGAGCGTGTCACCGGCGACCGTGCGCACGTTGAAATTCGAGACGTGCGTGGAATACGGGATGAAGTCGGCCAGTGGCCTCGCCGCATTGGCGAGGCCTTGCTTGGGAGCGAGCATGGAATGTCCTTATCTGCGCTTGCGGTGCGGCAGCGGCGAATAGGAGCCGGCACGCCAGTAACCGCGCGTGCGGTGCATCGCCTTGGTATTGAGTTGCAATCCGAGATATCGGAATGCGCGAGGATCCTTCGCGCAGATCAGGCGCGCGATGCCGTACAGCACCACTCCCGATCCGAGCGCACCGACTTTCCACATCACGTTGGTCTGCAGCATGTTGGCAACGAGATAGGCGACGGCACTCCCAGCAGTTATGAAAAGGAGTGCCTGGATCGGCAAGCCCAGCAGCACCGGCGGGCGTGCAAGGCCGCCGAACAAGGGATCGCTGCGCAGTCCGGAAGCCACGCTCAGCATCCCCCGGCGCCGTACAACGCCGTCACGACTTCGGTGGCCACACCGGCTACGATCGCGCCGATCAGCACTTGCCCCACCGTGGCCCAGGACATCCGTCCGAAGGCGGCCATGACGCCGGAGCCAAGTACGGCCACCACCAGGATGAAGAACACGCCTTCCTTGATCCACGTCAGCGCGCTGTTGGCCTTGGTGCAAAGGTCCATTCCGCCGGCTGCTTGCGCCAGTGCAAGATGTGGCGTCAATGCGCTGAATGCCATGACGGCGAGGCAGGCGATCAGTCGGATGTAACCCGTGTTGCGGGCAAAAACGGAGCAGCAAGCGGCCAGGCGGGTTGACGCCATCATCGGTCGATCTCCAAAGGTGAGGGGTGCGGGTCTAGATCACTTTTGCTCACCGAGCAGGAGCGTCGGCGGCAAGGGTCCGTGCTGCTTGATGGTGTTGAGCAAGCGGTCGAGCGACTTGTATTGGCGAGGCTCCTTGGTTGCGGTTCCGATCAGGGTCATGAATTCGTCTTTCCAGACGGGCAACGCCTTGAGGCTGAATCCCCGCTTGCTTTCATAGATGCACAACTGGCGGATCGCCTGGTTGGCGATCTGATCCGCCAACTCGGCCTCGAACATGGTCGGCTCAATGCGCGGCTGTTTGGGCAGATAGAACGTTCGACGCTTGAGCCCGTCCCTGGTCGATTTCGAGGGCTTGTCCGGATGTGGCATGGGGAAGGTCCTGATCGGCCGAACTCAAGCCGAGTCTAGTCCTCGTGTAAACGTTTTCCCTCTGCAATTCGTCACTCCCTGTTGCACCGCGTTCTTGTCGTGTCCATGCAGCGGTGGCGTAAACATCCCAGCTTGGCGGCGGCGTCTTCACGGTGACGGCGGAGGTTGCCGTGCGGGAGGTGCCTGCCTCCTTGACCTGTCGCAGCAACCACGCATCGATCACTTGGGTGGGTATGCCGAGTTTCACCATGGCGTTGGCTTCAGCGATTGCGGTGTCGACGTTCGTTGGTGGGGACGCGGCACTTGCTGAGGCGATTCCGAGAACAAGCGTCACGAGGCACGGCATTGCATAGTGGAGAAGGGGCATTTGTTTGCATAATAGTGATAAATTTATGAACATAAAGTTACTAAAAAGGCGTTGCTTATTGTTCGCAATTCGCAAACATTACCTTTCGTAAATGCAGGTGTCAACGATATTTTTGGCCATCCTGTCTATGGGTCTCAGTGGGCCTTCAGAGGACATTCATACAGGTATGGGCGCCGCTTTGCGGACGGCTGTCGTGAACCGAGCCGACGATCAAGCCTTCGTCTCGGCCCTGCGGGCTTCCATCCTCGCCTGAAACAGCAAGCGTGTCGTCGCGTGCAGGGGCGCGTCAGCGTTGAGACGGGGCAGGGTGCGGGTGAGCGTTGCCGGTGGCATGGAGCTTGTTTTGTGCGTTGACGAAATTGTGTGCGGCGGCTTGTCGCTGCACGAGATCCATTCGACGCCTTCACCGACAACGCCGACTCACGGTTGACGCGCACAGCGTTTGCCGGGTGTTGCTTATTGGTGTGGACAGGGCGACCTGGTGCGCCCATTGGGCTTCCAGTCCGCGCCTGCGCCGATAGTGAATTCTCGCCGTGCTGCGCGCGGTTGCGAATCCTACGGCGCGCGTGTGCGCGTCCACACGGGAACGCCGCTGCGCGGCTTTTCCCCCACCGGCGAGGCCGGCGGCTCCCCCTGTTGCCTACGCCGCCGCTTCCCGTGTCAAGGGACGCTCGCGGCCCGTGTCCTCGCTGCGCTGCGGGCCGCGCCAGCCGCTCACTGCGCCCTGCGGGCGCTGCCCTTGACACTGCGGCGGCTCCGGCAGGGACGGTGCCCGTCCGAAAGCTGACGCGACCCGCCGGGTCGCTTCGCTTCCGGCCAGACACGATAGGAGCCAGCCCATGCAATCGACGATCTTTCGCAGCACCCAATGCGTGCGAGACATTGCCACATCCGACCTGCCGCGCGATCGCTTGTTGTCGCGCGGTGCAAGTGCACTTTCCAATACTGAACTGCTGGCGGTGCTGTTCGGCTGCGATCCCGAGCGAATCCGCGCAGATGTTTGCGCGGCGGGAGGCCTGGCGGGCTACATGATCCGCCACGATGGTGCATTGTCGCCGGGACGGAAGGCGCGTGTGCATGCAGCGTTGGAACTTGCGCGGCGTGTGATGGGCGAAGAACTGGCAGGCCGTGAAGCGTTGACCAGCCCGCGAGATAGTGCGGCTTATCTGAAAGCGCGGCTGGCCCATCTGCCCTATGAGGTGTTCGCTTGCCTGTTCCTCGACAACCGCCACCGCGTGCTGGCGTTCGAAGAAATGTTTCGCGGCACCTTGGACGGTGCGAGCGTGCACCCGCGTGAAGTCGTGCGCGCGGCGCTGGAACACAATGCGGCGGCGGTGATTCTTGCGCACAATCACCCCAGCGGCGTCGCCGAACCTTCGGCTGCCGATCGCAACATTACCCGCCAACTTCGCGACGCGCTGCAGCTTGTCGGTGTACGGGTGCTCGATCATCTGGTGGTCGGCGCCGGTGAGCCGACTTCGATGGCGGCGCGTGGGCTGATCTGATCGCCAGCCAGTGCCGGCGCAGGGACGCGCTGGCACGCATGGGCGATCCGTGGCGAACTGAGGGCAACCCGCGATGCAACGTTTCAATGTGACCTACGATCACACACTTCCCGAGGACGCCGCACTTGGAGACTGCACAGAACGTGGGTTTGTCGATCAAGACGTGACATTACACCGAGCCGTTAGCGCAGCGCGCGACGTTGGCGTGAACGGAGCCGAATGTGTCGAGCCTAGCGACTCGCGTCACGATCACGCGCGCTGGATTTCGATCGTTTGGCATCGTTTCCAAGACGGCGCCGGCGTCACCGCAAGTATCCATTTCCCAAGCTACACAACATCCGCGAGCCGCGCTCGCTTGGTGCGCGTGTTGTCCCGTGAACTCTAGTTCAAAGAGCCTGCCACATGTCCATCGTCGCTGCGAGAACTGGCCAGCATCCAACAAAATTGACCATGACCGGCAACCGGTCTAACTGGCTTCACCACCTACTCTGCAGTCACGACGACCCTCTAACCACCGCATTTGATTGCTCACCGATCGACAGGTGGTTGCCGGCCAAGTTGCTGCCGTTGCCGCACGCGCAGCGAACGTCCGATTACGATTCCGCATCATCTGAGATGGTGTGCCATCTGTCGCTGGACGCCGCAATGCGTGTAACCGAAGGTCCGGCCTGTGAAGACAACATATCTATCCGGCAACGCTCTTGGGCACATCGGTGCAGGCGGCCAAATGCGGCCTCGAAGCCACAATCCAGTACGTAGCGTTCAGGCGGCCGGGTGCGCCCTGTTCCGCTTTTGTGGCATGTGCCAGGTTTCATCCGCATTGTCATGAAGTGCTGAGATGAGCGGACACGCCACTTCCACACGATGGCGAACGCAGCGTTTGAGCAACTTCGCGAGCGCAGCTTCGATTAGGTTCAGATCCTGCAGCCGCGCACGTACATCAACCAAATGCCGGGAAGCCAGTTGCGCGGCTACGCTGCACTGCATCCCGTCGTCGAGGCGCAGCAGCTGCCCGACTTCTTCCAAGCTGAACCCCAGTCGTTGTGCCGACTTGATGAACTTCACCCGGGCAACGTCGGTTTGGCCGTAGTGCCGGATGCTCCCGATGGGCCGTTCCGGTTCCCGCAGCAACCCCTTGCGCTGATAGAAGCGGATCGTTTCGACATTCACACCGACCTCTTCGGCCAGGTGGCCGATCGTCAGGAATTTTTCGCGGGGCGACATGCTGGTTGACTCCGTACTTGGGTACGGCCGTAAGCTTACCCCTGCGCGTCCCGCGATCGCGAGACGAGCGCAGTCATTCTGGAGAGTCAGACCATGTCCCTCACCACGCGGGTGGCAGACAAAGCCGGTGTCATCGGCACCATCGTGGGTAGTTTCGGCTGCGCGGCTTGCTTCCCGGCCGCCGCCAGCATCGGCGCCGCCATCGGCCTGGGCTTCCTCGGTCAGTGGGAGGGTTTGTTCGTACGCATCCTGATTCCCATTTTCGCCATTGTGGCCCTGCTCGCGAACCTGGCCGGGTGGTTTTCACACCACCAATGGCAGCGAGCACTGACCGGATCCATCGGTCCTGTCCTGGCGCTGATCGGCGCATTCGGCCTGATGGGCGTGTTCGGGATGACGCACGGCTTTCTGCCCGCGGATATTGCTCGGGGAACGTTCTATGCCGGACTGATCTTCATGATCCTGGTTGCGGTGTGGGATCTGGTCAGCCCCGGCAGCCGCCGTTGCCGAACCGGCGGCATCGAAACGCCGACCCGGCGGAGTTGAAACCCGATGACCAGACACCTAAAACAAGCGCCCGTACCAAACGCCACCGACGCGGCCTGTGATGGCTGTACGTCCCACGCACAAAGAACACCGGAAACGGGCAAGGCAGCACCAACCTTGCAGCTCGACAGCACGATCACCTGTCCGAAGTGCGGGACGGCAACACGCTTACGCATGCCGACCGATGCCTGCCAGTTCTTCTGGGAATGTCCGGACTGCGGTGCACTGCTGAAGCCCAAGCGCGGCGACTGCTGCGTGTTCTGTTCTTGGGGTGATGTACCTTGTCCGCCGGTGCAGGCGGGACGCCATGGCTGTGGATAGTCACAGCGGAACTTCATTGCCGCAACCGAATCGAAGCTGTACCCATCAAGGGTGTCGTGCACCCAAAACGCTGGTTTGCGCTAGAGTAAGCACATGACGCGTGGCTTTCGCCCCCATCGACGCACCCGCTTGCGGATCGTTCTGCTGGCGGTGCTGGCGCTGCTGTTCCAGCAGGTCGCCTTGGCGTCGTATGCCTGCTCGACGGTCAACATGCCGGTCTCGAATGTGGGCATGACCGCCCATTGCGACGACATGCCGATGACGCATGGCCAGCAGAATCAAGCGCTGTGTCCGGCGCACTGCGCGCATCAGGCGTTGACAACCCAGGACGTGCACGCCCCCACGGTGCCGCCGTTGCTGATGCCGGCGCTGCTGCCGGCACCGCTGGTGCTGGCGACATCGCCGACTACCAGTTCGGCTCGTGACCACGCCGCGGCGTGGCGACTATCGGGCATCCCGCCCGCGCTGCGTTTTCGCGTCCTGTTGATCTAGACCTCCCCACGTTCAATTCCCGTGGCCATACCCATGGCCGCGCCTGATCGTGTGTGGAGATCTTTATGTATTCCTCATTGCTGTGGCGACACATGCGCGTGTCGCGTCTCTTGGCTGTCCTTCCGTTCGCGCTGATCGCATTGCCGTTGCACGCGACAACTGACGACGCCACGTTGAGTCTCGACGCCGCGACGCAAATCGCGGCCGCTCGCGCGCCCCAGGTGCAGGCGCAGTTACTTCGAACGCAGGCCGCCCAGCATGACGCGGTGCGGGCTGGCCGATTGCCCGACCCGCAACTGACGGCGGGTATCAGCAACCTCACCGCGACCGGCCGGCAGGCTTTCAATGCCGCGGCCGACAGCATGACCATGCGTACCGTCGGCCTGATGCAGGAAATTCCCTCGGGCGCCAAACGTGCGGCCGAGAAAGCGGTCGCCAATTCCGATGTGCAGCTTTCGGCCGCCGATGTCGTCACGGTGCGGCTCGCCGTCAAGCAGGCGACCGCCGGGGCGTGGGTACATCTGTGGGCCGCGCAAATCGAGCGGGAGCAGCTCCAGGATTTGCACGAGCAGTTCGCCCTTGCGGTCCAGCTCGCCAAGGCAAAGCTTCGAGGTGGCACCGGTAACGCGACCGATGTGCTGGCGGCACGTGCCGCTGTCGTCGAACTCGACAACCGGATCACCGCGGTGGACGCCGAGATTGCCGCCGCGCGTGCCGCGCTGCAGCGATGGCTTGGCCATAGCGCCGATGGCGCGCTGGCCGAGGCACCGGATTTTTCGATGCTGCCAACACCGCCGGCACAACTGCTGCACGACCTGGATCGACAGGGCCCGTTGTTGGGGTGGGAAGCACGCGAGGACCAGGCGCAGGCGAAGCTCGACTTGGCCAAGGCCGGCAAACGTCCGAACTGGAGCGTTGGCCTGGTGTACGGCAGTCGTATCCATGTTCCGGACATGATCGGCATCGAAGTCGGCGTCAGCCTGCCGCTGTTTCCCGGCAACCGACAGGATCAGGACATCAGCGCGCGCTACGCAGAGCGGGATGCGGTGAAAGACGAGCACGAGGATGCACGCCGCGCGCAGCGCGAGGCGGTCGCCGCGGGCCTTGCCGCGTGGCAGGGCGACGACAAGCAGGTCAACACCTATCGCGACCAGCTGCTGCCGTTGGCCACGGACCGTTCACGCACCGCGCTCGCGGCGTATCGGGGCGGCGGCTCGTTGCAGCCATGGCTGGAGGCGCGCCGTGACGAAATCGACACGCGCGTGGCGTATGCGAAGGCGCTCGCAGCTTGGGGCACAGCCTGGGCGCAACTGGCCTATCTGATTCCAAACCAGGACGCACCACTCACAAGCAGGCTGCCGGAGCAACTGCCATGAATCGAACCATCGCAAAACGTGTTGTGGCGGCGGTTGCCGCGTTGGTCCTGCTGGTCGTGGCCGGCGGCATTGGCTACTTGATTGCACAACAGTCCACGCCGGCTGCGTCGAGCAGTACCGCCGCGACGTCGCCATCGTCGGGCAAGAAAGTCTTGTACTGGTACGACCCGATGACACCGCAACAGCACTTCGACCATCCAGGCACATCGCCGATGGGCATGCAGATGGTGCCGAAGTACGCCGACGAGGGCGGTGCCGCGGATCAGAATGTCGTGCGCGTCTCGTCGGCCGAGGTGCAAAACCTCGGCATGCGCACCGCAGAAGTGAAAGTCGGCCGCCTGTCCGACACCGTTCACGTGCCCGGCACCGTCGCTTGGGACCAGCAACTCGCCGTAACGGTGAGCGCGCGCACCAATGTCACGCTCGAAAAGCTCTATGCGCGCGCGCCGTTCACCGAAGTGAAGGCCGGTCAGCCGTTGGCCGAGGTGCTCGCGCCCGAGTGGAGCGCGGCGGCGGCGGAATACTTCGCGCTGGCCAACGCCAAGTCCGTCGAAGGACGTGCGTTGCGCGCGGCCGCACGGGAACGGCTGCATGTGTTGGGCATGGACGACGCCACGATCCGGGGTCTGCGCGCGGGCAGCGGCACGATCACCTTGCGCGCGCCGATCGACGGCGTGGTCGGCCAACTCGATGTGCAGGAAGGCCAGCAGGTTGGCGCAGGCATGCCGATCATGAGCCTCAACGGGCTCGACAAGGTCTGGGTCGATGCGGCGATTCCGCAAGCGCAAGCTGGAGGCATTACCGCCGGCACGCTGATCACCGCGACGGTGACCGCACTGCCAGACGAAACCTTCCACGGCGAAGTGGAAGCCCTGTTGCCCAACGTGGATGCGGCGACACGCACCCAACGTGCGCGGATCGTGCTCAACAACCCCAACCACGACCTTGCGCCCGGCATGTTCACTGACCTTCTCATCCAGGGCACGCCGAGTGCACCGCATCCGCTGGTGCCAACGGAAGCGGTCATCGCCGATGGTGTCCACACCCGTGTGATCGAGGCCTTGGGCGACGGTCAGTTCAAACCGGTATTGGTGAAGACCGGCCGCTCGTCGGGCGACATGACGGTCATTCTCGCCGGCTTGCAGGGTGGTGAGCACATCGTGACCTCGGGACAATTCCTGATCGACTCCGAAGCGAGCTTGTCGGGCGCGTTGACACGCATGGAAGCGGGCAACACGGGCGCGCCTGCTGCGGAATCCAGCAGCGCGAAACCCAACGCCATGCCCGGCATGCCCATGCCGGCCCCGTCAGCGTCGAAGGAAGGAAACGACAAAACGATGCCCGGCATGAAGATGCCGGGGTCATCGAGCAGCGCGGGTGACCAGCCATGATCGCCAAACTCATCCACTGGTCCATCGCCAATCGCGGCCTCGTGCTATTGGCCGCGGTCGCGCTGGCCATCGCCGGGACGATCTCGCTGCTGCGTATCCCGCTCGATGCGATCCCCGACCTGTCGCCGACCGAAGTGATCATCAAGACGTCATGGCCTGGGCAGCCGCCGCAAATTGTCGAGGACCAGGTGACCTATCCGTTGACGACCACGATGTTGGCGGTGCCGGGCGCGACCGCGGTGCGCGGTGTCTCGAACTTCAGTGATTCCTTTGTGTACGTCGTGTTCGCCGATGGCACCGACCTGTACTGGGCACGCACGCGCGTGCTCGCCTACCTCAACGAAGCGCGCAGCAAGCTGCCGCCTGATGTCAATCCGGTGCTTGGCCCGGACGCGACCGGTGCTGGCTGGATCTACGAGTACGCGCTCACGGATCCCAGTGGCCAATACGATCTCGGCCAATTGACCGCGCTCCAGAACTGGTTCCTGCGCTATCGCCTCAAAACCGTGCCGAATGTGGCGGAAGTGGCCACGGTTGGCGGCATGACGAATGCGTGGCAAATCGTGCTTGATCCCCAGGCGCTGGCCGCGCGCGGTCTGACGGTGCAGCAGGTCGAGAATGCGGTCAAGGCGGCCAACGGCGCCAGGGGCGGTTCGGTGATCGAACAGGGCGAGGCCGAACTCATGGTCACCAGCGTGGGTTACCTGCAGACGCGTGAGGAGTTCGCCCGGATTCCGGTCGCGACGAGCAAGGACGGCACGCCGGTACTGCTGCAAGACGTGGCAAGGATCCGGCGCGGACCCACCGAGCGCCGCGGCATCGCCGAGCTGGATGGCCAGGGCCAGGTGGTCGGCGGCATCGTGATCATGCGCCACGGCAAGAATGCGCTGGATACGATCAATGCCGTCAAGGCCCGCCTCGCCGAGTTGCAAAAGAGCCTGCCGCCGGGCGTCAAGATCGTCACCACCTACGACCGCTCCAAGTTGATCCATCGGGCGGTGCAGAACATCGGTGAGAAACTGGTCGAAGAATTCATCATCGTCGCGCTGGTGTGCCTGCTGTTCCTTGTCCACCTGCGTTCCTCACTGGTGGCGATCATTACGCTGCCGCTGGGAATCCTGGCGGCATTCCTCGTGATGGATGTCCAGGGCGTATCGGCCAACCTGATGTCGCTGGCCGGCATCGCCCTTGCCGTCGGCGAAATGGTGGATGCCGCGGTGGTGATGATCGAGAACACCCACAAGCACCTGGAAGCCTGGCGTGACGCCCACCCGGACCAGCACGAACCGGGCGCACGCGAACGCTGGAAGCTGGTGGGCGAAGCCGTGACCGAGGTCGGGCCAGCGTGTTTTGTCAGCCTGTTGGTGATCACCTTGTCGTTTGTGCCCGTGTTCGCCCTTGGCGGCGAGGAAGGCAAGCTGTTCGACCCGTTGGCCTTCACCAAGACCTACTCGGTCGCGGCTGCAGCCGCCCTGTCGGTCACACTGGTTCCGGTGCTGATGGGTTATCTGGTGCGCGGGCGCATCCGGCACGAGCAAGCCAATCCGGTCAACCGGCTGGTGCGTTGGATCTACGAGCCCATGCTGGCCTGGGCCATGCGGATGCCATGGACGGTCGTCGCCGTCGCCGTGTTGGCACTGGCGACAGCGCTGCTGCCCTTGGCGCGACTCGGCACCGAGTTCATGCCGCCGCTCGATGAAGGCACCTTGCTGTACATGCCGACCGCGTTGCCGGGCCTCTCGGCGGGCAAGGCCGCGCAGTTGCTGCAGCAAACCGACCGGATGTTGAAGACGGTGCCGGAAGTCGCGCACGTGTTTGGCGTGGCCGGCCGGGCCGACACCGCCACCGACAACGCACCGCTGGAGATGTTCGATTCCACGATCACCTTCAAGCCGGAGGATCAGTGGCGTCCGGGCATGACCATGGACAAGATCAAGGCGGAACTGGATCAGGCGGTGCATGTGCCGGGCCTTTCCAACCTGTTCGTATACCCGATCCGCACCCGTACCGAAATGCTGATCACCGGCATCAAATCGCCCATCGGCATCAAGGTACTGGGGCCTGACCTTGCTGAACTGGAGCGCCTCGCGACCCACATCGCCAGCGTGGCGCAGGGCGTACCGGGCATCACCTCGGCCGTCGCCGAGCGCGCCAATGGCGGGCGCTATGTGCGGATCAAGGTTCGTCCGGACGCCGCTGCCCGCTACGGGCTTACCCAGCAGGACATCCAGTCGCTGATTGCCACAGCGGTCGGCGGTGAACCCGTTGGCCAGACCATCCAGGGCTTGCAGCGATTCCCGATCGTGCTGCGTTACCCGCGCACGACACGCGACTCGGTCGCGGCGCTCCGCACGCTGCCGATCGTGGCGCCTGGGGGCGTGCAGGTGACGCTGGGCCAGGTAGCGGACATCCATGTCACCAACGGGCCGCCGATGGTGCAGAGCGAGGAAGGCGTCCCGACAACCTTCGTTTTTGTCGATACGTCGAGCAACGATCTTGGCGGCACGGTCGCCAAACTCCAGCACGCGGTGGCGCAGCAGGTGACGTTGCCGGCCGGCTACACGCTCGACTGGGCCGGACAGTTCCAGGCCCTGCAGCACGCCAAGGCACGCATGAATCTCGTGGTGCCCGTGACGATCATCATCGTGTTCCTGCTGGTCTACCTGGTCTTTCGCGACACGGCGCAAGCCTTGATCATCCTCGCGACCGTGCCGCTGGGTCTGGTCGGTGGCCTGTGGTTGGTATGGCTGCTCGGTTATGCGGTGTCGGTTGCAACCGTGGTCGGCTTCATCGGTCTCGCCGGCATCACCTGTGAGTTCGGTATCGTGCTGGTGCTGTACCTGCGACAAGCCTGGCAGCGCCGCATGGACTCGGGGGAACTGACCTACGCGGCGCTCGATGAAGCGGTCCATGAAGGCGCATTGATGCGCGTGCGTCCGATCGCGATGACCGTGGTGGTGATCCTGCTCGGGCTGCTGCCGATCATGGTCTTCGGTGGTACCGGTTCGCTGCTGGCACGCAGCGTGACCGCCCCCATGGTCGGCGGCATGGTCACCTCGCCCATTCTTTCGATGCTGTTCATCCCGGCGGCGTTCCGGTTGCTCGAACGCCGACGGCTGCGCCAACGCAACGAGCAACCTTCATTGCAACCCGAGGAGAACACACTATGAAAACACGTTCCGTTTTGTTGAGCGCCATCCTGATGGCAGCCATCACACCCGCCTTCGCACAAGCGACTGCGGGCACCCAGGGCACGAAGATGAATCACGACAAGCAGGCCATGCCGATGAAGGAGAGCGGCTCTCACACGAAGATGATGATGAACTGCATGCAAATGGGCAAAGGCATGCAGGACAAGAACATGAAGAGCGGCCAAGGCATGCAGGACATGCAGATGGGCAAAAACATGCCATGTGCGAATCAGACGGCGCAGGGAACGGGCGTGGTCGAAGCGATGGACACGGCCAAGGGCACCGTCACGATCAAGCATCAGGCGATCGCGTCGATTCATTGGCCGGCGATGACGATGACCTTCAAGGCCGATCCGCCAGGTCTGTTGAAAGACGTCAAAGTCGGCGAGAAGGTGAACTTCACCCTGCATCCGGACGGCAAGGACAGCACCGTGACAGCGATGACGCCCGCCACAAGTACCGGGCATTGAGCTGGGCGAGCGATCGCGTTGGCCCTGCGTTCCGGGTGGCCTTAGGGCTGCCGGTACAGGGCCGCGCACGCGCGACGAGTACCATCGCCTTTTTCGATCACTTGCGTGTTGACTGAACACGCAATGTCGATGAACCATCGAAGTTGACGGTCACTCAAAGGCGGCTTAGGGTAGTGAACATGCATCATTGGCTGAGACCCCGCTCGCGTCTCTTCCGCAGCCTGTCGATACTGGCATTGCTGGCGTGGACGGCGTTCGCCTTTGATGCATTCGCGCATCCGCTTGTCATGTCTGGTGGGTCCATGACTGCGGCTTCCACAGCTACGGCCAAAGCTGCGTCGCATTGCGAAGGCATGCCCATGATGGGCACGCCGCAAAGCTTGCATCATCCTGCGCCTTCGCAACCGGCCGGCAACGGTCACGGCTGCTGCCACAACGGCGGCTGCTATTGCGCATCTTTGTGCACTGGCATCGTCGGTGTGCCGTATCTCGGTCTGGAGATGCAGCCGATACACGGTACTGTGTTTTCACTGATCTACTCCCAGCCGGTGCGGGCACTTTCCGCGCCGCCACTGCGACCACCGATCGCCTAATTCCCGACGCGGCGCGGCAAGCGCCGCAACCTGATCCCTGTTTGTCACGCACCATGTGGCGAATGGGCGTCTGTTCGTAACCGGCGTGCCGCGCACGCCAGCGGGAATCAGAAATGAAACAGAACCCTTTTCACACGGGACTGACCGTCCCGATGCCTTCGCGCCGTCGTTTCGTGCAAGGGCTCGCTTTGGGCGGCACCGCCGCGATGCTCGGTGGCTTCTTGAAACCGGCATGGGGCCTGCAAAGTCTGGGCAACCCCAACACGCAGAGCCTGGGTGAACCCGGTGTCCTGTCAGGCACCGAGTTTGCGTTGGACATCGCCGAGACCCCAGTGAACTTCACTGGCAAGTCGCGTCTCGCAACGGCCGTCAATGGCTTGCTGCCAGGGCCACTACTGCGTTGGCGCGAGGGCACCACGGTCACGTTGCGGGTTACCAACCACTTGCGGGTGCCGACCTCGATCCACTGGCACGGCATTTTGTTGCCCTTCGACATGGACGGCGTGCCGGGCATCAGTTATCCCGGCATCGCGCCGGATGAAACCTTCGTCTATCACTTTCCGGTCAAGCAGAGCGGCACCTACTGGTACCACTCGCATTCCGGCTTCCAGGAACAGACCGGCCTCTATGGCGCGCTGGTGATCGATCCGGCCGGTCCTGATCGCGTCCAGGCCGATCGCGATTACGTGGTGATGCTCAATGACTGGACCGACGAGGACCCGATGACGGTCTTCGCGAATCTCAAGAAGATGGGCGACTACTACAACTACGGTGAGCCGACTGTGCGCGATTTCGTTGCGGACGTGTCGCGAATGGGACTGAAGGCCGCGCTGGCCGAACGCAAGATGTGGAACGAGATGCGGATGAGCCCGCGCGATCTGATGGACATCACCGGCGCCACCTACACCTATCTGATGAACGGCGTGACGCCGGCCGGCAACTGGACGGGCCTGTTCAGGCCCGGCGAGCGGGTGCGGCTGCGTTTCATCAACGGCTCGGCCAACAGCTACTTCGACGTACGCATTCCCGGTTTGAAGCTGTCCGTGGTCGCGGCCGACGGGCAGGACGTCGAACCGGTTGCGGTGGACGAGTTCCGGATCGGCACCGCCGAAGTTTATGACGTGCTCGTCGAGCCGCAGGAAGACCGCGCCTATACCATCTTCGCCGAGTCGATGACTCGCGACGGCTATGCACGCGGCACGCTGGCTCCGCGTGCCGGTATGCAGGCGGAAGTGCCAAGTCTCGACCCACTGCCCACGCTGTCGATGGCGGACATGATGGGCGCGATGGCGGGGGGCGACATGGCCGGCATGAACGGCATGGGTCACGGCTCGGATCACGGGTCGATGCCAGGCATGGCCATGGGCGGTGCCCTTGACCCCGCCGGCATGAAGAAAGCACATCACGCGCGTACCGAGTACGACAACCCGAACGTCGACATGCACGTGGACATGCCGCGCACCAATCTCGACGATCCCGGTGTCGGCCTGCGCGACAACGGCCGCCGGGTGCTGACCTATGCCGATCTGCACACCCTCGGTGGCTCCCTGTACCCGCAGCAACCGGTGACAGACGAAATTGAATTGCACCTGACCGGCAACATGAACCGCTTTGTCTGGGGCTTCGACGGCCTGAAGTTCTCGCAGGCCAAACCGGTGCACTTCCCTTATGGCAAGCACCTGCGCCTGATCCTGTGCAACGACACCATGATGACGCACCCGATCCACCTGCACGGCATGTGGAGCGAGCTGGAATCGCCGGAGCAGAACTTCCAGGTGCGCAAGCACACCATCAGCGTGCAACCGGCGCAACGCGTCACCTATCGCGTGAAGGCCGACGCGCTGGGCCGCTGGGCTTATCACTGCCATCTGCTCTACCACATGGAAGCGGGCATGTTCCGCGAGATGGTGGTGTCATGAAAACGATCGCGCGCAATTTTTGGTTGGCCGCAGTGCTGTCCGTTACGTTCATTGCCGTGCCTGCCTTTGCGCAGAACTCGATGCGAGGTATGGACATGTCGCAAATGCAACCTCCCGCAAAGGAGCCGGCAAAACCGGTCGCCAAGAAAAACCCGCACTCAACCAAGAGCAAGCAGGCGCAGCAACCTGCCGAGCATTCGATGTCGGGCACGGACATGTCGTCGATGACGAACATGGCCATGCTGTCACCACAACCACAAGTGCCGGCCGGTACCCACACCCAACACGCAGGCTCGATGTCCGGCATGGACATGGACAAGGCGCCCATGCCGTACATGCCGATGCAGCCACCGCCCAACGTGACCGGCGAAATGCAGGTGCTCGACATCGGCTCGCAAATCGGCGTCCGGCCGGTCGTGCGCGGGCTCAATGGCGAGACCATGCAGATGGACATGCAGGGCATGCAGATGCAGGGCGGCAAGGCCCCACCGGATGCGCGCAGTGCGGATTATTCCGGCGGCGTTGGCTATGGCTCGACGCCCGGCCTGCACATGCTGGATGACGCGGCACTCGGAATGCTGTTGATCGATCGCCTCGAATACTTCGATGTCCGCAACGACAACGGTGTCGCGCTGGATGCGCAGGGCTGGTATGGCACCGATGCCAACAAAGTGTGGTTCAAGGCCGAAGGCGAGCGCAGCGCGGGACGCCTGCAAGATTTGCGTACCGAGGCACTCTGGGCCCACCCGATCGGCATCTACTGGAATACGCAACTCGGTGTGCGTCACGATTTTGGTGTCGGACCAGGTCGCACCTGGGCCGCCTTTGGCGTACAGGGGCTAGCACCGTACTTCTTCGATGTCGAAGCGACTTTTTACGTCGGCCAGGCTGGGCGTACCGCGTTTCGCTTCGAGTCGGAATACGAGCTACTGCTGACGCAGCGCCTGATCCTGCAACCGCGCTTCGAGATGAACCTTTACGGTCGCGACGACCCGCAACGCGGCATCGGTTCCGGTCTGTCCGAGGCCCAGGTCGGCGTGCGCCTACGTTACGAATTCACCCGCAAATTCGCGCCCTACGTCGGGGTGGAGTTTGAACGCAAGTTCGGGAAGACCGCCGATTTCGCACGCAACGCGGGCGAACCCGCTTTCGATCCGCGCCTGGTCGCGGGCATTCGTTTCTGGTTTTGAAGGAGCCTTCCATGAAAAGACACACTGAACACGTTCTCGTCCTCGTTGCCGTGGCGGTCGTGGTCGCAATCGGGCTTGGCGTTTTCGTCTACTCGGGCATCTACAACATTGGTGCCGACGATCATCACACCAAGCCGGTGTTTGCGGTCCTGCAAACCTTGCGTAACCGCTCCATCCACGTGCGCTCGGACGACATCAAAGTGCCGAACCTCGACGATCCGCAATTGATCCTGAAAGGCGCCGGCCAGTACGCCGCGATGTGCACGGGCTGCCATTTGCGGCCGGGCCAGGAGAATTCGGAACTGCGCAAGGGCATGTATCCGCAACCGCCCAATCTCTCCAAGGTGCACGTTGATCCACAGGACGCGTTCTGGATCATCAAGCACGGCATCAAGATGAGCGCAATGCCGGCCTGGGGACTGGATGGCAGCCACGACGACCTGACCATCTGGAGCATGGTCGCGTTTATTGAAAAACTGCCCGGCATGACGCCCGAGCAATACAAGGCCATCGTCGCCAAGGCGCCGCCAGATGAGGACATGGATATGGACGGAGAGGGTGGCCACAGCCATGGTGGCTCCGCCAACGAAGACGCCCACGGTGCGGCCGACATGCCGGACATGCAGATGCCCGCCAAGCCCGAGTCCGGGCACAGCCACGCTGCGGCCGCTGCGGACGGGCATGATCACGAACATGCCGAGGCGGTTCCTGCGGTTGCGGCGCCATTGTCGATGGAAGGCATGAAAACGCAGGCGGTGCCGGCGGCCGAGGCGATGGCGAAGGCGTTCCAGTCGGCCCTGCAGCGCGGTGACCGCGCCGTCGTGCTGGCCTTGCTGGCGCCCGATGTCCGCATCAGTGAAGGCGGCCACACGCAGACACGCGATGAATACGCCAACGGTCACCTGGCCGAGGACATCGCCTTCCTGAAAACCGCGCGGATCACGCCGGTCTCGCTGGGCTCGATGCCGATGGGCAACACCGCCATGGTCGGCAGCGTGAGCGACATTCAGACCACGATCAAGGGCAAGCCGGCCACACTGCGCAGCACCGAGTTACTCAACCTCAAGAAGGACGGCAAGGATTGGAAGATCGTGTCCGTCCGATGGCAATCTGCACCGGTATCGGGAGAATGACCGTGAAGCGAATGAGCATCTCAGCCATGAATGCTAGAAACGTTTTGTTCGCAGCAATCGCCGTGGTTTCCTTCAGCGCGCTTGGTGCCTGCACCCAGCCCGTCGATGCGCAGCCCAGCCAGCCATCCTCCGCGACAATCCATGCCGCAACAGCAAGCTCACCGGACGCATCGCTTCCGGTCATGCTGGTACACAAAAGCGCTACATGTGGATGTTGCAGCGCGTGGGTCGACCATATGCGTGCTGCTGGCTTCAGCGTCGACGTGCGCGATGTCGACGATCTCGATCCGGTGAAGAGTCGCGTCGGCGTTCCGGCCGGCAAGGGCTCGTGCCATACCGCCGAAGTGGGCGGCTATTTCGTCGAAGGTCATGTGCCGGCGCTGGACATCAAGCGGCTTCTGGCTGAAAAGCCCGATGCCAAGGGCCTCGTCGCGCCGGGCATGCCGGCCGGCTCGCCGGGCATGGAGCTGCCTGACGGCCGCGTCCAGCCCTATGTTGTCGAGCTTGTTGCCCACGACGGCACCACTTCCGCCTTCGCTCACCACGCGTATTGATACGCCGATCAACGTCAAGCCATTGCCGTTGTCACGGGAGGATGCATGAACACCCACCATCACCACACGGGCGCCGACAACCACGGACATGGCATCCACCCCGGCGCGGGGACAACCGCGGTCGATCCGGTTTGTGGCATGCAGGTCGATCCCGATCAGACCGACCATCACGCCGAACATGATGGGGTAACGCATCATTTCTGCTCGGCGCGCTGTCTGGAACGCTTCGTGGCGGATCCGGCCAAATATCTGGCCCGGCGACCCGATGACGCCCCCGCGCAGGCACCGGCGGGAACGATGTATGTCTGCCCGATGCATCCGCAAGTGCGCCAGGACGGCCCCGGCATCTGCCCGATCTGCGGCATGGCGCTGGAACCGGAAATGCCGGGACTGGACGATGAGGATCATCCTGAACTGCGTGATTTCAGCCGCCGCTTCTGGTGGACCTTGCCGGCGACGCTGGTGGTGCTCGTGCTGGCGATGTTCGGCCACTACTTCCCGCAGTTGCCGGTGGTTACGCGGACCTGGATCGAGCTGGTACTGACCACACCGGTAGTGTTGTGGGCAGGCTGGCCATTCTTCGTCCGATGCGTGCAGTCGGTCCGCAACCTCAGCCCCAACATGTGGACCCTGATCGGCATTGGTGTCGGCGCCGCGTTCGGCTACAGCATCGTCGCCACCATCGCACCGGACCTCTTCCCCGAGTCGTTCCACGAACACGGCCGCGTGGGCGTCTACTTCGAAGCTGCTGCGGTGATCGTCTCGCTGACGTTGCTTGGCCAGCTACTCGAACTGCGTGCCCGCTCGAAGACCTCGACTGCCCTGAAGGCCCTGCTGGGGTTGGCGCCCAAGACCGCACGCCGCCTGCGCGACGATGGCGGCGAGGAGGATGTCGAGCTCAGTCACGTCCATGTCGGTGACCGCCTGCGCGTACGCCCCGGTGAAAAGGTGCCGGTGGACGGCGAAGTGATCGAAGGGCGCTCCCATGTCGACGAGTCGATGCTGACCGGGGAGCCCATCCCGGTCGATAAGACCATCGGCTCCAGCGTGATCGGCGCGACCCTCAACGGCACCGGCAGCCTGGTGATCCGGGCGGAGAAAGTCGGTTCGGCGACGGTGCTGTCGCAGATCGTGCAACTGGTCGCGCAGGCGCAGCGCTCGCGCGCACCGATGCAGCGTATGGCCGACAAAGTGGCTTATTGGTTCGTGCTGGCTGTGCTGGCGACTGCCGTTGCCACCTTCTTCGTGTGGGGGCTGTTCGGTCCGCAACCGTCGTGGACGTTCGCGGTTCTCAATGCGATCTCGGTCCTGATCATCGCTTGCCCCTGCGCACTGGGACTGGCCACACCGATGTCGATCATGGTAGCGACCGGCCGTGCCGCCGGGGAAGGCGTGTTGTTCCGCGATGCCGAGGCGATCGAGCACCTCCGCAAGATCGACACCCTGATCGTGGACAAGACCGGAACCCTGACCGAGGGGCGTCCGGCGTTCCACACCGCGCTCGCGGCCGAAGGGTTCACCGAGCAGGAGGTGCTGCGTCTGGCGGCCAGCCTCGATCAGGGCAGCGAGCACCCGCTGGCCGACGCGATCGTCGCGGAAGCCCGTCGTCGCGACCTGACGCTGGAAACGCCGGAGAGTTTCGAGTCGTCCACCGGCATCGGGGTACGCGGCAAGGTGGGAGGCGCCATCCTGGCGATCGGCAATACCGCGCTGATGCACGAGGTCGGGGTCGATGCATCCGTTCTTTCCACACCGGCCGAAGAGCTGCGCCGGACCGGTGCCAGCGTGATGTATCTGGCGGTCGATGGCGTCCTGGCTGGCCTGCTTGCAGTGGCCGATCCGATCAAGGCCAGCACCACCGCCGCCATCACGTCGCTGCACGATGCGGGCCTGAAAATCGTGATGGCCACCGGCGACGGTGTTACCACCGCGCATGCGGTCGCACGCACCCTGGGTATCGACGAAGTCCATGGCGAGGTCCGCCCGAAGGACAAGATCGACCTCGTGCGACAGCTGCAAGCCAAGGGGCACCGGGTGGCGATGGCCGGCGACGGAATCAACGACGCGCCCGCACTTGCCGGAGCCGATGTCGGCATCGCGATGGGCACCGGTACCGACGTGGCGATGTCGAGCGCGCAGGTGACACTGGTGAAAGGCGACTTGCGCGGCATCGTGCGGGCACGGTCGATTTCCAACGACACCGTCGCCAACATGAAGCAGAACCTGGGCTTTGCATTCCTCTACAACGCGCTGGGCGTACCGATTGCGGCCGGCGTGCTGTACCCCGTGACTGGCCTGTTGCTCAGCCCAATGATCGCCGCCTTGGCGATGAGTTTGAGCTCCGTGTCGGTGGTCGCCAACGCATTGCGGCTTGGCCGAAAGCGGCATGGCTGAGGTGACCAACGCCAGCGAGTGGAGCGAAGCGGGTCCAACTCGACGCCTTCGCCCGCAAACGCGGGAGTACGCCGCCTATGTGGTCTTCCTCACATCCGGCACAGCTTGGCGTGCGCCACGATTTCGGCGCCAGCCCAAGTCGCACTTGGGCTGCGTTCGGCGCGCTGGGCTCCGCGTAGCGCTACGAATTCACTCGTAAATTCGCGCCCCCCATCGGTGTGGAATTCGAACGCAAGTTCGGCTGGACGGCCGACTTCGCACGCAACGCGGGTGAACCGGCCTTCGATCCGCGCCTGGTCCAGCGCGTACAACATCGGTGCCGACGCGCATCACACCAAGCCGGTGTTCGCGTTGATGACGATGGTGCGCGATCGCTCCCTAAGGACGTACTCCGCGGACATCAAGGTGCACGATCCCAATGATCGCAAGTTGATCCTCAAGGGCGCCGGGCAGTCACCGAGCAACCAGGGAGCGCGGCAGACATTCAGGCCCGATCCACCGGGCCTGCTGCAATCGATCAAAGTCGGCGTGAATCGGCGTGAAGGTGAACTCCTCCCTTCGTCCAGTCTGTATGTACGGCATGGTCACGGCAATCGCTCCGGTAAAATAGATCTCTTGCCGGTGCGTGGAAGCAAACAGCAGAGCATGAACGTAGCGTCGAGTTTGGAATCTGGCAATCCACATCCCGGAGGTCGAAAGTGACCCTGCCTGACGTAGTGCTGCTTGCGATCATCCAGGGTTTTGCCGAGTTGTTGCCGGTTTCCAGTTCCGCCCATGTGATCATGGCGGAAAAACTGCTGGGCCTTGATCCCACTGCGCCGGCGATGACCTTCCTGCTGGTGATGCTGCACACCGGCACCATGTTCGCGGTGATCGGCTATTTCTGGAAGGTATGGCGCGAGCGCTACTTTGCTTCGGTCGCGGTATTCAGACAGCAAGCCAAGTTGATTGTCATTGCGACCGTTGCAACCAGCGTCGTCGGTCTCGTGCTGCTGCTGGTGATCGAACGGGTCGTGTTGCGCGGGTACGCCCACGCGCAAGTCGAGCAACTGTTCGGTAACCCTTATCTGATCGCGGGTGGATTGGCTGCTGCTGGCGCGCTCATTCTTCTCTCCAGCCGGAAAGCGGCGTCCAATCAGCCTCTGAGCGGCCGCTCTTCGACTTGGATCGGTGCGATTCAAGGTTTGTGTCTGCCGTTCCGCGGGTTCTCGCGCTCGGGTGCAACGATTTCGACCGCATTGATTCTCGGTGTCGAGCGGATGCGTGCAGAAGAGTTCAGCTTCGCCTTGGCGGTGGTGCTGACCCCGCCGGTGGTCCTGCGCGAAGCCTGGCGGCTGGTGCAAGCGGATGCTGCGACAGGTGCAGTGGTTGGCAAAGCGTTCGGCATGGGATTGCTGGGAATGCTTTTCAGCTTTGTCGCGGGCTGGCTGGCGCTGCGCTGGCTCTCGCGCTGGCTGGAGCATGGCCGCTGGCATTTCTTCGGCTATTACTGTCTTGTCGCGGCCGTACTCGTGCTGACGATCAGCTTTTGGTGATGGGTTCGGCTTACGGCTTGACAGCTTCTACAGAGCCGGCCTCACGCGCTTCGCGCAGGATTTCGAAAGGATCACGCCAAGGTTGGCGACAACATCCGCGCGGATGTTGAGCCGAAGGAGCGCAGAAACACTTCGGCCTTCCAGAACGATTTCAACACGATCAACAGCACCGAGTCGTTGACCAGCAACGTAGCAGCGGCGACTAGGATCATGATCAAACCCATCGGGTGAAAGCCTTCGAGCCGGCGACGCATTGCATCGCCAGCTCAGCGCAGTCAAGGAGGCCAGTTGCATTCGTAAATGCGAATGATTAGCATTGTCGACCGTATCGGGACCCGACATCTCAAGCCTTCCATGAAGTACCGCCCTGCGATTGAACGTCACACGAGCCCGAATGGAAATGGCGTACGTCCCGCTTCGGCACGCCTCCCTTTTGGTCGCAACGATCTGCATCCCCGTAATAACTGCCGTGGAATCAAGTGACGCTCCTAACCTTGCCGCCCTCAAGTCTATGGCCATGACATCCCGCCCATCTTTCGTGTACAGGAACTTGCTGCTCGTCCTGCTGGCTGCCGCGGCGCCCTTTGCCGCGTCTGCCGCAGGAATGCCTGAGTATTCGCTAACGATCCAGAACCGCCGCTTCGAACCGGCGACGCTGATGGTGCCGGCCAACACCAAGTTCAAGGTGCTGGTGACGAACAAGGACTCCACCCCATCGGAGTTCGAAAGCAATGAATTCAATCGCGAAAAGGTCGTGCCGCCGAACAGCACGGTCACCGTGTTCATCGGCCCGCTGGACAAGGGGCAATACAAGTTCTTCGACGATTTTCATCTGGACACCGCACAGGGTGTCTTGATCGTGGAGTGAATGCACATGCCTGGTGTCGCACTGCTGGTGTTTCGTGAGGTGCTGGAAGCGGCGCTGATCGTGACTGTGGTCGCTGCCGCCACGCGCGGCGTGGGAAGGCGCGGCACCTTCATCGGCGGCGGTATCGCGCTCGGCGTGATCGGCGCGATCGTGGTTGCGATCTTTGCGGGTGCGATTGAGGAAGCCGTTGGCGGGGCGGGCCAGGAACTCTTCAATGCCAGCGTGTTGCTGGCGGCGGTCGTGATGATCGGATGGCACGTGACGTGGATGTCCAGCCACGGCAAGAAAATGGTCAGGCACATGCAGCAGGTCACCAATTCGGTGAAAGCCGGATCGAGCTCGCTGGCGATGCTGCTGGCGGTGGTTGCGCTGGCGGTGTTGCGCGAGGGCTCCGAGATCGTGCTGTTCCTGTACGGCATGGCGGCGAGCGGTGCCGGACGCGTGGATCTGCTGGCGGGTGTGCCGCTGGGGCTCGCCGGCGGCATTGCGGTGGGGTTCGCGCTGTATTTGGGCCTCCTGCGGATCCCGATCCGCCATTTCTTCACCGCCACCAACTGGATGCTGGTGCTGCTGGCGGCCGGCCTGTCCTCTAGCGCCGCGGGTTTCCTGATCCAGGCCGACTGGCTGCCGGCCTGGGGCAGCCGGCTCTGGAACACGTCGTGGTTGCTCGGCAACGGCTCGTTGCTCGGCCAGACGTTGCGCGTGCTGGTGGGTTATGAGGCGCGTCCGGCAGGGATGCAACTCGTGTTCTGGCTGGTGACCGCGCTAGTGCTGTTCACCGGCATGCGCTGGATGGCGGCACGCATGGTGTCGGCGAGCGCACGCTCGAAATCACGGCAGGCGACGGCATCCGTTCGAACGCGGGCAGTGGACACGACCTGATCGAGTGAACATGCATCTTGCGACACGCCCGCCCACGCAGGCGTGAAGGGGGAGGTTTGTGTCCGCGGTCCGGTTCTTCGCGAAAAAGAAGGTTTGCCATGGCAGGTCATCAGACGTTGGCACTTTCACCAGGAGACAGACGATGAAACAAAGCAAGCGACGTTGGTTGGCTGTGTGGCCGTTGTCCGGGTTGATCGGTCTGGTGTGCACGTTCGCGGCCCCTGCGACAGCGGTCGCCGGACCGGCCTCGGTGATCTATTCGCCGATCGTCGATTACCGCGAGTGGGAGCTGGAATTGAAAGGCGGCATGTTCAATTGGGGGCACGGCGACGATGGCGAGCGCGCGGCCAAACTAGCGTTTGGCTATGGCCTTGCTCCGCGCTGGGGCATTGAGGTGGAGGCCGAGTATTCACAGACGCCGGGCAATGTCGCACACGTCGAGGAATACGAGTTCGAGAACATCTTCCAGTTGACCGAACACGGTGAACACTGGCTCGACGCCGGCATTTTCGTCGAGTTCGAACACAACCGGCTCGAGAACGTGAACACGCTGGTGCTGGGCCCGATGTTCCAGAAAGAGACCGCGCACACCCAGACCAATCTGAACATCCATTGGGTGCGTCGACTCAGTGCGTTGCCGCGGGACGATTCGGACGACGATGAAGCCGGCAGTCGCAACGAGCTCCAGTACCAGGTGCAGTGGAAATACAATCTGGGCCCGCGTTTCCAGCCTGGTATGCAGGTGTTCGGCTCGCTGGGATCTCCCGGTCACCTGCACTCGCAGGAGTTGAGCGTAGGTCCAGCTTTTTTCGGCGTCACGCGCCTCGGCAGCGGCAGGAAGCTCAGGTACGACGTGGCACTGCTCGGTGGCCTCACGCACGACACGCCAGATACGACGATCCGCTTCCAACTGGAATACGAGTTCTTCTGAGTGGCCGTCCTGCGCGCACGCAGACTGTCAGTGCGAACGGTACGCAACATCCGCCAAGATCGCCGACACTTCCGCGCATACTTTCGCCGCTCAGGTTTCGCTCACGCAATCCACCATGACGGATGCCATCGCATGAAGAAGCGGATGTATGATTCGCAACGGGCGCTTACGCTCCACAATGTCGCGGTCAGCACCTTCGAGCGGGCAGTCGCGGGTTTCGGCTTCAGCAACACGACGCCGGTGCATACGGCGTTTACGATTCCGCCGGTGCTGCGGAGTCCGCCTCACGCGCTTCGCGCTGGATTTCGATCGCCTCCTTGATCACATAGAGGCCGATCGCGATGCAGATGATCCGGTCGGAAATCGACGAGTGGATCAGCAGCACCCGCGCGCCGGAAAGGACCACGCCCAGATTGACGACCACATCCGCGCGGGTGCACAGCCACATAGCGCGCATGTGCACGTCGCCATTCTGGAAGGGCTTCAGCACAAGCAGCAACACCGATCCATTGACCAGCAAGGCCACAAGGGCAACCACCATCATCACCGGTGTGAGCGGGTGGCTGCCTTCGATCCAGCGGCGCGCGGCATGATGCGTACCGGTTCGAATACGTCGGGGTTCATCCTGCCGGGGCGAAGACTGACAGTGCACGCGGCCAGAGCTTGAAGCGGGCCGGCGTCCTGCTCGTGATTTCCCCATCGGTATTGATCGGTAGTGACGGATCGGTTCGAATCTCAATCGGACCAGAACTGCAGAAGGCCCGCATACCGACCAGATTCCGGTTACGACCGCGCCGGAATGCCGTCAGAAACAGGGGCCACTGCCAAAATCGTCGCGGCTCAACGCTGTAGAAGTCCAAGCATTGGTCATCGATCGCCGCGGCCTCGTAGACGGCCATGCCGCCGCCGTAGTAGACACCGTTTCCAACTGCGATCTGAAGGCTGCGAAGCCGGAGCGTGCGATCGGCGGTCACCACCTCGGCTGTGAACGGCCTCGTGTAAAGGACCGTCTTTATAGCAGCCAGCGGGTAGCTGAACCGTCCCAAATGCCGTTTCAGGTTGCCGGTCATACGACGCGCGAGCTCAACGCTCAGACCCATGCTCGCGACGTTGACGAAGAACTGGTCGTTGACTTGGCCGACATCGATCCGGCGCGTCCGGCCCGCGACGATGACCGCGGCCGCCGTTGCTGGGTCGCTCGGAATGCCAAGTGTCCGAGCAAGGTCGTTCGCCGTGCCGAGTGGGAGGATGCCGAGCGGCAACCCAGTTTCCAGCACACCCTTGAGCACGGTGTTGACAGTCCCATCGCCGCCACCGGTGATCACAAGATCAACTTCGTGCGCATGCCAGTTGATTTCGCGGGTCACGTCGGGTATCTGAGCGCACGATCCGCGCGTCAAGACCAATCCGCCAGCCTCGAGCTGCCGGATGGCGTCATCAGCCGCGCAGTCATCTCCGCCGCGGCTTCGCGGGTTCAAGAATAGAAGTGCACGCTTCCTGACTGGTTGATTATCCATTGTCCGGATCTCGCCGGTCACCTGAGGGCGTTGCCGCCATGGCTGGAAACTTTCGGTGGCTTCGGCAAAAAGGAGCTGGTAATCAACAGGATGGCGCCGATCGTGATCATCACGTCCGCCACATTGAAGGCTGGCCAGTGCGCACCCTGCCAATGGAAGTCGAGGAAATCGATCACCGCCCCGTGTTGGATGCGATCCAGCACGTTACCCAACGCACCGCCGAGGATCAGACAGTAGCCCACGGCCTCGTTGCGGGGTAGCCGGTGGCGAAGTGCCAGCATCAGCCAGACCGATACACCCAGTGCGAGCGCGGTCAGGCCATACCGGGACCAGCTGCCCGCGCCGGTCAGCAGACTGAACGCCGCGCCGGGGTTCAGCACGTGCACGAGGTTGAAGAAGGACGTGACCTCCAGACGCGTGTTGAGCGGCATCAAGAATGCCACACCGAACTTGATCGCCTGGTCGGAGAGTGTGATCAGCACCGCCAGCAAGAGCCAGCGTTGCCAACCGCCTTGCCGTGGTGATTCACGAGTGGCATAGCTCAATCAAAGATCTCTTTCCAGAAACTCTTTCGATAGCCTGGTTGCCGTCGGTCGTCGCAGTGGTCACTCGAGCGGCCGTGAGAATCCCCACCCGCGTAACCGCCCTGTGTGCCGGCCGGCGCAGGGGCTTGCCGCGCCGACATCGGATCCTGGGTCGATCGCTCGATGATCTTGTCGAGCTCACCCCGGTCAAGCCACACCCCGCGGCACTGCGGGCAGTAGTCGATTTCGATGGCTTGACGTTCAGCCATGACGAGTTGCACTTCTTTACATACCGGACATTGCATGATGATCTCCTTGCCGTTTTCAGAACAGCGATGGGCCTGTAGGTTGCCCTGCAGCCGGTGCGATGCGGTGTTCCGATCACGCAGCCAGAAAAAAATCTTCGAATCACTTCCTCACTAACCGCAAGCCATTGCCGACCACCAGAAGGCTGGCACCCATGTCGGCGAACACCGCCATCCACATGCTGGCTTGTCCAGTGAAGGTGAGTACCAAAAAGACCGCTTTGATGCCGAGCGCCAAAGTGATGTTCTGCTTCAATACGCTGGCCGTGGCACGGGACAGGCGCACGAACGCGGGCATCTTGCGCAAGTCATCGTCCATCAGCGCCACGTCGGCGGTTTCGATGGCGGTGTCGGAACCTGCCGCACCCATGGCGAAGCCGATGTCGGCCCGTGCGAGCGCCGGCGCGTCATTGATGCCATCTCCAACCATGCCGACCTTGCCGTCCGCCGCCAACCGCTCGATCTCGCGCAACTTGTCCTCGGGCAGTAGATTTCCCTGACTGCGGTCGATGCCGACCTGACGCGCGATCGCCTCGGCGGTGTGCGGGTTGTCGCCGGTCAGCATCATGGTTTTGACGCCAAGCGCGTGCAGGTCGGCGATGGCACGGCGGCTGCTGTCCTTGACCGTATCGGCGACCGCGAACAAGGCTTGCACACCCTCCTTGCCGGCCAGCATGACGACCGTCTTGCCCTGCGCTTCCAGCGCGGCCAACTTCGCCTCAAGGTTTGGCGTGCAAACGCCCAGATCCTCAATCAGTCGGTGATTGCCGAAGTGATACACGGAACCATCGATTCGACCCCGCACGCCGCGCCCCGGCAAGGCTGCGAAGTCGTCCACTTCACTCAAGATCAAACCGTCGTTCTGGGCGGCGTGCGCCACGGCGAGGGACACAGGGTGGTCGGAACGGGTGGACAGGCTCGCCGCCAAGATTCGCGCGCTGGCGGCATCCGCTTCTCGCCAGGCCATGAAATCCGTCTGCACCGGTTTGCCGTGCGTGATTGTGCCGGTCTTGTCCAGTGCGACCCATCGCAGCTTGCGGCCCTCTTCCAGATACACGCCACCCTTGATGAGAATGCCACGCCGCGCAGCGGCGGCGAGCCCGCTGACGATGCTCACAGGTGTGGAAATGACCAGAGCGCAGGGACAGGCAATCACCAGCAGGACCAGCGCCTTGTAAACCCAGGGGAGCCAAGGCGCAGCCAGGATGAGCGGCGGCAGGATAGCTACTGCCAGCGCGACCGCGAACACGATCGGCGTGTAGAAGCGGGCGAATTGGTCCACGAAGCGCTGGGTCGGTGCACGGCTCCCTTGAGCCGCCTCCACGGCATGGATGATGCGCGCCAAGGTGGATTGCGTGGCGATCGCCGTGACCCGGTACTCGAACGAGCCGGATTCGTTGATCGTGCCGGCAAAAACCGGATCGCCTTCGGCCTTCTCGACCGGCAGGCTCTCGCCGGTGATGGAGGCCTGATTCACCGTCGATCGGCCTTGCACAATCACGCCATCAAGCGCGATGCGCTCGCCCGGCTTCACGCGGACACGGCTATCAATGGCGACCGTCTTGGCATCCACTTCGGCCCAACTGTCGTCTGGCAGCTGCACGGTGGCCGTTTCCGGGGCCAGGTCCATCAGGCCGCGAATCGCGTTTCGGGCTCGGTCGAGTGACTTGGCTTCGATGACTTCGGCCAGCGCGAACAGCACCATCACCATCGCCGCTTCCGGCCAGTGTCCGATCAGCATCGCTCCGGTGACTGCAATCGACATGAGGGCATTCATGTTCAGATTGCGATTCCTGAGCGCGATCCAGCCTTTCTTGTAGGTGGGCAGACCGCCAGTGAAGATGGCGACCAGCGCTAAGGTCACCACGGCCCAGTGATTGCCGCCTCGAAACCAGTAAACGCCCTCGGAAAGCATGGCAGCCAAGCCCGACACCACAAGCGGCCACCATTGGTGGCGAGAAGGCCCGGCAGGCACGCCGGTCGTGTCCGCCGCATCAGGTATCTCAGCTTCGAAGCCAAGGGATTTCAGGGCAGCCAGCACACCCGGCAGAGCGTTGGCCCGATGGTGCACTTGCAAAGTGCGCTGCACCAGATTGAAGTCCAATGCTTCCACGCCGGCCATGCCGGTGAGCTTGCCCCGTATCAGCGATTCTTCGGTTGGGCAATCCATCTTGGCAATCGCCAATACTGTAGTTTGAGAGGTTGGCTCGGTATCAGCCCGAGCTGCTTGCATGCCGATGGCCCCCAACGCTTGCTCAACTGGCTCCAACGATGGCATCTCATGGTGTAGCGTCAGCAGGCGCTGCAGCAGATTGAATTCCAAGTCCGTCACACCAGGGAGCTTCGCCAGCTTGTCCCGGATCAGTGCTTCTTCGGTCGGACAATCCATGTTTTCGATCCGGTAATGGGTCATCCGCAACGCCCTGTTGCCGGAAGTTTTCGCTTCGGACGGCTTCGCCTCGGCGGTAGGACAACCGCATCCCTTGGAACTGCATGCGGCCATGACGGCACCTTCATCAATCGACAGCGTAGTTGTTGATTAGAATCCCTATAGCTACTATAGAGTCAAGCTCATTTTTCGGAAGTGATTCCATGATGATCAGAATCGGCGAACTCGCCAGACGCACGGGGTGCCAGGTCGTCACCGTCCGTTACTACGAAACTGAAGGTTTGTTACCTTTGCCGATGCGTAGCGGGAGCAACTATCGACTGTATGACGACGCTCATGTCGAACGCCTGCAGTTCATCCGCCACTGCCGCTCTCTCGACATGACACTTGCCGAAGTGCGGGCGCTGCTGAGATACCGGGGTGCGCCGACACAGGATTGCGGAGAGGTCAACGCGCTGTTGGATAAGCATATCCAGCAGGTGGAGGTCCGCGTGGAGACGCTATTGCAGTTGAAGCGGCACTTGCTTGTGTTGCGCGAGAGGTGCTCCGGGGCTCGTGCCGCAGCATCGTGCGGAATTCTGCAGGGGCTTTCAGGCTGCGCTTGCCATGCCGCCCGAGTGGGCGGCGCGGAGGCTTGCAAAGTTTGACCTACATTTTTTCTGTTTCGGGCGCTGACCCATGCCGACCACGAACATCGCTGCGTTCAGGTCGAGTGCGATCATCAAGGCGCGCCGCTGGGCGCGATCCTGTGCTTCGTGCTGGCATCCGCAACCGCTCATCCTCCATATTCTGACAGATGAGCGGCCTTCCATCGCATCGCACTGATCCTATTCAGTGCCATCGATCAATTTCCCGAATGCGGAGAAACTGCGTTCTGACCGACGCCGCTACGAAGTTTCGATTCAAGCTCATTCAACAGGAAGAAGCTGACGTCGTCCAGCGAATCGTGGCCCTTTGCAAAAGGTTGTTCGAGCAGCCGCACCAAGTACATTGCATAGATAAACATGTAGGTGATAAAACCGATCATGATCGCAGCGGCAGGAGCGTCCTCCGTCTTCAGGAAGAGCAGCATCGCCACGATCCATAACACCAGCGTCTGGACCAGCACATGCACAGAAGGGACGAACTTGAGGCGCTGAAATTGATAGATACGCAGCATGGCGTTTCGAATGACATCTTGCTTGGTTCGCAGCCGTATGACCCAGTCCGAAGCCATGCCCATCTTCGCGAGCCGACCGAAGATCGGCGTCAATCTGGCCACCTCATCTAAAGCGGGGGGAATATCACTGTGACCCTTGTCGGGGCCCAGACCACGGCGAAGTTTATTGATAATTCCAATGAGAATCCCGCGACATTCCTCGAAGTTGAAGTCCGGATTCTCGACGGCGAATGACTCCAGGTCTCCATCGATCGCCTCAATTGCAGTGCGGATGGTGGGCAGAATGGCCTCCGCCTCCCTATAGTCTGCTAGAACGCTCGACAGCAGGAAGCCAATGATAAAGATGGCGCCGGCGATGCCGCTCGTCAGCAATCGGTTAAGTTCGAGGAACTCCAATCCATAGTAGTGGATCGCTGCCTTGACGCAGCCAAGCAGCAGCACCATCACACCGACAATAAAGAACAGTCGGAGCCTCTTCCGGAAACTGACATTCGTTTTTTCGAAATGAAGATGCTTTATGATCGATGGCATCATTGGATCACCTGTCGTTCGTGTCGGCACTCTTGCGAAACCTCTCCCGCTCCCTTGGTATCGGCCCGTGAAGAAGGCAGGTTCAATTTCCAAGTGCAACGCACTTTCGCGTTACGATTTGATTGCTTCGGCGGAATCGGCCTCCCCGCGCCTCGCGCAGGATTTCGATCACTGCCGTGATCATGTGAAGATCGATGGCGATGCCCACGATCAAGTCGGAAGGTCTCTGAGAGGGTCGGCAGCACCAACCGGCCGGTGTGCGAAATCAAACCTTTTGTGGCGCTTCACACCCACGCCCACACGGCGTGGTTTCAACTTGGAGTGTCACATGATGGATGTCAAAGCGCGCTTCCAGCATCTGCGCCAGCCGGAGCCGCAATGCCTCCGCGCCTGATGCGCCGCCATCCATGATCACGTGTGCCGCCATCGCCGAACGCGTGCTGCTCAGCGCCCATATGTGCACATCGTGCAGTGCAGCCACGCCTGGAGTCGCCAGCATTTCCGCGCGGACCCGTTCAGTATCGACGCCACGAGGTGCCCCTTCCATCAGGACATTTCCTGCCTCTCGCAGCAATATCCATGTCCGCGGCAGTACCCACAGACCAATCAACACGGCGATGATGGGATCGGCAAGGTAGAAGCCGGTGAACTTGATGATCAAGGCGGCGACGATGACGCCGACCGAACCGAGCATGTCGGCCCAAACTTCCAGATACGCACCCTTCACATTGAGGCTTTCACCGCTGCCGGCCTTGAGCAATCGCATCGAGATGAGGTTGACCCCCAACCCGAGTGCTGCGATCACCAACATGCCAGTGGAGGCCACCGAAGGCGGTTCGCTGAAGCGCCGCGCCGCCTCCCACAAGATGTAACCGGCGACGAGGAACAGCAGGCCACCGTTGACGAGTGCGCCGATGGCTTCCATGCGCGCGTAACCATAGGTGCGTTTCGCGTCGGGCGGACGTCGAGTCAGGCGTACGGCGGTCAGCGAGATCGTCAGCGCGATCACGTCAGTGGCCATGTGTGCCGCGTCCGACAACAAAGCCAAACTGTTGGTAAGCAGACCGCCGATGATCTCAACGACAAGGAACGTACTGGTCAGGCCGAGTGCCCACCACAGCGGCGTCTCGTGCTTGACCTCCGTACCCACATGATCGTGGCCGGTACTCATTACTTTTCTCCGTTCGTGTAGCTGCGCCACGCCATGCGGAACACCCGCCATGCCGAGCGCAGAAACAACAACAACAACGCCGACGCAACCAGCAGATCGGGCCAGCCGGCGCCGAAGATGCCGACGCCGGCGGCCGCAGCCAGTACGGCGATACCCTCGAACACGTCATTGCGCGAACATTCCCAGGCCGAGGCCATGTTGACGTCGCCCTTGCGGTAAGGCATCAGCAAGCGCAGACACACGCCATTGGCGGCCAGGTTCAGCAAAGCGGCGATACCGATCGCCTCGAAGATCGGTACGCCCGGATGCAGGAGACGCCAGCCAATCTGGATGGCAACCGCGAGCGCAGCGCCGAGAATCAGCGCGCCCTTGAACAGCGCCACCCGGGCTTTCGCGCGACCACTGGCACCAATGACCGCAAGGCTCAAGAGGTAGGTGAGCGCATCGCCAAGATTGTCCAATCCGCCGGACAGCAGCGACGACGAGCCGCTGTAGATCGCCGCGGCCAGCATCATCACGAAGGTGGCGAGGTTGATCGCCAGCACGATCATCAACACTCGACGCTGCCGTGCCTGCAATGCCGCGATATCGATGGTGGTGGCGCAGCATGTGTCAGTCATCAGCCAGTAACCCGATAGCTTGCGTGCATGGTTCAAGCATTGGGATCCCTCATCACGACGGCCACTCTATGCGGCCGCCGCCGTGTTATGAAATGACATCGACGCAGCGCGGGTGCGCTCCCGTCGCTGCGATCAGTCGTTGTCCACACGCCCGTCGATCGGCCACGCACGATCGACGGTACTCTGGTAAACCCAGCCGGCCACGCTCTGACCGGTGCGCCCGTGCAGGCGGATCAGTTGCACCGCGCGTTCGGCCTGATCGTCCTCGCAGAACACTTCGAGCTTGATCTGTCTGGTTACCCGTTCGCCCAGTTCCATCGAATATGTCTGTTCCTGCGCACTCAGCGCCTGCAGCAAGCCCTTGACGTCGCTCACCGACAGATAACGAAATCCCGCGTCCTCCAACGCATGGATGATGTCGACGATACGGCCACGATGAATAAACGCTTTGACTTCTTTCATGGGGTGTCCTCCTGTGATTTCGCGAGGCGCCGGGCGGCGCGTTCCTCGATCCAGTCGTACAGCACCGGCAGCAACACCAGCGTCAGCAAGGTCGAAGTGATCAAGCCGCCGACCACCACGGTCGCAAGCGGACGCTGGGTTTCCGCGCCCACGCCGCTGGACAGCAGCATCGGCACGAGGCCGAGGATCGCGACGCTCGCGGTCATCAGTACCGGACGCAGACGTAGCGCGGTGCCCGAGATCACGGCGTCGCGTACGGCAAATCCCTTCTCACGCTGCTGGTTCAAGAAACTGACCAGTACGATGCCGTTCAGCATCGCCACGCCGAACACGGCGATGAAGCCGATCGCCGAGGGCACTGACAGGTATTGGCCGGTGATCGCCAAGCCGACGATGCCACCGATGATGGCGAACGGCACATTGGCGAGGATCAGTGCGGCGTATTTCACCGAATTGAATGCGGTGTAGAGCAGCACGAAGATGAAGAAGATCGTCACCGGCACGATCAGCGACAGCCGCGCCAGTGCGCGCTGCTGGTTTTCGAAGGCGCCACCCCATTCGGTGTAGTAGCCGGTCGGCAGCTTCACGGCTTGCGCGATCTTCGCGTTGGCTTCCTGGACGAAGCCATTGATGTCGCGACCGCGCACGTCCATCTGGATCACCGCGTAGCGCTGCAACTGCTCACGGCGGATGAAGGAGTAGCCTTCCGCGTCGCTGACCTTCGCCACCTGCGCTAGGCGCACAATGGCACCGTTGGAGGTACGCAAAGGAATTCGCTCGATGGCTTGCAAGGAGGTCCTGTCGTCCTTGTCCAGCCGTACCGTGATGTCGAAGCGCTTGACGCCGTCGAGCAGGGTGGAGACCGGATCGCCGCCAATGCCATTCTTGACCACGGTGAGTACGTCGTCGGCGTTGAGGCCGTATCGGGCCAAGGCATCGCGATCCACCTGGATGCGGATTTGCGGCTTGCCGATGTTCGCTTCCAGCGCAAGATCGGCCACACCGGGAACACCCGCCAGCGCATCCTTGATCCCCGCACTCAGGCGGTCCAGCTCGCCCAAGTCATCGCCGTAGAGTTTCAGCGCCAAGGTGGCGCGCACGCCCGAGATCAGTTCTTCGATGCGCATCTGGATCGGCTGGGTGTAACTCACCACCGCCGTGGGCAACGCCGCGGACAGTTCCTTTTGCATCGCTTCCTCGATGCTCTCCAGGGTCTGCCCGTCGCGCCACTGATCCTTGGGCTTGAGCGGGGTGTACACCTCCATGTAGTTGACGTCAGCGGTTTCGCCTTTTTCGGCACGGCCGATCATCGCCAGCGTGGTTTCCACCTCTGGAAACTTCTGTTTGACCAGCGCCGCCACTTCCTTGGAGATGCCGATGGATTCGTCCAGCGACGCCGATGGAATGGAAGTGATGCGCCACATGATCGCGCCTTCCTTCAGGTTCGGCATGAACTCCTTGCCGAGGAAGGGAAACAACGCGAGGCTGCCGAGCAGCGCGCCGGCGGCGATGCCGAGCACGATCTTGCGACGCGCCAGCGACCATGCCAGTACCGTGGCGTAGTGGCGCTTGAGGAAGGCCACCAGCCGCGTGTCCTTCTCCTCCTTGGGCTTCAACACCAGCGCGGCCAGCACCGGAATCAGCGTCAATGCCAGGATCAGCGAGCCCGCCATCGCAAAGCTGATGTTGAACGCCATCGGCTTGAACATCTTGCCTTCCAGCCCTTGCAGGCTGAACAGCGGCAGGAACACCACGATGATGATCAGGATCGCAAACGCAATGGGGTTGGCGACTTCGCGCGCCGCGGCGAGCACCGCAGCGGTGCGGTCCACCGGTTCTCCGTGCGCCTTGCGCTCGGCCATGATGCGGAAGGCGTTCTCCACCATCACCACCGCGCCATCCACCATCATGCCGATGCCGATCGCGAGCCCCGCCAGCGACATCAGGTTGGCCGAAAGTCCGGCTTGCCCCATGCAGATGAAGGCGATCAGCATCGCGAGCGGCAGCGCGATCACCACCACCAGCGCACTGCGCAGCTCGCCCAGAAACAGGAACAGCACCAGCGCGACCAGGATTGAACCTTCGATCAGCGCGCGCACGGCGGTGTCCACCGCGGCGTTGACCAGGTCGGTGCGCTGGTACACCGGGTTGATCGTCACGCCTGCGGGCAACGCCTGCTTGACCGTATCAAGCTTGGCCTTGACCGCATCCACGACATTCTTGGCGTTCTCGCCGATGCGGGCCAGTGCCATGCCGAGCACGACTTCCTTGCCGTCGCGGGTGACCGCGCCGGTGCGCGGAGCACCGGCTTCGGTGATCTCGGCCACGTCGCGCACGTACACCGGGGTGCCGTCCTCGCTCTTCAGCACGATGTTGCCGATGTCCTGTGCGTTCTGCACCAAACCCAGCCCGCGCACCAGGTATTGTTCGCGGCCGACGTTGATGAAGTTGCCGCCGACTTGTGCGTTGTTGGCCTGCAGCGCTTCGATCACATCCTTGAAGCCGAGCTTGTGCGCGATCAGCTTCAAGGGATCGATGCGCACCTGGTACTGCTTTTCCTGCCCACCCCATGAGGTCACATCGTCGACGCCCGGCGCGGTGCGCAGGATCAGGCGGATGGTCCAATCCTGCAGCGTACGCAGGTCCATGTCGCTGGGCGCCTTGGCTTGGGCGGCGTCCTTGAGCTTGGTATCGGCGCGCTCGACCGTATACCAGAACACCTGCCCGAGACCGGAGGTGTTCGGTCCCATCTCCGGCTTGCCGTAGCCTGTCGGCAGGCGATCGCCGACCTGTTGCAACCGTTCGTTGACGAGTTGCCGCGCGAAGTAGATGTCCATCGAATCGTCGAAATAGACCGACACATAGGACAGCCCGAACAGACTCACGGAGCGGATTTCCTGCACCTTGGGCAAGCCGGCGAGCGCCGATTCCACTGGCGTGGTCAACAATTGCTCCACGTCTTCCGCCGCCAAGCCGGACGCTTCGGTGTACACGTTGACCTGCACCGGTGTGACATCGGGAAAGGCGTCGATGGGGAGCTGGCGCACGGCCTGGAAGCCCAGGAAACCGATCACCACGAAGGCGATCAGTACCAGCACCTTGAAACGCAGCGAGAGTTCGACCAGACGTTCGAGCATCACTCTTCTCCCAACTGCGAACGCAGCAAGCGCGCCTTCAGGGCGAAGGCACCCGTGCGCACATAGGTGTCGCCGGCTTTCAGACCCTGCTTGATCACGGTCCAGCCATCGCGGGTGTCCCCCGTCAACACCGGCGCCGGCTCGAACTGGCCCTTGCCTTTGGCGAGGAAGATGGTCGGTTGGTTCTGGAGCAGCACCACGGCTGTGGCGGGTACCGCGAGTTGCTTGGTGGTGCCGCCGACCGCGAGGCGCGCTTCGACCAGCTCGCCCGGATGCAGCAGATCCTTTTCATTGTTGACTTCGATGCGCACCGGCACGGTGCGGGTACGCTCGTTGGTCTGGTGCGACCGCTGCACCACCTTGCCCGGCAATGTGGTGTCATGCGCAAGTACGCGCACCACGTCTCCGGACTTGCCCCGCTCCGCATCGGCCGGCGCGAGCTGCGCCTCGACCCACACCGAGTTCTCCTTGACCAGCGTGAACAGGGTGCGGCCGGGTTCGACGCGCTCGCCGACCAGAAACTCGTCGGTGGTCACGCGGCCTGCGGCGGGCGCCAGCAATTCGTAACTGCCATCCGCACGCGCCGAGCCCTTGCGCAACAGCGCGGTGATTTGACCTTCGGACAAGCCGAAGGCGCGCAACTTGGCGCGCGCCTGATCACGCGCGACTTTCGATTCGTTGTAGCGTCGTGCAGAAACCGCCTGCGGGCCGAGCGCAGCGATGCGCCGCCAATCCTGTTCCGCCACGATCAGTGCGCCTTGGGTTTCGGCAACCTGCACGCTGGAGAGCATCACTAGTGGCGTGCCGGCTTTCACCACGTCGCCGAGTTTCGCCTTGCGCTCCAGAACCTGCGATTCCACGCGCGGCGACACCAGTACGGTGGAATACGCATCGGCTTTCACCTCGCCGGGCGCTTTCAATTCGTCGGTGATGGGCCGCACTGCGGCCTTGTCCAGCACGATGCCGGCATCCTGGATGGCTTTGGCATCCAGCACCAATGGATTGGCGGGCGCGGGTTCCTGCGCCAACACCGGATGCGTCAACACCAGCGCGAGCAGCACGAATGCGGCGGAACGGAACATCGAAATATGTGAGTTCATCGCGGAAGATCCTGTGTGCGCCCTTCGATCCAGTCGTTGAGACGGCCGGCGGCGGTGAGGTAGTCGAACCAGGTCTGCCAGGTCTGGCTTTGAAGCTCCAGCCCGGTCAGCGCGGTGTTGAGGCTTTCCTTGAGTTGCACGAGGTAATCCGAAGTGCTGATTTCGCCGGCACGCCAGAGCTTTTCGAGCAAGGTCGTGCGATCCGCGAAGGCCGCAGCGCGTCCGCTGTGAAAGGCGGCGTCGGCCGAACGCAACGCCGCGTAGCGGGTACGCGCTTCTTCCAGCCCCGAACGCAACCGCAACCGTTGCGCCTGCGCGTTCGCGGCGGCGGCATCGGCATCGGCCCTCGCCGCATCGACTTCGGCGCTGCCGTTGTTGAGCACTGGCAGCGGAATCGAGACAGAAAGGCCGATCACGTTGTCGCGTACCCTGCCCACCCGTACCTCGCCGCCGGTCAGGCTGAGCGTCGGGTCCGGAATGCGCGCCTTCTGCGCCACGCGTACGCCGGCTTGCGCACTGGCTTGACGGGCTCGCGCCAGATGCAATGCTGGCAGTTCGTCGATCGGCAATGCAACGATGCCGTCGGCTTGCGGCGGTAACCCTTCCGGGAGGGCCGGCGAGGCTTCGGCGGCAGCCCCGGCGATGGCCTGCAACGTCGCGCGCGCGGCCGCCGCCTTGCCGGTGAGTGCGGCTTGCTGCGCCAGCGCTTCACTCAGCGCCAGCGCGGCGAGATCGCGTTCCGGGCTGCTGATGTCGCCAACCTTCAACCGCTGTGCGGCCAGCTCGTCGAAGCGCCGCATCATCTCCACGCGGCGCTGGCCAAGTTCCCGCTGGCGCGCCGTCAGCGCAACCTCCGACCATGCCTTCAGCCAGCGCGAGGCAACGTCGATGCGTTGCAGCGCGTAGGCCGCTTCACCCGCGCGCAAATCGGCATCGCCTTGGGCAGTGCGCGCACGGCGTTTGCCAGATAAATCCAGCGGCAGACTGATGCCAACCGTGCGCCGGTTGACGTCGGCGTTCTCGGCATCTGCCGTCAGCGAGGGGTTGTACAACGGCCGTGCGGCGGCGCGCGCACGCGCGCGTGCCGCTTCAAGCTCGGCGGCGGCGGCTTGTACTTCCGGACTCTTGTTCCAGATCTCTTGCACCGCTGCGCGCAGCGGCATCGGGGCCGCAAGCACAGAGGGTGTGGCAGACGAAGGTGGTGGTTCGAGGTTGCGGGGTGCAGCCAAGGCTGCCGCACAACACAGCAGACACGCGGCGCCCAATGGCACCGAACGCAAAACAGACATGCAGGAATCTCCTGAAAACGGTCACGGCGCGACGACCGCACGAGGCAGTCGGTCACGAAACGAAACGGTTTTCAGGCGATCGGTGGGCGCAGCAGCGGACCCGCCCGGGCGGGCGAGAATCCGTAGGCGGGAACATGGAAAACGGACGGCGATTCGACCGGCGCAATGTGCAGCGACAACGTCACTGGCACCGGCAGCGTTTCCGCGCACGCACAATGACAGCCACCCGTCTCGCCGAGCAGGCAGGCATTGCCGTTGTCATCGAAGGAAGGACTGGCCACGGATTGCGCAGCAACGATCGTCGCCCCGGATGCCGCATGCTGATTGGCGGCCGTGTCGTTCAGGCAAACCGTGCCCGCCACCAGCTTGAACGACAGCACGGTCAGGGCAAGTACCCAAAGCAAACGGTGGCGGCGCAGGCGGTTCAGCATGGTGGCAGCGTCAAAATCGACCGAAGATCATAGGGGCAACTCGGCTGTTACACAATCACGAAGAGTCGCTTCAAAGTCACGTTGCACAAGTAAGAAATGACCTGAGACTAGCTTGGAAGTTCATTTGCGGCCGGCTCACACCGCATCGTGCTTGCATCCGGTGACCAGTGCGGCGGCATCGCGGGCGTGGTCCATCTGCAAGGTGGCGTGTTCGATGCGATAGCGATCCCGCAGCAGGGTTTCCAGTTCGCGGCGCTTGTCGTGGCAGTCATCTTCCGGGCGGACGAAAACATGCGCGGCCAGCGCCGGAAAACCCGAGGTCACTTCCCATATGTGCAGATCGTTGACGGCAGTCACGCCTGCGGTGGCGAGGATCGATGCACGGACCGCGGCGGGGTCGAGATTCTTCGGCGACGCTTCAAGGAAAATGCGCCCCGAATCGCGCACCAGCTCCAATCCGGCTTTCAGCATCAGCGCCGCAACGACCAAGGCTGCGATCGCATCCGCCCGATCCCATCCAGTCAGCCAGATGATCGCGCCGGCCACCGCGGTGGCGATGAACGCGTAAAGATCGTTGAGGATGTGCGCGTAGCTGCCCTGGATGTTGAGGCTTTGCCGGTTTGCCTTGCCCATGATCCAGACCACGGCGAGATTGACCACGATGCCGGCGATCGCCACAAGCGTCATCAAGGAGCCGTGCACCGGCGGTGGCGAGATCAGACGCCGGATCGCTTCGTAGATGAACCAGGCGGCAAGTACCAGCAGGGTGAGACCGTTGGCCTGCGCGCTCAGAATTTCCACGCGCTTGAAGCCGAAGGTATAACGACCGCGCGCAGGCCGCGCGGCCATCCGGATCGCGAACAAGGCCAGCGCGATCGAGCCCACGTCGGTCAACATGTGGCCCGCATCGGAAATCAACGCCAGCGATCTCGCCATGATGCCGACCACCACTTCGGCAACCATGAACGCGAGCAACAGCGCCAGCGCGAGTGTCAGCCAGCGCTTGTCCGCATTGGGGCTGACGCCATGACTGTGGCCGTGATGATCGCCAGCCCTGTTATCGCTATGGCCGGAGTGATCGTGCATACGCATCAAATGATCCAATCTTCGTTGGATGCTACGAACGGCGACGGGCGTTACACAATCACGATGAGTTCAAACGATACTTCGCACCGCTTTCGGCTACGCTTGAGTTGTACTTGATCACTCGGCGGCATTTGGGTGGAGGATGCGCCGCTTGACACGTCAGGCGCGTGCCTCGTACCAGCCACGGCTGCGATTGACGACCTCAACCAGGCCGAGCATGACCGGGACTTCGATCAGCACGCCGACCACGGTTGCCAAGGCGGCGCCGGAGGTGAAACCGAACAAGCTGATTGCGGTCGCCACCGCGAGTTCGAAGAAGTTGCTGGCGCCGATCAAGGCCGAAGGTCCGGCCACGCAATGCGCTTCGCCCAGCCAGCGGTTGAGGCCATAAGCGAGTCCCGCATTGAACAGCACCTGCAGCGTAATCGGCACCGCGAGCAACACGATCACCAGCGGCTGATGCAGGATGGCTTCGCCCTGGAACCCGAACAGCAACACGAGGGTGGCCAGCAATGCAACGAGTGTCCAGGGTTGGGCGCGCTTGAGTGCTGCATCGAGTGCTGCAGCGCCCCGTCGTAACAGGTGTTTTCGCAGAGCTTGCGCGATGGCCAATGGCACCACGATATAGAGCAGCACCGACAGCAGCAGGGTTGTCCACGGCACGTGGATTGCCGCGACGCCGAGCAACAGCGCCACGATCGGCGCAAAGCCGAACACCATGATGCTGTCGTTGAGCGCGACCTGGGTCAGGGTGAAGTGCGCTTCGCCACGTACCAACTGGCTCCACACGAACACCATCGCCGTGCACGGCGCCGCCGCCAAGAGGATCAGCCCGGCGATGTAACTGTCGAGTTGCGCCGCCAGCAGCCACGCCGCAAACAGATGCCGCACGAAGATCCAGCCGAGCAGCGCCATCGAAAACGGCTTGACCGCCCAGTTGACGAACAAGGTGATGCCCATGCCCCGCCAATGCCGTCGCACCGTGCCGAGCGCGCCGAAATCCACGCGCATCAGCATCGGCACGATCATGATCCAGATCAGCACGCCGACCGCAAGATTGATATGCGCGAGTTCGAATCCGCCGAGTGCATGAAACGCGTTCGGCGCGACTCGCCCCAGCACGATGCCGGCGACGATGCACAGCGCGACCCACAAGCTGAGCCAGCGTTCGAAAACCCCCAGCCTCGCGGGTGCGGCTTCTTGCACCATCGCACTCACGACGCTGCCTCCGGCGACGAGGCAGCCAGATTCGACAATAGCCGCTGCACGCGACGTTCGATCTCGTCGCGTACTGCACGGAACTGTTCGTCGCTCAGCGATTTCGGATCGGGTAGTGCCCAATCCTCGCGATGACGCGCGGGCAACCACGGGCACGCGTCACCACAACCCATCGTTACGACCCAATCGAAGGCCTGATCGGCAAACGCGCTCAGTGGTTTGGGAATTTGTGCGGAGATGTCGCAACCGCGTTCGCCCATGAAGGAAACCGCGCGCGGATTGACGGCATTTGCAGGTTTCGAACCCGCGGAAAAAGCCTCGATGCGATCTGCCCCGTGCATGCGCGCAAAGCCTGCCGCCATCTGGCTGCGACAGGCGTTTTCGACGCAGACGAACAGTACGCGCGGCGTGTGGCTCATCCGCAAGCTCCGCCCGAGCAACAGGCTTTTTCGGATGGCGTGGACACCGTCGATGGTCCACAGCAGGCGTTGCCGGACGGTTCGTGCGTGGGCGCGGAATACGTGGTCGCCTCGCCATGGGTGTGGAAGGTTTCCCAGCGTACCCCCTGCGGGTCTTCCGCCCAGTATTTGTCCGCATGCGCATAGCAGCACGTGGTGCCTTGTTCGGCCAGCGTGACCTTGTCGGCAGCGACCAGGCGCGCACCGATTTCTTCCAGTTCCGCGCCATCGTCAGCTTGCAGACCCAAGTGATCGACGCCGGCCGCGCGATCGCGTTGCGAGATCGCGAAGTTCACACGCGGATCATCCAACATCCATTTGGCGTAATCGGACTTGCGCACGCTCGGCTCGGTGCCGAACAGGATGGAATAGAAGCCGATGCTGGCATCCAGGTCGGTGACATTGACGTGTACGTGAAAGCGTTTCATGGACGTTTTCTCCGGGTGGGCGCGCACGTGGGTGCGCAGGAAGCGGCATCGCTGCCGCAACAGTTTTCGGTGAGGAACGCGAGCAACGCGTTCATGCGGGCGTAGTCGGCGCGGCACCGAATCACGCGCCCTTCGCGCTCGTCGCGCACCAGCCCGGCGTTGCGCAACACATTGAGGTGGCTGGTCAGGGTGGCGCCGGGCACTTTCAGGCGCGCGGCAATTTCACCCACCGGCAGACCTTCGTCACCCGCCTGAACCAGCAAACGGTAGGCGGCCAAGCGGCTGTCTTGCGCCAGTGCACCCAATGCTTTCACGGCTTCATTCTGTTTCATAATTCCAATAATATAGAAATGTGTGAAACTGTCAAGCCAGCTCCGGATTCGGGGACGATTTCGCGACGACCGACAGCCACGATGCTCCGCCTGCACGGGCGTAGAGGGGGTGCCGCCTAGGATCAAAATTCGCAGCCGTCACCGGGCTTCGGCTTGAGTAGTGCACCGCAGGCTGGGCAATCCCGGAAGAATTGGCACGCATCCGCGGGGACGCTCCCGACGCCGATCAATACGCCTTGATCCGCGTTCTCACTTCGGTGTTGACCACCGTGCAAGGAACCGATACGTTTACCGTCCCTTTGGGGAGTAGCCGCCTTCGTTGCCAGAAGGGGCCGCGTCAACATACTTGGCTTCGGCCATGGCGCGGCCAGCCGTAACGGGCTTGGCAAGACCACGGGTTTCGGTATCCGCTAGCGGGTTGGGCGCGGGTGTCGAAGCCTTTGGCTTGCGCCCAACTCCCAAGAATTCACGTGACCTCCCTTGCTCTGACCATCGGCCTGCTGCTGGGCGCGGCCATCGTCATTTATCTCGCCTGCGAGTATTTCGTCAATGGCGTCGAATGGGTCGGCCGCAAGCTGGCGGTGAGCCAGCAGGCGACCGGCTCAATCCTCGCGGCTTTCGGTACGGCATTGCCGGAAAGCGTGGTGACCTTCGTTGCTGTCACGTTTGGTGCCAGCGCTGCGCAGAAGGAGATCGGCGTCGGCGCGGCACTCGGCGGTCCTCTGGTGCTTTCCACCATCGCCTACGCCACGGTCGGCATCACCCTGCTGGTCTGCCGCCAGAAACTGCCGCACATTGTGACCATCCGCGATGAGTTTCGCCGGCTGAGCCGCGATCAAGGCTGGTTCCTCGCCATATTCCTCTGCAAGGTCGGGCTCGGCCTGGTGGTCTTTGCGTGGAAACCCTGGCTGGGTATTTTGTTCCTGCTCGCCTACGCCGCCTATTTCCGCAAGGAGATGTCCGGCGAGGCTGGCGTCGAAGAGGGCACGCCCGAGCCGTTGAAGCTGACCCCGCGCCATGCCGTGCCGCCCACATGGGCAGCCATTGCGCAAACCGTCGCGGCACTCGTGGTGATTTTCGCGGCGTCCCATTTTTTCGTCGGCCAGCTCGACGTGCTGGGGCCGCAACTGGGACTCCGACCGCAGCTGGTTGCACTGCTCTTCAGCCCGATCGCCACCGAACTGCCTGAAACGATGAATGCCATCATCTGGGTACGCCAAGGCAAGCATCGCCTCGCGCTTGCCAACATCAGCGGCGCAATGATGATCCAAGCCACCGTACCCACTGCGCTGGGCCTGTTCTTTACGCCATGGGTCTTCGATGAATCCCTGATCGTCGCGGCAGGGGTTACGATTGCAGCCATCGTCGTGATGTTTACCGCCTTCCATCGTGGCATCACGTCGCGCAAGCTGCTGGCCTCCATGGCGCTGTTCTATGTGGCGTTCGCGGTGTGGGTGATCATCCGGCGACTTGCTTGATTACGCCGTGACCGCGCAACCGACAAGCGATTTATCCTGCGTCGCAGGAGACTGACTTGATGAAACGCTTGTTTTTCTCACCCGCTGTCGTGGCTGCCTTGGCAGCAGCGCTGCTGTTTGGCTCCAGCACGCCCTTTGCCAAGCAACTCCTGCGCGACGTATCGCCGATCCTGTTAGCAGGCCTGCTGTACCTCGGAAGCGGCCTCGGCCTCGGCATCGTCCGGCTCATTCGGGATCGTGGCTGGCGGATGCCGTCCATGTCGGGGCGCGAATGGCTGTGGCTCATGCTCGCGATTGGCTTCGGCGGAGTGCTGGGGCCGCTCGCGCTGATGTTGGGCCTCATGACGACCTCAGCCGCAACAGCCTCGTTGCTGCTCAACCTCGAAGCAGTGCTCACGGCGGTGATCGCGTGGGTGGTGTTCCGTGAAAACACTGATCGTCATGTAGTGCTCGGCATGCTGGCGATCATCGCTGGTGCGGTGTTGCTGGCGTGGCCAGAGCCGCACCAAACCTCCCGGCTGGGCTGGGGCGCATTGTTGATCGCCGGCGCGTGCCTTGCCTGGGCGCTGGACAACAATTTCACGCGCAAGGTGTCGGCGACCGACGCGCTGTTCCTCGCCGGAATGAAAGGCACCATGGCGGGCATCGTTAACACAGGGATCGCGCTGGCGCTGGGGGCGACACTCCCCGCCGCTTCTGCAACGGGCGAAGCGATGCTGGTCGGCCTGCTGGGCTACGGTGTGAGCCTGGTGTTGTTCGTGCTCGCCCTGCGCGGGCTCGGCACGGCGCGCACCGGCGCCTATTTTTCGACCGCACCATTCTTGGGGGCAGCCATCGCCATCCTTATCTTCGGTGATCACGCAACGTTCCTGTTCTGGATCGCTGCCATCCTGATGGCCATCGGCGTGTGGCTGCACCTGACCGAGCGCCACGAGCACATGCACAAGCACGAGGCAATCACCCATACCCACCGCCATGTGCACGACATTCATCATCAGCACACCCACGATTTCCCGTGGGATGGCACCGAACCGCATACGCATCCCCACACCCACGAACCCATCACGCACAGCCACCCCCATCACCCCGATATCCATCACCAGCACAGGCACGATTGATGCGCCTTGGTGTGTCCGTCTAGCCACCGATTGCGGCACAACGTGAGTCGCTGACGAGCAGCGTGGAGTAAGCATTGCCGTTCGATACCACTGTAGGAGGCGCCGGATTCGTCTGCCGACTCAAGGGCCTCAGCCAGCCATCAACGATCGGTTGCGTCGAGTCGAGTTCGGCCGGCTTCGGCCAGAGATGCAGTATCCGGGAAGTCCTCGGTCTGCGTTGGGTGGCGAAGCCGAGGGCTGAATGCCATAACCCGCCGATCGAGTTTGGCATTGAGCTGAGCAACTTCAAGTCAGCGGTCCCCCTTAACTGTCAACATCACTTCACCGAAGTAAGGACGCCGTGTCCCGGCTGCTTGACCGCTTAGCGGTTCGCCGCAACGATTGTCATTTGACGGTCATGATGGGTCTGGACTGGTGGGGCAGACACTTGCTGTTCTTGTCTACGAAAATTCTTGTACCCATGGTTGTACCTACGCGGCAAGCGCAACCAAAAAAGTTCTTATGCATCAATCGATTGCCAGTCTGTTTCATAAGCAGGTGCAGAACCTCGAATGAGCGACGCGACTGCTCCCCGAAAACCTGTTCCTGGAAGACTTTTTATCGTCGCCGCGCCTTCGGGCGCCGGCAAATCCACGCTGGTCAACGCGTTGCTCGCGCGCGAGCCGGGCATCGCGCTCTCGATTTCGCATACTACGCGCGCGCCGCGGCCGGGCGACGTGGACGGCGTGCAATATCACTTCGTCGATCGCGCGACGTTCGAGCGGATGGTGGCGCACGGCGATTTCCTGGAACACGCCGACGTGTTCGGGAATTACTACGGAACTTCACGTGGCGCCGTCGAGCCGACCCTGAAAGTCGGCCGCGACGTGCTGCTGGAAATCGATTGGCAGGGCGCTGAACAGGTGCGCCGGGCGATGCCGGAGTGCGTGTCGATCTTCATTCTGCCGCCTTCGCGCGCCGAACTGGAGCGTCGCCTGCGTGCACGCGCCACCGACAGCGAGGCCACCATCGAGAAGCGACTGGCGGCGTCGCGCGAGGAAATCGCGCACGCGGACGAATTCGACTGCATCGTCGTCAACGACCGATTCGTGGATGCGGTTGCTGCATTGCGGGCGATCGTGCACGCCGCGCGTGCCGGGGAACTCGCGCGGCAGGATCGCCATCAAACCCTGATCGCGCAACTGCTGGCTTGAGCTCGCATCGCTCCGCTACGCTAGCGTGTTCGTGAACCCCGACTGCACTGCCACGCAATGAATGCCGCTGCCGATCATGTGAAGACCGCCGACACGCTGGTACAGGTGCGGGGTTTGCATACGCGCATCGGCGCCAAGACGATTTTCGATGGGCTCGATCTGGGCGTGCCCCGCGGCAGCATCACCGCGATCATGGGTCCGTCGGGTACCGGCAAGACCACGCTGCTGCGTCATCTCACGGGACAGTTGCGGCCGGATACCGGCAGTGTGATCGTCGATGGTGAAGACGTTCCGAAACTCTCGCGCCGCGCGCTGTTCGGCTTGCGCGAACGGATCGGTTACCTGTTCCAGAACTCGGCGCTGCTGACCGATTTCAGCGTGTTCGAGAACATCGCCTTTCCGCTGCGCAAGCACGCGAAGTTGCCGGAAGAACTGCTTCGCAACATCGTATTGACCAAGTTGCAGGCGGTGGGTCTGCGCGGCGCCGCTCAGTTGATGCCGAGCGAACTTTCCGGCGGCATGGCGCGGCGCGTGGCGCTGGCGCGCGCGATCGTGTTCGATCCGATGCTGATCCTGTACGACGAGCCGTTCGTGGGCCTCGATCCAATCGCGCTGAATCAGGTGCTGCGCCTGATCAAGACGCTCAACAAGACACTCGGGATCACCTCGATCCTGGTCGCGCACGAACTCGCGGCGATTCGTCAGGTGGCCGATCGCGTGTACTTGATCGCCAACGGCAAGCTGGTGGCGCAGGGCGCACCGGATGAACTCGCACACCAGGATTCACCGTGGACGCGACAGTTCTTCGGCGGCGAAGCGGACGGTCCCGTGCCGTTTCATTACCCGGCGCCGGATTACGCCACGGAACTCGGGTTTGCGGAGCCCGCGCAATGAACGCGAACCTTCGCCGCAACTGGCTGCTCCAAGGCATTGCTTCGGTCGGCGAATGTGGCTTGTTCTTCGTCGCGGTGCTGGGCGCTTTGCCGAAAAGCCTGCGCTATTGGCGCGAGACCTGCCGGCAGGTCTGGTTCGTGGGCGCGATGAGTCTGGTGATCGTGATGACCTGCGGGCTTTTTGTGGGCATGGTGCTGGCGCTGCAGCTTTACTACACGCTGTCGATCTTCGGCGGCACCGCGGCGCTCGGCACCGTGGTCGCCTTGAGCCTGTTTCGCGAACTCGGGCCGGTGGTGACCGCGCTGCTGGTGGCCGGGCGCGCCGGTACTGCGGTCACGGCGGAGATCGGCTTGATGCGCGCAACCGATCAACTGGATGCAATGGGCATGATGGCGGTCGATCCGCTGGCCTACGTCGCTTCGCCGCGTTTCCTTGCGGGCGTGATCGCGATGCCGCTGCTGGCGTGCGTATTCAACGCGATGGGCATCTTCGGCGGGCACTTGGTCGGTGTGACCTGGCTCGGGCTCGACAACGGCACGTTCTGGGGCAACATGACGTCCACGGTGTCGCTGCAGCGCGACATCCTCGACGGCCTGTACAAAAGCATCGTGTTCGGCGGCGTGGTCAGCCTGATCGCGGTGTTCCAAGGCTACACCGCGCCGCCCACCAGCGAGGGCGTCGCGTATTCCACCACCCGCACGGTGGTGTTTTCGTCGATCGTGATCCTCGCGTTCGATTTCGTGATGACGGCCTTCATGACCTGACTGCACGCAGCATTGGTGATCGCATGAATCCAAGACCTTCCTACGCCATCGGCACCGGCCTGTTCATCCTGCTCGGCTTTGCCGCGCTGGCGTATCTCGCGACGCAGACGACGTCGGTCGCCAACGGGATGACCAGCGGCAACAGCTACACGCTGAAGGCCCGCTTCCAGAACATCGGCCAGTTGAAGGCGCGCGCGCCGGTGAAGATCGCGGGGGTGCGCATCGGCGACGTGCAATCCATCCAGTTGGAACCACAGCGGATGGACGCGCTGGTGACGCTGTCGATCGACAAGCAGTACAAGGATATTCCGGATGATTCTTCCGCCGCGATATTCACCAGCGGTTTACTGGGCGACCAATATGTTGGCATCGAGCCGGGCGGCTCGCCGACGTTCCTGAAGGATGGCGACGAGATGATCCTGACGCAGTCGGCGATGAGCATCGAGAACCTGATCGGCAAATTCCTGGTCAACGGCGGCCCGAAATCCAGCGGTTCCGACGCATCGCCCTCGTCCAGCACGCCACCGCCATCCGGCAAGCCCTGATAAGTTTTGACCGCGCGGCATTCCGTGAGGTCCGAAGGAGAACGACATGCTGAAACCACCCATCCGCGTGCTGATGGCGATGTTGCTGGCACTCGCGTTGGCGGTGCCTGCGCTCGCCGCGGCCGAGCAGACGCCGCAACAGATCGTGCAGTCGATCGCCGACCAGCTCGGCAACGCCATCCAGGGCCGCCAGGGCGAACTGCATCAGCACCCCGACGAGGTCATCAAGATCATCGATGACACCGTGCTGCCGCACTTCGACATGGACTATGCGTCGTTGCTGGTGCTGGGTCGCCACGCGCGCGACGCCACGCCGGCGCAACGCGTCGCGTTTGCGCGCGCGTTCTACAAGGCATTGACGCGTCGCTACGCCGAGGGCCTGGTCGCCTATACCCGCGGTTCGGTGAAGGTGCTGCCGGCGCAAGGCGCGCTGGACCAGCGTCGCACCATCGTGCGCACGCAGGTGCTGCTGACCAGCGGCAAGAACCTCTCGGTGGACTACGCGTTTCGCAAGACGTCGTCCGGTGAATGGAAGGCTTACGACGTGATCATCGAAGGCATTTCCTACATCACCAACTATCGCAATCAGGTCGATGCCGAAATCAAGAAGGAAGGCATCGATGGCCTGATCAAGCGTCTGCAGACCGAAGGTGCCGGTGCGATCGACCAGATGAAGCAGCAGGACGGCGGGCACTGACGCGATGGCGCGGGCGGCGACCGGCATCGACACTGTGAGTTTCGGCGAACCGGATCGCGACACGCTGGCGTTGTCGGGTGCCTTGACGTTCGCCACCGCGGCACGCGCATTCGGCGAGGGCGGCCGCGCCTTGGCGTCCGGGTCGCAGACACGGCTGGATCTTGGCGGTGTCACCCGCGCCGACAGCGCGGGACTGGCATGCGTGCTTGCGCTTGCGGCGAACGCAAGCCGCGCCGGCAGGCGCCTGATGGTCGTGCATTGGCCGGAAGGGCTGCGTGCGTTGGCGGCCGTGTGCGACGTCGAAGCGCTGCTGGATCATCGATCGCTGGATCAACCGGCAGCCGTCTGATCGCTTCAGTCGCTGGAACTTGCTGACCGGGGTTCGATGCTGCTTGTCGGGGCCGGCATCGCAGCACTCGACGGTGAAGCCGGCATCGGCATCGTCGCGCTGCTCGCGGAAGCAGGCGGGGGTGCGGAGCCGGCCGGCGCAGGCGCGGGATTATTGTCGTTGATGCCGTGCGTCTTCTCGTACTGCTGTTGCTGCTGCAGCAACTGGTCGATGTCGGCGTCCTGATTCTCGTCGGGGCTGGTGCCCTGCAGCTCCTCGATCGCCGACAGTGGCGGATTGCCGTAGTAGATCTGGTACAGACGATGCTGCCGGTACGCATCGCGCACGAACGCGTATGGATCGTACGAGGTATCGATCATCGGATCGATCGGCAGCGCGCTGGCGCGCAGCGTCACGAGATAGGCGGTCGAAGGCAGGTATTGTGCGTGCCATTTCAGGTCGTGTTCGCGCGCAAACCAACCCATCGGATCGAAATAGCTGTCCACCGGCAAGCGCCACACGTCGCGCAGCGTGGTCGGGCCGACGAGCGGCAATACCAGATAGGGACCTTCCGGCAGGCCCCAGCGCGCCAGCGTCACCCCGAAATCGGTGGGGTGCGCGGGCAGCTGCATGTCGCTGGCCGGATCGAAGAAACCGAGAAAGCCGACGCTGGTGTTGATGAGGAATCGGCCGGTGGATTGCAACGCCGGCGCGGGACGGCCCTGCAGCACTTCATTGATGATGGTTACCGGCGTGCGCAGATTTGAGAAGAAATTGCTGATCAGCACGCGCCCCTTCGGGCCGGTTACCTTCACGTAGGCCTTGGCCGCCGGGCGGATCGCCACCTTGTCCGCGAACCGATTGAACGCGAACATGTCGCGATTGAAGTTCTGCAGCGGATCGTCGTGGCGCGGCGGCGCGACCGCGCAGGCGGCCAGCACGCCGGTCAGCGCTGCAACGACAATCGAATGCGCGATGCGAAAGCGGTGGGTGCGTGACATGCGTCGTTGAATGCGGTCGAAGGGGGCGTGTTGCAAGCGCGCAATTCTAAACGCATCGGTCCAAAAAATAACCCATGCAGCAACGACGGGGCAGTCAGCGTTCAGGCGCGACGCGGTGCGGTGCATCGGGTGGTGTGCGGGCGGGATCGACAAATGCCGCGCCGCTGCTACAATCTGGAAGTTTGCGAGACAACTGGAAGCTCACATGGCACGCATCACCGTGGAAGACTGCCTGAAGGTGGTCGACAACCGTTTCGAACTGGTCCTGATGGCCACCCGTCGCGCACGCCAGCTCGAAAACGGCGTCGAGGCCACCATCGATCCCGAAAACGACAAGCCCACCGTGCTGGCGCTGCGTGAAATCGCCGACCGCACCGTCGACATGCCGACCATCGACGAAATCGATCGGGTCGAGCGCGAACGCCGCGACCGCGAAGCGATGGAGTGGGCCGCGGCGGAAGTCGACGAAGACATGTCGAAGGGCCTCGACGAGGCTTGACGGATTTCTCCCTCTCGCTCCGGGAGAGGGTGTCCGAAGGACGGGTGAGGGTTCGGTCCTTCGCGCAACGTTGCACGACGTCCCTGACTTTTCCTGCGCTCCTCCAAGGTGCGGGCCATTTTTGCTTCGGCAAAAGGCGCCCGAGTCCGTTGCGCCAGGCATGACGATTTCGCCGCGCTTGCCGATCGTGTGCCGGCGCAGGCGCTTGCGTCCCTGTAGTCGGACGTACGCGCCGTGCTCGCGTGATCCGCTCGCGCCGCGGCGCCACGCCCCGGCGCGTTGACCGCTTCGTTGTCCGGCCATTCCTTGGCATCGAGCGGAGCGAGGCGGAACAGATGCGTCGTCTCGGCACGAGGCATTCACCTGCAGGACGCCCGCGATCGCCGGCATCAGCGCAGCGGCCGCGGCCGTCTTTGTGCTAGCTTGCAGCCATGCGCAAGCGCAACACCAAATCGCAAGCGGTGGCGACGAAACGGCCGGCGAACAAGGCTGCCGGCACGGACGGTATCGATGCGCTCGCGACGCTGCTTCAGGCGTATCTTCCGCCGGAACAGATCGAGCGTGTGCGTGGTGCCTACGCGGTCGGCGCGCGCGCGCACGCCAGCCAGAAGCGCAAGAGCGGCGAGCCCTACATCACCCATCCGCTCGCGGTGGCGATGATCCTGGCCGGGCTGCGCCTCGACGCTGAAACCATCCTCGCGGCGATCCTGCACGACACGCTGGAGGACACCGGTCTCACGCGCGTGCAACTCGAAACCGGCTTCGGCCCGATCGTCACCGAACTGGTGGACGGCGTCACCAAGCTGGAGCGGGTCGATTTCGCCAGCCGCATCGAAGCCGATGCGGAAAGCTTCCGCAAGATGCTGCTGGCGATGGCACGCGACCTGCGCGTGATCCTGATCAAGCTGGCCGATCGGCTGCACAACATGCGCACGCTGTCGGCGATGGCGCCGGATGCGCGCCGCCGGATCGCGCGCGAGACACTGGAAATCTACGCGCCGATCGCGGCACGACTTGGCATGAATGCGATCAAGTCGGAGCTGCAGGACCTCGGTTTCCGCAGTCTGTACCCCGACCGTTACAAGATCATCGCTTCGCGCATCAAGCGCACGCTGGGAAACCGCCGCGAATCGATGGAACGGATCGAACAGGCACTCGCCGAACGTCTGGCGTCCGACGGCATCCCGGTGCGCATAGTCAGCCGCATCAAGGCGCCGTACAGCATATGGTCGAAGATGAAGAGCGAGCACAAGACCTTCGATCAGGTCATGGATGTCTACGGTTTCCGGCTGGTGACCGATACGGTCGCGCATACCTATCAGGCGCTGGGCTCGGCGCATTCGCTGTTCAAACCCGTGGAAGGCCGCTTCAAGGACTTCATCGCGATCCCCAAGGCCAATGGCTACCAGTCGCTGCACACGGTGTTGTTCGGGCCATTCGGTGCGCCCATCGAAATCCAGATTCGCACCGAGGATATGAACACGGTCGCCGAGCGCGGGGTGGCTGCGCACTGGACCTACAAGACCGAGGCCTCGCCCGCCAACAGCGCGCAATCGCGGGCGCGCGCGTGGGTGTCCAGCCTCGCCGACACCCAGGCCGCGACGCCGTCTTCGCTGGAGTTCATCGAGAACGTCAAGGTCGATCTGTTTCCCGACGAGGTGTACCTGTTCACGCCCGCGGGCGACATCCAGGCGCTGCCGAAGAACGCGACCGCGCTGGATCTCGCCTTTGCGGTGCACACCGACGTCGGCATGCACGCGGTGGCGGCGCGCATCGACGGCAAGCTCGCCTCGCTGCGTTCGCAGCCGGCATCGGGACAGACGGTCGAAGTGATCACCGCGCCGTCGGCGGCGCCCAATCCGCAATGGCTGGATTTCGCGGTGACCGGCAAGGCGCGCGCGGCGATCCGGCAATACCTCAAGCGTCTGCAGCACGAAGACGCGATCGACTTCGGCCACCGCATGCTGGAGAGCGCGCTGGATGCCAAGGGCTCCAGCCTCGACGCGGTGCCGCCGGAAGTACTGGACAAGTTTCTGGCCGAACACAACCTGCGCCGGCTGGAAGACCTGCTTTCAGACATCGCGTTGGGCAACCGCATGCCCGATCAGGTCGCGGCGAAGCTCAATGAAATGGGCGGTTCGGTGATCGGCGCGACGCTGCATCGTTCCGAAAAAATTCGCATCAGCGGCGGCGAGCGCGGCATCCTCAGCTTCGGCAATTGCTGCCATCCGGTGCCGGGCGACGACATCGTCGGTTATCTGTCGCCGGGCAAGGGCATCGTGGTGCATCGGGTGGAATGCCCCAACGTGGTGGAGCTTTCCAAACTGCCTGAGCGGCGCGTCGAGATCGGCTGGGACAAGCAAGTGCAGGGCGACTACCGCGCCGAATTGCGCGTGGAGGTCGTCAATCGCCCGGGTGTGCTGGCCACCGTATCGGCCGCGATCGCGGAAACCGATTCCAACATCGACGACGTCCGCTACATCGAGCGCGGCGTACAGGCCGCGACGCTGATCTTCACTATCGAGGTGAAGCACCGCAAGCACCTCGCCGACGTGATGCGCCGCGTGCGCAATACCAAGGTGGTGAATGGAGTCTATCGATATCCCATTTAGCCGATGCGGACGGCTAGAATCCCGGGATGCCAGATGGCCGGAGAACCGATATGCCCGCAGCCCAGCGTTTTCTGGCGATTTACGCAGGGGTGTTGACGGTGGTCTTGGCACTGGTGGCCCTGTACGGATTCTCCGCGGGCACTCGAACCTTCGACCAGATCACGGTCCACCGCATCAACGTGGTCGAACCAGATGGAACCTTGCGGATGGTGATTTCGGATCACGCCGAACTGCCGGGCGTCATCGTCCACGGCAAGCAGAAGGGCCCGCCGACGCGACCGCAGGCGGGCATGCTTTTCTACAATGACGAAGGTTCCGAAGTCGGCGGTCTGGTTTTTGCAGGTCACAAGAACGCGAATGGCGAAGTGGTCGATTCCGGCGGGAGCCTTTCATTCGACCAATATGGCGCCGGCCAAACCGTGCAGCTCGCCGGCGTCGACGACAAGACCGACAAGTTTTCCGGGCTGAGCGTTGCGGGCTACGCAGGTGGACGGCGTGCCCAGCGCATCTGGGTCGGCCGCGATGGCGACGGCGACGCGAAGGTGGCGCTGATGGACGCGAAGGGCCGCAAGCGGATTCTGCTTGATGTCGCCGCCGACGGTGCGGCCAGCATGTCATTCCTCGACGCCGATGGAAAAGTCGTCGACCGGTTCCCTGCAACGAACCCGATCCCAGTTCACTGACCCAAGGAGTTGCATGATGTCGCGTAATCCCATCCATTCCGATTCCGCGCCGAAGGCCATCGGGCCTTATTCGCAGGCCGTGCGCACCGGCAACACGTTGTATTTGTCCGGGCAGACCCCGCTCGATCCCGCAACCGGCGAAATGGTCGCGGGCGGCATCGAGGAGCAGGCCACGCGCGTCTTTGAAAACCTGAAGGCCGTGCTGACGGCGGCCGGTGCGACATTCGACGACGTGGTGCGTGTGGCGATCTACATGACCGATCTCGGCAATTTCAGCACGGTCAACGAAGTGATGAAGCGCTATTTCCGCGAACCGTATCCGGCGCGCTCGACCATAGGTGTGGCGGCGTTGCCGCGTGGCGCGGCCGTGGAGATCGATGTGATTGCTGTGACAGGCGGCTGATTGCGCGCGTCACGCTTGCGCCGTCGGCTAATCTTGCGCGGTGACCGCGCTCCCCACCACCCAATCTGCAACGCCAAACGATGCCGGCCTCGCGCCGGTCGCATCGTTGCCCGGCGTGGGCCCTGCGTTGGCCGAGACGCTCCGCAAGCTCGGTGTCGAGCGGCTGCAAGACCTGTGGTTCCACCTGCCGCTGCGTTACGAGGATCGCACCCGCATCACGCCCATTCGTGCTCTTGTGGCCGGCGAATCCGCGCAAGTGGAAGGCGTGGTCGAAGCGGTCGAGACGGGGTTTCGCTATCGCCCGCAACTGCGCGTGGCAATCACCGACGCCTCGCAGGAAACGCTGGTATTGCGCTTCTTCCATTTTCGTCGCCAGCAGGCGCAGCAGTTCGCGCCGGGTTTGCGGTTGCGTTGTTTCGGAGCGATCCGCCATGGTCAGCACGGCTTGGAAATGGTGCACCCGCAGTATCGGGTGCTGCATGGCGACACGGCCGTGGAAGCAACGCTGACGCCGGTCTATCCGGTCACGGAAGGCTTGGGTCAGCAGCGTTTGCGGAGCGTCATCGACAAGGCGCTGGCACGCCTTCCCGGTGAAGCCGAACTGGAGCTGATTCCGCCGGATCTGTTGCAACCGCTGGGTTTGATGCCGCTGCGGGAGGCCCTGCTGGGCGTGCATCGGCCAGCGCCCGATGCCGATTTGCAGGCCTTGCTCTCGGGAAGCCATCCCGCGCAACAGCGGTTGGCATTCGAGGAATTGCTGGCGCATCACCTGAGCCTCAAGCGCTTGCGCGCGCAGGTGCGCAAGCATCGTGCCCCCGTCCTGCCGCCCGATCCGGGGTTGCGGCAGCGTTTCCTCGATGCGCTGCCTTTCACGTTGACGGGTGCACAACAGCGCGTGGGCGATGAAATTGCGCGCGATCTCGACAAGCGCGTACCCATGCTGCGCCTGGTGCAAGGCGACGTCGGCTCCGGCAAGACCGTCGTCGCGGCGCTGGCCGCGCTGCACGCGATCGCCAACGAAAGGCAGACCGCGTTGATGGCGCCAACCGAACTCCTGGCCGAGCAGCACTTGCGCAGTTTCCGCGCGTGGTTCGAACCGCTCGGCATCGAGGTCGTGTGGCTCGCCGGCAAGGTGACCGGCCGTGCGCGCGACAAGGTGTTGGCGCAATTGGCCGAGGGCGCACCGATCGCGGTCGGCACCCACGCGCTGATGCAGGAAGGCGTGGCGTTCGCGCGGCTGGGGCTCGCGATCGTGGACGAGCAACACCGCTTCGGCGTGCAACAGCGCATGGCTTTGCGCGACAAAGGCATGACCGGTGGCGAGGCACCGCACCAGCTGGTGCTGACCGCGACGCCCATTCCGCGCACGTTGGCGATGAGTGCCTATGCCGATCTCGATGTTTCCACACTGGATGAATTGCCACCCGGCCGCACGCCCGTGCGAACCGTCGCGGTCGCCAACACACGCCGCGGCGAAGTGATCGAGCGCATCCGCGCCGCCTGCGCGGAAGGGCGGCAGGCGTACTGGGTCTGCACCCTGATCGAGGAAGAGCTTGGCGAAAAGTCCGCACAGGGACGTGCGGGTCTTGGCGGAGAGACCCGCGAAAAAGTGTTGCAGGCGCAGGCCGCCGAGGTCGCGCATGCGCAACTGTGCGCGGCGCTGCCCGATCTTGCTGTAGGTTTGGTGCACGGCCGCATGAAGCCGAAGGAAAAGCAGGCGGCGATGGATGCATTCAAGGACGGACGCGTCGCGCTGCTGGTGGCCACCACCGTGATCGAGGTGGGCGTGGACGTGCCCAACGCCAGCCTGATGGTGATCGAGAACGCGGAACGCCTGGGGCTGGCCCAACTGCACCAGTTGCGCGGCCGGGTCGGCCGGGGCAGCGTGGCTTCCAGCTGCGTGCTGCTCTACCAGCCCCCGTTGTCGGGCCTGGCGAAACAACGTCTCGAAACCCTGCGCGAAACCAACGACGGTTTCATGATCGCGGAAAAGGATTTGCGCCTGCGCGGTCCGGGTGAATTACTCGGCACCCGACAAACCGGCGAGATGGGCTTCCGGGTGGCCGACATCGTGCGCGACGCCAACCTGATGCCGGCCGTGCAGCGGGTCGGGACGGCGCTGCTGCGCAGCCATCCGGCATTGGCGAAGCGGTTGACCGCGCGCTGGATCGGGGCGGCGGCGCGGTTTGCGGAGGCGTGAAGCGGGCTTGCCCGGAAAGCTCGGGCCGGGTTACAATTCCGCCCTTGCCCGAAGCCTTTGAGTCCAGGCGGACCCACCATGAAAGCCGATACCCATCCGAACTACCAGCCGGTGGTTTTCCAGGACGCCGCGTCCGACTTCGCGTTCCTGACGCGTTCGACGATGACGAGCGACGAGACCATCAAGTGGGAGGACGGCAACGAATATCCCGTGATCAAGGTCGACATCTCCTCGGCCTCGCATCCGTTCTATACCGGCAAGCAGAAGGTACTGGACGCGGGCGGTCGCATCGACAAATTCAAGCGGCGTTACGCGGCTGGCAAGAAATAAGGCTCCGTGCCACCGTTCCGGATTGCGCATCGAGATGCGTTGATCCGGTATCCGGCGTTTTGAAATCCGACGCCTTCCGCCCACCCGGAAGGCGTTTTCGTTTCCGGTCGATGCCGGCGCGACCTGCGTACGCGGGCGTATCGTGCGATAATTGCGCGATTGCTTGGCGCGATGAGGTCGATATCGCGACGTACCGAAGGAGTTTTCAGTGTCCGACAAAAACGCCACCTTGATTGCCGCCGATCGTTCCGTGTCCCTGCCGCTGGTGGAGGGCAGTCAGGGACCGAGTTGCATCGACATCTCGCCGCTTTATCGCGAAACCGGACACTTCACGTTCGATCCCGGCTTCGCCGCCACCGCCGCCTGCAAGAGCGCCATCACCTTCATCGACGGTGACAAGGGCGTGCTGCTGTATCGCGGCTACCCGATCGAACAGCTCGCCGAGAAGTCGCGGTTCCTAGAAGTGGCGTATCTGCTGCTGGAAGGCGAATTGCCGAGCTCCGCCGAAATGGCGAAGTTCGAGGATACGGTGACGCATCACACGATGATGCACGAGTCGGTGAAGAACTTCCTGCATGGCTTCCATTACGACGCGCATCCGATGGCGATGCTGTGCGCGGCGATCGCGTCGCTGTCGGCGTTCTATCACGACACCGTCGACAACGAGGACCCGGCCCAGCGCAAGCTTGCGGCGATCCGCCTGATCGCGAAGATGCCGACCATCGCGGCGGCGGCGTACCGCTATTCGATTGGCTGGCCGGTCCGCTATCCGCGCAACAACCTGGAATACGTCACGCGCTTCCTGCACATGATGTTCGAGGTGCCGAGCGAGCCGCTGGAGTTGAATCCGGTGGTGGCCAAGGCGCTCGACCTGCTGTTCATCCTGCACGCCGATCACGAACAGAACGCGTCCACCTCGACGGTGCGTCTGGTCGGCTCCACCGGTGCCAATCCGTACGCCTCGATTGCAGCCGGCATCGCCGCGCTGTGGGGGCCGGCGCATGGCGGCGCCAATGAGGCGGTGCTGAAGATGCTGGCTGAAATCGGCGACGCGAAGAACGTCGAGAAAGCGGTCGCGCGCGCCAAGGACAAGGATTCTGGGTTCCGCCTGATGGGCTTCGGCCATCGTGTGTACAAGAACTTCGATCCGCGCGCCAGGATCATCCGCGAGATGACCCACAAGGTGCTGGACGAACTGGGCGTGGACGATCCGTTGCTGGACGTGGCCTTGAAGCTGGAAGAGGCCGCGCTCAAGGACGATTATTTCGTCGAGCGCAAGCTGTACCCGAACGTCGATTTCTACTCGGGCATCATTTACAAGGCGCTGCGCATCCCCACCGAAATGTTCACCGTGATGTTCGCGATCGCGCGGACCGCGGGCTGGATCGCGCACTGGATCGAGCAGCACGAAATGCCGGGCGGTCGCATTGGTCGGCCACGCCAGGTGTACGTCGGTGCCACGCCGCGGGATTACACAGCGATCGACAAGCGCTGAATGGGCCCCATGCGGAGCCGCTTTTGTGGGAAGTCAGGCCATGGAAGGCCGTTCTGGTGTTTACGGTGCGCAGACATTTAGTTGACAGGCGCTCACAACGATGCGGCGATCAGGGATGATCGCACAGCAACGTTTCCACTTGTGCCAGTGACGCGCGCTGCTGCGGGCGTTCACTGACGGGATCGAGCGGCGCTTGCCGCAGTGCGTCGCGCGGGAATATGGTGACGTCCATCGGAACGTCATCGGCGGTGAACAGCAGCACCGGAAATTCAACGCTGCGCGTCCGGTCCAGCCTAAGTACGCGCGCACGTGTTTCGAACGCGATGCCGTGATCGTGCAGGAAGCCGGCGACACTCTCCGGCGAGTCGTCGAAGACGTGCAGACTCACCGGCGAATGGGTGTCGGCGGTGCCTTCCAGTACCGCGCCGACCAGCCGCGGTTCGAAACGATCGAGAAAATGCATGGCGTCCCGCGCGGCTTCGCGACGGGTCCGCAGCGCGTGCGGTTGTTCGTCGGCGCGGAACAGCCGCTGATGCTCGCGCAGTGCTTCCTCGATTTCCCGATTGCGCGGCAGAAAGCCTTCGTCGCTGACGCCGATGTGCTGGGCCGCCTTGCGCTTGGCCATCCGGAAATCGCGGATGCCGTGTTCGCTGATCAGACGCGCGGCTTCGAGGGCAATGCGGCGGCGCAACTGATGGCTGCGGCCCTCGGCATGGATACGGTGGTACCCGGCGGTCTTGTGCATGGAAAACACCCTGTAGCCGCGTTGTGTCCAGTGTCGCAAAAAGCGGACACAAAAAGCAAAGGGCAGTCGCGGAGCACCCGATCATTGCCGCTGTCCTGGAAAGTCAGGCCATGGATGGCCGTTCTGGAACTCTCGGCCTTGAAGCGCCCAAGTCGCGATGCCACTGAGCGCGCAGCCATCACGGACGATCGCACGAGTGTGTCAGGCCATGGATGGCCGTTCTGGAGTCACTTGAGCGGAAAGACCCCGAGTGAACCCGACATGGGCGAGGCAGCTGTCACGGACGATCGCATCAAAAAATATCGTATGCCGGCGCCTGGTTCTGCTGGTTCTTGGCTTCGGCGCGCAGGCGATCGAGATCCTCGATCTTGAACATCTCGCTCATGGTGTTGCTGTCGCCCGGGGGCGCGGGCAGTCCGGTGGTCCGGTCGATCGTGGCGGTGACGATGCCGGGCGGCATCGGCAGTTGCGCTTCCGGCGTGCCCTGCAGCGCCGGTGCCATGAACGCCATCCAGATCGGCAGTGCGGTGCGCGCGCCGAACTCGCCGTGTCCGAGCGAACGGTAATCGTCGAAGCCGACCCAGACGGTGGTCACGAGGTCGGCGTTGAAGCCGCAGAACCAGCCGTCGTGATGATCGTTGGTGGAACCGGTCTTGCCGGCGAGGTCGTCGCGGCCAAGTTGTTTCGCCGCCGCGGCACCGGTGCCGCCACCGTAGATCACGCTCTGCAACAGCGAGGTCATCAGATAGTCGTTGCGCGGGTCGATCACGCGTGGGGCGAGCAATGGCTTGTTCGATTCGCCCTGGCTCATTGCATTGGCGGTGTCGGCCAGCGCACCCGGATCGCCCGCCGCGGCCGCAGGCTGCGCAGGCGCTGCCGTGGTTTTGCCTTCATCCAGCAGGCGTGCTTCGCAAGTGCGGCAGGCCTGCAGTGGATCGGCCTTGTAGACAGCCTTGCCATCGCGATTGTCGATTTCGGCGATGTAGTAGGGGTTGATGAGGAAACCGCCGTTGGCGAACACCGCGTAGGCGCGTGCCATCGCCATCGGCGACACGGACGCGGTGCCGAGTGCCATCGACAGGTTGGCCGGAATCGCGTCCAGCGGAAAACCAAAGCGCGTCGAGTACTCGCGCACGTAGCGCACGCCGACTGCATCGAGCAAACGGATCGCCACCAGGTTCACCGATTGCGCCAGTGCTTCGCGCAGGCGCATCGGCCCGCGGAACTTGTTGTCATCGTTCTGCGGTGTCCACAGGCCGCCCGGCTTGGAAGGATCGGGCAGCGCGATCGGCGCGTCGTTGATGATCGAGGCTGGCGTGTAGCCGCGACTGAAAGCCGCCGAATAGATGAAGGGCTTGAAACTGGAGCCTGGCTGGCGTTGTGTCTGCACCGCGCGGTTGAACTTGCTCAACTGGAAATTGAAGCCGCCGACCAGCGCCTTGACTGCGCCATCGTCGGGCGACAGCACCACCATCGCGGACTGCGCCGCGGGAATCTGCTGGAGTTCCCAATGCTTCTTGTCGGTGGCGGCGACCTTTTCCGCCTTCGCGGGTTTGGCGGGTGCCGTGGTCGAAGCTTCCGCGTCCGCCACTTCGCGCACGCGGATGATGTCGCCTGGCTGGAGGATCGAGGCTGCGCCCTTGCCGCCGGTTTTGGCCTTGCGCGCGAAGCCCATCGCCCACTTCATGTCGGCGACGGAGAGTTTGATGGTTTCGCCGCCTTGCACATAAGCCTCGGCCTCGTCGTCACCCACCTCGGTGACGATGGCGGGATACAGGCCGCTGACGTCGTTGTAGCCCGACAACGCCTTCTGCAGCGCGGCGGGCGTGGCCGGCTGCGGCAGTGCGAGGTGCGCCTCCGGTCCGCGATAGCCATGGCGGTGGTCATATTCCTCGAGCTTGCTGCGCAGCGCGTGGTTCGCCAGCGCCTGCATGCGGCTGTCGACGGTGGTGCGGATCACGTAACCGTCGGTCTGCGCCTGGTTGCCGAGCTTCTGCAAGGCCTGCTGGCGCACCATTTCGGCGAGATAGGGAGCATCCACCTCGACGGGCGGCTCGTGGGGCGCGGCCTCATCGGGCGCCGCGATCGCTTGATCGTATTCGGCCTGGCTGATGAAACGGTGCGTCAGCATCTGGCCCAGCACCCAGTTGCGGCGCGCAATCAAGCGTGGCTCGTGATCGATCGGATTGACCACCGACGGCGACTGGAACGACGACGCGATCGCCGCGCATTGCGCCAGTGTCAACTGATCGATGGTCTTGCCGTAGTAGTACTGTGCGGCCGCGGCCACGCCGTAGGAGCGGTGGCCCAGGAACATCTTGTTGAGGTAGAGCTGCAGGATCTGATCCTTGGGCAGTTCGCTCTCGATCCGGAATGCGGTGAGCATTTCGGTGAGCTTGCGGGTGTAGGTTTTCTGCGGGCTCAGGAAGAAGTTGCGTGCCACCTGCTGGGTGATGGTCGAGCCACCCTGCACCTTCTCGCCGTGATGCAGCACCACTTCGAATGCGGCGCGCAGCGTCGAAGTCACGTCAATGCCTGAGTGGTGGTAGAAGTCGGCGTCTTCGGCGGCCAGCACCGCGTTTTTGAGGTACGCCGGCACGTTTTCGATCTGGACCGGCATGCGCCGGGTCTCGCCGAACTCGGCGATCAGCTTGCCGTCTGCGGAGAGCACGCGCAGCGGCACCTGCATCTGCACGTCCTTCAGCGATGCCACGGACGGCACGCGTGGTTCGATCAACCAGTAGGTGACGCCCCCGGCGATGAGGCCCAGTACCACCAGGCATGCCAAGCCAATCAGGGCAATCAGCGCCAGTCGTTTGAAGATTCTCATGCAGATTCCGGATCAGGCGCGATGCGCGGCGCGCACGACGCCGCGGCTAACGAAGTGGTTGGAAAGTATAGATGCTCGTCCAGGATGCGGGTTCCGTGATGGTCGACAAAGTTCGTTTTTGCAGGTGGCGTATCCTGCGCCGCGCGGGCACGGCTTTTGCTTGCACGTGCTCGCATCGCCTCGAGGTATCGGAGACGGCGAAGAAGGGACGGCTTTGCGCAAGGGGACGCAGGCCGAACGGGCAACAAGCCAGCTCGCAAATTTGTGACGCACGTCCGCCGCAAACATGCAAGCAACGAGGATGATTTCAGACCGAAAGCACAGAAACATCATAAGCTTGTACGCACTTTGCAAGGTTATTGATATTTTGTTAACTTTCGTATCTAATTCAATCGCGCCACGTTTTCTGCGAGCGGGCACGGGGAAGGGGAATTCCAGTGGGAATACTGACAACCAATGCTGCGCCGCTGATCGGCGTCGACATCAGTTCGACTGCGGTGAAGTTGCTGCAGCTGACCCAGGCCGGTTCGCGCTATCGCGTGGAGCATTACGCGGTCGAACCGCTGCCGCCCAACGCCGTGGTCGAGAAGAACATCGTCGAAGTGGAAGCCGTCGGCGACGCGATCCGGCGCGCGATGCAGCGCTCGGGTGCACGCACCAAGTACGCTTCGGCCGCGGTCGCGGGTTCGGCGGTGATCACCAAGGTGATTCCGATGCCGGCCGACCTTTCGGATGACGATCTGGAAGGCCAGGTGCAGGTCGAGGCCAACCAGTACATCCCGTACCCGATCGAGGAAGTCAGCCTCGATTTCGAACCCATCGGGCCGGTGAAAGACAACCCGGAGATGCAGCAGATCCTGCTCGCGGCCTCGCGCACGGAAAACGTCGACATGCGGGTGGCGGCGCTCGATCTGGGCGGGCTGACCGCGCGCGTGATCGACGTCGAAGTGTTCGCGATGGAGAACGCGTTCCGGCTGGTCGCCGATCAATTGTCGGTGCCGCGCGACGCGCTGGTCGCGCTGGTGGACATCGGCGCCACCATGATCACACTGTCGGTGCTCAAGAACCAGCGCACCATCTATTCGCGCGAGCAGGTGTTCGGCGGCAAGCAGCTCACCGACGAAGTGATGCGCCGCTACGGCATGTCCTACGAGGAAGCCGGCCTCGCCAAGCGCCAGGGCGGCCTGCCCGAATCCTACGAGATCGAGGTACTGGAGCCCTTCAAGGAAGCGATGGTGCAGCAGGTCAGTCGTCTGCTGCAGTTTTTCTTCGCGGGCAGCGAGTTCGGCAAGGTCGACCAGGTGGTGCTGGCCGGCGGCTGTGCATCGATTCCCGGCGTCGCCGACATGGTGGTCGAACAGCTCGGCGTGCCGTGCGTGGTGGCCAACCCGCTCGCCAGCATGTCGTTGTCACCGCGGCTGCAGGCGCAGACGCTGGCACAGGACGCGCCCGCGCTGATGATCGCGGCGGGACTGGCCTTGAGGAGTTTCGACTGATGGCCAAGATCAATCTACTCCCCTGGCGCGCGGAGCGGCGCGAACGCCGCAAACGCGAATTTTTCACTCATCTCGTCATCGCGTTCGTCGCGGCGGTGGTGCTGGTGCTGTTGTGGGGCTTCTGGGTGAGCCTGCGCATCGGCAGCCAGAACGATCGCAACGACTACCTCAAGGGCCAGATCGCCCAGCTCGATGCCAAGATCACCGAAATCCAGAACCTGCAGAAGGTCAAGGATCATCTGCTGGCGCGCAAGCGGATTGTCGAGAAGCTGCAGTCCAGCCGCTCGCAGATGGTGCACCTGTTCGACCAGATCGTGCAGACCGTCCCCGCCGGCGTGCGTCTGACCGGCCTGACCCAGCAGGGCGACAAGCTGACGCTGGATGGCGTGGCGCAATCCAACGCGACGGTCGCGCAGTACATGCGCAACATCGAAGCGTCGCCGTGGATGGGGCCGACCACGCTGGTCAGCACCACCAATGTCCACAACGACACGAACACGCCGTACGAATTCCAGTTGGTGGTCGCGTTGACCACGCCGAAGAACGACGGCAGCGGCGCGCCGGCTTCGGGTTCATCCACCGCGACGCCTGCCGCGGCATCGACCGCAGCCGCGTTGGCAGCGACGGGGGCATCGAGTGCCGCCACGCCGTTGCCTGCGCCGGTCGCCGCGGCTACGGCCGCGCCCGTCAATGCGCCGGCGGCTTCGATGGTGACGTCAGCGCCGGTTTCATCGACGGTGGGGGGCAAGACGCCGCAAGCGCCTGCTGCATCGAGCAAGGGAGGGGCCAGGCCATGAAATTCTTCGATGACCTGCGCAATCTCGACCGCAACAACATCGGCGGCTGGCCGAAATCGGTCAAGGGCTTCTTCGTCGGGCTCGTGGTCGTCCTGGTCTTGTTCCTTGGCTGGTACTTCTACGTCAGTGGCCAGCAGGAGACGCTCGCTTCCGGCCAGCAACAGGAAGTGAAGCTGAAACAGGAATTCGAGTCGAAGCAGGCCAAGGTCGTGAACCTCGACGCGCTGAAGGCGCAGCTTGCCCAGATGAACGAAATGCTGAGCCAGATGCTGCGCGAGTTGCCGAGCAAGACCGAAATGCCGGCGCTGCTGGTCAACATCTCGCAGACCGCGCAGGCCGCCGGCATCGAGACGGAGTTGTTCAAGCCGCAACCGGAGATTCCGAAAGAGTTCTATGCGATCCAGCCGATTGCGCTGAAGATGCAGGGTACCTATCACCAGTTCGGCACCTTCATCAGCAGCGTGGCCTCGCTGCCGCGGGTGGTGATCCTCACGATGCACGATGTGTCGTTGAAGGCGGCCAAGCCGGGCGGTGCCAAGGATGCGCCTCCGTCGGACGGTGAGCTGACGCTCGAAGGCACGGTGCAGACCTATCGCTATCTCGGCGACGAGGAGGCCAAGGCCAACGATGAGAAGGCCGCGGCCAAGAAGGGAGGGCACTGATCATGCGAGTCGCCCGTATCGCCACGGTGTTTGCCATGCTCGGCATGACGCTCGGCCTTGCCGCGTGCAGCGGCCAGGGCGACTTGCACGAGTGGGTGGCGCAGGTGAAAGCGCGCAAGGGTGCGCCGCTGCCCGCGTTGCCGGTCGTCAAGACCTTCGAAACTTTCATTTATCAGGATCAGGATCGGCGTGATCCGTTCGAACCGGCGCCGCCGGAAGCCAGCGCGCAGACAGCGAGCGGGCCGCATCCCGACCAGAACCGCCCGCGCGAACCGCTGGAAGCTTTCCCGCTCGACAGCCTGAAAATGGTTGGCACCATAGGTGCAAAGGGCAGTGTCGAAGCGCTGGTCAAGGATCCGCAAGGCGTGATCCACCAAGTGCACGTCGGCGACTACATGGGTCAGAACTACGGGCACGTCATCCAGGTGACGTCCAGTGAAGTGGATGTTGTGGAAATGGTGTCGAACGGTTCAGGCGGCTGGATGGAACGCGACGCGAGCGTCGCATTGGGCGACAAATGACGATTCATCGGGGGTTACGTTCATGATGACCAAACCTGCTCACTACCTCCGTCGCTCCAGTGGCGGCCACATCCGATCGGTACGCGGATGGATGGCGTTGTTGGCGATGCCGGTGATGACGATATGCCTGCTGGTGGCGGGACCGGCCATGGCGGCCAACACCTTGCAGAACGTCAGCGCCACGCCGCTGCCCGGTGGCAAGGTCCAGGTCACCCTGACCTTCTCCGGCCCGGCTGCCACACCGCAGGCATTCAGCACCAACACGCCGCCGCGCATCGCGCTGGACTTCGCCGATACCAGCAACGGGCTCGCGCAACGCAACTACCCGGTCAACCAGGGTACGGCGCAGGGCGTCAGCGCGGTGGAGGCGAATGGCCGCACCCGCGTCGTGGTCGCGCTCACGCAGGCATCTCCCTACGTGACCAACGTCGAGGGCAATCAGGTCGTCGTCACCATTGGCGACGGCATGTCCGGCGCCACGGCTGCTGCGGCGCCGGAACCGGCCGCCGCGCAAGCGCCAGCGCTTGCGAGCGCACCGCCGCCGCCGCAGTCGCCGCGTTCGCTCTCGGTGGTCAGCGCGAATCCCGACAAGGCCGCCGCAATGGCCGGCAGCAACGTCATTACCGGCGTGGATTTCCAGCGCGGTGAGCATGGTGGTGGCAAGCTGGTCATCGATTTCAGCCAGCCGGGCGCCGCCACCAGCATGCACAGCAACGGCGACACCACCACCATCGAAGTCGCCGGCGCCAACCTTGCGGCTTCGCAGGCGCGTCGTCTGGACGTGACGAGTTACGGGACGCCTGTCCGCAGCGTCAACACCCGTGCGGTTGCGGGCGGCGCGAAGATCGACGTGGACACTCGCGGCGTGGTGCAGACGGCGGCGTATCAGACGGGCAACCAGTACGTGGTCGAATTCTCGCGGCCGACGTCGAGTGAAACCAGCGTTCTGGGTGCGCCCAAACCCATTGTCTACAAGGGCAGCCGCGTCACCTTCAACTTCCAGGACATTCCGGTGCGTTCGGTGCTGCAACTGCTGGCCGACGTCTCCAACCTCAACATCGTGGCGGCCGACAGTGTGCAGGGCAATGTCACGCTGCGGCTGGTCAACGTGCCTTGGGATCAGGCGCTCGACGTGATCGTGCGCGCCAAGGGCCTGGCCAAGCGTCAGAACGGCAACGTGATCTGGGTTGCACCGCAGACCGAGATCGCGAAATACGAAGAGGACATCGCGAACGCGCGTGAGAAGCAGCTCACCAGCGCACAACTGGTCACCGACTACATTCCGATCAACTACGGCAGTGCCCAGCAGATAGCCGAGCTGCTGACTTCGGGCGCCAAGGCCGGCAACGTGGGCGGAGGCGGTGGCGGCTCGAACAACGCCGAGCGCGGGTTCCTTTCGTCGCGGGGCAGCGTGTCCTTCGACGAGCGCACCAATACCCTCTTGGTCAACGACACCCCGGAAAAGGTGCAGGAGATCCGGCAACTGGTGTCGGTGCTGGACCGCCCGGTCAAGCAGGTGCTGATCGAATCGCGGCTCGTGATCGCGACCGACAGCTTTACCCGCGAACTGGGTGCCAAGCTCGGCATCGCCGGCTTCCAGATCAATCCGAGCGGGCAGGTGATGTCGACCGGTTCGACCACCAGTGACGTTTCCAGTACGAATAACAGCGTTCGCACATGGCAGAATGGCCTTGCCAAAGCGCTAGCCACGGGCGGGGACCCGACCACCGTGGCACCCCCGACGATCGCCTCCGGGCTGAATGTCAATTTGCCCGCGAATACCGCCGGCATCACCTCCAGCAGTATCGCATTCGGTATTCTCGGCAACGACTATCTGCTCAATCTCGAGCTGAGTGCGGCGCAACAGGAAGGCCGTAGCGAGACCATTTCGCAGCCAAAAGTCGTGACCGCCAACAACCAGGAAGCGAGCATTGTGCAGGGTCAACAGATCGGTTACCTGACGTTCCAGAACTCCGGTGCTGGCGGCGGCCAAGGTACGGCGACGGTGCAATTCAAGAACGCCGCGCTGGAACTCCATGTCACGCCGACGATCACCTCCGACAACCGCGTGTTCATGAAGCTCAAGATCCTCAAGGACGCGGTCAGCCGGCTGGTGCCCAACCCGGGCGGCGGCTTTGTCCCGCAGATCGATCATCGCGAGATCGACACTTCGGTGTTGGTCGGGAACGGTCAAACGGTCGTACTGGGCGGTGTCTACGAGTTCCAGAACGAGCATGACGTCACCAAGGTGCCGTTCCTCGGCGACATTCCGATCCTCGGAGCGCTGTTCCGCGACAAGGTGGACAAGAACAGCAAGGCGGAACTGCTGGTGTTCATCACGCCGCACATCCTGGGCCAGGAAACCATGGTGCAGTGAGGTTTCCTGCCCGGTGAAGACGCAGCAGGAACGGCGCGGGCAACCGCGCCGTTCTTCGTTTCGGCGCCGCCGCCGGCTGGCTTCGACCAAACTTTCGCGCCCGGCTGTGGTCTACTTGGCGCATGCAAGCCGACAGCTACCCCACGTCTGACGCCGCCGCGGCTTCACCTGCCGCACCCGGCAACGCAGGCCCGGATGCCCTGCACGCGCGCTTCGCGGCACTGCGATCGGCGCTGCAAACCGAGGTCATCGGCCAGCCTGCGCTGGTTGATCGACTGCTGATCGCGCTGCTGGCCGATGGGCATCTGCTGGTCGAGGGCGCACCGGGTCTGGCCAAGACCACCGCGGTCAAGGCGCTGGCCGCCCGCATCGAGGCCGACTTCCATCGCGTGCAATTCACGCCCGACCTGTTGCCGGCCGACCTCACCGGCACGGACGTGCTGCGTCCGCAGACAGGCGTATTCGAGTTCGAGCCTGGGCCGCTGTTCCACAATCTGGTGTTGGCCGACGAAATCAACCGCGCGCCAGCCAAAGTTCAATCCGCGTTGCTGGAGGCGATGGCCGAGCGCCAAGTCACGATCGGGCGCCGCTCGTGGCCCTTGCCGAAGCTTTTTCTCGTGATGGCGACGCAGAATCCGATCGAGCAGGAGGGCACTTTCCCGCTGCCCGAAGCGCAACTCGATCGATTCCTGTTGCATGTGCCCGTGCGTTATCCCGCCGCGGGTGCCGAACGCGCGATCCTGCAGCTCGCGCGCCGTCGCGCGCGCGACGAACTGGTGCCGCACGCACAGCCCGAACGGTTGCTCGGCCAGCAGGACATTTTTGCCGCGCGCGAAGAAGTGCTGGATCTGCACATGGCCGATGGCCTCGAGGAATACATCGTGCAACTGGTGCTCGCGACGCGCGACCCGCGTCCTTGGGCGCCGAAGCTGCGCGAGCGGATCGCGTGGGGCGCGAGTCCGCGTGCCAGCATTGCGCTGGAGCGCTGCGCACGCGCCGCCGCATGGCTGGCTGGCCGCGATTACGTGTTGCCGGAGGACATTCAGACGCTCGCACCCGACGTGCTGCGCCATCGCGTACTGCTCGGTTACGAAGCGGAGGCGGAAGGTTTGCGGGTCGATGACGTGGTGCAGCAGTTGCTGGAGCGCGTGCCGCTGCCTTAGTCATGCGGTCTTCCATGATCGCTGCATCCAGGTTGGTGCCGTGAGCGAACGGTCTTGAGTTCGCGGACACCCGAACGGCCACCCATGGCCTGATTTTCACAACAGCCGCTTCGTCGCTGACGCTTTGACAGGCTGTGATCATTGGTCGCGATGGTATTCGCTCGATCCCTCATGCCCGCAGAAAAAAATTCCACCGACGGCGTCACCCGCGTCGACCTCGCGGAGTTGGTCGCGCTGCGCGCACGCGCCGGCAAGCCGGGCAGTGCGCGTACGCATGCACGAACGCCGTTGGCCGGCGGCCATGTCTCGGCGCTGCGCGGGCGAGGAATGGATTATGCCGAGTCGCGCGTCTATCAGGCGGGCGACGACGCCCGCAACATCGACTGGCGGCGCACCGCGCGCAGCGGCAAATGGCACACCAAGTTGTTCGAAGCCGAGCGTGAGCGCAGCCTGCTATTGCTCATCGACACCCACGCGACGATGCGTTTCGGCACGCGTGTGCGCTACAAGTCCGTGGCCGCGGCGCGTGCGGCGGCGTGGCTGGCGTGGACCTGCGTGCGGGGCGGTGATCGCGTCGGTGCGCTGGCTTTCGGCGCGGTGCGCGATGCGGCCGATCCGCATGCTGGTGCACGCGGCGCATTGAACACGTTGGGCGCATTGGCACGCTGGGATGCAGCCGCCGGCGTTGACGCCGCCGAACCGCTCTCAGCCGCGATCGCGCGGGCGCAGCGGTTGATCGCAGCGGGCAACCGTGTCTGGGTGCTGTCGGACGGTTGGTGTACGGATCCGAATGCGACCGCGGCCTTGGTACGCTTGGCCCGACACGCCGAAGTGCGCGTGGTGATCATGGTCGATGCGCTGGAACGCGAACTTGCGCCCAGGGGCGCCTACGTGTTCGAGACTACGGCGGATAGGCAGGTGGTCGATCTCGTCGGTACCGAAGCACGCGCCGGATTTCGCGACGAACTCGCCAGGGGCTGGCGTGGCCTTGCCTCGGTGTGCGATACCGCGGGCGTGGCATGGACGACGTTGTCGACGGGCGACGAACCCGACCTGGCGCTGCTGTCGTTCCTGCGCCGACGGAGCGCACGCGCATGAGTGACAGCGGTCCCGTGCTGCGCGACATCCATCTGCCGTTGGCGGGGTGGTGGCCGTTGGCGCCGGGTTGGTGGTTGCTGCTGTTGGTCGTCGTCGCGCTGGCCGTCGGCGTGGCGTGGTGGTGGCGCCATCATGCGCGCCGGCGCCCGCTGCAATCGATCCTGCGGGAAATCGATGCGATCGAGGCCGCGCACGCGAGCGATCGCGACGATGCGCGCGCGGCCGAGGAAGCGTCGCGCGTCTTGCGACGCGTGGCCCGCCACATCGATCCGGCCGCGGCCGCGCAGAGTGGCGCCACGTGGCGTGCATTCGTGCATCGTTACGCCCCCGATGCCGCGACAAGGCAGGCACTCGATACCTTGTTGGACATGCGCTTTCGTGCATTTCCCACGCCAGAAGTGCCGGCGCTGACGACGGCATTGCGGACCTGGTGTCGCACCGCATTGCGCGCGGCCCGTGCGCGCCGTTTTCAAAAACCTGGCGGCATGCGGAACGCCGCAACGCCATGAGCTTTGCATGGCCATGGATGTTCGCGTTGTTGCCGCTGCCGTGGCTGGTGTGGAGGTTCATGCCGTCGGCCACGCCGGGCGCGGCCTTGCGCCTGCCGCAACACATCGCGCTTGCACGCTCCCCGGCCGCGAAGGGTTCGCTGCGCTGGCGCATCATGGTTGCGGCGTTGGCGTGGTTGTCACTGGTGTGCGCCGCGGCGCGCCCGCAGCAACCGGCGCCGCCGCAGGCGCTGGCCCATACCGGCCGCGCGATGATGCTGGCGGTCGATTGTTCCGGCAGCATGGCGATCGAGGACATGCGCTTCGGCAATCTCGCGGTCAGCCGGTTTGCGGCGGTCAAGGCCATCGCTCAGCGGTTCGTCGAGAAGCGCTCCGGCGACGACGTGGGCTTGGTCCTGTTCGGCACCCAAGCGTACCTGCTGACGCCGATGACCTTCGATGTCGACGCGGTTGCCTCGCAGATGGCGGGCGCGGCCATCGGACTTGCGGGGCGCGAAACCGCGATCGGTGATGCGATCGTGCTGGCCGTGAAACATCTCGACGCCCTGCCGGCGCGCGCGCGGGTGCTGGTATTGCTCACCGATGGCGTCAACACCGCCGGCAACGTCGCACCGCTGGATGCCGCGAAGCTCGCGAAAGCGGCGGGGGTGCGCATCTACACGATCGGTGTCGGTTCCGATGCGCAGACGCTCAATGTGTTCGGCATGCAATTGCCGGCGCCCGACAACGAGCTGGATGTGCAGGCATTGACGCGGATCGCGCGTGAAACCGGCGGACGATTCTTCCGCGCAGCCGATGGCGCGCAGCTTTCCGCCGCGTACCGCACCATCGACGCATTGGAGCCGCTGGCGCGCGGCGAGTCGCTGCTGCGTCCGGACCATGAGTGGTACCCGTGGCCGCTCGGCCTCGCGCTGGTGCTGGGTTGCACGTTGTTGCCGTGGCGCACGTTGGTGTCGCGCAGGACCGTCGCGGCATGAACGCGTTCGACATCTCACTGCATTTTTTGCGGCCATGGTGGTGGCTGGCACTGGCGCCGCTGCCGACGGTCCTCTGGATGCTGGCACGCAGTGGTGGCCGCGCGGCACTCGTGCGGTTGGCCGATGCCGCGTTGCTGCCGCATTTGATCCGCGGCGGCGGTACGCGCAAGCGCACCGCGTTGATCCTGGTTGCGCTGGCATGGTCGGTGGCGGTAGCAGCGCTGTCGGGGCCGGCGTGGCAGAAGATCGCGGCGCCGCTGTACGTGAATGGCGCGGCGCGCGTAATCGCATTGTCGTTGTCCGATCACATGCTCGCGGAGGACTTGAAGCCCGATCGCATGACCCGCGCGCGCTACGCGGTGCGTGATCTGCTGAACAGCGCGGGCGATGCGCGCACGGCGCTGGTCGCGTATGCCGGCGCGGCGTTCACGGTCGCGCCGCTGACCAACGACAAGCACACCGTCATGAACCTGCTGCGCGTGCTGCAACCGGACGTGATGCCGGTGCCCGGCAACGATGCGGCCAGCGGCATCAGGCGCAGCGTCGAACTGCTCGGGCAATCACACGTCGAGGGCGGAGAGATCGTGCTCGTGACGGACACGGCCGATGAGGCGGCGATCGCGGCGGCGCGCGCAGCGCACGCACAAGGCATCCGCGTGGATGTACTCGGAATCGGCACCACGCAGGGGGCGCCGGTGCCCCGGCAAGGCGGCGGCTTCGCGGATGGTGCGCATGGGCCCTTGATGGCGCACCGCGACGACATGGCCTTGCGCGCCGTCGCGAAGGCGGGCGGCGGACAGTACGTTGTCTTGCGAGCCAGTGGCGGCGGCGTGGCGGCGCTGGCCGCGCCACAAACGGAAACCGGCCATGCGGGCCATGGCGAACGGGCGCAGTTGTGGCGCGATGGTGGCGTATGGTTGCTGCCCGCGTTGCTGTTGTTCGCCGCGTTCGCATTCCGGCGCGGCTGGCTGATGCTGCTCGCGGTGGTCCTGTTGCCCCTCGGCGTGCCGCCTGCACACGCGGCGACTCTGGAATCGCTGTTCGCCAACCGCGATCAGCGTGCGCTGCATACGCTGCAGAACGGCGACGCGGCGCAGGCGCGGAAACTGGCCACCACGCCCGCGATGAAAGGCGCGGCGGATTATCGCGCCGGCGATTTTGCCGAAGCGGCCAAGGCGTTCGCCCAAGGCGATGATGCGCGTTCGCGCTACAACCTTGGCAATGCGCTCGCCAAAGAGGGCGAGTACGAGAAGGCCATCGCGGCCTACAAGGAAGCCCTGCAGCGCGACCCCAAATTCGCGGATGCCCGCGCGAATCGGGATGCGGTCGAGGACTGGCTGAAGCGGCATGCGAAGCCCAAACCGCAGCAAGGGCAGGGCGGCAAGGGCACGAACGACAACCAACGGAATCAGGAGTCGTCTTCCGGGCATCCAGGCTCGACGTCGAAGGCGAACAAGGGTCAGACCCCCTCGCAATCCGGTGCGCAACAGCAGCCCTCGTCATCCGCGAAATCCGCGTCGTCCAATAACGGTCAGGCGGGTGCTTCGCCCGGCCGGAACGCGCAGCAGCAAGGCGGCGGCCAGGATGCCGCGCCGTCCGGCAACGACGGTGCCTCGGCCAGTGAGGATGCGAACCAGCGCGAGCAGACACGGCACGCTTCGCAAGCCTTGTCACGTGAACTGCAGCGTGCCGCGGGAAACACCAAGCGCGCCGGCGGTACCTTCGCGTTGGGTCAGGACGACTCGAACCAGGACGATCGCTTCAATGCCGAGCAACGCGCAATGCTGCACGCGGTGCCCGACGATCCCGGCGCGTTGTTGCGGCGCAAGTTCCGGCTGGAGTGGGAGCAGCGCAACGGCCAGCAACAAGAGGACCGCGAGCCATGATGCGCCACGGATGGATCGTACTGCTGCTGTTGCTGGCGCCGCTCGTCTGCGCGGCGACCGGGTCGGCAGGCGCCCCGCATGCGTTTCTCGACCGCACCCACGTCAGTCTCGGCGATACCGTCACGCTCAACATCCAGTCGAGCGACACCCTCGACACACCGGACTTGTCGCCGCTGCGGAACGATTTCCAGGTGCTGGGCACGTCGCGCTCCAGCAGCGTGCAGGTCACGAATGGCAAGGCCGAAGCGACTTCACAACTCGGCATTGCATTGAAGCCGTTGCACGCGGGCACGCTCGCGATTCCAGCGCTCGACGTGGGCGGCGCCAAAACGCAGCCGTTGACGCTGCAGGTCGGCGCCGCGCCCGCGGGCGGCGTGGGCAAGGTCGGCGACCCGGTGTTCATGGAAGCCAGCGTGCTGTCGAGTTCGCCGTGGGTCGGGCAGCAAACCGTCTACACCGTGCGGCTGTTCTACCTGCCCGGCGTCGATGGTGCGCTGGGTGATCCGAGCGCCGACGGTGCGCGTCTGGTCAAGCTCGATCGCGATCATCGTTACATGGCCAACCGCAACGGTTTTGCGTACAAGGTGATCGAGCGCAGTTGGGCGCTGATGCCGCAGCGCAGCGGCGCGATCACGGTGCAGGGTCCGGAATTCCAGGGCCAGCGGCTTGCGGTCGGCAACCCCGGTTCGTGGTTCAACAATCCGAACGCGTTGCTCAACAATCCCAACGCCATCCTGAACGGGCAGATGCCGGGCCTCGGTGCGCCGGTGCAGGCGATGGCACCCAGTGTGCATGTGAACGCGCGCGCCGTGCCCGCCGGCGCGGGCAAGCCGTGGTTGCCGGCGCACTCGCTGCAATTGTCATTGACGGGGTTGCCGCCTGGCGGCGAAGTGGATGCGGGCGTGCCGCTGACGCTCACATTGAGCATCAGCGCCAGCGGACAACCTGCCGACGCGCTGCCGCAACCGGAACTGCCGCCGATCGCAGGCGCGCAAACCTATCCCGACCAGACGCAGGATGCGACCGACGACACCGGTCAATGGCTGCAGGGCAAGCGCACGCGCAGCTTCGCGATCGTGCCGCAGCGGGATGGCAGCCTCACGATTCCCGCGATCACGTTGAACTGGTGGAACGTCGAAACCGGGCGCGCCGAGCAGGCGAGCGTGCCGGCGCACACCTTGCGCGTCTCGGGCGCGGTGGCGAATGCGACGAGTGTCTCCGCGCCACCGGGCGGCGGCGTGACAAGTAGCAACATCGCGACGCCCGCGGTGACGGAAGCCGCGTCGGCGGGGGATGTGCCGGACTTCTGGCGCGTCGCTGCGTTGGCAAGCCTCGCGTTGTGGCTGCTTGCTGTCTTGGGTTTCGTGACGTGGCTCTGGCGGCAACGGCGCCGCGCGTGGCGCCCCCGCCACACGCCGGATGGCGAAGCCTTGTCGTCGGCCGAACCGATTGTGAAGCCGAAGCCCGCGTCTGAAGCGGTGACCGCAATGCCTGCGGCGCGACTGGATGCGCGCGCGTTGCAAAGAAAGGCGCTCGACGCGGCGCGTGCCGTAGACGCGGCCGCCTGTGAACATGCGTTGCTGGAATGGGCACGCGCCTCGCGCCCGGGCGTCACGCACCTGAGCCGGGTGCGCGACGCGTTGTCCGATCGCGCCCAACGCGATGCGCTGGACGCGCTGCAACGTGTGCGGTGGCAGGGTGGCGATCCGTCACTTGCATGTGCCGCGGTTGCGGATGCGTTCGCGCAAGGCTTCGCGTGGCGCCCGGATGACAAACCCGTGCGGGGTCGGGATACGGACCTGCCGCCGTTGTACCCGTCGGGATGACGGGTGCCCGTTGGGCTTCGCATTCGCTCAGCCCAAGGTGCTCGCAAATTCGACGTGCAGGCGTTCGGCTGCGCTTCGCCATGCCTCGGCCATGCCGCGGCCGAACGCGCACAACACGATGCGGTGCGGTGTCCGCGTGTGGTGGCGTGCTTGCGCCAGCACCGTCAACGCGATCGCGGCGGCGGCATCGCGCGGATAGCCGTACACGCCGCAACTGATCGCCGGAAACGCGATGCTGTCGATGCCGTGTTCGCGCGCCAGCGCGAGTGTGTTGCGGTGGCAGGCGGACAACAAGTCGGGTTCGCCGCGGTCACCGCCGCGCCATACCGGCCCGACGGTGTGGATCACGTGCTGCGCCGGCAGCTGGAATCCGGGGGTGATGCGCGCTTCGCCGGTTGGACAGCGCACGCCGGCACGCACTTCCGGAATCGCGCGGCAGGCTTCGAGAAGATGCGGCCCCGCGGCGCGGTGGATCGCGCCGTCGACGCCGCCGCCGCCCTGCAACGGTTCATTCGCCGCGTTGACGATCGCGTCGACGTGCAGCATGGTGATGTCGGCCTGGATAATTTCGATCATGCCACTCCGGGCGCCGCGTAGCGCAAAACCCGAATCCGATGGCTTTTGCGCCGTGAATACGCTGGACTCCGGATCGCCGCTTCGCGGCGTCCGGAATGATGGCGGTGCTGTTTCATCGCGACTACAGTCAGTGCTGTTGCTGCTTCAGCAGATCGCGGATTTCGGTCAGCAACACCACGTCCGCGGGCGGCGCTGGCGGCGGCGCATCGGTCTTCTTGGGCATCACGTGCTCCAGCGCCTTGATCACGATGAAGATCGCCAGCGCGATGATGAGGAAAGTGATGACGGCGTTGACGAACGCGCCATAGGTGATCGCCACTTCCTTGGTGGTGCCGGACGCGGACTGGATGATCACCTTCATCTTGGAAAAATCGATGCCGCCGGTGATCACGCCCAGCGGCGGCATGATGATGTCGCTGACCAGCGACGAAACGACCTTGCCGAACGCGCCGCCGATCACCACCGCAACGGCCAGGTCGACCACGTTGCCGCGCATGATGAAAGCCTTGAAGTCTTTCGCGAAGCTCATAGCGTTCTCCTTCGTGGAAGTGATCAGTTCTCCCCTGCCGCGTTGCGGCGCGCCCATTTAGGCACTCTCTCGGCCCCCGCGCAACCTGCCTGCCGTTCAGGCGATGCGGCCCTCCAGTCGTGCCACGCCTGCCAACTCCGCCACGAAATGATCGCCGCGCACGAGCGGACCCACGCCGGCCGGCGTGCCGGTAAAGATCAGATCTCCTGGTTTCAATTCGAACAGTTTCGAAAGCTCGGCGATAATTTCCGCGACCGGAAAGATCATCTCGGCGATGTCGGTGTCCTGGCGCGCGTCGTCGTTGACGGTCAGTGACAGGCTCGTGTGCGCGGGATGCCCGATGTCGCTTGCGGCACGCAACGCCGACACCGGTGCGGAGGCGTCGAAGCCTTTGGCGACGTCCCACGGCAAGCCCTTCGCCTTCATCGCGGCCTGCAGATCGCGGCGGGTCAGATCGAGTCCGACGCCGTAGCCGAACACGCATTCGAGTGCGTGGGCGGCGTCGATATCGCGTCCGCCGCGGGCCAGTGCCACCACCATTTCCACTTCGTGGTGCAGTTCGCGCGTCACCGATGGATAGGGCACATCGCCGCCGCCCGCCACGATTGCGTCGGCGGGCTTCATGAAGAATACCGGGTTGGCGCGGCTCACCGTTTGCGCGCCCATTTCCTTCGCATGGTCGGCATAGTTGCGGCCGATGCAGTAAATGCGGTGCACGGGAAATCGCGCGTCGCTGCCGTGCACGGGCAGTGACGGAACGGGCGGAGCATCGAACAGGAAGGGCATCGGTTTCATCTCGCGGCGGGATGCGGGATTGTAGGCCGGACCCGACGTGATGCGTTGTGCCAGACGGATGACACCTGTCAGCCACAACGCTTGATTGCAACGAGTGGTCTGGCCGCGAATCGCCTGCCAAGCTGTGGCAGACTTGCGCGACCGCTGACATGGATGGGGACCCTGGGGTGAGCGACGAACGATCCGGTGACGATCTTCTGCACCAATTGCGCATCGATCGCGCGCAACGCGACGACGACGAATCGCGTCCGCGTTGGCCGTGGATCGTCGGCGCCGTCGTGGTGGTCCTGGTCATCGCGGGCGTGGCCGCGGCGTTCGCGCTGCGTGGGCAGGCCACGACGGTCGAGACCTCGACGGCGGTGACGGCGGCATCCAGCAGCGACGCGGCGGTACTGCAGGCAACCGGCTACGTGGTCGCGCGCCGGCAGGCCACGATTTCGGCGCAGATCATTGGCACCTTGACGCAGGTTTCGGTCGACGAGGGCGCGCACGTCAAGCAGGGGCAGGTCTTGGCGCGGCTAGACCCCACGGCCTACCAGGCTCAACTCGATTCGACCAAGGCGCAGTACGCCGCCGCGCAGGCGTCAGTCGTGAAGGCGCGTGCGGTGCTAAAGCAGGATCGCGCCAATGCTGCGCGCATGAATGACGTGGTCGATCGCGGCTACGTGTCGAAGCAGGCCGCCGAGCAGGCCAACACCCAGGTCGCGACCGACGCGGCTGCACTCGACGTCGCGATCACGCAGGCCAAGGCGGCCAAGGATCAGATGCGGGCCGGCCAAGTCAACCTGGATTTCACCGTGATCCGCGCGCCGTTTGCGGGCGTGGTGACCGCCAAGGGCGCGGAAGTCGGCGAAATCGTGTCGCCGTACACCGCGGGCGGTGGCGGCATCGCGGGCGGACTTGCCACCATCGTGGACATGAACTCGCTGGAAGTGGACGTGGACGTCAACGAGTCCTATATCAGCCGCGTGAAGCCCGGCATGCCGGTCGAGGCGATCCTGGATGCCTATCCCGACTGGAAGATTCCCGCGCACGTGATCGCGATCATTCCCAGCGCCGACCGCAGCAAGGCCACGGTGAAGGTGCGCATCGCGCTGGACAAGAAGGATCCGCGCATCCTGCCCGAGATGGGCGTGCGGGTGTCGTTCCTCGAAAAGAGCGGTGAGAACCACCAGCCGTTGCCCGGCGTGCTGGTGCCGAAATCGGCGGTGGTGAAGCGCGACGGCAAGGATGTGGTGTTCGTGGTGAAGGACGGTCACGCACAACGAACGTCCGTCACCGCGGGTGCGGATTTCTCCGACATGAAGCAGGTCACGCAAGGTTTGGACGCGGGCGCGGAAGTCGTTACCACGCCGTCCGCCGATTTGAAGGATGGCGAGAAGGTGCAGGTGAAGACCGGCGGCAACTGATTTCCCTTCTCCCTCCGGGAGAAGGTGGCCTGAAGGGCCGGATGAGGGTTCGGGTCCGCGCAACACCTGATATCGCGCGATCCGTATTCTCACCCCTGCCCCTCTCCCGGTGGGAGAGGGGTTCCAATCCGAGGAGACGACGATGAACGCAGCAATTGCGGCAATGCAGGACGGCAACCAGACCGCGGGCGACAAACAGACGCTGGTCCAGATTCGCGGCCTGTCCAAGACCTACACGCGCGGCAAGCAGAAGCTCGAAGTGCTGCACCACATCGATCTCGACATCGCGCGCGGCGATTTCTTCGCGCTGATGGGGCCGTCGGGTTCCGGCAAGACCACGTTGCTGAATCTGATCGGCGGCCTCGATTCACCGTCGGATGGCAGCTTGACAGTCGACGGCAAGCGTATCGACAAGATGGGCGAGAACCAGCTGGCGCGCTGGCGCGCAGGCAACGTCGGCTTCGTGTTCCAGTTCTACAACCTGATGCCGGCGCTGACCGCGCAGAAGAATGTCGAACTGCCGTTGTTGCTCACCAGGCTTTCCGCTTCGCAGCGCAAGAAGAACGCGGGCATCGCGCTGCAACTCGTGGGACTTGCCGACCGCGCCTCGCACAAGCCAAGTGAGCTGTCGGGCGGCCAGCAGCAGCGCGTCGCGATCGCGCGTGCGATCGTATCGGACCCGACCTTGCTGGTGTGCGACGAGCCGACGGGTGATCTCGATCGTCAATCCGCGGAAGAAGTGCTGACGCTGCTGCAGCGGCTCAATCGCGAACACGGCAAGACCATCGTGATGGTCACGCACGATCCCAAGGCCGCCGAATACGCAAGCCATACCTTGCATCTCGACAAGGGCACGCTGGTCGAGCAGGGCGCCGAGGCGTAATGCAGCGGTGAGCTTGAACCCCGCTATTTCCGGGAGAGGCGGCCGTAGGCCGCGCGCGCAGCGCGGGGGTGAGTTTCCGGGTCCTACGCGGTATCCGAGCTTGCGCGAACCCGAACCCTCATCCGGCGCTTCGCGCCACCTTCTCCCGCGGGGAGAAGGAAACAGCAATGAATTGAGGCTGTGAGACCGTCATGAAATATTTCCATCTGGTCTGGAGTGCGCTGTTCCGGCGCAAGACCCGCACGATCCTGACGCTGGTGTCGATCGTCGCGGCGTTCCTGCTGTTCGGGTTGCTCGACTCGGTGCGCGTGGCTTTTACCGCGGGCAACAACGTGGCCGGCGCGGGACGCCTGGTGGTGACCTCGCGCATGTCGATGCAGCAGGCGCTGCCGGAGAATCTCGGCGCGCGCATCGCCAATGTGCAGGGGGTCAGTTCGGTGGCGTACGCCAACTGGTTTTCGGGTGTGTACCAGGATCCGAAGAACCAGATTTTCAGTTTTGCGGTCAGCCCGAATTACCTGGATTTGTATCCGGAACTTTCATTGCCGGCCGACCAGCGCGCAGCGTGGGATCGCACCCGTACCGGCGCGATCGTCGGCGCGGCGCTGGCCAAGCGCTTCGGCTGGAAGATCGGCGACAAGATTCCGCTGCAGTCGACGATCTGGCCGTCCAAATCCAGCGGCAACAACACCTGGACGTTCGACATCACCGGGATCTTCCATGCCAAGGACAAGAAGGACGCGGGCAACGAACAGATGCTGATGTTCCACTGGAAGTATTTCGACGAAAACAACCGCTTCGGTTCCGGCGAGGTGCACTGGTACGTGGTGAAGGTGGCCGATCCGGCGCGCGCGGACTCGGTGGCCAAGGCCATCGATGCACTGTCCGCCAACTCCGATCACGAGACCCGCACGCAAACCGAGCAGGCGTTCCAGGCATCCTTCATCAAGCAGTTGATCAACATCGGCTTCGTGGTCGCCGCGATCATGGGCGCGGTGTTCTTCACGCTGCTGCTGCTGACCGGCAACACCATGATGCAGGCGGTGCGCGAACGCACGTCGGAACTCGCGGTGCTGAAGACGATCGGTTTTTCCGGACGCAGCGTGCTGGCGATGGTGCTGGCCGAGGGCGTGCTGATGCTGCTCGTCGGCGGATTGATCGGACTGGGCCTGGTCGCGTTGATCGTGCCGGGAATGTCGGCGGCCAGCGGCGGCATGGTGCCCATCCACGGCGTTGCCGGCCAGACTTGGGCACTCGGGATCGGCCTGATGGTCGTGATTGGCGTGATCGTGGGCCTGGTGCCGGCGTGGCGGGCGATGCGCCTGAACATCGTCGATGCACTGAGCGGGCGCTAAGGAACCATCATGAAAAAATTCCTGATCAATGTCGGACTGGTGGTGCTGGCGGTGGTCGCGCTGGCGATCTGGGTGAAACTGCCCTGGATCGGCGCGCTGATCCTCGTGGTGCTGTTCGCCTTGTGGATGGCGTTGACGCGCAGCGGGCGGCAGGCGGCCTCGGTGACGAAAGTCGGCATCGGCACGCTGCGGGATCGACTCGGTTCCTCGCTGGTGATCGTGATCGGCATCGCCGGCGTGGTCGGCGTGCTGGTGGCGCTGCTGGCGATGGGCGAGGGCCTGCAGGCCACGCTCAACAGCGGCGGGCGCAACGACACCGCGATCGTTCTGCGCGGCGGTTCGGTGTCCGAATCGCAATCGGTGCTGTTGCGCGACGACGTGGACGCGATCGAACAAGCCGCGGGCGTCGCGCGCGATGCTTCGGGCAAGCCGCTGGCGTCGGCGGAACTGGTGGTGGCGGCCAATTTGCCGCTGCGCGACTCGCAGGATGAAGCCGCCGCGCAATTGCGCGGCGTGGACGCGTCCGCGTGGGCGCTGCGCCCGGATCTCAAGATCGTCGAAGGCCGCAAGTTCAAGCCCGGCATGCGCGAACTGGTGGTGGGCGAAGCCGCCCAGCGGCAATTCGCGGGGCTGGATGTCGGCAAGGAAATCAAGCTCGGCACCCAAGTCTGGAAAGTGGTCGGCGTGTTCCGGAGCGACGGCGCCTGGAATTCCGAACTGTGGTCCGATCGCCAGACGGTGGCTTCCGCGTACCGGCGCGGCAACAGCGCCGAATCGGTACTGGTGAAGCTGACCAGCCCGTCCGCGTTCGGCAAGTTCAAGGCCACGCTGGCTGCCGATCCACGGTTGAAGGTCGAGGCCAGCACCACCCACGATTATTTCGCCAAGCAGTCGGAAGGCTTGAGCAAGATCATCCGCGTGGTGGGATTGACGGTTGGCATCATCATGGCGATCGGCGCCTTGTTCGGCGCGCTCAACTGCATGTTCGCGGCGGTTGCATCACGCGCGCGCGAGATCGCCACGCTGCGCGCGATCGGGTTCCGCGGCACGCCGGTGGTGGTGTCGGTGATGCTGGAAACGATGCTGTTGGCGCTGGCCGGCGGCGTGCTGGGCGCACTGATCGTGTGGCTGATCTTCAACGGCTACCACGCCTCCACCCTGAGCGGCTTCACCCAGCTGATGTTCCAGTTCAAGGTCGGTCCCGACCTGATCTGGACCGGCCTGAAGTGGGCGCTCGCGATCGGCTTCGTCGGCGGGCTGTTCCCCGCCGTGCGCGCCGCGCGGCTGCCGGTGACGACGGCGTTGCGGGAGTTGTAAGTCTGTTACGCCCCCGATCGTCCGCGATAACCGATACCGCCCCAACCCGTCGCATAAGCCCGGGGCGGCGCGTGCTCGATAGCGGTGGCAAAGTACCAACCATTTGATCATGCATGGGTTTCTCCGTTGACATGAGAAACGGCCAGCGCGACGATCCGCGTTACGCGCCCAGATAGGGGCAGAAATAGCGTTAGGCTACTAAGGAGAATGATGGTGTGGCCGTTTCAACAGCGTTACTCCGAGCACATCAACATTCTGGCGAGTTTGCTCGACACCGTGCTCTTGGAGTCTGTTGAAAAGCTGCAAGTGACTCAACGTATGTCTTTCGTGCTTGAGCTTCGCAAGAACACCAACGTGGATACGTTAGCCTTGGACAGCCTTGACCTGCAAGGCGTGATGCCACGAGGCGTGTCTTGGCGTGACAAGCGTCTCCCTAGCTTTTTATTTCAGGTAAATTTCAACGACGAGCCGTGGGCCATCTCCGCACATTGGAACGACGCCCCAAAGTCACCCTCCTTCATGGGAATTATGGTCGGCGCCAACCCCGTCGGATCCGAACGGTCAATTTCAAAGTGGGTCTCAGTCGAAGACTGGATGCAAGTCAAAGCAACTTCATTCGCAAAAGTGTTAGGGGAGGTGCTGGCCTCTAAGCACGAGTACCGGCTTTTTAAGCCTTAGGCCAGCGCGTAGCCTAACTATTCGTCCAAGCGGACCGCGTTCCGCGGCCGCTTAACTCAGGCGTTAGGCAGCTGATGAAAATCTTCTGGTTTATGCTGGCTTTTGTTCCAGTTGCTTGCCTCGCCGGCAAGGCCACAGATTGCGCCAAGGTCGATACCTCGCTCATTGAGTGCCCCGTACCGCGGGCTCCGCAAGTTACAGAGCTACAAGGCGCCAAAATTGTCGTGGAGCTCAAGGTTCAACTGAGCGGCTCAGTTTCAAGCGCGCGCATCATTTCGCTTGTCGGCGATCCGAGATGGAGGCAGCCAGTGCTTCAAGCCGTCGCACATTGGCGGTACAAGCCACAGAGCCGTGCGGTCTCAAAGGTGGTGCCGTTCAATCTCGGGCTATCGGGCGGCACGCCGCCTAACAGTTCGGTCAACCGGACGCTCACCCCGCTACGCGGGACTCGCGCCGGTTACCTCAAGCGTTAGCCGTCAACCACAATTCTTATGTACGTTAGCCAAGAAACCAACGAACAAACATACTCTCGCCTCAAGCGCGTTCTTACGGAGGCGGAGTTCACTGTCTATGAGCGTCCGTACGCTTTCGTTGAGACAAACGTTT
>DATEDI010000006.1:0-77620 GCA_035281745.1 Rhodanobacteraceae bacterium
CGGTGGGGTAAGAGCCCACCGCGAGTCGGGCAACCGACCGGCACGGCAAACCCCACCCGGAGCAAGACCAAATAGGGGAACGATGGCGTGGCCCGCGCCGTTCCCGGGTTGGTTGCTTGAGCCAGGCGGCGACGCCTGGCCTAGAGGAATGACTGTCACGCCGCAAGGCGCACAGGACCCGGCTTACAGGCCGACTCCACTGTTTTTGCGTTCATCCATGAATGCGGCTTCGTTTGAGTGCTCGCATACGTTGAAGCCGCCGGACCATCAAGGTTGGAACGGCCGTCCATGGCCTGACTTTCCCCGAAGCTCTTTTTGCGTTCATCCATGAACGCGGTTCCGTGTAGTGGTCCGCAGGCATGGCGATTTGCTGACCATCGACACCAGAACGGCCATCCATGGCCTGACTTCCCACAACAGCCGCTTCGAGCGACCGTTCCTACGGCACGAACTTGTCAGGCGTTCGTGTGCCGGAACGGCATTTATGCCTGATCTGGTAGGACGGGGTGACAACCCGCCTTCGGCGGGATTCGCTGCGCTACTCCCGCCCTACAAGATCTGCTCCCGGTTTACGGGACCGGGTGTATGGCCCAACGAGCAGATTTGACTGACCGGCGGCTGAACTTCCGATTGGAGGTCTACCGATAATCGCGGGGTTTGGATGCCGATTGGATCGAATGTGTGCGGGTGAAATCTTTTGTATTCAATAACCTTGCGGTCGTATCTCACAGACTCCCTGAATTACGGTCAGAAATTCGCCTTTCCCATTGATCTAAAAGCGAAATTTTCTTGACAGTCTCACCTCCTGCGACTAAGGTGGGTTCTCGTGTGGTTTTGTGGGAAAACGTGGGAAACCGAGTCGCATGTTCCAGGGCGAAACCGCAATCAGCGTGGATGAAAAAGGTCGGTTGGCGATTCCCACTGCCTACCGTGAGCCGATTGCGCGCGTCTGCAACAACCATCTGGTGATCGCCTACAACCCGTTCGAATCCGGCTGTCTTTGGGTGTTCCCGCAGCCGGAGTGGGAGCGTGTCCGCGACCAGGTGAACGCGCTCTCCAGCGTGAAGCGGGTGCACCGCGACCTGCAACTGAAGCTGGTCGGCGCCGCCGCGCAGGTGGAACTGGATACCGCCGCGCGCGTATTGCTGCCGGCCAGCCAGCGCGCGGCTTCCGGCATCGAGAAGAAGGCGGTGCTGCTGGGCATGGGCAACAAGTTCGAGTTGTGGAGCGAGCAGGCTCACCTCGCGAAGATCCACCAGACGATCGGCGAGGAGGAAGTCAGCGAGGAAATGGTGGGACTGAAGTTGTGATGCGTGCATTCGGCGAACGGCGAGCGGCGCCGGGTCGGATGCGGACGAAACACGGGCGGCGCATGCGGCGTGCGCGGATGCGAATGGACGGAACGCGAGCGATGACGGCCGGTCGGGAGCTTCAGCACATCCCGGTGATGCGGGAAGCCGTGTTCGCCGGACTGGCGGTGCGTCCGGACGGGCGTTACCTCGACGGCACGTTCGGGCGTGGCGGCCATGCACGCGCCATTCTGGATGGGCTCGGCGTGGACGGACGCCTGCTGGTGATGGATCGCGATCCGCAAGCCATTGCGCACGCGCAGCGCAAATTCGGTGGTGACGCGCGCGTCGCGATCCGGCATGCGAACTTTTCCTCGATAGCGGAATGGGACGAGGCGTGCGCAGGGCTGGACGGCGTCCTGCTGGATCTCGGGGTTTCCTCGCCGCAACTCGATGACGCCGCGCGCGGTTTTTCGTTCCAGTCAGATGCACCGTTGGACATGCGCATGGACCCAACAAACGGCATGAGCGCCGCGGATTTCCTGGCGAATGCCGATGAACGCGGGATCGCCGACGTGCTGTTTCGCTATGGCGAAGAACGCATGAGCCGGCGCATCGCACGCGCGATTGTCGCGCATCGGATCGAATCGCCCATCCGCACCACGCGCGAACTTGCGGAGCTGGTCGAGCGCACATTGGGCCGTCGTGAGCGCAACAAACATCCCGCCACCCGCACGTTCCAGGCGCTGCGCCTGCATGTCAACGACGAGTTGGGTTCGCTGGAGCGCGCACTGCTGGCCGCAGTCGAGGTCTTGAAGCCCGGCGGAAGGCTCGCGGTGATCAGTTTTCATTCACTGGAGGATCGCATCGTCAAGCAATTCATCCGCGGGCCGCAGCCGGCACCGGTGCGGCGTGGCCTGCCGATTCCGCCGAGAGAATCGGCGCCGCTGCGCGCCGTCGGCCGCGCGCAGATGCCCGATGCCGATGAAATCGAACGCAATCCGCGCGCGCGTTCGGCGGTGTTGCGTATCGCGGAGAAAATTTCTTCAGAAGCCGGCCCGTCAGGGGCCTCGCCATGAAGACGCTTGGTGCGCTCGCGGTGGGCGTGTTGCTGCTGGCGGTAGTCGCCAGCAGCATCGCGGTGGTGTGGGCGCGCCATCAGGACCGCGCCGCGTTCGTGCAGTTGTCCAGGCTGCAAAACCAGCGCGACGCGTTGAATGTCGAATTCGGCCGGCTCGAACTGGAGCAGGCCACCTGGGCCAGTCCGTCGCGCATCGAGCAAATCGCGCGCGGACAACTCGGCATGATCAGTCCGCCTGCGGCCAGCGTGGAGATGATCCACGAATGAAACCGCGCCGCCCGCCCGAATCCACTTCGCACCCGTCGCGCCGGCGCCGGCCAAACCCGCGGATGCGTCTCGCGCTGGTGGTCGGTGTGTTGGGTGCGGCCGCGATCGGCCTGGTGGCACGGGCCGTGGATTTGCAGGTGGTGCATCAGGCATTCCTGCAGCAGCAAGGTGATGCGCGGTTTCTGCGCGAAGTCGAGATCCCGGTGTCGCGCGGCACGATCTACGATCGCAATGGCGTGCCGCTGGCGGTGTCGACGCCGATGCTCTCGCTGTGGGCGAATCCGGACGAATTGCTGCAGCACGCCGATCGCATTCCCGATCTGGCCAAGGCGCTGGGCGTCGATGCGGTCGACCTCGGCCGAAAGCTGCAATCGCGCAACGGCCGCGAGTTCGTGTATCTGCGTCGTTTGATGCCGCCCGAGGCCGCCAAGGCGGTGTTGGCGCTGGACATCCCCGGCGTCAACGCCCAGCGCGAATACAAGCGCTACTACCCCGATGGCGCCGCGATGGCGCACGTGCTGGGTTTCACCAACATCGACGATCGTGGGCAGGAAGGCCTGGAACTGGCCTACGACGGCTGGCTGGCCGGCAAACCGGGCGAGAAACGCGTGATTCGCGATCGGCTCGGTCGCGTGGTCGAAAACGTCGAACAGATTCGCGCGCCCGTGCCGGGCCATGACCTGACGCTCAGTGTCGACAGCCGCATCCAGTACCTCGCGTACCAGGCGCTGACCGAGGCGGTGGTGAAACGCCACGCCGCGTCGGGTTCGATGGTGATCCTCGATCCGCGCAGCGGCGAAATCCTCGCGATGGTCAACGTGCCGTCGTACAACCCCAATGACCTCGACAGCAGCAACCCGGGCCAGCGCCGCAACCGCGCGGTCACCGACGTCACCGAACCCGGCTCGACCATGAAACCGTTCACCATCACCACCGCCCTGGAATCCGGCAAGTGGACACCGACCACGATGCTGGACACCAGCCCCGGCTGGTTCATGCTCGACGGGCATACCGTCCGTGACGACAGCAACAACGGCCGCATCGACGTCAGTCAGGTCATCACTTATTCCAGCAACATCGGCGCTTCCAAGATTTCGCTGACGCTGACGCCGCAGCAAATGAGCGGCGTGCTGCATCAGTTCGGCTTCGGCGCCAGCACCGGTAGCGGTTTTCCCGGTGAAGTGGGCGGCTACATTCCGCCGCCGCGGACGTGGGGCGATTTCGTCAAGGCCACGATTTCGTTCGGCTACGGTCTCAACGTGACCGCGCTGCAACTCGCGCAAGCGTACGCGGCGATCGCGGATGGCGGGGTCAAGCACACGCCGACCTTCATCAAGGGCGACGACAACCCCGGCGTGCGCGTGGAACCGGCAAGCGTCTCCGACGAGGTGATGGCGATGCTGCGCACGGTAGTCAGCCCCAAGGGCACCGCGCCGCAGGCGGCGATCCCCGATTACACCGTCGCCGGCAAGACCGGCACCGCGCACCTTGCGATTGCCGGCGGCTACTCGCACAACCGTTACGCCGCCCTGTTCTGCGGCATCGTCCCGGCCAACGATCCGCGCCTGGTCGGGGTGGTGATCATCCGCGATGCGGGCGGCCATGGCGGCGAATATTTCGGCGGGCTGGTCTCGGCGCCCGTGTTCCGTGAGGTCATGAGCGGCGCCCTGCGCTTGCTCGACATTCCCCCGGACAACGTGCAGCAATGGTACGCCGGTGGTCCCGTCACGCCCGCACTGGCTCCGCCGCCTGCGCCAGCGACGCCAGTGGCGGCGACGGTGATTACGCCGCGCCCCACGCAAGGCGGTGCGCCGTGAACGCGATGCGGCTCGACGATCTGCTGCGCGGCGTCGCAACCCCCGCATCCGCCGACATCATGGTGTCCGGGCTGACCCAGGATTCGCACGCGGTGCACGCGGGCGATGCCTTCATCGCGCTGGCCGGCGCGAAGCACCACGGGATCGAGTTTGCGTCAGCGGCGATCGAGCGAGGCGCGGTGGCGGTACTGGCTGAAAAGCTTCCTGGCCCACGGTCCTCGGTTTCGGGCGCCGTGGTCTGGGTCGAAAACCTCCGCACCCATCTCGGCGAAATCGCCGCGCGCTTCTACGGCGACCCTTCGGCGTCTATGCGCGTCATCGGCGTTACCGGCACCAGCGGCAAGACATCCACGGTGCAGTTGCTGGCGCAGGCGCTCGCGCACCTCGGCAAGCGTGCCGCGACCATCGGAACATTGGGTGCGGGTTTGCACGGCGCGCTGCATGCCGGCGAGCGCACCACGCCGGACGTGATCCGCGTGCACGGCTTGCTGGCCGAATTCCGCAAGGCCGGCGCCACCGACGTGGCGATGGAAGTGTCCTCGCATGCGCTGGACCAGCATCGCGTCGACGGTTTGCACTTCGACGTGGCGGTATTCACCAACCTCACGCGCGACCATCTCGACTACCACGGCACGATGGACGCCTACGGCGCGGCCAAGGCCAAGCTGTTCGCGTGGCCGAATCTCCGTGCCGCGGTCATCAATGTCGACGATGCATTCGGGCGCGACCTGGCGACGCGCGTCCCGGCCGGCGTGCGGGTCATCCGTTGCGGCCTCGCGTCCAGTGGCGCCGACATCCGCGCGCACGACGTGCGCACCCATTCCGATGGTCTCGATTTCGAACTTGCGACGCCGTGGGGCGCGACGAGGCTGCACAGCCATCTGCTCGGCCGCTTCAACGCCGCGAATCTTCTGGCCGTCGTCGGCGTGCTGGGTGCGCTGGAGGTGCCCTTCGATCGAATCGTCGATGCGTTGCAGTCGCTGGAACCCGTTGCCGGTCGCATGAACCGGGTGGGCGGCGGCAGCCTGCCGCTGGTGGTGGTCGATTACTCGCACAAGCCCGATCCGCTGGAGCAGGTACTCGCCACCTTGCGCGCGCACTGCGAAGGCAAGTTGATCTGCGTGTTCGGGTGCGGCGGTGAGCGTGATGCGGGCAAGCGTCCGGTGATGGGCGCGATCGCCGAGCGGCTGGCGGACGTCGTGATCGTGACCGACGACAATCCGCGCGGCGAAGATGGCGACACGATCGTCGCGCAAATCGTGGCGGGCATGCGCGCGCCCGAGCGTGCCACGGTGAAACGCGATCGCGCGCGTGCGATCGACATGGCGATCGCGCAAGCGCACGCGGGCGACGTGGTGCTGGTCGCAGGCAAGGGCCATGAAACTTATCAGGAAGTCGCGGGCGCGAAGCGACCGTTCGATGATCTTCAGGTGGCGCGCGCCGCCCTGGAGGCGCGCCCATGCTGAACCTGCGCTTCAAGGAAATCGAGCCGTGGACGCGCGGCGCGCCGGTCGGTGGCGATGCAGTGGTGGAGGCGCGCCCATGCTGAACCTGCGCTTCAAGGAAATCGCGGTGTGGACGCGCGGCGTGCTGCAGGGCGCCGATGCGGACGTCTGTGGCATCTCCACCGATTCGCGCACGATCAAGCCGGGCGAAGTATTCGTGGCATTGATCGGCGAAACCCACGACGGCCACGACCATGTCGCGGCCGCGGCCGAACGCGGGGCTGCCGGTGCGATCGTATCGCGCCGCGTGGACACCGACATTCCGCAGGTGGTGGTCGCCGACACGCTGCATGCGCTTGGCGACCTTGCCAGTGCGGTGCGCGCGCAGCGCGACGTGACCGTGGTCGGCATCACCGGCTCCAACGGCAAGACCAGCGTCAAGGCGCTGACCGCGCGCATCCTCGCGCGCCACGGCGCCACCCACAGCAACGCCGCCAGTTTCAACAATGAAATCGGCCTTCCGCTGACCCTGTTGGCAATGCCGCGCGACACCCGCTACGCGGTACTGGAAATGGGCGCCGGCAAGCCGGGCGACATCGCCTACCTCGCCGCGATCGCCCGCCCGCGCATCGGCCTCGTCAACAACATCGCGCCGGCGCATCTCGAACGGATGCACACGCTGGAAGGCATCGCTGAAACCAAGGGCGCGATCTATCAGGCGCTGCCGCCGGATGGCGTGGCGGTGATCAACGCCGACGACGCTTTCGCGATCTATTTCACGGGGCTGGCGGGTTCGCGGCGGATCCTGCGTTTCGGCATCGACGTGCCGGCCGACGTGGGCGCCGGCGATATCCATTTGGAAGCCGACGGCAGCGACTTCGAGTTGCGGATGCCAACCGGCAGCGCGCACGTGCACCTGCCGTTGCCCGGTCGTCATAACGTCGCGAATGCCTTGGCCGCTGCGGCGCTGGCGCATGCCGCAGGCGCCGGGCTGGACGTGATTGTTGCGGGCTTGCAATCCGCCGAAGCGGTGGGCGGCAGGTTGCTGCGGCATGCATCGCCGCAGGGCTGGGTGTTGTTCGACGACAGCTACAACGCCAATCCGGGTTCCGCGCTGGCCGCGGTGGCGACGTTGGCGTTGCAGCCGGGCGAGCGCTGGCTGGTGCTGGGCAACATGGGTGAACTGGGGCCGGAAGCGGCGGGGCTGCATGCGCGCGTCGGACGCGCCGCGCGCGAGCAGGGCATCGCGCGCATGTATGTGGTCGGCGAGCTGGCCGCGCATGCCGCGGAAGCTTTCGGCAGCGATGCGCAGGTGTTCCCCGATCAGGCTGCGTTGATCGATGCGTTGCGCCACGACCTGCACGCCGGCGTCAGCGCACTGGTGAAGGGCTCGCACGCTTCGCACATGGAAAAGGTGGTCACGGCACTGGTGGGCGATGGCAACGGGGACGACCGGCATGCTGCTTGAGCTCTCGCACTGGCTGGAACATTACTTCGGGCCGCTGCGGCTATTCGACTACATCACGTTCCGCACGATCATGGCGGCGCTGACCGCGCTGTTCGTCGCCCTGTTTTGTGGCCCGGCGGTGATCCGTCGCCTGACCGCATTGAAGGCGGGGCAGGTGGTGCGCAGCGACGGACCGCAGACACACCTGTCCAAGGCTGGCACGCCGACCATGGGCGGCACGTTGATCCTGGCCGCGATCGTGGCAGCCACGCTGCTTTGGGGCGACCTGACCAGTCGCTACCTGTGGGTGGTGTTGCTGGTGACGCTGGCCTGCGGCGTGATCGGTTTCTACGACGATTACCGCAAGCTGGTGCTGAAAGATCCGCACGGCCTGCCGGCGCGCTGGAAATATCTCGCGCAGTCGGTGGTGGGCCTCGCCGCCGCGCTGTTCCTGTTCCACACCGCAGACGTGCCGGCGGCGACCGCGTTGTACGTGCCGCTGTTCAAGCACGTGGCGATTCCGCTCGGCGGCGGTTTCGTGGTGGTCGCATATCTGTGGATCGTCGGTTTTTCCAACGCGGTGAATCTCACCGACGGGCTCGACGGGCTCGCGATCATGCCGGCGGTGCTGGTGACCGCGGCGCTGGGTGCATTTGCGTATCTCGCCGGCAACGCGGTGTTCTCGGCGTATCTCGGCATCCCGTCCATTCCGGGCGCGGGCGAACTCGCGGTGTTCTGCGGCGCGCTCACCGGCGCGGGGCTCGGCTTCCTGTGGTTCAACACCTATCCCGCGCAGGTGTTCATGGGCGACGTGGGCGCGCTCGCGATCGGCTCGGCGATCGGTTGCGTGGCGGTGATCGTGCGCCAGGAAATCATCCTGCTGGTGATGGGCGGTTTGTTCGTGGTCGAGACGGCATCGGTGATGCTGCAGGTCGGCAGCTTCAAGTTGCGCGGCAAGCGCGTGTTCCGGATGGCGCCGATCCATCACCACTTCGAATTGAAGGGCTGGCCCGAACCGCGGGTCATCGTGCGGTTCTGGATCATTTCGGTGGTGCTGGTGCTGGTCGGTCTGGCGACACTCAAGGTGAGGTGATGAGGATGCTGACGAACAAATCCTTGGTACGCGTCGCCCTCACCCCACCGGCCGCCGAGCGACCGGTCCCCCCCTCTCCCGCTACGCGGGCGAGGGGCGTTGGACGGCAATCTGCGGCTGCCGGACTTTCTGGATGGGTGCGTTGAGCATGCTCGGATTCGGTTCATCGCAGGCGGTGCGCAAACTCGGTCCGAAGGGCCGCCACGACCCGTGGCTGCTGCTGGCGATCACCGGGCTGGTCACGTTCGGCATCGTGATGGTGGCGTCCAGTTCGATTGCGGTGGCGGACGGGCAGCACATCGGCGAGTTCTATTACCTGAAGCGTCACCTGATTTTTCTCGCCGCCGGCGGTGCGATGGCGGTGTGGATCGCGCTGCGCGTCGAACTCGACAAGCTGGAAAAGTATTCGGGCTGGCTGATGCTGGGAACTTTCGCGCTGTTGCTGCTGGTGTTCATCCCGCACATCGGGATGCGCATCAACGGCGCGCGGCGCTGGATCAACCTCGGCTTTTCGGGGTTCCAGCCGGTCGAATTGGCCAAGTTGACGGTGGTGGTGTACGTCGCCAGTTATCTGGTGCGCCACCGCGATGCGGTCGAGACGAAATTCCTGGGTGCGGTGAAGCCGGTCGTGGTCGCGGGATTCACCGCGGTGCTGTTGCTCGCGCAGCCCGACTTCGGTTCGGCCGCGCTGATCGGCGTGGTCACGATCGGGATGTTGTGGCTGGCCGGCGCGCGCATGCGCAATCTCGTGATCATGGGCCTGCCATTGATGCCGCTGGGCGCGTGGTTGGCGCTTTCCACCGATTACCGCGTGAAGCGCCTGACGTCTTTTCTCGATCCATGGAAGGATCCGTTCGACAACGGCTTCCAGCTGACCCAGGCGTTGATCGCGGTCGGGCGCGGCAAATGGTTCGGCGTGGGCCTCGGCGGCAGCGTGCAGAAGCTGTTCTATCTACCGGAAGCGCATACCGATTTCATCCTTGCCGTGATCGCCGAGGAACTCGGATTCGTCGGCGTGTTGTTCGTGCTTGCGATGTTCGCGCTGCTTGTCGGCCGCGGGCTGCAGCTTGGCCTGCGCGGGGTGGAGGTGGGCCAGCATCGCGCCGGCTACGTCGCGTTCGGCATTTCGCTGATGATCGGCCTGCAGGCGCTGGTGTCGGTCGGCGTGAACCTCGGCGTGCTGCCGACCAAGGGCCTGACACTGCCGCTGATCAGTTCCGGTGGTTCCAGCACGTTGATGACTTGCGTGATGCTGGGTGTGCTGGTGCGCGCCGGCTATGAAATCCATCGCGCCGAAGACGCGCGCCGGATGGCGACGCGCCGCAGCGCGAATTCGGAGATCCATGCAAAAGAGCCCGACCGGACTTCCGCCGAGTTGCCGCTGGCGGCGCGCACGCGCATCGAACCCCGTTTCGGCGAGGTGCGCGCATGAGCGACGTGCGCGCGCCCGTGTTGATCATGGCCGGGGGCACCGGCGGCCACATCTTCCCCGGTCTCGCGGTCGCCGACGCCTTGCGCGCCCGCGACGTGCCGGTGTTGTGGCTGGGCGCGGAAGGCGGCATGGAAAACCGGATCGTGCCCGAGCACCACGTCGCGATGCGAACGCTGCACGTGAAAGGATTGCGCGGCAAGGGCCTGCGCCAGCGTCTCGCGGCGCCATGGATGCTGGTGCGCGCGCTGTTCGGCGCATGGCGAATTCTGCGTGAAGCGAATCCGCGCAGTGTGCTGTCGATGGGCGGCTACGTGGCTGGTCCTGGCGGCGTCGCCGCATGGCTGCAACGGCGCCCGTTACTGGTGCACGAACAGAATCGCATCGTGGGATTCACCAATCGCGTGCTGGCGCGCTGCGCGCGCCGGGTGATGAGCGGATTTTCCGACGCGTTTTCGGCCAGGGCACACGCGGAGTGGACCGGTAATCCGGTGCGCGCCGACATCGCCGCGCTGCCCGCGCCCGCAGAACGCCTGGCGCATCGCGCTGGCGCGCCGCGTTTGCTGGTGTTGGGCGGCAGTCTCGGCGCCCGCGCCCTGAATCTCGGACTGCCGAATGCGTTGTCGCGCATTCCCGCCGAACGCCGGCCGGAAGTGCGACACCAGTGCGGTGCCGCGCACGTCGAAACCACCTGCGCCGCTTATGCGCGCGCCGAGGTGCGAGCGACGGTCGAGCCGTTCATCGCCGACATGGCCGCGGCGTACGCGTGGGCGGACCTGGTGATCTGCCGCGCCGGTGCGCTGACTCTTGCCGAGCTTGCCGCGGCGGGTCTCGGCGCGATTCTGATGCCGTTCCCCTACGCGGTCGACGACCACCAGACCAAAAACGCCGAAGGCTTCGTAGCCGTGGGCGCGGCCGAACTGGTGCAGGACCGGGATTTCGACGCGTCGCGTTTCGCCGGCATGCTGGAGCGTCTGCTGCGCGATCCGGACAAGCGTCTCGCAATGGCGAACGCCGCGCGCACGCTCGCGAAGCCCGACGCCGCCGACGTGATCGCGGAACGTTGCATGGAGGTGGCCGCATGACGCCGCATCGCCTTCCGCCACATGGCGACATCATGCAGAGCTTCCGGCGCGTGCATTTCATCGGCATCGGCGGCGCGGGCATGAGCGGCATCGCCGAGGTGCTGCACACGCTCGGTTACGATGTGTCGGGTTCCGATCGTGCCGCGTCGCCGGTCACCGAACGGCTGGCTGGCATGGGCGTGCACGTCGCGATCGGCCACGCCGCCGAACACGTCGCCAACGTCGATGCGGTGGTGGTGTCCAGCGCGATCAATGTCGACAATCCGGAACTCGTCGCCGCACAGGCGCGCCGGATTCCGGTGGTGCCGCGCGCCGAGATGCTGGGCGAGTTGATGCGCTTCCGGCGCGGCATCGCGGTCGCCGGTTCGCACGGCAAGACCACCACCACCAGCCTCACCGCCAGCGTACTGGCCGAGGCCGGTTACGACCCCACGTTCGTGATCGGCGGGCAACTGCTTTCGGCCGGCGCGAACGCGCGGCTGGGCGCGGGCACCTATCTCGTCGCCGAAGCCGACGAGTCCGACGGCTCGTTCCTGAAACTGTCGCCGGTGATCGCGGTGGTCACCAACATCGACGCCGATCACCTCGACCATTACCACGGTGACTTCGCCGAACTGAAGCAGGCGTTCACGGATTTCCTGCACCGGTTGCCGTTCTATGGGCTTGCGGTGTTGTGCGTGGACGATCCCGAAGTCGCAGCGCTGGCGCAACGCACGCCGCGCTCGGCATTGACCTACGGCATCGACCGCGCCGCCGACGTGCGCGGCGGCAACCTGCGCGCGGACGGCGCGCGGACCCATTTCGAGTTGATGCTGCCGGGCCAGCCGAATCTTCCGATCACCCTGAACCTTCCCGGCCGTCACAACGTACTGAACGCGTTGGCGGCGGCGACTATCGGATGGCACCTCGGCGTCGAACCCTTCGCGATCGCACGGGCGCTGGAACGGTTCCAGGGCGTGGGCCGGCGCTTCCACATCAACGGCGAGCTGCCGATCGACAAGGGCAAGGTGATGCTGGTCGACGACTACGGCCATCATCCGCGCGAACTATCCGCGGTGATGCAGGCGGCACGCGAGGGCTGGCCCGAGCGGCGGCTGGTGATCGTGTTCCAGCCGCACCGTTATACCCGCACGCGCGACCTGCTGGACGACTTCGCGGGCGTGCTGTGCGAAGCCGACGCACTGGTGCTGACCGACGTCTATCCCGCCGGCGAAGCGCCGATCACCGGCGCCGACGGCCGTGCGCTGGCGCGTGCGGTGCGCGCGCGCGGCAAGGTCGATCCGGTGTTCGTCGAGCATCCCCGCGCGCTGCGCGAGACATTGCCGGCATTGCTGCGCGACGGCGATCTGGTGCTGATGCTGGGCGCCGGCGACATCGGCGCGGCGGCGGTCGAACTGGCGCATGGCGCCGATCTGAAATCACGGAGCGCGGCATGAGCGCGAATCGGCCCGCACGAATCTCGAATCCCGGCGCCTTCGGCCGTGTTGCCGTGGTGATGGGCGGCAGCTCGTCCGAGCGCGAGGTGTCGCTCAACTCCGGACGTGGCGTACTGGACGCGTTGAAGTCGCGCGGCGTGGATGCCCACGCGATCGACGGCATTCCGGCGCTGCTGGATGCAGTACGCGCCGGCCACTTCGCGCGGGTGTTCAACATCCTGCATGGCCAGCACGGCGGTGGCGAGGATGGCGTGCTGCAGGGCGCGCTGGATTCGCTGCACATCCCTTACACCGGTTCCGGCGTGCTGGGTTCGGCGTTGTCGATGGACAAGGTCCGCAGCAAGCAAGTCTGGAGTGCGTTGGGCCTGCCGACGCCGAAGTACATGCCGCTGCCGTGCGGCGCCGATGTGCACGCTGCCGCGCGCGGGATCGGATTCCCGTTGATCGTGAAGCCGGCATCGGAAGGCTCCAGTGTCGGCGTGTCACGCGTGTTCAGGGAAAGCGATCTGGACGATGCGGTGGCGTTGGCGCAGCGCTATCCCGGCGATTTGCTGATGGAAACCCTGATCGAGGGCGACGAACTCACCGTTTCGATCCTGCAGGACGACGTGCTGCCCAGCATCCGGATCGTCCCCAAGGGCGAGTACTACGACTACAACGCCAAGTACATCGCCGAAGACACGCAATATATCTGTCCCGGCCTCGACGGCGACGTCGAAGCCGAACTGCGTGCGCTGGCGCGGCAGGCGTTCGACGCGTTGGCCTGTTCCGGCTGGGGCCGTGTCGACGTGATGCGCGATCGGCAGGGCCGCAACTGGTTGCTGGAAGCGAACACCGCGCCTGGCATGACCTCGCACTCGCTGGTACCGAAGGCCGCGGCGCAGGTCGGTATCGATTACCCGGAGCTGTGCTGGCGGGTGCTGGAAACCTCGTTCGATCGCGAACAGGGAGGCCCCGCATGAAAGGCGCCGCTTCCCTCCGCTTTGCCGCCTGGATCATCGCGATCGCACTGGTCGCGCTGCCGGTGATCGGGGTGCTGCAGGGTTGGTTCGCTTCGGAGCGCTGGCCGGTGCGCCAGCTGCAGGTGCACGCGACGTTCCGGCACGTGAGCGCGGCGCAGATTCGTGCGGCGGTCGCGCCCAACCTCGGTTCCGGTTTCTTTGCGATCCGGTTGGACAAGGTCCGCGACGCGGTGGCGGCGTTGCCGTGGGTCGGCCAGGTGGAAGTGAGCAAGCATTGGCCGGATGCGCTGGACATTACCGTCACGGAAATCCATCCGGTTGCGCGTTGGGGCAGCGATGCCCTGCTGGGAATCGATGGCCGCATCTTCAAGGTGCCGGACGCCGGCGTCGTGAACGGATTGCCGCATTTCAATGGACCGGATGACCGCGCCGCCGACGTGATGGCGTTCTATCGCACCTCGCTCACCGACTTCGCGCCCTACAACCTGCAGGTGACCGGCGTCGACTTGTCCGCGCGCGGAAGCTGGAACCTCACGCTTTCCAATGGCGGATATGTGGTGGTCGGCAGCGACAAGCCCGACCAGCATCTGGCGCGGTTCGCGGCGGCATTGCCGATCCTGATGCGCGGCCGCAGCGACGGTTTCGTTTATGCCGATTTGCGCTACAGCAACGGCTTCGCGGTGCGCTGGCCGGAACCGGCGCCCACCCCCTCTCCGAACTCGAAAAACGGTGGCTCCCATGCTGTTGACGGAAACGTTTAGGCCCATGAATCGCAAGAGCGACAAGAACCTGGTCGTCGGCCTCGACATCGGCACATCCAAGGTGATGGCGATCGTCGGCGAGTACATGCCGGGCGAACCGGTCGAGGTGATCGGGTTCGGCAGCCACACCTCGCGCGGGATGAAGAAGGGCGTGGTGGTCGAGATCGACTCCAACGTGCATTCCATCCAGCGCGCGATCGAGGAAGCCGAGCAGATGGCGGGGTGCGACATCCGGTCGGTATGCGCTTCGATTTCGGGCAGCCACCTCGAGACCCACAATTCGCGCGGCGCCGCCGCGATCCGCGATCGCGAAGTCGCAGCGGGCGATCTGGATCAGGTGCTGGAATCGGCCAGCGCGGTGCCCATCCCGGCCGATCGCAAGGTGCTTTACAAGGAGCCGCAGGAATACCGCATCGACGGCCAGGACGGCATCCGCCATCCGGTCGGCATGAGCGGCGTGCGGCTGGAGGCTGGCGTGCATCTCGTGACGGGCGCGGCTTCGGCGGTCCAGAACATCACCAAGTGCATCCAGCGCTGTGGACTCGCGGTGGACGACCTGGTGCCCGCCGCGGTGGCCGCATCGAAGTCGGTGCTGACCGATGACGAGCGCGAACTCGGCGTGTGCGTGGTCGACATGGGCGCGGGCACCACCGACATCGCGATCTACACCCACGGCTCGATCCGCTACACCAAATCGCTGCCGGTCGGTGGCGACCAGGTGACCTCCGACATTTCGCAATACGTGCAGACCCCCACCGGCAACGCCGAAGAGATCAAGGTCAAGTACGGCTGCGCGCTGGCGCAGATGGCGCGCGGCGAAGAAACCATCCAGGTGCCGAGCGTCGGCGAGCGTCCGCCGCGGCGGCTGCAGCGGCAGGCGCTGGCGCAGTCGATCCAGGCGCGCTACGAGGAAATCTTCGAGATGGTGCAGGACGAAATGCGCCGCTCTGGCTACGAAAACCTGCTCGCGGCCGGCGTGGTGCTGACGGGTGGCGCGGCCCGCATCGAAGGTGCGCTTTATCTCGCTGAAGAGGTGTTCCACAAGATGGTGCGGCTCGGCGTGCCGCAACACGTCACCGGCGCCACCGAAATGATCGCGACGCCGGCGCACGCATCGGCGATCGGCTTGTTGTTGCACGGATCGCGCGAAGGCGTGAGCGGAAATCGCGTGATCGGCGGCGCGATGGGCGACAGCGTGGCCGGCGCGATCGGCAAGGTGAAGGGCTGGCTGACGCGGAATTTTTAAGTCTGAAACAGGCCATCCGTGGCCTGATCAGACACGCCGAGTCCGGCACATGTCCGTACTCGGCTTCGCCGAATCAAGCGATGGATCTGCTTGATTCGCGGCGGGCCCTCCGTGGCCCGCGAGAAATCCGCGCCGTGCCTCGGGATGAGGCGCGGCCGGCAAGGCGCCGCGGCGCCAAGGCCCATGAAGGGCCGAACCTTCCGAGACGGAAGGGCATCACGACAGCAGCATGACAACAGCGGCATGACTTTCTGAAACACGGAGGACGGGCAATGTTTGAACTGGTGGAACAACTCGCACCCAATGCGGTGATCAAGGTGATCGGTGTCGGCGGCGGCGGCGGCAACGCCGTCAGCCACATGGTCAATTCATCCATCGACGGCGTGGAATTCATCTGCGCCAATACCGACGCGCAGGCGCTGAAAAGCTCCGGCGCACGCACCACGCTGCAACTCGGCGAAACCGTGACCAAGGGTCTCGGCGCCGGCGCCAATCCCGAGATCGGCCGACAGGCCGCGCTCGAGGATCGCGACCGGATCGTCGAGGTGCTGGACGGCGCCGACATGGTGTTCATCACCTGCGGCATGGGCGGCGGCACCGGCACCGGCGCGGCGCCGGTGGTGGCGCAGCTCGCCAAGGAGAAGGGCATCCTGACGGTGGCGGTGGTGACCAAGCCGTTCCCGTTCGAAGGGCGCCGGCGCATGCAGGTGGCGCTCAAGGGCATCGAGGATCTGCAGCAGTCGGTGGATTCGCTGATCACGGTGCCGAACGAGAAGCTGCTGACCGTGCTCGGCCGCGAAGTGACCTTGCTGAACGCGTTCAAGGCCGCCAACGACGTCCTGCAAGGCGCAGTGCAGGGTATTGCGGATCTCATCACCCGTCCGGGCCTGATCAACGTCGACTTCGCCGACGTGCGCACCGTGATGAGCGAAATGGGCATGGCCATGATGGGTACCGGCACCGCCCGCGGCGACGATCGCGCGCAGGCGGCGGCGGAAGCGGCCATCAACAACCCGCTGCTGGAGAACGTGGACCTGTCGGGTGCCTGCGGCATCCTGGTCAACGTCACCGCCGGCCCCAACCTCACCATGCGCGAGTTCGACGAGATCGGCCGGGTGGTGCACGACTTCGCCAGCGAGGATGCGACCGTGGTGCTGGGCACCGCGCTCGATCCCGACCTGTCCGACGACGTGCGCGTCACGGTGGTTGCGACCGGACTCAACCGCGCGGTGAAGCCGCAGTTGCGACCGGTCGCCAAGCCGGAAATGGTCGAGATGCCGCAGCCGCGCCGCGTGCTGCGGACCGGTACCGACAACGGCATCGTGGATTTCGCCGCCCAACCGGAACCGGTGATGGCCACCCGCCGGGAATCGGCCCCGGCCGCCAAGCCGGACAAGGAAGTCGCGCCGGGTTACGACTATCTGGATATTCCGGCGTTTCTGCGTCGCCAGGCGGACTGAGTGCGATCGTCCATGATCGCTGCATCGCGGAAGTGGTCGCAAAGGGAGCTGCGCCGCATACGCGATGCGCTGGAACGGCCTTCCATGGCCTGACTTTCCACAACAGCCGCTTCGTGGTGGCGATGTGGAAAGATGCTTCGACCCGCACTGCCGGAACTCCCGTCCTCCGGCAGTGCGGGCAGTTTTCCGCCCGATTTTTGCCCGGTCGGGAACCTGCGATCCCCGCTGCGGTCGGAAATCGCCATGGGGGTTGTATTCGGGGTCAGGCGGGGCTCATCGGCCGGGCGGACCGTGACGATCGTCACGTTCGGCGCCCGGAAGGATTAACTAAACCTAACAGTCCACTTTATTCGGACTGTCAACCGTGGTAGCATCGCCCACGTTTTAGCGTTGTCCTAACAGGATTCCAACGAAAAATGATCAAGCAGCGCACGCTCAAGAACGTGATCCGCGCGACGGGCGTCGGTCTGCACACGGGCGAAAAGGTGTACATGACCCTGCGCCCGGCCGCGGTCAACACCGGCATCGTGTTCCGCCGCACCGATCTTGCCGAACCGGTCAGTATTCCGTCGCGTTGTGAATACGTCGGCGACACGCGTCTTTCCAGCACGCTCATCAAGGGTGACGTGCGCGTGGGTACGGTCGAGCATCTGTTGTCGGCGATGGCCGGTCTCGGCATCGACAATGCCTACGTCGACCTGTCCGCGCCGGAAGTGCCGATCATGGACGGCAGCGCGGGTCCCTTCGTGTTCCTGCTGCAGTCGGCGGGAATCGAGGAGCAGTCAGCACCCAAGCGTTTCATCCGGATCAAGAAGCCGATCAAGGTCGAAGACGGCGACAAGTGGGCGCAGTTCCAGCCGTTCGACGGATTCAAGGTAGGCTTCTCGATCGAATTCCAGCACCCGATCTTCTCGCGCCGCGCCTCCAAGGCCGAGATCGATTTCTCCACGACTTCGTTCGTGAAGGAAGTCAGCCGCGCGCGCACCTTCGGCTTCATGCGCGACATCGAAATGCTGCGCGAAAAGAACCTCGCGCTCGGCGGTTCGATGGACAATGCGATCGTGCTGGACGACTACCGCGTCCTGAACGAGGATGGCCTGCGCTACGAGGACGAGTTCGTCAAGCACAAGATCCTCGATGCGATCGGTGACCTTTACCTGCTGGGCCACAGCCTGATCGGCGCGTTCTTCGGCCACAAGTCCGGTCACCAGTTGAACAACCAGTTGCTGCGTGCCCTGTTGGCCGACAAGTCGGCGTGGGAAGAAGTCACCTTTGACGATCCGGCGCTGGCGCCGATCTCCTACGCGCATCCCGCCCAAGCTGTTTGATTGCGTTCATCCATGAACGCTGCGCGCCGCAGGTTTCTGGCGACGGATTGCTCGCGCTTCGAGTGAAGATCAGAGCAGGCTTCCTGCCCTGATTTTCCACGAAAGCTGTGCGTTCGTCCTTGAATGCTGCAAGCTGCCGCGTTCTCGCGACAGCCTGCTCGCGCTTCGTGTGAAGACCAGAACGGGCTTCCTGCCCTGACTTTTCACGACAGCCGCTTCGGCTCTTGTTCCGGGCTGGACCTTCGCTTCGTCCGGCGAAGACGTACTCCGGAACGGACTTCCTGCCTGCCCTTTCACGAAAGCCGCCCCTGTTGATGCTCAGGCAGCTGAACGCGCAGCGCGCTTTGAGCGGATTTCACGTTTTGTGACTTTTTTCTGATTTCGGCCGGCACACGCCGCCGTCCCCATGCTATAAGTTCCGCTTCCGCCGACGGACGAGGGGGCGGACGGCCTGCGCGATCACTTGGCCGGGGGATTTTCCGCCACGGCGGCAAGCTCCAGGAACAGCGCGCGCAGGTCCGGATCGACGATGGCCGATGCGGCAGCGCGGATGGTTTGCGCGGCTCGCGGCGTCAGCGATGGCGGGGCGGCGGAGCCGTCGACCGATGCCCGCAATGGCATCACTTTGGCCGTGACGGAGCTTGCGGCCAGTCCCAGGGAATGCACCGCGGCAAGGATTCGCGACTGCTCCATGCGTACGCGCGTGGCCCAGGCGGAGGACTCGACCAGCAGCAGGAGGCGATCGTTGCGTACGCCGGCAAAGCCGACGTGTTCGCGCAGCGGTGCTGGAAGCAGCGGAACAATGCGCTGGCTGGTGCGGTCAATTTCGCGTGCCCTTGCCGCAAGGTCGGCGATCGGGGCGCATTGCGCAACAGGCGTCGGGCCGTGGGTGTCGCGAGGCGGCAGCGGTTTGGCAGGAGACAAGACGAATGAAATTCCAGACGGTTCGCTCAAGATGGGCATGATACTGGTGGCGCGTTCGCGCCGATGCGAGTGGTCCAACGCCCATTTCGACGAACGCCGGATCGCCAACCGCAGGCTGCGCTGGCGGGTAACTTCGGGCCTCGCTGCATGCGCGATCGCCACCGCCGCCTTGGCGGTATGGGTCGCCAGCCCGAGCAGCCATACGCTGGCGCAAATCGATTCGATGCACCAGCAGATCGCGGCGCAGAAGACGGAGTTGCAGCAGGTGCGCGAAAACGCCCAGCGCGACATCCGCCACATGGCCATCAAGCTGGGTGAACTGCAGGCCGATTCCGCGCGTCTCGATGCGCTGGGCCAGCGGCTGGTGGTGGCGGGCAAACTCGACCCCGCCGAATTCAACTTCAACGAGGCGCCGGGCCTTGGCGGGCCCGAGGTGGCCGTGCCGCCCACGCGCTCGTTGCCGTATGACCTTTCCGTCAGCATGGAACAACTGGGCCGTCGCTTCGACGCCCAGCAGACCCAGCTCGGCGTGCTGCAATCGTTGCTGACCGACCGCGAGGTTGCCGCCAACCTGATCCCCAGCGGCATGCCCGTCAAGAATGGCTACATCACCTCGCCGTACGGTGAGCGCATCGATCCGTTCACCGGCCGCGAAAGTTTCCATCCGGGCCTCGACATCGGCGTGCCGTGGGGCTCGCAGGTGTATGCGGTGGCGGGTGGCGTGGTCACATACGCGGGCGTCCGTGATGGCTACGGCAAGGTGGTCGAGATCGACCACGGCGATGGCTACATGACCCGTTACGCGCACAACAGCAAGCTGCTGGCGCACGTCGGCGAACACGTGCATGCGGGCGAGGTGATTTCCGATGCCGGTACCACCGGCCGGTCCACCGGTCCGCACGTGCATTTCGAGGTGTGGCACGACGGCAAACTGGTGAATCCGATCGCCTACGTGCGAAGGTGAGCTCGCCGAAAGCTGCAGGGCGGGAGTAGCGAAGCGACAAAATCGCCGGGAGCGATTTTGGACGACCAGAGGTCGGCCCCGAGCATGAGCGAGGGGTGAGCATCAGGGATGATGCGAACAATCCCGGCGAGCAGGTTGCGGACGGCGGGTTATTACCTGCCCTACAGAAGCAGGTCGTGAATTATCCGCTGGCGCCGCAGCGACTCCGCTGGTTGGAACGGCGATGGTGGCGCAAGCCGCCCGAGCGGCGTTCCTTGAAATCCCCCGATTTCGCCGCCAACTCTAGGCGCGACGGGCGTGTCCTTTTATGATGTCCGATTGAATGTCGTCCGCAGCCCGGAATCGCGAACCCTAGTCCGATGCCCAATATCCTGACGAGTGTCTTCGGCAGCCGCAACGAGCGCGTGCTGAAGCAGCTTTCGAAAATCGTGGCGCGCATCAACGCGTTCGAACCCGAGATGAAGAAGCTCGACGATGTCGCCCTGCGCGACAAGACCGCCGAGTTCAAGCAGCGCCTCGCCAATGGCGAGAGCCTCGACAAGATCCTGCCCGAAGCCTTTGCCGTCGTTCGCGAAGCCAGCCGGCGCGTGATCGGCCTGCGCCACTACGACGTGCAGTTGATCGGCGGCATGGTGTTGCACCAGGGCAAGATCGCCGAGATGCGTACCGGCGAAGGCAAGACGCTGGTCGCGACGTTGCCGGTGTACCTGAACGCGCTGGAAGGCAAGGGTGTGCACGTCGTCACCGTCAACGACTACCTCGCCAAGCGCGACTCGGCGTGGATGGGCAAGGTCTACAACTTCCTCGGTCTTACCGTCGACGTGGTGTGGCCGGGCATGGAGATGTCCGACAAGGCCGCGGCTTACGCCGCCGACATCACCTATGGCACCAACAACGAATTCGGTTTCGATTACCTGCGCGACAACATGGCGGTGGCGAGGGAACAGCGCTACCAGCGCGGCCTGCATTACGCGATCGTGGACGAAGTGGATTCGATCCTCATCGACGAAGCGCGCACGCCGCTGATCATTTCCGGTCCGGCCGAGGATTCGCCCGAGCTGTATATCCGCGTCAACCGCATCGTCCCGCACATGACCCGCCAGGCCAGGGAGCCTTTGCCGGGCGAGCCGCCCGAACCGGGCGACTACTTCGTGGACGAGAAGCAAAAGCAGGTGCACCTGTCCGAAGAGGGCATGGGCCATGCCGAAGAACTGCTGACCCAGGCTGGCATCCTGGAGACTGATTCCAGCCTGTACGACGCGCGCAATCTCGCGGTCGTGCATCATTTGAACCAGGCGCTGCGCGCGCACGCGCTGTACCAGCGCGACGTCGATTACATCGTGCGCGATGGCGAAATCATCATCGTCGACGAATTCACCGGTCGCACCCTGCCGGGCCGGCGCTGGTCCGAAGGCCTGCACCAGGCCGTCGAGGCCAAGGAGGGCGTACCGATCCAGCGCGAAAACCAGACGATGGCCACCATCACCTTCCAGAACCTGTTCCGCATGTACGACAAATTGTCGGGCATGACCGGCACGGCGGACACGGAAGCCTTCGAGTTCAACTCGATCTACGGTCTGGACGTGGTGGTGATCCCGACCAACAAACCGATGATCCGCAAGGACAACGCCGATCTCGTGTTCCTGAAGCCCGAGGCCAAGTTCCAGGCGGTCATGGAAGACGTCAAGGAATGCCACGGGCGTGGCCAGCCGGTGCTGGTCGGCACCGCGTCGATCGAAGTTTCCGAGCTGGTGGCGGGCCTGTTCAAGAAGTCTGGCATCCCGCACCAGGTCCTGAACGCCAAACAGCACGAGCGCGAGGCCAAGATCGTCGAACAGGCGGGTCTGCCGGGCGCGGTCACCATCGCCACCAACATGGCTGGTCGCGGCACCGACATCGTGCTGGGCGGCAGCCTCGATGCCGAGTTGGCGGAGCTTCCCGCCGATGCCACCGATGCCGACAAGGAACGCGTCAAGGCCGAATGGAAGCAGCGCCATGAAAAGGTGCTGGAAGCCGGCGGCCTGCACATCGTCGGCACCGAACGCCACGAATCGCGGCGCGTCGACAACCAGTTGCGCGGTCGTTCCGGCCGCCAGGGCGACCCCGGGTCCTCGCGCTTCTACCTGTCGCTGCAAGACAACCTGATGCGCATCTTCGGCGGCGAAGGGCTGGTGCGCTGGATGCAGCGCTTCGGCATGAAGGAAGACGACGCGCTGGAAGACCGCCTCGTCAGCCGCCAGATCGAAAAGGCCCAGCGCAAGGTCGAGCAGCACAACTTCGATATCCGCAAGCAGTTGCTGGAGTTCGACGACACCGCCAACGACCAACGCAAGGTCATCTACAAGCAGCGTCTGGAACTGCTGGAATCGGAAGACGTCGCCGAAACCGTGGCCGACATTCGTCAGGCCGTGTTCGACGCGCTGGCCCAGCAGTACGTGCCGCTCAACACCGTCGACGACCAGTGGGATCTTGCCGGCCTGCAATCGGCGCTGGCTTCCGATTTCGGCATGGACCTCGACTTGAAGCATTGGATGGAATCCCACGAGGAAGCCGATTCCGAAACCATCCATCGCCACGTGGTGGAAGCCGCCGACAGCATGTTCGCCGCCAAGGAACAGCAGGTCGGCGCCGAAGTGATGCGCGCGCTGGAAAAGCACGTGATGCTGACCGTGGTCGACGGCGCGTGGAAGGATCATCTGGCGAACATGGATTACCTGCGCCAGGGCATCTACCTGCGCAGCTACGCCCAGATCGATCCCAAGAAGGAATACAAGCGCGAGGCATATCGCCTGTTCGAGGACATGCTGGAACGCATCAAGCGCGAACTCACCCAGACCCTCGCGCGCGTGCGCGTCCGCAGCGAGGAAGAAGTCGCCGCGATGGAAGCCGAGCAACGCCGCGCCGCCGCGGCCCGCGCCATGGAATTCCAGCACGCGCAAACCGGAGGCTTCGATGCGGCCCCGCAACCCGGCGCCGAAATGGGCGCGGGACACGCGCAGGCGCTGGAAGGCGCGGCCGCCACGGCGACCGCCGCGCCCGTCGTGCGCGCAGGCCCCAAGGTCGGCCGCAACGATCCCTGCCCGTGCGGTTCAGGCAAGAAGTACAAGCACTGCCACGGGGCGCTCAGCTGACGCGATGCTGATTCCCTCTCCCTTCGGGAGGGGCGCAAATCGCCGTTCTGGTAGTGCGCAGCGCCGGGCGAAGGTATGCACTCGCGCAGACGCCAAAGTCAACTCGTCGTCATTCCGGGGCCGTTCGCGGCTTCATGCGAACGGAACCCGGAACCCAGTGACTTTGCTTCCGTAACGGGCTCTATGCTCTCGCGAGCGATTCCACGCCCAGCTTCAGGCAATGGCGCTTTACCTCTTCGATGACGCACCAGTAGTCTGCTTTGGTAGGACGGGTGATAACCCGCCGGACGCGGCTGATGGCGGGATTCGCTTCGCTATTCCCGCCCTACGTGCTACTCCCTAACGAATTTTAATGGTGAAAAGGAGATTCGAGTTGCGTCTCTTCTCCCGGTGCATTATTCGGGCGAATACCGGCATCAAAGAATCGAAGATCAGGATGGCCGATGATCACAAATGTATGCGCGGTAACGCTTTCACCGTTCGCGCTGGTGCCCGTTACCGTCGGAATCCGCAACATGGCACCCTGTGCTGCGACAGTATCAGAGAGCTGGGTTGAGTGTTGGAGCGAATATGAAACCCGCGTATCGGATTCCGTCCATTTGCCGTCCAGAAGTTCGTGAGCCACAGGAATGGGTGCGTTCACAAAGTAGACGTCTGACGCAGTGCGCGCGGGCGCGCACATGCCGAGCCAAGTGTTGACAAATGGAAGAACTTTCACAAAACGTCCCATTCTGCCATCCTGCCCAACACCGCCTCCCAGCACTAGAACTACAAGCACGCCAGCTCGCATATGCGCCCGTGAAGAGAACAGCATTCGTGCGCGATCCGTGCTCAAGACTGTTTTTACCTGCTGCAAGAGCTCGACGGGCATCTGCGCTGCACTACAGCTAAAAGAAATCTTATTTCCTTGGTTCAACGATGCTTTGTAAGTGTCTAGACATTGAAACGGCCGCAAGACGATTTGCTTCAGCATTGGGTCTCGCTGGCACAGGTGCCGAAGTTCGTCGGATACGTCTACATTAATCCCAGCCCCTCGAGGGATCACATCAAATCTGCGGTAAGTCAGCTGTTGGAACACTGGATTGGCTATAGGATCTTCGGATGCAAATGGCATTGCCCAAGCCGACAATGTAATGTCGAGCCAGTCAACTTCGGACCGGTTTGTGAGTCTCACCCGGTACTGCAATGGCGCATCGAAAAAGCATGCATCCACCACATTACTCTCGACATCGCACAATGCGTCCGTGTCGAGCTTATTGAACTTCAAAAGCCCGACTGGCGTGGCCAGATATCGCTCAGCGATCCAGATTACGTCTGGGTCGGCTAGCCACTCCGAGATTGCTTGGCCGTCATAAATTACCAACTGAATTTTGTGCGCTTCCTTGGCCCACGTAATCAGTTTTTTTCTTTTGGCCTTGGGAACATCGGCGGATGTGAAGTAGTGCACAGATCTAATTGCATTTTCGTTCGCTTTGATCGTCGTGATATCTGCTTTTACTTTACTCAGCAGATGAGGAGTCTTCGTGAGAGTACATGCGAAGGCAATCCCGCCGTCTTTTAGCTCACGCCACGCGTACAGTTCCGTTGATGCGCTCTCTACCGTAGGAATAGTTTCAAAATCGCAGCCTTGGTCGCCGCCCGCAGACACCGGGCCGGTTGCGGGGATAATCAACTTCGTGATGCGTGCGCGGGCAAGGTGGCGGCAGAGATGTTCGAAGTCGTGATGCCCGTTCTTCGAACTTAGCTGCTCAAGACTGAAACGAATCTGCGCGGCTGCAGCAGTAGGATCATTGCGTCGAATAGCCATGGATGATCCGAAAATTGAAATCTGTTCAATCAATCCCCAACTTCTTCAGCTTGTACCTGAGCGCGCGGAAGGTAATGCCGAGTTTCCTGGCGGCGGCGGTCTTGTTGTAGCGGGTGTCCTTGAGCGCCTTGATGATCGCGTCGCGCTCGATGCTGGAGATGTAGTCGTCCAGGCCGACACCGCCACCGTTGCCCTCGTCGGCAAGTGATTCGTCGTCGTCCGCGGATTCGTCGGGATCGGGATCATCGTCGGCGTATTCGTGGCCGCCGGCGGATTCGAGCATCAGGTCGACAGGTTCGATCACGCCGTTTTCGCACAGCGCGATCGCGCGTTCCAGCACGTTCTCGAGTTCGCGCACGTTGCCGGGAAAGTCGTAGTCGGTGAGGGCTTCCAGCGCGGCGGGTTGCAAGGTAGGCACGGACACGCCGGCCTGCTCGGACAACCGCTTCAGGACATGCGTGGCCAGCAGCGGAATGTCGCCCCCGCGTTCACGCAACGGCGGCACCCGCAGTTCGATCACGTTGATGCGGTAGTAAAGATCTTGGCGGAACTGGCTGGTCTGGGTGAGCCGCGCGAGATCCTTGTGGGTGGCGGAAAGGATGCGCACGTCCACCGGCACTTCGCCGCGACCGCCGATCGGGCGCACGGCCTTTTCCTGGATCACGCGCAGCAGTTTCACCTGCATGTGCAGCGGCAGCTCGGCGACTTCGTCCAGGAACAGCGTGCCGCCGTTCGCGGTCTGGAACAGGCCTTCCTTGTCGGCGTGCGCGCCCGTGAAGGAACCCTTCTTGTGGCCGAAGAATTCACTTTCCATCAATTCCGACGGGATCGCGCCGCAGTTGACCGGCACGAACGGACCCGACGCACGCGGCCCGAGTTCGTGGATGGAGCGCGCTACCAGTTCCTTGCCGGTGCCGGATTCACCGCTGATGTACACCGGTGCCTGGCTGCGCGCGACCTTGGCGATGCGCGCGCGCACCTCTTTCAGCGCCTGCGATTCGCCCACCAGCCGGCTGGCCGGCACGTCTTCGTCTTCCTGCGCTGCGGGCTGGCCGACGCGCAGCGCGGTCTGCACCAGCCGGCGCAGCATGTGGATGTCGACCGGTTTGCTGACGAAGTCGAACGCGCCGGCTTTCAGCGCATCGACGGCGGCCTCGACGTTGCCGTAGGCGGTGATCATCGCCACGGGGGTTTCCGGGTGCTCACGTGCGATCAGTTCGATCAGTTCCTGACCGGTGCCGTCGGGCAGGCGCATGTCGGTGAAGCACAGGTCGTAGCGTGCCTCGCCCAGCATCCTCTTGGCGTCACTGACATTGGCCGCGGTATCGACATTGAGGTCCATGCGGCCCAGCGTGATGCTGAGCAGCTCCCGAATGTCCCGCTCGTCATCGACGACCAGTACGGTCTGTTTGCTCATGCTTTCCCCGTGTGTCCTGACTCTCAAGCGGTGAGGTTACCGCGCCGACCTGGTCATTGCCATGTCGCAGCGCATGGCGCGTCACGCTTCCAGCCCCATCGGTGTTCGCACGGGGGCGGTCAGCGTGATGCGGAAGCAACTGCCGCCGCCCGCGACCGGCACATATTCAAGGCTGGCCTGGTTGGCGTCGCACATCTGTTTGGCGAGGTACAGGCCGAGGCCGGTGCCGTATTGATGGGTCGTGAAGAACGGCTCGAAAATCTGCGCGGCGACTTTGGGCGGAATGCCGGGGCCGCGGTCGATCACCTCCAGCAGCGGCGGGCCCGCGTCGCTGGCAAGCCGCGCGATCACCATCACGCGCGCGGGTTCGTCGGGCAGGCGCCCGTAACGCAAGGCGTTCTGCACCAGGTTCCACACCACTTGTTGCAGGTGTTGCGGGTCGGCCAGCGCTTCGACCGGGCGCGGATACAGCAGCGGGCGCAGGCTGTCGCGGCCGATGTCGTTGGCCTCCTTGTATTCGCCGATGAAACGCACCGCCCAGGTATTGAGATCCAGCGATTCGGGCCGCGAACGTTCGCGCCGCGACAATTGCAGGATATTCTCGATGATTTCGTTGACGCGTCCGCAGTGGTTGTTGATGATCTCGACCATGCGCTGGTCGGCGTCGCCGATCGCATCCGACTCGGCCAGCAGTTGCGCGGAATAGCGGATGGCCGCGAGCGGATTCCGGATTTCGTGCGCGATCGACGCCGACAGCCGGCCCAGCGTGGTCAGCGTCAACTGCTCGGCGCGCTGCGACACCAGCGAAGTGTCATCAAGAAAGATCAGCACGTGCGAATCGTCGTGCGCGGACAGCCGCGTGAAGCGCGGGATGATTTCCGGCGCGCCTTCGGCCAGCGCCACGGCGGTGGCGTCGTGTTCATGGGCGGTGCGCCAGTGGTACAGGCGCCGTGAAAGCTCCGGCGCCACGGTGCCGAGGTCGCGCTGCTCGATGCCGGGATTGCCGACCAGCATCCACGCCGACTCGTTGATCTGCAGGATGTGGTTGCCTTCGTCGACCAGCAGCACGCCGGTTTTCATGCGGCGGATGATCAGGTCGTTGACCTGCGCCAGGTTCGCAAGATCGCTGCCGCGCTGCTCGGCCAGCGCCTCGCTGGCGCGCATCTGGCTGCCCATCGCGAAACAGAATGCCGCGATCGCGAAATAGAACACACCGAACAGGCCGGCTTCCAGCAGCGGAGGTCCGATGTCGCCCGCGCCGTTCACCAGCAGCGCCTGCGCGATCATCGCCAGCGTCGCCAGTGTCGCGAACAAGGCGCCGAGCCGTGGCGACAGCAGCAGCGCGGCCGCACCGACGTTGATCACCAGCATCGCGGCGATGCCGGTATGCGCTGCCGGAATGGTGAGGGCCATCAGGAATGCCGCGACCACGTCCGCGGTCAGGAATGCGCTGGTGCTCGACACCAGCACGCGTGCGCCGCGCAGGTCGCGCACCAGCACCAGCACTCCGAACGCCAGATACAGCAGCGCGGTGACGCGTGCGATCACCGGATCATGCAACGGCATCCAGACGAAGGCGACGCTGCCGAGCGACAGCGCCAGGTACACCAATGCCTGGAATACTCGGTAAACGTCGAGCACGCGCAATTCGCGCCGGATGTGATCCACGCCGGGATTTTTTGCCTGTTGCATTGCCTGGGTCGTGACGGCCACGCGCGGATCATGCTTCGCGCAGCGGCCTCGCACAAGACCTTTCGGCCCTCCGGCAGCCTCCGGAATTGTCAAAAATGGGGTCGGAGCGGCCCGAGATTGCGCGTCCGAGAGGTAGCCCGTTAAACTTGCCGGTCCTGCCCGTGCCGGAATAGCTCAGCTGGTAGAGCAACGCATTCGTAATGCGTGGGTCGGGGGTTCGATTCCCTCTTCCGGCACCAACCGTGTCCGTCTGCAAGCAACTGCAAGCCAAGTGTGGTGCGGCTTGCAGGCGCTGGTCGGGAAGAATGCAAAAGCTGCTCTCGTCATCATCAGCGTGCAGCACTGCCGTTGAACAGGCGCAGTCGCGGCGGTGCGCGCGGGTCGGGAATTGCCCAGTCCGCGCGTCGCGAGAATGTCATGGTTGATGCAGCAGACGCCCGCGTGGTGCCGCTGGTGGGGATCGCTCGCCGGCTGGCGGCCGATGTCGCGAAGCTCGAACTGAGCACCCCCAGCCACGTTTACAATCCGCTGCAATACGCATGGAGCGGGCAGCGAACCTATCTCGAACGCTATGGCCGCAAGCGCGGCCGGGTGCTGCTGGTCGGGATGAACCCCGGGCCGTGGGGCATGGCGCAGACCGGGGTGCCGTTCGGCAGCGTGGCCGCGGTGCGCGAGTGGTTTGGTATCGAACCGCGACTGTCGCGACGACTGCCCGCGCAGCATCCGCGCTATCCGATCTTCGGCATGCGCTGCCATCGCGACGAAGGCAGCGGCCGGCGCCTGTGGGGCTGGGCCGGACAACGCTTCGGGACGCCCGGGCGTTTCTTCGAGCGTTTCTTCGTGTGGAATTATTGCCCGCTGTTGTTCCTGGCGCGCGACCGCAACCTCACGCCGTCCGGGCTGTCCGCCAGCGAAGCGCGGGCGCTGGCGCCGTTGTGCGATCGCGCATTGCTGGACGTGATCGATGCGTTGCAACCGATCGCAGTGGTCGGTATCGGACGCTACGCGGAACAGCGCGTGCAGAATCTTGTCGGCGAGCGCTTGCCGATCGGCTATCTTCCACATCCGAGTCCCGCCAGCCCCGCGGCCAACCGCGAGTGGGCTGCGCTGGCCGAACGCGCGCTGGCGCCATGGCTGCCGGTGAAACCGGACGCGTACTGAGTCAGTCATTGCGACGGACCAGTCGCATGTGCTGCGCGGCCAGCCAGTCTAGGAACCGATCCGGATCGAGCAGGCGCGGGAACCCGGCGCTGCGTTGCAGGAAACCATTTTTCACTGCCAGGCCGCCCCAGGCATCCAGCAGCTCGTGGCGCACGCGGTAGGCACCGTCACGGAAGATTCCGATCGGGATGCAGCGGGCGTAGCGGCCAGAGCCGCGGCGCGTGCCGATCACGACCACGTCATCCGCGGGTACCGTCTGCCGTTGCGCGTGCACGTTGAGCGAAGGATCGACAAGTTCGATCGCCGACACGCTGCGTGCCACCGTCAGGTGTCCGACCAGCGCGTACACCAGCGTGCGCTCGCGGATGGCGCGAAGGCCCGCGTAGAACAGGACCATGTCGCCTCGCCCGAGCCGCGCGAGTTGCGCGGCTCGCCGCCCGTGGTCGCCGTAGGTGCAGTGCCCGAAATCGGGGTCGAGGTGCATGTTGCGGTCGCGCAGCGATGCGGGCAGCGGCGTACCCATGCGTGCGGGTCTCGTCGCCATTTGCGTATACGGGTGTTCCCATCCCGCGATCACCGGTTGCGTCTCCGGAATGCCGACGTACACGAATGCACCGGTGGTCGCATCGACCGGTGCATTGAAGCCGCCGCCGGGCGCGCTCTGGTCCGCGCCGACGCGCACCAGCAGGATGCGCCGGTCGCCATCGCCGGGCTGGCGTGTCGCGCGCATCGCAGGCCTAGTCCTTCACCAGGCCGCCGTCCACCACCAGGTTCTGGCCGGTGACGGCGCGTGCCCATGGCGAGGCGAAGAACAACACCGCGTCGGCGAATTCTTCTGGGGTGGTGACGCGCCGCAGCGGCGTGTTGGCGGCGATCAGGTCGAACACCGCTTCCGGTGTCGCGCGGCTGGCATCTGTGGTCCGCAACAACCCGCCCGACACCATGTTGACGGTGATGCCGTCCGGCCCGAGCTCCGCCGACAAGGTGCGGGTCAAGGACAACAGCGCGGCTTTCGCGGCGGTGTAGTCGTGGTAGGGCACCACCGGGTTCTGGAACAGGTTGCTGCCGATGTTGACGATGCGTCCGAAGTGGGCTTGCCGCATTGTCGGGAGCGCGGCCTGGACGGTGTTGAGCGCGCCGCCCAGCGCGCCTTCGAGCTGGGCCGCGAATTCGCTCCAGCCGATGTCGTCCGCCTTGCTGCGCGCATCGCCGTTGAAGGAAAAGTCCGGCAGCGCGTTGTTGATGAGCGTGGTGACCGGTTGGCCGAAGCGGTGGGCGGCGGCCTTGAACATCGCGCCGACTTCATCGTGACGGGTGACGTCGGCCTGCAGCGCGACGGCGCGTTCCGGGCCGAGTTCCGCGGCGGCTGCCTCCGCAGATGCACGGCTGCGACGGTAGTTCAACACGACCTTCGCACCGGCCCGCGAGAACGCACTGGCGATTGCCACGCCGAGGCCGCGTCCGGCACCGGTGACCAGCACGATTTGATGTTCGAGTTGCATGGCGCCTGCCTTCGTTGCGACAACCAACCAATGTACTGCGTGGAAGCGACGAGGCGTTGACGCGGATCAGCAGTCGGGAATGCAGTGCAGTTCGCGCAGCGCACCTGCGACCGGCAATGCAGAAGCGTATGATCGAAGAGGAACCGACAGCCCATGGAGGACCGACATGCTGGTTGCATTTTCGCTATGGCCGAGCGGTGGGCCGGCCGGCGATTCGGGCCACGACGCGGTTGCGGCGGCCGTCCAGGTCGTTCGCGATTCCGGTCTGCCGAACCGCACCGACGCGATGTTCACGACGATCGAAGGCGAGTGGGACAAGATCTTCGATGTCATCCATCGCGCGAGCGATGCCGCGCTGGCGTTTGGAACGCGGGTGGACCTGGTGCTGAAGGCGGACATCCGTCCCGGCCACACACACGAGATCGAAGGCAAGGTCACGCGCTTGGAGCAGGCGCTGGCCACGCGCCACGCGTCGGCGCGGTGACAGGGGTTCGATCGTGCGCCGCACTCGCGCCTGAAGGACGGATGCCGCGGTTCGACCGCTGACGGGAGATTGCCATGCCGGAACAGCCCGATGCATTTCGCGCGGAACTCTCCGCGCTCCGGGACGAAGTGGAACGGTTGCGGCGCGAGCTTGCCGAACTGCGCGAATACATCGGCGAGGTGCCCTGCATGGAGTGCGGCATCACCAGCTTCGAGGAGTGGCAGAAGGACCGCTGACCATTGGGCACGGATGCGTTGGCGCGAGTGTCCGCCGGGATCTGACGTTGGTGGAAATCGCGCGCCGCGAAATGGGCTGCCGCGCATCACGGCACAGGACAGCTGCGAGCCATGATGCCGGTCAAGGCGTCGCCCGCCAGTTGTCCGGACAATGCCGGCTCCAATCCGAACAAGGAAATCCTCCCATGTTGCTCCGTGTGCTTGTGCTTGCCACCCTCTCGCTGTTTGCCGCACCGCTATGGGCGGCGAATTGTGCGACCACCGTGGAAGCCAACGACGCCATGCAGTTCAACGTCTCCAACATCAACGTGCCGCAGAGTTGCAAGACATTCGCCGTCACCCTCAAGCACACCGGCAAGTTGCCGCGCAACGCGATGGGTCACGACTGGGTGCTCACCGCCGCCGGTGACAAGGCTGGCGTGGATGCGGACGCTCTCAAGGCAGGGCTCGACAACAACTACATCAAGCCGGGCGACACCCGCGTCCTCGCGCACACCAAGGTCATCGGTGGCGGCGAAACCGCTTCAGTCACCTTCAAGCCTTCGCTGTTGAAGCCGGGCAACTCGTACGTGTTCTTCTGTTCGTTCCCCGGGCATTCGACGATCATGCATGGCATGGTCACGCTTACCAAGAACTAGACCGCTCAAGTACGGATGGGGCCCGGCCGGGACGCAGTTCGGCCGGCCGGGCATCGGCCGCGGCGGGTCGCACCCGCGTGCTCATCATCCGGGTGTGGCGAACACTTTCCTCAGGTAGGCCAGGTAAGCGGGATCGGTGCACAGCGTCTTGGCCGGATCGTCGCTGATCTTGGCGACCGCCTGGCCGTTGCAACGCGTCATCTTGATGATCATGTCGGGCGGTGCGAGTCCGAGATCGTTGGTGAGGCGCGTGCCGATCCCGAAAGCGGTTTGCGCGCGAGCATGGAAATGCCGGTGGATGCGGATGGCGTCGGCCATGTCGAGGCCATCCGTGAATACCAGCGTCTTGGTCGAAGGGTCCACGCGCATCTGCCGATAGTGGTCGATGATCCGTTCGCCCCAATGGATCGGATCGCCCGAATCGTGGCGCACGCCGTCGAACAGCTTGCAGAAGTAGCGGTCGAAGTCGCGCAGGAAGGCATCGAGTCCGATTACGTCGGTAAGTACGATCCCGAGGTCGCCCCGGTATTCCTGCGCCCACGACTCGAGCGCGAAGCGCTGGCTGTCGACGAGCCGCGGGCCGAGCGCTTGGCATGCCTGCAGGAACTCATGGCCCATCGTGCCGATCGGATTCAACCCGAGTTCCATCGCGAACAGGACGTTGCTGGTGCCGCCAAGGCTCTGCGGCAGCGCTGCCGCCAGCCGCTTGATCACGCTGCGTTGCCATGCGCGCGAGAAGCGGCGGCGCGTGCCGAATTCCGCAAAACGGAAATCGGTGTCGTTCCCGAGCGCCTGGACTTGGCGGATCTTGTTTTCCAGCCGCTCCGTTCCCGTTTGCAATGTTTCGCTGTCGTTTCCCGACGCGGCAGCATGCAATTCGCTCACGATCGCGAGTACTGGCACCTCGAACAGGATCGTGTGCAGCCACGGACCCTTGATCGTGATCTGCAGTGTCCCGTCGTCTTCGGTGACCTGCACATACTCTTCCTGCAGGCGGAAGATCTTGAGGATGTCGACGAAGTCGGGTTTGAGAAACCGCAGGGTTCGCAGATATTCGATTTCCCGCTCGCGGAACTGCAGCCGGCAGAGCGCGCCGATTTCGCGCCGCAGGTCCGCGGCGGATACCTGCAATGTGGTGCCACGCGTGCGGCAGCGAAAACCGTATTCGACCTCGGCGACGGGAAAGCGATGCAGCACCGCCTGCATCATGGTGAACTTGTAGAGGTCGGTATCCAGCAGCGATTCGATGATCATCGGCAGTGAATGGCTCTCCCCGGATCAGCCCATGCAGCTGATGCTAGCGGCGGGATGCTCACGGGCATACACCGCCGCAAACTTCCGCCCGCGCGGACGGCGCGCCGGCCCACGTCGCAGGCTGGCGATTCAGTCGGCGGCAGCTTCCGGGAATCCGGGATCGTCGAACTGCCGCGCGTACTGGTCGAGCGCTTTGCGCATTCCGGCGATCGCGTCGAACCGTTGCGGGTCGGCCTTCAGCGCGCTGGCGTCCTGCAATAGCGGTCCGATGATGTGATGCAGCGCCTCGTCCGCGTCCGGCGGCAGCTTGCAGTTGACGATGATGGTGTTGACGTGGCCGGTGACCTGGTCGGCCAGTCGCGCCGCCAACTCGGGGGTGATGTGGTCGTGCTCGCGATCACCGAGCCTGAGTACCACGCCGTGGATCTCGCGCATCTGCCGGCGCAGGGTCGCATCAGTGGCGTACCGCTGCGCGGACGTCGCGGTCGTCGATGCGGTGGGGGCCGTGTGCGCGTGCTGCTGCGCCAGCGCGGATGCCGCGGGTGCGCCGAGCAGTGCGACCAATGCGAGCGAAAGAATCGTGGGGCGCATGGGATTGCCTGTTGGATCATGGATGGATGCCGCAGTATCCCCGGACCGCCTGCGGCGCGGCTTGACCGGCGTCACCTCGGAGCGCGTCTCCAGCGGCGGGGCGCGATCGGTTCATGGGACGTTGGCAACGGAGGCTGCGGCGCGGGTGCAATGCGGCCCGCGCACCCCCGGCCGACGAACGCGCGACGGTGACGCTGCCGCCGTGCAACGCGGCGACTGCTCACGCGATCGACAGGCCGAGGCCGTTGCCGCGACTTTGCCGCCGCGCGGAGCGTTCGCCAACCCGTGCGAGCCGGTGCTCCGGAAAGCCGGGTCCGTCGTCCTCGACCGCGATTTCCATGCCGTCGGGTTGCCGGCCGACGGTCACCCCAAGGCAACCGTGCAACCGCAGACTGGAGCGCCGCCGAAGCGCCTTGCATCGACTTCCGCAAATGCGTCGTCGAAATCTTCTTGTTGCGAAGCCGATTTGCCGGGCACATCCGGATATCTCGAGCGCCCGCTTGTCCGCCCTCGTTTCAGCCGCGCAGAATGTGCTGCGCCATCACACGCCCGGCAGCATGCGCTGCAGTACCCGATCACGGCGGATGAAGTAGTGGTACAACGCCGCGGCAACATGCAGGCCCACCAACGGAAGAATGCCGTATTCCGCGATCAGCGTATGGATGTCGCCGGTCCAGCGCCAGCTTGCGTCGTGGGTGGCGACCAACTGCGGCACGCGCACGAGCCCGAAGAACGTAATCGGCATGCCGCGGTACGACGCGTTGATCCAGCCGAGCAGCGGCACCACGAGCAGCAGCAGGTACAGCAGCCAGTGGATGGCGCGTGCCGAGCGCGTTTGCCATGGCGGGACGCCCGCTTCCGGCGCGGGTTCGCCATGGATGGTCCGCCAGATCAGGCGCACGACGATGACGCCGAGTATCAGCACGCCGATCGAAAAATGCAGGCTGATCAGCGTGGTCACCGGCGTGTTGCGGCCGATGTGCGGCATTGTCCACCCGACGATGTATTGCGCGATCAGCAGCGCGAGGATGAGCCAGTGCAGAGCGATCGCGGTGCGCGTGTAGCGGCCCTGCGTACTGATGACCATGATTCCCTCCTGTGGGTGTTGCAGCGTTTCGGCTCGCCACAAACTCTACAACAGCCGATCGCCCGATCGGATGCGCCGCAAAAAGCGATACAAATGGATATCGTGGGGATGGGGCGGCATCGTAACGTTCCGGTGGAGGTGGCTGGACCGGCCCACTGGTACGCGACAACGCTGCGAAACCCTCTACCACCCGGCCGGAACCTGCAAGATGGGCGTCGACGCGATGGCAGCGGTCGATCCGGAGTTGCGCGTGCGCGGCGTCGACGGATTGCGCGTGGTCCGTGCGTCGATCATGCCCACGCTCATCGGCGGCAACACCAACACGCGACCACCATGATTGCCGAAAAAGCCGCGGACATGATCCGCCGGGCACACTGAGATGCATCGATTCAAGGCGCGTGTTTGCGCGTCGCAATCCGCCGGATTCCTGAATCGTGTCTTCACGCATCGGCGACCTGCCCGTTGCTAGGTTTGAACGCGACCAGCACACAAGGAGGGGTCGAGATGCCGCGCGGAGACAAATCGAGTTACACGTCCAGGCAGAAGCGAAAGGCCGAGCACATCGAAGAGGGATACGAAAAGAAGGGTGTGTCGAAAGGAGAGGCCGAGGAACGAGCCTGGCGCACGGTGAACAAGCAGGACAAGGGCGGCAAGAAGAAGTCCGGCGGCGGCAGCAAGAAACGCGCGCCGGCGAAAAAATCCGGCAGCAGCAGGAAAACGTCGTCCGGCAAGAAGTCGGCCCGGAAGTCCGCCAGCAAGAAGCGCACGCCGGCAAAGAAATCCGGGAGCAGCCGGAAGCGCTCTGCTGCGAAAAAATCGGGTAGCGCCCGGAAGCGCAGTTCGGGCAGGAAGTCCACCGGCAAGAAGAGCAGTTCCGCCCGGAAATCCGGCGGCAGGAAACGCTCCACCGCGAAGAAATCCGGCAGCAGCCGAAAGCGCTCGTCCAGCAAAAAGTAGCCAGTGCACGGCGGCCATCCGGACCCGGATGACCCCAAGCCGCTGCGCGTCAGTTCAGTGGTGCGGCAGCAACGCCGTCGCGAACATCACGATCGCGGCGGCGCCCATCACGCAGGTGGCGGCCCAGCCCAATCCTTTCAGTGCAGCCGGAACCGGAAAGCGGCCCATGGTTTTTCTGCGGCTGGCGAGCAGCATGATCAGCACCATCAACGGCACGGCGACCACGCCATTGATGACTGCGCTCCAGTACAGCATCTTGATCGGGTCCAGCGGCGAGAAGCTGATGATCATGCCCCCGAGCGTGGCGGTGGCGATGGCGCCATAGAACAATTTGGCGCGGCCGGGTTTTTGCTCCAGCCCGGTGCGCCACCTGAATGTCTCGCCCAGCGCGAACGCAGCCGATCCCGCCAGCACCGGAATCGCGAGCATCCCTGTCCCGATGATGCCGCTGGCGAACAGCACGAACGCGAACCGGCCCGCGACCGGTTGCAATGCCATCGCTGCATCCGACGAGGTACGGATGTCCGTTTTGCCGTGCGCGTGCAGCACTATGGCGGCTGCGAGGATGATGCAGAACGCCACGACCTCCGACAGCACCATGCCGATTACGGTATCGAGGTAGATGCGTTTCAGCGCGCGCGAAGCCTGCGCCGGCGCGCGTTTCAATGGCGTGCGGCGCGAATCGGTCTTGATCTCGTTCGCCTCCTGCGAGCTTTGCCAGAAGAACAGGTAAGGGCTGATCGTGGTGCCCATCACCGCCACGATCCCCATCGCGTAATCCGGGCTGAACCTCACGCTCGGCCAGACCATTTGCTTCATCACCTCCATCCACGGCACCCGGATCATCAGCACCGTGGCCACGTAGGTGAACAGGCTGAAGGTGAGCACCTTCAGGATCGGCATGTAGCGGTTCAGCGGCACGAATACCTGCAGCAGTACCGACAGCACCGCGGCCATCGCCGCATACAAAGCGGCGTGGCCCCCGAGCAGCAATTTCGTCGCGGCGCCGATTGCGCCGATGTCGGCCGAGAGGTTGATGATGTTGGCGATGGCCAGCAATACCACCGCGGGTGCGACGATCCGGACGTGGAATTCGGATCGGAGATTTTGGGCCAGACCCGCGCCGGTGACGCGTCCCACCCGCGCGGATACTGCCTGGATGCCGATCATCAGCGGCAAGGCCAGCAAAACCGTCCACAGGATTCCGTAACCGAACCTGGCGCCGACTTGCGAGTAGGTGGCGATGCCGCTGGGATCGTCATCGGCCGCTCCCGTGATCACGCCTGCGCCCAACCGCTTCCACCACGGCGCTGCTTGGGTCGCCATGACACCTTCCTTGTGTCAAGTGAGTCGGGAACGTCGGGACAATATTCATCCACCGCACATGAATGGATCGCGTGCGGCGATGCCTCGCAAATCATTTGAGTGAAGCGCGGCTCTGCGGCGACAGGTCGCGCGCTTCTTCACGACGTCTGCACGTCGCGCTGGATGATCGCGATTGTCGAACACGTATGCAGTTTCGAGCGCAACCGATTCGTTGCGGGCAGACACCGCGCGGATGTCGGGTTCACACGCTGCGTGTCGCCACCACCGGCGGCACCGCCGCGGCGCGCATCGCCGGCCCCAGCACCGCCAGTTGTCCGATCACCCAAAGCGCGACCGCGCCGATCGGAAGGTACGACAACGGCAGCCGCGGCAGTTCGTAGTGCATCAGCAGGAGCAGGCTGATGCCGTATGCCATCGCCATGCCCACCACGATGCCGAACGTGACAATCAGGAAATTCTCGGTCTGGAAGTAATGCAGGATGTCGGCGCGCGTCGCACCCAGCGCGCGGCGAATGCCGATCTGCTTGCGACGTTGCGCCACCCAGAAACTGGCCAGCCCGACGATGCCGAGCCCGGTCACCAGCAACACTGCCACGATCACGCTGACCAGCATGCCGGCCATCGCGTGGTCGTCCTTGAAATAGTCGCTGCGGATCTCATCGTATCTGCGCGCATGCGTGATCACGCGGCCGGGGTCGGCTCGCTTCAGTGTCGCGATTGCTGCAGTCAGCACGCGTTGCCGGTCCTGTGGGCGGGTGCGAATCAGATAGCTTTGATCCTTGCCCGCGCCCATGTGCAGTGGAAAGATCATCGAGTATTGCGCGGTGGCCGTGTCGTAGGCATTCGCACGCGCCAGCGTCGCCACCACGCCGACCACACGGAAGCTCGCCTTGGGTGCCAGCCAGATCAACTTGCCCAGCGGGCTTTCCTGCGGCCACAGTCGCTCAGCCAATGTGCTGCTGATGATGGTCGGCATCGGAAAGCCCTTGCCGCTCCCGTCGGCCAGGGACTTCAGTATCGCGTCCGCGTTGACGTAGTCGTCGGAGGCGAAATCCCGGCCCGAAACGAGATGGAGGCCGAGCGTCGGCAGCAAGTTCTCTCCGAAGTACGTCGCCGCATTCAGCGTGCGATGCGGTTGCGTCGGCGAAAGCATCACGCCGCCGTTCGACGAATACCCACCGAACGGCAGCTGGTTGGTCATGCCGACCGCTTGCACACCCGGAATTTGTCGCAACGCCGCCATGTCCTCCTGGGCGCGTGCGTAACGGTCGGTGGGTGGCGCGATCGGCGCTTGCTGGATTTGCACCAGCTCGTGTTCGGCGATGCCGCTGGGCATCTCCATGTGCTGCATGCGCTGCACGATCAGGAACACGCCATTGCAGACGATCGCGCAGCTCAGCGCGATCTCCAGCATCAGCAGCCAGATGATCATCTTGTGCCGGCGCAGCGTGGCGAGGATGGGCAGGATGTCCATGTCAATTGCTCTTGAGTTGCAATGCCGGCGCAACTTTGCTGGCCCGCCACGCGGGCAATATCCCGGCCAGCAGGCTGGCGCCGATGGCGAGCGCGAAGGTGGCCAGCAGCATCGCCGGGTCGAGGTGCGCCAACGCCGCGTAATCCGACGAGCGGTGTCGAACCATCCACAGACCGAGCAAGGCCAGCAGCAGACCGCCGATGCCACCAGCCAGCCCGACCACGCCGGATTCGGTCAGCAACTGCGCGAACAACGCGCGTTTGGAAGCACCCAACGCGCGCCGCACGCTGAGTTCACCCGAACGGCGCAGGAACTTCGCCAGCATCAGCCCTATGGTGTTGACCAGGCACACCAGCAGGAAGCCGAGCGCGAGCCACGCCTGCAGGCGCACGTCGCTCGGCACGACGCCGTTGTAATCGAGCCACTGCATCAGGTTGCGCAACTGCACGTTCGGCGCGCGCTGGAATCGCCCCAGCGCCTTCTGTTCTTCCGAGTAATGGACGAGGAACTGCTTGTACGCGGCAGCCTTGGCCGGCGTGCCCAGTTCCACCCAGTACTGCAGCCACACGCAGGTCGCCGACGGATAGATGCCACCCGCGCCGCCGGTGCCATTGCCCCAGCAATCATTGGAGCCGTTGTGGTCATAGTGCAGCTCGAGCGCGGTCTGCAGCGGTATGAATACCTGGTCGTAGTAGTTGTACGAGCCCGTGGTGAGATCGTAGAAATGTGGATTGGGGCGCCAATTGTCGAGCACGCCGACGATGCGGAAGGTGGTGCCGCCGACGCGCAGCGTGCGACCCGTGCTGTCGGCGCCATTGAACAGCTTTTCATCGAGTTTGCGGGTGATCACCACGTCGCGCGCGTGCGCTTCGTCGTCGACGCCGGTCCAGCCGTGGCCGTACAGGAACGGCGCCCCGAACATCGCGAAAAAATCCGCGCTGGTGTAACGCGCTTCCACGTAGAACGGATCAAGCGTCGAAGAATCCGGCTGGATCGGCACCGCGCCGCCCGTCATCAGGGCCTGCCGGTCCGCGCGCTTCGCCCGCAGCAGATTCATGCCGTCGATCAGGGTGACCTGCAGCGGCGGCATCGTGCCCGGCATCATGCCGCGCGCGTCCTGCGGATCGATCTGTGGGTAATACAGCTCGCCGCTCTTGCCCGGCAGCGGATCGCCGGACAGCACGTGCAGCACGGTCAGCGTCGTCATCGATGCGCCGATGCCGACCGCGATCGCCAGCACCATCAGTGCGGTCAGCACCTTGTTGCGCCTCAGGCTGCGGAATGCGAGGTCGAGGTAGTAGGCCAACATGAGACGGTCCCTGCGCGATCTTCATGATCCAGCATCTGGATGGCAAGAACGGTGCCAGCGGGGCCGGAGCCATTTTGCGCGCCGATTCAACGGCTTCGAAACCGCCGAATCGTAACAAGGGTGTCCGCGGACACTTTTGCACGGACAGCGGACAGTCGAATGACCTGTCCGGCCGTCAGCGTTCCAGTATCGGCGCCACGCTGCCGCCCAGCACTTCGCTGACGTAGTCGAGCGCACGCTGGTTGCGCCTGGGCGTGATCGACGCGGTCGTGTCCGCCGGCACCCACAGTTCGAAATCGCGCATGTGCGCATCCATCGCGGTGGTGAGTACGCACTGGTCGCCGGCCACACCCGCCAGCACCAGGTGTTTCACCTTCAGATGTTCCAGCAAGGCCGGCAACGGCGTCTGGAAGAAGCCCGACTGGCCGGGCTTCAGCACGAAGTAGTCGCTGTCGCGCGGCGACAGTTGCTCCGCGATGGTTGCGCCGGGCGCGCCGTTGCGGCGGCAGTACTCGATCACCTGGTCGAAGTTGGAGCGCCAGCGCCCGAAATTGTCGTTCACGTGGATCACCGGCCGCTGCAGGGCGTCGGCGCGACGGCGCAGCGCATCGATGGCGCGTACCACCGGCGACATCTGTTCCAGCAATTGATCGCTGCCCGGAAACGCAAAATCGTTGATCACGTCGATGATCAACACGGCGCTGTCGGCGAGCCCGCGGTCGTCAAGCATGTTGTCGGCGCCCATGGCGATCGTCCTTGCCTGCCAGATCGCATCCTCGCCGCGTGCGCGTGTGGGTCACGTGATCCCGGCGCGGGGCGCCAAACCGTTACTCGAAATGCAGCGACGGCGCGCGATCAGTACGCCACGTTCAGCACTTCGTAGCACGCGCCCATGTTGTGGTAATCGGTCTTGCCGGCGGGGCTTTTTTCGTCGTCGTATTTGCGGCCATCGCGGGTCAGGATGCGGTACCAGCCGCCGTGTTCGTGATCGACGAAATGGGTCCACGCGTATTCCCACAGGCGCTGGTACCAGTCCCAATATTTTGCCTCGCCGGTGCGCGTCGCCAACAGCGCCGCGCAAGCCAGCGATTCAGCCTGCACCCAGTGGTACTTGTCGTCGTCGCAGATCGAGCCGTCGGGCGCGAAGCCGTAACACAGTCCGCCGTATTGATCGTCCCATGCCCGCGTGACCGCGGTGTCGAACAGATGGCGTGCAGTCGGGAGCAGCCAGTCGGCGTCGCGATGGCGGAACAGGATCAACAGCAGCTTGGCCCATTCGGTCTGGTGGCCGGGCTGGAAGCCCCATGGCCGGAACAGGTCCTTCGGGTTGTCCTTGTGGTATTCCCAGTCGATATCCCAGTTCTGGTCGTAGTGTTCCCACACCAGGCCACCCGCCTTGGCGGCCTGGCGTCGCGTCATGTGGTCGGCGAGGGTGTACGCGCGATCGAGGTAACGCTGGTCGTGGCTGGCATCGAACGCAGTGAGCATTGCCTCGCACATGTGCATGTTGGCGTTCTGTCCACGGTAGTTCGAGAAATTCCAGTTCGCGTCGGCCTCGTCGCGATACAGCCCGGCATCGGCGTTCCAGAAATGTTTTTCCAGCAGAGCCCAGTGTTCGTCCATCCACGCGGCCGCATCGGCGATGCCGGCCATGCGCGCATGGGCATACGCGACCAGCACGAAGGCGGCGCCGTAGCAATGGTTGGCGGTGCCTTCCGGCTTGCCGTCGCGCAGCGTCCACGCGTAGCCGCCGGTTGCAGGGTTCCGGTGCGCGTTGCGGATGAAAGACGCACAGTGGCGCACGCCGTCGAAGTATTCGGCGCCGCCGAAAGCACGCGCGTACATCGAATAGTCGAACACGAAGCGTGCGCTCGAGACGAGGTGCCGGTGCGAACGGTCGTAGATCGTGCCGTCGTCCTTGTAGTAATGGAAGCATCCGCCAGCTGGATCGAGGCAATGCGGGTGATAGAACGCCATGGTGTCGCGGATGTGTTGGCGCAGGAAATCCGGCGAGCGAAAATCGGGAAAGTCGCTCATGCGTGTTGCTCCAGAAAGGCTTCGACTTCGGCGGACGCGGGCATCGCCGCGAACGAACCGGCGCGAGTCACTGCGAGCGCGCCGCAGGCGGAGGCGAAACGCAAGGTGGTGTCGAGTCGATCCGTGTCCGCGACGAAGCCTCCGAAAGTTGCCGCATCGAGGCCGGCTTGCGCGAACTGGTACAGGCATCCGCCGACGAAGGCATCGCCGGCGCCGGTGGTATCGACCGCGGGTACGGGAAACGTGCTGTGCTCGCCGCTTGCATTCGGCGTGAACCAGCGCGTGGCGCGCTTGCCATCGGTTATGACGACGAGCTTTGCGTGCGCATTCCACAGCCGCGCAAATACCGCGTCTTCATGGCCCGTCGAGATCGCAAGGAACGCGAGTTCTTCCGCGCTCAGCTTCACGAAATCGGTCTGTTCCAGCGCGCGCCAGATCGTGGGCGCGGGATCTTCGCCGCGCGGCCACAGCGGCGGCCGCAGGTTCATGTCGTAGCTGACCAGTGCACGGGCATTGCGCGCATGCGTCATCCCTTGCAGCGTTGTCGCGGCCGAATCGGGTTCGGTCATGCTGCACGAGCCCGCGTGGAAGATCGTGCCCGTGTTGAAGACCGACGCATCGAAATCCGCGTCGCGGAACAGCAGGTCGGCCGAGGGCGGCCGGTAGAAACTGAAATCGCGTTCGCCGTTGGCGGCGTGCGAGACGAACGCCAACGCGGTGTTGGCGGCATCGGTGCGGTGCGCGTGCGAGGTGTCCACGCCGGCTGCATCGAGTTCGCGCAACAGCAGATCACCGAACATGTCGCGGCCGAACATGCCGACAAACGCAGCACGCCCGCCCAATCGCGCGACCGCGACCGAGACGTTGGCGGGCGCGCCACCGGGGTGCGCTGTGAATACCGGCGCGGCGCCGGAAGGCTTGCCGTGGAAATCGATCAACGCCTCGCCGAAACAGCAGACGGTGTTCATGCGACGCGCGAACCCTTCAGCCCGTAATAGATGATGTATAGATAGCAGATCATCGGCAGCACGTAAGCGTGGTGCACGCCGACATGGTCGGCGATCGCGCCTTGGGCGAGCGGGATGATCGCGCCGCCCACGATCGCCATCACCAGCAGGCTGGAAACCTTGCCGGTCAGTGGGCCGAATTTCTCGATGCCCAGGGTGAAGATGTTGGGAAACATGATCGAGTTGAACAGGCCGATCGCCACCACGCTCCATAACGCGACGTGGCCTGAGGTGAGCATGGTGGTGAGTACCAGCAGCGCGGCGATCGCGGCATTGAAGGCCAGCAACTTGCGCGTATCGATGCGCGTCAACAGCGCCGAGCCGACGAAGCGCCCCACCATCGCGCCGCCCCAGTACAGCGACACGTAGCCGGTGGCGGCCGCTTCGCTCATGTTGCCGATGTCAGGCAGCGAGAGGTAGTTGACCATGAAGCTGCCGATCGAAACCTCGGCGCCGACGTACACGAAGATCGCCAGCATGCCCAGCCACACGCGGCGCAGCTTCAACGCGTCGGCGAAGCGATGCTGCGAATCATCCGCAGCGGCCGTGTTCTCGAGTTGCGGCAGACGGCAAAGCCACACCACGATCGCCAGCAAGAACAGCACGATCGCGATGCCGATGTAAGGGCCCTGCACCAGGTGCGCCTGCTGCGCCTTGTAGGCGGCTTGCGCCGCGGGCGCGAGTTTGGCCAGTTCCGCCGCGCCCAGCACCGCGGCCGAGAGGATCAGGAAACCGCCCAACTTCGGCGCGATCGTGGTGCCCAGCGAGTTCAGCGCCTGGGCGAGGTTGAGCCGTGCCGATGCATAGCGCGCCGCGCCCAAAAGGCTCACGTACGGGTTGGCCGCGACCTGCAGCAGCGTGATGCCGCTGGCCAGCACGAAGAACGCGAGCAGGAACAGCGGATACGACTGCGCCTGTGCCGCGGGCAGGAACAACAATGCGCCGATGCCGGTGACGATCAGCCCGATGATGATGCTGGCGCGATAACCCCAGTGCGCCAGCACCTTGCCCGACGGCAGCGACATGATGAAATACGCGCCGAAGAACGTGAATTGCACCAGCATCACTTCGGTGTAGCTGAGCGTGAATACCGATTTCAGGTGCGGGATCAGTACGTCGTTCAGCGCCGTGATGAAGCCCCACATGAAAAAGATCGTGGTCATCACCGTCAGGGCGACGCGAGTACCGGGCGCGCGCCCTGATGGTGCAGGCGTGTCCGGCAGGCGTTCGCTCATGGGTTCGGGATTCATTGCGATGGATTCCTGCGGGACGGGTGCGCGGATGATGACAGCGTCCGTAGCGCGTCGACACGGGCGCGCACTTCGGTCGCGGCGGTTTGCCAATGGGCATCGCCCATTTCGCCAAGCGTGGGAGGGGGATGATCCATGCGCGTGGTGATGCGCTTCCTGGCGGAGGCGTGGAATTCGTGCGCACCGGTGGCCTCCGCGATCGCCGCGATGTTTTGCGCGGTGATGCCGCCGCCCGGCATGATCGTGATGCGGCCATGCGCCTGCCCGATGAGCTTGCGGATCAGTGGCGCACCGGCCATCGCGTCCGCGGCCTGACCCGAAGTCAGCAGCCGATCGCAACCCAGCGCAATAATGGCTTCGAGCGCGCGTTCCGGGGCACGGGCGAAATCGAAGGCGCGGTGGAAAGTCATTGACATTTCTCCCGCGACATCCATCAGGGCGCGGCAACGCGGCACGTCGACCTCGGCTTCGGCGGTCAGCATGCCCAACACGGCGCCGGCGCAGCCCAGCGTCTTGCAGGTTTCGATGTCGCGCTGCATCACCTCGCATTCCAGATCGTTGAACACGAAGTCGCCGGCGCGCGGACGGATCAGCACGTGGACGGGAATGCGCAAGCGTTCGCACGTGATCGCGATGGCCGCATGCGACGGTGTGAGTCCACCGACTTCGAGTGCCGAGCACAATTCCACGCGCGCCGCGCCGCCCGCTTCGGCCGCCAGCGCCGAGCCAACCGAATTGGCGGCGACTTCCAGGACGGGATTGCTCATGCGCCGAGCACGCTTCCGGACTTGACCAGCGCACGCTGGTCCTGGGCATCGCACACCGCGTAAGCGAAGCCGGGCTGGATCGCCCACGCGCCGACTTCGCCATCCTTGTTCATCGCGAGAAAGGCGACCTGGATGTCGCCCGCGGTCGAGCGGTGCTTGCGCAGCACGCGCAGCACCGCTTCCTTGCAGGCCTCCTGCGGACTTCTGCCTTGGCGCATCAGTTCCACCACAAGGAATGAGCCGGCGTTGCGGATCACTTCCTCGCCGACACCCGTGGAGGTCGCCGCGCCGACTTCGCCATCGACGTACAGGCCTGCGCCGATGATGGGCGAGTCGCCCACGCGACCGCGCAATTTCCAGGCCATGCCGCTGGTGGTGCAGGCGCCGGCCAGCTTGCCGCGCGCATCCCGCGCGAGGATGCCGATGGTGTCGTGGTTGTCCTTGCCGCCGGGCACGCCGGCGCCGTAGCTGCGCACTTCGCTGTTGACGACCGGCTTGTAATGCGCGGTTTTCAACCACTCGCGCCAGGCCTTGTTTGCGGCCGGCGTCAGCAGGTTCTGTTTCTTGAAACCCTGTTCCAGCGCAAACTGCCGGGCGCCCTCGCCAACCAGCAACACGTGCGGCGTGCGTTCCATCACCCGGCGCGCCACCGACACCGCGTGCTCGATGTCCTCGAGGCAGGCGACGCCGCCGCAATTCATGTCGGCATCCATGATGCTGGCGTCCAGCGTGACGTGACCGTCGCGGTCGGGATAACCGCCCAGTCCCACACTGTGATTCTTGATGTCGGCTTCGGGCACCCGCGCGCCGGCTTCGACAGCGTCAAGGGAATGGCCGCCCCTGGAGAGAATGGTCCACGCCGCCTGATTCGCGGCCACGCCGAAATTCCAAGTCGATACCACGCGCACAGCACCTTTTGCGGGCGCACTGCTTGCGCCAGCGTCGGCGACGCCTGCGACGGGCGACAGCGCTGCGGCAGCGGCGCCCAGGGCGGCGGTCTTGAGGAAGCGGCGGCGGTTGGTCATGGAGAGTCCTCTGCGGTGGCCGCTCGCGCGGATGATGCCACGACCGCGCCGAGGATGGTATGACGCGTGTTGCGTATATGGATATATAATCCACCCATGAAACGATCGAACCCATCGATCCAATGGGACCGGAGCCCGGCTCCGTGACCACCGACACGGCCCGCTGCGAGTCCCGCGCCGAACGCGAAGCCGGTGCGGCCTCGCACGGAACCGCAGCTTCGCGTGTGCGCGTCGTCGGACCCGGTTTCGGCACCGCGCCGATCGGCAACCTGTATGCGGAAGTCGGCGACGACGAGGCACAAATGGCGCTGGATCGCGCCTTGCAACTCGGCATCCGCTATTTCGACAGCGCGCCGTTCTATGGTCACGGCCTCGCCGAACGCAGGTTGGGAAGGGCGCTCGCGGGCGTGCCGCGCGACAGTTTTACGGTCTCGACCAAGGTTGGGCGACGCATCGAATCCGATCCCGCGCAGCGCGCGCCGATCAGTGACGGCTTCGCCATCTGCGGCAGCCGGGCGGTGTTCGATTACAGCCGCGATGGCGTCCGGCGTTCATTCGAATCCAGCCTGCCGCGGCTTGGGGTCGATCGTGTCGACATCCTGTTCCTGCACGACATCGGTCGCCTGACCCACGGCGACAGGCATCCACAGATGCTGCAACAGGCTTTGGACGAAGCGTTGCCGGCGATGGCCGCCTTGCGCGCACAGGGCGTCGTGCGGGCAATCGGTATCGGGGTCAACGAGGTCGAAGTGTGCATGGAATTGATGCCGCGCTTCGACCTCGACTGCATCATGCTGGCAGGACGCTACACCTTGTTCGAGCAGGCGGCCGCGCTGCCGATGCTGGGCGAAGCGCATCGTCGCGGGGTCAAGGTGATCGTCGCGGCGCCGTACAACTCCGGCCTGCTCGGCGAGCCGCACGTTCCCGGCAAGACCTACGACTACGCGCCAGCGGGTGCGGATACATTGAAGCGCGCGCACGAAATCTACACGATCTGCAACGAGGAAGGCGTCGACGTGGGCGCCGCGGCGCTGCAATTTCCATTGGCGCATCATGCCGTATGCGCCGTGGTCGCGGGCATGCGCAACGTGATGGAAGTCGAAAGCACGATCGCGCGCAGCAGTCAGCGGCTTCCAGCGCGGGTTTGGCGACGATTGCAGGCGGCGGGAATCATCGATGCCGCGGCACCGATGCCCGCCGTGGATGCGCCCCGGTGAGTGCGCGGCTCGAAGGCAAGCGTTGCCTGGTCACCGCGGCCGGCGCGGGCATCGGTCGCGCGGCGGCGCTGGCGTTCGCGCGTGAAGGTGGGGATGTGCTGGCCACCGACATCGATGCTTCGGCGTTGCGACCATTGGCGGCGAAAAACAACGCGATCCGCACTGCGTTGCTGGACGTCGCGGATGCCGCGCAGATTGCATCGTTGGTGGAAGCGAACCCTGTGGTCGACGTACTGTTCAACTGCGCGGGCTATGTGCACGCGGGAACCATCCTCGATACCGATGAGGCCGCATGGCGGCGTTCGTTCGCAATCAATGTCGATTCGATGTTCCGTCTCTGCAAGGCAGTGCTGCCCGGCATGCTCGAGCGCGGGCGCGGCAGCATCGTCAACATGGGGTCGGTTGCGTCCAGCGTGAAAGGCGTGCCCAACCGCTTCGCCTACGGTGCGACCAAGGCCGCGGTGATCGGCCTCACGAAGGCCATCGCGACGGATTACGTGGCGCGCGGGGTGCGCTGCAACGCAATCTGTCCCGGCACCGTGAAGACGCCGTCGCTGGAACAGCGCGTCGCGGCACTGGGCGGTGATCGCGACAGTGTCTGGAAAAGTTTCATCGACCGCCAGCCGATGGGGCGTCTGGGCGAGGCGGAGGAGATCGCTGCACTGGCGGTGTATCTCGCGTCCGACGAAGCATCGTTCACCACGGGCGCAATACACGTGATCGACGGCGGCTGGACGGGGTGACCGCATGAAGCTGGTGCGCTACGGATACACGGGTCGCGAAAAGCCGGGCATGCTGGATGCGCATGGTGCGCTGCGTGGTCTGTCGCAGATCGTGGAAGACATCGCCGGTGATGCGTTGACGAACGAAAGCATCCGGCGCCTGTGCGCGCTCGATCCGGAAGCGCTGCCGAAAGTCGAGGGCACCCCGCGTCTCGGTGCGCCGGTCGGACGCGTCGGAAAAATCATCTGCGTCGGCTTGAACTTCGCCGATCACGCCGCGGAGTCGGGTCAGCCGGTGCCGGACCAGCCCGTGCTGTTCATGAAGGCAACAAGTGCGATCGCCGGCGCGTTCGATGACGTGCTGATTCCGCGCGGCGGGACGAAAGTCGATTGGGAAGTGGAGCTGGGCGTCGTGATCGGCGACGCGGCGCGCGACGTGTCGCAGGACCACGCGCTCGATCACGTCGCCGGTTACCTGATCGTCAACGACGTGTCCGAACGCGCCTTCCAGTTCGACCACGGTGGCCAGTGGGTGAAGGGCAAAAGTTGCGACACCTTCGCGCCGCTCGGGCCGTGGCTGGTGACGCGCGACGAGGTGCCCGACCCGCAGGACCTTGCGATGTGGTTGAGCGTGAACGAACACCGTTACCAAGAGGGCAACACGCGCACGATGATCTTCGATGTCGCGACGCTGGTCAGCCACATCAGCCACTACATGACGCTCGAACCCGGCGATGTGATTTCGACCGGTACGCCGCCGGGTGTGGGCCTCGGCCAGAAGCCGCCGGTGTACCTCAAATCCGGCGACGTGATGGAACTCGGCATCGCCGGGCTGGGCGTGCAGCGCCAGCGGGTGGCGGCGTCCTGATCGCCATGGATACGCGCGACACGCCTTCGCGAATCGAAATCGGCCGCACGGCCCGAATCGTGGCACTGGAGGCCGAGGACATCCGCTTCCCCACCTCGCGTGGATGCATCGGCTCGGACGCAATGAACCGCGACCCCGATTATTCGGCGGTGTACATCACGCTGCGCACCGACGATGCTTCGGGGCTCGCCGGCCATGCGCTGGTATTCACGATCGGGCGCGGCAACGAAGTGCAGGCCGCGGCGGTGCACACGTTATGCGCGTTGGTGGAGCGCCGCGGCGTCACCGAGGTGCTGGATGACCTCGGCGGCTTCGCGCGCAGTCTGACCCACGATTCACAACTGCGCTGGCTGGGCCCGGAAAAGGGCGTGATGCACATGGCCATCGGCGGCGTCGTCAATGCGGCCTGGGACATGGCGGCGCGCCGGGCGGGGTTGCCTCTGTGGCGATTCATCGGCGAGCTGTCGCCCGAGCAGATCGTCGCCGCGATCGATTTCCGTTACCTCGGCGACGCGCTGACGCCCGACGAGGCGCTGGCGATCCTGCGTCGCGCGCAACCCGGCCGCGATGCGCGGATCGCCGAATTGCTGCAGCGCGGTTACCCCGCCTATACCAGCTCGCCCGGCTGGCTCGGCTACTCCGACGAAAAGCTGACCCAGTTGACGCGGCAGGCGGTCGCGGACGGCTTCCGCACCTTGAAGCTCAAGGTCGGCGAAAACCTCGAGGACGACAGGCGCCGGTTCACCATCGCGCGCGCCGCGGCGGGCGAAGGCGTCGCGATTGCAGTGGATGCCAACCAGCGATGGGACGTTGCCCCCGCGATCGACTGGATTCGCGCGCTCGCGCCGTTTCGTCCCGCCTGGATCGAAGAGCCGACCAGCCCCGACGACGTACTCGGCCATGCCGCGATCCGATGCGCAGTGACGCCCGTGCCGATTTCCACCGGCGAGCACACGCACAACCGGGTGATGTTCAAGCAACTGCTGCAGGCGCGCGCCGTCGATCTTCTGCACATCGATGCCACGCGGGTCGGCGGCGTCAACGAGAATCTCGCGATCCTCCTGCTGGCCGCGAAGTTCGGTGTGCCGGTGTTTCCGCACGCGGGCGGCGTTGGCCTGTGCGAAATGGTGCAGCACCTCGCGATGGCGGATTTCGCCGCGATCAGCGGATCCATGGAGGATCGGGCGATCGAATACGTTGATCACCTGCACGAGCACTTCATCGATCCGGTGCGCGTGCATGGCGGACGTTATCTCGCGCCCACGGCGCCGGGGTTCTCGACCGAGATGCGCGAAGCGTCATTGCACGAGTTTGCGTGGCCGGGCGGGCCCGCGTGGCAGTCCGGAAGCGACGATTGAACTCCCTTTATCGTCATTCCGGACGCCGCGCAGCGGCTTTCGCCGGAATGACGACGATCAGAATTGCTTTCTCTTCACGCTAGGTGTTGCGGTCCAACGCTTCCGCTAACGAAAACATCCGCATCATCGGCACCCATTTCTCGCCCGGTTCCGCGAACGGCAGCGGCTGCTGGAACTTCCACATCAAGGCTTCCCACGCCTGAACGCGGGGGTTTCCGGCGTCGGCCGCGGCCTTGGCATCGGGCGAGAAGTCTTCCGGCACCTCCATCGCCATCACCAGCCGGTCGCCGGCGCGAAAGATTTCGAGATCGCGGATACCGGCGGCGCGAATCGAATCCACGACCTCCGGCCAGATGTTTTCGGGTCGGTGCCAGCATTCGTATTCGGCGATCAGCGCGGGGTCGTCTTTGAGGTCGAGGGCGTAGTAAAGGCGCATGGCGGTCATGCGGGTTGGGAGCGGGCGCGTTGCATCGCGAACAGCAACACGGCCACGAAGCAGCCCAGCGGCACCAGCATCGCGCGGGCGATCCCCGCCGCGTCCGAGACTGCACCCATCAGCGCGGTCAGCACCGCGCCGCCGATGATCGCCATCACCAGCAGCGATGCGCCGAGCTTGCGATCGCTGTCGTTGAAGCCGTCCACGCCCAACGCAAAGATCGTCGGATACATCACCGACATGAAGAAGCTCGCGACCACCAATGCGATCAGCCCAATCATGCCCGGCGAAGCGATGCCAATTGCACATAGCGCGACATTGATCGCGGCGAACAGCGCCAGCAAGGTGCGCGGCGCGACCGCACGCATCAACGCGGTGCCGGCGAAACGTCCCAGCGTGAACAGCACCAGCGACGCCATCAGGTAGTCGGCGGCGCGTCGCTCGGGCGTGCCCGGCATCGTGCCCTGGCAATAGCGGATCAGATAACTCCACACGCCGACCTGCGCGCCCACGTAGAAGAATTGCGCGGCCACCGCGGACAGGAAATGCCGGTCGCGCAGCAGGCGCCCGAAATGCCGCGTGCCGCTGCTGCGATCCGTCTGATCTTCGCCGTGCGCGGGAAACGGCACGATCGCGATCATCAGCGCGAACGCGATCACCACGCACGCAATCACCAGATACGGCGTCTGCACCGTCAGCGACTGGCCGATGAAATACGCGTGCCGAGCGGCCGGCGTCATTGCGGCGAGTTGTTCGGGGGTGTGCTCGACGCCATTGAAAATGAAGTCGCGCCCGATCAGGACGCCCGCGATCGAACCCAGCGGATTGAAGGATTGTGCAAAGTTCAACCGGCGCGCGCCGCCCTCGGGCGGGCCGAGCACCGTCACCAGCGGATTGGCCGAGGTTTCCAGAAAGGACAATCCGCTCGCGATCACGAACAGGCCGCACAGGAAAATCGCGTAGGTCTGCGTGGCAGCGGCGGGATAAAACAGCAGCGCGCCCAACGCGTACAGGATCAGTCCGATCAGGATCGCACTCTTGAAGCCGAACCGGCGCATGCACATGCCGGCGGGAATCGCGAGCAGGAAATAGCCGAGATAGAACGCGCTCTGCACCAGCCCGGCCTGGAGATCGCTGAGCGTGAACGCATTCTTGAACTGCTTGATCAGGATGTCGTTGAGGTTGTTGGCGACACCCCACAGGAAGAACAGGCCGACGATCAGCGCGAACGCCAGCAGCGAAGCGCGTGCCGGCGACGACTCCCTGCTGTCGTGCGGTGTGGCGGCAGCGTCGGCATGCTGCATGCGTGGCTCCTGCTGACGAAGCGTTGACGTATCGGATCCTCGGGAGGTGCGCCAGCCTGAACCCATTCCGTTCGCGTCGAGCGCAGCTCGCGCGACCGGCAGAGTCGAAACGCCCTTCGATTTCGGCCCGTCTTTTCCAAAGCCGGACCTCCGCTCAGAGTCTGCCCCGGATTTGATCCGGGGGCGAACGTTTGTCGTACTCGGGCGCTATCGCCCGAAGGGAAAGTTGCCCGCTATCGATTCTCGTTCGATACTAGCTTGTGATTCGATGCGTTGTAAATATAAAATCTTGCTTCGCCAATGCAAAGATGGCTGTCGCGTAAAGACTACGGGGACGATCATGACCAACAAGCCCGCCAAGTATCGCGCACCCGCGCTCGACAAGGGCCTCGACATCCTGGAGCTGCTGGCGCGCGCGCAGGCGCCGCTGACTATGACCGGCATCGCCGCGGCCATCGGCTATTCCAAGGGCGAAATCTTCCGCATGCTGCAGGTGCTGGAGGAGCGCGGCTACATTGCGCGCGAAACCGAATCGGGCTATGCGCTGACCAATCGCCTGTTCCTGCTGGGCATGGAACGGCCGCCGGTGAAGTCGCTGGTCGAGGCAGCGCTGCCGGTGATGCACCGGCTGGCGCGGGACGTACTGCAGCCGTGCCATCTGGCGGTCGCATCGGGCGACCAGATGGTGGTGATCGCGCGCATCGATCCGCCGGATGACCTCGGTTTCGTGGTGCGCGTCGGCCATCGGTTGCCGCTGTCGCGTTCCACTTCGGGCGCCGTGTTGTTTGCGTTCCAGAGTGACGAGGTGCGCGAACACTGGCTTGCCCTGATGGATGCCGCCGGCGGGTTGAGCAAGCGCAAGCGTTTCATCGCGCAGGCCGACGACATCCGTGCGCAAGGGTATGCGATGTTGCCGAGCGGCGACGTCGATGCGGTGACCGATCTTTCCGCGCCGATCATGCGGCACGGTTTCGCCGCCGGCGCGTTGACGATTCCCTATGTCGAACGTCGTCCGGCCAAGGTGCCGATCAAGGCGGCGCTGGAGCGTTTGCGTACAGCGGTCGAAGGGATCTCGAAGGAGCTGACGGCGTGAGCGCGCCATGAAAAAGTTCCGGCTGACTGGGTTGGTGTGCGCGTTGGCCTGCCTGACGGCGCCGGCATTCGCCGCACCTCCCGCCACGGCCACCAGCGACACCGAAGCACGGGCGGCCGTCAAGGCTGCGCGCATGCAATGGTTCGCGGACGCCAAGTTCGGCATCTTCATCCACTGGGGCATCTACGCGGTGGACGGCATCACCGAATCGTGGTCGTTCTTCGATGGCTATGTTTCGTATGCCGATTACATGAAGCAGGCGAAGGGCTTCACCGCGAGCCATTACGACCCGCAGGCGTGGGCGAACCTGATCGAGGCCAGCGGCGCGAAGTATGCGGTGCTGACCTCGAAGCATCACGACGGCATGGCGCTGTGGGACACCAAGCAGGGCCTCAACGTGGTGAAGGATACGCCCGCGCATCGCGATCTGGTCGCGCCGTTCGTCAAGGCGCTGCGCAAGGACGGCCTCAAGGTCGGGTTGTATTTCTCACTGATCGACTGGTCGTCGCCGCTGTATCCGGCTTTCACGCAGGCCCACCCGCGTTATGGCATCAAGGACGATCCCGCGCGCTGGCAGCGCTTCGTCACCTATTACCAGGACCAGGTGCACGACCTGACGCGTCGCTTCCGTCCCGACCTCTATTGGTTCGACGGCGGTTGGGAACATTCGGCGGAGGAATGGCACGCGCAACAATTGCACGACTGGATCCGCGCGCACAATCCCGATGCAATCATCAACGGCCGCTTGCCCGGCTTCGGCGATTACGGAACGCCCGAGCAGGGCGTTCCGATCACGCGACCGCCCGACAAGTACTGGGAACTGTGCCTGACGATGAACAACTCATGGGGCTGGCAACCGAACGACGATCACTTCAAGACGCCCTACGAGATCATCCGCATTCTTTCCGGCACGCTCGACATGGGCGGCAACCTGTTGCTGGATATCGGCCCGCGCGCCGACGGCACGATCCCGAAGATCGAGGCCGACACCCTGCGGCAGGTCGGACGCTGGGTGCACAAGAGCCAGGAAGCGATCTACGCCAGCCAGGCCGGCATTCCCCACGATTACTACCTCGGCGACAGCACGCTGTCGAAAGACGGCAAGACGCTGTACCTGTTCGTTGACGGCAAGCCGGGCGGTGCCGTGTTGCTGAAGGGTTTGACGAATCGCGTGCTCGTCGCTCGCGTGGTCGGCAATGGCACGATGCTCAATCCGCAGCGGCTGGGTGCGACGCTGGGCGGCGCACCCTCGATGCTCGCCATCGACGTGCCCGACTACGCGCTCGATCCCGATGTCACGGTGATCGCATTGGAACTGGATGGGCCAATCAAGTTGTTCCATCCCGAGAAGAAATCCGGCAGCTGAGCATTCAATCAACGCAAAGTTTGCTCGTCATCCCGAACGCCGCAATGCGGCGATCCGGAACCCGGTGGCTTTTGCGGCTGATGACTGAAGTCGCTGGGTTCCCGCTTTCGCGGGAATGACGACATGAAGGAGTGCGCCATGCCCACGCGTCGAGAAGTCCTGCAAGGCGCCGCCGCGCTGGCACTGCTGGCACGCGTCGGCGCTCGTCCGGCGTTGGCCGCCGCGCCCGCGAAGAAGCAAAGCGGTGACTACATCCCGGAAACCGATCCGCTCGTCGTCAGGAAGCTCGCACAGTGGTCGGACTGGAAATTCGGGCTGATCCTGCACTGGGGCACCTACAGTCAGCTCGGCATCGTCGAGTCGTGGTCGTTGTGTTCCGAGGACGAACCGTGGTGCAAGCGCCCCGATGGCGTCGGCTACGTCGAATGGAAACGGCGGTACGAGGAGCTGACGAAAACCTTCAACCCCGTGAAGTTCGACCCGGCGCAATGGGCGGATGCCGCGCACGCGGCCGGCATGCGCTACGTGGTGTTCACCACCAAACACCATGACGGTTTTTGCATGTTCGATACGGCGACGACGGATTACCGCATCACCGCGCCCGACGTGCCGTATCACACCGATCCCAGGGCGAACGTCGCCAAGGCGCTGTTCGATGCGTTCCGTGCGCGCGATTTCGGCATCGGCGCGTATTTCTCAAAGGCCGACTGGCACACTCCGGATTACTGGTCGCCGCGCTGGGCCACGCCGACCCGCAACAACAACTACGACGTGCGCAAATATCCGGAGATGTGGAAGCGCTTCGTCGAGTTCACGCACAAGCAGATCGGCGAAATCACCTCGCAGTACGGCCGCATCGACCTGATGTGGCTGGACGCGGGCTGGGTCAACGCGCAGGATCATCCCGATGCGAAGGCCTACGGCATGGAAGTGCCATGGGCGCAGGACATCGACATGCCGGGCCTGGCCGCGACCGCGCGCCGAAACCAGCCCGGCATCATCCTGGTCAATCGCGCCGACGGTGGTCCCTACGAGGATTACCGCACGCCCGAGCAAACCGTACCCAGGCACCCGCTGCCCTATCCGTGGGAGACCTGCATGACGATGGGCGACTCGTGGTCGTGGAATCCGCACGACCGATACAAATCGTCGCGCGAACTGGTGCACACGCTCGTGAACATCGTCGCCAAGGGCGGCAATTTGCTGCTGGGCATCGGGCCGCAAGGGAACGGCGAACTGCCCTCGACCGCGCTGGAGCGATTGAAGGCGATCGGCACGTGGATGCGGGTGAACGGCTCCGCCATCCATGCGAGCCATCCACTCGCGCCCTACGAAGAAGACAAGTTCAGATTTACGCAGCTCAAGGACGGCAGCGTCAACGCGATCTATCTCGCCGACGCAGATGAACACACTCCTCCGGCGGCCATCGAATTACACAGCTTCCAGCCTGCGGCCGATGCGCGCCTGCACGTGCTTGGCGTATCGGAGTCATTGGAATGGCAGCCGCGCGGCCCGGGGTTCCGCGTCGAATTGCCGCCAAGCGTGCGCCACCGATTGGCGGAAACGCCGGCCTGGACGTTGCGTATTTCAGCTTTGCGCAGCTGACACCCTGCTTTCGCTGCGCTGCAGCAGCTTTCGGCTCGCACAGGGGACTTCCCATCGCGACCCGAAGGTTTTAACATCCCGCTGCAGGGTTTCATGGGTGCATCACTGGCTCACAACTGAACCGCAGGGCTGCGGTCGTTTCCGGGAGGCTCGTCCATGCAACACGCCACATTCCATCGCAATGCACTGGCATTGGCCTTGTCCGCAGCGTTGCTGCTGCCGTTGGGGGCCTTTGCGCAGACTGCTGCGGGGCAGGACGCAGGTACCGCATCGCCTCAGTCTGCACCCGATTCGTCCAAGCCGAAGAAGACCCTCCAGGAAGTCGTCGTCCTCGGGTCGCGCATTCCGCGCACGGAGCTCGAAGGGGCCAAACCGGTGGTGACCATCACCGGGGTGCAGATCAAGAAGGAAGGCTTCACGACCCTCTGGGAGTTCATGAATTCACTGCCGCAGGTCGGCAGGGCGCAAACCCCACCGAGCTGGGGTTCCACCTCGGTGAACGCGCGTCAGCTCAACCTGCGCAACATGGGCCCCCAATTCACCCAGTTGATGATCGATGGTTATCGCGTCGTCGATTACCCGCAGTCGAACAACGGCCGGACCAACTTCCAGAACTACAACAACATTCCCACGGGAATGATCGACCGCGTGGAAATCCTCGCGTCCGGCGCATCGTCGATCTACGGCGCCGACGCGGTGGCCGGCGTGGTCAACGTGATCCTGAAGAAGGAGTACCAGGGCGACGATTTGCAGCTCACCGCCGGTGGTGCGACCCGTGGCGCCCGCCAGTACGGGAATTTCAGCTGGACGGGCGGCCGATCGGGAGATCACTGGCACATCATCTACAACCTCGAGCACACCAATCGCTCGCCTTTGTGGGCCAAGGATCGCCCGTACACGGATTCCGAGGCGGACGCGGGCTACGGCACCTGGAATCCCAGCGCGCGGATGTTCGGCTACCAGACTTACGACGCCCTCTCGCTGTATGACATCAATGGCAACTACATCACCCCGCCGCCGGGATCGTGCGAATCGTTCCAGAATTTTTCGCGGCGCGACAAGAAGACCATCGCGACCAGTGGTGATCAGGTGACGGGCCCCGTCACCGACTACGGCCAGTACTGCACGCAACACGATTTGTTCCGCAATTGGGTGCTGACGCCGGGCCTGCAAAGCAACGACGCTGCCATTTCGGGCGAGTACGATTTGAATGACAGCCTGCAAGCCTATGGCTCGGTCGCGCTGTGGGACACGCACGGCGTCTCGCAGACCCAGCGACCATTCGCGTATCCGATGGGCGGTTTGCCGGTGCCGTTCTACGACTCGGGTACGGGTCAGGTCGTCACCAGTTTCCTGCGCCAGTTGACCTACGCCGAGATGGGCACCCAGGCCAACACGTACGACAACGAGCAGTACTGGAACATCCACGCCGGACTGCGCGGCGCGATCTTCGATGGCCGGTTCAACTGGGATTTGAACCTCGGCTACCAGAAATACATCGTGCACGAGAACTACACCGGCCTGAACGAACAGGGCATGTTCGATTTCTTCTTCGGCCCGCAGCTCGGCACCACGACGATCAACGGCACGACGTATCCGGTCTACCACGTCGACCAGCAGCGCTACTGGTACCCGATCACGCCGGCGCAGTACTCCACGTTCGGCGTGGCCGGCGAGAACAATGCGTGGTCCTGGATGCAAAACGCCACGTTGAATGTCAACGGCAACCTGTTCAACGTGCCCTGGGACGACAAGCCGATTGGCTGGGCCGCAGTGCTGGAGGCCTACCACAACGGCTACCAGCTTGCGCCGGACCCGCGCGGCAACACCCTCGACTTCGGCGATCCCTTCCAGGATTACAACACCGGTGGCGGCAGCCGCAACCGCTACTCGTTCGCGACCGAGTTCCGGATACCGGTCCTGTCGACGCTGGACATCGATTTGTCCGGACGCGCCGACAAATACGTGGACGCCAGCATCGCCGATATCGCGAAAACCTGGGGCCTCAGCATCGAATGGCGTCCGGTCAAGAGCCTGCTGCTACGGGGTAGCTACGGCACCAATTTCAAGGCCCCGGACATGCAGGCGATCTACCAGACGCAGTCGGCGTCGACGGTCGGCATTTACCGCGACGATCTCCAGTGCATCCAGGCCGGCGACTTCAATTGTCAGGCGACCCAGCATTCCACTTACTTTACCCATTACCAGGGCGGCAGCCCCAACCTGCTGCCGGAGTCGGGTCATGGCTGGACCTATGGCCTGGTGTGGGATATTCCATGGGTCGATGGATTGTCATTCTCCGCCGACTACTGGCACACCGGTGTCAACAACGCGATCAATTACATCGACGCAGACACCCTGCTGGCGGACGAGGCGGGTTGCATCACCGGCCTCACCATTACTGGCGCGCCTTACACGACACACGCCCGCGGTTCGGCGTATTGCCAACTGGCGGTCAAGGATGTGGTCCGGGGCGCGGACGGCAACATCACTGCCATCCACACCGGTCCGATCAACGAATCGTCGTTGTATGTCAGCGGCATCGATGCCTCGCTCGACTACCACTGGACGACGAACGACTGGGGCAATTTCAACCTGTCGATCAACTACACGGACAATCTGTCGTACAGGGAACGCGTGCTTCCCACCGATCCGTTGCTCAATACGCGCTACCAGAACGTGGCCAGCAAGGTGACCGGCATCATCAACTGGAATCGGAACGCGTGGGATGCATCGATTTCCGGCCTGCGTTACGGTTCCCTGCGTGACAACAACTTCGGTGGTTGCGAGGTGTTGTCCAACGGCATCATGCCGTCACAGGGGGACGCGGCCTGCACCCCCTATTACGGCATGATCAAGCCGTGGATCACCTGGAGCGGCTCGGTCGGCTACCAGTTCGACAAGCGCATCAAGATGACGCTCATCGTGCATAACATCTTCGATCGGGTGGGCCGGATTCCTTATTACGCGGGCGGCTTCGAGTTCATCCCGACCCAGCAGGGTGATACCTACGATGGGCGCGAGGTTTTCCTGCAGATCAATTACAAACTTGATTGACGAGCTCCAGCGTCGAGATGTTGCCCCGGCTAGCGCCGGGGCCTTTCTCGATGCCGCGCGGGCCGGACGTGGCGATGATTGATGCGCATTGCCACTTCTGGCGCCTGAACCAAAACGATTGCACGTGGCCGCCGCCGGAACTCACGGCGATCCATCGCGACTTCCTTGCGGACGATTGGCAGCGCGAAGCGAACGCCGTGGGCATCGACGCCGCGATCGCTGTGCAGTCGCAGCCCAGTGATCGTGATACCGACTGGTTGCTGGAATTGACGCGCGATGATCCGCGCATGGCAGGCATGGTGGGCTGGGTAAATCTGGCCGCGCCGGGTGCGCCCGGCCGCATCGCCGCGCTGGCGGAGCATCCGAAATTGCGCGGCCTGCGGCCGATGCTGCAGGACTTGCCCGACGACGACTGGATTCTGCAACCCATTGTGACGCCAGCCATCGAGGCGATGGTCGCGCATGGCTTGTGTTTGGACGCGCTGGTGCGTCCGCGGCATCTGCCGCACCTGCTCCGGTTCGCTGAACGGCATCCTGCATTGCGCGTCGTGATCGACCATGCCGCCAAGCCGGACATCGCGGGCGGCGTATTTGATCCATGGCGCGCGCGCGTCGCGAAGCTTGCGGAATTTCCGAACGTGGTCTGCAAGCTGTCCGGGCTTCTGACCGAAGCGGGCGAGACATGGCGACCCGACGCCCTGCGACCGTATCTGGATCATCTGCTCGCGACATTCGGCCCGCGTCGGCTGCTGTGGGGCAGCGATTGGCCGGTCGTGAATCTTGCGGCCGACTACTCGCGCTGGTTCGATCTGGTGGACACGAGCACGGGTCTCGCGGGCGATGAACGGGCGGCGTTGTTTGGCGACAATGCGGCGCGGGTTTACGGTATCGAAGCTTAGGGGAAACCAGGCATGCGCCATCTGCTGACCGGAATCTTGCTTTGCGTGGCCGCGCTGACGTGCATCACCGCGCATGCGGCCTTCGCGATCCTGCCCACGCCGCAACATCTGACCCGCGGCCAGGGTGCGTTCGAATTGCATCGCGGCGCACGTATCGCGGCGCCCGCCGGTGCCCGCACCCAGTGGATTGCGGATTTTCTTCGTGATTCGATTGAGACGCAGACCGGCGTCAAGCTGCGGGTGGTCGCGTCGCCCGCGCGTGGCCGCATCACCCTGCGCATTGATCCGACGGTTCAGGGCAACGAGGCCTATCGGCTGGACGTGACGCCCAAGGCGGTCACGATTTCGGCGGGCGACGAGCGCGGTCTGTTCTGGGGTGTGCAAACCTTCCGGCAGTTGCTGCCGCTGCAGCACGAGGTGCCACCGACGATCCCGGCGGTGCACGTTGAGGACGCGCCACGCTATGCATGGCGCGGCGTGATGCTGGACGTGTCACGGCATTTCTATCCAGTCGACTTCATCAAGAAGCAGATCGACTTGATGTCGTACTACAAGTTCGACGTGTTCCACTGGCACCTCACCGACGACCAGGGCTGGCGCATCCAGATCAAGCGTTACCCGAAGCTGACCCAAGTCGGCGCATGGCGGACCGAGGCCGACGGCAGCCGCTATGGCGGCTTCTACACCCAGGACCAGATCCGCGACGTGGTGGCGTACGCACGCGAACGCAACGTGATGGTGGTGCCGGAGATCGAGATGCCGGGTCATGCCAGCGCGGCTCTCGCGGCGTATCCCGAACTTTCGTGCAGCGGCAAGCCGATCACGGTGCCGACCACATGGGGGGTGTTCCACGACGTGGATTGCGTTGGCAACGATGCGACATTCGCGTTCCTGCAGCACGTGCTGGATGAAGTGATTAGGTTGTTTCCGTCGCCGTATCTTCACATCGGCGGCGACGAGGTGCCGGAAGGCGTGTGGGCCGATTGTGCGTCATGCCAGGAGTTGGCGCGCACGCAGGACTTGAACGGCGAGCAGGGGCTGCACGGTTATTTCGTCCGCCGCATCCAGGCGTATCTTGCGGGCAAGGGCAAGACCATGGTCGGCTGGGATGAAATCCTGGAAGGCCAACTCGATCCGCAAGCGGTGGTGGAAGTGTGGCGCGGACCCGATGAGGCCAAGAAGGCGCTGGCGAACGGCAACCGCATCATCATCGCCAGCCCGTTCTACCTCGATACGCCCATCGATCGCATGACGTTGCAGGACTTGTATCGCACTGATCCGTTCGATGATCCGCTGTTCGCGAAATATCCCGGCAAGGTGCTGGGCGGCGAAGCGCCGCTGTGGAGCGAGCGCGCCACACCGCTGAATGGCGACGCCCGCCTGTATCCGCGGCTGTTCGCGATTGCCGAGCACCTGTGGAGTGCATCAGCGCCCGACTGGCATGATTTCCTGTTGCGCGCACGCGCGCAGGAAGCGTGGCTGGGCGCGCAACACGTCGCCTACGGCCCCGAGGACAAGGACATCGTCGATGCGCGCGTGAGTTTCAATCCCACCTACAAGCGCTGGCGCATCCGGGCCGCGCGCGGCTTCGATGACTTGCGCTTGCACTACACAATGGATGGCAGCGAACCGACCGCTGCATCGCCGTCATTCGAAGACGTATTGGATCTGTACACGCCGACCACGCTCACGTTCGCCCCATTTCGCGGCAGCGTGCAATACCAGGCCAGCCAGACGTTCCAGATGGTGCCGAACCTCGCGTTGGGCAATTCCGTGACCTTCGCCGCGCCGCCTGCCGGGCGCTATTCGGCCGATCTCACCGACGGCATCCTGGGCGCCCAGTACCACGATGGCGCGTGGGCCGGCTGGCAGGGCGCAGACATGGATGCCACGATCGACCTCGGCCGACCGACCGAACTGCACGCGATCGACGCACGCTTTCTGCAGAATGCGCAGGCCTGGATTTTGTTGCCGCGCAGCGTGAGTTTCGAGGCGTCGAACGATGGCAAGTCCTGGACGATGTTGCAGACGACACCGCTCACGGTCGATCCGAACGACATGCACCCGTCGATCCGCGATGTTGCGTGCAACCTGCAAATTCCTGTCACCGCGCGCTACCTTCGGGTGGTGGCGATGCGTTATGGCCAGCAGATCAATGGCATCGATACGTGGATTTTCTCCGACGAGATCATCGCGAAATGATCGGGCCGCGCGCGAGGTGCAGCTGGCGATGGCTGCTCGCGTTGGCGTGGCTCGCGTTGTTGCCATCGTTGGCAAGCGCACTCACCACGCAGTCGCTGGATGCGGGTTGGCAATTCCGGATCGCTCTCGGTGATACGCACGCGAAGGATCATCCCCGCACGGTGCAATGGCTGCCCGCGACGGTGCCGGGCTCGGTGCAGACCGATCTGATGGCGCTGAAGCTGATTCCCGATCCGTACTGGCGCGACGACGAAGCGAAGGTCCAGTGGGTGGGATTGTCGAACTGGCAATACAGGAAAACTTTCGATGTCGATGACGCGACGCTCGATCGCGCGCATGTCGATCTGGTGTTCGAAGGTCTCGATACCTTCGCGGACGTCTATTTGAACGGTCACGAGATACTTTCCGCCGACAACATGTTCCGCCGCTGGCGCGTGCCGGTGAAGCCGTTGTTGCACAGAGGAACGAACACACTGGAGGTGAAGCTGTACTCGCCGATCGAACGCCTGCAGCCGTGGCTTCTGAAACAACCGTACGCGCTGCCGGGCGAATTCGATTCCGCCTTCGGCGACGAGCCCAAGGGCAAGCAGACCGCCAATTACGTGCGCAAAGCCGCGTACCAATATGGATGGGACTGGGGTCCGCGCGTCGTCACCGAAGGCATCTGGCAGCACGTCAAGCTGGAAAGCTGGGATGCGCTGCGGCTGGCTGACTTCCATGTCGCGCAGAAATCGGTGACTGCCGATGTTGCGAAGCTGGCGGCGCAACTGGAGATCGAGGCCGATCAGGCGACGCCTGCCCATATCGTGGTGCGCTGGCGTGCGCCGGACGGCAAAACGCGATCGCTGCAGCACGACGTCGGGTTGAAGGCTGGCGACAACCACGTCGCGATTCCCCTCGAGATCGCGCATCCGCAACGCTGGTGGCCAGTCGGCTACGGCAAACCGAATCTCTATGACTTCCATGTCGACGTCGCGGTTGGCGGCAAGATGCTGGCGAATGATGACAAGGAAACTGGATTGCGCAGCATCGAACTCCGTCGCCGCAAGGACCAATGGGGAAAGAGTTTCGAATTCGTCGTCAACGGCGTGCCGATCTTTGCCAAGGGCGCCAATTTCATTCCGCCCGACATCTTCCCGACGCGCGTCACGTCCACGCAGATCCGGCACCTGCTCGAATCGGCGCGCGACGCCAACATGAACATGCTGCGCGTGTGGGGCGGGGGCTATTACCTGCCGGACGATTTCTACGCGACGGCCGACAAGCTGGGCCTGATGGTCTGGCAGGACTTCATGTTCGGTGGCGCGATTCCGCCGTCCGACGCGGCGTTCGATGACAACGTGCGTGCGGAGGCCACGCAGCAGGTGCGGCGCCTGCGCGATCACCCGAGCATCGTGTTGTGGTGCGGCAACAACGAGGTCGAAACCGGTTGGGAATCCTGGGACGATCGCAAGGCGTTCAAGAAGACCCTCACTGCGGCGCAGCGCCAGCACATCGAGCAGGGCATGCGCGAGTTGTTCGACCACACGTTGCGCGGCGTTGTCGCGAAGTACGAACCCGAAATACCGTACTGGCCCAGCACGCCCGGCACCGATTACGACGGACCGGTCAACGTCACCGACGATGGCGATTACCACTACTGGAATGTGTGGTCGGGCGACGCGTTGCCGGTGACGGCCTATCTCGACGTGACGCCGCGCTTCATGTCGGAGTACGGGCTGCAGTCGATGCCGTCGATGCCGACCATCGATGCTTTCACTGAACCGGGGGATCGCTCGATCGATTCGAAAGTGATGCGTGCGCACCAGAAGTTCGACAGCGGCAACGGCAACCAGCGCTTGCTGAAATATGTCGAGCGCAAATTCGGCAAGCCGAGGGACCTCGCTTCGTTCGCGTATTTGAGCCAGGCGATGCAGGCCGGCGGCATCCAGTTGGCGGCGGAACACCTGCGCGCGTCGCGGCCCCGGAGCATGGGCTCGCTGTATTGGCAGCTCGACGACGCTTGGCCCGGCATCACCTGGTCCAGCATCGACTGGTATGGGCACTGGAAGGCGCTGCAATTCCATGCGCGGCGTTTTTATGCGCCATTGCTGATCGCGGTCCTGCGCAATCACGAGACCACGACGGTTTCGCTGGTTTCCGATCGCACTACGCCTGTCGCTGCGCAATGGCGCCTGCAGGTAATGGATTTTTCTGGGAAGGTGATTGGGCAGCAGCAGGCCGGCGTTACGTTGCCGCCGCTGTCGGCGACGCGTGTCGGCACGTTCAGCGACGCGCAATTGCTGCGTGGCGCCGATCCGCGCGCGGCGTTCGCCGTCTTTGAATTGCGGGTGGATGGCCACGTGGTTTCGCGCAACCTGGTTTTCTTCGATCAGCCGAAGAACCTCGCGCTGCCGCTGCCACACGTCGATGCGCAGTTGGGGCAGAAGGGCGATGGCTATGCGCTCATCTTGCGCAGCAAGGTGTTGGCACGCGACGTGTGGGTCTCCTTCGGCGATACCGACGTCAGCGTTTCGGACAACGCGTTCGATATCCTGCCCGGTCAGGAAGTGACGCTGACCGTTCGCAGCAAGGCCACCCTCGACACCTTGCGCCAGGCGCTCAAGATCGAGGATATGGCCGATGCGATGCAGGGCCGCGCGCAGTGAAGGCGATGCTGTGCGCCTGTTGTTCGATCGCCATGATCGGGTTTGCGGCGACCGTCCATGCGTCGCCCGACGACGCGGCGGTGCGCGCGCAAGCCCTGGTGGCCAAACTGACGCTGCATGAGAAGGTTGCGCAGTTGCAGGCCGACGCGCCCGCCATTTCGCGCTTGGGCATCCCCGCATACACGTGGTGGAACGAGGGCCTGCATGGCCTCGCGCGTGGCGGCTTCGCGACGGTTTTCCCGCAGGCGATCGGCTTGGCGGCGAGTTGGGATCCTGCGTTGCTGCACGGGGTCGGTACGGTGGTTTCAACCGAGGCGCGTGCCAGGTTCAACGCCGTCGGTGTGAACAATGCCCATGGGCGCTATCAAGGGCTCACGATCTGGTCGCCCAACATCAACATCGATCGCGATCCGCGCTGGGGCCGCGGCCAGGAAACCTACGGCGAAGATCCGTATCTCACCGGCCGGCTTGCCATCGCGTTCGTGCACGGCATCCAGGGCGATGACCCCTTGCATCCGCGCGCGATCGCCACGCCCAAGCACTTTGCCGTGCACAGCGGTCCCGAATTCGGCCGCCACGGTTTCGACGTCGACGTTTCGCCGCACGATCTGGAGGCGACGTACCTGGCGGCATTCCGCGCTGCGGTCACGGAAGGCCACGCGGGCTCGGTGATGTGCGCGTACAACGCGTTGCACGGCACGCCGGTGTGCGCGGACAAGAACTTGCTCACGACGACGTTGCGCGACGATTGGGGCTTCAAGGGTTACGTGGTTTCCGATTGCGATGCGATCGACGACATGACGCAGTTCCACCACTACAAGCCCGATGACGCCCAGTCATCGGCTGCGGCGATCGCGGCCGGCACCGATCTCGATTGCGGCAGCGCCTACGCTTCGTTGGACGATGCGGTGCGCAAGGGTTATGTGGAGGAATCCGTGCTGGATGCCGCACTGGTGCGCTTGTTCGCGGCGCGCTACCGGCTCGGGATCCTGGGCGGCAACGATGATGATCCGTATGCGCGCATCGGTGTCGGGCAGATCGACAGCATCGCGCATCGCAAGTTGGCGCTGCAAGCGGCGCTGGAATCCATCGTGTTGTTGAAAAGCACGCACGCCACGTTACCGTTGCGTGCCGGCGTCAGACTCGCAGTCGTCGGCCCCGACGCCGACACCGTGGAAACGCTGGAAGCCAATTACCACGGCACCGCGCGCGATCCGGTCACGGCGCTGGAGGGCCTGCGCCAACGCTTCGGTGCCGATCACGTCACCTACGCGCAAGGCTCGCCCGTCGCGGCCGGCGTGCCGATTCCGATTCCGGAAACCGCGTTGCGCACGGCCGGCCGGCCCGGCCTGAAGGGCGAGTATTTCGATCGTGCCGATTTCAGTGGCACGCCGCGCCTCACGCGCGTCGATCGCACCGTCGACTTCGATTGGGATCATGTCGCGCCGGCCGCGGACCTCAATCCCGATCACTACGCGGTGCGCTGGACCGGCGAGCTCGTTCCGCCTGGCGCGGGCGACTACACGCTGGTGGTGCACGTCGATCGCTGCTTCGATTGCCGTGGGCACGACCCGGTGCGTTTGTATCTGGATGGCAAGAAGCTCGTCGACGACGACGGCAGCGGAAAACACGTGCAGGTGATCGTGCACTTCGAAGATGCTTCGCCCCATGCGATCAAACTGGAAATGGTGCATGGCGGGCAAGATCAAGGCATACGCCTGCAGTGGCTGGCGCCGCCCGCGGCGCAATTGGCGAAAGCCGAGGCCGCCGCGCGCGGTACCGACGCGGTGGTGGCCTTCGTCGGGTTGTCACCCGACGTGGAAGGTGAGGAGTTGCCGATCGACGTGACCGGGTTCGACCACGGCGATCGCACCGACATCGCATTGCCGGCGGTGCAACGCGCGTTGCTGGAACGCGTGGCCGCGACCGGCAAGCCGCTGGTCGTGGTGTTGATGTCGGGCAGCGCGGTGGCGATCGACTGGGCGCAGCAGCACGCCGACGCGATCCTCGATGCGTGGTATCCGGGTGAAGCCGGCGGCAGTGCGATCGCACAGGTGCTGGCGGGTGACTACGACCCCGCTGGCCGCCTGCCGGTCACGTTCTACCGCTCGACGCGCGATTTGCCGCCGTACGTCAGCTATGCGATGAAAGGGCGCACCTACCGGTATTTCGAAGGCACCCCGCTGTATCCGTTCGGTTACGGCCTGAGCTACACGACGTTTGCCTACGCTCATCTTGCGCTGCCGAAGGCGCGACTGAAGGCGGGTGCAACTTTGAAGATGGGTGCGGAGGTGCACAACACGGCTTCGCGTGCCGGTGACGAAGTGGTCGAGGTCTATCTGGATGCACCGGATGTCCCGACGGCGCCGCGACACGCGCTGGTCGGGTTCGAACGCGTGCACCTGGAACCGGGCGAACGTCGCCGCGTGGAATTCGAACTGTCGCCACGGGCATTGAGCACGGTCGACGCTGCCGGCAATCGTGCCGTGGTCGCCGGGCACTATCGCGTTTTCATCGGCGGTGGACAGCCCGGTGATGCGCCGGGTGTCAGCGCTTCGTTTACGATCAGCGGTCGCGACGTCTTGCCGCGCTGAGCACTCGAACAAGGTCATGAACGATCGACGCGATTTCCTGAAACTGCTCGGAACCGCCGCGGCGTACGGCACGTTCGGCGTGTCCGCATCCGGTGTCACCGCGACCCCGACCTCGACGCGTTTCCCGAGCAAGCGCCCGCCGCCCGCGCAACGCAAGTTCACGAGTCCGGCAGTGGAACGGGAACTCGCACGTGTCAAGTCGCAAATCGGCGATCCGAAACTCGCATGGCTGTTCGAGAACTGCTATCCGAACACGCTCGACACGACCGTGCACATCGGCACGCTCGGCGGCCAGCCCGACACCTTCATCGTCACCGGTGACATCGACGCGATGTGGCTGCGCGATTCTTCGGCGCAGGTATGGCCCTACCTGCCGCTCGCCGCGCACGATGAGGCACTGCGGCGGCTATATCGCGGGCTGATTCATCGCCAGGCGCGCTGCATCGCGATCGATCCCTACGCAAACGCGTTCATGGCCGATCCGCACGTCAGGACAAACTTGTCCTGGGCGCAGCACGACGACACCGACATGAAGCCGGGCGTGGCCGAACGCAAATGGGAAATCGATTCGCTGTGCTGGACGATCCGGCTGGCGCACGGGTACTGGAAAGCGACCGGCGACCGTGCGCCATTCGATGAACATTGGCGCGCGGCGATGCAGTTGGTGCTGGACACGTTCCGCACGCAACAGCGCAAGCAAGGCCCGGGCCCGTACCATTTCCAGCGCACGGCCGCGTCACCCACCGACGCGCTGGCGCTGGGCGGTTACGGCTGGCCGGGCAAACCCGTCGGGATGATCTTTTCGATGTTCCGGCCTTCCGACGACGCCTGCAAATATCCGCTGTTCGTGCCGGGCAACGCGTTTGCCGTGGTATCGCTGCGGCAACTGGCGGCGATGGTGCGCAAGCTGTTTGCCGATGAGTCGTTCGCGCGCGACTGTGGAGCGCTCGCCGATGAAGTGGAAAAGGCGCTCGCGCATTATGCTTTGATGCACGACGCGCAAGGTCGGATGTTCTGGGCCTACGAAGTGGACGGCTACGGCAACCAACTGTTCATGGATGATGCCAACGTGCCAAGTCTCTTGAGCCTTCCGTACCTCGGTTATTGCAAGCGGGAAGACAGGCGCTACCAATCTACCCGAGCGCTGGCATGGAGCGGCCGCAATCCGTACTTCTTCAGCGGCAAGGCCGCGCAAGGGATCGGCGGGCCGCACGAGGGCTTGCGGATGATCTGGCCGATGTCGATGATGATCCGGGCCTTGACCAGTGACGATGCGAGCGAGATTCGCGAATGCCTTCACTGGCTCGGAACCACCGATGCCGGCACCGGCTTCATGCACGAGGCGTTCGATCAGGACGATCCGTCGCATTTCACGCGTGCGTGGTTCGCCTGGGCGAATTCGCTGTTCGGCGAACTCGTGATCGACTTGGCTACGCGACACCTGGCGCTGTTGAAAGGGCACACGGGATTGTAGGTTGGGCTGACGCCGGCTTCATCGGCGGCAGCCCGACATTCCGGCGTGATTGTGTTGGGGTTCGCGTGAAGCCGCTCACCCGAACCCACGATTGACAAGATTCATTGCCGATTTCCGAGGAGCACGAAAATGGTGACACGCAGACGTTTCCTGCAAGGCGCGGTGACGGCGGCACTGCTGGGCCGCATCGATCCTCCGGCGGCTTGGGCTTCGGTGCGCGGTGCCGGCACGCGCGGTGCGCCACTGGACACGGCCAGCGGCGTTTCGCGCTACGTCGACGTGTTCGTCGGCACCGGCGGCCACGGCCACACCTATCCGGGTGCGACGGTGCCGTGGGGCATGGTGCAGCTTTCGCCGGATACCAATGATTTCGGTTGGGATGCTTGCTCGGGCTACCACCAGGCCGATGGTTCGATCATGGGGTTTTCGCACACGCATCTGTCCGGCACTGGCGCCAGCGACATGCTGGACGTACTGGTGATGCCGGGGCAAGGTCCGGTGCTGCTCGATCCCGGCGCGCGCGGACTGCCCGATGAACTTTATTACTCGCGCTACGATGCCGCGGCGCGCGGTTCGCACCTTGCCGCCGACGTGGTGGCGCATCCGGGCAGGGGCTATCGCTCGCGCTTCGACAAGGCGTCCGAGCACGCCGTGCCTGGCTACTACAAGGTACATCTCACCGATCACGACATCGTCGCCGAGCTGACCGCAACCGCTCGCCTCGGGCTGCATCGCTACACCTTCCACAGGCAAGGTCCGGCGCATCTGCTGGTGGATCTCGCGCACGGTTATCACGACGACGCCAAGGTGCCGTGCAAGGTCTCCGATGCAGCATTGAAAGTGATCGGTCATGACACGCTGGTGGGAAGCCGACGCGTGCATCAGTGGGCAAACGGACGCTACATCTTCTTTGCGATGAAACTGTCGCGCCCGTTTGCGCGCGCCGAATTGTATGCGGAGGACAAGCCTCTCGGTGCCGGTGCGATGGATGCCAGTGGCGATCACCTGAAAGCCGCGCTGCATTTCGACGACGCGTCGAAAGCACCGCTGCTGGTGAAGGTTGGCATTTCGGCCGTGGACGTCGATGGCGCGCTGCGCAATCTCGAAACCGAGCTTTCGGATTGGGATTTCGAACGCGTGCAGCGCGACGCGGCGGAGCAGTGGGAACGCGAACTCTCGCGCATCAGGATCGAATCCGCGTCGGAAGAGATGCTGAAAACATTCTACAGCGGCCTGTATCACACGCTGCTCGCGCCGACCCTGTTCAGCGATGTCGGTGGCCGCTATCGAGGCATGGATTTGATGGTGCACGCGTTGCCCGAGGGCCAGCACAACTACAGCACCTATTCGCTGTGGGACACCTACCGCGCGCTGCATCCGCTGTACACGTTGTTCCAGCCCGACAAGGTGCCGGACTTCGTCCAGGGCCTGGTGCGTAAGGCGAACGAAAGTCCGGCGGGTCCCGCGGTATGGCCGCTGCAGGGCGTCGAGACCGGCACCATGATTGGCTATCACTCGATCGTGGTGATCGCCGAGGCACAGGCAAAAGGCATCGATGGCGTCGACTACGCGGGCGCGTGGTCGGCCTACCGCAAGCGCGCGATGACCGACGATTATCGGGGCCTCAAGTGGTACCGTGAACTCGGCTACATCCCAAGCGACAGGGAAGGCGAGGCGGTCAGCAAGACGCTGGAATATGCCTACGACGACTGGGCCATGGCGCATTTTGCCGAAAGACTCGGCAAAGACACGGATGCGAGTGCCCTGCGCGCGCGGTCGCGCAATTACCGTCACGTGTTCGATCGCAAGCTCGCCTTCATGCGTCCGCGTGGCGCGGATGGAAAGTGGCTGCAGCCGTTCGATCCGATCGAGATGGGGCACTCCGACAAATGGCGCGACTACACCGAATCAAATCCGTGGGTGGCGACCTTCCTCAATCAGCACGATTTATACGGATACATGCCGATGTTCGGTGGTGAAGCCGGGTTCGAACGCAAACTGGACGAGCTGTTCACTACCGCATCCACGCTGCCACCGAACGCGCCGCCCGACATCGCGGGCATGGTCGGCCAGTACGCGCACGGCAACGAGCCAAGCCACCACATCGCTTACTTGTATGCGTACACGGGTGCGCACTGGAAGACGCAGGCGCGCGTACGGATGCTGCTGGAAACCATGTACCGCGCAGCGCCCGACGGCCTTGCCGGCAACGAGGATTGCGGCCAGATGAGCGCGTGGTACGTGCTGGGCGCGCTTGGGTTGTATGCGGTCGATCCGGTCAGCGCAAATTGGGTGTTCGGCAGTCCGCTGATCGACCACGCCGAGATCGACCTCGGCGGCGGGAGGAAACTGATCGTGGAAGCGCGCGGCAATGGCAAGGGAAATCCGTACATCCAATCGGTGACGTGGAACGGCGCGTCGTGGACGAAAAGCTGGATCGCGCACGCGGATCTCGCGAAGGGCGGCAGGCTGGTGTTCCAGATGGGCGACAAACCCAACAAGCAGTTCGGCACGGCGCCGGAAGACCGGCCGCCATCGTTTGGGCAGTCAGCACCCGCCAGCGATTAGAGTGAGTTTTGAACCTGCGGTCATTCCGGGGCGACCTGCGGCTTCATCGCAGGTCGAACCCGGAATCCATATTGCTTTCCGCAAAATCAAAATGGACTCCCGCCGCGATAGAGCTGCGGCGGCCCCGGAATGACGGCAGAGAGGATAGGGATTCAATCAACGCGTGCGGCGGCCGCGCTCTCCATTGCTGCGGCGCCGAAAACGCCAAGCTGACCGTGCTCGATCAGCCGAACCGGCACCGTGGTCAGGAATTCGCGCATCACGCCCTTGTTGAAAAAGCGTGCGCGGAATTCGCTGGCTAGCAGGAAGTCGCGGACGAATGGCAGGATGCCGCCGGCGAGATACACGCCGCCACCGGCCTTGAACATGATCGCGAGGTCGCCGGTGAAACTGCCGAGCAGCGCGCAGAACATCGACAAGGCCTCGCGCGCGAGCGGATCGTCGCCCGCCATGGCAGCCGTGCTGACCGCGGCAGGCGTTTCGTGGACGGTCGCGACGCCTTCGATGTCCGCCAACGCGCAATACAGATTCATCAGGCCCGGCCCGGAAAGCGCGTGGCCGGTATGCACATAGGCGCGGTCGCGGCCGAGTCGGCGCAGCACCTCGAATTCACGTTCGGTGCCGGGCGCAAGCGCGACATGGCCGGCTTCGCTCGGCATCACTATGGGCGCGTCGCCATTGGGCAGCAACACCGCGCAGCCGAGTCCCGTGCCCGGACCCACCACCACCGTCGGGCCGGTCGTGCCCTCCGCTTCGATCACCGCGACGCTGTCGCGCGCGGACAGGAAGCGGGTGCCGCAGGCCAGCGCCTCGAAATCGTTGACGATGTCGAGGCGATCCAGCTTCAGGTGTGTGCGCAGTTCGGAAATCCGGACTGGCCAGCGCAGATTTTCGGCCACCAGCTCATCGCCGCGCATGTAACCGGCCACCGCCAGTACGCAGCGCGCGATGTTGTGCCGCGGGTTTGCGTAGTGGGCAATGAAATCTTCCAGAATTTCGCCGAGCCCAGGCCACTTCGCGCATTCGTACACGTGCCGCGCCAGCATCTCGAGTGGAGGCTGCGCGCCCGCACGGGCCTGCAGCAAACCGATCCGCGCGTGCGTGCCACCCACATCGGCCGCAAGCACGAGCGGCGACACGGCCCCCGTGATCTCCTGGCGCAACGAATGGGTCCGGGTCATCGCAAGGGGCTCATCGCGCAGCGTGGCAGCTTTATCGAGTTTCATTTGTGAAGTTTATATGCATATACGAACAAAGGCATAATTGACGTCGGAACGACAGGGCGACGCATTGTATGGGTGACGATCAACGCGACGTGGTTTCACCGACAGCCGGTAATGGTATGCGGCGCCGGACTTTTTTGCGCCTGAGCCTGCTGGCGCCGCTGTCGGCGTTTACGGCGCGGTTGGGTGCGGTGCCGTCGGCGCAAGGCATGCGTGTCGAGCTTTCGCCTGATGGCGCGGCGCATCGGTTCGAACTTTCCGATCGGCAATTCCTGCTGGACGGCAAGCCGTTCGTGATTCGCAGTGGCGAAATGCACCCCATCCGGATTCCGCGCGAATACTGGCGGCATCGCATTCGGATGGCCAAGGCGATGGGTCTCGACACCATTTCGCTGTACCTGATGTGGAACGCGCTGGAATCCGAACCCGGTGGGTTCGACCTCACGACCGGTCGTCGTGATTTCGCGCGCTTCATCCGCATCTGCGCGGAAGAGGGGATGTGGGTGTATTTGCGGCCCGGTCCGTACATCTGCGGCGAATGGGATTTCGGAGGTTTGCCGCCCTATCTGCTGCGCCATCCGCACATCCGTGTGCGCGACGAGGGCGACCCGGACTACATGTCCGCGGTGCGCCGCTACATCGCGACGATCGCGTCGGTGGTGCGGCCGTTGATGGTCGCGAATGGCGGTCCGGTGCTGATGCTGCAGATCGAAAACGAATATGCGTCGTTCGGCCATGACCTTGCGTACCTGGAAGCGTTGCGTTCGCTGTGGGAAGCACACGGTGTGCACGGTCCGTTCTCGCTTTCCGATGGCCTGGATCAGATTCGCAAGGCCGACACATATCTTCCGGGCGCGGCACTTGGCCTCGATGGAAACACCGATTTCGCGGGCGCGCAGGAGCTCGCCGGCGAGTTGCCGGTGTGGATGGGCGAAGGCTATCCCGGCTGGCTGACGCACTGGGGTGACAATGATTTCGCGCGTGGTGATTTCGCGGCGACGTTGCGCAGGCTGCTGGAAGAAAACCGCTCGTTCAACCTGTACGTGGTGCACGGCGGCACCAATTTCGGTTTCGGTGCGGGCGCCAACGCGCACGACGACTATTCGCATTACCAGCCGGTGATCACCAGCTACGACTATGGCGCGCCGATCGACGAACGCGGCGTCGCGACACCCGATTACCATACGTTCCGCGCGATGCTGGCCGCCCACACGAAACGGGTTTTGCCAGATGTGCCGACCCCGCCACCGACAGTGCGATTCGCGCCGGTCACGCCCGCGCCATTCGCCTCATTGTGGGACAACCTGCCGCAGCCGAAGCGGGTAGAGCATCCACGGGCGAACGAGCTGCTGTTCGGCCAGGATCACGGCATGGTCCTGTATCGCCGGTCGATCCGCGGCGGTGGCGAACTCGAAATCGATGGTGCCCGCGATTACGCGCAGGTGTCCGTGGACGGATGCTACGTTGATTGCGTGTCGCGCGTCCGGCATCCGTCGCTGCATTCGAGTCCACGCATCACGCTGCCCGAACCTGCGAGCGGGAATGGCCAGGTGCTGGACATCCTGATCGACAGCTTCGGTCACGTGGGTTACGGCCATGCGATGGCTGATCGCAAAGGCCTTGTCGGCGATGCGCGTCTCGACGGTGAAGTGCTGCGCGACTGGCAGGTTTTCGGCCTGCCACTGGACGATGACTGGCTCGCATCATTGCGCCCGCTGCGAGGCGAGCCAACGCGGCCCGGCGTGTTTTTCAAGGCGACACTGCAGCTGGAGCATCCCGGCGATTGCTATCTCGACATGGCCGGATGGGACAAAGGCTATCTCTGGGTAAACGGGCATCTGCTTGGCCGCTACTGGCGCGTCGGCCCGCAGCAGCGGCTGTTCTGTCCCGCGCCGTTCTGGAAACGTGGCGGCAACGAAATCCTGTTGCTGGAGTTGCACCGACTCGCGCCGGCGCCGATTTCAAGCGCGACGACGCTCGCCTGACCGGCGGCGTTCGGCGCGGGCCTGCGTGCGACATGGCGATTGACACGGGCGGCGCGGGTTCTGGCGCGGTACGATCTGCGGGATATTCCGTTTCATCATCGAGGTCACCCGCATGCCCTTCGCTCGAGTGTCGCCGATCGTTTGCTCCCTCGTGACCGCGCTGGTGGCGCTGACGTTTGCGCTACCCGGTGCCGCGGCTACCGACGCGCTGAGTCAGGTCGATCCGATGATCGGCACCGGTGGCAATGGGCACACCTTTCCGGGCGCGACTGTGCCGTTCGGAATGATCCAGTTGAGCCCCGACACCGCGATGCCGGATTTCAAGCACGCTTATCCGTGGGCGGCGGGCTATCAATATGGCGACCACAGCATTCTCGGTTTTTCAGAGACGCACTTTTCCGGCAGCGGTCATTCCGACCTCGGTGATGTGCTGCTGATGCCGGGCGTCGGCAAGTTGCAATGGGATGCAGGTGATCCCGACAAGCCGGGCAGCGGTTATCGTTCGGATTTCAGTCACCAGACCGAAGTGGCGCAGCCGGGCTACTACGCGGTGACACTGGCGACGTCCGGCGTGCGCGTCGAGCTTACGACGAGCCGACGCGTCGGCTGGCATCGCTACACGTATCCGAAAGATCAAAACGCGCACGTGCTGCTGGATCTCCGCCCAAGCATCTACGACTATCCCGGCAAGGTGCTGTGGGCGCGCCTGCGCGTGCGTTCCGACGGCACCGTGACGGGTTATCGCGAAACCCGCGGCTGGGCGCCGGGGCGGCAGCTTTGGTTCGCGATCCGTTTTTCGCAGCCGATGACGTCGCACGAACTCGTCAATCGCGAAACGGATATTCCCTACAAGGGCTTTCAAGGTCCAGCGGCGAATCCGAACGGCAACGACGCAGTCGCGGGCAAGCAACTGGAAGGCGCGTTCGAATTCGGCAAGCTCACGAAACCGCTGCTGGTGAAGGTCGCGATTTCCACGGTGAGCGCCGACAACGCGATCGCCAACCTCGATGCCGACGGCAAGGGCTGGGACTTCGATGCCCGCCGCGCGGCTGCGAAAGAAGCCTGGGCCAAGGCGCTGTCGGCGATCGATGTCGAGGCGCCGCCGGAGGTCGAAAAGAGTTTCTACACCGCGATGTACCACGCGCTGATCGCGCCGAACCTCGCGATGGACGTGAACGGCGAATACCGTGGTCCCGACCATGCGGTGCACACGGCCAAGGATTTCACTTTCTATTCGAGCTGGTCGCTGTGGGACGTGTACCGCGCGGAGATGCCACTGATGGCTTTCATCCAGCCACCCCAGCGGATCAACGATTTCGTGAACTCCCTGCTCGTCGCGCAACAGGCGAGTCCGTTCGGCATTCTGCCGGTGTGGGCGTACCAGGGCCTCGAAACGTGGTGCATGATCGGTTACCACGCGGTACCGGTGATCGCGAATTTCTACATGCAGGGCTTTCGCGGCTTCGATGCCGACGCCGCGTTGAAGGCGATGGTCGCGAGCGCTTCGTACGCGCCGTACGGCGATCTCGGCGACTACATGAAACTCGGATACGTGCCCGCCGACCGCGAACCCGAATCGGTTTCCAAGACGCTCGAATACGCCTTCGACGACTGGTCGATCGCGCGCATGGCGGAGGCGATGGGTCGCAAGGACGTCGCCGCGAAATTCTTCAAGCGCGCGGGTAACTGGCGCAACGTGTTCAATCCGGAGACCGGCTTTGCGCAACCGAGACTCGCGAACAGACAGTTCCGCGAACCGTTCAGTCCCGCCAAGGCCGGGCAGGGCAGCGGTTTCACCGAGGGCAATGCGTGGCAGTACTCGTGGTACGAACCACAGGATGTCGCCGGGCTGACCCATGAGCTCGGCGGCGACGCGGGCCTGGTGAAAAAACTGGACGACGTGTTCGATGCCAGGATCGACCCCAAGGCTTTCGCGGGGATCGAAGACGTCACCGGCCTGATCGGCTGGTACGCGCACGGCAACGAACCCAGCCATCACATCGCGTATCTTTACGACTACGCGGGCCAACCATGGAAGACGCAGCAGCGGTTGGCCGAGATCATGCACACGCAATACGCGCCGACGCCGACGGGCCTGGCAGGCAACGACGACCTGGGCCAGATGTCGGCGTGGTATATCTTCACCGCGTTGGGGTTCTATCCGGTGGCACCCGCCAGCAACCAATACGTGATCGGCCGCCCGTTCGTGCACCGCGCGGTGATGCACCTGCCCAACGGCAAGACTTTCACCATCACCGTCGACGGGCTCGGCAAGGATCACCCCTACGTTGGCTCGGTCGCGCTCGACGGCAAGCCGCTGGCACGCGATTACCTGACTTACGACGAGATCGCGCGCGGCGGCACGCTGCACTTCACGATGCAGGCGCAGCCGAACAAGACCTGGGCCACGCGGGCCGCCAACCAGCCGTACTCGCAGACCGCATATTGATTGCTCTGCCGATTGTCGTGTGCCGAGCGGGCGTCGCTAGCCGGACCGGTGGCTGGTGTTTGCGTGCTTGAGCGCCGCGTGCGGCCGCGCTAACGTGGGGTCCTCCATGCCTGCCGGGGAGCTACGATGAACATTCGCCTTGCCGCGTGCGCGCTTGCGCTGGCCGCCGCATCGGGAACCGCCATGGCTGCGCAACATCCGTTCAGTGCGCACGACCTCGCGATGATGGATCGGGTATCGGATCCGCATCTTTCGCCCAACGGCAGCACGGTCGCCTTCGCGGTGCGCAGCACCGACTGGAAGGCCAACAAGGGCGTCAACAGCATTTGGCTGCTGGATCTTTCGCACAAGGGTGCGAAGCCGCGG
>DATEDI010000007.1:0-8604 GCA_035281745.1 Rhodanobacteraceae bacterium
CGGCGCCCGCCTTGGCGACGTTGAAGCTGCCGACCAGGTTCACCATCACGGTGCCGGCGAAATTCTTCAGCGGCATCGGGCCTTCCTTGCCCAGCACGCGACCCGCGCCGAGGATGCCGGCGCAGTTCATCACCACATTCAGGCCGCCCATCGCATCGCGAGCGGCGGCGGTGTTCGCGGTGACGCCGTCTTCACTGGTCACATCGGTCTTGAAGAAGCGCGCGGTATCGCCCAGTTCCCTCGCGGCGGCGTGGCCTTTTTCCTCGTTGACGTCGAACAGCGCAACCTTGCCACCGCGCGCGACGATGCATTGCGCGACCGCGTGGCCGAGTCCGGATGCGCCGCCGGTGACGACGGCATTTACTTGGGCGAGTTGCATGCGGGTGCTTCCTGATCGGCAAACCCGCAATTGTAGGGGAGCCGCGATTTTGCGGCGACTACAATTCGCGGATGAACCACCGGTCGCAGCCGTGATGGCCGGTGCCACCCATCGGCGCGCAGAGCGGCGTGAAGCCGTGCTTGCGATACAGCGCCTGCGCCGCATCCATGCCGGTCAGGGTTTCCAGATAGCAGCGTTTGAAACCGAACGCCCGCGCCGCATCGAGGCAGCGCGCGATCATCGCGTGTCCCGCGCCGAGCCCGCGCGCCTCGGGCAGGAAATACATCTTGCGCAACTCGCACACGTCGGATTCGCCGTGTTCGAGCGGCGCCATGCCGCCGCCACCGACGATCTTGTCCTCGACCTCGACCACGAAATAGGCACTGCGCGGACGCGCGTAAGCCGTACTCATCGCATCGACCTCCGCGTCGTGGATCGCGAAACCTTCGCCGTCGGCGCCGAACTCCGGCATCACCGCCCGGATGATCGCGGCGATCGCGGTGTCGTCGGACAGCTCGATGGGGCGGATCATGAAATCTCGAGACATGCGGAACCCATTTCCCATTTCACTCACCCATTTTTGCCCGCGTCACGCGGCTCGAGGTCGGCTTGCCGAGCTGCTTGGCCAACCACCATCCGGTTTCCACCAGCTTGTCCAGGTCGACGCCGGTTTCGATCCCCATGCCCTGCAGCATGTAGGCGACATCCTCGCTGGCGACGTTGCCCGTCGCGCCTTTCGCGTAGGGACACCCGCCGGTGCCGGATACCGAACTGTCCACCACGCGCACGCCTTCTTCGAGGCACACCAGGATGTTCGCGAGCGCCTGGTCGTAGGTGTCGTGGAAATGCACGGCCAGCGCCTTCATCGGCACTTCGTGCGACACCGCGTGCAGCATCGCGCGCGCCTTCACCGGCGTGCCGACGCCGATGGTGTCGCCCAATGAAATCTCGTCGCAGCCGAGGTCATACAGGCGCTTCGATACGCGTACCACGTCGCTGACAGGTACCTCGCCCTGATAAGGGCAACCCAGCACCGTGGACACGTAACCCCGCACGCGCACACCCTCGGCGCGTGCGCGTTCCAGCACCGGGCGGAAACGCTCGATGGATTCGTCGATCGAGGCGTTGATGTTTTTCTGGTTGAAGGCTTCACTGGCCGCGGTGAACACCGCGATGCTGGTGACGCCGGCCGCGCGCGCGCGTTCGTAACCCCGCATGTTCGGCACCAGCGCGGGGTAGTCGACACCGGGCTTGCGGATGATGCCGGCGTAAACCTCTTCGGCGTCGGCGAGCTGCGGCACCCACTTCGGGCTGACGAAGCTGGTGGCCTCGATCGTTTCCAGACCGCACGCCGACAACCGGTCGATCAACTCGATCTTGACCGGCGTCGGGATGACGGTCTTTTCGTTCTGCAAGCCGTCGCGGGCGCCGACTTCCACGATGCGGACGTGATTGGGAAACATGCGCGGGGCGATTCCGGATGATTGACGCGGTTCAAAGCGAAATGATGCCGGAGCGCGCCGATTGCAAGGCGCACGCGACCGGCGAGGCCACCGTCATTCGTCCTTGAACTTGATCAGTACGGCGTCGGCTTCGACAAAATCACCGGCAGCCGCGCCGATGCTTTCAATGGTGCCCGCGCGCGGCGCTTTCAGCGACAACTCCATCTTCATCGCTTCCATGACGAGCAATTCCTGGCCGGCTTCCACGTTGTCGCCAAGGTTGGCCCTGACCAGCACGATCCGTCCCGGCATCGGCGCCGCCACCTGATTGCCCGCGGCGCCGTCGCTCGCTTCCCAGGCGAAAGCGGGCACGCGTTCGAGGCGCCAGCGAGCGCCATTCGAATCACGCAACAGAACGCGCGAGGCATCGGCGCGGACTTCAAATCGTGTCGCCATGCCATCGAATCGTGCATCCAGGATCCGGCCGTCCCAGAGCGCGTCTTCGACCGTGCAGCGCGCTTCACCGCCGCCCTGTAAGCGGTAAGTGCCGGCATGGCCCCAGCCTTCGACTTCGAAGCGCTGGGCGTTGGCCGAAAACGCGACGAGGCGCTTGCCCGCGCGACCCACGCGCCACGCATCGGCGCGGTTCCATGGCGAGTGCGGATCGGCCGCATCGCGCACGACATGGTCCTCGTCGTGCAACAGTGCCGCCACCGCGGCGGCGGACAAGGTGCGCGAATCCGGTTCGGCATCGCCGACGACGAATTCGTCGAGGTGCCGATCGAGATAGCCCGTATCGATGCGGTGCTCGATGATCGCCGGGTGGCGCACCAGTCTTTCGAGGAATGCGACGTTGGATTTCGGGCCGACGATTTCGCACGCGGCCAGTGCTTCGCGCATCCGTTGCAGTGCCGACGGGCGATCGACATCCCACACGATCAGCTTCGCGATCATCGGGTCGTAGAAAATCGTCACCGTGTCGCCTTCGATCACGCCGCCGTCGAGGCGCACGTGCGCGGACGCTTCCGGAAGTTGCAGGCGGGAGAGCTTGCCGGAACCGGGCAGGAATCCGTGGTCGGGATCTTCCGCGTACAGCCGCACTTCGATCGCATGGCCGTGCGACCGAACTTGCTCCTGCGTGCACGGCAAGGGCTGGCCGTCGGCGACGCGCAGTTGCCACTCGACCAGATCGATGCCGTGGGTCATTTCGGTGACCGGGTGTTCGACCTGCAGGCGGGTGTTCATTTCCATGAAATGGAAGTCGCCTTTTGGACCGACGATGAACTCCACGGTGCCGGCGCCGACGTAGTTCACCGCTTTGGCGGCTGCGACCGCCGCGGCGCCCATCGCGGCGCGGCGCTCCGGCGTCAGGAACGGCGAGGGCGTTTCCTCCAGCACCTTCTGGTAGCGCCGCTGCGCGGAACATTCGCGTTCGTCGATGTGGATCACGTTGCCGTGGCGGTCGCCGAACACCTGGAATTCGATGTGCCGCGGGTGTTCGACGTAGCGCTCCAGCAGCATCGACGCGTCGCCAAACGAAGCTTTCGCAACGCGTTGCGCCGCCGCCAGCGCGTCCGGAAACTCCGCATCGCCGCGCACGATCTGCATGCCCTTGCCACCGCCACCGGCGGAGGGCTTGATGATCAGGGGATAGCCGATCTTGTGCGCCTGTTTGGCGAGAAACGCATTGTCCTGGTTGTCGCCGTCGTAGCCTGGCACCAATGGCACGTCGTGTTTCGCCATCAGGTGCTTGGCCGCAGCCTTCGAACCCATCGCTTCGATGCTGGCGGGATCGGGGCCGATGAACACGATCCCGGCGTCGATGCAGGCGCGCGAAAACGCGGTGTTCTCCGAGAGGAAGCCATAGCCCGGGTGGATCGCCTGCGCGCCGGTTTTCTTCGCGACTTCGATGATCGCGTCGCCACGCAGGTACGACTCGTCCGGGCGCGGGCCACCGATCGGCCATGCCTCGTCGGCAAGACGAACGTGTTGCGCGTTCCTGTCGGCCTCGGAATACACCGCGATCGTATGGATGCCGAGCCGGCGGCAAGTGCGGATCACGCGGCAGGCGATTTCGCCGCGGTTGGCGATCAGGACGCGCTCGAACACTTATTCACCCTCCCAGTAATCGCGCGCATCCTCGTGCCGCGCCAAGTGGCGGATGCGCGCATGGCGTCCGTTTTCATCGTCCGGCAGATCTTCGAAAACGCCGAACTTGCCGGAATCGGGATACTCGCAGATTTCGATGGGCGCCATCGTGCTGACGCAGAGGTAGCGCATTTCCGTGTCGCCGGTGTTGATGATCTGGTGCGCGGTTTCCGGGCCACCTGTGGGACAGGCGATGAAGTCGCCGGCGCGCAGCGAAACGCGTTCGTCGCCGTAACGCAATTCGCCGGTGCCTTCGAGGATGAAGAACATCTCTTCTTCCGCGCGATGGCTGTGAAACGGACAGTTGCGCTTGCCCGGCGCGACCACCGTGAGGTTGTAGCCGAGCTTGCGCGCACCGATGCGGCTGCCGATTGCGGCGTGGCGGATGTCGTAGTTGCCGGCACTGGTACCCCGCGGCGCGCGATCCTCGCTGACGGATTGCACCTCGAGATCGACAAGATTGATCACGGGTCGTTGCATGTGTTTCTCCCGGTCCACGGGGGTTTTATCCAGGCGTGTGGCAGACCACTTCGATGTTGTGGCCATCAGGGTCCAGCACGAACGCGGCGTAATAGTGTTCGTGATAGTGCGGCCGCAGGCCCGGCTTGCCGTTGTCGCGGCCGCCCAGCGCAAGCGCGGCGCGGTGAAATGCGTCCACGTCGGCGCGCGTTTTCGCGGTGAACGCGATGTGGAAACGCCCGCGCACCATGCCTTCGCCGTCGCCGATCCAGAAATACGGCTTGCCGTTTTCGCCGAATCCCGCGTGCGAACTGTCGCCGGTTTGTTCGGCGGTCACTTCCATCACGATGCCGACACCGAGCGGTTCCAGAGCGGCTTCGTAAAACTTCCTGCTGGCGAGGAAATTGGAAACGGGAAATCCGATGTGATCGAGCATCGCTTCACTCCTTCAGCCATGGCGGCGCGTGTTTTTCGAGGAATGCAGACAAACCCTGCTGACCTTCCGGCGAGACGCGCAAGCGCGCGATCAGTCCGGCGTTTGCGGTATCGACGCGTTCGGCGGATTCGGCCGTCATGCCGGCAGTGCGCAGTGCCAGGAGTTTGGCCTCGTATTGCGCAAGCGGAGCGCCTTTGGCGAGGAAATGCAACTGGCGGTCAACCGCTTCGTCCAGTTGACCGGCGGCGGCGCACCGATGCAGCAAGCCGACCCGCACCGCTTCGGCGGCATCGAAGATTTCCGCGCTGACGAACAGTCGCCGCGCGTGGCGCGGGCCGATGGCCTGCACGACATAGGGCGCGATCGTGGCGGGCACGAGGCCGAGTTTCACTTCGCTCAAGGCGAACTTCGCGCCCTCGACCCCGATCGCGATGTCGCAGCAGGCGATCAATCCCACGCCGCCGCCGTAAGCCGAGCCGTTGACGCGCGCGAGCGTCGGTTTCGGAAAGAACTGCAGTGCGCGCAGGAGTTTCGCAAGTCGCAGCGCATCGTCGCGGTTTTCCTCGGCGCTCGCCTGCGCCATCCTGCGCATCCAGTTGAGGTCGGCGCCAGCCGAAAAAGTCGCGCCCGCTCCGGTCAAAACCAGCGCGCGGATGCCGGCATCGCCTGCCAGCGATTCCAGTGCGGCGGTGGTTTCGGCGATCAGGCCGTCGTCGAAGGCGTTGTGAACCTGCGGGCGGTTCAGCGTCAGGATCGCCGTGGTGTCCCTGCGCTCCAGCAGGATGGCGTCGACCATCATCGCGTTCCAAGCCAAAACGGAAAGGATAGCGGTTCCACGCAGCCCATACGCTGGGCAGCGGACAGGCCCGAGCGTTGTCCCGGTCGGTGGGGAGGTGAACGTTGCTCGGGTTGCTTTTATAAATGCGAACGATTAGCATTTGCCATCAGTAACGGCGTGCCTGACGACCGATTACGGAACCCATGTGATGCGCAGATTGATCCTGGCAATGGCGGTTGTTCTCGCGGGCACCCTCGCGACCGGTGCCTACGCGGAGACGATGCCCGAATACAAACTCGCGCTGCAGAATCACCAGTTCGAACCGGCGACGCTGAAGGTGCCGGCCAATACCAAGTTCAAGGTGTTGGTGAGCAACCGCGACCCGGCGCCGATGGAGTTCGAGAGCGCCGATTTCAACCGCGAAAAGATCGTGTTGCCGAATTCCACGGTGACGGTATTCGTCGGGCCGCTTGAAAAGGGCACGTACAAGTTCTTCGACGATTTCCACCAGGCCACCACCGGCGTCCTGGTCGTGGAGTGATCCTGACATGCTGGGCATAGCACTACTCGTATTCCGTGAAGTCCTGGAAGCTGCGTTGATCGTCACGATCGTGGCAGCGGCGACGCGCGGCGTGCCCCGTCGCGCTGCATTTATCGGCGGCGGAATCGCCGCGGGCGTCGCCGGCGCAATGATCGTGGCCGTATGCATGGGCTTCATCGAGGGTTCGCTGGGCGGCATCGGGCAGGAGGTCTTCAATGCAGCGGTGCTGCTGGCCGCGGTGGCGATGCTGGGCTGGCACGTCACCTGGATGTCCAGCCACGGCAAGCAAATGGTGCAACAGATGCACCGCGTCACCGATTCGGTGAAGGCGGGCTCCAGTTCGATCGCGATCCTGCTGGCGGTGGTGGCGCTGGCGGTACTGCGCGAGGGTTCCGAGATCGTGCTGTTCCTGTTCGGCATGGCTGCGGGCGGCGCGGGCAAGCTGGGTTTTTTCGCTGGCGTCCCGCTGGGGCTCGCGGGTGGCGTCGCGGTCGGGTTTGCACTTTACTTCGGATTGCTGCGCATTCCGCTTCGGTATTTTTTCAGCGCGACCAACTGGATGCTGGTGGTGCTGGCCGCGGGGCTGGCCTCCAGCGCGGCGGGCTTCCTGATCCAGGCCAATGTGCTGCCGGCTTGGGGCAACCAGGTTTGGGACACCTCGTGGCTGCTCACCAACGGTTCCATCGTGGGGCAGGCGGTGCACGTCCTGACCGGTTACGAAGCGCGCCCGGCCGGCATGCAACTGGTGTTCTGGATCGTGACGTTCGCGATCCTCGCGGCGGGCATGGGCATGGTTTCCTCGCGCATGACCGCGCAGCGCGAGCGGGCGAACCGCGTCTCCAAGCACGTCTCCAATGGCGCCGCAATCACGCGCGGCGCATGAAGGTTCTGCAGCGGAGCGGCCGATGAAAAGCTTCCTGGTCGCCTTGGCAACGACGGGTTCCTGTGTGGTCACGGCGTGTGTTTCGCTGGCCGTGATGGGCGCCGCGCCTGCCTCGGCTTCCGACCCGGAAGCGGGCGAGGTCGCTGCACTCGAGGCCGAGATCGCCCGGCTCGAGCAACGCATCCCGGCGCCGGAACTGGGCCAGCAGATGCTCGAACTGCAGATCCGCCACGATCGCCTGTGGTGGGCCGGTGGGGCCGGCAACTGGAACCTCGCGTATTACATGGTGAGTGAATTGGGCGAAGCCCTGCGCGGGATCGAGGAAACCAATGGCGACGCCCCGGAGCTGCAACCGCAGAAACTCTCCGACGTGATGCCGGCGATGATGAATCCTGCCATCCACAACGTGCAGGAAGCGCTGGCGAAGAAGGACAAGGCCGCGTTCGCGAGTGCCTACGATCGGCTTTCGGCGTCCTGCAATGCGTGCCACGCGGCGGCCGGTGTTGAATTCCTGCACATCCAGCGGCCGAAGACACCGTTGCTGGACAACCTGCGCTACGCGCCCGACGCGACGCCGTAGACCGGCGCTGGATTACATCCGGAACACGCCGTAGCGCTGCGGTTCGATCGGTGCGTTCATCGAAGCGGAGATCGCGAGGCCCAACACGCGACGGGTATCGACTGGGTCGATGATGCCGTCGTCCCAAAGCCGCGCGCTGGAGTAGTACGGGCTGCCCTGGCGCTCGTATTGTTCGCGGATCGGCGCTTTGAAGGTTTCCTCTTCGTCCTTTGACCACTCGCCGCCGCGCGCCTCGATGCCGTCACGCTTGACGGTCGCCAGCACCGACGCAGCCTGTTCGCCGCCCATCACGCTGATGCGCGCGTTCGGCCACATCCACAGGAAGCGCCCGCCGTAGGCGCGGCCGCACATCGCGTAGTTGCCCGCGCCGAAGCTGCCGCCGATCACCACGGTGAACTTCGGTACGTGCGAACAAGCCACCGCCGTCACCATCTTGGCGCCGTCCTTGGCGATGCCGGCTTGCTCGTATTTCTTGCCGACCATGAAGCCGGTGATGTTCTGCAGGAATACCAGCGGCACGTTGCGCTGGTTGCACAGTTCGATGAAATGCGTGCCCTTGAGTGCGCTTTCAGAAAAGAGAATTCCGTTGTTGGCGACGATGCCGACCGGGTAACCGTGGATGTGCGCGAAGCCGGTGACCAGCGTCTTGCCGTAGCGCGCCTTGAACTCGTGAAAATCCGATCCATCGACGATGCGCGCAATCACCTCGCGGATGTCAAACGGACGGCGTGTATCTTCGGGAATGACGCCATACAGTTCATTGGCCACGTATTTGGGCTCGCGTGGTTCAGCCAGTGCCAGCGGCATCGACTTCTTGCGGTTCAACGCCGCCACGATATCGCGCGCGATCGACAACGCGTGCGCGTCGTTCTCGGCGAAGTGATCGGCCACGCCGGAGATGGACGTATGGACGTCCGCGCCGCCAAGCGTTTCCGCGTCAACGACTTCACCGGTCGCG
>DATEDI010000008.1:0-19098 GCA_035281745.1 Rhodanobacteraceae bacterium
GGCAACAACGTCTCGCACGCCAACAACAAGACCCGCCGCCGCTGGCTGCCCAACCTGCACGAACGCCGGTTCTGGGTCGCGAGCGAAAACCGCTGGGTGAAACTGCGCGTGTCCGGCAAGGCCCTGCGCACCATCGACAAGAACGGCATCGACGCAGTGCTCAGCGATCTGCGCGCACGCGGCGAGAAGGTGTAAGGAGAACTCCCATGGCAAGCAAACGCGACAAGATCCGCCTGACTTCCTCGGCCGGTACCGGCCACTTCTACACCACCGACAAGAACAAGAAGAACACCCCGGACAAGATGGAGGTCAAGAAATACGACCCCGTCGTCCGCAAGCACGTGATCTACAAGGAAGGCAAGATCAAGTGACGCAACGGTCCACGCGCGCAGCGCGTGGTCAACCGTTGCGTCATCCCGGACACGGCGAAGCAGCGATCCGGGATCCAGTGCCTTTTACGCGTGCGCAAAGCGCATGCTTTGCCGATGCGTCATCCCCGACGCTGCGTAGCGGCGACCCGGGATCCAGTTGGAAAAAGCCAAAGCCCGCCGCAAGGCGGGCTTTGCTTTTGCAGGTACGGCGGATGACAACCCGCCGTCCGCCCTGACGACTGCGACGAAACAGCGGGACTGTTCGCATCGTCCCGGGCGAACCTGTCGCTGCGCTGCTCCCGTCCGCGTTCGCTGTGCAGCCCGCCGAGGTCAACCGCGTACGCGCGCCAAGCCGCGAAATCCGACCAGCAGGCCCAGTCCGAGCACGAACAGAATCAGCTGGCCAGGCTCTGGCACCGGCGTAGACGTCCCAACATCGGCAATACCCACGTTGAAACCGTACCAGTTCTCGAAGATTGGATTGGTCCACTCGATACTCGAGTAGGTTCCGATCAGTTGAATGGTGCCGTTGCCTTCGCGGCCGCTCACGGTATTGCCGGAGACCGTGATGGCGGAACCGCCGTACTCCGCGTTCGGACCTCCGGCAACCATGACCGGGGTGACTCCGACAAAGTCGAAGGACGCCAGGATGCCGGGCTGGCCCAAGCTCCAGATCGCGATCACAGGATCGACGATCGGAACCGAGAACGTCAATGTGTTCAATGCAGTGGTGCCACCGAACAACTGCATGATGCCGTTGGATTGGGCCGGACCGTTGTCCACGGCCACGCCGTCCGCGTACGTGCTCGATGGCGACCATGACGGGTAGTTCGCGATGTTGGTGTGGGTGTTGCTCGTGGAAAACGAGACAGCCACGGTGTCGGCATTTGCGGTGAGGGAACCGGACGACGGGGATGTCCAGGTGTTCCAGTGGATCGGCACCGCGAATGCGTTGGCCGAAAAGAGCGCGGCGAGCGCCAGGAAGGCAATTACGCGCATGGCAGGTTCCCTCCGTGGGATTGGTGCCCATGGGCACGGCAACTTTTGTGCCACGAAACAATCTTTCCACATATCAATGCCATGCAATTCCGCATCCAGGAAAACAACGCGTGAACTGTCAGGGATCCCGACGCACGGAATTTCAGTAGTCCTCCTATCCATGAAAATGCGGCCATGTATCAATTGCTTGCGATCGAAAGCACGCAAGCTCCAACTGTAAGGAATTCGGACGCGGTGCGCGAGCAGAACCCCCCGCTCCGCACGCGAGCTCCCCGCCTCAATGCGCCGCGTGCATGCGCCTGATGCGAACGATGCTGCCACTCGCGAAGGTCACCACGAAGGTTGCGCCTTCGTGCTTGTAGGACTTCACCGGAATCGGATGGTTGTTTTTCCCGTTCTGCAATTCGAGCCGGTGAAAAGCCGCGGCCCTGCCAATCGGAACCAGGGTGAGCGGCGGACTGGTACCCGAGAATTGGCTAAACCCCATTGGAATAGCCGGAAGGCGCATCAGCCAGATGAAATACTTGTTTTCGTGCCTGATCCATATCCGGTAATCGCTGTTGTCCACGGGAGTGAGTGCACCCGCGTAGCCCCATACCCGGACCAGGTGCGCCTGGCTGCAGTCGGCCACCGCACACTCTTGCAGCACCAGGTATTCATCGTCGTTCAAGCGCAGGGGCCGCACGCTGAGGATGTCATCCTTGACCATCGCAAGCGCCGGGAACACTACGTAGGGCATCCGCGGATCGACCTTGAAATCACCCGAAATCACATAGCCGCCGTGGTGTTCGGTGTACGGGGCGGTCACTGTGATGCCCGGCAAGGTGGTCGTGGTCTGCGCCGATACCTGGAAGGCCCCCGCGCACAACGGGCACAGCACGAGCAACGCGCTGCCGGCGCGCCGCCTCGTTGGCCCGCGCATGCAACGCAGGCCGCTTCGACAGATCGTCCTCCAACGAGTTTCCACGACGATCTTCCACATGCGGGCGACGCGCGGCGGACTCATACCCCGCACGCCTCGGCCATCGCCTTTTCGAGCGAATGGTCTGGGCTCTCGCGCACCGCAGCCAGCTCGGCAGCATCCCACGCTCGCCGCACGCGACCATCCATCAGCAACACGACACGCGTCGCATGGCGCTCGGCCATGTCGAGCGAATGCGTGGCGAGCACCACGCTGGTGTCACTGCGCGTGACCAGTGAAACAAGATGCGTCTTGAAAGCCAGCGCGCTGCGTGGATCGAGTCCGTTGAAGGGTTCGTCCAGCAGCAGCAGCGGCGGCCCGCCGATCAGACCCAGCATGATCCCGAGTTTCTGCCGCATCCCGAGCGAATAACTGTCGATGCGCCGGTCCAGCACCGGCGTCAGCGCCAGGGTTTCGCCCAAGGCAAGGGTGGCGGGTGGAATGGCCGGCAACCCACGCGCACCGGCGAACAGCGCAAGACACTCGCGACCCGTCAGCAACACGGGCAAGCTGGGCGGATCGATGGCGAGTCCGAGCGCCTGCTTCGCCGCACGCGGCGTTTTCGCAAGATCGTGTCCATCGACGTCGACGTGGCCGTCGCACAAACGCGTGGTGCCGGCGATGGCGTGCAGCAAGGTGGTCTTGCCCGCACCGTTTGGACCGATCAGCGCGACGAATTCACCGCGTGCGATGGTCAGATCGATGCCGTCGAGCACGTGGACGTCGCCGTATGCCACGCGCACATTGGTGGCACGCAGCAACCCTGTCATGCGCGTGGACCCGCAACGCGCGCAAGGCGAACGAGCGGCCACGCCGAAGCCGCGCCCGCGCACGCAATCCACAACACTGCAACGATGCCGTGGCGGAGCAGCGCCGTCCCGATCCCCATCAACATCAGCGCACACAGCATTGCAATCAGCGGATAACGCAGCGAAGCGATCCGTGCGGAACGGGCATCCCATGGCACCGCCGCGAGCAGACGCACTGCAGCGACGAACGCATCGGCACTCGCCCGCATCACCACCGCCAGCCACGACCACGCGAGCACCAGCAACACCAATGCGCTCACTTCCAGCATCGGCGCGCCGATCGGGACGGCCGCCAGCACGATTCCGACCATCACGAAACTGCCGCCACGCCGCCACCGCACCAGCGCCGCGCGACGCTGCCAGTCAAGCAGGTGCGGCAGGCGCGCATCGTTCAACCACGGCAGCGCAAGCACCGGTTCACGGATGCCGTCTGCGTGGTGCGCCCGCGCGAGCGCGCCCGGGCGGAACACGCGGATGGCTGCCACGGCGGTGCCCGCGACCAGTGCAAGACCGATGCCTGCCAACGCGTAAAACCGATCCCCACCATGCGCCGCGGACGCGGAAATACCGAACAGCAATGCCGCGACGAACGCGAGCGAAGCCACCAATCCCGCGATCGTGACGAGCAACAAGGTATACGCCGCCGCACCACGCATGGCCGGCAACGCACCGCACCACCCGAATCGCCATCGCTCCAGCGCACCCAGCAGCCTCTGATGCACGATGCCGTAGCTGCCGCCCAGCGCGAGCAATGCGCCGGCGGCCAAGCACCAGCCGTAACCCGCATACAAATCGCCGCACGCGAGGGCGACGCAACTGGCCAGCAGCAACACCGGCGTACCGGACATCCGCACGAACGCCATCGGACCCGTGCGTCGCAGCACAAGCCAATCAGCGCGTATCGCGGGATGCCACAAGGCCGTCATCGACGCGGATTGTGGCACGCGATCGGCGCGCAGCAAAAAGCCCGCCTAGCGGCGGGCTTTTTCAATTCCGGCGGTCGCGAGTCCTGCCGGACTACGCTTGCGCGCGCGCCACCGAATAGCGCTTCAAGCGCGCAGCGAATTCGATCAGCTTGCGATTGCCACTGGCTTCGGCTTCGCGGCACCATTGCTGCAGCGCGGCCAGCGCGGATTCGGGCCTGCGCTGTTCCATCAACGCGGCGAGGCGTGCGCGATATTCGCTGATCTGCTGCAGGCGCGGTCGGTTTTCCACCGCGGCCGCCAAGCGGGCCTTGCCGGTCTGGTCGAGCCAGCGGCCGCCATTTGCCAGCGCGCGGCGCAAGCGGCGGCGCGTCATCACGCCGAAGCGGCGCGTGCCTTCCGCGTGCGATTGTTCGCGCACGGTGGGCTTGATCACCGTCTTGTAGTAATCGGTCATCGCCTGGAAACGGTGCGTCAGCAGCGCCTTCAAGGTTTCCATGTCCGGCAGCGACACGTTGGCGCGTTCATCCAGCGACGGCGCTACGCGCAACACTTTCGCCATGCGCACTTTTTCCAGGCCGCGGATGACCACCCAGCCGATGTCGACTTCGAATTTGCGCAGCGCGAACTTGGCCGAGCTCGGGAACGCGTGGTGGTTGTTGTGCAGCTCCTCGCCGCCCACCCACACGCCCCACGGCGTGAGATTGGTCGCCTTGTCGGCGGTTTCGAAGTTGCGGTAGCCCCACCAGTGACCGAGGCCATTGACGACGCCCGCGGCCCAGAACGGAATCCAGAGCATCTGCACGGCCCAGATCGCCATGCCGATCACACCAAAAAGGGCAAGGCTGATCACCGCCATCAGGGTGGGACCGAGCATCGAGTGTTTGGTGTAAACGTGGCGTTCCATCCAGTCGTCGGGCGTGCCGCGGCCATATTTCTCCACATCGTCGGCATTGGCGGCGGCGGCGCGGTACAGTTCGACGCCTTCGAAGAAAACCTTGCCGATGCCCTCGACTTGCGGGCTATGCGGATCCTGTTCGGTTTCGCAATGCGCGTGATGCTTGCGATGGACGGCCACCCATTCCTTGGTCACCATGCCGGTGGTCAGCCAGCTCCAGAAACGGAAAAAGTGCACCAACACGGGGTGAAAATCCACGCCGCGATGCGCCTGACTGCGGTGCAGAAACAGGGTCACGGTCAGGATCGTGAGTTGGGTCACCACCAGCAGATAGATGGTGGTCCACAGCCAGCCGGCATGGACAAGGCCGTGCGCGGCAAAATTCAGGATAGCGTCTAACATCACGGGATGGGCGGCAGCCGAGGAAGGGGGAACCCTGTAGCAACGAGTCTAGGGGAGACGCCCCGATATCGCTACAGGCTTGCCTAAACAATGTGATGACCGCAACAATTATTTCAATGCCTCTCGCGTGCAAATAAATGGCGAAGCCACCGGCGTTGCTGCAACTCGACCATGTAAGCCGCCGGCTGTCCGGACGCGAGGTGCTCCACGACGTCTCGTTCAGCTTGCAGCGCGAAGACGTCCTGGGCCTGCTCGGGGTGAACGGCGCCGGAAAATCGACGACGTTGGCGATCGTTGCGGGCGTCTTGCAGCCCGACGCGGGAACGGTGCGCATCGATGATCGTGCCGTGAACGACGATCTTTCAACCATACGCGCGCGCATCGGCTGGGTGCCGGAAAGCGTGCCGCTGTGGTCGGAACTGACGGTTTCGGAATCGCTGGACGCCTGCGGGCGCTTGCGCGGTTTGTCGAAACCGGCGCGCAAGACGGCCTGCGAACGCGAACTCGCGCGACTGGAATTGCAAGCTGTCGCGCATCGGTTGTGCGGACAGTTGTCGCTGGGCCAGAAGCGCCGCGTGGGTCTGGCGCAGGCGCTGCTGCACGAACCGGATCTGTTGGTGCTGGACGAACCCGGCAACGGTCTGGACCCGATCCAGACGGCGCAGTTGCGCGACCTGATCGCCACGCTTTCAGCCGGGCGCGGCATCATCCTGTCCAGTCACGAATTGGCCGAAGTCGAAGCAACCTGCAATCGCGTGGTGATCCTGCACGGAGGCCGCGTGCGTCACGACGCAAAACTCGACGGCGAGCGCGGCAAGCTCGATGCGCAGTTCCGCGCGATTGCCGCGCAACCCGCGAGCGCGGCCGCATGAGCACGTTCACGATTGCGCGCATTGATCTGAAGCGCCTTGCGGTGCGGCCGTTCGCCTGGACGCTGGCCGGCATCGTGCTGGCGATGATGGCGTGGCAATTCCTGCTGGGCGTGTCGGCATTCATGCATGCGCAGCCGGCGGTGCCTGGACCGGCCATGGGTCCGGGTTTCACCGATTCGGTGGTCGCGCCTTGTCTCCTCAATTACATCCAGTTGTGCCTGGTGATCGCGCCGCTGATCACGATGCAGGCGCTGGCCGGCGAACGCGGCGCGCAGCGCCTCGCGTTGTTGTTCGCGTCGGGCGCATCCGGCGCGCACATCGTATTCGGCAAGTTCATCGCACGGCTGGCATTCCTGTGGTTGCTGCTGGTCGTGGTCGCGACCCTGCCGCTGGTGCTCGGCGGCGCGACGCATCCCGACTGGGGCCAGTTCGGCGCGGCGTTGCTCGCGAGCGCACTGTGCGTGGGCGCGCTCACCGCGATCGGCATCGCGTGTTCGGCATTCACGCCGGAACCCGCGCTGGCGGCGACCGCGGCGCTGCTGATCGGTGAAGCGCTGTCGCTGATCGACGCGGGCGTGCGCATCACCGGCGGCGAAGGCGGCTGGCTCGGCTATCTCGCACTGCACACGCACCTCGCGCCGGCGATGCGCGGACTCGTGCGCAGCGAAGACATCGTCTATTTCGTGGTGATCGTCGCACTGGCGCTGGCACTTGCGATCCGGCGTGTCGCGGCCGAACGGGAGCGCGGCTGATGCGGGGTGCCTGGCAAGGCTGGCTGTACGCGCTGCTGTGCGTGGTGATCGCGGTGTGTCTCGCCGCGTTGTCGGCGCGCTTTGGTTTCACCGCCGACTGGAGCGCCGATGCGCGGGCCACCATCACGCCGCAAAGCCGGTCTTTGCTGAAACAGTTGCACGGCGTGCTGGAAGTCACGAGCTATGCGCGACCCGGCGCGCTGCGCGCCAAAACCCGTTTGCTGGTCGATCGCTACGCGCGCTTCAAACACGACATCGTGTTGAAGTTCGTCGACCCGGACCTCGATCCCATCGCGACCCAGGATGCCGGCATCGCAGCCGACGGCGAATTGATCCTGACCTGGAACGATCGCTCGCAACACGTCGCGCAACTCGACGAACCCAGTTTTTCCGACGCGCTGGTGCGCCTCGCGCGCGGCGGCGACAAGCTGGTGGCGTTCGTGACCGGTGATGGCGAGCGCGACGCGAACGGCAAGAACCCCGCCGATCTCGGCCTGTTCGTGCAACGGCTGGCCACGCGCGGCGTGCGCACGTTGCCGTTGAATCTGGCGGAAGCCGCCGAAGTGCCACGCAACGCGAACCTCGTGGTGCTGGCCAGCCCGCAGGCGGCGCTGCTGCCGGGTGCGGTCAAGAAACTCCAGGATTACCTCGCCAATGGCGGCAACCTGCTGTGGCTCACCGAACCCGGCGCGGACGATCTCGGACTTGCGCCGCTGGCGCAGGCGCTCGGCATCAAACGCCTGCCGGGCATGCTGCTGGACGCGCAAAGCGCGAGCGGCGTCGGTGATCCGCGCGTGCTGGTGGCGGCGCGCTATCCGGCGCAGACCCTCACGGACGGTTTCAACATCAACACGTTGTTTCCGCGTGCGGCCGCGCTCGCGGCGCTTTCCGACGCAGCGTGGAACGTGCAGCCGATCCTGCAATCGAGCGCGCGCAGCTGGAACCAGACCGCGCCGGTCGATCCCGCGCGCGCGGCGTTCGATCCGCATTCCAATGAACTGAAAGGCCCGCTCAGCTTCGGCTATGCGCTGAGCCGCCTGTCGCCGAGCCCGGACAAGAACCAGCAGCGCGCGGTGGTGATCGGTGATGGTGATTTTCTTTCCAATGCCTATCTCGCCGACGCCGGGAACCTTGCGTTCGGCGAACGCGTCGTCGACTGGCTGTTGGGCGACGATGCGCTGGCCAGCGTGCCGCAATCCGCACCCGACACGGTGCTGAAACCAACCCGCGTGGAGCTTGCTGCGCTCACTTTCGGGTATCTGATTGCGCTGCCCATCATCCTGATCCTGATCGGGCTCGCGATCAGTTGGCGGCGGCGCCGAAGGTGAGGCGCGCGAGTCGCAATCTCGTGGTGCTCGCGATCGTTGCGATCGTGCTGGTGGCAGCGGTGCTGTGGATCGGGCGGCGCGAATACGTGCGCCACCCGCCCACGCTCACCGCGCTCGATCCCGGCTCGGTGACCCGGATCGAACTCGACATTCCCGCCATCGCGTCGCAAACGTTCGAGCGACGTGCCGGCGGCTGGTGGCGCATCAAGCCTTCCGAGGCACACGCCGACGATGCGCGCGTGCAACGTCTCGCCAGGCTAGCCGCGACGCCGGTTGCGCGCTGGATTCCAGTTTCCGATATCACGTTGTCCAAGGTCGGGCTGGATCATCCGTCGGCCACATTACTGTTGAACGGCACGCGCCTCGAATACGGCGGTCTCACCGCGATCGACGACCTGCGTTACGTGCGCGTGGGCGATCAGGTTGCGCTGGTACCGAGGCAGTACTCACCGGAAGTGATGCTGACCAAACCAGGCGCCGAGCAGCCGTAAACTGGTCGTCATTCCGGGATGGCCTGCAGATTCAACGCAGGCCGAACCCGGAACCCATTTGACCCGACTGGAAGGCACTGGATTCCGGGTTCACCGCCGATGAAGCTGGCGATGCCCCGGAATGACGATTTGGGGAATCACCGGGACGCAGCCCAACTCGATACCTTCATCCCATGCCCGAACTTCCCGAAGTCGAAACCACCAAACGCGGGATCGCGCCATTCGTGACCGGGCGCGTGGTGGAACGCGTGCTGCTGCGCCGGAAGGACCTGCGCTGGCCGATTCCGCGCGCGCTCACGACCAAGCTGCCGGGCCAGCGCATCGAAGCGGTGGAACGCCGCGCCAAATATCTGCTGCTGCACACGCAAGCGGGTTCGGCGCTGCTGCATCTCGGCATGTCGGGTTCGCTGCGCATCACCGATCCCGCCATGCCGGTACGCACCCACGATCACTACGACTTGATCTTCGATTCGGGCCGGGCGCTGCGCTTCAATGATCCGCGCCGGTTTGGGTCCCTGTTGTGGCAAGCGCCCAATGAAACCCACGCGCTGTTGCAGAACCTCGGCCCTGAACCGCTGGGCGATGCGTTCAACGGCGACTGGTTGTGGAATGCCTCGCGTGGACGCAGCGCGGCGGTCAAAACGTTCCTGATGGACCAGTCGATCGTAGTCGGCGTCGGCAACATCTACGCGAGCGAAGCGTTGTTCGGGGCCGGCGTGCACCCCAAGCGCGCGGCCGGCTCGGTATCGCGGGCGCGCTACACGCGCATCGCCGCCGAGATCCGTCGCGTGCTGGAATACGCGATCACCCGCGGCGGCACCACGCTGCGCGATTTCCTGGCGCCGGATGGTGCGCCCGGCTATTTCGAGCAGGAACTCAACGTATACGGCCGCGCGCGCGAATCGTGCAAGATCTGCGGCACGCCGATCCGCGCCGAAACGATCGGGCAGCGCATGACCTACTGGTGTCCGAGATGCCAGCGCTGAACCCGGGTCAGGTACAGAACGACGCGTTGTTCCTCGATGGATATTCCGTCCACCTCGATCTTTGTCATTCCGGGGCCGCCGCCGGCTCCATTGGCGGCGGAACCCGGCTGCGTTTGCAGGACTGCAAACGCAAACACCGAAGGCGGCGCGCAGCGCGAGCGCCATGGATGGCGCGAGTCAATCGGTTTCGTCCAGCCCGCAAACCGATTCCGGGTTCCACGCTGCGCGTGGCCCCGGAATGACGAGCCGATACGCTGCGCGTGGCCCCGCGCACGACACACAACCCACATGACAAACGACACGTCACCCGGCCCTGGTTTTCATGCAGAATGCAGCCCATTGCGTACGGAGGCACCTCGCCCATGACTCCCAACGTCATCGCCCCACTCGTGGTCGCGCCGCTGATCGTGTGGCGGCTGTACGCGCGCACGCGCCGCAATTTCGGCCGGCAGCCGATCCAGCCGAAACGCATGTGGACGCGCGTGGCCATTTTTTCGGTGATCACGCTGCTGGTCGCGACGCAAGGATTGATAGACCCGCGCCTCGCAGTCGGATTGACCGCGGGATTGATCGGCGGCGTGACGCTTGGCATCGTGGCGCTGAAGCTGACGCGCTTCGAGATCGACGGCCGGAGCGATTGCTACTTTCCGAACCTGTGGATCGGCATGGCCTTGACCGCGCTGTTCCTCGGTCGCCTGCTGTACCGCTTCATGGTGCTGTATCCCGAGATGTCACACGGCGCCGCGGGAGGTTTCGCCGCCTATCAGCGCAGCCCGCTGACGATGGCCATCCTCGGCTTGCTGCTGGGCTACTACATCGCGTATTACGCCGGGTTGTTGATCCACCATCGGCGGGTGACGGCCGGCAGGATCCAGTCTGAATTGAAGTAGCCGCAAAGCAACACCGCGTCGAGAACAACGGACGATCGCACTGCTTTCGTGGAAAGTCAGGCCATGGATGGCCGTTCTGGTGTCCGCTGCGCAAGCACGGATGGAGTCGCCCCGACGCTGCAACGAGGCAGCGATCAGGGATGATCGCACTGCTTTCGTGGAAAGTCAGGCCATGGATGGCCGTTCTGGTGTCTGCTGCGCAAGCACGGCTGAAGCCGCCCCGATGCTGCAACGAGGCGGCGATCAGGGAAGATCGCAACTATAAAGCGTCGGCGTCGAGTTCCCCGGTGCGGATGCGGATCACCTGATCCAGCGTCGAGATGAAGATCTTGCCGTCGCCGATCTTGCCGGTGCGCGCGGCATGGCTGATGGCTTCCACCGCGCGTTCGACCAGGTTGTCGGGCAACGCGATCTCCAGTTTCACCTTGGGCAGGAAATCCACCACGTACTCGGCGCCGCGGTACAGTTCGGTGTGGCCCTTCTGGCGCCCGAAACCCTTGACCTCGGTGACGGTGATGCCGTTGACGCCCACTTCCGACAGCGCCTCGCGCACGTCGTCCAGCTTGAACGGCTTGATGATGGCGGTGATCAGTTTCATGGCGGCAAGCTTACCCGAGAGTGAGATGGAAGAGCGGTTCGACCGCGGCGGCTGTTGTGAGAAGTCAGGCCATGGATGGCCGTTCTGGTCTGTAAAGCCGCCAAGGCTGTCGTCTGCGCCATCGTCGAGCGAAGCCGCATTCATGGACGAATGCAGAGCTTCGCGGAAAGTCAGGGCATGGAAGCCCACTCTGGTCGTTCAAACCGCCGAGGCGCGTCGCCTGCGCCATTCTTTGGCGTCATCCCGGACGCCGCAAAGCGGCGATCCGGACTGCGAAGGCAGGATGCCGAAGCGAACATCGGCAAAGCCGATGGCCTGAAGGGCGAGCCGCAGGATGCGGCGAGTAGCCCAGCAACTTTTGATAAATCCGCGCGGTCGCGAGCCAAAGTCACCGGGTTCCGGCTTGCGGCGGGATGACGAGCAAAATCAGAGTCCCCCCGGCGCTGGGCGAAGCTGCGTTCACGGACGATCGCATTAAAATACCCCTTGTAGGAAAATCCCTACACCACAACGCGGCGTCCACCGATAGGCGCGTCAATCCCGACGGCCTAATCTGTGCGCGCATCGAGGCGACGACATGATCGACGTGCACTCCATAGACCAACTCGCGCACCGGCTGGCGACCCTGGTTCCTCCGGGACTGGCGCAGGCGCGGGACGACATGGAAGCCAATTTTCGGGATGTGCTGGCGCATGGACTGCGCCGCCTCGACCTAGTCACCCGCGAAGAATTCGATGCCCAGCGCGCGGTGCTGGAACGGACCCGCGAACAGGTCGCGCTGCTGGAAAAGCACGTGGCCGAATTGGAAGCGGCGCGCAAGGTGTAGGAACCGCCGATCTCTCCAAGGGTGGGCGACGAATGCCGGCCTCTTGGCCGGCGTTTTCGTCTTCGGGGACCGAGGGTGGACGCGAGGAATATTCGATCAATCGTTTCGTCATCCCGGTGCAAGCCGGGGTCCAGTGACTTCTGCGCAAACACGGCGTGTCAAAACACTGGGTCCGCGCTATCGCTTCACGATTCCGCGACGACGTCAAAACCAAGGGCTCTTTAGATGAGCCTTGCCGTTGCACTCACCCGAGCCTCCGAAGGCGTCGCCGCGCCGCTGGTGACGGTGGAAGTGCATCTTTCCGGCGGCCTGCCCGGCACGTCCATCGTCGGCCTGCCCGAAGCTGCGGTGCGCGAGGCGCGCGATCGCGTGCGGGTCGCGATCCAGAACACCCAATTCGAATACCCCAACCGCCGCGTCACCGTGAATCTTGCACCGGCGGAATTGCCGAAAGACGGCGGCCGCTTCGATCTCGCGATCGCGCTCGGTATCCTCGCTGCAGGCGGCCAGGTACCGCACGAAGCGTTGAAGGGCTGCGAATTCCTCGGCGAACTCGCGCTGTCCGGCGAACTGCGTCCCGTGCCGGGCGTGTTGCCCGCGCTACTGCGCGCGCGCCACGGCAAGCGCTGCGTGATCGTGCCCTCGGGCAATGCGCACGAAGCCGCGTTGCTGGGCGACGTGGATGTGCGCGTCGCGCACACGCTGGCGGAAGTCTGCGCGCACTTGCGCGGCATGGATGTGCTGCCCGCGCCCGCGGCCGATGCGGCGCCAGCCGACACCCGCCACATGCCGGATCTCGCCGACGTGCGCGGCCAGTTGCACGCGCGGCGCGCACTGGAGATCGCCGCGGCCGGCGGCCATCACCTGTTGATGATCGGCCCGCCTGGCACCGGCAAATCCATGCTGGCCCAGCGCCTGCCCGGCATCCTGCCGCCGATGACCGACGCCGAGGCCATCGAAGCCTGCGCGGTGCGTTCGGTCGCGAACGAACCTTTCGACGTGCGCGACTGGCGTCAGCGTCCGTATCGCGCGCCGCACCACACTGCATCCGGCGTCGCCTTGGTCGGCGGCGGCTCGCATCCGCGTCCGGGCGAAATCTCGTTGGCGCATCACGGCGTGCTGTTTCTCGACGAATTGCCGGAATTCGATCGACGCGTACTGGAGGTGTTGCGCGAACCCATGGAATCCGGCCGCATCGTGATTTCGCGCGCCGCACGCCAGGCCGAATTTCCCGCGCGCTTCCAGCTTGTCGCCGCGATGAACCCCTGCCCGTGCGGTTATGCCGGCGACGCGGATGGCCGCTGCCGCTGCACGCCCGATGCGATTGCGCGTTATCGCGGCCGGATTTCCGGGCCGCTGCTGGACCGCATCGACATCATCAGCGACGTGCCGCGCATTCCATTGATGGAACTCAACGCAAAGCGTGGCGCATACGACGAAGATTCTGCCAGCGTGCGCGCGCGCGTCGTCGCGGCACGCAACATCGCGATGCAACGCGCCGGCAAACCCAACGCCGCGCTCGCCGTGCGCGAGATCGAACGCGATTGCTTGTTGGGTGACGCCGAACGTACCTTGCTGGAACGCGCGATGGAAAAACTCTCGCTGTCCGCCCGCGCCTACCACCGCGTACTGCGCGTCGCCCGCACCATCGCCGACCTCGCCGGCAGCGAACACATCGCCCGCGAACATTTGGCCGAGGCAGTGCAGTACCGCCGCGCACATTCGTAGGGCGGGGGAACCCACCTTCACACTCTCGTTAATGACTTTGAACAAGGCTCGTCATTCCGGACGTGACGCAGTCGCGATCCGGAACCCAGCGACTTTGGTCGAACGCGAGCGGAAGTCGCTGGGTCCCGGACATCGCTTCACGATTCCGGGATGACGACAATCTGGTAACTGGCGCAGGAGTGGTGACTAGGCGCTCTGTGCGTGGATGGCAACAAAAGCTCTCGTCATTCCGGACGCCACGCAGTGGCTATCCGGGACCCAGTGACTTGGACTCATGGAAGATTTGCGCAATGCCATCACCCGACTTCCAGCCTTGCGTCTACATCCTGGCGAGCGGTCGCAATGGCACGCTGTACGTAGGCGTGACGTCCGCATTGCTCAAGCGTGCCCACGAGCACAAAACGGGTGCCGTCAGCGGATTCACCCGTCACTACCACGTGCATCAACTCGTGTGGTTCGAGCAACACGCAACTATGGACGCGGCAATCGCTCGCGAGAAAGCCATCAAGGGATGGAAGCGCAAGTGGAAGCTCGACCTGGTCCAGAAGCAAAATCCGTACTGGCACGATCTTTACGATGCACTGCTTGATTGAAGCGCCACGCGCGTGTTCCACAAGCTTTGCAAAGCGAAAAGTCGCTGGGTTCCGGATCGCGACTGCGTCGCGTGCGGAATGACGACAATTTGACGACCTGCGCAAAATAGGTGAATCAATTTGCTTCGTACGGGAATGGCAACAAAAGCCCTCGTCATTCCGGACGGCGCGAAGCGACGATCCGGAACCCAGCGACTTTGCGTTTGGAAGAGCCGGACGACGCGGAATCGGTCACGCGTCGGCCCACACCTTGTGCGCGGGATCGAACTCGACGGTCACGCGCTGCTGCGCGCGCACGCCGAAGCCGCACACGGCCAGCGGGCCTTCGGTCATCGGTTCAAGGCCGAAGGCCTGCTCGATTTCGACTTCGTTGATCGCGGCGGTGATGAATGCGCCGAGGTTCAATTCGGTGGCGGCCAGGTACATCGCCTGCGACAGGTGCCCGGCATCCAGGATCACCGCGCGATACGCCTTGGCGTGGTTGCGGTATTTCCAGAAATTGCGCTCGAAGCGCGACACCAGCGCGATCTGCAGCGGCGCCCCAGCATAGTACGCCTGTGCGGCAACGAAACGGCGCGCCAGCGACGCGGCGGTTTCCGCATCCAGTTCGCGCAGCGGTTCCAGCGCGTGCGCGACCGGGTGGTAGTGATACAACCCCGCCGGCACGCCCTCGACCCTCTGCACCAGAAGATAAGCCTCGGTCGCGTGCAGGCCGCCCGCCGACGGTACGCCCTTCTTCAGCAGTTGCACGCCGGGCGCGTAATCGCTGACCGCGCGCGCACCGAACGCGCGATACAGCACCGCGGAAAACGCAGCGAACGACAATGGCGCGGGATCGTAATTGCGGCAGGTGACTCGCCGATCCATCAGCGCATCAAGCGGCAACTGCGATGGCTTCTCCAGCGGCAGGCGCGAGGCCGCCGGCGCGCGTTCCGGCACCACCGGCAACGCCGGACCCAGGCGTTCCAGGAATGTCTGCGGACTGGCTTCGGAGAACAGTCGCTCGGCTTCTTCGGTGTCGACGTCGCGCCAGCGCGTGTGGCGATGCGCGATGGCGCACAACCCACGCCAGTGCACCGCGCGTACCGAATCGTCGGCTTGCGCGAACCGGCGCAACAATTCGTCCGCCGGTTCCTGCGCGATCAGCAAGCCTTTCGCCAGCAATGCTTCGAGCACCGCGCGCGGATGCCGGTTAGCCAATTCATCCAGCAACTGCCAGTGGCGGGGCGACAGCGCGCCCATCGCGACAACTTCGGCGGCGTCCAGCGGAATCTCTTCGTCGCAATGCGCGGCCAACGCCAGCCAACCGAGTCGTTCGCGCACGCCGGTTTCGCCGTTCAGTAAATCTGCAAGGTCGAACTCGACGGTTTCACGTGGTTCGATCAGCACCATCGCGCAGCGGCGTACTTGCATCACGCTTTCCCGGCGTCCAAAGACCCGCTAGCCTAGGTGTGGCTGGTAGCGAGGCGCAAGCTTCTCTCGTAGCCGGATCACTAATCTGGAGGCCGAAATGACTGATTTCACCTTTGCAAACGAAGACGTATCGGCAAATCAAGCAGAATCGTGGACACGACGTGTAATAAGGCCAAGCGCGTCGCTGTCGCGGCAAGAAGCACTAATACTGCTCAACAAACTAGGGCATGACGACAAATTCCGTCGTCTTTTTGAAGGGGCGCCTGCCGAAGCATTGGGAGAAATAGGGGTATCAATGAGCAAAATTGCAAGCTTTCCTGCGGCCAGCTTGCAGCCGGTAAAGTTAGCTCCAAAAGAGAAATTTGAGTGCCTTCATACTCAGATCACCCAGCAGCCGACTACCGAATGGCTGTGCATGATCATTCCCCAATTCCGGATCGATCAATGATGAACAATGTGATTGGCTAGAGCCGCTGCTGGCGTTGGCAGGGGACTTGCATGCCCCTGCCAATCTATCCGGGGAAGCAGTTATGGCCGATTCGAAATTGTCGCGCGAGCACTCGCTTGCGCTGTTGCACAAGCTTGCCAATGACGACGGCTTCCGCAGCCGTTACGAACAGAAGCCCGCTGCCGCGTTGGCCGAGTTGGGCGTGCCGCACGAAACCATCGTGAACCTCAAGGGATCGTGCTTGGCGCCAACAAACTTGGCCGACAAAGCCCACTTTAGCGACGCGCATTCAGAACTGACCGATGCAGCAGCGGATTGCTGCATGGCAATGATTGTTCCATCTGTCAAAATGAATTTCGGGCCAAGCGATTGATTAATGTGCGGCGCCTAGTGACAACGACGCTCGCAACGCGCTTAACCGCGATGCAAGCCAAACTTGCTGCGCCGCTTTTGGCCATGCTTCCTCAAAGGCCGTCAACGACTGTTGCATTGCAACCTTGTTGTTTGTTGCATACGAAAGTTCTGCAGCACGCAACAACGCCAAATTTGATTCAGCTACATTGAACGGCGCAAGCATCAGCTGCATGTTGTATTCGAGATAAGCACGTCCACGATGTGATGACAACCAGTGCGCTTCGGCCAATGCATTGGTGTTATCGTGAGCATCGGCGTAGGCGTCCATCAATGCCACATGAGTGAGGTACAACTCACTACCGTTGACCAAAGGCTTTAAGGTCGCGAGCGCGTCCTGCGGGCTGCCTGATGTGCGTTTGATTTCAGCCTTCGCCACGCCGCGCAGGTTATCAAGCACCGGCGTGTCTGCTTCGGATTCAGGATCGATCATAGCGAGCGCGCGCTCGGCGAGTTTTGTATCACCTACATGCGCGCCTAGGTAAGCCGCCAGAGCGATCTGAAATTTCAATTCAGCGCGGTCAGTCGGGCTTGCGTTTGCGAGCGCCTTTTCTTCACGAGCGAGATAATCGTCCAAATGTCGAGCCAACGCTTTCGCTGAGGTTCCGTCGAGCACGCGCAGGCTGAGGTCAATGCCTTCGTAACGTCCAGTCACTCGCGGGCCGAGTGGTTGGGCTTTCGCTCGCGTGGTCTTGAGCAACTCCCCGGCGCGATGCCAATCGCCTTGATCTACTGCCATCGCGATAAATGTACTGGCATCAATGATATCGAAGCTGGATGTACCGGAAAGCTTGCCGTGCTTCAGTACTGTTGCGACGTCGCCAAATTTTCGCTGTGCGGCGTAGGCACTTGCATAGTAAGCGTTCTGAAAACCAGCACCCTTAGCAACTGATCCGGAAAAGGATCGCAAAGCATCCGTGTAGTTATCTGCCTCAAGATAGAGCATAGCCATCAAGTACTCGCTGTTAACGCGATGCGGATTCTTTGGTGACACTGCCTGCTTGATATATGAGATCGCTTCTTCGTAGCGATTAGCATACTCCCAGAGAAAGTAAGCATAGGCATTTAATCCCGGAAAGTAATCTGGGTACACGGAAGTCAACAGTTTCCATTTTTCCAAAGCCTGCTTCGGTTCAGCGTATGTTGCTGCCCACGCATCTACATACAATGAATCGCGAGCAGTGAGACGGTCGCGATCGACTTGGGCTGATCGGATTGCCTGCACAGCACTGTCTGGTTGATCTATGCCACCGAAGATTTTGGCAAGTCCGATCTGCGCCAGCGCGAAATGCGGATCTATGCGCAATGCCTCCTTGAAGTAAGATTCCGCACTTTTCAGATCGGCATTATTGAAGGCGTGCTCCCCCAGCGAATACGCCTTCAACGCATTCAAGTCCGGCGTCGCCACCTGCGCCAGCGGCTGGGATTGCCTGGATACCATCGCCAGCGCTTCGCCCAGCTTGCCGCGCAACTGCTTGCTGACGCTGTCCAGCGAGGGCAGCACGGATTGCGCACCGAGGCCGTCGGCGGACACCGAGTAAACCGTGGCCTGGGTGTTGGGGTCGATCACTTCCGCGGTGACGCGCACGCGGCCGCCGACGTCGGCGACGGTGGGCAGGATCAGGGCGCGCGCGCCTTCGCGCAGCGCGACCTGTGCGCCGATGGCGCGGGTGACGTCGGTCTTGTCGGGGTCCAGCTCCATCCGCTGCAGGGTCTGCTGTACCGACAGTTCCGGCAGCACGTTGACGTATTGCGACTGCTCCAGGCTGATGCGCAGCGCGGAATCGACCGACTGGTCGTACAACTTGTCGCCGCTGAGGTTGTGCAGGTTGCCGACCACCACCCAGTCGCGCGCGGCGAACGCCAGCGTGGGCGGACTTTGCAGCAGGAACCACGCGGTGACGCCGACGGCGATCAGCAGCATCGCGGCTTCGGCCACCAGCGTCACCGGGCGCCGCCACCACGGCAGGATGCGCTTGGCGGTGCGCACCGATTTCGGCGCGTGCAGCGGCGCGACTTCGTCCTCGCCCACTTCCACCACTTCGATGGCTTCGGGCACGCCCTTGAAGCGGTAGCGGCCGTGGGTTTTCCAGTGCACGCGCCCGGCGGCCTTGGCGCCCAGTTCGCCTTCGGCGCGGTGTGCGATGCCGGCGGCGGCGGATGACATGAGGATCTGCTGCGGCCTCGCCAGTTGCGCGAGCCGCGCCGCCACGGGTTTCACCAAGCCTTCCACCTCGGTGGGCTTGGCGCCGCGCGACACGTCTTCGGGCGCGTTTTCCCAGACCACCACGTCGCCCATGTGGATGCCGACCCGCGCGCGCACCACCACGCCTTCGGCCGCGGACATGTGTTTCAGGCCACGCTGGTAATCCAGCGCAAACGCGGCGGCCTGGATGGGG
>DATEDI010000009.1:0-8670 GCA_035281745.1 Rhodanobacteraceae bacterium
CACGCTCACCCCGCGCGCCCTGACCAGGTTCACCGCCTCAAGCTTGAACTCCCGACTGAACGTCCGTCTCGTTCCCATTTGCCACCTCCGGCTTCATCATCACACCTAAACTCGGTGTCTGTGAAGCCGGCAGCAGCTCAAGATTCCAAATAGCTTCTGCGGAAGCAACGATTCCGCCAAGCCAATAGTAATTCTGCTTTCCTTGGGCGTACTTGACTTCATCGAAGTAGACAACGTGCACAGAACCCACCTCTGGGGGCTAATTACTGGTTGAAAGCGGAGCTTAACCCGTCGTCTAATCCGGGCCACGAGCCACGCGCCTCCGGGAAATATCTTTATGGATATCCCGCTCGCGCGCCGCTAGCGGTGCCTAATCCCGCACCTAATCTCGCCGTCCTTTCCCCAAGCCGAGAATGGCTCAACGCGATCCTCTCACCCGGTGAGCACCGACGCAACCAGGAAAACCGGCGGACATCGGCCTTGGCCGATGCCCGCGCTGTGGTTGATCCGAAGCCGCTTCAGGACTTCGCCTTTTTCGATTCCAGACCGATCGGGTTCTTGCCAGCGGCTTTCAGCTTTGCGTTCAACACCGAAAGCTCCGTCGTCTTGAGCGCATTCCATTTCTGCAGCGACGCATCGAGCATTCCGCTGAGCTTGGTATAGCCATCGCGCGCATCGGGTGACGGCGCGGCGTCGGCGCCGCCGTCGACCGCCTGCGACAGCGAGCGGAAGGCACCGGCGAGGTAGCGGAAGTTCTGGACGTTGTTGGGTGGGAAGGTCCAGGCGTTATACGGGTTGGGCGCCTCGGTGATGTCGGCCGCGGCCACCACTTTCGCATTCAGCGCATCGATGGATTTCTTGAGATCGCCGTTCGCATTCTTGCTCTCCTTCTGCAAGGCGCCATGCAACCGGTTTGCCTCACCCATCGCGGTCGCGAGCTTCGCATCTTCGGCTTCGACCTTGCGCGCCAGTTCGAACTGCTGCTGGTAGGCGGTTTCCGGAATGGTGACGCGCGGGTCGTGCGCGACGGTCAGCGGCTCTTGATAGATCTTGCCATCGACGGTGAGTTTCACCGTGTATTGGCCGGGGGGCGCCCATACGCCGTCGGCGTAGGCGTCGCCCTTCGCCAGCGCGGCAGGCGGCGCGTATTGCAACGGCCACACGAAGCGGTGCAGGCCCGGCGTGGTTTCCAGCACCACCGGTTCGCGGAACCAGTCCGGCGTCATGTTGATCTTCGCGAGATCGGGCTTGGGCGCCTTGTCGGCGCTGGAATAACTCCGCACCAGCTTGCCATTCGCGTCGTAGATCGATAGCTCGACCGGCTTGGCAGGTGTCGCGGCCAGCGAGTAATCGATGTATGCGCCCCACGGTGGATTCTCGACCATGGGTTCGTCCTTGGGCAGCGGCGTGCCGGTGAACCCCGGCATGCGCACGCGGTACGCGACCGCGGGCTTGTACAGGCGCGTGGCCCAGCTTTCCGGATACGCCGTGAGCTGACGCAACGCGGAGACGCCGTCCATGATCCAGAAGCCGCGGCCGTGTGTGGCGATCACGAGGTCATCGTTCTTGACGTCGATGTCGCGCACCGATACCGCCGGCAGGTTCTGCTGCAGCGAATGCCAATGGTCGCCGTTGTCGAACGACACGAAGATGCCGAAATCGGTGCCGGCGTAGAGCAACCCGCGCTTCACCGGATCCTCGCGCACCACGTCGACGAAATCGCCGTCGGGAATGCCATCGACGATCGCGGTCCAGGTCTTACCGCCGTCGGTGGTGCGGTAGATGTACGGCTTGCGATCATCCAACCGGTGGCGATCGACCGAAACGAACGCGGTGTCTTGGTCGAAATGCGAGGGCGAAATGCTGCTGACCTTGGACCATGCGCCAAGTTGCTTCGGCGTGACGTTGCTCCAGTGTGCGCCGGCATCGTCGGTGCGCCAGACCAGGCCGTCATCGGTGCCGACCCACAGCAGTTTCGCGCTCAGCGGCGACGAACCGATCGAATACACCACACCGCGGCGCGGGCCCTGATGCAGGTTGTTGGCGATGGTCGGCGCGTCGAGATTGGACGGCACCGCCGGATCGGGACGCGACAGGTCCGGGCTGATCGCGGTCCAGTGTTCGCCGCCGTCGCGGGTCTGCCACAGCCGCTGGTTGCCGAAATACAACGTTGTCTTGTCGGACGCATTGAAGACCAGTGGCAATGTCCAAGTGCTGCGATAGATGTCGGGGTCGGCAAGGGTGGGATCGACGCTGCGCGTCTGCTTGGTCTTGAGGTCGAGTTTGTCGACCTTGTCGCCGTACACGATGTCGGGGTCTTTCGGATCGGGCGCGATCATGCCGCTCTCGCCGCCCGCGGTGACCTCGTGGAACTGCATCATGTTGATCGTCGCGTAGTAGGTCGAGCGACTGGGCACGGCGGCCGCGCCGGAGTCCTGCTGCGCGCCGTACACGCGATACGGAAAACGGTTGTCGGTGCTGACGTGGTACATCTGCGCGGTCGGCTGGTTGAACCAACTCGACCAGGTCTTGCCGCCGTTGCTGGTGATGATCGCGCCCTGGTCCACGCCCATGATCTGGCGGTCCGGATCGTTCGGGTCGATCCACAGCTCGTGGTAATCGTCGCCGGTCGGGTCGCCCTTCACCGGCAGGAAGGTCTTACCGCCGTCGTCCGAACGCAGCTCGATGGTGTTCATCGCGTAGATGCGATCGGGGTTTTTCGGATCGGCGGTGATCTGCCCGAAGTACCAGCCGCGCTGCCAGATGCGCGGATCGCCGCTGGTCTTCTTCCAGGTCTTGCCGGCGTCGTCGGAGCGGTACAGGCCGCCCTCCTCCGCATCGACGATCGCGTAGACGCGATCCGGCGCCGCGGCGGAAATGGCGATGCCGATTCGTCCGAGACCTTTGGACGGAAAACCGTTGCCTTCGATGTGCGTCCAGGTGTCGCCACCGTCGGTGGATTTGTACAGACCCGAACCCGGCCCGTTCGACGGCGGGTAGATGTTCCACGGCGGACGCCGCGTCTGCCACAGCGACGCGTAGATCACGTTGGCGTCGCCAGGCTTGAAGATGATGTCGATCGCGCCGGTGTCGGCGTTCGGACCCAGCACCTTCTTCCAGGTCTTGCCGCCGTCCAGCGAACGGAACACGCCGCGCTGCGCATTCGGGCCATAGGGATGCCCAAGCACCGCGGCGAACACGCGATTGGGGTTGTGCGGATTGACGCGGATCATCGCGATCTGCTGCGAGTCCTTCAATCCGATATGCATCCAGGTCTTGCCCGCATCGACGGACTTGTACATGCCGTCGCCCTGCACGATGTCCGAGCGCATGTCGGATTCGCCGGTGCCGACGTAGATGACGTTCGGGTTCGGTGCCACCGCGATCGCGCCGATCGACTGCACCGGCTGGTCGTCGAACAGCGGCTGCCAGGTGCGGCCGGTGTCGTGCGTTTCCCACACGCCGCCATCGACCGAGCCCATGTAGAAATGCGCCGGCTGGCCGGGAACGCCGGTCACGGCCAACGTGCGGCCGGCGCGGAACGGGCCGATCAGGCGCCAGTGGAGTGCGCCCCAGGTCGAGGGGCTCGTCGCGTTGTCAGGAGCTGCGGGGCTCGCGCTACTTTGCGCGGCAGGCATTGCGGCGGATGCCGGCGCGGCAGCCATCAGCGTCAGGGCAACGGCAGCGCACAACACACTCAGGCGATGATGCACGGACATGAACGACTCCTCACGGCGCAGGCAATCCACGCATCATAGCGATGCCACGATGCAGTTCATGGGCAGGAAGGCATGGGTGCGTTGCTTGCTCGAGCCGACGAGGCTTTGGTTTTGCTCGTCATCCCGGAATACTCGGGCCGCCTTCGGCGTTCGCGTTCGCAGTCCTGCAAACGCAATCGCGAAGCGATGTCCGGGACCCAGCGCCTTTTGCTCCAACGGTTGGCGAAAGGCATTGGGTTCCGGCTTTCGCCGGAATGACGACAAAACCCAATTGCACGCTGGCTTTGCTCGTCATCCCGGAATCGCGAAGCGATATCCGGGACCCAGCGTCTTTGCGTTGCTTTTGATGGTCATCCCGGCGCAAGCCGGGATGATCCATTGTGCTCTTGAGGCAAAGTCAAAATGGATCCCGGGTTCCGCCCGCATAGAGCGCGGGCGGTTCCGGGATGATGAGCAAAGGCCACAATCGTTGGGGTTACGCGCTGATACTCCTCCCCCTTCAAGGGGGAGGCTGGGAGGGGGATGGGTTGCAGTGTGCTTGCAAGCGGCTCAGCTGATCATATGCAGCAACATCTAACCCATCCCCATCTAACCCATCCCCACCCAACCCTCCCCTTGAAGGGGAGGGCTGAAAGCAGGATCCCGGCTGCATGCGCGCATAGTGGCTTTATTCCACCGGCGCGAGCAGCTTCGGGTCGCCCACCTTCACGGGCTCGCCGATGGCGAGCGTCTGCACGCCGGCCGACTTGGCCTGCTTGTTGAAGGTGAGTACGGCTTGGCGCAGCGAACCGTTGAAGGTGTCGAGCTTCGGTTGCAGGCCGGCTTCCTGCTTGGCGATGTATTCGCGTTGATTTGCATTGGGCGCCTGGTCGGGCCCCATGCGCGCTGCGCTGCGGTACGTGCCGAAGAAGGTCATGCCCCACGGCGAGAGTTCGTGCAGGTCGTCTTCCGGCACCTTGTACTGGATGTTCGGGAGCCAGAAGTCTTTGGAGAAATTGCCGAGCTGCTGTTTCAACGTAACGGCGCTTGCATGCAGATTGGCCTTGGCGCTGCCCGCCGCGGCATCCTTGGTCGAATCCAGCAGCTTGTCGAGCGCCTGCATCATCTCGTAGCTGCGGCTGATCATCGCCACATCCGCGGCAGCTTCGCCGCGCAGGCGCATTGCGGTATCAAACGCCGCGCGCTGCACGTCCATCGGCGGATTGATGCGCGGATCGGCAACCACCTGCACGGTTTGCATCGCGTTGTGGCCGTTGGCTTGCACCTTCACCTGATACGACCCCGGCAAGGCGAGTGGGCCCTTGGGCGCGTCGCTTTCATCCGGACGCTCTTCCGCACGCAGTGCCTTCGGCATCTCGACGCCGGCGTAGCGCATGTTCCAGGAGGCCGTGTTGATGCCGGCCTTCCCGGGTGCGTGGAAAGACGCGACCGGCTTGCCTGCGCTGTCGGTCACCGTGACGACAACGGGGTTGCATTGTTGGAACGACGGTTTGTGTTCCTTCTCCGTCTTCTTTGCGGCTTTCTGCTGCTTGTCGCCGCGCTTTTGCGGCTGCGCCGGCGTCTTTTGCGTGTCGTTGCCGTTCTCTTTCTTCTTCTCTTCCTTCGCGCACGCCTTCGGCACGTCGATCGCCTTGGCGAGCGAATAGACGATCGTCGGCCCGCTCGGCGGATTCGGCGTCGTGAATTCGCCCGGCTGGGGACTGATGTGGCGGCCACCGAACTCGATCCACTCGGTGCCCTGCGCGCTCGGGAACATGTGGAACGCGGCGTCGGCCAGCTTCGGCTGCCACTGCTCCAGCGCCTCGATGTTGTCGAGGATCCACAGCCCGCGGCCGTGCGTGGCCAGCACCATGTCGTGCGGCGACTTGGTGAACTTGATGTCCCACACCGCCATCGTCGGCAAGTTGCCGGTCATCGCGTGCCAGTTCGCGCCGTCGTCGAACGACAGGTACAGGCCGCGCATCGTACCGAGCGCAAGCAACCCCTTGCGGTTGGGATCCTCGCGCACGACCACCGCGGCGTTGTCATCCGGCAACCCGTTGGCGATGCTCGTCCAATGCGCGCCGTAGTCGCTGGTCTTCAGGACGTACGGATGTTCGTCGCCCAGCATGTGGCCATCCACCGCGATGTACGCGGTGCCGGCGTCGAACGGCGACACGCCGATCTGGTAGATGCGTCCGAGTTTCACCGCCTGCGGCAGGCCCGCCGAGACGTTGGTCCAGTTCGCGCCACCGTCCTTGCTGACCCACACCAGCCCGTCGTCGGTACCGACCCAGATGACCTTGCCATCGGTCGGCGCGAGCGAAATCGAAATGATGGTGTCGGTGTTCTCCGCGCTGGAGATGTCATGGAACACCGGGCCACCCGCGACCGGCTGGTGTTCCTTGATGTCGCGCGTGAGGTCTTTCGAGATCGGCTGCCAGTTCGCGCCGCCGTCGGTGGACTTGAACACCACATTGCCACCGATGTACACGGTGTTCGGGTCGGTCGCCGACACCGCGATCGGCGCGGCCCAGTTGAAGCGGTATTGCAATTTCGACAGCGGCGTGTCGCCCATGCTGGTCATGACCGGGCGGATGAACTTGCGCGTCCAGTTCTTCATGTCGATGCGCGAAGTGAAACCGGTCTGGGATGCGGCATAGACGATGGAAGGATCCGAAGGGGCAGGCACGACATACGTGCCGTCACCGCCGGACGGATTCCACCAGTCCGCGCCCCAGATGCCGTCGCGGGAAAGGCTGTTGGACGGCCCGCACGCGGCGTTGTCGTCCTGGATGCCGCCGCAGACGCCGAACGGAACCGTGTTGGAAATCGCGACCGTGTAGAACTCCTCGATCGGCATGTTGTTGAACGAGCGCCAGGTCTTGCCGCCATTGACGCTGACGAAGGCGCCACCGTCGTTGCCCTGGATAATGCGCTTCGGGTCCTTCGGGTCGATCCAGATCGCGTGATGATCGACGTGTACGTCGCGATCGATCACCTTGGCGGTCTTGCCGCCGTCGGTAGACTTCATCAGGTTGAACGAACTGAAATAGATCGTCTTTGGGTTGTCCGGCGCGACCGCGAACGAACTGAAGTAGAACATCCGCACCGCGAGCTCATGGTTGTTGCTGATGCACTTCCAGTTGTTGCCCGCGTCGGTGCTGCCCCACAGGATGCACTTCTGGGTCGGCATCGTGGCGTACACGGTGTCCGGTGCGGACGGCGCGAATCCGATCTTGACGCGGTCGGTCGGATCGGCGGTCGGCAAACCGCCGCCAACCTTGTTCCAGGTGCGACCGCCGTCGGTCGATTTCCAGATGCCGCCGTCGTTACTGCCATTGAGCAGCGTCCACGGCTTGCGCTGCATGGTCCACATCCCCGCGAGCAACACGTTCGGGTTGGACGGATCCATCTGGATGTCGCTGGCGCCGGTGGTGTCGTTGACGTACAGCACCTTCTTCCAGTTCTTGCCGCCGTCGGTGGTCATGAACACGCCACGGGTTTCGCTGGGCTTCCACGGATTGCCGAGCACGCCGACATAGACGGTATCCGGATCTTTCGGATTGACGACGATGCTGGAGATCAGGCCGGCGTCCTTCAGCCCCTTGGACTGCCAGGTCTTGCCGGCGTCCGGCGAGAAATACACGCCGCGCCCGATCAGGACGTCGTTGCGCGGATTGGCTTCGCCCGTGCCGACCCAGACATCCTTCGGATTGGAAGGTGCCAGTGCGACCGCGCCGATGGAAGCCGCGTCGCCGTGCTTGAACACATTGTCCCACTTGATGCCGTTGTCGGTGGTCTTCCACACGCCCCCGCCCGCGGTGCCGACGTAATAGACGTTTGGCTTGCCGGGGATTCCCGTGACCGTGCTGACGCGGCCGCCCGAAACCGCGGGGCCGAGGTTGCGGAATTTCAGGTTGGCGAACGGGCCGGAGGGCTTGTCTGCCGCGGCCAACGCGGTTCCGGCGATGGTCAGCAACAACAACGCTGCAACGGATCGTGCTTTCACGGTTGTCTCCGGTCGAGGGAACAAATCCCGCTGACCGTAATCCTCCCGCGGAGGATCGAGGGAGTGCCGGAAGTCAGGGTAGTCATGTTGCGGGACAAGCCCAGAGCCGAAACGGGGAGGGGCGCGGCATCGGTGGCGAGTGGGATGAACCGGGACAGTCGTTGGGCTTCGCTGCGCTCAGCACCAACCTACAAGGGGCGGACCATGGCCGTTTCTCTTCGTCCCCGGCCCGGATGCAGCCACGCGGGGCGCAATCCGGGGTGCACTGGATACCGGATTTCGCTTCGCTTCATCCCGACTGCATCGTGCCGGAGGCAGCCGCATCGAGCAGCACATCCACGCCGGCTTCCGGCGCAATCGAGGTAGCGGGGATCGCTTCGCCGCGTTTCCACGCCGCGACCGCATCGCGCTTCCCGGCACCTTCCACGAGGAACAGCACACTGCGCGCACGGGACAATCGGTGCGCGCCCATGGACACGCGCTCGGGCGGTGGCTTGGGCGCGTCGAACACGGCGAGCGCCTCGGGAGAGTCGTCGTGTACCCCCCAGTCGCGGCCCGGGAACAGGCTGGCGGTGTGGCCGTCCTCGCCCAGGCCCAGCAACACGAGGTCGAATGCATCGGCCGTCCGCAACTCACGCGCGTACAGTGCCGCGGCTTCGCGGGCGCCGTGCTCGGCGGGAATCGGGTGCACGTTCGAGCCCGGGATCGGAACGAGGTCGAGCCATTCGTCGGCCGCCATCCTGCTGTTGCGCTCCGGGTCCCCGGGAGGCAGGCAGCGCTCGTCGCCGAACCAGATGTGCCAATGCGCCCAGTCGGCATCTTCGCCGCGCAGTGAGCGGTACAACTTGCGCGGCGTATTGCCGCCCGCGAGCACGATGTCGAACGCGTGGTGGCGGCGAATCGCATCGCGGGCGGCGGTGAGTATCCTCAGCCGGGCGTTCGCGAGCAGCGACATGTCGT
>DATEDI010000010.1:0-158139 GCA_035281745.1 Rhodanobacteraceae bacterium
GTACACGGCCTGGATCGACGTGATCGAACCGGTCTTGGTGGAGGTGATGCGCTCCTGCAGGCGGCCCATTTCATCCGCCAGCGTCGGTTGGTAGCCCACCGCCGACGGCATGCGTCCCAGCAGCGCCGACACCTCGGTGCCCGCCAGCGTGTAGCGGTAGATGTTGTCCACGAAGAACAGGATGTCGCGGCCCTTGCCCGATGCGTCCTTTTCGTCGCGGAAATATTCGGCCATGGTCAGGCCGGTCAGCGCAACGCGCAGGCGGTTGCCCGGCGGCTCGTTCATCTGGCCGTACACCATCGCGACCTTCGATTCCGGAAAGTTGTCGGGCTTGACCACGCCCGCTTCGATCATCTCGTGATAGAAGTCGTTGCCTTCGCGGGTGCGCTCGCCGACGCCCGCGAACACCGACAGGCCCGAGTGCTGGGTAGCGATGTTGTTGATCAACTCCAGCATCGTGACGGTCTTGCCCACGCCCGCGCCGCCGAACAGGCCGACCTTGCCGCCCTTCGCGAACGGGCACATGAGGTCGATCACCTTGATGCCGGTTTCCAGCAACTCGTTGGCCGCGGCCTGGTCTTCGTACGACGGCGCCGCGCGGTGGATTTCCCACTGCTGTTCGGCATTCACCGGACCGCGTTCGTCGATCGGCTCGCCCAGCACGTTCATGATGCGACCGAGCGTGGCCTTGCCCACCGGCACCTTGATGTACGCGCCGGTGTTGCTGACTTCAAGGTTGCGCTTCAGGCCGTCGGTGGAACCGAGCGCAATCGTGCGCACCACGCCATCGCCCAGCTGCTGCTGGACTTCCAGCGTGACCGCGGTGCCTTGCACCTCGAGCGCGTCATAAACCTTCGGCACTGCGTCGCGCGGAAATTCGACGTCGACCACCGCGCCGATGATTTGAACGATCTTGCCCTGGCTCATTGTGTAATCCTCAATCCAAATTGTTGAACCCCTCTCCCTCCGGGAGAGGGCAGGGGTGAGGGTCAGGTTGGACCGCAACGTCACGGCCGTTACGAACCCTCATCCGGCGCTACGCGCCACCTTCTCCCGAACGGAGAAGGAAAATCAAAATCAACCACCGACGGCGGCCGCGCCGCCGACGATTTCGGAAATTTCCTGGGTAATGGCCGCCTGGCGCGCCTTGTTGTAGATCAGCGTCAACGTACCGATGGCCTTGGTGGCATTGTCGGATGCGGCCTTCATCGCCACCATCCGCGCCGCATGTTCGCTGGCGAGGTTCTCCAGCGTCGCGTGGTACACCATGCCTTCGAAGTAGCGATTCAGCACATGCCGGATCACGATTTCGGCTTCCGGTTCGTAGAGATAATCCCAACTGGTCGCACGCTCGACCTTGGCGTCGCGCGATGCCGGATGCAGTTCATCGCCCACGGTCGATTCGATTTCCTCGGCCACCGCCGGCAGCGGCAACAGCACATCGACGGTCGCGCGCTGCGTCATGGTGTTGACGAACTGGTTGTAGCAAAGATAGACACGGTCCAGCTTGCCCTGCATGAAACCATCGTCCGCGATCTTCATCACGCCGATCAGTTTCTCCAGGCGCGGATGGTCGCCGAGATGCGTGACCGTGCCGACCAGATCAACCTTGATGCGGCGGAAAAACTGCGCGGCCTTCTGGCCGATCGCGATCACTTCGACGCCAACACCCTTCTGCTGCCAGTCGTGGATGTCGGCGAGCACCTTGCGGAACAGGTTGGCGTTCAAGCCGCCGCACAGGCCGCGGTCCGTCGAGACGACCAGATAGCACACGCGCTTGATTTCGCGTTCGCGCAACGCCGGATGCTGGTAGTCCGGTGACGCCTGCGCGATGTGCGCGATCACGTTGCGGATGTGCCGCGCGTACGGGCGCGAAGTCTGCATCAGATCCTGCGCCTTGCGGATCTTGGAAGCAGACACCATCTGCAGCGCGCTCGTCACCTTGCGGGTATTCGCAACGCTCTTGATCTTGGTGCGGATTTCTCTTGCGCCTGCCATGTGCTCTTCTCTGTAGGGCGGATGACAACCCGCCTGCGGCCTCGTCGACCGGCGGGATCTGCTATCGCGGCTCCCGCCCTACGCTCACCAACTTCCCGTCTTCTTGAACTCATCCAGGGCCGCCTTGAAGGTGCCTTCGATGTCGGCGTTCCAGTCACCGCTATCGACGATCTTCTTCATTAGGTCGCCATGGTTCGACTGCATGAACTGGTGCAGGGCGTGCTCGAACGGGAGGATCTGTGCCAGCGGCACATCGTCCAGATAGCCCTTCTCGGCCGCGTACAGCGAGATCGCGAGCTGTGCGATCGTCAGCGGCGAATACTGCTTCTGCTTCATCAGTTCGGTGACGCGCTGGCCACGCTCCAACTGGGCGCGCGTCGCGGCGTCGAGGTCGGACGCGAACTGCGCGAATGCGGCGAGTTCGCGATACTGCGCCAGCGCCAGCTTCACGCCGCCGGACAGTTTCTTGATGATCTTGGTCTGCGCCGCGCCACCCACGCGCGACACCGAAATGCCGGCATTCACGGCCGGGCGGATGCCGGCGTTGAACAAGTCGGTTTCGAGGAAGATCTGGCCGTCGGTGATCGAGATCACGTTGGTCGGCACGAATGCGGACACGTCGCCCGCCTGGGTCTCGATGATCGGCAGCGCGGTGAGCGAACCCGTCTTGCCTTTCACTTCACCGTGGGTTTCCTTCTCGACATATTCCGCGTTCACACGCGCGGCCCGTTCCAGCAAGCGCGAATGCAGATAGAACACGTCGCCCGGATAGGCCTCGCGGCCCGGCGGTCGGCGCAGCAGCAGCGAAATCTGGCGATACGCCCAAGCCTGCTTGGTCAAATCGTCGTAGATGATCAGCGCGTCTTCGCCATGGTCGCGGAAGTACTCGCCCATCGCGCAACCGGCGTACGGCGCGATGTACTGCATGGTCGCCGATTCGGACGCCGAGGCCGCGACGATGATGGTGTGCGCCAGCGCGTCGTGCTCTTCCAGCTTGCGCACCACGTTCGCGATCGAGGACTGCTTCTGGCCGATCGCGACATAGATGCACTTAACGCCGGTGCCCTTCTGGTTGATGATGGCGTCGACCGCGAGCGCGGATTTGCCGGTCTGGCGGTCGCCGATGATCAGCTCGCGCTGGCCGCGGCCGATCGGAATCATCGAGTCCACCGACTTGTAACCGGTCTGCACCGGCTGCGACACCGACTGGCGCCAGATCACGCCCGGCGCAACCTTTTCGACCGGCGAGGTGAGGTGCGTGTTGACCGGACCCTTGCCGTCGATCGGATGGCCGAGCGCGTCCACCACGCGACCGAGCATCTCGGGCCCGACCGGGACTTCCAGGATGCGGCCGGTTGTCTTGGCGGTGTTGCCTTCCGACAGGTGCTCGTACTTGCCGAGCACCACCGCGCCGACCGAATCGCGCTCCAGGTTCAGCGCCAGCGCGTAGGTGTCGCCCGGCAGCTCGATCATTTCGCCGGCCATTACATCGTTCAGGCCGTGGATGCGCACGATGCCGTCGGACACGCTGGTCAGCGTGCCTTCGTTGCGGGTTTCCGCGGAAAGCTTGAACTGTTCGATGCGGCTCTTGATCAGCTCGCTGATTTCGGAAGGATTGAGTGTGGTGGCCATTGCTTTATTCCTCGAATCGCACGGCAATCTGATACCGCACCGATTCTCCAAAACAGGTTAATTGGGTAAGTAGTAAGTGAGTCAGTAAAACCGCCGGACTCGTGTTTTGGTCTTACTGACTCTTTACGCTTTACTCTTTACGGCTTCAGCTCGTCAACGCGGTTTCGAGTTTGGCGAGGCGGCTCTTGAGCGAGCCGTCGATCACGGTTTCACCGGCATCGATCACGGCGCCGCCCATCACCGATGGATCGATGCTGCGCTCGAGTTCGATGTCGCTGTTGAAGCGACGCTTCAGCGCCGCCATCAGCCGCGCGGCGTCGGCGTCATCCAGCGGCACCGCGCTACGTACATGAACCTTCAATACATGTTCGGCGTCCCGCTTCATCTGTTCGAACAGCGCGGCGATTTCCGGCAACCCGCGCAGACGGCCGTTGTCGGCCAGCACGCCGAGGAAGCGCGCGAATTCCGAATCAATCCCTTCACCCGAGCGCATGAACAGGGAAGCCAGCGCCTGCGGAGACAACCGCGGGTCGCCGAACAGCGCGACCACCTGCGGCTGAGCCGCGACCTCCGCCGCAAATGCCAGCTTTTCCGCCCACTCGTTCTGCGCGCCATGTGCGGACGCGATTTCATACGCGGCACGCGCGTAGGGACGGGCGATGGTGAGGGGCTGCGTCATGGATCAGATCCCGGCGACCAGCTCGTCGAGCAACGCCTTGTGCGTCCCGGCGTTGATCTCGCGGCCGAGGATCTTCTCGGCGCCCTGCACAGCCAGCGTCGCGACCTGGCCGCGCAATTCCGCGCGGGCGCGGTGGGCCATGTTGTCGATGTCGGCTTGCGCCGTGGCCTTCTGGCGCGCAGCCTCCTGCAACGCGTCCGTGCGCGCCTTGTCGACGATCTGCCCGGCCTGCTGGTTGGCGCGCTCGATGATGACCGCCGCTTCCGCGCGCGCCTTCTTCACTTCGTCGTCGGCACGCGTGTTGGCTTCCGCCAATTCCTTGCGCGCACGGTCGGCGGCCTCGAGGCCCTCCGCGATGCGCTTGGCGCGCTCGTCCATGGCCCTGACGATAGGCGGCCAGATGTATTTCATCGTGAACCAGACCAGGATCAGGAAAACGATGATCTGGGCGATGAGCGTGGCATTCAGGCTCACGGTCGCAATCCTCTCGCGTGAATCAGGAGTTCAACAAAGCTGCCGGCTTCGATTACGGTGCGGCGCCGACGGCCCGCGCGGCCGTGCGCACGATTTCGCCGAACGGATCGACGAAGATCAGGTACAACGCGATGCCCACGCCGATGATCGGGATCGCGTCGATCAGGCCGACCAGCAGGAACATCTTGCCTTGCAGCATCGGCACCAGCTCGGGCTGGCGCGCCGAACTTTCGAGGAACTTGCCGCCCATCAGGCCCATGCCGATGGCGGCGCCGATGCCGGCGAGGCCGAGCATGAAACCCGCAGCCAGGGCGGTGAAGCCTTCAACACTGGCCAGTGCGCTGATATCCATTGTGTGTCTCCGTAGTACTTTGAGTTGAAACAGCGGTGGTGAAAAGGGAAGGTCGTTCAGTGGTTCTCGGCCGCCATCGACAGGTAGCCGACGGTCAGCACCATGAAGATGTAGGCCTGCAGGCCGATGATCAGCCAGTGGAAGATTCCCCACGCGGTGGCGAACAGGATCTGGATGTACACGCCCGCGCCGATCGCCGGCAGGAAACCCATGATGCTGCCGATGGGAATCACCACCAGCAGGATCAACGGAATCCAGGCGCGCATCCACTTGCCCTTGCCGTAGGCCAGCAATGCAATGGTGATGACCGCCAGCGCCGCAAAGATCCAGAACGAGGCGTAAGTCACCGGCGTGACCGTGGCAGGCGCGCTGAAGCGCAGCGTCATGCAGGCCAGCAGGATGAAGATCACCTCGCCCGCGTACATGTTGCCAAACAATCGAAGACCCAGGCTGAGCGGCTTTGAAAGTTCTTCCACGACCTTGAGGATGAAGTTCACCGGCGCCAGCCATTTGCCGAAAGGCTGGAACAACGCCTCCTTGGTGACGCCCTTCAAACCCTTGTTGTAGAAGCTGTACCAGAGCGTCAACAGGAACACCGTGATCGCCATGGACATGGTGATCGCGGGATCGGCCGTCGGCAGCACGCGCAGGTGTTCGATACCGGTCGCTTCCGCGGCGCGCGGCAGCGCGTCGATCGGCAGCAGGTCCATCAGGTTCATGAACAGGATCCAGAACCCGACCAGCAGCGCCATCGGCGCCACGAACGCTGACTTTTTGTGGAAAATGTCCTTGACTTGGCGGTCGAAGAATTCCGTACTGATCTCCACGAAGCCCTGCCAGCGCGCCGGAACCCCGCTGGTCGCGCGTCGCGCCACCGGCCAGAACAGAAACACGAACAAAAGCCCAAGCGCGACCGAGAAGAACATCGAATCGATGTTCAGGACCCAGAAATCGCTGGAGCCATTGACGATCTTCCAGGTCTTGAGGTCGAGCTGGAGATACGTCAAATGGTGCAGGATGTATGCACCGCTCGTGATGGGACCTTCTGCTGCCATGCCTTGAGTTCCAGCCTAACCCGATGTCAAATGTCGAAGCGCAACACCAGCCAATTGACCGCCATCGCCGCGCCGGCGCCCACGAGCACCGGCACCAGCGGCAAGCGCAGCCGCACCAGGATCAGGAACAATCCGCCCAGCACGACCAGCCACTTCAGCAGCATCCCCAGCGCAAATCGCCGCATGGTGACGGCGCCCCGTGCCAGCGACGGCCTGAATACCCGAAGCGCCAGCAGTGCGGTGCCGATCGCCACCACGCCGCCGCCGCCGAACGCACCCAGGGCCGATACCGCACCCCGGATCAGAAACAACAACCCGACGATGATCGCCGCCGCCACTTGCGCCAGCACGACTTGAACGGCGAGCCGTCGGCCGGCGGCCAGCGAATTGTCCAAGTTCAGCCACCTCGGGCGTGCCTTCGACCCGCCCAAAAGTCCGCAATCGAGCTTTGGAATTGTAGCAGCGCCGTCCGCGCGGTAGCAACCGCGAAAACGGCTGTTGCCGTCGGAATTCCAAGGGTTTTTGGGCACCCACGGGGCCGGCGCGTGGCAGCCGTCATTTGCCGACGCAGAAGGTCGAGAAAATCGCGCCGAGAAGATCCTCGCTGGTGAAGGTACCGACGATTTCGCCAAGTGCGCGCTGCGCCGCGACCAAATCCTCGGCGATCAATTCCGGCGTCGCGGTGGCAAGTGCCGATCGGGCGTTTTGCAGCGATGCGTCGGCGCGCTCCAGCGCAAACACGTGCCGGCTGCGTGCACTGAATTCGCCGCCGCGTTCGCCACCCAGCGCGGCCTCGCGCAAGGCCGTGCGCAACAGGTCCAGACCTTCACCGGTGCGCGCGGAAAGTGCGATGCAGAGGGCGCCGTCGCGCTCGCTCCGTAATGGCGGGGCGCCATCGAGATCGATCTTGTTGATGATCACGATCCGCGCGGCCGAGGGTGGCGCTCCATCGAAGAGGGTTGCGCCTGCGACGGCGGCCTTGCGCTCCACCACCCGCAAGACCAGGTCGGCACGCGCCAGTTCGGCGCGTGCGCGGCGAATGCCTTCACCCTCGACAAGATCGGTCGATTCGCGCAAACCGGCGGTGTCCGCGAGGGTGAGTTCCACGTCGGCCAGTACGATCGATTCGCGCAGCACGTCGCGGGTGGTGCCGGGCATCTCGGTGACGATTGCGCGATCGTTGCCCGCAAGCGCATTCAGGAGACTCGATTTGCCGACGTTGGGTTCACCGACAATGACCGCGTGCATGCCATCGGTGAGGCGCACGCCGCGGCGCGCGGCAGCCAGCAGCCCCTGCAAGCCGTTCGCGGCGTCTTCGAACAATCGCTCGATCACCGGTTTCGACGCACTCTCCGAGGCGTCGTCGGAAAAATCGATTGCGGCTTCGACTTCCACGCGCAGGCGCACGATCAGCTTCGCCAGCGCGTCGGCGCGACGTGAGAACTCGCCTTCCAGCGACCGCAAGGCGGCGCGCGCCTGCACCTCCGAGCGCGCCGCGATCAGGTCGGCCACCGCTTCGGCCTGATTCAAGTCGAGCTTGCCATTCAAGAACGCGCGTTCGGAAAACTCACCCGCGCGCGCCCCGCGCGCGCCCAGTTCGCACGCGCGCCGAACCAATGCATCCAGCACTATCGGACTGCCGTGCGCGTGAAGTTCCAGCACGTCTTCGCCGGTGAAGGAATGCGGTGCAGCAAAAAACAACGCGAGGCCGCGGTCGATCGCGGTGCCGTCCGTTCCAGCGAAGGCGGTCAGTTGCACGCGGCGCGGTTCGAGCTCGATCCCGCACAGCGCGTTTGCGATCGCGCGCACCCGGCTTCCCGAAATTCGCACCACGCCGATGCCGCCGCGCCCCGGCGGGGTCGCGATGGCCACGATGGTATCGTTTGCGGACGACATGCGCGTGCCTGCGCGATCAGGCCCGTGCGCGCGCGTCGGCCCGATCGATCTTGCGGGTGATGTACCACTGCTGGCCGAGCATGCAGACCTGGCGCACCACGTAATAAAGCGTGAGGCCGGCGGGGAAGAAGAAGAACAACACCGCGAACAATATCGGCATCGCCTTCATCACCTTGGCTTGGGTCGGGTCCATGCCCTGCATCGGTGTCAGGAACTGCGAACCCAGCATCGCCAGCGCGTACAGGATCGGCAGGATGAACAGCGGATCGGCGGCGGACAAGTCCGGCACCCACAGGAACGACGCGTGGCGCAGCTCGACGCTGAAGATCAGGACGTAATACAACGCGAAGAAGATAGGCAGGATGATCAGGTTGGGCAGGCAACCCGCCATCGGGTTGATCTTCTCCTTCTTGTACAACTCCATCATCGCCTGCTGGTACTTCTGCTTGTCGTCGCCGAAACGTTCCTTCAGCGCCTTCAGGCGCGGCTGCAGCTTGCGCATCCGTGCGCCGGCCTTGAACTGCGCTTCGGTCAGCTTCCAGGTCACCGCCTGGATCAGCAGTACCAGCACGATGATCGCGAGTCCCCAATTGCCGACCAACCTGTGCAGGAACGACAGCAGCTTGAACATCGGCTGCGCGATCACCGTCGACCAGCCGTAATCGACCGTCAGCTCGAGGCCGGGAGCCACCTTCCCGATCTGGTTCTGCAGGTTCGGCCCGACGTACAGCCGGGTCGCACTGGTGACCATTTGCCCCGGCGCCGCCACCAGCGCCGGACCGACGGTGCGGATCAGATAGCGTGGCTTGCCGTTCGCGTCGCGCGAAGCCACCTCCACGCTGGAAAACTGCTGCGGCTGCTTTTCGCTGGGGATCCACGCCGCCACGAAAAACCGCTGGGTCATCGCGACCCAACCGCCGGTGACGCTCTGGTGCAGCGGCTCCTTCTGGAAGTCGCCGAACTTCAGCTTGTTGAATTTGGAATCCGGGCTGTACCACGCCGCACCGGTGTAGGCGAAGCTGTCCGGGTTGTAGAACTCCAGGAGGTGCTTGGGCGGCGGCGGCGGCTCGACACGGTCGAGCTGCTGGTAGGAGTTGCCATGCCAGGTCTTGCTGCCGTGGTTTTCGATCTGCTGCGACAGCCCGACCACATAGCTGCCGCGCGTCAACGTGTAGCGCTTGACCACGTCGATGCCGGATGCGGCGTCACGCCAGCGCAATGCGACGACGACCTGATCCTGGCCGGGCGTCATGGTGTATTGCGTGGCTTCCGGCGCGAACGTCGCAAGGTGATTCGGTGCGGTGCTGCCATCGGCACCGATCAAGCCATCCTGCGCCACATAGTACGTCGCGGTCGAATCATTCAGCAGTTGCACCGGCGGACTGCCGCGCTCGACCTTCCGGGGATATTTCAGCAGCGCGGCGCCGATGACGGTGCCCCCACGCGGATCGATGGTGAGCTTCAGCAAGTCGTTGCTGGCCGTGATCAGATCCTGTCGGGGCGTCTCGCGCGCGCTCGCAGTCTCCGGCGGCGGCGCTGCAGGCGCCGCGGTCGGCGTGGGTGCGGTCGCGACACTGGCGGACGCGCTCGGTACCGCGGCTTCATCCGCTGCGGATGTCGAAGCCGCGGCAACCTGCGCCGGAGCCGGAGGAGGCGTGGCCGGGTAATCGTGCTGCCATGCCTGCCACAGCAAGTAGGCGACGGCCAGCAACGCCACGACCAACAGTGTGCGTGTTTGATTGATCACAAGGGAATCCGGGCTTTGGGCGCGACAGGCCGGAGCAAGTCAGCCGTCGATTGTGCCGGGGGCAGACGTCTGCTTCAACGCCTTCAATTTCTGCCATGCGCATCGCAGGTCGGCGTGCAGGGCAGGACGATCGACAGCAACCGCCGATGAGCGCGCGATCACCAGAACATCGAACGGCGGCAGTCCTTCGCGCTGATCGCGGAATGATTCGCGGACGATTCGCTTGATCCGGTTGCGTTGCACGGCACGCTTGCTGACTTTGCGCGATACGGCCAGTCCAAGTCGTGCGGTGGCCGTGGGACTTTCGATCCAGCGCAGCAGAAAATGCCTCGCCTGCAATCGCCCCCGGGCATTTCGCAGTGCGGCGAAATCGGCGGCTCGGCGCAGCCGCGCGTGCGGCGGCAAGCCGGCCATGGGTGAGACTTACGGAATCAGGCGCTTGCGGCCCTTGGCGCGGCGCGCGGACAGGACCTTGCGGCCATCGGCCGTCTTCATGCGGGCGCGAAAGCCGTGGGTACGGGCGCGCTTGAGCACGCTGGGCTGGTAGGTGCGTTTCATGGATGACTCCGCAGCGGGGTACCCGCGCGAGGCGGGTCGGGCGTGGAAAAAGACTGGGAATTCTATGGTTTCCACGATGCCGCGTCAACGGAAATGTTGACCCTGCAAGGTGCCGCGACGGCCGCGCGCGCAGGCTTCCGGCAGCCTGTTAGACTGATCCGTCCACCGCGCGCAGACATCGGCGTGACGGTATCCGGACCGATTCATCACGGGTTTCCATGAGCGATCTTTGGCAACGCTGCCTCGCGCGGCTCGAAGGCGAAATCGAGCCCAGCGTCCTGCACACCTGGCTGCAACCTCTGCAGGCCCGCTACGACGACGGCACCTTGCGGCTGTTCGCGCCCAACACGTACACGCTGGAGTTCGTGCGCAACGGCTACCTGTCTCGCATCGAGGGCGCGCTCTCGGCGCTGGCCGGACGGCCCGTGCCACTTCGGCTCGAAGTGGGCTCCATCGCGACGGTCAGCAAGCCCGCCGCAACGCAAGCGGGGGCGCCCCTTTCCGTGATGACGCCGCAGCACAATCTCGATCCGCACTACACGTTCGACAATTTCGTGGAGGGCAAATCCAACCAGTTGGGCAAGGCTGCCGCGATGCAGGTAGCCCAGAACCCGGGGCGTGCCTACAACCCGTTGCTGCTGTACGGCGGCACCGGTCTCGGCAAGACCCACCTGATGCAGGCGGCGGGCAACCTGATGTTGAAGCACAACCCGTCGATGAAATTGCTGTACGTGCATTCCGAGCGCTTCACCGAAATGATGATCACGGCGCTACGCAACAAGAACATGGACGATTTCAAGCACAAGTTCCGGTCGGTGGATGCGCTGCTGATCGACGACATCCAGTTCTTTGCCGGCAAGGACGCGACCCAGGAAGAGTTTTTCCACACCTTCAACACGCTTTACGAATCGCGCCAGCAGATCATCCTGACCTGCGATCGGTATCCGAAGGAAGTGGACAACCTGGAGTTGCGCCTGAAGTCGCGGCTTGGCTGGGGCCTCTCGGTCGCGATCGAGCCCCCCGACTTCGAAACACGCGCCGCAATCCTGCTTGAAAAAGCGCAGGCACGCGGCATTCCGCTGCCGAGCGACGTGGCTTTGCTGCTGGCGCGGCGGATTCGCTCCAACGTGCGCGAACTGGAAGGCGCCCTCAATACGGTCGCCGCGCAAGCCAACCTGTCCGGGCGCGGCATCACCATGGAGCTGGTGCAGGAAACGTTGCGGGATCTTTTCAACGTCCATGCGCGCGCGATCACCATCCAGAACATCCAGAAGACGGTGGCCGACTACTACCAACTGCGTTTGTCGGATCTGTTGTCGCAGCGCCGGGTGCGTTCGCTGGCGCGTCCTCGCCAGATCGCGATGGCGCTGGCCAAGGAATTGACCGAACATAGCCTGCCCGAGATTGGAGAGGCCTTTGGCGGCAAGGATCACACCACGGTCATGCACGCGTGCAAGAAGATCCGCAGCCTCTGCGACACCGACATGCGCCTTCGTCAGGACTGGGACAAATTGATCAGGATACTGACTGGGTAAGCCTGTGGATAGAATGCGGATGGAGAAGTATCGACAATTCATCCACAGCTCATACACTGGTGCTGCGAGCGCCAGTTCTTGGATATGTATCTCCTAATTCATTGATTTTAGATGTAAATCATAGAAAACCCTGTTATCAACAAGCCCTGCTTCTACAATCTTATCTACAAGTAGAACAAAACAGAGACAGCCGACACGGGGATCGACCATGCGCTTCAGTACCCAGCGTGAAACCTTGCTCAAACCGATGCAACAAGTCGTCGGGGTGGTGGAGCGTCGGCAGACCTTGCCGGTACTCGCCAACCTTTTGGTCCAGGTGCGGGACGGCCGCCTGTCCCTGACCGGCACGGATCTCGAAGTGGAAATGCGCGCCAGCGCCTCGATCGAAGGGGCCGAAGACGGAGAGACCACGATTCCGGCGCGAAAATGGTTCGATCTGGTGCGTGCCCTGCCCGACGGCGTCAAGGTGGACGTCCAGGTCAAGGGCGACCGCGTGGTCATGCACGCGGGACGTAGCCGCTACACACTGGCCAGCCTGCCGGCGGACGAGTTCCCGACCAACGATGAAATCGAGGTCACCGACAAGGTCGCGCTACCCGAGGGCATGCTGCGCAGCCTGATGGAGCGCACGGCTTTTGCGATGGCCAACCAGGACGTTCGCTACTACCTCAATGGTTTGCTGATGGACCTTCGCGGTACCGAGTTGCGCTGCGTGGCCACCGACGGACACCGGATGGCCATGGCCGAAACCGCGCTCGAAACGGCGGTCAAAGGCAATCGACAGATCATTATTCCCCGCAAAGGCGTCACCGAGTTGTTGGGTTTGTTCGATTCCGGCGATGACGTGGTTACCATCGAGTTCTCCAGCAACCATATTCGGGTGCGTCGCGGCGATGTGGTGTTCACGTCCAAGCTGATCGACGGGCGGTTTCCCGATTACGAAGCGGTGATTCCGCTGGGCGCCGACAAAGTGGTGCAGATTGACCGCGATACCGTGCGAAACGCGCTCCAGCGTGCGGCGATCTTGTCGAACGAAAAGTATCGGGGCGTGCGGTTGGAAGTCGCCCCCAACTGCCTGCGCATCATCGCCCACAACCCGGAACAGGAAGAAGCCTTCGAGGAAATCGAGGCGGAAACTTCGGTCACGGACATCGCGATCGGATTCAACGTCGGGTATTTGCTCGATGCCTTGGGGTCGCTGGACGAGGCGCGCGTGCACCTGCAGTTGCGGGACGCGCAATCCAGCTGCCTGCTGCGCGGCGCCGACAGCCAGAAGACCCAGCACGTGGTCATGCCCTTGCGGCTGTGATGAATGAATCGTTGTCCGCCCGAGTCGAGGCGCGGCAATGAGGATCGACCTGCTGCGGCTGCGCAATCTGCGCTGTTTCGAAGTCGCGGAGTTCGCGCCGGGATCCGGCATCAATTGGCTGACCGGTCCCAATGGAGCCGGCAAAACCACCCTGCTGGAAGCGGCCTACATCCTTTCGCATGGCCGGTCGTTCCGCGCCGGCGCGCGCTCCGCGCCGTGCCGGCACGGTTCATCCAATTACCTAATCTATGCGGAAACCTCCCGCAGCGGCGGAACAACTCATCGGCTCGGCTTGGCGCGCCGCAGCGACCGGTGGGAAGCGCGTCTCGATGGCGCCGATCTTTCCACACTGACTCCGTTGTTCGAAGCCTGCCCTGTGGTGGTTTTTGGCCCCGAAAGCCCGTCATTGATTACGGGCCCTGGCGACGAGCGCCGAAGCTTCCTGGATTGGAGCGTGTTCCACGTGGAACACCGCTCGCTGGATGTCTGGCGACGTTGGCGGCGAGCGCTGCGGCAGCGCAATGCCCTGCTTCGGACGGATGCAGACGCAACCGCTTTCGAACCCTGGGAGCATGACCTTGGCAGGCTTGCCGAGGAAATCCACCGCATGCGCAGCGCCTGCCTGGCGAGTCTTGAGCCGTATGTACTCGAAGAAGCGTCGGCGCTCGTTCCGGAGTTTGGGGCGGCGCGATTCGATTACCGGCCGGGATGGGATGAAGTCACGCCCCTGGCCGACCAGTTGGCCGCAATGCGCGAACGGGATCGCGAACGCGGATTTACCCAGCGTGGTGCACATCGCGCGGATTGGTCGTTGGAATTCGAAGGTATTGCGCGCCGTGAACATCTTTCGCGGGGTCAAGCGAAGGCGGTGGCCTTGGTATGTATGCTGGGACTGGTGCGCTGGTTGAAAGATCGGACAGCCGATTATCCCTTGTTGTGCCTGGATGATCTGGACTCCGAACTGGATGCCGAGCATGCCGGAAAAGTGATCCGTTGGATGACGGACAAGCCATTGCAAGTCTGGATTACGTCCACGTCTGCCCCGAACGCAGGCCAATCCGATGGGCGCGTGTTTCACGTGGAACATTCAGGGGTCGTTGCGGGGAAGGCATTGGTGGGTCAGGTATAATGAAGTGTTTGTATCACTGCATCGGCACCGCGAGCATCCGTCCATGAATGAAGTTTACGATTCCAGCAGCATCAAGGTTCTCAAAGGGCTGGAAGCGGTCCGCAAACGTCCAGGCATGTATATCGGTGATACCGATGATGGCACCGGTCTCCACCATATGGTGTTCGAGGTGGTGGACAACGCCATCGACGAAGCGCTGGCGGGATACTGCGACCACATCGAGGTGACGATCCACGATGATGGAACGGTCAGCGTCGACGACAACGGCCGCGGCATTCCAGTGGACATCCACCCCGAGGAGGGGCGCTCCACCGCCGAAGTGGTGATGACGGTTTTGCACGCTGGCGGCAAGTTCGATGCCAATTCCTACAAGGTCTCGGGTGGCTTGCACGGTGTCGGCGTTTCAGTGGTCAATGCCCTGTCGGAACACTTGTGGCTCAACATTTATCGCAACAACAAGGAGTACGCGCAGGAGTACAGGCTGGGGGATCCGCTGTTCCCGGTGCGCGAAGTCGGGCCATCCGACCGACGGGGGACCACGGTGCGCTTCCTGCCGAGTCCTGAAACCTTCCACAATATCGAATTCCAGTACGACATCCTGGCCAAACGATTGCGGGAATTGGCTTTCCTCAATTCTGGCGTCAAGATTACGCTTGAAGATCAAAGGGTTGGAAAAAAAGATGTGTTCGCCTACGACGGCGGCATCCGCGCGTTCGTCAAGCATCTGTCGCAACTCAAGACCCCTTTGCACCCCAATGCGATCAGCTTCAGCGTGCAAGCTGAAGCCATCACCGTCGAACTGGCGATGCAGTGGACCGACGGTTATCAGGAATCGATTTTCTGCTTCACCAACAATATCCCGCAAAAGGACGGCGGTGCGCATCTCACTGGATTTCGTGCTGCTTTGACCCGAACGCTCAGCAATTACGTCGAACATTCAGGATTGGCCAAGAACTCCAAGATCGCGTTGTCGGGTGACGACATGCGGGAAGGCTTGATTGCGGTGCTGTCCGTCAAAGTGCCTGATCCGAAGTTTTCGTCGCAGACCAAGGACAAGCTGGTCTCCAGCGAGGTCAAAGGGGTGGTCGAGCAGGCGGTCAACGCCAAGCTGGAGGAATACCTGCAGGAGCACCCCGTTGACGCGAAAGTCATCGCGGGCAAGGTCGTGGATGCTGCGCGCGCGCGCGAGGCCGCCCGCAAGGCGCGCGAACTGACGCGCCGCAAGGGCGCGCTGGATATTGCGGGTCTGCCCGGCAAGCTGGCCGATTGCCAGGAACGCGATCCGGCACTGTCGGAACTGTTCCTGGTCGAGGGCGATTCGGCGGGTGGTTCCGCCAAGCAGGGCCGCAATCGCAAGACCCAGGCCGTGTTGCCGCTGAAGGGCAAGATCCTGAATGTCGAGAAGGCGCGCTTCGACAAGATGCTTTCCTCGGCAGAAGTCGGCACGCTGATCACCGCGCTGGGTACCGGGATCGGCAAGGATGAGTTCAACGCCGACAAGCTGCGTTACCACCACATCATCATCATGACCGACGCGGATGTCGACGGCTCGCACATCCGCACCCTGTTGCTGACCTTCTTCTACCGGCAGATGCCGGAACTGATCGAGCGCGGCCACATTTATATCGGGCTGCCCCCGCTCTACAAGATCAAGCAGGGCAAGAACGAGTTGTACCTGAAAGATGACGCCGCGCTCAACGAATACCTGATCGCGAGTGCGGTGCAGGACGCGGCGTGGAGGCCGGCGGACGCCGGGTTGATAGTGGAAGGCGGCGCACTCGAAACGCTGCTGCGCCAGTATCAGGCCGCGCTCGATCAAATCGGACGTCTTGCGCAACGTGGCGACAACGGCGTGTTCACCGCGATGCTGGAATATGCGCCGCTCGAAGACGCAATGTGGAACGATCCGGAAACGATGCGGCGATGGGCGGACGGCTTGACGTCCAAATTGAATGCCACCGGTTTGGGGCGCCCCCAATATCGGCTGGAGCTGCGCCCGGCCAGTGAACAACATCCTGCGGCTTGGCTGCTGCGGCGCGCCCAGCATGGTACCGAACACCATTGGGTGCTGCCCCGCAGCTTCTTTTCGGGCGCGGATTTCAGGCCGCTGCTGGATGTCGCGCGTGCACTGCAGGCGCGCGACGCAGCCGGTGCGGAAGTCCGCCGCGGCAACGCGTCCCAGACGACCGGCAGCTTCGCCGAAGCGCGCGCCTGGTTGTTCGATGAAGCGAAGAAAGGACGCCAGATTCAGCGCTTCAAGGGCCTCGGCGAGATGAATCCCGAACAATTGTGGGAAACCACCGTCAACCCCGATACACGCCGGTTGCTGCAAGTACGGATCGAGGATGCGCTGGAAGCCGATCAGATTTTTGCGACACTCATGGGTGACGTGGTCGAACCGCGGCGCGATTTCATCGAAGCCAATGCGCTGCGCGTCGGCAATCTCGACGTATGACGTCGTCCATGCGTGATCGTCCGGTACTTGAGCTTTGCTCATTGACCGCGCTACCCTCACTCTCCCCCTCGCGTCGTGCGTGTTCAGTGCAAGAGGCATTCCGATGAAGCTTGAGTCCCGCTGGCTGCTCTGCGGCATGTGTTCCGCGCTTGCACTCGCGTTCGTGCCGATGGTTGCATCGGCACAGATGGGCGGTCAGCAGTGTTCGGACATCCAGATGCTGCAACACAAGTGTGGCGAGCAGCAAACGAAGAAGGCCGACAAGAAGACCGACAAGCAGGCGGAGTCCGAAAACAAGTATCCGAATGCCACGCGCAAGCAGCCGTCCAGCACGGGCGTCAGCGCGAAGGAAGGTAAGACCCTCAACGAAGGTCTGCAGGCGGCCAACAGCGGCGACTCCGCCACTGCACTGAAAGATTTGCAACCCATCGCCGATTCCAGCAGCAACGCCTACGCGAAGTCACTGGCGATGCTGGGGCTCGCGCAGGTCAAGTACCGCGGTGGCGACACCAAGGGCGCGATCGCGCTGCAGAAACAGGCACTCGACGCGAACGCGCTCGACAACAACAGTTACTTCCAGGGACTGGAAACGTTGGCGCAGATGTACATCGCCGACGAAGACTACACCAATGCACTTGCGACCTTGAATACGTGGAGCAAGGAAAGCGGCGCGCAATCTGCGGACATCGACGCGTTGAAGGGCAATGCCTACTACCGTCTGCAGAAATATCCCGAAGCCGTTGCGGCCATCCAGAAGGCCAGATCGCTGAGCGACAAGCCGCAACCGAGCTGGGACCAGATCGAGATGGCCAGCTACTTCGCGATGGACAAGTACGATGATGCGGCGAAGCTCGCCGAAGCGGCGTTGGCCAAGGATCCGAACAACAGCACGCTGCTGCAGAACGTCATCGCGATCTACATCAACGCGCACCAGAACCAGAAAGCGCTGGCGCTGCTGGAACGGGCGCGCGCCAACGGCCAGATCAAGGACGAAGCCGGCTACATGAACATGGCCAAGATGTACGACAACCTTGGCCAAAGCAGCGACAACCCGAAGACGAACGCGATGAAGGCCGTGGGCGTCCTGAAGGAAGGCATGAGCAAGGGCATCGTGCAGCCGGGTTTCGACAGCAACAAGCTGCTCGGCGATTCGTACGCCATCGCGGGTGACTACAAGAACGCCGTCGACGCCTACGGCAAGGCCTCGCCGGACGCCAAGACCGGCGAAGTCGATTTCCTGCGCGGGCAGATGCTGGAAAACCTGGATCGCCACAAGGAGGCCAAGGACGCGCTGACGCAGGCGATCGCGAAGGGCGGATTCAAGCGCATGGGTGCGGCGTACCTCACGCTCGGCAACGCCGAGCTCGCGCTGAAGCAGAAGTCCGCTGCGATTGCGGCCTACAAGCAGGCCGAACAGGATCCGGAAACCCGTGCTGATGCCCGGCGCACCCTGAAGCAACTGGGACACAAGTGACCCGGTTGAAGGTTCGGCAGCAGCAATCGCAACGAAGGAAAAATTCGGGCCCTGCCCTCTAGGCAAGGCCCTGATACTGGTGTAACGTTTCGTACTTTTCCGCCGCCTTGGTTGCGGAAGCCGCATCGGAAGCGATACGGCGACCGCAGTGGGGCCCTTAAGGTCAGCGACTGGTTCAATACACGATGGCACGTACGTCGGCTCGAGACCGCAAACGGTTCAACTGGTGGCGCACGATCGCGGTCGCGTTCGCGATTGCCTTGCACGCTGGCATCATCATCATGCTGCTGGCGCCGGCCGCGCCACCGGCGGCGAAAGACAAGAACACACAAAAGATCGTGCGCGTCGAGTTCATTCCGCCGCCACCGCCGCCGCCGCCGCCACCACCGCCGCCGCCAGAACCGCCCAAGCAGCCGCCGCCGAAGGTCATCAAGCTGGAGAGACCGCCGCCGTTGCCGCCGCCCCCGGCGCCGCCGCCGCCGCAGGAACAATCGATCATGTCGACGCCGGCCGAGCCGCCGCGCCCGCCGGCACCGCCGCCGCCGCCCGCGAATGTCGCGCCATCGGTGGACATCAGCTACAAGAATCGCAATCCGCCCAAGTACCCGATCCAGGCCGTTCGCCAAGGTCATCAGGGCGAGGTGGTTCTAGCGATCACCATCAACGCCGCTGGCGAAGTGGTGGATGTCAAGGTCCAAAAATCCAGTGGTTATCGCGAACTCGACCGCGCCGCGGAAGATGCCGCACGTCACTGGCGATTCAATCCGGGCGTCCAGAACGGCAAGCCATCCGGTGGCGTCGTGCTGGTTCCGGTGAATTTCAGCCTCAGCGGCATCGAATAGAAACTTCACGCTCGACCGGATTGATTCCGTTAGAGTCCATCAGTCAACGTTCCACTGCTACAACTTGAAGGAAGGGTAGCGCCATGATCCAAGAAGCAACTCAAGCCGCCGCCGCACCAGTCGGCAACGCCAACGCGCAAGCCCTGCAGCAGGTCGGCGCGAGCCATTTTCTCCACGAAATCCTGACCCACCCGCTCGCGCACGCGATCGACTTCATCGTGCTGATCGTGCTGGTGATCATGTCGGTGTCGTCGTGGTACTTCATCATCGCGATCGCGATCCGCAACGCGCTGATGCGTTCGCGCATGGACAAGGTCATCCAGAAGTTCTGGGATACGCCGTCCGCGCAGGACGCCGTCCGCGTGATGGAGAAGCAGCCGCGCACCGAGCCGTTCTCCAAGATCGCGTTGGAAGCCGCTTCCGCCGCCGCGCATCACCAGCGCCACGAAGGCAGCCGAATGGTCGAGGCGCTGAACCGTTCCGAATTCGTCGATCGCGCATTGCGTCAAGCCGTCGATCGCGAGAGCCGCAACCTCGAAGGTGGCCTCACGCTGCTCGCGACGGTCGGTTCCGCCGCGGTGTTCGTCGGCCTGCTCGGTACCGTGATGGGTATCTACTACGCGTTGATCAATCTCGGTGCCAGCGGCGAGTCGTCGATCTCCGCGGTTGCGGGCCCGGTCGGCCAGGCGCTGATCATGACCGCCATCGGTCTGTTCGCGGCCATCCCGGCGGTGATCGCATACAACGCCTACTCGCGTGCCAACCGCGTGACCATCGCGCACTTCGATGAGTTCGCGCACGACCTGCACGACTTCTTCGCCACCGGTGCGCGCATCGAGACCGGCTCGTCGGCTGCTGCCACGCGTTCGGCCGCCGCTGTGCCGCCGCCGGCGGTGAAAAAGTAAGAGAGGGTTTGCGTCATGGCGATGAGTACCAATAGCGGCGGCGGGCCGGTCGCCGAGATCAACATCACGCCGTTGATCGACATCATGCTGGTGCTGCTGGTGATCTTCATGATCACCGCGCCGCTGGTGCAGCACAACATCAAGATCGACCTGCCGCAGCCGAACCCGAACGTGAAGCCGCCGGAGAATCCGCCGACGCCGCACACGTTGTTCATCCAGGCGGACGGGACGATGACTTGGGACAACCTGCCGATCAGCAACGTCGAGCTGCAGGCGCAGCTGGCCACTATCGGTGCGAAGACCTTGGAACAGCAGCCGCAAGTGCACATCAAGGCGGCCGATGACACGCAGTACAACTACCTCGCGGAAGTGATGGCGGAAGCGCGCCGTTACAACGTGCAGAAGATCGGTTTCGAGAAGTGAAGGTGACGTCATGTCGATGAGTCTTGGCGAAAATTCGGGCAGCGAAATCCCGAAGGCCGAAATCAACGTGACACCGCTGGCGGACGTGATGCTGGTGTTGCTGATCATCTTCATGATCACGGCACCCCTGATGTCGCACAAGGTGAAGGTGGATCTGCCGCGCGCCGATCCCAACACCAAGCCCGCGCCGATCGAGGTTCCGCCGATCGATCTCGCGGTCGAACCGGACGGCACCGTGTACTGGAACGACAGCCAGATCAGCGATGCGGTATTGAGCGCCAAACTGCGGGCCGCGGCCACCAGCGTGCCGCAGCCGGAGTTGAACATCCGCGCCGACAAGACCACGCCCTATCGCGTGATCTGGAAGGTCATGCAGGATGCCAAGGGTGCGGGCATGGTGCACTTGGGCTTCATTACCCAAGGCAAGGCGAAGCCCGGGTCGACACCCTGAGCGCATGTTTCGGTTGAGCGAAAAAGCCGCGCGTCGCGCGGCTTTTTCGTGCAGCTGTCAGGCGAGGATCGCGAGGTAATTCCGGACCGTGCGGTCCAATCCGTCGTACAAGGCTTCGCTGATCAGCGCGTGGCCGATCGACACCTCGGCCAGCTCGGGAATCGCACGTTTGAACGTGCCGAGGTTATTCTGATCGAGGTCGTGACCGGCGTTCACGTCTAGACCGGCATCCACGGCGCGCCGCGCGGTATCGACGCAGCGTTGCAGCTCGGCCGCGAAATCCCGCTGGGCAAAAGAATGCGCATACGGGCCGGTGTAAAGCTCGACGCGCGAAATCCCAAGCGCGTGCGCCTGCTCGAAGCCGTCGGTACTGCCCGCATCGACGAACAGTGAAACGCGACAACCCAGCCGGCGGAGCTCCGCGACCAGCGGGGCAAGCTTGGGCAGGTCCCGCACGAGGTCGAATCCATGGTCGGAGGTGATCTGGCCGTCGGCGTCGGGCACCAGCGTCGCCTGGGCGGGGCGGGCATGGCGCACCAGTTCGACGAAACCGGGATAGCCGGGACGCGGTGGCGCAAACGGATTGCCTTCGAGATTCAATTCGACGCGCCCTCGCGTGATCGTCGCGAGCAGCGCGACGTCCTCCGCAGTGACATGCCGCCGATCGGGGCGGGGGTGCACGGTGATGCCGCCGCAGCCTGCCGCGATGCACGTCTCCGCCGCAGTCGCGAGATTCGGTTCGTGGCCGCCGCGCGCATTCCGCAGCACCGCGATCTTGTTGAGATTGACACTGAGCGTCGTCATCTGGAATGGAAAGCCAAGAGGGTCTTTCGGACGTTTTCTCTGCCGGTAGGTGTCCCATTTGCAAATGGTTCGGCGGAGCAGCGATCGGAAATGATCGCACGAAAAAACCCAAAAAAAGGCGCGGAGGGGACTCCGCGCCGGAGAGTGCAATCCGCCACGTCGCTGTCGTGGCGGACTTTACGGGGAGACTTCCCGTGCTGATTGAGACACCCGCCTCGCGGCGGAGTTCCGGCGCCCACGGAACGGTTCAGCCGGCGGTCCCGGTCGTCCGGAATGCTGCAATGGCGCGGTTTTGGCCGCGCCATGCCAGGGCGCCGCGATAGCCAGGCGCAGCTTCGAAGCTGATGAGTTGCCAGTCCGGAGACTCGCCCAGCGCAGGATCAACACGCTCCAATATCCAGTCTGCGTCTGCACGTCGCGCGAACGCGAGGCGCGCGAGGCCGAACGACAATCCTTCCCCCACTGCCTTCAGCACCGCTTCCTTCGCGCACCAAAGCTTGATGAACGCGCGGTCGCGGACATCCGGTTCAAGTTGCGCCAGCGCATCCGCCTCGGCGGGATCGAAAAATCGCCGAGCGATTTCCAGCGAACGCTGGCTCTTGCCGAAGCGCTCGATGTCCACCCCGAGCTCGCATCCGCGGGCGAGCGCCACCAGTGCAAAGTCGCCGCTGTGCGACCAGTTGAACTCCAGCCGATCGGTTGCGCCGGCCGCGAAGGAGCGGGGCGCGAGCCGGGGCTTGCCGCGCGCATCCTGGTCCAGCACCACGGACGACGTGGACGTGTCGAGATAGGCCGCCAGCAGCGCCAGCAGGGGTGCGCGCCCCTGCGGCATCGCGTAGGGAATGCGCCACAAATGAATCAAATGGCCGTCCCAATCCCGGGCCGCATTCCGGGGAATCGCCTCCGCGAACTCCAGAGCCATGGACATCCGTGCGCCGCTTTTCGTCAGTGCCGAACGCGGTCGTCGTACAGGCGCTTCACCACCGAAGGATCGGCCAGCGTCGAGGTATCACCCAACGCGGCAAGGTCAACTTCGTTGTTGCCCGCTTCGGCGATCTTGCGCAAGATCCGGCGCATGGTCTTGGCCGAACGTGTCTTGGGCAGCGCCGCGGCCCACTGCAGATATTCGGGCGCGGCGAATCCGCCGATGCGCTCACGAATCCCGGTCACCAACTCCTTCTTCAATGTGTCGCTCGGCTCGACGCCTTCCTTGGGCGTCACGAACGCGTAGATGGTCGTGCCCTTGACGTCGTGCGGACAACCCACCACCGCGGCTTCGGCGACGCGTTCGTCCGCCATCATCGCACTTTCGATTTCCGCGGTGCCGATGCGGTGCCCGGACACGTTGATGACGTCGTCCACGCGCCCGGTGATCTTCCAGTCGCCGTCGACATCGCGCTCGGCACCATCACCGGTGGTGTACACGCCCGGGTACATCTTGAAATAGGTGTCGACGAAGCGCTGGTGGTCGCCATACACGGTGCGCATCTGCCCGGGCCAGGAGTCGGTGATCACGAGATTGCCGGACCCCTCGCCTTCGATGACCTTGCCGTCGGCGCCGAAGATCGCCGGTTGGATGCCGAAGAAGGGTTTCATGGCGGCGCCGGGTTTCAGCACGGTGGAACCCGGCAACGGGCAAATCAAAATCCCGCCGGTTTCGGTTTGCCACCAGGTATCGACGATCGGCGATCGGCCCTCGCCCACCACGTCGAAATACCACTCCCACGCCTCCGGATTGATGGGCTCGCCGACCGAGCCCAGGAGGCGCAGCGATCGGCGCGAAGTCTTTTTCACCGGCTCGTCGCCTTCGCGCATCAGCGCGCGGATCGCGGTCGGCGCGGTGTACAGGACCGTCACCTTGTGCTTGTCGCAGACCTGCCACATGCGCGACGCATCCGGCCAGTTCGGCACGCCTTCGAACACCAGCGAGGTCGCGCCATTCGCAAGCGGACCGTACACGATGTAGCTGTGACCGGTGACCCAGCCGACGTCGGCGGTGCACCAGTAGATGTCGTCTTCGCGCAGGTCGAAAATCGCCTCGTGCGTGTAGGACACCCACACCATGTAGCCGCCCACGGTGTGCAGCACGCCTTTGGGCTTGCCGGTGGAACCGGAGGTGTACAGGATGAAGAGCGGATCTTCCGCGTTCATCGGTTCCGGCTCGCACTCCGTGGATTGTCCTTCCAGCAGCGTCTCCCACCAGCGGTCGCGCGGTGACTGCATGTTCACCGCACCGCCGGTGCGACGTACCACCACCACGGTCTCGACGCTGGTGGTGTCAGGACGGGACAGTGCCTCGTCCACGTTTTTCTTCAGCGGGATTTTCTTGTTGGCGCGCACGCCTTCGTCGGCGGTGATCACCAGCTTGCATTGCGAATCGGCAATGCGCCCTGCCAGCGCGTCGGGCGAGAAGCCGCCGAACACCACCGAATGGATCGCGCCAACCCGCGCACAGGCCAGCATCGCGACAGTGGCTTCCGGAATCATCGGCATGTAGATCGCGATGCGATCGCCCTTCTTCACGCCGAGATGTTTCAGTGCGTTGGCAAACTGGCACACCTCGGCGTGCAACTCGCGATAGCTGATCGCGCGCGAGACATCGGGGTTGTCGCCCTCGAACAGGATCGCGGTCTTGTCGCCGCGCTTTTCGAGTTGCCGATCGAGGCAACTGACGGTCGGGTTCAATACGCCGTCGGCGTACCAGCGGATGTGCAGGTCCTTGGCGTCGAACGAGACGTCCTTGATTCGCGTCGGCGGCTTCATCCAGTCCAGCCGCTTGGCCGCTTTCGCCCAGAATGCTTCGGGATCGCGCAACGACTCGGCGTAAAGGCGCTGGTAATCGTCAGGCTTGATCTGCTCGGCGGCCGCAAACGCGGACGGAACGGGATGCACTTTGCTCATCGCGGGCTCCTCGATGCCAGGCAAGAAACCAAGCGTAGCACCGGCGCGGTGGAGTGACGAAGTGACGTCAGCGCGGCGGCGCCGGCGGAAGCTTGCGCGTCGAGTCGTCGTCTTTCTTGCGGACGGTGCCGCGCAGCGCCTGGATTTCGCGCTCGGTCATGTGTTCCGGACGAGAACTCGCACGGACGTGTCGCTCGATGAAAAGCAACGCCGCGGCGATGGCGCTGACGAAGCCGATGAAAATGCCGAGCCCCATCCAGCCCGGCGAATGGCTCGCGAATGCCAGCAGAAATGCCATCAGTGAAACGAGCGCCAAACCCCAGATCATGGTGCCGCTCCGGACCGGACTTGGGGCCGATCATAATGCAGCCGATCGGCGTCGGCGTTGCCGCGCTCGGGAGGCGTGAGATGCGTCGCGCGCGCGAAAAAAGAGGCCACTTGCGCGGCCTCCTTTTCCCCGTTCGCAACCCGTCACTTCGGCGCCGGCCCCTTCACCGCCGTCACCAATCCGTCCGGACGCACGTACTTCGCGAACACCTGCTGCACCTCGTCCGCGGTCAGGGCGAGGTAGTGCTGTGCAGCGATGGCGGGTTCGTCGAGCGGCTTGTCTTCCATCGAGTAGGTCAGCAGACTGCCGGCGATTGCACCGAAGCTGGACTCGCCAAGCGGAATCTGCCGCAACAAAATGCCCTTGGCCTGCTGCAACTCGGTCGCGCTGATCGGCGCGTCCTGCATTTGCTTGAGGTCCTGCACCACCAGCTTGCCGGTTTCGGTCACCTTGTCGGGATCGCAGCCGAAGTTCACCGCGTAGGTACCGCGGTGCTTGTCCAGCGAGCTGTCGACGCCGACGGTGTACACGAGTCCGCGCTTTTCGCGCAGATCGCGCACCAGCCGCGATGCATAGAAGCCGCCGCCCAGCACCTGGTTGCCCAACGTCAACGCGAAACGTTGGGGCGAGTCGTAATCAAGCGCGATGGTCTGAGCCATCGTCACTTCATCCTGAACCGCGCTCTTGTCGGGCGTCGTCACCCGGCCGGGACGATTGGCTGGGATGGCGGCGTAATCCGTAGCAGGTTTCGAGCCTTGCGCCGTCCAGCTTCCGAACGATTTTTCGACCACGGCTTTGGCCTCCGCCGGGTCGATTTTGCCGACCACCACGATGGTGGTCATGTCGGGCCGAAACGTCTGCGTGTAATACTGCTTCACCTTTTCCAGCGTGAGGCCGCCGACGTTCTGCGGCGTCGCGTGGCGAAGCGATGGATCGTTCGCCGGCAGCAGCGCCTGGTTCAGGGCGAGCTCGGAGAGGAACGCAGGCGATTGCAGTTCTCCCGCGACCTGACCGGCGGTTTGGCGTTGCACGATCGCGAATGCCTGTGCCGGCAGGGCCGGGTGCAGTTCGTTGTCCGCGAGAAGCGCCATGCCCTTGGCGAAGTTGCCTGCGGGGACCGCAAGCGAGAAATCGGCGCCGGCGCCTTCGTGGGCGCTGATCGCATCCAGCGCAGCCTGGAACTGCAAGCGGTTCATGCTGGCGGTGCCGAACGGCAGCAGTCCGTCCAGCACCTGCGCGACGCCTTCTTCGCCCTTGGGCGCCTGCAGATCCTCGTTGGTCTTGATGCGCCCGTATACCTCGACGGTGTCGCTGATCGATTCCGGTTGCACGATCAGCTTCAGGCCGTTCGACAACGTGTACGCAGTCGGATGCAGCGCAGACTTCGGCAATTCCAGCTTGGCAAAGGCGGCCTTCGCCCAATCCGGCAGCTCGACCGCATGATCGGGGCTGGACGCGAAACTTTCCGCGCCGCCGAAGCCCTTGCTCGATACCGATTTGCCGGAACTTTCCGGCGTCAGCACCGCGGTGATCGCGTGTGCCGGATCGAACAGCTTTTTCGCCAGCGCGTTCACGTCGGCCGGCGTCACGGCTTCGATCGCGGCCTTGATGGCGTCGGGCGACTCGGCGCCTTGGAAAGCGAGCGCGCGCGACCACGCATTCGCGAGCCCGTCGACTGAGTTCTTCTTGTACTCGAGGTCGGCGATGGCCTTCTGCTTGGCGGCATCGACCAAGGCCGGATCGACGCCTTTGGTGGCGGCATCGGCCAGTATCGCCTGCATCCGTTTCAGCACGGGCGCGGGATCGCCGCCCTTCGGAAACGCGCCCATCGCGTAATCGATGCCGGCGTGTTCCAGTGGCGAACCGAAGTAGCCGCCGAACAGCGCGGTGCCGTCGTAGCGCATGCCGGCCAGCGCCGCGCGCTGCGACCCCATCGCGCCGCTCAATACCAGCGCGGTCGCGTAGTCGTCGGCGCGCAGGCCGGGCGAACGAAACGCGACGAGCGCAAGACCAAACGGATAGTCGCTCGGCAACTTGATGTTCCGGGCTTTCACCGGTTGGAAGTCGAACGTCGGGCGCGCCGGCAAAGTCTTGCGTGGAATGGTGCCGAAATCCGCCTTGACCGTCGCGAGCGTCGCGGTCGGATCGACATCGCCCGCGATCACCAGGATTGCGTTGTTCGGCGCGTACCACGCATCGTGGAACTGCTTCAGCATCTTGGCGCTGGTCTTGTCGAACGAGGGCCGCGTGCCGAGCGGGGTTTCCGCGTAAGGCGTGCCCGCGAACATCTGCGCGAGCAACTGTTCGCTCATCTTGAATCCCGGATTGGAATTGTCGCGCGCGACTTCCTGCTCGATCGCGCCGCGCTCCTTGTCCCACTCCTTCTGGCTCATGTCCGCGTCGCGCATGCGCAACGCCGCGACGTGCAGCGCGACATCCACGTTCTGCGAAGGCGTCATGAAGTAATACTGGGTCACGCCCCAAGTCGTGTCGGCGTTGAACGCGCCACCCATGTTGGCCGCGATCGCGGCAAGCTGATCCTTGCTCAGGCCCGGCGCGCCGCGGAACATCATGTGCTCCACCGCATGCGCGGTGCCCGGAAAGCCTTTCGGCGCCTCGCTCTTGCCGACCAGATAATTCATCTCGGTCGTCACCACCGGCGCCAGCGTGTCGCGCACGATCACCACACGCAGGCCGTTGTCGAGCGTCGCGCGCGTGACATTCGCATCGTTTGTCGCGGCCAGAGCGCCGCCTGCCACCAAGGCCAGCGAAATCGCGCCGGCCAACCCCAACAGTTGTTTCCTCATTGTAGTCTCCGTAAGAAACTTTAACGATCGGACTCGGGCATCGAGTTCATAGGCGCATAACAGCCACGCAAGCTCTCCTCTCGCATCACGCGAAAGCGTGATACACAACCTCAGTGGTAACTCAAGAGGGCCACACACCTGCGCTATCGTAAGTTGTCATTCGCCACTCACTATGCTAGAGCACGAATGATCCCAAGCTCTTTCAGAACTCTATGCTTACCTTCAGTTCTTGGGGAGTCGAGGAGCGGTCTTATGGCATAAGCGTGTAAGCCTGTATGCATCTAGCGCGAATATCAATGAAACCGCGCCAAATGCGGCGATAAAATAGTTTCCATCTTTAATGCCATCTGCGAAGCAGATAATGCCCGCAACGAGGATATAAATCACAAGAGCTGTGTGTTTGAATTTCATAGATAGCCTCCGAAAGAGCCCTTGTTCACGCTCGCGCGTGAACAAGGGCGTACACAATTAAAGCTCTTTCCAAATTCCCTTTGCCACACCTACTAGAAAATCGCCGAAGCCTTCAAAATCATCAGGTGACGGAATTGTCTCATCTTCACCGCCTACTTGACCACCGCTTACCTGAAAAATCTGTTCTCCATCTAAGATCTTCATTGTTTCCTCTCCTTTGTGTTAGGCAATAATTGCGTAAAGACCAGCGAGTGTGACGATTCCCACTGCAATTTTCACGAGCGCCTTTCCAACTTCCTCTCCATCCGATTCTGCATTTGCGGCGTCTGCAGCAGAAATTGTGCCTCCTGAAACCAAGAAAACGTCATTTTCACTCAGTGTCTTCATCGTCTGTGCCTCCAGAATGCATCGGGAATACAAGCCGTCCCGATTTCGGCTATCCCGCCACCTCCACTTCCCGTGGATGGATGGTCGGAATAGATTGCACCGCACCATTGGCGACCAGCAATGCGCGTTGCGCGCTGGCGATTGTCTCAGGGCGGTGGGCGATCACGATTCGCGTGATCGCGAGATGGTTGACGATGGCATTGATCTGCCGCTCGCGTTCGATATCCAAGTGGCTGGTGGCTTCGTCCAGCACCAGCACGGAGGGTTTGCGATAGAGTGCGCGCGCCAATAGAACGCGTTGCTTCTGGCCGCCGGAAAGGGCGGAACCCATGTCGCCGACGAGGCTCTGGTAGCCCATCGGCATTTTCGCAATGTCGTCGTGGATCGCGGCGAGACGTGCAGCGGCTTCGATGCGCAGCGGATTCGATTCCGTGTCGAAGCAGGCGATGTTGTCGGCGATGGAGCCGGCGAACAGCTGATCGTCCTGCATCACGGCGCCGACCTGATTGCGGTAACGACCAAGGCCCAGCCTGCGAATGTCGATGCCGCCGTAGAGGACCTCGCCTTCCCCGGGTTCCAACAGACCCAGGATGATCTTGGCCAGTGTTGTCTTGCCACACCCCGACGGGCCAATGAGGGCCAATGATTCGCCGGCGGGAATCGTGAGCGAGCAATCCTTGAGGATCCACGGCTCGCCATCCCCGTAGCGGAAGCTGACATGGCGCACCTCGATCCCGGCTTCCGGCAAGGGCGCGTCCCACGCGGATTCAACGTGCCGCTCGGGAGCGGTCAACGCAATGTCCGCCACGCGTTCGGCGTGCAGGCGCAACATGCGGAACTGGATACCTTTGTCGATCAGATCGGCCGCGCGGCTGGCGAACTGGTCAGCGTACGCCGCGAACGCCACCAGCATGCCCGCGGTGAAGGTGCCGTCCAGCACCAGTACGGCGGCCAGCCAGATCAGGGCGACTTTCTCGATGCCGAAGATCAGTTGGTTGCCACTGGTGAATGCAATGTTGAGCCGCTGCATCGCTATGTTGCGGTTGACCGTTTCGACCACCGCGTTGGCGTAGCGCGCCGTACGCGGCTGCTGCTGGTTGAAGAGTTTCAGCGTTTGTGCGCCGCGGATGGCTTCCAGCAATTCCGTTTGCTGGCGCGCGGCGTACACGATCTGATCTTCCTGCGCGCGCCGCAGCGGCTGATAGGTAAACCAACGCAGGATCGCGTACAGCGCGAATGCCGCGGTGACGATCAATGTCAGTTTGACGCTGTAGAGTGTCAGCACGATCAGGGTCAGAGTGGCCATGATGCCGTCCAGGATTGCGGCGACAAATCCGGTAGTCAGCGTCTGCTGGATCGTCTGCATCGAGCCGAAGCGCGAGACCACGTCGCCTACATGGCGTTTTTCATACCAGTCCAGCGGCAACTTCAGGAGGTGCGCGAATACATTGGTGACCCACTGCACGTTCAGCATTGCGCCCAGCCAGGTGATGGTCCACGCGCGCATCGCAGAAATTGCAGCCTGGAACACCGTCACCAGCAGAAAGCCGATGCCCAGCAACATCAGCAGGCTTTTGTCGGCCGACACCAGTACCTGATCCAGCACCCATTGCAGGTAGAAAGGCCCAACCAACGCGAATACTTCCAACGCCAGCGCCAGCACGAGGATTTGGACAAGCGCACCGGACAGGCCTTCGACCCGGCCGGTGAGGGCCCGCAACGAGATCGACTCGCGCGTGTTGATAGGCTTGAAGTCGGCACGCCGCGCGCATTCCAGCGCCACGCCGGTAAAGTGCTTCGAGACCTCGGCGTTCGAGAGTTTCAGCACGCCGCGTGCCGGGTCGTGGATGACCGCACCGTGGGCAGTCGCCCGCTGCAGCACCACGAAGTGGTTCAAATCCCAGTGCAGGATGCACGGTGCCTTGAGTTCCGGCAGCTCGTGCAATTCCAAACGAAGCGGCCGCGTCTCGAAACCGAGCTTGGTCGCCATCTCCATCACGCGTGCGAGATTGGCGCCTTTCAGCGATGCCGAGTGCCGTCGGCGCAACGAAGGCAGGTCCACATCGTGGCCGTGATAACACGCGATCATTGCCAGCGATGCGAGACCGCATTCGGCGGCTTCGGTTTGCAGAATGACCGGAAGTTTGCGTCGCCAGCCCCATTGCAGGCCACCGAGCAAACCGCCGTCGATGGCCGCGCCGTCGCTCATCCGTGATGGGCTCCGTGGGCCGCGAGTCGTTGCCGCAGGCCATACAGCGGCTCGAACATCCACTGCCACAGGCTGCGACGGTCCAGCAAAAGGTCCGCGTTCAACGCCATGCCGGGCTTCAGCGCCTCGGCCTTGCCATAGGCGCTGATGGTCTGGCGATCCAACGAGACCAGCACGCGGTACAGCGGCGTCGTGACCTTCTGGCCCAGCAGGGTTGCGGCCTCCGCGGGGCTGAGCGCGCTGCGCGAGATCTGTACGACTTGGCCGTACTGTTGGCCGAACTTCTGGTATGGGTAAGCCTGATAGCGCAGCACGACTGGCGTGCCGTCGTGCACGAAGCCGATCGCGTTGCTTGGTACCAGCAACTGCGCTTCCAACTCGGAACCGTGCGGCAGGATGGACAACAGCGGCTGGCCTGAAGCGACGTTCTGTCCGGGCTTCACCAGCAATGTCGAAATGACGCCCGTGCGCGGGGCGCGCAGTACGGTGCCGCCCGCGGCCTCGCTTTGGGCCAGCTGTGCAGCGAGTTGCGCCAATTGGCCGCGCAATTGATTGGCTTTGGCTGCCGTGCCCAAAGGTAGCTGCGTCAACTGCGCCTGCAGCGAACTCAACTGCTGGTCGGCATCCAGCCGCTGGCGTTCCAGTGTCTTGACCTGGGCCTGTTGGGTCAGGGCCTGCGATTGATACGCGTTGAATTGCGCGATGGAAATCACGCCCTTCTCGAGCACGGGCTTGATTTTCGCGACGAAGCCGGTGGCGGTCGCCGCCTGCTCGCGCTGCAAGGCCAGTTGGTCGCCGATCTGACGCACCTGTGCTCGTAGCAGCCCTATCCGGGTGCGCAAATCCCTGGCTTGTTCTTTGGCTTGTGGCTGGAGGTTGGCGAGCGTTGTTCGGATTTGGGCCTGCTGAGCGCGCAACTGCGCACTGACCACGGCGTGGGTGTTACCCATGCTGGCGCTGACCAGATCGGCCGAGATTTCAACCAGTGGTTGGCCAGCCTTGACCCGCTCGCCCTCGTGCACCAGCGCTCGCTTGATGGTTCCGGTGGTCTGGGCGGACAGAGTAAGCATGCCCGCGCTGGGTTGGAGTTGCCCCATCACCTCGGCGCGATGTGTGTAGTGTCCGAAGGTCAGGAACAGAGCAATCGCCGCGGCGAGGCTCGCCGCCAGCAACGCCCACCACACGAAGGCGAGCGGGGTCGCAAGGTTGATTGCGCCCATCCATTGGCCGCGCTGCGCTTGCAACACTTCACCCCGAAACAGATCCCCCATCCTCTGTTCATCTCCCTGTAACTTCCCAACCCCAAAAGGTGTAGCAGCCAAACCTTTCAATCACCTTTCGTGCTCATAACTTTTTGCGCTGATGCGCACAAATTTGTCATGGAACAGAACATCAGCGCGAACGACCGCCGTGTCGCCCGCGGACCGGGCTGTCGCAAGGGTCGAGACAGCGCGGCGTATCCTGCCGGGATGCAAGCCGTGCCGTCCGCGCGCATCAAAGGTCGCGGCGCCGCCTCCAACCCGGAGGGGCGCTTCGAGAGCGTGCGTCATCACGCCGAAGACGATGGCTGGCAGGACGCGTTGCTGGACGAGGCCGCGCCGCGTCCGCGCACGGAGGTCACCGAAGAACGCGCACGCAGCGTGATCACCCGCAACGATTCGCCCGACATCGTTTTCGAGCAGGCGATGAATCCCTATCGTGGCTGCGAGCACGGATGCATCTACTGCTTCGCGCGGCCATCGCACAGTTATCTCAACTTGTCGCCGGGGCTGGATTTCGAAACGAAGATCCGCGCCAAGTCCAATCTCGCCGAAGTGCTGCGCGCGGAGTTGTCGAAGCCCGGATACGTACCGAAGCCCATCAACATCGGCAGCAATACCGACCCGTACCAGCCGATCGAGAGGAAGTGGCGGCTGACGCGCGCTGCGCTGGAGGTGCTGGCCGAGTGCCAGCACCCTTGCACCATCGTCACCAAGAACGCGCTGGTGGAACGCGACCTCGACCTGCTCGCGCCCATGGCGCGCGCGAAACTGGTACGCGTATTCGTGTCGGTGAATTCACTCGACAACCACTTGGCGTCGAAACTGGAACCGCGCGCGTCGGCGCCGCACCGCCGCCTGCAGGCGATCCGTGCGTTGACCGAGGCGGGCGTGCCGGCCGGCCTGCTGGTGGCGCCGGTCATCCCGGCCTTGAACGATCGCGACATGGAAGCGGTACTGGAACGTGCCGCCGAGGCCGGCGCCAGCATGGCCGGTTACACGGTGCTGCGCCTGCCGTGGGAATTGAAGGCGTTGTTCCGGGAATGGCTGTCGATCCACGTGCCGCAACGCGCCGAACACGTGATGAGCCTGGTGCAGCAAATGAACGGCGGACGCGATTACGATTCCGACTTTCGCACCCGCATGCGCGGACAGGGACCGTTCGCCGAATTGCTTCGTCGGCGTTTCGAGGTGGCGGCGCGGAGACACGGCTTTGCCCGAGCGCGCACCCTGCAGTTGGATGTGTCCCGTTTTCTTGCGCCGCGGCCGGCAAGTCCGCAAGGCGAACTGTTCTGAGCGGCGTTCACGCCGTCTTCGCGGCGACACTGGACGATAGCGTGATCACCCTCAGGAGGCGCCCCATGTCGTTCGCGCTTTATCTAGTCGGAACGCTTGTCGTGATCATCGGCCTCGGCTACGGCGCCTGGCTCGCCCACGTGCCGACGCAATGGATCGTGGTGGGTGCGGTGGTGATCCTCGGCCTCGGCATCCTCACGGGTGTATCCCGCACCCGCCGGAAGGATCCGCCTGCCGCCTGAATGCGCGGCAGGTGGCAGCCTGCGAAGAGGGCGCACCATGCGCCCGCGCGGGCCTTGTGGTTGCGCCACAGCCCTGCCGGAGATCGGCGCCGACGCAGCTTCAGCGCGTCCTGGCAGGTGTCAGGTATTTGCCGAACCAGTCCAGCGATCGACGCATGATGTCTTCCTGATTTTTCGGTTGCGCGATGTGGTGGCCTTCGTTCGCGTACACCACCAGCGTGGTCGGCACGCCCAGCGTTTTCAGTGCGTGCCAGTATTCGAACGATTGCGGCGCCGGACATTCCTCGTCGCGTTCGCCCACCACGATGAGCGCCGGCGTTTTGGTGCGCTTGATGAAATTGATCGCCGAACTCTTGGCGTACGCGGCCGGATCGTCGTACAGCGATGCGCCGAAGAACGGAATCATCCACTGGTCGATCTGGTTCTGGCCGTAATAGCTCTGCCAGTCGGAGAGGCCTGCGCCGGCCACCACCGCCTTGAAGCGGTTCGTGCGCGTCGGCGCGAACATGCTCATGAAGCCGCCGTAACTCCAGCCAGTCAGGCCCAGCCGACTGTCGTCGATGGGCAACATCTTCTCGACCTTGTCCACGCCCGCAAGGATGTCATCGAGATCGCCGTAGCCCATCTGGTTGCGGATGGCCTGCGCGAACTGCTCGCCTCCACCGAGGCTGCCGCGCGGGTTGGGCATCAGCACGAAATAGCCGAATTCGGAATACGCGCTGGCGTTGTTGCTCCAGTTCGGCAGGTTCGCCCATGACGGACCGCCGTGCACGGACACGATCATCGGATACTTCTTGTGCGCGTCGTAGTCGGCCGGGTACATCAACCAGCCTTGCACCTGCGTGCCGCCGCTGTTCCATTCCACCGATTCGGCCTTGCCCCAGTCGTGCGAAAGGCCGGCGTTGATCGAAGTGATCGCCGGTGGCGGCGCAGTGGTGAGCTGGCCCACGTGAACCTCGGGCGGATGATCGAATGACTGGGCCGCGTAGGCGATCCGCCGCGGCGATTTGTCCGACAGCGAAACGGAAAGCGCGGCGCGCCCGTCGCCCAGCACGCCGGGCGCAGTGAACCACGTGCTGGTCTGGCGCGCGTGGTTGCCGGACAGCGTGTATTCGGTGACCTGCACCTTGCCCTTGGCAATCTGGTTCACCAGCAGCGAGCGTGCATCGAGGAACGTGAACCACGACGGCGTTACCTTCGCGCCTTCGGTCAGGTTCACGGGCGCGCCGCCCGAGGCGGGCACGCTGTAGATGTCGCCGCCGGTCGCACCACGATCGCTCATCAAGCCGCCGATGAACAGGATGCGCGCGTCATCGGGTGACCAGCGCGGCAGCGCGATCTGCAAACCGTGCAGCGAACCCTTCACCGCGCCGGGATCGACGAGCTCGCGCGGCGTCCCGCCTGCTTTCGCCTCCTGCACATACAGTTTGGCCGTCCACCAGTTGTTGTCACCGGGCGGCGGTGCAGCGGTGTAGGCAATCCGATTGCCGGTGGCCGAAGTGCGAAATTCGTACACGTACAACCCATCGGGCGTCAGCAGTTCCGGCTTGCCACCCGATGCGTCGATGCTGGCGACGTATTGCACCTGCACGTCGGTCTCGCCGATCACGCCCACGCGCGGATTGCCGGACGCGGTCGCTGCCGGCAGCCGCGTGGCGCCCGGCACGAACAGGAACGCGATGCGCTTGCCGTCGCGGCTCCATTGCATGCCTTCGGCGAAACCGCCGAGGTCCGCGAGTTTGCGCGGCGGCTTGCCGGCGTTCACGTCGATCAGCCAGATCGCGCCTTGGATGGGCTTGGTGTTGGACGGGTCGATGCTGCAGCGGGTCAACACCGCCAGCATGTTCCAGCGCGGCGCCCAGCGCAGGTCTTCTTCACGGCAACCGCCGGGAATCGCCACGGCCTGCGCGTTCTGCCCGTTCCACGAGCCCAGCATCAACTCGGTCTGCTCGTCGTGCGCCACCACCCACGCCAAGTGCTGGCCGTCGTGCGAAAGGGCCACCGCCGGGATCTGCTTGACCTTCGCACGCTGCGCGAGGATGTGTTCGATGCGCGCGTTCTCGGATGCACTGGTCGATGCAGGCGGCGCCTTGGCCATGGCCGAAGGCGCGCAAGCGGCCATGAACAACGCGGCGAGCAGCAACAGGCCGGGTCGAGGGAACTTCATCGCGCACCTCCAGGACGAGACGATCCCGCGAACCTACACCCGGTCATCCGACGAGCCAAGTGCCGGCAGGCACGATCCGGGCGATGACCACGGCGCGGTCGCGAGCTGCGAAGCGAGCTATTTCAGGACGGTCTGTCGCGCCGCGATCACCGACGCGGTCTTCGCGGGCACGTGCGCCGACGAAGTCTCCATCCTGTCGCTGGACACAGAGGCGTTGGCTTCCGTGACGGAAGCGCTGCGGTCCGTCTCCGGTGCCTTCAGCAATTCCTGCATTTGCGACTTCAAGGCTTCCAACTGGACGGTGTGCCTGTGCAGGGCGGCCATGATTGCCCAAAGCGAGATGCACAGCACAATGAGCAGGATGCCGATGTCGGTGATTGTCACGGTCGTTACCTCGCGGCCGGGGATTCCCCGCGGCGGATGCGGCAGGCCGGGGGAGCAAACCAGGGAATCCTTCCCCAGGCAATCTCCCCGTCCCACGCTGCCCAGCATACAAGCAATATCCGTGCCGCGCAGGCACGCAGCTCACGCTTGGCGCGACGTGGGATACCCGGCTCTCCGGCGGGGGCACGCGAATCTGACCGTACGCCGCATCGCGATAAAAGCGCAGCCGATCCCTTCCATTCAGCTTGGATAATCACACGAATAAAAACATCCACATGCCGTGCGTATTCACAACGCATTCAAATATATAAATATGGTGCATTCATATGCATTAAAGAAAAATCATTGAATTATTCAGCGCGTGTTTTATGCGGTATTCCATACTGGCCACCCTGCCAGCCGAGACGTACAAGGATGATATCTGCGGCACATACGGTTCTATCGGCATGCTTGGTATCGATCGGGGCCTCCGCACTGGGATTGTGCGTACTGGTTCCCATCAGCAAGCCGGTGGGTTTGCTCGATCACCCGGACAAGCGGAAGCGACATGCTTTCGCGACGCCCTTGGTCGGCGGTCTCGCGATCTTCGTGGGCATGCTGGCCGGGTGGTTGTGGCTCGGCCAGCGCTTCCTGGGACCGGCACAGCGGTTCGACGATATCGTGTTGGCCAGCGCATGCGTACTGGTTGCGCTTGGTGCGCTTGACGACCGCTACCAGTTGCGCGTGAGCGTACGCGTGGTCGTGCAGGTGGTGGCGGTCCTGACGGTGATCGCCACGACGGGCACCTACGTGCACTCGCTTGGCGTGTTGCATGGCTACGAATTGAAACTCGGCTGGCTCGGCATTCCGTTCACCGTGCTCGCGGTGATCGGGTTGATCAACGCGTTCAATCTGATGGATGGCATTGACGGCTTGGCGGGCTGTCTGGCACTGGTCAGCACCGGGGCGATCGCGTTGTTGATGGCGCCCGACATGCCCGCGCCGCTCACCGTGATCGTGTTGTTGCTGGCCGCGGCGCTGTATCCGTTCCTGATGGCGAATCTGGGCCTGCTGGGCAAGAAGGCCAAGGTGTTCCTCGGCGATTCGGGCAGCGTGGTGCTGGGCTACGTGATCGCGTGGACCTTGATCGCGTTGAGCCAGAGCACGCCGCGCCACATTTCACCCGGCCTGGTGCTGTGGTGCGTGGCGCTGCCGGTCATGGACACGCTGGCGGTAATTTACCGTCGCTTGAAACGCGGCGTGTCGCCGTTCACGCCCGACCGCACGCACATCCATCACCTGCTGATGAATGCGGGTTTGGGTCCGCGCCGCACGCTCGTGTACCTGGTCGGTTTCTCCATCGTGCTGCCGTTCGTGGGCGTGGTCATCCATGCGGAGCTCGGCGCCATCGCGAACCTCATGGCGTTCGTGGTCGTGGCGGCCATATACGGGGCATTCACCACGCATCTCGAACGTACACAGGCGGCGCTGATTCGATCGGCGGATGCGTCGGCGCGACGCGTTTCCCGCAACGTCGCTTCGCAGCCGGTCATTCGCTTTCGCCCAAAATCTCACGGGCAGCCTTTGAGGAATCGGCGCGACTAGACCGACAGCACCGCATAAGTTCCGCGAGAGTTGGCGCATCGCGCAGCGAATTGTCCAGCAGCTATCAAATGGGGGCCTCGACGGCGCGGGGATCGTCCAGCACCTCATCGTAGGTTTCCAGCGTGCGGCGGATCACGATGCGCTCGTCGAACTTTGCCAAGGCCTTTGCGCGCGCCGCCAAGCCCAGCTTCCGCGCCAGTTCCGGAGCATCCAGAAGGCGCACGATGGCCGTGCACAAGGCTTCGGCATCGCGCGGCGGCACGATCAACCCGTCGACGCCGTCGGTGACGACATCCCGGCAACCCGGCATGTCGGTGGTGATCAACGGTGTCGCGCAGGCGGCGGCTTCGATCAGCGATTTCGGCAACCCTTCGCGGTAATAGCTCGGCAACACGAAAATGTCGGTAGACGCGAACAACGCCGGCATGTCGTCGACGTGGCCGATCCACTCGACGAGACCGTCATCGACCCAGCCGCGCACGCTGGCTTCCGGGACCGCCGCGGGATTGCCGGGGTCGGAAGCGCCAGCCAGCAGGAATCGCACCCGCCGGCCTTGCGCGCGCAGCGTGCGCGAAGCTTGCACGTATTCCTTGACGCCCTTTTCCCACAACAGCCGCGCCGCGAGCAGCACGCGTGGCGGATCATTGCATGCGCGCGTTTGCGGCACGAAGCGATTGCAGTCCACGCCGGAACCCGCGATCACGCGCACGCGGGCATCTTCGATCAAGCGATGATCGAGGAACATCCGCGCGTCATCGTGGTTCTGCAGGATCAATCGCGAACGTCGGCCGCGCAACGCGAATCGCATCAGTGCGCGGACCAGCGGCCGCAGCAGGCGCGCGCGCCGATCGTTGCTGGCGAACACGTAGCCCAGGCCGGCGACCGCGTTGATGCGCGCCGGTACCCCGGTCAGCATCGCGGCGATCGAACCGTACACGGCACACTTGATGGTGAAGTTGTGCACCAGCGCCGGTTGTTCGCGCCGGAACAAGGCAACGAGTTCGGCGAGCGCGCGCAGCTCGCGCAGCGGGTTCAGGCTGCGGCGGTCCATCGCCGGCAACGGTTCCCAGCGCAGGCCGAGTTCGCGGAAGCGCGCACCGTATTCGCCGGGCGGTGAAATCAGCAGCACCTCGTGCCCGGCCGTCTGCACCGCCCGCGCCAGCGATCGCCGGAAGTTGTAGAGATACCAGTCGGTGTTGGCGAACAGGATGATCTTGGACATGCGGTCCCCCGATGGGGTTACTTCCTGCAACTCGTCTCCACGCGATGCACTGCATCCGTGAACTGGTTGAAGTCGGACGTCACCGGACCGCGCGCGTAGGGGCCGTCGGTCTGCCACGCGCTGCCATGCCCGTAGATCCAGACGTACTGGCTGGCCGCCGCATAAGCCGCCTCCAGGCGCCCCTCGAATTTCGCCGGCTTCTCGCGTTTGGATTTGTCGGTCTTGGTGGGGCCGAGCGGCCACAGGCCCGGCGCCGCGGTGAGGTTCATCGACGCCGCACTCTTGCCCATCAACTGGGCGTAGTCGCCTTCGGTGCGTTGCACCGATGGTTGCATGCCTTGGGCATAACGGCTGTAGGTCTGTTCCATGCCGATCGCGACATGGCTCCAAGCCACGGACAACAGCCCCTTCACGAACGGCACGGCCAGCTCGTAGCGGTCGTAGGGCGGCACCTTCTTCCCGGCTTTCAGCTTGTGAACGCCGGACTTGATCCGTTGCAGCAGCGTCGCGTAGGCCTGGGTCTGGTCCATGACGTCCGGCAGGATGAACAGTGTCATGTCGGGATATGCGTCGTGCATCGCCTGGCCGATCGCGCGTCCTTCCTGCTCGATGGTCGTCGCGAGTTCCGGGCCAGCCGCGGGTCCGCCCCAAGTGGGCGTGTAGGGCTCCAGATCCAGCGCGACGCCTTTCAGCTTGGCATACTTGGCCAGCATCGCCGCGTGCTTGAAACGCGTGATGACCGCATCGTTTGCCTTTTTGTTGTTCCAGTCATGCGGCTTGTAAAGCGCGACCTTGATGAAGTTGTCGGTCACGCCGGATGGCGCGTAGGTGGACTGGAATTTGGCGACGTTCTGCCACAGCGCGCTTTGGGGATCCGTCCCGACGTCTTCCTTCCAGTTGTCCATTACGTTTTTCAGGAAGAAGCCCTGCATGCCGACGGTCTGGCCCCAATAGGCGGCCTGTTCGGCGGTGGTCTGCGAGCGGTAGTCGACGCCATCGAACATCAAGAGTTTCGGGCACGCCGCCAAGGCAACGTGCCATGGCCCGGCCAGCAGCACCAGCAGTGCCACAAGTCCGGTGGTCCTGAATGAAAACCGATGCGCTCCTCCTTGCATGTTGCACGCTCCTTCCGCCGATCCTCGGCGGTCCGGGCCTCACGCGGTGTGCGCCGCGCAAGAACGAGATGTTTGCGAAGCCGCGCGATTCCATCGATGCCATCGACGCTAAGCGTCGCCATTCGCATGTTGCGGCTTCGACCTCAACAGGAAAATCAATTCCTGCGAAACTGCCGGGGCGATCCACGTTTTCGCCACGACGTCGAAATGCGGTTGCAACTCCGCGAGCGCCTCGGAGATGTGGCAGAAGCACAAGGTATCCTTCTGCCCGCCGAATATCGCGGCGCGGGTTCTGCGTCGCAACTTGTGGAACCCGTTTTCGATTCCGTACGAAATGATTGCGTACGGCGCGACGCGCGCGAGCTCCTTCAGCATGCGCACGCGCAGCCCGGAAGGCACACGGTGCATCAGCCGCAAGCACACCGCCACGTCGAACGCGGCATCGGCGAACTCGCCCAGCTCCGCCGCGTCCGCCACCTGAAAGCTGACGTCCGGATGACCGACGCGTGAGAACTCGGTCTCCGCGCGCTTCAACATGCTCGCGGAAATGTCGGAGGCAACGACGCGGGTGCCCAGTGACGCGAACACGCCGGCGAGTTTTCCGGTTCCCGCGGGAATGTCCAGCGCACTGCGGTGCGGCACCCGCTCCAGCATGTCCTTCACCGCCCGGCGCTCGCGCCGCGCCACCACCCGCGATGGAAGATTGCGCCAGCCGCTGCGCGACATGAACATGTCGTGGTAGCGTTGCGCGGTGGCTTCATTCTGGTAGAAGGTGCGGGTGTCGCGCTCGTAATCAAAATTCATGTCGGGCGGCCCACCTCTCGAGCTGCAGGAAATAAGCAGACAAATACGGCCGTCCAAGGATGCGTGGCACACCATGCAGCGTGTGCAAAGCCTTCTCCGCAAAATGCCGTCTCATTGCGATCGTTTCGTGCAGGAAATAGTTCAGCAATATCGGATCGGTCGAACGCGATGCGGCGCGCTCGTAGACCGACACCAAATCGCCAATGTGAAAGTGTCTCCATATTCTGGGCGAACCGCCTTTACCCCAGTTAACCATCAGCAGTGAAATGATGAAACGCGCGATGTCATTTTCCGGCACGCCGCGTGACACGACCTGCGGATCGAAGAACAGCCACGCGTGGCGATGTTGGTCGAACCTGAAATTGCGAACTTCGAAGCCTTCGATGCACAACGTGCGCGGGCATTCGTCGATCCGTCGCAACACCTCGGCGCCGGGACGAAGGTAGCCATCCGTCCGGTAATCTTTCAGTGGGTAGTGCGAAATCGCATCGGCAGCCGCGCCGTGCAGCTGCGCCAGCAAGGACAGCGCATTGCCCAGCGCCGCCGCGCGCTCAGTGCAGTCGCCATCGCGTCGCAGCAGCGTCTCGCGCAGGTCCGGACCGGACAAGCGGGGATACACGACGCAGCCATGATCCCGCTGCAGCGGCGCGCAAGCGTGTTCGCCGAAGCGGTGCAACAGCAGCATGTCGTCATGTTCGCGGCGGGCATCTTCGATGCACCCGCGGTCGAGCCAGTCGCGGGCGGGATCGTCGCCGCGGCGAAACAGCTTGTAGAAGCGATCGCCGGAACACGCTACCCAGGATTCCTTGCGCGGCGCGAATGCGAGCGCATCGATCCATGCCGCGTCTTCTTTGGCGGGAGCTGCTTCCACGCTGGTGGCGGCCTGCGCGTTCATGCGGCGACCACGTCGCGCGATGGCAGCTGCTGTCGCCCGGCTTCCGCAAGCCATGCCTGGAACATCAGCACGTCCCACAGCCGCGGACCTTCCTCGGCGTGGCCGGAAAGATGGCGGTCCAGCAGTTGCCTGACCTGCCGGGGCTCGAAATAGCCCTGCTCGCGCAGCCGCCGCTCGTCCAGCAAGGTTTCCGCCCAGTCGCGCAGCGGGCCGCGCAGCCATGCGCCGATCGGCACGCCGAAACCCTGTTTCGGGCGAGCCATCAGCGACTCCGGTACGTAGCGGTAGAGCACTTGCCGGAGCAGCCACTTGCCCTTGCCGTCGCGAACTTTCTGTTCGATCGGCACGCGCCAGGAAAACTCCACCACGCGGTGATCGAGCAGTGGCACCCGCGCTTCCAGGCTCACCGCCATGCTCGCGCGGTCGACCTTGGCGAGGATGTCGCCCGGCAGATAGGTGACGAGATCGTTGAACATCATCCGTTCGATGAGCGCGTCCGTATCCGACGCGACCACCGGATTGCCGATCTGCGGTGAAGGCTCATTGCCACGCAGCACCACGTCCGTCGGGCGCCGATGGTGCGACAACATCAGCCGGTAGCGTTCGTCGGCCGAGCCGGCTTCCAGCATTCGCGCCAGCACCGCGACCTTGGCGCGCGGCCGGCGCATCTTCTTGCCCGACGGCAGGCAGGCATTGACGCCGGCAAGCACGGATTCGTAAAACCCGGGGTGGCGCGACAGCGAACGCGCCGCACCCCGCTGCAGCGCTATCGGTACCCGACCCAAGCTTCGCTCAATCCTGCGGCCCGCGAAGTAGCGACGATAACCGCCGAACAATTCGTCGCCGCCATCGCCCGAAAGGCTGACCGTGACGTTGCGTCTTGCCATCTGCGCGACCAGGAAGGTGGGGATCTGTGAGGAATCGGAAAACGGTTCGTCGAACATGCCGGGCAACTGCGGCACCACGTCCAGCGCATCCTGCGCGGTGACGTACAGTTCGTGATGGTCGGTGCCGAGCTGCTTCGCAACCGCGCGCGCATGCACCGCCTCGTCAAAACCCTTTTCGCGGAAGCCGATGGAAAACGTCTGCACCGGACGTGGGGACTGCGCCTGCATCAGTGCGACCACCAGCGACGAATCGATGCCGCCGGAAAGGAATGCGCCCAGGGGCACGTCCGCTTCCATGCGCAGCGCCACCGCGTCGCGCAGCAGGCGGTCCAGTTCATCGGCCGCTTCATTGTCGGGCAGGCGCAGGCGATCGGTCATGCCAGCCGTCGCGACGTCCCGCGCTGACCAGAATGCCTGGGTGTTCGCGGCCAGCAGGGATTCGTCCGCCGGTGCCTTCAGCATGTCGCTGGTCGACAGCGTGAGCACCGTGCCCGGCTGGAGCTTCCGCACGCCCTCGTAGATGGAATGCGGCGCCGCGATGTAGTCATGGCGCAGCAGCAGGCACAGCGCGTCGCGATCGATCGCATTGTCAAACCCCGGCATCGCCGTCACGGCTTTCAGCTCCGACGCGAACACCAGGCATGTGCCGACCCAGCCGTAGTACAGCGGCTTGATGCCGAGTCGATCGCGCACCAGCGACAACGCGCGTTCGCGGCGATCCCACAAGGCAAACGCAAACATGCCGATGAAGCGCTGCAAGGCTTCGTCGAGACCCCACTGCTCGATCGCGGCCAGGATCACCTCCGTGTCGGAATGTCCGCGGAACGCGGCGCCGAGTTTCACCAGCTCCTGCCGCAGCGCGCGATGGTTGTAGACCTCACCGTTGTAGACGATCACGAAACGGCCGCTGGACGACACCATCGGCTGGTGGCCTTCCGGCGAAAGATCGATCACCGAAAGCCGCCGGTGGCCCAGCGCGATGCCGGCCGCAGCGTCCTGAAAGAAGCCTTCGTCGTCCGGTCCGCGATGACGAATCGCATCGGTCATGCGCCGCAGCACCGCGCCGGCGTCGTCCGCGCGAAAGTGGTGGGTGCTGTCCCAGAATCCGGCTATTCCACACATCGTGATCAGCTCCCGACGAGAGATGGATCGGGTATTGCGGCGACGATGCCGCCGCCATGACGCGTTGGTCGAGCGCGCCTGCAGGGAATGATCAATGGGCGGCGCATGACAGCCTCGCGATGTCCTGGTACAGATCGGCGTACTGGCGCGCGCCGGCATCGATGGCGTAGTGCTGGATGACGCGCGAACGCGCACGCTGCCCAAGCGTGCGCCTCGCTTCGGCGCCGAGCGCCGCCAATGTTGCCCAAGCGTCGCCCAGTGCGACCGGATCGCGCGGCGGCACCACCGTGCCGGTGTCGTCCACGATCGCCGACGCGTCGCCGACGTCGGTCACCACGCAAGGCACGCCGCACGCCATCGCTTCCGCCGTGGCGTTGGGAAAGGCTTCGCCCCACGCGGACGACGAAGCGGCGATATCCAGCGCGTTGTCGATGGCCGCGATGTCGCTGCGTCGCCCGCACAAACGTATACGGTCGCGCAAGCCCAACTGGTCGATCAGCGCGCCGAGGTCCTGATTCGCGGCATCGGCGCCCTCGCCCACCAGCACGAAAATCGAATGCGGATGCATTTCGCCGAGTCGCTTCGCCGCGTGCAGGAAGGTGGCGTGATCCTTCATGGGATGTACGCGCGCCACCAGGCCGACCACAAGCGCATCGGCCGGGATGTCCAGCTCGGCACGCACCCGCGCGCGTTCGGCAGCGCGCGGCGCGAACTCGGCGGTGTCGAAGCCGTTCGGGATCACCACCGAGCGCGCGTCGTCGTAACCGAATGCGACGTGCTGCGCGCGGCTCACCGCGGCATTGAAGATGATTCGCGCCGGGCGTCGCGACAGCCGTGCGCCCGCCCGGATCACCCAGCGCGTGGCGCGCTTTTCGTGCGCCAGTGCATGCAGCGAATGACGGATGTTCCACACCACCGGCGCGGCGTCGCCCCAGCCGGCCATCGCAGCCATCAGGTTGGCGTGGTACATCCAGCTCTGGATCACGTCGTAATGGTTGCTGCGCAGCATCCGCCGCAGCCGCAGCACTTCGTGCGGAAACAGACGGCCGGGATGCATGCCGAGGTGATGCAGCTCGGCCGACTCCGCGAACATTGCGCTCATGCTGCCTTCCGCGCCGAGCGCGATCACGGCGTGCTCGAAGTCGGGCGGACGCAGCGTCTGCACCAGCCGGTACAGCGCCGCCTGCGCGCCACCCGTGCCGAGTCCGGTGATGACGTGACAGATTTTCATGCGCGCGGATTCCCCCTGCGCGCCTTGGCGGCCAGCTCGCAAGCGCGCATCGAAGTGATCGATTCGAAGGCGCCGCCGGGGCAATGCCGTTTCCTTTCGTGATGCATGGCTGTCTCTCAGGCGACAGGGTAGGTACTGTGGTGCAGGCGTTCATGCGGGTCCGGCGGCGGCTGCGCTTCGGTGAGGAAGTAGCGCCGCTTCTTCCTGAAGCGCCCCCGCAGCAGCGCGAGGACGCCCACGTACTGGAAGATCACGATCAGCCCGTCGATCTGCACGCGGTGGCGTGGGCCCTGCAGCGTCGGGAACGCGCCGTACAGCAGCGTCATCATCACGAAGTAGATGACCATGAACCGGCCCGTCATCTTCTTGTGCCGCCACAACGACACGATGCCGTAGCACTGCAGCGGCAGCATCGCCCAGAAGAACACCTGCGGCAGATTGAGGAACGCGTACTGCGGTTGCGTGTGGAAAGGAATCGGCGTCAGCATGAAACGCAGCACGCCCGTCACCGGATCGGAAAGGCGTGAGAGGAACTGGTGGATCGCGCCGCCAATGCTGCCGTGGCCAAGTTCGTGCACCACGACCGCCAGCGCGACGACGCCCGCAAGCCACAACCATGGGCTGCGGCGGCCGCGCCGCGAGGCCAGCAGACAGATACCGAACGCGGCGCCCAGCATCAGCGGCACGTAGAAGCGCGTGAGTGCCAGTATCAGCCCGCACAGGATCGTGACCATCACCGCGCGTTTGGGCTTGCCGGTTTCGACCAGCGCCACGGCATACACCACGCCCGCTGTTCCGGTCGCGACCAGGATGTCCTTCAGGTTGGCGACGGTGGACCACGCGAGCAACGAAGGGCTGAGCGCGATGAACACGAACAGCCCGATGCTGGCGCGCCGGCCCATGCCGAGTCCCAACCGCGCGGCTTTCATCAGCATGCCGGCCGCGATGAAGGTCAGCAGGATGTTGGCCGCGACCGGTGCGAAATAGCCGTGCCCGAAAACCACCAGCGCGGATGCGTCGTAGACGTAATAGAAAAGATTGGCGCTTTTGACGGTGCTGCGGACGTAGTCGTAGTTGTGCATCAGATTGAAGATGCCGACCCCGTTCTGCACCAGTTCTTCGCCGAAGCGCAGGTATTTCCAGTCATCGAGGAACGTGAACGTGCCATCGAAGAGGAATCCGAAATAGATCAGGAACAGCCCCGACTTCAACGCAGCCACGCCGAGACTGAGACCCGCCCGGTGCGTGTAGGCGAGCGAGATCAGAAACCCGATCACCATGATCGCGATGGCGGGCCAGATCAGCTGGCCGATCGGGAATGGCTGGATGGACGTGGCCATCACGTTGTCCCGCCACCCGCGCAGACCGCCTTGAGCGCCGCCTTGGAATTGACCAGCAGCGTTTCCAGCGAATATGTTTCCACGATGCGCGCGCGCGCCGCTTCGTGCATCGCGCGTGCGGCTTGGTCATCGGTCAGCATCGGCAGCATGCTTTCGACCGCGGCGGCGAACGCTTCCGGATTGCGCGCCGCGACGGTCGCGCCGCAGGCGCCCACGATGCGTGCCGAATCGCCGACGTCGGTCACCACGCATGCCCGCCCGCAGGCCATCGCTTCCGCGATCACGTTGGGAAAGCTTTCGCCGTACGACGCGGAGGCCAGCAGATCCAGCGCGCTGTAGACCGCCGGCATGTCGCCGCGTGGCCCGGCCCAGATCAGGCGATCTTGCAGGCCCAGCGCTGCAGCCTTCGCCGCGAGTGATGCGGCATAGTCAAGCGAGCCTTCACCGACACACACGAAATGCCAGCGCGCATCGCGCACTGCGAGTTTCGCGGCGACTTTCAAAAATGTCGGATGATCCTTCATCAGATCCAGCCGGCCCACCAGACCGACCAGCAAGGCGTCATCCGGAATCCGCCATTCGCGGCGCAATTGCGTACGCGCCTCGGCATCGAAGCTGAAGCGGCGCGTATCGATGCCATTCGGAATCACCCGCATCCGTGCGCGCGGATAACCGAGCGTGGCGTGGTGCCTTCCGCTTGCGTCGGAATTGACGATCACGAGATCCGCCATACGCGCGCACGCGCAACTGAAGCGGAAGGTCAGGCGCGCCATCCAGTCGTAGCGATCGCGATCCATGTACGCCGAGCGCACGCCCCACACCACGCGCGTGCGTCGATGCGCCGCCTTGGCCAGCAACGCCAGCAGGTTGCCGACGGTGAGGTAGCCGTGCACGACATCGGCATGGGTGGTGCGAAAGGTGCGCCACAGCCGCCACAGGAACCCGAACACGTCCCAGCGCCCGCGCTTGCGCAGATCGATCACCGGCACGCCGGCCTGCTCAAGCTCGCGCTGGAACGCATCGCCTGCGTAGAAACACGCTGCCGAAACATCCCAGCCGGATCGGCGCAGCGCTGTCGCCAGCGCCACCAATTGCCGCTGCGCGCCGCCGCGCCCGAACGAACGGATCAGAAACAGGATGCGCGGATCACGGGCGGTTGCCTGGGCTACATCATCCGTGAGGTGACGCGGTCCCGCGACGAAATCGGATGGCGCAACGTTCATACCGTGCGCCTCGCTGCCGCCGTCGCATGCGGGGCGTGTGCAGTCGCGATTCGCGCCAGCAGCGTATTCCACCGGCCAAGAATCTCGCTGGTCGAATAGAGATTGCATACCTCGCGCGCACGCGCGCCGAGTTCCGCGCGCAGCGCATCGTCCTGCATCAGCATGTCGAGCGCGACCGCCAGGCCGCGGGTGTCGCCGGTCGGCACCAGCCAGCCGTTTTCACCGTGCGTGATCAGCTCGCGCGGCCCCATTTCACAGTCGAAACTGATGCAGGCCCGCCCTTCGGCCATCGCCTCCAGCAGTGCATTGGGGAATCCTTCGATCAGCGACGGCAACACGAACAGATCGGCACGCCGCATTGTTTCGCGGACATTCTTGATGAAACCCGGCAGCATGACGCGATCGGCAAGGCCGTGATCCTGGATCGTCCGCGCGAGTGAATGGCGCAAGCGCCCTTCGCCCACGATTTCCAGCCGCCACGCCGGATGGCGCTGGGCAACCTGCGCGAACGCGGCGATCAACAGATCGAAACCCTTCTTCGGCACCAGTCGACCCACCGCCAGCATGGTTCTTGGCCCGTCCCGGTCGGCCACCGAAGCAATGGGCGATATCTCGCAACCGGAAGCAGACGCCACCGGATTCGGAATGACGTCCACCGCACGCCCGACCAGCCCCTCCAGCTGATCGGCGCAGCGGCGGGTCTGCGCGACCACCGCCGCGGCGCGGCGGTACAACGGGCGAGCCAGTGCGCGCCACACGCCGCCGACCCAGCGGGTGCCCGGTGCGCTCCGCTCGGAAACGATCACGCGTCCGCGCAACTTCCCGGCCGCGATCAACACCAGCACGTTGGTGCGGGTGAGGAAACTGACGATCGCATCGGGTTCGGCAAGATTGATCTCGCGACGCAGCGCGCGGATACGGGTCAGGTTGTGGCCGATGGCGTCCACTGGCGTCGCCGAGCGCCCGGTCACATCCAGGGCGACGCGTCGTACCGCCGCATCCAGCTTGTACTTGTCACCCAGCCCGGCGGCGAGCGTGACCAGCGTGACCTGGTGGCCATCGTTCACCCAAGCGTTGGCGAGCGCGGTCATCACGCGTTCGGCGCCACCACCATCGAGCGAGGGAATGACCAGTACCAGTTTCACGCCGCGGCACCTCGCCAGTGGACCAGGCTTCTGCCCGTGATCGATTCCAGCAGCCGGACGTCCGGCGTGAAGTGCGCGCGCATTTCATCCATCAGCGCAGGCGCGATCACCTGTTTTCCGCGCACGAAGTTGACGCTGCGCAGCGCGTCCAGCACGCCGAGGCGTTCGATGCCCACCCGCCGCTTGGCGTACAGCGCAGCGCGGACCAGCGGTTTCGGCGTCTTCTGCGTGAACTCCGCCAGCGACTGCCAGCGTGCGCGCCGACGCGGATTCACCAGCGGAAATTCGTCGCGACCGTCGTGCTTGATGTCGAGGAATGCCAGGACCTCGCGGTAGACGCGCGCCGGGTCCGCGGCGAAATCGTCATAGAACCACCAGCGCACTTGCGATTCGGGAAACGTCTGCAGCAATCGCTGCAGTTGCAGGCCGAGCAACGGCAAGGTGTCGTACAGCAAAATCTTGTGGTCGCGTCCGCGCGGCGGAACCTTGCGACCGGCGCGACGGTCCGCACACAGTGCCCAGGCATCGGCGAAATCGACGACATTTTCATCGCGCGAGCGCAGCGCCTGCGCGTGCATGGAAATCGCGAGGTCGACCGGATTGCGCAGCATCACGATCAGCTTCGCGGCCGGCAGCGTGCGACGGATCTCGGCGATCGCGGAGTCGGAGTACATGTAGAAGATCGAGGCCTCGCCGACGGCGAGATGTTCGTCCGTCGCGCCGGCAAACAGCGCCGCGTAATCCTTCCACGTCGACACGTAACGGTGCTCGGGCAAGTCCGAGGCGAAATAACCTGGTTCCTTGGGCATGCACATGAAGATGCGCGGGTGCTGGCGCAGGTACGTGGCCAGCGCGGTGGTGCCGCATTTCGGCGCACCCGCGAGGATGAAATTCGGTGCAGTCATCGCTTTTCCCCGAGTGGCAGGATGGTCGGGTTGACACCGAGTCGCGAACGCACGAACGCCAGACCCGAGACGTTCCATGCCACGCTCCCGAATGCGGTCGCGAGCGCGGCACCGATCAGGCCGAACAGCGGAATCAACGCCACGCTGAAGACCACGTTCAGTGCGGCCGCCAGCGCCATGAACCATGACGCCTGGCGCTCGTAGCGGGTCATCGTCATCAGGAAGCCGGTGGGGCCGCTCATCGCGGCAACGCATTGGCCGGCAAGGATGATGAGCAATGGCACGTAGGCGGCTTCCGCGAAACCATTGCCGAACAGGCCGAGCACCCAGTAGCCGGCGACCGCGATCGCGAGCGCGACCGCCGCGGTGACGATGAACGTCAGCCTGGCCGCGTGATGCACTAGCCTCGCCATGGTCGCGTGGTCGTCGGTGGCATAGCTCTCGGCGATCATCGGCGCGAGGATGGTGTTGACCGCCGTCAAGCCATACGCCGCGATCGCCGCCAGCCGCACCGCCGCGTAATACGGTCCCACTTCGTCCGCGCCGGCGAAGCCGCCGAGGATCAAGACGTCCACGCGATTGGAAACGATCCCGATCGCCGCCAGCAAAAAAAGCTGGCGGCCCAGCTTGAACCAGGCGCGCGGTTCGTAGCGCGGCTCGATGTGTTTCGCCGCGGCCGGCCACGCGCGCGACAGGTGCCATTCGGAACATCCCACCGCCGCCAACGCCGCGACGACATTGGCCAGCATGATGCCCGGTGCATCCAGCCGCAGCCCCAGCGGCAGGGCAAGTACCAGCACCAGCGCGATCAAGAAGACCGGGCGTACCAAACTGTTGTAAGCCCCGGAACTGACGGCCCGCTTGTAGCCGCGGAAGAAGCCACCGTTCAATCCGAGTTGCGCCAGCAATGGCAGCAACAGGAAGCTCGCCAGCATCGTCCGCAGCGTCGCGCTGCCCATCCGATCGTGCAGCACGAGCACCAATGCGGCGCCGGCCAGCATGATCGCGATGCTTCCGGCCAGCACGATGCCGCTGGCGCCGCGGCGCAAGCCACGCAACGCGCCCCAATCCTTGCGGTGCAGATAGATCGGCACGAAGCGCACCACGCTGCTGCTCTGGCCGAGCAGCGCCAGCACCACCAGCACGCTCACCCACGACATCGCGTATGCGTAAATGCCGTATTGCGACTTGCCGACCAGCCGCGCCAGCAGCACGTTGACGATCAGGCTGAAGCCGGCGCCGCCCACCTGTACCAGCAGTGCGCCGGATGCGCCGCGGCGAAGCAGGCGCGTGGCGGCGGCAAAGTCGACCGTCGCATGGCCGGCGTCGCCCAGCGGGCGGGAGGCTTCGGACGCTTCAACCGCCATCGTCCTGCCTCCACCACCGCGGGGCAGGTGTGCCGATGATCGCGGTGCGGATCATTCGGTCAGTCCATCCGCGTGGTAACCGTAGGCGTTGAAGCCGCCGCTGCGTCGCTCCATCCCGTTGAACACGACGCCCTTGATTTCGACGCCGCTCTGGCGGAAGCGCTGCATCGCCATCTCGACCTCGCGCGACTGGTTGAGGCCGAAGCGCACCACCAGCAGGCTGGTGCCGACGTGGTGGCCGATGATGGTGGCGTCGGTCACCGAAAGAATCGGCGGGCTGTCGATCACGATCAGGTCGTACTGCGGCGAAAGCGCGTGCAGCAGCGCCGCGAAGCGCGGCCGCATCAGCAGTTCGGAAGGATTGGACGGTTTGCGGCCGGCCGGGATGAAGTGCAGGTTCTCCACGTCCTCGACGGAGCGGATCGCCTCTTCGAGGATGATCCGGTCGGCGAGCAATTCGGACAGCCCGTTGTCCGGGCGGCCGCCGAGGATGGTGTGCAGCTTGCCGTCGCGCATGTTGGCATCGATCAACAACACCCGCTGCCCGGCCTGCGCGTTGATGGCCGAAAGGTTTGCCGATACGAACGTCTTGCCGGCGTTGGGGCTGGAGCCGCAAATCATGATGCGGTTGTTGGCGGCATCCGGCGCGGTGAAGTACAGGCTGGTGCGCAGGCTGCGCAAGGCTTCGGCGGCAAGGTCCTCGGGCGCCGCCAGCGCCAGCAGGCGCTGCCGGCGTCGCGAGAACAGCCGCGGCCGCTCGTGTTCGGAAAGGGCGAGTTGCTGCTCGCTCAACGGAATCGCGGTAAACACCGGCAGGCCGAGCTGTTCGATTTCCGCCGGGTCTTCCATGCCGCGTTTCATGAACTGGCGCAGGAACACGAAGGCGAGCGCGAGCACCGCACCCGCGACGGTGCTTCCCGCCACCGTCATCAACTTCTTCGGCTTCGCAGGACTCGTGATGTCCACCGTGGGTTCGTCCACGATGCGCGCCGTGCCGACCGCGCCCGCTTGCGAGATTTGAAGTTGCTGTTCCTCGTTGAGCAGGCCGTTGTAGGTGGTGTTCAACACCTGCACGTTGCCGTTAAGCCGCAGCAATTGGCGCTGCGTATCCGGCAAGGTGTTCATCTGCTTCTGCATCTCGGATTTGCGTGCCTGCAACATGCCGATCTGGTTCACGATGGCCTTGTAGGCCGGGTGTTGCGGCGTGTACAGGCGCGCTGCTTCGAGCCGCTGCGTCTCGAGCTGGCGCAGGCTGCTGTTGATGTCGTCGAGTTGCGTCAAAAAGCTCTGCGTTTGCATCGGCACGTCCACCGAGTGCGCTTTCAACTGGTACGCATTCAGCGCGGCTTGCGCGTCTTCCAATCGCCCTTTCACGATCGGCAACTGTTTCTTGACGAACTTCAGGCTGTTCGCGGACTGCGCGGAATTCCGCCCCACGTTCTGCGAAAGGAAGGCCTGCGTGACATAGTCGAGAATCTGGACCGCCAGGTGCGGGCTGGCGCTGTCGAGCGACAGCTGGATCACGTTGGAATTCTGTTGTGCCGGCTGGGCGTTGATCGACGCCTGCAGTCCCGAAACGGTCGATGCCTCGTTGTTCCGCGTGACGCTGAAATGCGTATCCGGATTGGCATCCAGTTTGGTGACCTGCATCGTGATGCCGTTGCGTTTCACCGTCTGCCCGACGTGGCCCTGCAGCAACACCTTTCCGTCCATCAATGGAACGAGGCTGTCCTTGCGCAGCGTGTAGGCGCCATGCTCGCCTGCCACCAGCGTCAAGGTCTGGCCGAGCAGGCTGTCGGGGACGTCGAGGCGAGCCACGTCAAGTTGCGATCCGCCCCAGTCGTATCGCCCGAGACCGGGCCATGCGTCCGCCACCGCGCCGGGCTTGGAGGGCGTGTAAAACTGCGCGGCGAGGTTTCCGATCAGCGGTACGCGATCGGGTGAAACCACGATGTTGAGATTGAGCGCATCGACCGCGCTCTGGACCACCGAATACGATGTCAGGATCGACACGGCGTCGGTGGAGCCCGGATCGGATGCGCCCACCGCCTGTTCGACGGCGGTAATGCCGGGCAGCGTCGGCGCCTGCTCGACCTGCAGCAGGGCCGTCGCCTGATAGATCGGCCTCGTCAGCAGGACATAGGCGAGGCCGGCCAGGAAAAAGACCGCGGTCACCGTGAGGATGAATCGCTTGTGATCGATCAGCGTGCCGAGCAGTGCGCGCAGATCGATGTCGTCGCCGCCGCTCTGTTCCATCGGCAGCGCACGCGCGTCGACGAAAGCCGGGTGTGAATATTCAAGTCGTTGTGTGGGCGTCATTGGAGTCCTCCTGACTCACCCGGGCCGTCTGATCCGAACGCCGCATGCGGGGCCATGGACGAAAGCAAAAGCTGCAGGCGAACCTGCGCGCGTCGTTGGAAATGTGTTTCGGCATGCGCTTGCGATCTCATCCTGTGGTCGCTCCGTTTGGCTTCCTTGCCGTCGGTACCAGTACCACGCGGCGTGCCGTTTCCGGGTACCGCGTCGGCGGGTCGTGTGGTCGCGTGCCGATGCAACGCACCGCGTCGTCGGCGGGTTCGAATCTTCGATTCTTGCAACGACGTGCTGAACGAAACCATCACAACTTCGGGACGAATCCGGAATATCCACGCATTCATGAAATAGACAGCCGTCTATTCACGGTGGAAATGCAAGTGCATACAAAAACTTGTCGAATCCATTCGTGTTTCATAACCACTCTGACACGAAAATAAATGGCTTTTCATTCAGCGCCGTGCGCTGGACACAGCCTGATCGACATGGCCTACTGTGGGTCGGCATCGTGGCGGGATGCAGCGCATTCGACCGCGATCCGGCGCGCAAAACGTGGCGCGCAGCGGCGTTGACGGCGAAGACCGTTCCGTCATCGGTGATGTTCATCGTTGCAGGCACCGCGTCGGCAACCGACCGAAGAATCCCGATGCGCCGCGCGTTGTCCCACGCATCGTCGCGGGTCGTTCCGACCGGGCGCGGCGTCATGCGCGGTTTGCGTCCCCGTCCTCCTACAAGGCGAACTGAAATGGAACTTCCGCAGCGGACTCTCGATGGAATGATTTCCCGCGTGCAAGCGCGCAAGATGGGTGCAACGCGCAAAGCCAACGCCGCACGCTGCGTGCTGGCGGTGATGGCGTGTGCGGTGATGGCGGGTTGCGTGCCAGGCCAGACCGCTTCACTGAACGTGCGGGCCGCGCAGACGGACCCCGATTACGTCCACCTGGTGCCGATCACGCCGCAGGTCATCGCGCAGGAAGACGCGGCCGATTCATCGGGAGCCATCCCGCCGGCGCTGCTCGGCTATCAACCGCAGGCGTATCAGATCGGCCCCGGCGACACGCTGTACATCACGGTGTGGAACCATCCGGAGCTCACTTCACCGGCGGGCAACCAGAACCAGGCGGCGGCCAACGGCCGCGTGGTGCAAGCCGACGGCTCGATCTACTACCCGTTCGCCGGCAAGGTGCAGGCGGCCGGCAAGACCATCGATCAACTGCGCGGGATCCTCGCGAGCAAATTGAGTACGTATTTGAAGAAGCCGCAGGTCGATGTCAGCGTGCTCAGTTACGACAGCCAGCACGTAGTGCTTCAAGGCGCGTTCACCAAGACCGGGCCGCAGCCGATCACGGGCGTGCCGTTGACGCTTGGCGAGGCGATGGGCAAGGCGATCGTGGATGATCCCAACGCGAATCTTTCCGACGTGGTGTTGACGCGTGGCGGCCAAGCCTATCACCTGGACATCGACCGGATGGAACACGACGGCCACGCGAAAGAGATTTACCTCAAGGCTGGCGACCGCATCTTCCTGCCCTACAACGACCATCAGCAGGTATACGTGATGGGCGAGGTCAATCGTCCGCGCGTGGTGCGCTTCAGTTCCGCCGACATCTCATTGACCGAAGCGATCGGCGCGGCAGGCGGCCTGAACCAGGTCACCTCGAAAGGCAAGATCTACGTGATCCGCAATACCTCGCATCCGGGCAGTGCCAAGGCGACGGTCTACGAACTGGATGCGAAATCGGCGGTGGCGTTGGCGCTGGGCAGCCAGTTCGAGGTGCAACCGGGCGACGTAGTGTTCGCGTCGGCCGCCGGCATCACGCGCTGGAACCGCTTCATGAGCCAGTTGTTGCCGATCACCAGTGCGATCAATTCGACCGCGGCGGCGCAGTACTACTTCCAGCGCAATCCGTAATGGTCCTGCAGCCGGACCCTTGCGCCCGTGACGCGCAGGTCCGGTTGCAGGATTCGCATCGGTTGACCTTGCCCCAAGGGCAAGGCGTAATCTCCGCAACCGATGTCGAATACCAACCCCGCCATGAAGTTCCTGCGCATTGGCCAGCTCGCCGCTCGCAGCGGCGTGTCGGCCAAGGCGTTGCGCCTGTACGAGGCGCGCGGCCTGCTGCACCCCGATTCGCATTCCGCAAGCGGCTATCGCCTGTACGGCCTGCCCGCGCTTGCCCGGCTCAATGAAATTGGTTTGCTGAAGCGCGCCGGTTTCACGTTGGCCGAGATCGGCAAGCTGCTGGCACGCGAAGGCTCGGCTGCAGCGCTGATCGAGATGCGCATCGTCGCATTGCACCGCGAGGTGCAGTCCAAAAAGCAGGCGCTGGCGGCGCTGGAAAGCGCGTGGCGCGGGTTGGATTCGGCATCGAACGATATCGACCAACTTCTGGAGAACATCAGGATGAACGATAAACTCGACATGCGCTTCAGCGAAGCCGAAATGGCCGAGTTCAAGCGGCGCGGAGAAATCCTCGGCAAACACTTCACGCCCGCGGAGCGCGAACGGATGCGCCGGCGCGCGGAATAACTCGGTGAAACCGGCATGCGGCAGACGCAGCAGGAATGGCCGGAACTGATCAAGCAAGTACGCGGAGCGATGAACCTGGGCATCCCCCCGACCGATCCCTCGGCGGTCGAAATGGGACGCCGGTGGTATGCGTTGGTCCAGGCCTTCACCGGCGGCGATGCCAACCTCGAGCGCAGGCTGAAAGACGCATACGGCAAGGAGCCGCAGGTGATGACCGCGCAGGGTATGGACAAGACCATGTTCGCCTACATTCGCGAATCGATGCAGGCGGCGGGATTGAAATTGTCCGCGTGAAAAACGGGGCGCCGGACGGCGCCCCGTTTTGCATCAGCGTTTGTCCTTCACGTACTGCGTGAACAGTTCATGGATGCGCCGGTATTCGTCGTACCACGCGTCGGCGTGTTCGAACGCGTGGCGTTCGGTGGGATACAGCGTCATCCAGAAGTTCTTCTTGTGCAGTTCGATGAAGCGCTGGTACAGCCGGATCGAATCGCCCGGCATCACGTTGTTGTCGATCAGACCGTGCGAAATCAGCAAAGGATCCTGAAGGTTCTTCGCGTATTCGATGGGCGAGGAGACCTTGTATGCCTCGGGATCGAGTTGCGGCGTGTTGAGGATGTCAGAGGTGTAGCCGTCGTTGTAGCTGGTCCAGTCCGACGGCGGGCGCAGCGCGGCGCCCGCGGCGAATTCGCCCGGCGCGCGCAGCAACGCCATCTCGGTCATGAAGCCACCGTAGGAGCCGCCGTAAATCCCGACGCGCTGGGGATCGACGTGGTGGTGCTTCACCAGCCACGCCTTGCCATCCAGCAGGTCTTCCAGTTCCGGGTGGCCCATCTTCCGGTAGATCGCATCACGCCAGTCGCGGCCGTAACCCGCCGATCCGCGGTAATCCATGTCCAGTACCACGTAGCCTTCCTGGGTCAGCAGGTTGTTGAACATCTGTTCGCGGAAGTAGTACGACCAGTTCTTCGAAACGTCCTGCAGGTAACCCGCGCCGTGCACGAAGAACACCGCCGGGTGCGCGTGCGAAGTGTCGTAGTTGGAGGGCTTGTAGAACTTGGCCCAGACGCCGAAGCTGCCGTGGCTGCTCGGTACTTTCACGAACTGCGGCTGCACCCAGGTCGAAGCCAGCGCCTTGTATTCGGGCGTGCGGGTGTCGGTGAGTTCACGCGCGCCCAAACCGTCCGCATTCACCACCGCAAGCTGCGGCGGGATGTACGCGCTGGAATGCAGCACCGCGAGCTTCGTGCCGTCCGGTGAAAGCTCGAATCCGTCGACGCCCTCGAAGTGCGTCACCTGTTCGAGAGCGCCGCCCGCGACCGGCGCGCGGTACACGTCATACGCGTATGGCGCCTGCTTGTTCGAGCGCACGTAGAACCATTTGCCGTCGGGCGACAGCACCGGCGTCGAAACCTCGTACCCCGTGCCGGTCAGTGCGCGCGCCTTGCCGCCCAACGGTTTGACGAACAACTGCGCGTAACCGGAGGCTTCCGATTCGAACCACAGTGTCCGATTGTCGGACAGCCAACCGAGCCCGTTGAAGCTCCAATTGATCCAGGCCGGATCGGACAGGCGATCCTGCGTCACCAGCTTGTGGGTCGTGAAATCGACGGAGGTGATCCAGCGGTCCTTGTGATCGTTCGCGACCAGTTCCACCGCAAGCTGGCTGCCATCAGGGCTCCACACGATCGCAGGAAAACCCGACTCGCCCACCGCGACGAAATTGACCGACACCGGCCGCGTCTTCGGCGCGGCCAGCGCGGCGGCTTCGTTGGCGTGGCCTTCCCGCTTCAACTCGGCGATGCGCTTGCTGCGCAACTCGTGCAGCGGATCGTCGTGGATGCCGGGCGGATCATCCAGCGACAATGGATACTGCTTGTGCTGCTGCAGGTCCAGCAGCAGCAACGATTGCGGCGCTGGATTGTTGTGGCCGACGTAGGTCCGCGCGGGCTCGGTTTCGGGATAGCCGGAGTCGTTGACGTATTGCACCACCACCGGATGCTTGCCACGTTGGTAGCTGTCCGGTCGCGTCACCACCAGCATCCAGCGCGCATTCGGCGATAGCGATGTCATCGCCACGTGCACCTTGTCGCCCAGGTAAAACGGCGCCGACGCGCGCGCGGGATTTTCGGCATCCAGTTTATCGTCGTGTTCGCGCACCGCGTCCTTGTCGGCCTTGTCGGCGCGCAGGGTGGAGAACAGGCTGAGTTGCAGGCGCTCCATCTGGTCCGGCTTGGCGTCGGCGGGATTGTCTTCGGTCTTCAGCGTCGCCGCCGGCGCGACCACGCCGGTTGCGGCATTCCACACGTACCAGTTTTCGCCTTGGTTCCAGCTCACGAAATGGCCGTCCGCGGAAATCTGCAAGCCGGATTTGTTGTCGTTGTCGCGGGTGAGCTGGCGCGTGGCAGCATTCGCGATGTCGCGGACGAACACGTCGTCGTGGCGCAGGAACGCCGCGCGGTGGTGCGCATGATCGAACACCGCCGGACCATCGGCGCGAGCGAGTTCGGCATCGCTCAATTTGGCAGGCGTACCGCCACTGGCGGCGACGCGATAGAGGTCCCGGATCGATGTGCCTTTGCGCTTCAACTTGAAATAGATGTCGCGGCCATCGATGCTCCAGTAGGCATCCTCGACCGGCGGGCCGATCCAGTCCGGGTCGGCCATGATCTGTTCGAGGCTGAGCTTCTGGATCGCGCCCGGCGCGGTCGCGGGCGACGCATCCGGTGGCGAGGCGGCGAGGCTTCCTCCGCTCACCAGAAGGCAGACCAGACCGGCGACGGCGATGCGATTCATGACATGACCCCAAGCAAAAGACCGGAGCGTAGCCACACGTTGCGCGGCGGCGCAAGCGCCGGAAGTATCGAGCATGTGCGAAGCGTGCAGCGGGGCGCTAACCTGCGCGGGTCGCCACCGCATCCGGGAATCCAGCCATGTCCGTCCTTCGCGTGCTTGCCGGTTTCGTCCTGGGCGTTCTTTCCTCGGCGGTGGTGGCGCAAACGGCTCCGCCGACCTCCAGCGCGGGGCTCGACTACGCGTTGATCGACACCCAGCACGAGTTTCCCGCGATGCCGCCGCCCACCCGCAAACACGATGTCACCGAAACCTTTTTCGGCACCACCGTGCACGATCCGTACCGCTGGCTGGAAGAAGCCGATGCGCCCGCCGTGAAACAGTGGATCGCGGCGCAGAACGCCCACACCGAAAAGGTGATGGATGGGTTCACCGATGCCAAGGCCATCGCGAAACGCGTGGGCGAATTGGCGCTCACGTCCACCCAGCAGTTCGATCCGGAAATCGTCGGCGGCACTTTGTTCTACATGCGCCAGACGCCGCCGCAACCGCAGGCAGTGCTGGTCGCGCAGGCGTGGCCGAACGGCAAGGCGCGCGTGCTGGTGGATCCGAACGCCGCGAAGGGCAGCATTGCAGTCACCGGTTACTGGCCCTCGCCCGATGGCAAGTATGTGGCCTACGGCACCGCCGAAGGCGGCAACGAGGAAACCACGATCCGCTTCATCGAGGTCGCCACCGGCAAGACCTTGCCGGACGCCTTGCCGCACGCGGGCGACGGCACCACGCCGCAGGCGCTGGTATGGGACGCCGACGACAAGGGCGTTACCTACGTGCGTTTGCCTTCCGGGGTGCCGGCCGATCAATCGCAATTCAACGCCGCGCTGTATCACCACGCGCTCGGCGGCGATGCCAAAACGGACACGCTGGAATTCGGCAAGGGCTTGTCGAAGGTGGCCGAGTACACGCTGCTCGGTTCGGCCGATGGCCGGCACGCCGCCGCGCTGGTGCACGCGGGCGACGGCGCGCCCGACGCGGTGTATCTGCGAAGCGGCAGCGGTCCGTGGAAACTGGCGCTCGGCACCGAAACCAACGTGCGCGCAGCGTCGGAGATCAACCAAGGCGCGGCGTGGGACGGTGATCGACTGCTGGTGATCGCGTACCAGGATGCACCACGCGGCAAGGTGCTGGCACTGGATGCAAACGGCAAGGCGAAGGTGCTGGTGCCAGAAGTGCCAGGCAACTGGGCGATGCATTCGGTGGCGCCGGTCAAGGGTGGCTTCCTGATCACCGAAGTACGCGGACCGGACTGGCGGGTGCAACAGTACGGCGTAAATGGAAAGTTCCTACGCACCGTGCCACTGCCGGCAACCGGCATCGGCATTGGCACCATCGCCAGCAGCGCCGTTTCCGATCGTGCGCTGATCACCTATTCCGGCTGGACCATTCCCACGCGCTGGGTGGAATACGACGCGGCACGCGGCACCTCGAAGGTTGTCTTCCAGGTGAAGCCCGCGGCGGATTATTCGAAGGTCGTGACGTACCGGCTCGATGCCACTTCAAAGGATGGCGCAAAGGTTCCGGTCACCGTGATCGCGATGCAAGGTGTGACGCCGAATGGTGCGCGCCCGACGATCCTCTACGGTTACGGCGGCTTCGGCATCACCACCGCACCGCGCTTCCTTGGCTCGACGCTGGCGTGGCTGGAGCGCGGCGGCGTGTACGCGGTGGCGAACATCCGCGGTGGCGGCGAGTTCGGCGAAGGCTGGCACGCAGCCGGCATGTTGTCGAAGAAGCAGAATGTGTTCGATGACTTTTATGCCGCCGCACAGGCCCTGGTGCAGCAGCATTGGACCGACACCGCGCACCTCGGAATCATGGGCGGATCGAATGGCGGCCTGCTGATGGGTGCGGCGCTGACACAACATCCATCCGAATATCGCGCGGTGGTATCGCTGGTCGGCATCTACGACATGCTGCGCGTGGAACTGTGGCCGAACGGCCAATACAATATTTCGGAATACGGCACGGTCACGAAGAAGGCGGATTTCGATTGGCTGCGTGCCTATTCGCCGCTGCAGAACGTGAAGCCCGGTACCGCGTATCCGGCGGTGCTGCTGGTCACCGGCGTCAATGATCCGCGGGTCGCGCCGTGGCAGTCGCGGAAGTTCGCGGCGACGTTGCAGGCCGCCAACACATCGAAGAACCCGATCCTGCTGCTGACACGCATGAACGAGGGCCACGGCGTCACCGCCTCTTTCAGCCAGCGGGTCGGCAACGCCGCGGCTGCGATGTCGTTCTTCGCCGAGGAGCTGCGACTGGGCAACGGAGCGGGGTCGGCCCGGTGACGCTGGACTGCGTGGAGATCGAAACCGCGGCGAACCCGCGTCACGCGGTGATCTGGCTGCACGGACTGGGCGCCGACGGCCATGATTTCCAGCCGATCGTGCCGCAACTGGTGCGGCCGGAATGGCCGGCGCTGCGGTTCGTGTTCCCGCACGCGCCGGTGCGCCCGATCACGCTCAACAACGGCCTGCCGATGCGCGCGTGGTACGACATCGCGGGATTCGATCTGTCGCAACGGCAGGACGAACCCGGCGTTCGCACGTCGATCCACGCGGTCGAGGCATTGGTCGCGCGCGAAGTCGAGCGCGGGGTGCCGGTGTCGAACATCGTGCTGATCGGGTTCTCGCAAGGCGGCGCAGTCGCGCTGGCGGCAGGTCTTCGTCACGCGCAAAGGCTTGCCGGCATCGTCGCGCTGTCCACCTATCTTCCGATTGCCGAGCGCACCGCAGACGAGCGCCATGCGGCGAACGCAGCGACGCCGATCTTCATGGCGCATGGCGCCTTTGACCCGGTCGTGCCGCAGGTATTGGGCGAACGCTCACGCGACCAGTTGCGCGCGTGGGGATTTGCGGTCGACTGGCACAGCTATCCGATGGCACACCAGGTCTGCCCGCAGGAAATCGAGGACCTCGCCGCGTTCATGACGACGCAATGGAGTGCGGGCTGAGGCTGCTTTTGCGGAATGAATGCGTTCTGGTCTCTCACGTCCTGGAAAGATCATGCTTGCGAATCGATCCAACGATGCAGCGATCAGGGATGATCGCACCAGGATCGTCGAAAGTCAGGCCAGCGAAGGCCGCTCTGGACTCCCAAGACTTGGAAACGTCATGCTTGCCAATCGATCCAAAATCGGCGCGATCACGGACGATCGCACAAATAACGCCCTGCCGGATTTTTGCTCGCTGGCCTCGGTGTTCACGCTGGTCGTGGTGGCGGAACTGGTGGTGGTGATCGACGCGCTGGCGCCCGACGCGCGCATGGACTGGCGTGGGTTTTCGACGGCAACGGTGTTCGTCGTGTGGCTGGCGTTACTGGCGTCATTGCTGTTGTGCCGCCTGACGCCGCTGCTGCTGCGTTGGACGCGTGCTGTCGCGTGGCCGCTGGCATGGTGCGCGCTGGTCGCGCTGGTTGCCGCGGCGAGTGCGCTGGTCGCATGGCTGGATCGCGCGCTCGCTACCCAGCTGACGCCGGCATCGGGCTTGCGTTTCATCATCGGCAACACGGTCCTGGCGGCGTTCCTGGGCGCCGCGTTGCTGCGTTATTTCTATGTGCTGGCGGCATGGCGCGCACGACTCGCCGCGGTTGCGCGCGCGCAGTTCGATGCACTGCAGGCGCGCATCCGCCCGCACTTCCTGTACAACAGCATGAATACGGTCGCGGCGCTGGTGCGTGTCGACCCCGACGCCGCCGAGCGCACCGTCGAAGACTTGTCCGAGTTGTTCCGCGCGTCGCTGGGCGCCTCCGACAAGCCGAGTACGCTGGGCGCGGAACTCGCGCTCATCGACCGCTATCTCGCCATCGAACAATTGCGCCTCGGCGAACGACTCAAGATACAACGCGAGCTTGCCGATTTGCCTGCCGATCTGGAAATGCCGGCCTTGTTGCTGCAACCGCTGGTCGAGAACGCGATCTACCACGGCATCCAGCCGCGTCGCGAGGGTGGCACGTTGCGGATCGCGGGCCACCGCGTCGGCAGCGGCATCGAAATCGAGATCTCGAATCCTTTGCCCGACACCGCGTCCGCGCCGCGCAGCGGGCACGGTCTCGACAACGTGCGTCGCCGCATCGCCTTTCATTTCGGAGAACGCGGTGGCGTGCAGGTGCGCAGCGAGGATGGGGTGTTCCGAGTCAACGTGAGATTGCCGGATGCGCCGTCCGCTTGAATCGAAACGTAGTCGCCATGCCTGGAAGGGACCTGGAAATGTTCCGCGAATATAGCCTGCAGCCGGTCATCGGATCATGCGGATAGTCATCGTCGATGACGAACCCCTTGCGCGCGCGCGCCTGGCTGCGTTGCTGCGCGATTGCGACGGTGCGGAAGTCGTCGCCAGCGTCGGCGATGGCGATGCCGCGCTGACGGCCTGCGCGCAACTGCGTCCCGACCTGCTGTTGCTGGACATCGCGATGCCGGGACTCGACGGCATCGGGGTGGCGCGCCGGCTCGCGGCGCTGCCCGATCCGCCGCAACTGGTGTTCTGCACGGCCTATGAGCAGCACGCTTTGCAGGCGTACGAATTGCGCGCGGCCGATTACCTTTTGAAACCGGTGCGCAGCGAGCGCCTGCGCGAAGCCCTGGCCCGCGCCCAGGCGCTGCGGCGTCGCGCGTCGGCCTCGGCGCCGGCGCTGCTGGCGCAAGTGCATGGTGCCCCGGTGCGGATTCCGCTGGCGGACGTGTTGTACCTGACTGCCGACGACAAATACGTCACTGTGCATCGCGGTGCCGGCGACGTGTTGATCGAGCAGTCGCTCAAGGCGATCGAGGAAGCGATGGCCGAACGATTCGTGCGCGTGCACCGCGCCTGCCTGATTCCGGTGGAACGCCTGCTGGGCCTGCGCCGCGAAGCGGATGGCAACGTGCGTGCGCTGATCGCGGGCAGCGATGCCACGCCGGAAGTGAGCAGGCGCAATCTCGCGGCGGTGCGCAAGCTCCTGCGCGGTTGAGCGCCGTTCCGGCAGGGGGACGCCAAGTCAGGCGATCCAGCCCGCCAGCACAATCAGCGCGACCACGGCAAGCCAGACGATCAACACGCGCAACATCAGGGCACGTGCGTCCGCGAGTTCGGCGATCGGATCGTGGGTGTCGAGTGTCAAGCCGTCACCCGCCTCGATATCCGCATTGACGCCGGACCGCGCCACCGCGCCAAGGAAGTCCGGATCGAGTTCCCACATCGAGCGGCTGGGCTGCGCGTGCCATGTGCGCCACGCGCTGATCACCGCATCGAAATTCGAAACCATCGCCATCGCCAGCGTCATCAGGTGCGCCGGAATCCAGTCCAGCGCCAGCGCGAAGCGGCGTGCGGCGTGGCGCGTGCGCGGGTCGACCCGCTCGGGGTCGCTGTCGGCCGTGACCCACGCCAATCGGTAACCCAGTGCGCCGGCCGGTCCCAACAGGAAAAACCAGAACAGCACGCCGAAGCGGCGGCGCAACGATGCGGTCACCGCAGCCTCGACCAGTTCGGCGGCGGTGAACGCGCGCGGCGCACCGTCGGGCAGGCTGCGCAGGTTGGCCGCGGCGGCGACGCGCGCAACCGGATCGTTTTCCTTCAGCACCGCCTCGAAATCGCTTTCGAGTTCACGCGGGCCGAACGTGTAGAACAGGATCAGCACCGCGAACGCCAGTGCCGCCAGCGCGAAGATCCAGTACTGGATGAAGTGGGCGATCAGCGCGCACGCGATTACCGGAAGCACCATCGCCAGCGCCACGCGGCCGCCGCCCTCGGTGAAATCCAGCACGTCCAGCCAAGCGCGATACCAGCCGAATCGACGCCAGCCCGCGACGTTGCCGGGCCACAGCAGCAGCACCAGCAACACGATCAGCGCAGCGACGAGTTCGACGGCCATGCAATCACGAGGTCATCATCGGTCGCACGAATTGTAATGGCGCGACTTACCGCGTGCCCGTCGATTCGTCGAGCTCCATGCCGGCGCGAGTGCGCAACCAGTGCTCGATCAGCCGATAGGAAATCGACAGCGGCGTCGACAGTCGCAGCGAACCGTCGCGCAAACCGTCGACGATGTCGCGCGCGGTGAACCAACGTGCGTCTTCCAGTTCGCCGTCGGCGAGATGGATGGCGCGTCCCGCCGCCGTCGCGGTGAAACCCAGCATCAGCGACGCGGGAAACGGCCACGGCTGCGAGGAGTGGAAATCGCAATCGATCACTTCGATGCCGGTTTCCTCGCGCACTTCGCGCCGCACCGCGTCGGCCAGCGATTCGCCCGGCTCGACGAAACCGGCCAGCGTGGAGTATTGCCGCGGCTTCCAGAGGGACTGGCGGCCGAGCAGGCAGGCGTCGCCCTGTTCGACGATCACGATGATCGCCGCGTCTGTGCGCGGGAAATGCAGCCGCCCGCACGCCGTGCACGACGCGCGATGGCCGCCGTCGATCAGCAACACCGGCGCGCCGCAATACGCGCAATGACGCGTGGCGTCCTGCCAGTTGGCGAGGCCGCGCGCGTAGGCGAACAGGCCGGCATCGCGTCGTTCGATTTCCGCCGCGGCGGTACGCAGGTCCAGCCATGTCGCGTCCGGGAACACGGTTTGCGCGACCGGTTCGCGCAAGGCGTAAAGCGGTGCGCAGTCGAGGCAACCCAGGAAGTTCGCGGGCGCGTCGGGCCCGAAGTTTCCGGCTTCCAGCAGGCACAAGTGGTTGCCCTGCACCGGCGCACGGCCTTCGCTGTCGAACGCCAGCCAGCGCGCGCCCGGCGCAGCGCACTGCGACGCCATCCACTCGACGTTCGCGCGGTATTCGCCGCAGCGATCCAGCGGCGTTTCGGCGAAGGTATTGAGGCGCGTGCGTTCGGCCGAACTCACGACTACGCCGTGAATGAACTGCCGCACCCGCAGGTGGTTTTGGCGTTCGGATTGTGGATCACGAACTGCGCGCCCGAAAGTTCCTCGACGTAATCCACTTCCGCACCTTCGAGGTATTGCATGCTCAACGGGTCGACCAGCAACTCGACGCCATCGCGGTCAAGCACGAAATCGTCGTCCGCACGCGCCTCGTCGAAACTGAACCCATACTGGAAGCCCGAGCAGCCGCCGCCCTCGATGAAGACGCGCAGCTTGAGGGCGGGCTTGCCTTCTTCGCGGATCAGCTGGCGCACGCGTTCGAGTGCGGCATCGGAAATCTTGAGCCCCGGGTCGGGGAGCGTGGTGGAAGCAGGATTCATGGACGGTACCTCTGCAACCATGATGGAGGCGGCGCGAAGGTCGATCAAGACGCGCCGTTGCCGCGCGCCTCGACGACGGCTTCGCTCCAATCCAGCTTGCGGGTCACGGTAGCGCCGCCCTTGGGTCGCAGCGTGATCACCACGCGATTGGGCACGAAGCCTTTGGGCAGCACGAACGAACCGTGCACCTGCTGGAAGAATTTGAACGCGAACGGCACGCCGTCCTTGGCACCGGGCCCGGCGAGATCGGTCCAGCCCAGCGTCGCGAGCTTGCCGCCGCGCACACCTTCGACCGCGAGGGTCAATGTACCGCGCGCCGCATCCGCGTTCTCGGCGGTGTTCACCAGTGTCGTCACGAAATTCCAGGCGTCGGTGCCGGGCACCTGCGTCACCGCGATGCCGTGCACGCCCAAGCCGGAACGATCGCTGTCGATGCCGATGAGCTTGCTGTAGAAAGCCTGCTCCTGCTTCAGTTTCTGCAATTCACTGTCGCGGGTGGTGAGCGACTGCTTGAGCGCGGCCAGCGCGGTCGACGTGGTCTGCTGTTGTTGCTGCAGGCTCTGGATCTGATCCTGCAGCGCGGCGTTCTGGGTTGCCAGCCGGCGTGCGCGCGCTTCGAGACCATTGGGAAAGCCGAGCCCGCGTCCGGCGGCGATCCCCAGCACGAAGACCACCACCGCGCCCAGCGTCCATGCGCCGCGACGGATCCAGCGCTGGCGCGCTGGCGGCAATGCGTGGTATTGGTCCAGCCAGTGGTGGAAGATGGTCGAAGCCATGTCTGCGCGAGCAAATGGGTCCGCCGCTTATAGCCAGCCGGGGCGCTGCGTGCAACCCGGCCGCCGCGAAAACCGCGCGGGCGGCGCGCCGCGCGGGGTCAAAGCTGAGACCACGCGAACTTGCTTCGCGTTCTCGGGCTGTGCTTGAATCGGCCCATGATCGACGTGGACGGCTACCGCCTGAATGTGGGCATCGTGTTGCTGAACCCGCACGGCCAGGTGTTCTGGGCGCGACGGGTGCAGCGCGACGGCTGGCAGTTCCCGCAGGGCGGCATGAATACCGACGAAACGCCGGACGAGGCGATGTACCGCGAGCTGCAGGAAGAAACCGGGCTGCGTGCGGAACAAGTCGAGGTGTTGGGCGCCACCCACGGCTGGCTGCGTTATCGCCTGCCGCCGCGCTACGTGCGGCGCGGGCGGCATCCGACCTGCATCGGGCAGAAGCAGGTGTGGTTCCTGCTCAGGATGCTGGATGTCGATGCCGCATTCCGGCTGGACGCGCACGCCAGTCCCGAGTTCGACGTGTGGCGCTGGGTGGATTTCTGGTATCCCGCCGAGCACGTCGTGGACTTCAAGCGCGAGGTCTACCGGCGCGCCCTGCGTTACTTCGCGCCGCTGGTCGAGGCGGCCTGTTCGGTCGAGATCGGGCTGATTTCCTCCTGCGATCGTCCCTGATCGCTGCTTTGCTGTGACGACTGGAAGCGGCCGGATCGTCCGGGGCCGTGAAGACCAGAGCGGCCATCCTTGGCCTGACTTTTCACGAAACCAGCGGCAAGATTCTCCGGCTCTTTGAAGCTACTTGACAATCATTCGCATTCGCGTTCAAATGGCGCCCGTCAAGCGACCCTCCCCGAAAGCCACCATGTACGTCTGCCTCTGCAAAGCCGTCACCGATCAGGACATCCGCCGCGCCGTCGCGCGTGGTGCGCATACGTTCGAAGCGGTGCAGGCACAAACCGGTTGCTCCACCTGCTGCGGCTGTTGCGAAGGCGAAGCGCGCGAGCTGGTGGAAGTGGCCGTCGCGTCCGAACGCCGGGCTGCCGCCCTGCCGGTTGCGGCGTAGAAGCGCGATCATCCCTGATCGCTGCGTCGTTGTAACGCCCCATCTCCTTTCAGCCTTTCGGCAATCGACATCAGAACGCCCTTCCCTGGGCTGGCTTTTCACGACAGCCGCGTGAGTATGGCGGTTGGCGGTATAGTCGTGGCCTCGCGCGTGTCGCGCGCCTTTGCACAAGGAAGCCACCATGAAGGGCGACGCCAAGGTGATCGAGCACCTCAACAAGGTGCTGGGCAACGAACTGATCGCGATCAACCAGTACTTCCTGCATTACCGGATGTACGACAACTGGGGCTACCAGGAACTGGCCGAACACGAGCGCGCCGAATCGATTGACGAGATGAAGCATGCCGATCGGTTGATCGAGCGCATCCTGTTCCTGGAAGGCCTGCCCAACCTGCAGAAGCTCGGCAAGCTGCTGATCGGGCAGACGCCCAAGGAATGCATCGCGTGCGATCTGAAACTGGAACGCGCCGCACTACCCGACCTGCAAACCGCGATCGCCTATTGCGAGCAGACCGGCGACTACGTCAGCCGTCAGTTGTTCGGCGACATCATGCATTCCGAGGAAGAACACATCGACTGGCTGGAAACGCAGCTTGGTTTGATCGGGCAGGTGGGGTTGGAGCGGTATCTCCAAACGCATATTCGCAGTTAGCAATCAGATGGAGTACGAGCTCAACTCCAAGGTGATCCTTGTTGTCGGTGGGACATCGGGAATCGGTCTTGCAACAGCAAGAGCGTTCGCATCGGCCGGCGCGACTGTTGTTGTGGCCTCTAGAAACAGCGGGAAAGGCGTTGCGGCTATCGAGGAGCTGGCCTCGCTCGGTGCCAACGCTGCCTTTTTTGAATGCGACGTAAGCAATGCATCATCTGTCACTCGTCTTCTAGATTCCATTCTCCTGCAGTTCGGCACACTGGATTGTGCTGTCAACTGCGCCGCTTATGATTTCAAACCGGCAAAAGCACATGAGGTACCGGATCGGGAAGTTGCAAAACATTTGGCAGTCGATGTTCGGGGTCTTTTCAGCTGCATGCGCGCAGAAATCGTGGCGATGCTCCGCAGTAAAGGCGGAACAATCGTCAACATCGCATCAACAACAGGTCTGTCCGGAACGCCAACTGCTGCGCTTTACAGCGCCGGAAAACACGCGGTGATCGGACTTACCCGCTCGACCGCGAAGGAGTACATAGGAGACGGCATTCGAATAAATGCTGTCTGTCCAGGCGTGACCATCACGCCACGGCGAGAGCGCCGTGCAGCGCATCTCAGCAAGGCAGAACAGTCAGAACAGGATCAGGCGCTGGCAAGGGAAATCCCTATTGGCAGACCTGCAGCAGCAAATGAGATTGCCAACGCAGTCATATGGTTGAGCTCACCTCTATCGTCTTACGTTGTCGGTCACAGCTTGGTAATCGATGGCGGCCTGACAGCGTGAGGCGATTATCCGTTAACTGTTCATCCATGGATTCATCCGGCAGGTGAACGGCTGAAGCGGTAGGGCGGGAGTAGCGCAGCGCATCCCGCCGAATGACATCCACAGACGGCGGGTTGTCAGCCGCCCTAACGGAAGACACGGATGGCTGGACGCGCAGGTTGGCGCTGAACGCAGTGAAGCCCAACGACGACGCATCGTTGGGCTTCGCGTTGCTCAGCCAACCTGCCAGTCTTCTTGAGTGCCGCCTATTGCCGCTTGTAGCGCTGCTTCAGCGCCGTCGCCGCGTTGGCGTACAACTTCTCCAGCGCCGCGACGCTGTCGCCGGGGCTGACCAGCGTGCCATTGCGTGCGGCTTCTTCCACTTGTCGCGCACGGTTGGCCAGCGGAATCGCGCCGAGGTTCGCGCTGGACGACTTCAACGAATGCGCAAGCTTGCCGACCTCGGTGCCGTCGCCGCGGTCGGCCGCCTCGCGCATGTTGCGCATCCGGGTTTCGCCGTCGCGCAGGTAGGCGTCCACCAGGGTGACCAGTTCGTCGCCCATGATGTCTTCGAGATCGACCAGGGTCGTGGCGTCCAGGGTGTCGGGGGGCGGTGGATTCTGCATGGCGGGGTGCGTGGCCTCCGGCTGGGTGACGGGTGCGATGGCGGAAAGGGGATCGGCGGTTGTCGCCGGCGCGACGGTCGGGGATTTCGGCATCCAGCGTGTCAGCGTCTGTTCCAGCAATTGCCGGTCGAGCGGCTTGGAAAGGTAATCGTCCATCCCGGCCTGCAGGCAGCGCTCGCGGTCGCCCGACATGGCGTGCGCGGTCATCGCGATTACTGGCGTGCGCGGCTTGCCCTGCCCGCTCTCGATTTCGCGCAGGCGGCGGGTGGCGCTGTAACCATCCAGCACCGGCATCTGGCAGTCCATCAGCACCATCACGTACGGCTGTTCGCGCAATTTCTCCAGCGCCACTTCGCCGTTTTCCGCGACGTCCACCGTGAGCCCAAGGCGTTCCAGCAGCTTCTGCGCGACCTTCTGGTTGACGGGATGGTCTTCCACCAGCAGCACCCTGCCGACGAGTGGCTGGTCGCTGCGGGGCGCCGTCGGCGTCAGTGGTGCGCTCAACACCGGTTGCGCACGCGCCTGCGGGACAACGCCGAAAGCGCTGCGCACACCTTGGCGCAGCGCCGCGTCATCCGCACGCGCCGGTGCCAGCACCACGCGCGCGTCGGGGGCGGCGTCCAGGCCCAGTGCGAGTATCCGCAAGGCGTCGAGTTGACGATCGGCCAGGATGCCGCGAAGCAACGCACCGACATCACCGCTGACGCTGCCGATGTCCACGATCAACAGGTCGAAACTGAAAGTCTTGCCGAGCGGTGCGGCCTGCTTCAGCCGCGCCAGCGTGGCGCCGGCATCGGCCACATGGGTCGTATCGAGTTCGAGGGTGGCGAGGATCGGCGTGACGTGTTGCGCGCGTTGCGGACTGGCGGCCAGCAGCACGCGCGCGCCGATCAGGCTCTTGTGCGCGCCGGACATGTCGCCCGGCGCCTTTTCGAACGGGATGGTGAACCAGAACACCGAACCGCGGCCGGGCTCGGAACGCACGCCAATGCGCCCGCCCATCAAGTCCACCAGCTTCTTGCAGATCGTGAGGCCGAGCCCGGTGCCGCCATAGCGCCGCGTCACCGAGGCGTCGGCCTGCGTGAACGGCTGGAACAGCCGCGCCGCGGCATCGGCGGCGAGACCGATGCCGGTGTCGCGCACCGCGAACAACAGTTCGTGCTGGGTCGCGGTGTCGTTGCGCTTGCTCACCCGCACCGACACGCCGCCGCGCTGGGTGAACTTGATCGCGTTGCCCATCAGGTTGGTGAGGATCTGGCGGATGCGCATCGGATCGCCGCGCACCACCGGTCGCACGTCGGCATCGACGACCGCACGCATCGCAAGACCTTTGGCCTCGGCGGGTTTTTCCAGCAGCCGTTTGACGCTGTCCACCAGGTCGCGGATGTTGATGCTGACCGATTCGAGATCGAGCTTGCCGGCTTCGGCCTTGGAGTAGTCGAGGATGTCGTCGACGATCCGCAGCAATTCCTTGGCCGAGGCATTGGCGGTGATCAGGTATTCGCGTTGCGCCGGTGAAAGCTCGGTGCCCAGCACGATGTCCAGCAACGGCAGGATGCCGTTCAACGGCGTGCGGATTTCGTGGCTCATGCTGGCCAGGAATTCGCTCTTGGCCAGCATCGCGGCTTCGGCGGCCTGCTTGGCGGCCAGCAGTTCGCGTTGCACGCCGCGCAGCGACGTCAGTTCCGATTGCGCCGAGGCAAGCCGGGTGCGCATCGCGACGTCCACGGGATCCTGCACCGGCGCCACCGACACGTTGCGCGCCGCGCCGCCTTGCGGCGCGCGTGCCAGCCACAACAGGATCAGCGCGATCAGCAGCAGGCCCCACAACGCGGCCACCTGCGGCATCGGGACCCACAGCGCGGCCGCCGCGCCGGCGGCGATCAGCGCGATGCTGCCCAGCACCCGGGGCCACGACACCCGCTCACCGCCACCGGTCGTGCTTGCCATCCTCAGCTTCCTTGCTCGGGAAACGAGTGATCGAGCTCGGCGGCGGGCGGGCGGAAATGATTGCCTTGCAGCATGTCGACACTGGCGGCACGCAGCGCCTCGGCACGCGCCACGGTTTCGATGCGCGGCGCGATCACGCGCAGGTTGTGCGAATGCGCGCCGCGCACGACCGTGTCCAGGTCGCCATCGGCGAGGTCGGGCGCGAGCTTGATGAAATCGAGCGGCAGGTGCCCGATCCAGCCGGCGTTCACCGCGTCGGTGTCGACGCCGGCGAGACACAGGCGCACGCCGGCACGCTTCAGGTCGGGTGCCAGCTCGACCAGCGCGCGGAGGTTGTTGCGGGCCTCCTCGCAGCGGAACTCCAGCACCAGCGATTCCGGCGTCACGCCCGCGGTTGCCAGCCGTGCCGAAAGTTGCCCGCGCCGACCGTGATCCGCCCAGCCCTGCAGCGACTGGCTCGCGAACAGGCAGACCGGATCCCCGTCGCGCTGGTGTTGCGCCAGGATGCCGATGCAATGATCGACGACCCACGCATCGACCGCCGCGATGTAGCCCGCGCGGATCGCGGCGGGGATCAACTCGGCGGCCAGGAATTCCTGTTCGCCGTGTTGCAATCGCAGCAGCGCCTGATAGTGCGGACCCGCGCCGCCGCGGATCGGAATGATTGGCTGGAACACGAGGTCGAACGATCCGTGCGCCAGCGCCGCCGAAATGCGCTGGGCGAGCGCGTTCGGATCGGGCGCGAGCGTGGAGTGCACCGCGACACGATCGGGCTGTATGCGCGCCACGGTCAGGGTGTGCTGCACCGCCGCCAGCGCCACTGCGGATTCGCTGGTCGTGGCATCGAACGCGCACACCGCGGCGTCCAGTCGCACGGCGGTGGCCTGCGCGCCGAAGCGTTCGTCATCCGCTCCCGTCACCAGTTCGGTGGCCAGGGCCACCAGTTCGCGCTCGCTGCGTGCGGGCGAGAAAATCAGGAACGCCGCATGCCCGTGACGCGCGGTCATGTAGTTCGTGCGGGCATGGCGCAGGATGAAATCGCCGAGCTGCGTGAGCACCTGGTCGAAGGCGGCCAGACCAATGCGATCGCGCAGGATCGTGGCGTCGCGAAGTTCCACCGCCAGCAGGCCGCCCTGCGCAGCGTAACCACCCGCCGCGGCGAGGTGTTCGGACAAGGCATCCAGCAGTTGCGCGCGTTCGTGCAGACCGGTCGCGGCGTCGCGGCGACGTCTGCGCCGGGTGCGCGAGGCGGCGGCGCGTGCGCGCCGCACGCGATTGGTGACCGCGGCGACCAGATGGGTCGGGCGGATCGGCTTCATCAGGAAATCGTCGCCGCCCGCATCCAGCGCGGCGAATTGGCGGTCTTCGTCCTGGTCGCCTGACAGGAACACGATCGGTGTGTTGACGTAGCCGTCGCGCTCGCGGATCAGCGCGGTCAACTCGAAGCCATCGCAATCTGGCATGTTGAGGTCGAGCAGCAGCAGGTCCGGCTGGAACCGGTCCAGTTCTTCCAGCACCGCCAACGATTCGCCCAACACCCGCGTTTCCATGCCGGCGCGGCGCAGGATCGCTTGCGCGAACAATGCCTGCGGGGCGTCGTCGTCCACGATCAGGATGCGGTACGGACTTTCCTCGTCCACCATGGCCAGTTCCAGTGCGGCGCCTACCGTTTCGCCGGGCGTGGCCGGTAGTGCGATGCAGCGGTCGGCGCCCGCGCGCAGCGCGCGCAGGCGCAACTCGACATCCGTCTCGCGCAGCAGCGCCAGCAGGTGGACACGGTGCGCGGGATCGCGCCGCGCTTCGCGCAGGGTGGCGGCGAGCTGTTCCAGTGGGGTGCGCGCATCGGCGATCAGGATGATGAGATCCGGCGTCGCGTCCCGCAGTTGTTCGAGGAGGCCCGGCATGTGGTCGAGCAGCGCCACGTCGCAGCCATGCTGGTCGAGCCGCAGCAGCAGTTCGTTGATCAGGGGATCGTCGTCGTTGATGATCCGCACGCGCGGCCCGCGCGGGTGATCGGGCACCGGCGGCATGTCCGGCTGTGGCGCCGGCGCTTCGTTGGCCGCGGCCGCATTGGTGACAGGGCCGGCATCGGTGATGCCGAGCTGCAACCAGTAGCCGGGAGGCGGCGTGTCGCAGCGCGGAAACGGCGCCTTGCCCGCGATCGGCGGGGGATCCTGCATCCAGGCAGGCAAGCCGGGGCCGCGTGACGACTGCTGCAGATGTGGTCGCAGGCTGTCCAGCAGCGCGTCGATGCTGGTGGTCGCGGCGGCATCGGGAACCTGGTTGGCGCTGACGGCCGGCGCCAGCGCCGATTCCAGCGCCAGCAGGCGCTCGCCGGTTTCCAGCAGGCCGTAGCGGCCGCAGGCGCCGGCCAGTTGCGCGATCTCGTCGTGCAACGTGCGCAGCACGTTGCAGTCCCACCCGCTGCGGCATTGCGCGCGCGCGCGCCGCAGCAGTGTGCGCAGACGCTGCGGCAGGTGCTGCCGAAACGCCGCCTGCAGCTCCGCATCGGGCTTCTGCTGGGACAACTGCGATGCCATGTGGGAATTCCCCCTGCTTCGGCAAAACTATACCAAGGCGCAGGGCCGGAAGTGTGTTCGGCGTATCGCTGCTCCGTGCCCGGGAACGACTGCCGCGTCCGATCGAAGCCACTTAGATGAAAAGTCGGGCCATGCAAGGCCGTTCTGGTGTTGGCGAACCCCGGGATGGGCCAGCAAATAGTGAATACAACGAAGCAGCGATCAGGGATGATCGCACTAAAAAGGCTTGACGACGGCCAGGATCACGATCGCGAGCAGCAGCACGCCGGGAATTTCGTTGAAGCCGCGCAGTTTGCGCGACGACCAATGGCAGCGATCGGCGGCGAAATCGCGGGTGAGCTTCACCAGCACTGCGTGGTAGACGACCAGCAGCAGCACCAGCAGCAGTTTCAGGTGCAGCCAGCCGGCGTGCAGGTAGAACGATTCCACCGCGAGCGTCGCGATGCCGAAGGCGATCGCCAGCGCGCCGCCGATATGGGTCATCACCAGCAGGCGCCGTTCCATCACCTTGAAGCGCTCGCGGGTCGATGTTTCGCCCGCTTCCGCGTGATACACGAACAGCCGTGGCAGGTAGAACAGACCGGCGAACCAGGTGACCACGCCGATGATGTGGAGGGCTTTCAGCCACAAGGGCAACATCGGAGGCTCCATGCAGGGCAGGCATCGTGTTTCGCGGCTGGCACGCAGGTACGCCGTGCGCGGCCGGCCGCGCCGTCTCGCGCGAACCCGAATCCGGGCGAAGTGGTGGGCGACTCGGCTTGACGTCCCGGCGTGCCGTCGTCGCGGCGTGGTGGCTAGTATGCACGTCTTTGCAGATGCAACAACACGATAATGGAAACGATAAGCTGGGACGATTTCGCGAAAGTCGAATTGCGCATTGGCCGCATCGTCGAGGCCCGCGTGTTCGCCGAGGCGCGCAAGCCCGCGTACGTGTTGCAGATCGACTTCGGCGAAGAGATCGGCATCCGCAAATCCAGCGCGCAAATCACCAAGTTGTATTCGCCGGCAGCGCTGATCGGCAAGCTGGTGGTGGCCGTCGTCAACTTTCCGAAGAAGCAGATCGGGCCGGTGATGAGCGAATGCCTCGTCACCGGGTTCCACGATGCGAACGGCGACGTCGCGCTGTGCGTGCCCGACAAGCCGGTGCCATTGGGCGCGAAGCTGGGCTGAGGGTATGTATTCACGTAAATGGTGCAACTACTGCACCACAATGATGCATCACTCCCCGTCCATTCCTGCAAGTCATTGGATTGAAAAGCTACAATGACTGGCACGCCGCTTGCACTTTCCAGCCATCCGCCACTGCCCGAGCCACCCATGACCGCCGACAAAGTTCTCGAAACCATCAAGTCCGAAAACATCGAATTCGTCGACCTGCGCTTCGCCGACATGCGCGGTGTCGAGCACCACGTGTCCTTTCCCGCGCACGCGCTGGATGCCGATACTTTCGAGGACGGCAAAATGTTCGATGGTTCGTCCATCACCGGCTGGAAGGGCATCAACGAATCGGACATGGTGCTGATGCCCGATCCGACCACCGCGTTCATCGATCCGTTTGCCGAGCACAAGCAGATGAACATCGTGTGCGACGTGCTGGAACCTTCCACGATGCAGGCCTATTCGCGCGACCCGCGTTCGATCGCGCGGCGTGCGGAAGCGTTCCTCAAATCCACGGGCGTCGCCGATACTGCCTTCTTCGGGCCGGAACCGGAATTCTTCATCTTCGATTCGGTGCGTTGGCAGAACGACATGGGCCGGGTGTTCTACGAGATCGGATCGGAGGAAGCCGCGTGGTCGTCGCGCTACAAATACGAGGAAGGCAACCCCGGCCATCGTCCCGGCGTGAAGGGCGGTTATTTCCCGGTGCCGCCGGTCGATTCGCTGCACGACCTGCGCGCGGAAATGTGCACCGTGCTGGAATCGCTCGGGCAGACGGTCGAGGTGCACCACCACGAAGTCGCCAACGCGGGCCAGTGCGAAATCGGCGTGCGCTTCAACACCCTGCTGCGCAAGGCCGACGAACTGCAGACCATGAAGTACGTGATCCGCAACGTCGCGCATGCCAACGGCAAGACCGCCACCTTCATGGCCAAGCCCGTGGTGGGTGACAACGGTTCCGGCATGCACGTGCATCAGTCGCTCAGCAAGGATGGCAAGAACCTGTTCGCGGGTGAACTGTACGGCGGGCTGTCGCAACTCGCGCTGTGGTACATCGGCGGCATCTTCAAGCATGCGCGCGCGATCAACGCGTTCTCCAATTCCACCACCAACTCCTACAAGCGCCTGGTGCCGGGCTTCGAGGCGCCGGTGATGCTGGCGTACTCGGCGCGCAACCGCTCGGCGTCGTGCCGCATTCCATATGTGTCGAATCCGAAGGGCCGTCGCATCGAAGTGCGTTTCCCCGACCCGATGAACTCGGGCTACCTCACGTTCACCGCGCTGATGATGGCGGGGCTCGACGGCATCTTGAACAAGATCGATCCGGGTCCGGCCATGGACAAGGATCTCTACGACCTGCCGCCCGAAGAAGAGCGCAACATTCCGCAGGTGTGCGCGTCGCTCGATGGCGCGCTGGAAGCGCTGGACCGCGATCGCGAATTCCTGAAAGCCGGCGGCGTGATGAGCGACGACTTCATCGCCGCCTACATCGCGACCAAGATGAAGGAAGTCACCGCGTATCGCGCGTCGACGCATCCCCTCGAGTACCAGATGTACTACTCGATCTGACGGAGGATCTACCTGCGATGGATCATCCGTTCGCCGACGCCTTCCGCTACAAGGCCTGGGCGAACCAGGACCTGCTGGATCACGGCGAGCGGCAATGGCAATCGCTGCCGGAAGAGGATGCGCGCTTCTTCGTGCGCATCCTCAACCACACGTGCGTGGTCGATCGCATCTTCATCGGCCACGTCACCGGCAAGCCGCACGGATTCGACGCCGACAACACGGTGGAAACGCCCACCGTCGCCGCGTTGCGGGCGGCGATGGCGCAGACGGACGGGTGGCTCGTCGAGTATTCGGCGGGCGCGGACCAAGCGGAGCTTGCCCGTGAGATCCCGTTTGTGTTCACCGACGGCGACCGCGGCCGGATGCGCGTGGATGAAATGCTGCTGCATCTGCTCACGCACGGCAGCAATCATCGCGGCATGGCCGCGCGGGTCCTGGCGACGCACCGGCTGGAGCGACCCAGGGACACCTTCACGCGTTTCCTGCACTTGACCTATCCGGAACGCCGCGATGGCGGCACGCATTCCTGAAACGCACCGTCGGACGAGCCCCGTGCTTGCAGCGCGATGGCTATCACGTCTCGGGGTCGTCGCTTCGGCGTTGACTCCCGCGTGTGCGCTGGCACGAACTACTACCGTGGACAAGGGCGATACGGCCTGGATGCTGGTCGCCACGTTGCTGGTGGTGCTGATGATCGCGCCGGGGCTGGCGCTGTTCTACGGCGGGCTGGTGCGCGCCAAGAACATCCTGTCGGTATTGATGCAGGTTCTTGTGGTCGCCTCGCTCGCGATCGTGCTGTGGGTGGCGTACGGATACAGCGTAGCGTTCGATGGCGGCGACGCGTTGATCGGCGGCCTTGGCAAGCTGATGTTGCATGGCATCGATGCCGGATCGTTGACGGCGACGTCCAGTCCGGGTGTGGCGATTCCCGAGTACGTCTACGTCGCGTTCCAGGGCGCGTTTGCGGCGATCAGTTGCGCGCTGGTGGTGGGCGCCATCGCCGAACGCGCACGGTTCTCGGCGGTGTTGCTGTTCACCGCGCTGTGGTTCACCTTCGCCTACCTGCCGCTGGCGCACATGGTGTGGGCGCCGACCGGCTGGTTGTTCCGCATGGGCGCGCTGGACTTCGCGGGCGGCACGGTGGTGCACATCAACGCCGGCGTGGCCGGTCTGGTCGGCGCGTACATGCTGGGACCGCGCATCGGATTCGGACGCGAACGCCTGTCGCCGCACAGCCTGCCGCTGACGTACACCGGCGCAGCGCTGCTGTGGGTCGGATGGTTCGGCTTCAACGCAGGTTCCGCGTTGGAGGCCAATGGCGTCGCCGCGCTGGCCTTCCTCAACACCCTGGTGGCGGCCGCGGCGGCCGTGCTGGCGTGGAGTGCGGTCGAAGCCACGTTCCGCAAACGCGCGTCGATGCTGGGCGCGGCGTCGGGTTTGGTGGCGGGCCTGGTGGCGATCACGCCGGCCTGCGGCAGCGTCGGCGTCGGCGGCGCCTTGTGCATCGGTGGCGCGGGCGGCGTGGCCGGATTCTGGGGCGTGAATGTGTTGAAGCGACGGTTGCGGGCGGACGACTCGCTGGACGTATTCGGCATCCACGGCGTGTGCGGCGTCGCCGGTGCACTGTTGACCGGTGTGTTCACTGCTCCCGCACTGGGTGGTACCGGCACGGCCGCCTATGCGGTGTTGCGTCAACTCGGGGTACAGGCCTTGAGCGTGGCGGTCACCGTGTCGTGGTCGGGGCTCGTCGCGCTCGCCGCGTTCTTCGCCGCCCGCTGCCTGCTCGGCCTGCGTGTCCATCACGATGCGGAGCGCCAGGGGCTCGACATCAGCAGCCATGGCGAATCGGCCTATGAGCTTTGAAAGCATGGCCCGCGCAACCGGCATGATCCGCATGGCAACGGCCGCGGATGCCGAACCCATCTGCGCGATCTACAACCATTACGTCACCGACACGATCGTGACGTTCGAGGAGCAGCCGGTTCGGGCGGCCGACATGCGGTCGCGCATGACCGCGGTACTCGAAAAGTTGCCGTGGCTGGTGTTCGAGTGCGACGGCGACCTTGCCGGCTACGCGTATGCCTCCCCGTGGAAGACGCGCACCGGCTACCGGTTTGCGGTTGAGAGTTCGATCTATCTCGCGCCCGCGCACACGGGTCGCGGATTCGGTGCTGCGTTGTACCGCGATCTGCTCGATGAGCTGCGTGCGCGCAATACCCATTGCGTGATCGGCGGCGCCGCGCTGCCCAACCCGGCCAGCGTCGCCTTGCACGAAAAGCTTGGCTTCACCAAGGTCGCGCATTTTCGCGAGAACGGATTCAAGTTCGGACGCTGGATCGACGTCGCATATTGGCAACGCTTGCTGTGAGCGTGCTTCAGGCGGCGCGGTCCAGTGCCATGATCATCGCGCCCGCGCTGTGGACGACGCGATGACCCGGATGCATGGACCCGCGGCCGCGCCTATGCTGCGGGCATGCGTGGTGCCAACCTTGCCCTGTTCGATGACACGCCGATCGCCGGAACGCGCGAGCAACTCGCGCCCGGCGCCTGGGTGCTGCACGGCTTGGCGCTCGAACACGCCGACGCGTTGCTGCGGGAAATCGAAAGCATTGCGGCGCGCTCGCCGTTCCGGCATCTGGTCACGCCCGGTGGCAAGACCATGTCGGTGGCGATGACGAATTGCGGCGCGGTAGGCTGGTTCAGCGACCGGCGCGGCTATCGTTACGCGGCCATCGATCCGGCAACGGGCAAACGGTGGCCGCCGATGCCCGAAGCGTTTCTCCGGCTCGCGCGCGAGGCGGCAAGGGCGGCGGGTTTTGATGAGTACGCGCCCGACGTGTGTCTGATCAACCGTTACGAAGTCGGCGCGCGCCTGACCTTGCACCAGGATCAGGACGAACGCGATCGCCGCGCTCCGATCGTGTCGGTGTCGCTGGGGCTGCCGGCCACGTTTCTGTTCGGCGGGCTCGCGCGGAGCGAATCGCAGCGGCGCGTGCCGCTCGCGCATGGCGACGTGGTGGCCTGGGGCGGCCCGTCGCGGATGCGCTACCACGGCGTGTTGCCGGTCAAGCAAGGCGAGCATCCCTCGACCGGTGCGCGGCGCTACAACCTGACGTTCCGCGTCGCGCGCTGACGTTACGCGAAACGATCAAGGGTCGCGCGAGTCAGAGATGCGGAACAATTCCCAAAATGACATGTCACAGATAGTGTGAGATATGTTACATTTCGAATCATCAGCAGGGTACGTTGTGCTTCTCGTGGCAATAACATCCGGTTGATTGGGGGAGCGAAATCATGACAACGAAACGGCTGACCACCTCGCAGCTAAGCGGGGCAACCTACGGCAAATTTACACGCTCTGGTGTGACAGTCGATGTAAAGCGCTTCCTGCGCACCGATTCCGGTCGACTCCTCATCCAAGACCTTCGCACGGCTGCTGGTAAATCAAGTAACGTATCCTCAATGGATGTCCCGAAGCCTCCTCCGGAAAAGAAAACGGCGTAGTAGAGGCAAGGCGAATGCCATTCAATCAGCTTGTCCTGCCGCTGTTAGGCGGATATCTGATTGTCATTTATGCGAGTTGTTTCGTGTACTGGTCTTCGCGCCAGTCAAAAGAGCATTTATTGTTTGCTTCAGCATTCGTTGGAGCCATACTGCTCCTGATAGCGCGTTGTATAACGCTAATTGTTTCTAATTACGCATGGGGTGCATGGCTCCATAAAATTATTCACGCGTTTGTTAATTATCAAGGAATCGGCACCGCAGTACTCGCGTTGATTTTAAGTTGCATACTTGTTCAATGGATTAACAAAGCGTGGCAAATCTCCGAAGTTGGGTTCTGGCTATATGGAAGAGGCTCATTTACCCAATTGGAATCTCTTCTTTATATGAGTTTCAGTGGCGTAACGCCAGCGGATGAAGCAATCTTCAGATCACTTCCAGTCGAGTTAGGCAAGCGGTTGGCTGTGTCTCTGATGCCTTCCCGGTTCAGGCAACAAAGGGCATCTCAAGCGGCTTGGCGAGTTGTGAGTCATTTTGATGAAAATACAGGAAAGGCGTCACCTATACCTCTATTGCTTTCAATGAAAGATAGGAAAGTGTATGTGGGAATTTTGGAACATGCGCCTCCACTATCGATGTTGAACATGGCTTATATAAATATTGTTGTCATGTTAAGCGGTTATCGCAACAAAGATGATTTAAACGTAAATTTTACTGATGATTACACTGGTGTTTTTAACGACATGAGCCAAGATGATATGAGCCTACCTTCATGCAAAGTGGTTCCAATTTGTGATATTGCCAGCGTCAGTTTGTTTGATATGGCCATATTTGATAAATTTCAGTTGCAGCACAACATTGTTAAAGAAACTAATAATACAGCTAAAGAATAACCCCCGATCTTCCCTTTTGCGACAACGGCCTTCGGCCTCAGACCTTAGTGAACATCAGGTTCACTGCGCGGATCGCCCTGCGGCCAGCCGCCTGCGCGCGCGCAGACCCCCTGGTCACCTGCAGCGTGGTACCCAGAACGCGTGATCAGCAGCAGATTGTCGTTGTTGGCGGCGACTCACGTGACCGTATCCACGTTGACCGGCGTCGAGCGGTGTATGCGGAAGAATTACGAGGTCGACAAGTCGGATTCGAGTGCGTTGAGCCATCCGCGCATCAGGTAGCCGCGTTCGATGGGGTGTGCCTACACATAGTCCACATCGGCGGCGAACCATTCGATGTCGGCAAGTGACAACTTGCAGGCGCGAGGCACACCCACAGGCCGGCAGCGCCACGCGCTCGCAGTACCCTCGCCGCGCTGCATTTCAATTGGAACGTTCGCGCATCCTCTGCAGGCCTACTCGGGCGTCCGTTCGGGCGAGGTGAATCCCTACACCCACTTTCCCGGCGGACAGACGCGGATACCGAGATCTACATGAAGCTGGCTTGGACGCTTAATTGTTGAAGTGGCTGGAAGGCTTTGCGCCGTTGCGGGTGATGCACTAGATTGGTGCAATGCAACGCACCAAGCCGGATGCAGGATCGATCGACGAGCTGGCCACCGGCGTGGCGCGGCTGGATGCGTCGCTCCAGGTTGCACAGGCCAACCCCGCGTTCGCCGAACACTCCGGCTTCGGGCTGTCGCGCGTTCTCGATCACACGCTCGCCGTGCTCAGGCCCGAGGGCGATCGTCTGCACGAGTGTGCGGCGCGGGCGCTGCAGCACGGCGCCACGCTGCACCTGCGCGATGTCGCGGTATGTGTGATGCCGGGTCGCGAGGCGCGGCTGGATTTCACGTTCACGCCCGGAAATGCCGGCGTGTGGGTCGAAGTGCATCCGGTCGCACCCACCTCGGATGCCTCGCGCGTATCCGAATCGTTGCGCGGTTTCGCGCACGAAATCCGCAATCCGCTCGCGGCCATTTCGGGCGCAGCACAGTTGCTGGAACAACGCGCCGACGATGCGCGGCAGCGCGGGCTTGCGCAACTGATCCGCGCGGAGTCGGCGCGGCTCGCGACGCTGGCCGAACGCCTGCTGGGCACCCGCAACACGATGGTGACCCGCGTGGTCAACGTGCACGCGATCCTCGAACGCGCATCGGAGCTGCTGCAGGCGGAACGTGGCGATGTCGCCGTGGCGCGTGACTACGATCCCAGCCTGCCCGCGTGGCACGGTGATCCCGATCGGTTGCTGCAGGCCGTCCTGAACCTGGTGCGCAACGCCGCGGAAGCCCACGCGACGCGCATCGTCCTGCGCAGCCGCGCCGAAGCCGGGTGGCGCGACGCGCGCGGCCAGCGCGTGCCGGCACTGCGCATCGAGGTCGAGGACGATGGCGACGGCGTGCCCGATGCGATCGCCGCGACGCTGTTCGAGCCGATGGTGTCCGGGCGTGCCGATGGCACCGGCCTCGGTCTCGCGCTGGCCCGCGAAATCGCGCGCGAACACGGCGGCGACCTGACCTTTCAACCGCGCGAGGACGGGAGTCGCTTCGTGCTGTTGCTGCCGCGCCGCCCACGCGCGGGAGAGCCCGGATGAGCCAGGTCTTCATCGTCGACGACGATCGTGCGGTGCGCTTCGTGCTGGCCACCGCGCTGCGTGACGCCGGGCACGAGGTCGCCGAATTCGCCGCCGCCGAAGTCGCGCAAACCGCATTGCGGCGCGCCGTCCCGCAACTGGTGGTGTGCGACGTGCGCCTGCCTGGCGCGAACGGCCTCGTCTTGCTGCGCGACATCAAGACCGCGCATCCGGCGTTGCCGGTGATCGTGATGAGCGCCTTCACCGATGTCGCTACCACCGCCGCCGCGTACCGTGAAGGCGCGATCGATTATCTGCCCAAACCTTTCGATCTTGCGCAGGCCGTGGCGTCGGTGCAACGCGCCCTGCACGAATCGGAACAAACGAACGTGGCGGCCCATGCACCGCCGCCGCGCCATGCATTGCTGGGCGAAAGCGCGCCGATGCGCGCAGTGTTCCGCCTGATCGGGCGGGTCGCGGCCAGCGACTTGAACGTGCTGGTCACCGGCGAAACCGGCACCGGCAAGGAACTTGTCGCGCGCGCGTTGCACCAGGAAAGCGTGCGCCGCGCGCGGCCGTTCGTCGCACTCAACACCGCCGCGATTCCCGCGGAACTGCTGGAGTCGGAATTGTTCGGTCACGAAGCCGGCGCTTTCACCGGCGCGCAGCGGCGGATGGCCGGGCGTTTCGAACAAGCCGAAGGCGGCACGCTGTTCCTCGATGAAATCGGCGACATGCCGTTGGCGCTGCAGACGCGATTGCTGCGCGTGCTGGCCGGTGGCGAGTTTTACCGCGTGGGCGGGCGCGAACTGATCCGCAGTGACGTGCGCGTGCTGGCGGCGACGCATCAGGATCTGGACGCGAAAGTCGCCCGCGGCGAATTCCGCGCCGATCTGATGCATCGCCTCGACGTGCTGCGCATCCACCTGCCTGCGTTGCGCGATCGTCGTGCCGACATCCCGTTGCTGGCGAGACAGTTTCTGGCTGCTGCGGTGCAGGATCTCAAGCTGCCCGAGAAGCAATTCGCGCAGGCGGCGTTGCAGGCCTTGGCGAAGATGGAATTTCCCGGCAACGTGCGGCAACTGGAAAACCTGTGTCGGCGCCTCGCGGTGATCGCGCCCGGCGCGACGATTCGCCGCGATGACCTCGATGAGGCTGGCTCGTCCGTGCGTTCGTGGTCGCCGGGTGCGTGCCTGCCTTGGGAATCTGCGCTGCGCGCGTGGGTCGATGCCGAACTCGCCGCCGACGCGGAAAACCTCCATGCGCGGGCGCGTGAACGTCTCGATCGCGTGTTGCTGGACGCCGCACTCGCCGTGCACGACGGTCACCGCCAACACGCCGCCCGGGCGTTGGGACTCGGCCGCAATACGCTGACGCGCAAATTGGGCAGTTCACGGAAGAGCCGGGAATAGATCAGGCAGAGAGAATCGAAAAAGAATTCGTCATCCGGGAGCCGCGCAAAACGCGTGACCCGGGATCCAGTGACTTTCCGCCGCACCCGAAGACACTGGATTTCCGCTTTCGCGGGAATGACGGGAAGGGGTGCTGCCGCCAGTCCCGCAGGTGCAAAATGACGACTATCATTCGCTCGGCCGAACCAGGAGACATCCGGTTTCTCGTGCAATGCAATGCCGCGATGGCCCTGGAAACCGAGCACAAGACGCTCGATCGCGATGTCTTGACGCGCGGAACGCGCGCGCTATTCGACGATCCGCGACGCGGTTTCTACCTGGTCGCCGAGCACGACGGCGAGCCGGCCGGTTGCTTGCTGATTACCTATGAATGGAGCGACTGGCGCAACGGCGACTGGTGGTGGTTCCAGAGCGTGTACGTGACGCCCGCCGCGCGCCGCGGCGGCGTGTTTCGCGCCCTGTATGCGGACGTCGAGCGCCGCGCACGCGCGGCCGGCGCGGTCGGCTTGCGCCTGTATGTCGAGCGCGACAATGAACGCGCGCAGCAAACCTACGCCTCGCTCGGCATGGAGGAAGAGGCGTACAAGATGCTGCGGCGCGGATTCGTCGCGTTCCCATGATTTCATGCCACGCCGTCATTCCGGGGCCATCGCCGGCTTCATCGGCGGCGGAATCCGACTGCGTTTGCGGGCTCGCAAACGCGAACGCCGAAGGCGGCGCACGGTGCGAGCGCCACGGATGGCGCGAATCAATCCATTTTGATTTGGTGCACAATCAAAAGCACAATGGATTCGGCCTGCGCCGCAACGACGGCACAACCAGGAGTCGAACATGATCCCCCAAACCCGTCGGGTCGCCGTGCTGGGCGGCGTGCGTATCCCGTTCTGCAAGCGCGACACCGCGTATGCCGATCTCGGCAACTTCGGAATGTCGGTGGAGGTACTGGGCGCGCTGGTCGAGAAGTTCGGCCTGCAGGGCCTGGAGCTGGGCGAAGTCGCGTTCGGCGCGGTGATGAAGCATCCGGCCGACTGGAACCTCGCGCGCGAAGCGCTGCAATCCTCCGGGCTCGCGATGACCACGCCCGGCTTCACCACCGCGCGTGCCTGCGGCACATCACTGGACAACGCGATCCTGATCGCACAGAAGATCGCGACCGGCCAGATCGAAGCCGGCATCGGCGGCGGTTCGGATACCACCAGCCAGGTGCCGCTGACCTATTCCAATCGCCTGCAGCAACGCCTGCTGGATTTGAATCGTGCGAAAACATTCGGGCAGAAACTGCGCGCCGTGACCCACGGCTTCCGTTTGCGCGAATTGAAACCGCAGGTGCCGGGCGTGGTCGAGCCACGCACCGGGCTTTCGATGGGCCAGCACTGCGAGAAGATGGCGCGCGAATGGAAGATCGGTCGCGCCGAGCAGGATCGGTGGGCGCTGGAAAGCCACCGCAAGCTCGCGGCCGCCTACGACACCGGTTTCTTCGATGATCTGGTGGTTCCATTTCGCGGCGTCGCGCGCGACAACCTGTTGCGCGCCGACACCACGCTGGAAAAATTGGCCGCACTGAAGCCGGCATTCGATCGCACCTCGGGCCAAGGCACGCTCACCGCCGGTAATTCATCTGCGTTGTCGGATGGCGCGGCGGCGGTGCTGCTGGCCAGCGAGGACTGGGCCGCGGCGCGCGGCCTGCCGGTGCTGGCGTACCTCACGTTCGCGGAAGTCGCGGGCGTCGATTACGTGCACGGCGAGGGCTTGCTGATGGCGCCGACCATCGCGGTGCCGCGCATGCTGCAACGCGCGGGCTTGACCTTGCAGGATTTCGATTTCTACGAAATCCACGAAGCCTTCGCCGCGCAGGTGTTGTGCCAGTTGCGCGCGTGGGAATCGCCGGACTATTGTCGGGACCGGCTCGGCCTGGACGCGCCGCTGGGATCGATCGATCCGGCGAAGATCAACGTCAACGGGTCGAGTCTCGCCACTGGCCACCCGTTTGCCGCGACCGGTGCGCGGATCGTGGCGACGCTTGCAAAACTGCTGGCCCGGAAGGGTTCCGGCCGCGGCTTGATTTCCATCTGCACCGCGGGTGGGATGGGCGTGGTGGCAATCCTGGAGCGATAGGTTGTTGTGTAGGTTGGGGTGAGGCGGGATTCATCCGCTGAAGCCCAACGACCCGGAGCCACGTTGGGCTTCATCCGCAACCAGCGCGGATTCAGCCCAATCTACCGGCGCGACAGCGCTACGGCTGTTGTCTGGCTGTTACCCGATCTTGAACAGTGTCGGTTTCCAGGCACCACTGGCGTAGGAGTCGCGGCGGCGGCGATGCATGCGGGCGATGGCTTCGGCTGCGCGGGCATCGGCCCAGTCGGCACGTTGCACCATCAGCTTGGCCGGGTCCTCGCCACGCGCGCGCGCCTCGTCGTCGCGCCATGCGCAGAAATCGTCGTAGGCCTCGATTTCGAATTGCAGGTCGCGACGGCACAGCTCGATCATGATTGCGTCGTCCAGGAAGCCGAGCACCGGCACCCGATCGGGGATCGAATCCTCGGGATCGGCCAGATAAGCCAGGGCCGCCAGCACGCGATGACGATCTTCGTCGGGCAGGTTGAAGCCGACGTCGCCGGCCATCGAAATCATGGACTCGACACTGTCCAGACGCTCGGAGATGAACGGCGGCGCGTGCTGCGCGGCGCGGGTTTCGTCGAGCAATGCCTGCGCGGCGGTGATGATCTTGTCGGAATCCGCGCCCCGGATACCGGCTTCGACGTCGCGCATGCCCTTGACGAAGAACTGCAGGTCGTCGTCGCTCAACTGGATGTTGATGTCCATCGGCATGGCTGAATCCTCGAACGGGGGCGGCAGAATGCGCCAGCCTACCGACCGGGCTTTGGCCCGTCAATCACCGGCGCGGACTGTGGCTTTCGTGAAAAGTCAGGCCATGGATGGCCGTTCTGGTGTCCAGCGGAGTACCGGATTCGAACGATACCGGGGCACTTGTGAAGCGGCGTTCACGGACGAACGCAACCCTAGAGTATGCCCTGGATGCCCGCGCCGAACGCGGTGATGAAGCGCGTGATGATGGCCGTGAGCGACAGGTTGACTTGTGGAAAGTCGCCCACCGGCTCCCAGCAATTCAGGAAAGCGGGATCGGTGGCGGGCACCGCTTGGCAGCCGGGTTTCAACTGGTAGTCGGTGGCGTACGCCCACGGCCACAAGTCGAAGATGGGCAGCTTGCGCGAGACGTCGCCGATCGCCTGGCTGACATCACCGATGATCGGAATCGGGTGGCGGGGCGCAACCAGCCACGCGTTCTGCGGCGAAGCGTCGCGCAGGATCGTCGCACGCACCTGATCGGCAAACGCGGGGTCGTCGATGATGATGCCGCCCTCGGTGTTGTAGTCGGCCGAACGCGGATCGAAGTTGTGGGAGCCCACCATCGCGATATGGCCGTCCACCACCAGCGATTTCGCGTGCAGGCTGATGCGTGGACCCGGACTGCCGGGTTCGATCGGCGCGCGGCCGCCGCGATGCGCCGAGGATTTCTCCGACCCGAAACCGGACAGGCGGTAATAGTCGCCCAGCATCTCGGCGGCGTCGGCGGGATGCGGCATCAACTCGTGGATGTGGAACCCATAATCCACCAGGAATTTCTTGTGGTGCTTGTAGGACAGCGCATACACCCCGATCGCATCGGTGGATGCCAGCGAATTGGTCGACACCAGCACCTTCACCGGCGGCTGTTTCTTCTGCAGCGCCTTGAAGATCTTGCCCGCGCGACTGGTCAACACAAGGTAGGGCGTCTGCAGCACGACCTGGTCGTGCGCTTCCGACAGCATCTTCATGAGGTCGCGCGTCAGTTCGCGCGAATCCGGACCGTGCACCGCTTCGGCCTTCGACGGCAGGTCGTAGAAGTAATCGACCAACCCGACATCGAGGCTGTGGTCGAGCAGGTTGCTCGCCAGCCATTCGGGATCTTCCGCATCCCCGCGGGTCGTCGCCACCCGCTGCGGATCGGCGAAGGCCGGTTCCTGCCAGGGTTCGACGTCGAACGGATGCTTCAGGATGTCGGCGTTGACGTCCCTCAGGTGCGTCAACGGCACCGCGCGGTTGTTCTGCCAGAAAAGATCGAAGCTCCTTTCCATCTGGCGTCCGGCGGTGCCCGCCACCAGCACGTCACGATCCAGGAAATCCATCTGCGGATCCCAGTCGTAGTAATTGTCGGCGTAATTGCGGCCGCCCACGATGCCGACCTTGTCGTCGACCAGCAGCAGCTTGTTGTGCATCCGCTGGTTGAACTTGTGGAAGCAGCACAACACGCTCGCCGCGTACTCGACGTAGTTGCTGCGGGCGCTGTCGAAGGTCGGGTTGTACAACTTGATGTGCAGGTTCACGCTGGCGCGCGCCAGCCGCGACAGCAGCTTCGGATCGTTCAGTGATCCCAGTTGGTCGGCGAGGATGCGCACCTGCACGCCGCGCCGCGCGGCTTTCACCAGTTCGTCCAGCACCAGCATGCCGGCGTCGTCCTTGGCCCAGATGTAGGTCTGGATGTCGATGGATCTCCGCGCGCCCCGGATCAGGTTGAGGCGCGCCACCAGCGCGTTCTGGCCGATGTTGAGCAGCGTGACGGTGTTGCGCGGGTGCGCGCGGGTGGCGCCCGCGATCGCGCGGTCGGCTTGCGCCAGGAACGGCGAGGGCTCGGCGCAGTGATCGGCGCGCTGGCAGTCGACGCGGGCGTCCGCCGACAACGCAACGATGTGATCGGCGCGCTGGATACGCTTGGTGGAAAGCGGCGCGCAGCCCGCGAGCAGCAGCAGCGCCAAGGCGCACAGGCAGCCACCGGATTTTGCGCGCGAGGTTTTCAGCATCGCCCGGATCATACGGGGGCTGTCAATGCGGCGCCGCAAATTCAGCGAGGCTGATCCGCAAATCCAGTTCGACCTTGTTCGAAAGCACGCCGCGCCACGCACCCATCCCGAAACTCGAGCGTGCAATCGTGCCGCGCACGCGGATCGTGCACGCCAGCGGCTGGCGCGGGCAATCGGAAGGCAGCAAAGCCAGGATCACCGGGTGGCGCTCCCCATGCAGGGTCAGCAAGCCTCGCAACGTGCCGCCGCTCGTCAGTTCATCCAGCGGAAACGGATCCGAATCAAAACGGATGACCGGAAATTGCGCGGCGTCGAAAAAGTTCGCGCCGAGCGCATGCGCGCGATCGTCGGCATCGGTCATTTCGAGACCGGCGACCTCGAGGGTGGCATCGACCTGCGCCAAGTCCGCGCCGATGTGGGTGTCGATCCGACGCAGCGTTCCGGAAAGGCCGGGAAAGGTGCCGCGCACGTGTGCGAACAAAAATTTGCGCACACTGAACTGCGCTTGCGATTTTGCGGCATCGATCGACCAGGTGTGCGCGCTGGAGTCTGGCGGCGGTGCTGCCGGTACGACGCTCGTCCCTGCGAGCAGGGCGAGGATCAGCGCCGAGGTCAGGGCGACCATAGCGCCCGCAAACGGCCGTGCCCGGGTTCGAGCGCGCCGTCGGTCAACTCGATCCATGCGACGGTTGCCGGCGACATGCCGCGCGCACCGGCGGATCGGCCTTCGGTCAGGAGCGCCAGCAGTTCTTCCATGCCCGGATTGTGCCCGATCAGCAGCATCTGCTGCGCGTCCGGCGCATGGTTTTCCACCAGCGCCAGCAATTCGCCGGGCGTGGCGCGATAGATCGCGTGCACGAATTGCGGTTGCGGCATCCGCAACGCCTTGTCGACCGCGTCGGCGGTCATCTGGGCGCGGCGCGCGGGCGAACACAGCACGGCATCGGGTGCCGCACCGTGTTCGGCCAGCCACATGCCAGCCGCGCGCGCCTGCGCCTCGCCGTGCACGCTCAACGGGCGTTCGGTGTCGCGTCCGTCGGGTCCCAGCGACATGGCCTCGGCGTGCCGCAGCAACAACAATTCACGCATGGCCGCGCGTTCTCATCGACCGGTGGAAGCCGCGCCGGTGGGCGCGGGCGCGTCCAGCGGAACCTGGTTGGCGCGCAGGGTGGCCAGCATCAGGCTGAGCTCCGTGCCGCCGTTGCGCGCGGTGGTCAACCACTGCGATGCCTGCGCGGTATCGGTGAGCCCACGTTGCAGCAGGGCCGAATATTGGTGCACCTGCCAGGCGAGGTTCTGGCTGGCCTGGTCGCTGCGGGACTTTTCGTCCGGATTCAACGTGCCCTGGATGTGCAGGCCCACCGCGCGTGCGATCGGGCTGGAACCCCACTGCAGGGTGTGCGCGAGTTTCAGGCAATCGCTTTTGAGGTCGTCGTCTTTCGCCGCGTCGTCGCCGCACAGTTGTTCCAGCGGTCCGAAGGCCGGGCGAATGTGGTTCTGGATGTTCATCACGGCCACCAGCATGCGCACGCCATCGGCGTTGTCCGGTTGCCCGTCGTGCGCGCCCTGCGTGGTGTCGGGCAGCGGCGGCAGCACCGCGACGGCCTTGGCGACGCCAGCCAGCGCCTTGCCGTAATAGTCGTCGTAGGTTTTCGCGGCGGCGGCCTGTTTCAGCGCGGCGCGTTCGGCCTTGTCGCTCTTGTCACGCGCGGCCACGTCCATCGCCACTATCCAGACCGCGGCGTTGTCGGCGGCGTGCTGCTTCAGCCAGGCAAAGGCTTGCGCGTTCGGGCAATCCTTTTCCGATTTGCAGGCATCGAGCCGCGCCCATTCGACAGGCGCCCCGGCGTTCGGCGCCGCCGCGGCGCGCTGGCTGAGCGCGTCGAAATCGAGCCCCTGGGTCGGGTTCTGGAATGGCTTGGCCAGGATCGCTGCGCCCAGCAGGTAATCCGGATCGGCCCGCAACGCGACCACGCTGACCAGATCGTGCTGGTACTGCTGGATCGCCTGCATGCGCTTGCGGTCGGCGGGCGAAATCCTGGCTGCATCGGGTGCGACGGCACTGGATGCGGACGCCGGGGGCGTCGGCGATTTCGGCTGCGGCGCCGGTGGTTTCGCGAGTGCGGCGCTGGCGATCAGCAGCGCCGCAAGGGCAGTGACGGGCATGGCGTGGCGCATGGCGGGTACCGACAAGGCAATCCGGTGAAAACTAGGGGCGGACGGGTGAATGCTGGCTGGCCGGCGTGGCGGGTCGGCCGTGCGTTGGCCCAAGGGCAGTCGAGGCCATGATTTCCATCGCGCGACTATGTTGGAAGGGCCTCGCGCATGAACTCCGGCTGCGCCAGCGCGACGCGATGGATATCGGCGTTGTAATAGCGCGTCGCGAACGGCTTGGCTTTCGCATCGTGCTCGCGGAATGCGACGAGATCGCCGTCCTTGCGCGCCAAGGTGCAGCTCCACCAGCCGGTCGGGTAGCACGGTTGCGGAAAGGGCAGGGTACGCGTCGTGGAAAATCCGACCTCGCGCATCGCGCTTTGCATCGAGCGGATCAGGTCAAGCAGCACCAATGGCGATTCCGATTGCTGCACCAGGATGCCGCCTTCGCGCAACGCGCGGAAGCAGCTTGCGTAGAACTTCGCGTTGAACAGGCCCTCGGCCGGGCCGACCGGATCGGTGGAATCGACGATCACCAGGTCCAGCGAATCGGGCGCGGCATCGGCCATGTACTTGATGCCGTCGTCGAACAGCAGCTTCGCGCGCGGGTCGCCGTTGGATTCGCACAGTTCCGGGAAATATTTTTCCGCGAGACGGGTGACTCGTTCGTCGATGTCGATCTGGGCGACGCTTTCGACTTCGGGATGCCGCAGCACCTCGCGCAGCGTGCCGCAGTCGCCGCCGCCGATGATCACCACGTTGCGCGGCGCGGCGTGCGTGTACAGCGCCGGATGCGTCATCATTTCGTGGTACAGGAAATTGTCGCGGCTGGTCAGCATGGTGCAGCCGTCGATCACCATCAGGTTGCCCCAGTCGGTGGTGCGGTAGATCTCGATGTGCTGGAACGGCGTCTGCTCGTCGGCCAGCTTTTCGGCCACGCGATAACCGATGGACGAACCGGAGGCTTCGTGCTTTTCGGTAAACCAGTCGGACATGCCGAAAATCCTGTTGGAGAACGCCTGATTGTAACGGCCGGGCCGGGCCCGCGCGTTACAATGATGCGTCGATCCCGCGGCGTCAGTGGCTTCCGGTCGGCGAACACGTTGCGTCAAGGCCCGCCGCTGCGACGTTCCACCCCTCGTTATCCGGAGAACCACGATGACGAACGCCTGGAACATCGATACCGCCCGTTTTGCGTATTCGGTCGCGCACTGGAGCGACGGCTACGTCGACATCGACGCGCAGGGTCGCGCCGTCATGCGTCCGCGAGGCGGAGAAGGTCCGGCGATCGCGCTGGACGAGGCGATCACGCGGGCACGGGCCATGGGTCTGCGCCTGCCCCTGCTGCTGCGCTTTCCTGACATCCTGCTCGACCGCCGCGCAAAATTGCGCGCCGCCTTCGCCAGCGCGATGCGCGCACACGACTATCCGGGCGGCTACACCGCGCTTTATCCCATCAAGGTCAACCAGCAACGCGCGGTGGCGGGCACGCTGGCACAAGGTCCGCTGTCGCCTCGCGCTGCCGGCACCGGCTTCGGACTGGAGGCCGGTTCCAAACCCGAATTGCTGGCGGTGCTGGGGCTGGCGCAGCCGGGTTCGCTGGTGGTGTGCAACGGTTACAAGGATGCCGAATACATCCGCATTGCACTGATCGGCCGCAAACTCGGGATCGACGTGGTGATCGTGATCGAGAAACCTTCCGAACTCGAACACGTGATCGCCGAAGCGAAGTCGCTGGATGTCGAACCGAAGCTCGGCGTACGCGTGCGGCTGGCCTCGCTCGGCGCCGGCAAGTGGCAGAACACCGGTGGCGACAAGAGCAAGTTCGGGCTCACGCCCGCGCAACTGCTGGCGCTGGTCGAGCGCCTGCGCGAAGCGAACCTGACGCACACGATGCGCCTGCTGCACTTCCACATGGGCTCGCAGATTTCCAACCTGCGCGACATCGCGGCCGGCATGCGCGAGGCGGTGCGGCATTTCGCGGAACTTCGTGCGGCCGGACTGCCGCTCGATCACGTCGATGTCGGCGGCGGCCTCGGGGTCGATTACGAGGGCACGCGTTCACGCGGCGAATGTTCGATCAACTACGACATCGGGCAGTACGCCGATGCCGTGGTCGCGCCGCTGGCAGCCGCGTGCGCCGAATGGAATCTGCCGCCGCCGCGCGTGCTCACCGAATCGGGTCGCGCGATGACCGCGCACCACGCGGTGCTGGTGGTCAACGTCAGCGAAGTGGAAGCGGCGCCGGATGGCGCGGTGCCCGAGGCAGCGCCGGGCGAGGCAGCGGTGCTGCGATCGCTGCGCGACACCCTGGCGGCGCTGGACAGGCGGCCGGTGCGCGAAGTCTGGCAGGACGCCCAGCAATATTTGAACGAGGGCCACTTGCTGTACGCGCAGGGCGCACTCGATCTTGCGCAGCGCGCGAAGCTCGACGCACTGTTCCACGCCATCGCGCTCGGCGTGCGCGCACGCCTGAAACCCGACGAACGCTCGCATCGCGAAATCATCGACACGCTCGATGTGAAGCTGGTCGACAAGTATTTCTGCAATTTTTCGGTGTTCGAATCGGTCCCGGACGTGTGGGCAATCGACCAGATCTTTCCGATCATGCCGTTGACGCGCCTCGACGAAAAGCCGACACGCCGCGGCACGCTGGCCGACCTCACCTGCGATTCCGACGGCCGCGTCGACGTGTACGTGGAATCGGGCGACCTCGATGTCAGCCTGCCACTGCACGAATTGCGGCCAGGCGAGCCGTACCGGCTCGGCATCTTCCTGGTCGGCGCGTATCAGGAAACCCTGGGCGACATCCACAACCTGTTCGGCGATACCGACGCGGTGAACGTGCGCATCGAGGGCAACGCATTCACGCTGGACGGTGCGCGTCATGGTGATTCCGCCGACATGCTGCTCGATTACGTCGGCTACAAGCCCGACGATTTGCGCGCGGCCTATCGCGAAAAGCTCGCAGCCGCCGACTTGCAAGGCGACGCGGGCAAGCGCCTCGAAGCCGCGCTGGAAGCGGGCCTGATCGGCTACACGTACCTGCAGGAAACCTGAGCCTTACGCATCGCGCGCGATCTGCAGCCCGGCCACCGACTGGCTGACCGGCATCAGTTCGAGGCGGGTGACGTCGAGGTGCGGCGGCAGGTTGGCGATCCACCAGATGGTGTCGGCGATGTCGTCGCCGGTGATCGGATGCGCGCCTGCGTAGAGCTTGTCGGATGCGGGCTGGTTGCCGCCGGTGCGCACCAGCGTGAACTCGGTTTCGGCCATACCGGGTTCGATGTTGGTCACGCGCACGCCGGTGCCGTGCAGGTCGGTGCGCAGATTCGTGGAAAAATGCGTCACGAACGCCTTGGTGCCGCCGTACACGTTGCCGCCGGTGTACGGGTAGGTGCCGGAAATCGAACTGATGTTGGCGATCGCGCCGCGCCGCTCGATCAGCTTCGGCAACAGCAGTCGCGTCAGCGTGACCAGCGCGGTGATGTTGGTGTCGATCATCTGCCGCCATTGCGCGAGATCGCAATCCTGCGCCTTGGCGGTGCCGAGCGCGAGACCGGCGTTGTTGACCAGCAGGTCGACATCGCGAAATTCCTTCGGCAGCCCATCGAGCGCGGCACGCATTGCGGCTTCATCGCGGATGTCGAATGCGGCGACGTGCACGCGGTCGGCGCCGAACCGCTCGACCAGTTTCGCGAGGCGTTCGGCGCGGCGCGCGCAAGCGATCACGCGCCAACCGTTCGCGGCGAACTTCGCCGCGATGGCGGCGCCGAAGCCCGCGGATGCGCCGGTGACGAGAACTGTTTTGCCGGACATGGGAACTGGGGCACTCCAAAACCGATTGCTCGCCGCGTCCTGCGGCTCGCCCTACGGGCCATCGGCTACGCCGATGTTCGCTTCGGCCTCCTGCCTTCGCAGTCCGGGTTCCGCGCTGCGCGCGGCCCCGGAGTGACGACGAGATGATCGTTACGCTTTCCACGAGCCCCCGGTCTCGACTCCCGAGTCCCGACTCCGAAACTATTTTTCCTTCAGCGGAATCCCGTGGATGCCCGCCGAGGAAAGCTGCTTCTGCACGTCCTGAAGTTGCGTGGCGGAAGCAAACGGCCCGATCCGCACGCGGTTCCAGACCTGGCCATCAAGGGTGACCGCCTGCACGTGCGCGGTGAAGCCCTGCAGCGCGAGCTTGGCTTTCATCGCGTCAGCGTCGCTGGCTTTCGGAAACGCGCCCACCTGCAACACGTAACCGCCTTCCGAAGACGCAGCGCCCGTCGCGTTCGTGGCGGCGGGCGCGGATGCGCTGGCGTTGTTGGCGGCGGCGGCCTGCTGCTGCTCGGCCTTGGCCATCGCGGAAAGTTCCGCGTTGGGAATCACCACTTCCTTTTCCGGCAGCACCTTGTAGAAGTCGAACTGCGAAGCGCTGGAGGCCGCGCTGCTGCCGGCGATGCCGGGCGAGCTGCCTTGTTGCGCGACCGCGTCCGGGTTGGCCTGGGGTTGATCGGTGCGGCGCAGGCTGGGCAGGTGCCGGCTCGCGAACGCGAACAGGATCAGTCCCACCACCACGCCCGCCAGGAAAAGGGCCCAGCCCGGGAACCCCGAACCGCCGTTGCGTACCGCTTGTTTGCCATTGCGTGTTGCCACTGCCAGACCTCGTATGCCTTGTATGCGTATGCGTGCGGCCGAGTGGAGGCCGCATCAGTCGTTCATCGAAAAATGGAAATCGTCACATCGATTCGGGAGCCGACACACCCAGCATGCCGAGTCCGTTGGCGAGCACCTGCCGGGTGGCATACGCCAGCGCCACGCGCGCGTTGCGCAGGTCGTCGTCGTCCACCAGGAACTGCTCGGCGTTGTACCAGACATGGAAGGCGCCGGCCAGTTCACGCAGGTATTGTGCCAGCAGATGCGGTTCACGGCTGGCCGCCGCGACTTCGACGATTTCCGGGAAGCGCGAAACTTCCACCATCACGCAACGGGCGTGCTCGCCCTGCAGCCGATGCAGATGCGTCAGCGCCTTGCGTTGCTCGAAAATGATCGAGCGGTCGTGCATCTGGCGATGCACGCTGCACACGCGGGCGTGCGCATACTGGATGTAGTAGACCGGATTGTCGTTGGTCTGGGCGCGCGCCAGGTCGATGTCGAACACCAGTTGCGAATCGCTCTTGCGCGCAATCAGGAAATAGCGCGTGGCGTCCAGGCCGGCCATCTCGATCAGGTCGCGCAGGGTGACGTAACTGCCGGCGCGCTTGGAAATCTTCACTTCCTCGCCGCCCTTCATCACCGTCACCATCTGGTGCAGCACGTATTCGGGCCAGTCCTTCGGAATGCCGATGTCCAGTGCCTGCAGGCCGGCGCGCACGCGCGCCAGCGAGCCGTGGTGGTCGGCGCCGAGCTCGGTGACCGCACGCTTGTAGCCGCGCTCCCATTTGGAAAGGTGGTAGGCGACGTCCGGCACGAAGTAGGTGTAGGTGCCGTCGGATTTCCGCATCACGCGGTCCTTGTCGTCGCCGAAGCCGGTCGCGCGCAGCCACAGTGCGCCATCGGCTTCGTAGGAATGGCCTTGTTGCGCGATGCGGTCCACCACACGCTGCACTTCGCCTTCGGTGTAGAGCGACGATTCCAGGAAATACACGTCGAACTCCACGCCGAAGGCGCGCAAGTCCTCGTCTTGCTCGCGGCGCAGCCACGCCACCGCGAATTCGCGGATCGCATCGAGGTCGTCCGGGTCCTGCTTCGCGGTGATCTTGTAGCCCGTCGTTTCGGGCGCTGCCGCATCGAGATCCTGCTTGTCGAATTCGCGCAGGTACTCGCGAACCTTGTCGCCGACATAGCCGCCGCCGGTGATCGTCGCACCGCGGCTGTAATCGTTCGCCACGTCGCGTATGTAATCGCCGCGATAGCCGTCCGCGGGCCAGCGCGGGTCATCCGGTTCAATGCCCTTGATGCGCGCCTGCACCGACAGCGCCAGATTCTGGATCTGCGCGCCGGCGTCGTTGTAGTAAAACTCGCGATACACCTTCCAGCCGGTGGCGGAGAACAGCCGCGCCAAGGTGTCGCCGGTCGCGGCGGCCCGTGCATGGCCGACGTGCAGTGGCCCGGTCGGGTTCGCCGACACGAATTCAACGCCCACCGCCCGGTGGGCGCCGGATTGGCTGTGCCCGTATTGCGCGCCTTCGTGCAGCACGCGCCGGATTTCATCGTGCCACGCGGCGCCGGTCAGGAAAAAGTTGATGAACCCCGGTCCCGCGATTTCGACCCGTTCGAGCAGCGAACTGTCAGGCAGCGCAGCCACGATCATTTCCGCCACCTCGCGGGGCTTGCGTCCAGGCGATTTGGCCAGCAGCAATGCTGCGTTGCAGGCGAAGTCACCGTACTCGCGCGAGCGCGTGCGTTCGATCACGAAATCGGGAGCCGGAACATCCAGCGCGCCGTCGCGGCGCAGGCTGTCCAGCGCGTGCAGCAACAGATCGCGGAGGGCGTTTTTCACGGGAGGGCGGCTCGAGGGGCAGTCATTCATCCTAGCGCAGCGACCTGCTGCAACCCAACCCGCAGCCTGTGGATAACCCAGTGGATACCGGCGCAAACCGAGGTTTTCGAAAGGACTCTTCTCGCGCGTTTGGGGACGAGTCAGACAAAAAACATTAGTAGATTCATTTGTATACAAGGTATTTGCCGAAACCGCACGAAAATGAAGCGCCAAACGCTTGTGATTCTGCATTGTGCATAACTGACCGAGGGCGAAGACGCGTCAGGCGCCTTGTGCGAAGCCGGTTCCGGGCAAAACGGGGCTTGCAAGGCTGTTCTGGCCCGCACCGGCACGCGGCAGAACTGTCGCGGTCTTCGAATCGATCCCGATCTTCAGATCAGCCCACGCGCAGCCATCGACGTCGGCTCGCCCGCGCCGACCACCAGGTGATCGAGCACGCGGACGCCGACGAGTTGCAGCGCGTCGCGCAATTGCCGTGTGATGTTGCGATCGGCAGCGGAAGGTTCGGCGATGCCGCTCGGATGGTTGTGGGCCAGGATCACCGCCGCGGCGTTGTGCTTCAGCGAGGCGCGCACCACCTCGCGCGGATGCACCGACGCGCCATCCAGCGTGCCGCGAAACAGCTCCTCGAAAGCCAGCACCCGATGGCGGTTGTCGAGGAACAGGCAGGCGAACACTTCGTAGGGTTTGTGCGCCAATTGCGCCTTCAGGAACGCGGCGCTGTCGCGCGGGCTGGTCAACGCGGTGCGCGCGGAGAGTTCCTCACCCAGGCACCGACGCGCCAGTTCCAGTCCCGCGACCAGTCGCGCACGTTTGGCTGGCCCGAGTCCCGGCACGTCGTCGACAACTTTGGACAACAGCGCGTTCAAGCTGCCAGCGCTGGTCAAAAGGTCGCGTCCCATGTCCAGCGCGCTGCGTCCGCGCACGCCGCTGCCCAGCAATATCGCCACCAGTTCCGCGGCCGTGAGCGCGTGGGCGCCGCGCGCCAGCAGTTTTTCGCGGGGACGTTCGTCTTCGGGCCAATCGCGGATGCTCATCGTGCGGGTTCCATGGTGGACGCGACGATCATCCGTGGCGACGACGTTTTCGCCGAGCGGCGCGCGCACGCGAATCCGGTAAGCTAATCCCGGTTTGTCCGTCAGCGGATTCCGACATGGGTGTCAGGGAACATCGCGCCGGCGAATATCGGCATGTTTTGCTCGGGGTGTCGGGCGGTATTGCCGCATACAAGGCGTGCGAAGTGGTGAGGCGCCTGCGCGACACCGGCGCGGAAGTGCGCGTGGTGCTCACGGAAAATGCGGAACGATTCGTCACCGCGTTGACGTTTCAGGCGCTTTCCGGCCAGCCGGTGCGTCGCGGGTTGTGGGATGCCGAAGCCGAGATGGGCATGGGCCACCTGGAACTCGCGCGTTGGGCCGATGCCATCCTGATCGCGCCAGCCTCCGCCGACGTGCTTGCGAAACTCGCGCACGGTTTCGCCGACGATCTGCTTTGCACTTTGTGCCTCGCCACCACCGCGCCGCTGGCCGTCGCGCCCGCCATGAACCACCGGATGTGGTTGCATCCGGCGACGCAGGCCAATGTCGCCACATTGCGCGCGCGCGGCGCCGCGGTCCTTGGACCCGCCAGCGGCCCGCTCGCGGAAGGCGAATCCGGGCCCGGCCGGATGCTGGAACCGCAGCAACTGGTGCAGGCGCTGCTGACGCCGGGCGGCACGCATGTCGCATGAGAACGCGTTGGCCGGCGTCAAGGTCATGATCGATGCCGGGCCGACCTACGAAGACATCGATCCGGTGCGATTCCTCGGCAACCGCAGTTCCGGCAAGATGGGTTTCGCGATCGCCGAAGCCTGCGTCGGGGAAGGCGCGGACGTCACCCTGATCGCCGGACCCGTCGCACTGGCGACCCCCGGCGGCGTCGCGCGCCGGGTGGACGTGCGCAGCGCCCTGCAGATGCGCGATGCGGTGATGGAGGTGATCGACAACGCCGACATTTTCATCGCGACTGCCGCCGTCGCGGATTGGCGTGTCGCCGAATATTCCTCGCACAAGATCAAGAAAAACGCGTTCGGCGCACCCGTGCTGGAACTGGTGGAGAATCCCGACATCCTGGCCGAAGTCGCCGCGCGCGACCCCCGTCCGTTCGTGGTCGGGTTCGCCGCCGAAACCGACCATGTCGCGAAACACGCGCGCGAAAAACTCGAGCGCAAGAAACTCGACATGCTGGCCGCGAACCATGTCGACGAAAACATCGGGATCGGCGCCGACGACAACGCGCTGGAACTGATCTGGCCGGGCGGCAGCGAAACCCTCCCGCGCGCGTCCAAATCGCAGCTTGCGAAAACCCTGGTCGCGCGCATCGCCGCGCGCTATCACGCGCGGAAAGCCACATGACCCCGCAAAAACGCACCGCGATACCGGTGGAACTGAAGCGCCTCGATCCGCGCCTCGGCGATTCCATTCCATTGCCGACGTATGCCACCGACGGCAGCGCCGCCATGGACCTGCGCGCAGCGTCGGAGCGTGCCGTGACGCTGAATCCCGGCGAGAGCGCGTTGGTTCCGACCGGCTTGGCGATCCATGTCGCCGACCCCGGCTGGTGCGCGCTGGTCCTGCCGCGCTCGGGCCTGGGCCACAAACACGGACTGGTGCTGGGCAACCTCACGGGCCTGATCGATGCCGATTACCAGGGGCCGCTGATGATTTCTTGCTGGAACCGCGGCAGCGTGGCGTTTACCATCCAGCCGGGTGACCGCATCGCGCAATTGCTGGTAACGCCGGTGGCGCGCGTGGTCTGGAGGGTGGTCGAGGAATTCGCACCGAGTGAACGCGGCACCGGTGGCTTCGGTTCCACCGGGGTGGCGTGACAGGTCCTGATGGACGACGAATCGACGATTGACAAGAAGGCGACACCGAAAGCGCATTCTGCGGCGCGGGCGGTGCGCGCGCGCCTGAGCCTGCGCCGCGGCTTTGCCGCATTGGTCGCCGATCTCGCCTTGGCGCTTGGCACGCTGCTGGTGTTGTTCGGGTTGTTCATGGGCTGGCAGGCGTGGCTGGCCAAGCGTCAGACCGATGCCGCGCAGACGCTGGTGCAGTCAAGGCAGGACGTCGCACAGAAAATCGGCTTGATCGTCGCCGACAAGCGCGCGCAGGTGGTGAAGGCACTGACGCAACCTGCATTGGCTGCGCAGCTGGCCGCCCACGACGATCCGCAAACGCGCGACACCATCGCGCAACACATCAAGGCCGAGGTGAAAGACGCCGAAGCCGTGACGCTGTACAGCCCGCAGTTGAACGAAGTGCTGCGTGGCAACCTCCAGCAACTGGGTTATGCACGTGCGGCACAACTGATGTCGGTGCTCAACGAGACGGACGTCGGCCCCGCGCAATCACCGCAATCGAAAACGTTGAGCTTCGCCGCCCCCATCACGGGCGCGGACGGTACGGTGCTGGCGTACGCGACGGTCGACTTCCGCGACACGCCCGTGCGCATCGCGCTGCATTCCGCGCAGATCACCGCGGGGCGACTGGAGCTGCGCCAGAGCAACAAGTCCGGCGACATCATGCTGGACAAAGCTGGCGAAAGCGGCGCCCCGGTCGGCGATGGCTCCGGCGTGCCGGTCGCCCACAGCCTCTACCACATCGCGTCGACCCCGCCCGTTTACTGGTTGCCGGTGACGGAGTCTTTCATCCGTGCGCTGATTCTCGCGGTGGTCGCGTTCTTCGTCGGCGTTGCCGTGCTGTGGTCGCGCCCGCGTTTGCGTGCCCGCCTGGGCGGTGCGCCGGTACGCGACGAGCCGGTGTTGTCCGACGTGATCGCTGCTGCCCCACCAACACCCAAACCCGAGACACCCGTGAAGATCGCTGCAACCGCCGCTGTCGCATCAAACACCGCCCCACATGAGGACGTCATTCCCGACCGCGGCATCTTCCGCGCCTATGACATTCGCGGCGTGGTCGGTCAGACGCTTACCGAAGGCGTCGCCCACCAGCTCGGCCGCGCGATCGGCAGCGCGGTGCGCGACAAGGAACTTTCCGCAATCGTGGTCGGTCGCGACGGCCGCCTGTCCGGGCCGGAACTTTCCGGCGCGCTGATCGACGGCTTGCGCGCGGCCGGCGTGGACGTCATCGACATTGGTGCGGTGCCGACCCCGGTCAGCTACTTCGCGGCCTTCCAGCTCAACACCGGTTCGTGTGTCTCGGTGACCGGCAGCCACAATCCGCCCGATTACAACGGCTTCAAGATCGTGATCGGCGGCGAGACGCTGGCCGAGGACGCGATCCAGGATTTGTACCAGCGCATCGTCGATGGCCGCCTCGTCGAAGGCCACGGTTCATTGCGCCAGTACGAAGTCCTGCCCGAGTACATCGAGCGGATCGCCTCCGACATCCAGACTGGGCGCGCGTTGAAAGTGGTCGTCGACTGCGGCAACGGCATCGCCGGCGACACCGCGCCGGGCGTGGTGCACGCGATCGGCTGCGAGCCGATTCCGCTGTATTGCGACGTGGACGGCACCTTCCCGAACCACCATCCCGATCCGTCGGAACCCAAGAATCTTGCCGACCTGATCCTGATGGTCCAGAAAACCGGCGCCGACGTCGGGCTCGCCTTCGACGGCGACGGCGATCGTCTCGGCGTCGTCACCAAGGACGGCGAGATCATCTATCCCGACCGCGTACTGATGCTGTTCGCGCAGGACGTGCTCACGCGCAATCCGGGTGCGACGATTCTTTATGACGTGAAGTGCACCGGGCACCTGCAGCCGTTGATCCTGAAAGCCGGCGGCAGCCCGCTGATGTGGAAGACCGGGCATTCGCTCATCAAGGCCAAGATGCGTGAAACCGGCGCGCAACTCGCCGGCGAGATGAGCGGGCACTTCTTCTTCCGGGAGCGCTGGTACGGCTTCGATGACGGTGTGTACGCCGCCGCACGCCTGCTGGAAATCCTGGCCGACGACCCGGAAGGCCGGAGCCCGGAGGAAATCTTCGCGACGCTGCCGAAAGGCGTATCAACGCCCGAGCTGCACATCCAGATGCAGGAAGGCCAGAACCATCCCTTCATCGCGCGCTTCCGCGAACGCGCGCAATTCGACGGCGCGCGCATTACCACCATCGACGGCCTGCGTGCGGATTGGTCCGACGGCTGGGGCTTGGTGCGCGCGTCCAACACCACGCCCGTGCTGGTGTTGCGTTTCGACGCCGACAACGCCACCGCGCTGAAACGCATCCAGGACGCGTTCCGCGCGCAGATCCTTGCGTGCGACAGCTCGCTCACGCTGCCGTTCTGACGCGCGGCGTTTTTGTTCCTGCTCGTCATTCCGGCGAAAGCCGGAACCCAGTGAGTTTGTCAGCGCGTAGCGAGGGTGAGCATCAAGGATGATGCGAACCTCCCGCCGCACGAAGGCAGGTTGTCACCCGCCCTACAGATCCCGTAGGGCGGGAGTAGCGTAGCGAATCCCGCCACACGAAGCCGGGTTGCCACCGCCCACAAGAGAAGGGGCGCCACCTTCTCCCGAGGGGAGAGGAAATCAAGAAGACGCGCCATCCTTGGCGCTCATTCGGTCGGCGCAGGCACAAGCTGCGCCAGTGTCGTCAGCTCAACTGCGTTCGTCCGCGGTCTTTTCGCGCGCGGCGCGGAATTCCGAATCTTCGGACCAGTTCGGCCATTCGCGCGAGTTGGCAAGTTGGGTGCCTAGGCCGTAGAGCACTGGCAGGTCGTGCGCCATACCGGCGAAAGTCCAGCTGGCCTGCCATTCGTCGGATGGTTGATGGTAATGCTTGACGCCGTATTCGCGATCTTGCGCTGCTCCGGCTTGCTTGCCACCGTCCACCAGATCTTCGCCTGACCCGAACGACAGTGCCGGCACGCCGCGCTTGGCGAACGAAAAGTGATCGGAACGGAAGAAGTAGCCCGCTTCCGGGTGGCTGTCGGGCGTGAAACTCAAATCGTGCCGCTTGGCGACCGCGATCAGGTCATCCAGCAAACCGAGCTTGGCGCTGCCCGAAATCGAGAAATCGCGCGCCACGCCGCCGGGGCTCAGGGCGTCGGTGTTGATGTTGGCGACAGTCTTGCCCAGTGGATAAAGCGGGTGGCTGGCGTAGTACTCGGAACCCAAGAGGCCCTTTTCCTCGGCGGTCACGGCGAGGAACACCACGCTGCGCTGGGGCTGCGGTGCGTGCGCGAAGGCGCGGCCCATCTCGATCAGCGCGGCGATGCCGGTGGCGTTGTCGACGGCGCCGTTGTAGATGCGATCGCCCGTGTCGTCGGGCGCGCCGACGCCGAGATGGTCCCAATGCGCGCTGTAGATGATGGTTTCGTCGGGATGCTTGCTGCCAGTGACAAGACCCACCACGTTGTGCGAGGTGATCTTGTCGACCGCGACGTCATAGTGCGCGGAGAAGGTTTCGCCCCTCAGTACCACCGGCTTGAAGTCGCGTGTCTGCGCCAGTCTCTTCAGCGCTTCGAAATCCTGGCCTGCGCGCTTGAACAGCGACACCGCGAGATCGCGCTGGATCCAGCCCTCGACCTGCGGATGCTCGGCCGCGGGGTCGTCGCGCACGATGTCGAACTGCGCGTTGGTATTGGAGTTGCGTACCGTCGGCCAACCGTAGGATGCGGGCTTGGTTTCGTGCACGATCAAAAGGCCGAGCGCACCGCGGCGGGCGGCTTCCTCGTACTTGTAGGTCCAGCGACCGTAGTACGTCATCGCCTTGCCGCCGAAATCGCCCTTGCCGGTTTCGTAGTCGGGATCATTGACCAGCGCCACCGCGATCTTGCCCTTCAAGTCCACACCTTTGAAGTCGTCCCAGTTGCGCTCGGGCGCCGTCACGCCGTAGCCGACGAACACCAGCGGTGCGTGCTCGATGTCGACGCGCTTGGAGCCGTCCTGCGCGGCGCGCAGCGCGATCTCTTCGCCCTGGGTGAGTTTCTGCGGCTTGCCGTCAACGTTCAGTTCGATGGCCGGCGTGCCGCTGATCTGGAAGCGGGCCAGCGGCACGTCCTGGGTCCAGCTGCGCTTGCCGTCGACGGGGTCACCACCGGGTTCGAGGCCTGCCGCCTTCATCTGCGCGACCACGTAATCAATGGTGCTGGTTTCGCCGGTGGTGGCGGGACCGCGGCCCTCGAACGCATCCGAGGACAAGGTTTTCACTTCGTCGGACAGGCGCGCGGCGTCGAACGTCGGGGTGTAGGCGTTCTTGGCGGGTTCCGCGCCAGCGTGGGTGTCGGGGTTCTTGTTGTCGGCACAGGCGGAGACGGACAAAGTCAGCGCGAGTGCCGGGATCATCAGCCATTTCACGAAGGGGTACTCCTGCGGGGATGAGTGATGCGCCGGAACATCGCCGTTCCGGCGGCGTGGTCGGTCATTGATGCGCAAAGCGTCGCCTTTGCGCAAGGGACTTTCGTCATGCCGCTGCATCCCGCCGGCGTTATGCTGCGCGCAATCCAGTATGAGACACGACGATGCAATCCTTGTTGCTGATCCAGACCGGCGAAGCGCCGGACCCTGTCCGCGCGCAATTCGGCGGCTTCGCCGCCTGGTTTCGCGCGGCGATGCGTCTGCAGCCGGCGCAGATGCGGGTGGTGCGGATCGACGAAGGCGAAGCCCTGCCGCGTCCCGATGACGTGTCCGGCGCCGTGATCAGCGGTTCCGCCGCGATGGTGACCGAGCGCACCGATTGGAGCGAACGCACCGCCGACTGGATCCGCGCCGCGATGGAGGCGCAAACGCCGTTGTTCGGCGTGTGCTACGGCCATCAATTGATGGCGTACGCGTTGGGCGGCGAGGTCGGCTGGTTGCCGGGCGGCCGCGAGATGGGCACGCAGATGATGATGCACGGCGACCATTCGGATACTGGCGTGGCGCGTGGGCTGCCGGCTTCGTTTCCCGCGCACACCACGCATCGGCAAGCGGTGCTTGCACCGCCGCCCGGCGCCGAAGTACTCGCCTGGTCCGAGCGCGACCCGCACCAGTTGTTGCGCTACGCGCCAAACGCGATGTCGACCCAATTCCATCCGGAGTTCACGGCCGCGTGCATGCGCGCCTACATCGACGCACGCGCGGATGTGCTGCGGGAAGAAGGGGTCGACGTCGCGGCAATGCGAGATGCGGTGCGCGAAACCGAAGCCGCGCGCGCCTTGCTCGAACGATTTGCGCATGCGGCGCTTGCATGGCAACAGGTTGCGGTGGGTAGGGTGGGAAGTCAGGCCATGGATGACCGTTCCGGAGTTCGGGCAATCAAATAACCTCGATGCGCGAAGCGCTGCCGAATGCCGCGATCACGGACGATCGCACTCAATAACTTCGCTGGCGCAGCCGTCGCTCCACCGCGCCCCGCGAAATCACCGCGAACAGGATCCCGAAGCCGAAGCCGGCCAGGTGCGCCCACCACACCACGGTGCCGAAACCCGGGCCCGCCCAGGTGAACAGCAATTGCAGCAGCACCCACATGCCGATGAGCAGTGCAGCCGGCACGCGGATGAACTGCAGGTACAAGCCCAGCGGCAACACCAACCCCAGGTGCGCGCGCGGGAACAGCGCGAGATAGGCGCCGAGCATGGCCGACACCGCGCCGCTGCAGCCGATGATCGGCCGCAATTGTCCGGACAGCGTCCAGGCGCCGACCAAATTCGCGAACGCGCCACCGATCAGGAACAGCGCGAGAAACCGGCGCGAACCCAGTGCGCGCTCGGCGGGCAAACCGAAGATCACCAGGAACAGCATGTTGCCGAGCAGGTGCATCCAGTCGGCGTGCATGAACAGCGACGTCAGCGGGCGCAGCCACGACCAGCCTTCCAGCGCCTTGCCATGCTGGAACAGGTGCGCCGGCACCGTGCCCCAGTTGCCCAGCACCGCATAGCGCGTCGCGGGCGCCGACAACATCAACCACAGATAACAGGCGACGCACGTCACCACCAGCGTGGGCGTGACCCAGCGCAGATGTGCACGATGGCGGCTGGGGACGTCGACGAACATCGGCATACCTTAGCGCGTCGCATTACGCCGACGGCGTTCTGTGGCCCTAACGAAAACACCATTCTCCCATCACGACTGGCGGCCCGGCGCACGGGTATAGTGCGCCACGCATCGACTCTGCGGGCGGCGCGTGCATGCCCGGCAAAAAGGAGTGCAGCCATGCCTGCCGGATCCCGCCGCACACCTCCATGGCAAGACCTTGCCGCGAACCTCCGCGGAACACTGTTGCTGCCGGACGAGTCCGACTACGAAACGCGACGCCGCATCTGGAATGGCGCGATCGATCGGCGTCCACTCGCGATCGCCTGCTGCGCCGACGCTGACGACGCCGGCGCAGCCGTCAAATTCGCGGCACGCGAGCGACTTCCGATGACCGTGCGCGGAGGCGGCCACAACGTGGCCGGGCTGGCGGTGCGCGACGACGCGCTGATGCTCGACCTGCGTTCCCTGAATCACGTCGACGTGGATCCACGATCGCGGATCGCACGCGTCGAAGGCGGTGCATTGTGGCGGGACGTCGACGCTGCGACCCAGTCACACCGCTTGGCGACGACCGGTGGTTTTGTTTCGACCACCGGCGTGGGCGGGTATACGTTGGGCGGCGGCGTCGGCTGGCTGATGCGGCGTTGCGGGCTGGCGATCGACAATCTGCTCGAAGCCGACGTCGTGCTGGCCGATGGCCGCTCCGTCGTCGCGAACGAGAGGCAGCACCCCGACTTTTTCTGGGGCTTGCGCGGCGGCGGCGGCGGCTTGGGCGTGGTCACCCGCTTCACTTGCCGGCTGCATCCGGTCGGCGAAATATATGCCGGCGTGGCGTTCCACCCGGTCGGGAGCGCGGCGGATCTGCTGCGCGCATTCGCCGCATTCACCCGCGAGGCGCCCGCAGCATGCACGGCGATGCTGGTATTCACGATCGCCCCGCCGCTGCCTTTCCTTCCCGTCGAGGCGCACGGCAAGCGCGCCGTCGCGCTGGCCTTCTGCTGGAGCGGAGAACCCGCAATGGGTGCCGAGGCGATGCGGCCATTGAGTGATTTCGGCCGGCCGCTCGGCCGCCATGATGGCGTGATGCCGTACGCGGCGTGGCAGCAAGCCTTCGATGCCGCGGCGCCGGCCGGGGATCATTACTATTGGACGACTTCGCAATTCGACGCGTTTGACGACGCCCTGATCGACGCGGTGGTTGCGCATGCGACCTCGCCTCCCGATTCGCTGTGCGAGGTGCATGTGCATCATCTGGGCGGCGCGGTCGTCGCCGTTCCCAACGCCGCGACAGCGTTCTCGTCGCGCGACGTGCCGTTCTTCATCAATGTGATCGGACACGCCGGCGTTGCGGAGCGCTTCGCTGCCGTCCGCGACTGGGTACACGATATGCGGGCGGCGTTGGCACCGCATGCGCGCACGGGCATGCAGCCGAATTTCACGGGCGCGGCTACCGACTTGCGATTGCACGCCCACGACCGCGATACCCATGCGAAGCTTGCGGCGCTGCGCGCGCACTACGATCCGGACGGACTCCTCGCGCCCGTTCGCGACGATTGAGCGCCGGCCATTTCCGCCAGCAGCGTGCGAGCTTCGGCCGCGACGTCCTCGAACCGCGCCTCAGCGCCTTCACGCTGCGCGGTCACGAAAGCGTCGCCAAGCGTGTCGCGCGTTTTCAGTTTTGCCAACTCCTCTGCCTTGCGCCATTGCGCGAACAGCGGCGCACCGGTCAATTCCCGCACACGCGCGGCGGCCGCCAGGAAGCGCGCGGCCATGGCGGGCTCGCCGCGTTCGACCGCGAGGTAGGCCGTGCCCTCGACGCAGCCCGCGGCGCCGCGCCAGTTCTGGAACCGGGTAAATCCTTCGAGATCGGACAGCCAGTCTTGTGCAGCGCCACCCAAGTCACCCAGATAAAAGCGCTGCAGCGCCCGGTTGATGAGCGTGTACGCCCATTGGAAAGAATTCCCGTGCAGGGCGAGGCAGTCCAGTGCCTCGCTGATGCTCGCTTCCGCGTCGCGATGACGACCATTCATTGACTGGGCAATGCCGCGACCGAGCAACGCATTGGAGCGCAACCACCCGTCATCGAGTTGGCTCGCGACCGCAAGCACCGATTCCGCGCACGCTTCGGCACCTGCGGAATCCCCGACTATTGCGAGTTCAAACGCCAGGATCGCCTCACCCGCCGCACCCAGCCAGGTATTCCCCTGATCCCTGGCCAGGGCGATGCCTTCGCGCAATCGCATTCCTGCGCGTTCGTGCATTCCCGAAAATTGCAGGGCTACGCCGCAAGCAATCGATGCCCGTGCAAGATGACGCGAGGACGCATGACTCGCCCGCAGCGCCCTCTCCGCCCATTCCACCGACAGGTGGTAGTCGGTACTGCCGCGAAAGTACCAACATAGATTCCCAACCAGCGCCAGCGCGTCGTCAACGAGATCCGGTTGCGTCAGCGCAAAGTCGAACGCCGCATGCAGATTGGCCCATTCGCGCCTGACCCGGTCAAACCACAGCTGATAACGATTGCCGCGGATTTCCGTATAGATGCGTTCGGTAAGCGCCACGAAATGCGCGAGGTGCGCTGCCCGCACCCGTCCCTCGTATTCGCTTGCGACCATGCGCCCCTGCGCAAACAGCCGCACGCTGTCGAGCAGGCGATAGGAAGGCGGATTGGTCGTGGTATCGACAGCGAGCAGCGATTTGTCGACCAACCCGCCCAGCAGGTCCAGCGTCTGTTCCTCGTCAAGCCCGAACACCGCACCCACCGCACTCGCGCCGCTGAGCGTGCAAGCGCCCACAAAGACGCTCAATCCGCACAGCAGCGATTGTTCGCGCTCCGACAGCAGCGCGAAGCTCCACTCGATCAGCGCACTCAACGTCTGGTGGCGAGCGGGGCGATTCGGATTGTCCTCGGACAGGCTGAGAAGGCGAGCCTCCATGCGTATCAAGAGTTGCTCCGGACTCAGCAGACGCAGGCGTGCCGCGGCCAGTTCGAGCGCGAGCGGCAATCCAGCGACACGGCGGCAAATCTCGGCCACCGTGGCAGCGTTGTCCCGGGTCAACGTGAACCCGGATGCGCAAGCCTGGGACCGCAGCAACAACAATCGGACCGCCGGGATCGACGAGAGCGAAGCGATCTGCTCAGCCGTCGCCCATTCGCCCGGCGGAGGAACCTGCAATGGCAGCAATCCGTAGAGCGACTCCCCCGCACAGTTCAGGCGCCGCTGGCTGGTCACCAGGATGTGCAGGTCCGCGCAGGCCGAAAGCAGGCTTGCAACAGCCCTGCCCAGCGGTTCGGCAATGCGTTCACAGTTGTCGAACACCAGCAGCGCCTGCCGTTTTTGCAGCAGTTCGCCCAGGCGCGCGATCAGCTGCTCCGCGTCGGTTGTTGCATGGATGTCGAACATGCCGGCCATCCACCGCATCAGCGTGTCGCCGGCGGTCTGTGGCGTACAGTCGAACAGCCACACGCCATCCGGGAAATCCGTTGCAACCGAGCGCGCGGTTTCAAGCGCTGCCTGGGTCTTGCCGAGGCCGCCGGGACCGGTAATGGTGACCAGCCGATGCTCCCGCAACATCAGCTTGAGTGCCTCGATATCGGGATCGCGGCCGATCAGCGGTTCGGTGCGTTCCGGCAAGCGCGCACGCGCGGGCGGCGCGAAGCGCAAGCCAGGAGCGCCATCGCCCTGCAACGGTTTCAACGGGGCAATGAAGCGATAGCCCAAGCCGTGCACGGTCTGGATGCAATGCGGGGCTTCGCTGTCGTCTGCGAGCGCCCGGCGTAGCTGCGCAATGATGCGGTTGAGCGTGGCCGGGGTGACGAAACCATGTCCCCACACCGCATCCAGCAATTGGTCGCGGCTTAGCAGTTGGCCCGGATGCGAGAGGAATTCGAGCAGGACGGCGAAGGCCTTCGGCTCGACCGCGAATTCCTTGCCGCCGCGCAGCAGCTGGTGTGCGCCCGCGTCGACGGTCACGTCGGCGAATGCGAACGTGCTCGTCGTTTGTCCGGCATCTTCGTGCTTTTCCATGCCGCCGCGCGCTCCACGCGGATCACGTCAACGCCGCTGCCGCACTCTCGCGATTTCCCTACCGAAACATCATGACTCATGGGCTTGCCGGGCGCAGTTTATACCCCGGATGACGGCGCATACCGCCGCCCGCCGGGACAACTTTCTTCGAGGAGAACGCCATGAACACCCGCTTGTACGTATCCGTTGCGATGGCCGTGATCGGCCTGTCCGGTATTGCCGTGACCCATCAGGCCGACGCCTGCGGATTGAACCTGGTCAAGTCCACCAATGGCCAGTGGAAGATCGCGCCGCCGGCCAAGCTGTCGGCCGCGGCCGAAAGGATGAGGTTTCTGGCCGCCATCCCGATGAGCGAGACGAAGGCCATGCCCAATCCGCTGCAATACCTCGAACCGATCGCGGGCCTCTACGAGGTCACCATGACGGCCGAGGGCAATGGCCCGACGGGCCTGCCGGATGGGGCCGCGGTCGACCACGCCTACGTGGCTTGGCACGCGGACGGCAACGAGATCATGAATTCCGGGAGGCCTGCCGCAGAAGCCAACTTCTGCATGGGCACGTGGGCGCAAACGGGCGCGCGAACCTACACCCTCAAGCACTTCATGCTGTCGTGGGGACAAAACGTGGACGCGGACGGCGTCGACATTGACAACACGTTCGTGGGGCCGGCCAGCATCCAAGAGACCATCACCTTGAGCAAGGATCGGAATTCGTACACCGGCACGTTCGTGCTCACCCAGTACGACAAGAACTACAACATCATCCTTCCGGGCGGAATCCCCATCAAAGGCAACGTGTCGGGAACCCGCAAGACCATCAACTCACCCGTCACGTATTGATCGGAGCGTTGCGAAAGGCGCGACGCGTCAGGGCGTCGTGCCTTTTGTCATGCGCTGAACAGCCGCACCCGCGCGAAGTTGCGCTTGCCCACCTGCAGCACGCCTTCGAAACCTGCTTCGAAGACGCGTTGTGCGTCGTCCACCACTTGCGCATCGATGCGCACGGCGCGCTCCTTCAATTTGCGGTTGGCTTCCGAATTGCTGGACGTGAGGCCCGCCGCGGTCAGCAGCGCCGGCAAGCGCAGGCCCTCGGCGGGCACGCCGATCTCGTGCAACGGCAGCGATGACGTGTCGCCTTCGCCACGCACCACCGCGTGCCAGCCGGCGATGGCCTTGTCGGCTTCGGCCGCGCCGTGGAAGCGCGCGGCCAGTTCGCGCGCCAGGCGCAATTTCGCGTCGCGCGGATTCAGTGCGCCGCTGGCGACTTCACCCTGCATGGACGCCAATTCATCCAGCGACACATCGAAGCTCAAGAGTTCGAACCAGCGCCACATCAAGTCGTCGCCGATCTTCATGGTCTTGGTGACCATGTCGATCGCGGGCTCGTCGATGCCGATGTAGTTGCCGAGCGACTTCGACATTTTCTGCACGCCGTCGATGCCTTCCAGCAGCGGCATCGTCAACACGATCTGCGGCGGCTGGCCGAAGTGTTCCTGCAGGCCGCGGCCCATCAACAGGTTGAAGCGCTGATCGGTGCCGCCGAGTTCGACGTCGCACTTCAACGCCACCGAGTCGTAACCCTGTACCAGCGGATACAGGAACTCGTGGATCGCGATGGGCTGCTGCGCCGCGTAACGCTTGGCGAAATCGTCGCGTTCCAGCATGCGCGCGACGGTGTGCTGCGCGGCCAGCCGGATCATGTCCGACGCGTCCATCTTGCCGAACCACTCGGAATTGAAACGCACTTCGGTGCGCTCGCGATCGAGCACCTTGAACACCTGGTTGGAATATGTCTCGGCGTTCGCCAGCACCTCTTCGCGCGTCAGCGGTTTGCGCGTGACGTTCTTGCCGGTCGGGTCGCCGATCATCCCGGTGAAATCGCCGATCAAAAAAATCGCGGTGTGGCCGAGATCCTGGAACTGGCGCATCTTGTTGAGCAGCACGGTGTGCCCAAGGTGCAGGTCCGGCGCGGTCGGATCGAAGCCCGCCTTGATTCGCAATGGACGACCAAGCGCGAGACGCGCTTCGAGCTCATCATCCTTCAGGACATCGATCGCGCCGCGATGGATCAGCGCAAGGGCTTGCTGGTTCGAAGACATGGGGTTTTCCGATCGGCGGGCATTGGCGCCACTCAAAAAGTGGGGTGCGTCAACGCGTGAAGGTGACGTGGTGGTTAATTATGTGTTAACTGCGAAACCGCGTGCAAATCTTTGTGATTCAAGGCATTGACGCATGCTTTCGGGTGGGGCTATGGTACGGCCCGTCGCGCGTTTTCGCCCGCTTCAATGGATCTCCGATGGATCGCCACCTCCGTCGCGTTACCCCTCATGTTGTGCGTCGTCAGGCGATCCGTCGCAAGACCCGTCAATGCCATTCCCACTTTTATTCGGGTTGCGCGCATTGGTCGTTTCATGCCGAAGCGCCGCTCGCCGCGCTCGGTTGGACGCGTGAGCGCTGGATTCTCGGTGGCGGTGCCTTCCTGCTTGCGTTGTTGACACTGCTTGGCATCCCCGCGTGGGCCAGCGTGATCCAGCATGACACCGTCGTGAAACCGGTGACCCGCGAAACGCTGGCGTTGCGGTTGCCGCCGGCGCCGAAGGAGGCCCCGCGTCAGGTCGTTGCCTCATGGAAAGTCGTGGAAGTACAGCCTGGCGAGACGCTGTCGGAAATTTTCCAGGCGCAAGGCTTGAGTGGCACCGACCTTGCCGCCGTGATGGCCAGCGGCAAGGACACCGGAGCGCTGAAAACCTTGCATCCCGGTGACCAGGTCGAGTTCCTCACCGATGCAAAAGGTCAGTTGCAGGGATTTCGTTACGAACCCGACTCCGCGACCCAGGTGACCTTGACTACTCAGGCCGACGGCAGCGTGCGCGCCCAGGTCGCGGTGTTGCCGGTCGAACGCCGCATGCATTTCGCGCACGGCGAGGTGCAGGGTTCGTTGTTCGCGGCGGGCGAGAAGGCCGGGCTTTCCGAGACGATGGTGTTGAAACTCGCCGACGTGTTCAAGTACGACATCGACTTCATCAAGGATCTGCAGAAGGGCGACCGCTTCACCGTCGTCTATGACGACATCTACCGCAACGGCAAGTATTCGGGCGGCGGCAACATCATCGCGGCCGAGTTCGTCAACAATGGCCACCATTACACCGCATATCGCTTCAAGGAACCCGACGGCAGCGTGGCCTACTTCAGCCAGGATGGTCGCCCGCTGCGCAAGGGTTTGCTGCGTACGCCGGTCGCCTTCACGCGCATTTCGTCCAGCTTCGGCATGCGCCATCATCCGATCCTGGGTTACAACCGCCTGCACAAGGGCGTCGATTACGCGGCGCCGACCGGCACCCCCATCCACGCCGCCGGCGATGGCGTGATCACCTTCCGCGGCCGTTCGCACGGCTACGGCAATTTCATCACCATCCGCAACACCTCGAAGTACACCACCGCCTACGGCCACATGTCACGTTTCGCGTCCGGCCTGCACGTCGGCTCGCACGTCACCCAGGGTGAAGTGATCGGTTACGTCGGCCAGACCGGCATGGCCACCGGTCCGCATCTGCACTACGAAGTGCGGGTGAACGGTCAGCCCGAAAATCCCCTGACGGTCACGATGCCCAAACCGGAGCCGCTGTCCACCAAATTGATGGCCGACTTCCGCGCGCAGACCGCACCGATGGTGGCGCGCATCCAGATGATCGACAACGCCACCCAGCGTCTCGCGCGGGTGGCCGACGATCGCGCCAGCGTGGCCGCCACCAACTGAGCGCCGCCGTGGCGCATCAGGCGTCACCGCTCTATCTCGGGCTGATTTCCGGGACCAGCGCCGACGGCATCGACGTCGCGCTGGTGCGCTTCGCGACGCATCCGGATGTCATCGCGGCCCGAACTTTCGCCTATCCGGACGAGCTTCGTGCCGGCGTGGTCGCGCTGGCGGGCAATGCCACGGCGATCACGCTGGATGCCTACGGACATCTCGATGCCGCCATCGGCGCGTGCTTCGCCGATGCGGCGCTGACATTGTTGCGCGATGCGGGCATCGATATCCGCGAGGTGGCGGCGCTGGGCTCGCACGGGCAGACCGTGTGCCACCGGCCGAATGGGCCCGCCCCCTTTACCTTGCAGATCGGCGACCCGAACGTGATCGCGGAACGCACCGGCATCGTGACGGTGGCGGATTTTCGTCGCGCGGATCTTGCAGCGGGCGGGCAGGGCGCGCCGCTGTTGCCGGCGCTGCATGCCGCCGTGCTGGCGGATGCCGCAACATCGCGTGCGATCTTGAACCTCGGCGGCATCGCCAACCTCACGCTGCTGGTGCCCGGCCAGCCGGTGCTCGGCTTCGATACGGGGCCAGCGAACTGCCTGCTGGATGCCTGGTCGCTGCGCCATCGCGGCACGTCGCGTGATGAAGGTGGCGCATGGGCGCGCACCGGTCGCGCAGATGCGCGGCTGTTGCAACACCTGCTCGGCGATCCGTATTTCGCGGCGCCCCCCCCGAAAAGCACCGGGCGCGAATACTTCAATCTCGACTGGCTGGATCCGCTTTTGCCCAACCGCATCGAACCGGCCGACGTGCAGGCGACGCTGCTGCAACTTTCCGCGCGCAGCATCGCCGATGCATTGCGCGTGCATGCAGCCGGCGTTCGCGAGGTGTACGCCTGCGGTGGCGGGGTGCACAACGCCGCGTTGATGGCGGCGCTGCGCGCCGAGCTTCCCGATGCGAAGGTCGACACCACCGCCGCGCTCGGACTCGATCCCGATTTCGTGGAAGCGGTCGGCTTCGCCTGGCTCGCGCGCGCGCGTCTCGAACATGCGCCCGGCAACCTGCCGACGGTGACCGGCGCGCACGGACCGCGTGTGCTGGGCGCGGTTTACGCGCCGCTCGCCTGATCGATGTCGTCGCCCACGCCGTGGGCGCGCAGCCGCGGCACCAGCCACAGCAGCAACAGCGCGGCCGGCAATACCGCCAGCACCGTCAGCACGAAATAGAACCCGTAGCTGGTCGCCATCACGATGCCACCGGCGAAGAAGCCCATCACCTTGCCCGGCAGGTTCACCATCGAACTCAGCAGCGAGTATTGGGTTGCGGTGTGCTGCCGGTTCACCAGCGAGGACAGGAACGCAACCGTCGGCGGCCCGAGGAATCCGAGCGTGAAGTTTTCGCCCGAGATCACCACGGTGAGCATGCCGAGGTTGCCGTGGTGACCGATCAGCAACAGGTACAGCAGGTTGCTGCAACCGCAGGCGACGATTCCGACCAAGAGGCTCGGATTGATGCCGAAACGCGCGACCGCCGCGCCGCCGACGAACACCCCGGCGATGCCGATCCACACGCCGTAGATCTTGGTAATCGTGCCGATCGCGGTCAGGCTGAAGCCCATGTCGCGATAGAACGGACTCATGATGCCGCCGATCGTCGCCTGTTCCGGAAGCTTGAACAGCAGGATGAACAGCAGCGTCACCAGCGCCAGCGCCACGCCGAAGCGTGCGAAGAAATCGGTGAACGGCGCCACCACGCCGTTGTGCATCGCCTCCATCCAGCGCCGTGGCGATTCGCGGTGCCGCTCCGGCTCGCGCGCCAGCAGGTTCGCGATGACGGGAATCACCATTATCGCGGCCATCACCACGTACACCCACGGCCACGCCAGGTGATCGGCCATGATCAGCGCAAACGCCCCGGCGACCATCAGGCCGATGCGATAGCCGAGTGCGTAGGTCGCGACCAGCGCGCCTTGCTGATCCATCGGCGCGATCTCGATGCGCCAGGCGTCCACCGCGATGTCCTGCGTCGCGCCGAAAAATGCCACCACGAGCGTCGCGGCGATGAAGGCATCCAGCCGTGCCGGCGTCAGGAATGCCATCGCAAGCAGACCGGCCACCACGCCGGCTTGCGCCAGCAGCAACCAGCCACGGCGGCGGCCCAGCCGCGAGAACAGCGGCAGTCGCCAATGGTCCAGCAGCGGCGCCCACAGGAACTTGAACACGTAGGTCATGCCGGCGCTGGCGATCATGGTGATGTCGCGCAGCACGATGTGTTCGGCTTTGAGCCAGTACGCCAAGGTGCCCGCGACCAGCAGGAATGGCAGGCCGGACGAAAACCCGAAGAAGCACATCGTCCACGCGGCCGGCTGCGTGAACGCCTTCCATATCGATGGCTTGGCGGGCTTGGAGGCGCCCGCGGCGCTGCGGGTCATTCCGCGTAGTCCACCGCATCGTACTCGACTGAAAATGGCGCGTGGTCGGAGAACCGCGGAGTCGGGGTGACCATGCAGGTCCGTGCGCGCTTGCCGATGCCGGGCGTCGCGATCTGGTAATCGATCCGCCAACCCACGTTGTTCGCCCGCGCGGCGCCGCGGTTGGACCACCACGTGTATTCCTCGATGTCCGGTTTTATCACGCGGAAGCTGTCCAGCCAGCCGTGTGGCGGTGCGGGCGAGCCGTCGCCGTGTGCGTCCGCGATCAGCGCGTTCAACCACGCGCGTTCTTCCGGCAGGCAGCCGGAATTCTTCTGGTTGGATTTCCAGTTGCGGATGTCGCGCTCGCTGCGCACGATGTTCCAGTCGCCGCACACCACGTACTCGCGACCGCTGGCGAGCCAGCCGTCGAAGATCTTGCGCAGCTTCTTCATCGCCTCGAACTTGAACTGCTGGCGTTCCTCGCCCGAGGTCCCCGACGGCACGTACAGCGACACCACCGAGAGATTGCCGAAACGCGCCTCGATGTAGCGGCCTTCGTCGTCGAAGGCCTTCCAGCCTATCTTCTTCAGCACTTCGTCGGGTTCGCGCCTGGCGTAGATCGCGACGCCGCTGTAGCCCTTCCTGGTCACCGCATCGCGGTAGAAACAGTGATGGCCGTCAGGGCGGAACATCGGGTCGATCAACTGGTCTTCCTGTGCCTTGGTTTCCTGCAGGCACACCACGTCCGCGTTCTGTTGACGCAGCCAGTCGAAGAAGCCCTTGTTGGCGGCGGAACGGATGCCGTTGGCGTTGAAGGATATGATTTTCATTGAACAGGGAGCAGGGCAGAGGGAGCAGGGCAAGAGCGTAACGGATACGTGTACACCCAACCACGAATCCTGCGGGCAGACGCGAGGCTTTATCATGCGGCTTCCTGCTCGCTGCTTCCGCCGACCATGCTCCAACCCCACCAACAAGCCTTCCTCGACACCGCTCTCGCGCGTGGCGTGCTGCGCTTCGGCGAATTCACCTTGAAGTCCGGCCGGCAGAGTCCGTATTTCTTCAACATGGGCAGGATCGACACCGGCGCCGCGCTGGCCGAGGTCGGGATCGCCTATGCGGCTGCCGTGGCCGCGAAGGGCTTGCCCTTCGACATGTTGTTCGGCCCGGCCTACAAAGGCATTCCGCTGGCAGCGGCGACAGTCGTCGCGCTGGCGCGCGAACACGGCCGGGACCTGCCGTGGGCCTACAACCGCAAGGAAGCCAAGGACCACGGCGAAGGCGGTGTGATCGTCGGCGCGCCACTTTCCGGGCGGGTGTTGATTGTCGACGACGTGATCACCGCCGGCACCGCGGTGCGTGAATCGCTCGGCCTAATCCGCGATGCGGGCGCGACCGTGGCCGGCGTGCTGGTGGCGCTGGATCGACAGGAACGCGGGCAGGGCACACGTTCCGCGGTGCAGGAACTGGCGCACGAGCATGGTGTGCCGGTGATCGCGATCGTCGGCCTTGGCGACCTCATGGAATATGCGGGAGCGCGGCCCGGACTCGCGGCTGAGCGCGAACGGCTTGAGGCCTATCGCGACCGTTACGGCGTGGAGCCGGCCTGAATCCGCGTCCGGCCCGCAATTTGCATGGCCTGAAAGCCTCGTGCCGGCCCCGCGCAACCATCGTGACGATTCGGCAGCGCACCCCGATGCGCAAGCTGCCAAGTGCGGCAGGTTGTGGCGGGCTTCCTGGGCCTATACTGGTTTCATCCGGAGATCGTGATGCGCCGAATTTCCTCATGCCTGCTGCTCGCAGCCTTGGCCTTCGGCGTGTGCGCGCCTGCGTTCGCGGCCCCGCCCACGCCGACCACCCACTATCGTTGGACGGACGCTTCCGGCGTCGTGCACTTCAGCGACACCATTCCCTCCTCGGCGCTGGCCGGGGGTTACGACATCGTCGACTCGCAAGGCATGGTGGTCCGCCATGTGGAACGCGAGCTGACGCCCGCCGAGCGCCGCGCGGCAGCCGCGCGTGCCGCGCAGGACGCAGCCGCCCGACGCGACGCGCGGCAACGCCGGATCGCCGACGCCCAGATGCTGGCGGCGTACCCGACCGACAAGGATCTGCAGGCGTCGCAGCAGGCGCAGCTTCACCAGATCCAGGCCGACATCAACTCGCTGGAGACCAACCTGCGCAGCCAGGAGGATTCGTTGACCGAGCTGCTGGCGCACGCCGCCGACCTGGAACATGCGAAACAGCCGATTCCGCCGCACGTCAGCGAGCGGATTGCCGAACAGCGGGAGAGTGTCAACGGCGAGCGCGCGGCACTGGTGCGGAAGCATGCGGATTTCGCCAGAACCGAGACTCGTTTTGCCGCGCAACTGGAGCACTACCGCGCGTTGCGCGCGAAGTTCAGCAACGCCGACGACTCGTCGCAGCAATAGCGGCCACAAGACGTTCACCCGAGGCGGCTGGCGTGAAAGTCAGCCCACGGAGGGATGTTCTGGCGCAGCAGGCAACGTCAGCCGACGGGAGCCGGGATGCCTCCCCACGCGGCGATCAGGAGTGCTCTGACACGTGCGCCTGAATGTGGTCGGACAATGCGCGCAGCGATCCGAACACGCGCTGGTTGTCGGGGTTGTCGGAACGCAACTGGATGCCGTAGCGCTTGGATACCGCCAGCGCCAGTTCCAGTGCGTCGATGGAATCGAGGCCCAGCTCGCCGCCGAACAGCGGCGCCTCGGGATCGATGTTTTCGGGGGCCACGTTTTCGAGATTGAGGTTCTCGACGATCAGGCTCGCCAATTCCTGCTCCGCAGGGGTTTGCTGGGTCATGCTCCGCGGCTCCGCACGCTCGTCAAATCAACCATTCAGTGTAACATGGACAGTTTGACACAGGCACCGGTCGGCATGCATGACCGCGCGCGGTGCAGCGATTTGGAAGGGATGGCATGAGGGGTCCGGAGCTGCGCGTCGCCTATCGGGTGGAACCCGCGTCAACGCTGCTGGAACGGCCGGACACACTGGCGGTGTTCGATTTTGGCGCGGGCGCCGTCGAGACTTCCGATCCGCGCCATTTGCGGGTCCCGCTGCCGCCGCTGGATGTCGGTGTGCCGCGCGAGTGCTGGTCGATCGAGGGCAAGGTGAACCATGGCCGCGCCGACGCGCTGCGCTGGGCAGCCGGTGACGGCTGGCGTTTCATTGCGGTGGAAGTCGACGAAGCCGCCTGCGGCGGCATCGAGGTCGCCAGTGAACGCGCCTACACGCTTCTGCTTGCGCATGTCGCGGCGTCGCCGGAACGCCACCTGCAACGCATCTGGAATTATCTCGGCGCGATCAACGCGGGCGAAGGTGACGGTGAACGCTACCGGTTGTTTTGCAGCGGTCGCGCACGCGGACTCGCGACCCGCGGAATCACGCGTTACCCCGCGGCCACCGCGATCGGACACCATGGACGCAAAGGTTTGTTGCAGGTGTATGCGCTGTGCGCCACCGAGCCGGGCAAGGCGCTGGAAAATCCGCGTCAGGTGAGCGCCTGGAAATACCCCCGCCAGTACGGCCCGACTGCCCCAAGTTTTGCACGCGCGATGCAGTTGCCGGGCGGTGCGCTCGCGATATCCGGTACCGCGGCCGTGATCGGCCATGCCTCGCACCATACGGAGGATGTGGCCGCGCAAGCCGATGAGGCGATCGCGAACCTGCACGCACTGCTGGAACGGGCCGCGCTGCCCGCGTTCGATGCGTCGTCGCCACTCAAGGTTTACGTGCGCCGCCCGCAGGATGCCGAACGGATCCGTGCCGCGTTGGCGCGCCATCTCGACCCGGCCGTGCCGAGCCTGCTGCTGCACGGCGACATCTGCCGGCGCGAGCTGCTGGTCGAGATCGACGGCTGGTCGTTCGGAGCAAAGGGGCAGGAGTGAGTCGTCCGCTTTGCGAACTGCAAAACATGAAACGCATGCATGCCCGGCATTTCCGCGCGCCACGCTTTGCTCTTTGCAGGCCGCACAGCGGCCCACTCCATTACTTACCGCTTTTCCCCGGACGCTGCCACTCGTCGATGGTGGTCTGGCGCCCGCGCGCGAGACTCAATTTGTCGGCGGGGGCGTCGGCGGTGATCGTGGAACCTGCGCCAATGGTTGCGCCTTCGCCGACCCGGACCGGCGCGACCAGTGACGTATTGGAACCGATGAACGCACCATCGCCGATTTCGGTGACGAACTTGTTGATGCCGTCGTAATTGCAGGTGATGGTGCCGGCGCCGATATTGACGTTGCTGCCGACTTTGGTGTCGCCGAGATAGCTGAGATGGTTGGCCTTGCTGCCTTCGCCGAGCTTGGTCTTCTTGGTTTCGACGAAATTGCCGACGTGCACGCCGGCCGCGAGCTCGGTGCCGGGCCGCAAGCGCGCGAACGGGCCGATCCGGCAGGCGCCGTAGGTCGTGACGCCTTCCAGGTCGCAATGCGCCATCACTTCCGTGCCGGCCGCGAGATTGACGTTGCGCAGTCGGCAAAACGGACCGATCTTCACGCCGTCGCCGAAGGTGACGCCGTCCTCCAGGATCACGTCGACGTCGATCTCGACGTCGCGTCCATGACTGAAGTGCCCGCGCAGGTCGAAGCGTGCGGGATCGGCGATGCGTACGCCCGCCAGCATCAGGCGTCGCGCGTCGCGGCGGCGAAGGTAGCTCGCCAGTTCCGCAAGTTGCGCGGGATCGTTGGCGCCGAAGGCTTCGACGGGATCGCGCGTCATCACCACGTCGGCCGGCGTGCCGTCGTCGGCGGCCTGCGCGAATACGTCGGTCAGATACAGCTCGCCCTGCTGGTTGTCGGGCACCAGTCGCTCGACCCAACGCCGAAGTTGCGGCGATTCGGCAAAGGTGACGCCGGTGTTGACGATGCGCACTTCGCGTTGCGCTTCGTCCGCGTCCTTTTCTTCCACGATCGCGCGGACCCGGCCGAGGCCGTCGCGCAACACGCGTCCGTAGCCCGATGGATCCTCCAGTTCGGTCGCCAGCACGGCGAGTTCCGCGTGCGTGCGTACCAGTTCGGTGAGCGTTTCGGCGCGCAGCAGCGGCACGTCGCCGTACAGCACCAGGATGCGCGCGGGATCAGGAATGTCGTGCAGGGCCAGTTTCACCGCGTGTCCGGTGCCGCGCTGTTCGGACTGGTGCACCCAGTGGATGTCGGTATCGCGCGCGAAGGTCGCACGCACTTGTTCGCCGCGATGGCCGTACACCACGTGAAGGCCTTCGGGGCGAAGCGCGCGCGCGGTGTCCAGCACGTGTGCCAGCATCGGCCGGCCCGCCAGCGGCATCAGCACCTTGGGCAGCATGGACTTCATGCGCTTGCCCTCGCCGGCGGCGAGGACGATCACGTGCAACGGGTCGGCCATGCTTCGGGTCTCCAGTCTGGTCTGTCACATTGACGCATTGCGTGGCGGGCTACAAGTGGCTGAAAGTCATGCGGCCAGCGCGCCGCAATGTGCCGCATGGATGTGCGTCACCCGGGTCGCGCAATCGCGAGGGCGCGCGTGCGGTCCACCGCAAATCGCGGCTTGATCCACCGTCGAGATCTCCCCAAGCGTGCCCGGGTACCGGGCGCGCTCCTGCATCGTGACCGATCGATCGTGTCAGCGCGCGCCGCGCCCGAACAACACCACTTCGACGGTCTGCACCAGGATGGCCAGATCGAACACGAAGTTGTGGTTCTTCACGTAAAACAGGTCGAACTTCAACTTTTCCTCGGCGTCTTCGAACGAGGAGCCGTACGGGTAACGCAATTGCGCCCACCCCGTCAGGCCCGGCTTCACGCAATGGCGCAACGAGTAGTAGCGGATGCGGGCATTGAAGTCGTCCACGAACTGCGGACGCTCGGGGCGCGGACCGATGATGCTCATGTCGCCGCACAGCACGTTCCACAGTTGCGGCAATTCATCCAGCCGCGTCTTGCGGATAAAACGGCCGACGCGGGTGACACGATCGTCGTTCTTGGTGGCCCAGCGCGCGACGCCGTCGCGTTCGGCGTCGGTGCGCATGCTGCGGAACTTGATTACCGGGAACGACTTGCCGTTTTCGCCCACGCGTTCCTGTCGGTACAGGATCGGCGCATTCCAGCCCGACTCCAGCCGGATCGCCAGCGCGGTCAGCAGCATGAACGGCCATCCCACCAGCATTACCAGCGCCGCCATCGCAACGTCGAACGCGCGCTTCACGGTGCGGCGCACCGGCGAGATGTTGAAGCCGTCGGAAAACACCAGCCACGACGGGTTGGTGAGATCCATCTTGATCTTGCCTGCTTCGCGTTCGAAGAATTCGGCGAGTTCGGTGACGGCGATTCCACGCTGCTTGCATTCGAGCAACGCATCCACCGGCAAGGTGCCACGGCGATCATCGGGCCCGACCACGATCTCGTCCACGCCCATCCGCTGGGTCCACTGGTACAGGCATTTGGCCGGGTGCAACAAGGATGTCGCGGGCACCGCCACCGGATCATCGCCGATCGGCACGTAACCCAGGATCTTGAAGCCGCGCTGGTCGGTCTTGCGGCGCATCTTGCGCACGACTTCGGCCGCACGTTCACCGGCGCCCAGCATCACCACCCGGCGCTTGAACAAGTCGGCGTCCACGAAGCCGAGGAAGCTCATGCGCCACAGCGCCACCACCAGATACTCGAGCACCAAGGCGATGCCGAGCACGCCGCGGCCCAGATAGGTCGCGGGGATGACGTAATAAAGCACGGTCAGCGCGACCCATCCCAGCAGGAACGCCACGCCTTGTCGGCTCAGTCGCCCCAACAGCCCGGCCCGCAGGTGCACCTGGTACAGGCCCAGCGCCGCCATCGAGAAAACCAGGACGCCAGCGACCAGCAGCGCGCGCCAGTGCAGGGCTCGCCCGAAGGCAAGCTGGGTGTCGAGATCACCCCAATAGCGCAGCAGCACCGCTGCATACACGCAGCCCGCCAGCAGGGCAAATTCGACTATCACCAACAGGAGCTGCCACTTGAGCGCCCGTTGCCGCAACAATCTGAACATGTCGCTACCCCCGTCCTTTGGGCCTCTGCACCGACCGCTCCGATCGGTAAGCGGACGGCTTTTATACTACGGAATGAGACCCTGTTCAAAGTTTCAGCCAAGCCGGGAACTCCCTGCATGAAACGTGCCGGAGCCGGGTGGAAGCCCCCGGATTCCGCCCGCGAATCCCTGTATCGTTGCGTTTTTGACCCGGAGCCCCGAGCCCCATGTGCGGAATCGTCGCCGCCTGCACCCAGCGCGATGTGGTGCCCATCCTGCTGGCGGGCCTGCATGCCCTCGAATATCGCGGCTATGACTCGGCGGGGCTGGCAGTACTGGATGAAGGCCAGCTTTCGCGGTTGCGGGCGCCCGGCAAGGTTGCCGAACTGGATACGCTGCTGCGTGGATCGCCCCTGCGCGGGCGGACCGGCATCGCGCACACCCGCTGGGCCACCCACGGCGCACCCAACGAAGCCAACGCGCATCCGCACGTGTCGCGCGACACGGTCGCGGTGGTGCACAACGGCATCATCGAGAACCATGCGGAACTGCGGGCCGAGTTGAAGGCTGCTGGCTACGAATTCACTTCCGACACCGATACCGAAGTCATCGCGCACCTCGTACACAGACTTGTCGCCGAGGGCAAATCGCTGCGCGACGCCGTCAGCGACGCCACCCGTCGCCTGCGCGGCGCCTATGCGATCGCGGTGCTGCACCGCGACCATCCCGGCCAGGTGGTCGGTGCGCGCCGCGGCAGCCCGTTGTGCGTGGGCGTCGGCATCGGCGAACACTTCCTCGGCTCCGACGTGCAGGCGCTGATCCAGGTCACCAACCGCATCGTGTACCTGGAAGAAGGCGACGTGGTGGAGATCACCCCGGATTCGCTTGCGATCCAGGCCGCCGACGGCAGTCAGGCGACCCGCAAGGTGCGCGAAAGCGACCTGTCGATGGACGCTGTCGAGCGTGGGCAGTTCCGCCATTACATGCTCAAGGAAATCTTCGAGCAGCCCGGGGCGGTCGCCAACACGCTGGAGGGCCGCATCGTCGATGGCCACGTCCTGCCGAACATTTTCGGCGTCGACGCGGACGAACTGCTGGAGCGCGTGCGCCACGTGCACATCGTCGCCTGTGGCACCAGCTACCACGCCGGCATGGTCGCGCGTTACTGGCTGGAAGGCATCGCCGGCATTCCGTGCAGCGTGGAGGTCGCCAGCGAATACCGCTACCGCAACGTGGTGGTGATGCCCGACACCTTGTTCCTCGCGATTTCGCAGTCGGGCGAAACCGCCGACACGCTCGCCGCATTGCGCGAGGGGCGGGAGCGCGGCTACCTCGGTTCGTTCGCGGTCTGCAACGTGCCGGAATCGAGTCTGGTGCGCGAATCCGACCTCACGTTGATGACGCGCGCCGGTCCGGAAATCGGCGTTGCGTCCACCAAGGCCTTCACCACGCAACTGAGTGCGCTGGCGCTGCTGGTGCTGGAACTCGCGCGGCTGCGCGGCGTCGACGCGGCCAAGCTATCGCAATTGGTTGGCGAACTCGCCAGCCTGCCGCGTCGGCTCGAAGAAGCATTGAAACTTGCGCCTGCGATCGCGACCCTGGCCGAGGCATTCGTCGACAAACACCACGCCCTGTTCCTCGGGCGTGGTGCGCAATATCCGGTGGCCATGGAGGGCGCGCTGAAGCTGAAGGAGATTTCCTACATTCATGCCGAAGCCTATCCCGCGGGCGAACTGAAGCACGGCCCGCTGGCGCTGGTGGACGAAGATATGCCGGTGATCGCGGTGGCGCCCAACAACCAGCTTCTCGAAAAGCTGAAATCCAACCTCGAAGAAGTGCGCGCGCGCGGCGGCCAGTTGTATGTGTTCGCCGATGATGAAGTCGACTTGTCGTTGAACGGCAACCGTGGCCAGCTCATGAAGGTGGATGCGGGCGGCAACTTCATCGCGCCGGCCGTGTTCACGGTACCGCTGCAGTTGCTGGCCTATCACGTCGCCGTGCTGCGCGGCACCGACGTGGACCAACCGCGCAATCTCGCCAAGTCCGTGACGGTGGAATAAGGCACGCCAATGGCATTTGTTCCCCCGACGCTTGCCGATGTCCGCGCGGCCGCAGCGCGGATCGCCGCATACGCAACGGTGACGCCCGTGCTTCGCAACGACGTGCTGAACGCAGCGGCCGGCGCATCGCTGCATTTCAAGTGCGAGCACCTGCAGCGCGGCGGCGCGTTCAAATTTCGCGGTGCCTGCAATGCGGTGTGGTCATTGTCGGACGACGAAGCGCGGCGTGGTGTGGTGACGCATTCGTCCGGCAACCACGGTGCGGCACTGGCATTGGCGGCGGCGACGCGCGGGATTCCGGCGCACATCGTGGTGCCGGAAGGCGCGGTCGCGGCCAAACTCGCCAATATCGAACGCGCGGGCGGCATCCTGCACCGCTGCGCGCCGACCATTGCGGCGCGCGAGGAAACCTGTGCCAGGGTGCAGCGCGAAACCGGCGCGACGCTGGTGCACCCCTACGCCGATGCGCGCGTGATCGCGGGCCAGGGCACGATCATTCTGGAGTTGCTGCAGCAGGCGCCGGATCTTGATGCGGTGATCACCCCGGTCGGCGGCGGCGGGCTGATTTCCGGCTGCGCGATCGCGCTGCGCGCGCTGGCGCCGAGCATCGAATTGATCGGCGCGGAACCCGCAGGCGCCGACGATGCATTCCGGTCATTGCAGCGCGGCGAGCGCGTCACCGACGTGGTACCCGACACGATTTGCGATGGTCTGCGCGCCACGATCGGTGCGCCGAATTTCGCGCTGTTGCGCGAGCATGGTGTCGCGGTGATCACCGCGACCGACAGCGAAACACGTGCCGCGATGCGAAGCATCTGGGCCGAGCTGAAACAGACCGTCGAACCTTCATCCGCGCTCGTGCTGGCAGCGCTGATGAAACACCGCGAACGCTTTCGCGGCAAGCGCGTCGGCCTGGTGCTCACGGGCGGCAACGTCGACCTGGATGCCGTGGACCTGCGCGCGGCGTAAGCCGGTTCAACCGGCGCGCAGCGCCGCGGCCTCGCGCGCGAGTCGTTCGATGCCGGCCCAGTCGCCCGCGGCAAGTTTGCCCTTCGGCGTGAGCCACGAGCCGCCCACGCAGGCGACGTTCGGCAGCGCGAGAAATTCCGGCGCGTTGACTAGGCTGATGCCGCCGGTCGGGCAGAACCGGATCTGTGGCAGAGGGCTGGCCCATGCGGCGAGCAGCTTCGCGCCGCCGGCCGGCACGGCCGGGAAGAATTTCAAATGCCGGTAACCGCGTTCCAGCAGCGTCATGGCCTCGCTTGCGGTGGCGACCCCCGGCAGCAGTGGCAGCTCATCGTCGTCCGCGGCGTCTAGCAGTTTCGGCGAGGCGCCAGGCGATACGGCAAAACAGGCGCCGGCCCTGCGCGCGGCTTCGAGTTGCATGCCGTCGAGCGCGGTGCCGACGCCGACCACGGCGCCTTCCACTTCGGCGGTGATCGCGCGGATGGCATCCAGCGCGGCGGGCGTGCGCAGCGTGACTTCGATGGCGCGGATGCCGCCGGCCACCAGCGCCCTCGCCATCGGCACGGCATGCGCCGCGTCGTCCACGACCACCACCGGCACCACCGGGGCGAGCGCGAGGATTTCGGCGATTCGTTGTTGCCTGGTTTCCTGCAAAGTCATGGCGAAAGCTCGTGCAAGGATCGGTCACGCATCAGCCGCATGATGGCGGTCGTGCTTGCCGAAGATGGTCGCGCCGGCATCGGCCGAACCGACCGCGTTGCGCAGGTTCGCGAACAGTTCGCGGCCCATGCCGACGTGGTGCGCGGAAAGATCGGCGTGCGTTTGCCTGCGCGCCTCCCATTCCGCTGCTTCCACCTTGGCTTCCAGCGTACCGGCGATCGCGTCGAGTCGGATCACGTCACCGTCGCGCAATTTGCCCAGCGGGCCGGCGTCGATCGCTTCGGGCGTGACATGGATGGCCGCCGGCACCTTGCCGGATGCCCCGGACATGCGCCCATCCGTGACCAGCGCCACGCGATGCCCGCGTGCCTGCAGCACGGCGAGTGTCGGCGTGAGCTTGTGGAGTTCCGGCATGCCGATCGCCTTCGGGCCCTGGAAGCGCACCACCGCCACGAAATCGCGATCCAGTTCGCCGCGGTCGAACGCCCGCTTCACGTCATCCTGGTCATGAAAGACCACAGCTGGTGCTTCGATGACCAGACGATCGCCCGGCACTGCCGAGACCTTGATCACCGCACGGCCGAGGTTGCCCTGCAGCACGCGCAGGCCACCGTCGGCGCGAAACGGTTCCGCGGCAGGACGCAAGACGTCGAGGTTGCCGCTGCCGGTGACCTCGTGCCACGCGAGTGCGCCGGTTGCATCCAGCGCCGGGGTGCGGCGATACGCGTCCAGCCCCTCGCCCCACACGGTTCGCACGTCGCCGTGCAGCAGGCCCGCGTCGAGCAGGGAGCCGATCAGGAACGGCATGCCGCCGGCGCGATGGAAATGGTTCACGTCGGCGTGGCCATTCGGGTATACGCGTGCCATCAGCGGCACCACGCCGGAAATCGCATCGAAATCTTCCAGCGCCAGCACGATGCCGGCGGCGGCGGCAACCGCGATCAGGTGCAAAAGATGATTGGTGGAACCACCGGTGGCGTTCAAACCCACCACGCCGTTGACGATGGTGCGTTCGTCCACCAGTTGGCCGACCGGCGTGTAGTCGTTGCCCAGTGCGGTGATCTCCGTTGCGCGCCGCACCGCCGCGAGGGTGAGCGCTTCGCGCAACGGTGTATTCGGATTGATGAAGCTGGCGCCCGGCAAGTGCAGGCCCATGATCTCCATCAGCATCTGGTTGGAGTTGGCGGTGCCGTAGAACGTGCAGGTGCCCGGCGCGTGGTACGACGCGGCCTCCGCATCCATCAGTTCGTCGCGGCTGGCCTTGCCCTCGGCGTAGCGCTGGCGCACCGCCGATTTTTCGTCGTTGGGGATGCCGCTGGGCATCGGGCCCGCGGGCACGAAGATCGTCGGGATGTGGCCGAAGCTCAACGCGCCGATCAAAAGCCCCGGCACGATTTTGTCGCAGATGCCGAGCATCAATGTCGCATCGAACATGTCGTGCGACAGCGCGACCGCGGCCGCCATCGCAATCACTTCGCGCGAGAACAGCGAGAGTTCCATGCCCGCGCGGCCTTGCGTGATGCCGTCGCACATCGCGGGCACGCCGCCCGCGACCTGCGCGGTGGCGCCGAGCTTGCGCGCGGTACGGCGGATCAGTTCGGGATAAGGCTCGTACGGCTGGTGCGCCGAGAGCATGTCGTTGTAGGCGGTAACCATTCCGATGTTCGGCGCCACCGCGCCACGCAGTGCCGCCTTGTCATTCACGCCGCAGGCCGCGAAACCGTGCGCGAGGTTGCCGCAGGAAAGCTGGCGGCGGTGCACGCCTTCGCCGCGCGCGGCATCGATGCGTGCGAGATATGCGTCGCGCGTGGCGCGGCTGCGTTCGACGATGCGCGCCGTGACCTCGGCGATGACGGGATGCAGTGACATGTCGATGTGCCTCGAATGGGTTCCGGTTCAATCCTCGCCTTCGTGCCAGGTGCGGCCGTCGCGTTCGATCAGCGCCACCGCCGCGCTGGGCCCCCAGCTTCCCGCGGTGTACGGGCGCGGCGCGTGGCCACCGGCAGCCCACGCTGCAAGGATCGGATCGGCCCAGCGCCACGCCGCTTCCACTTCATCGCGGCGCATGAACAAGGTGGGATTGCCGCGCACCACGTCGAGGATCAATCGTTCGTAGGCGTCGGGCTGGTCGACGCCGAAGGCTTCGGCGAAACTCATGTCCAGCGGCAAATGGCGCAGGCGCAGGCCGCCGGGGCCCGGGTCCTTGATGGTGAGCCAAAGCTTGACGCCCTCGTCGGGCTGCAGCCGCAACACCAGCTTGTTCTGCGCCAGCGTGCCGGAGCTGCCTTCGAAAATCGAATACGGCACCGGCTTGAACGCCACCACGATTTCGGAAACGCGCTCGGGCAGGCGTTTGCCGGTGCGCAGGTAAAACGGCACGCCGGCCCAGCGCCAGTTGCCGATCTCGGCCTTGATCGCGACGAAGGTGCCGGTGTCGGATTTCGCACCCTCGCCAAGCTCGTCGAGGTAACCGGGCACGCCTTTGCCGTTCGACGCGCCGGCGCGATATTGGCCGCGCACCGTGAGTTGCGCCGCGTTGTTCGCATCGATGGGCTTCAATGCGCGCAGCACTTTCAGTTTTTCGTCGCGCACCGCGTCGGGCGCCAGCGACGACGGCGACTCCATCGCGACCATGCACAGCAGTTGCAGGATGTGGTTCTGCACCATGTCGCGCAATGCGCCCGCGCGATCGTAGTAGCCGGCGCGACGTCCAAGGCCCAGCGTTTCGGCCACGGTGATCTGCACGTGGTCGATGTGGTTCGCGTTCCATAGCGGCTCGAACAGCGCGTTGCCGAAGCGCAGCGCCAGCAGGTTCTGTACCGTTTCCTTGCCGAGGTAGTGGTCGATGCGGAAGGTCTGCGACTCGGCAAACACGCGGCCCACGTCGTCGTTGATGCGGTTGGCGCTGGCGAGGTCGCGGCCGATCGGCTTTTCCAGCACCACGCGCGCGGCGCCCTGGTTCAGGCCGTGGCGGGCCAACCGTTCGCAGATGTCCACGAACAGTTCGGGCGAAGTGGAGAGATAGAAGACGCGGATGTTGTCGGATCGCTCGGCCAGCAATCCGGCAAGGCCGTCCCAGCCCTCGTCCTTGCGCGCATCCAGCGCGCGATAACCGATCAGACCGAGGAAAGCGTCGCGCTGCTCCGACGTATGGGTGCTCGCGTTGCCCAGCGCCACGCTGACGGCGGCGCGATAGCCCTCATCGCTCAGCGGCTCGCGCGCCGCGCCGATGATGCGGCTGCCGACGCGGATCTGGCCTCCCAGATAGCGGTGGAACAGCGCCGGCAGCAACTTGCGCATCGCAAGATCGCCGGTGCCGCCGAAGATCACCAAATCGAAGGGATCGACAGGCAGTGAGGCTGGAGTCACGGGGCACCTCGAATGCGACAGGAAAGCATGGCGACGGCCATGCGGAAATCGACGGATACAATACCAGTTAGATACCACACCATACCATTCGCTTGCAAGTACCTGCAGGCCCAGGAATCGGGTTGGCCCACGGGATTGTCCCGCTGGTGCGCCATTGGTATGGTGCGCGTCATGCAAAGCGCCCTCGTCGCCGAATACCGCCGCCTTGGCCGCGATCGTTCCGTGCACCAGCCGCTGGCTTATTTGCGCTTGCGCAGCGCGATCCGCAACGTGATCGAGCGGCGTGCGATCGAACCCGGCCAGGCGTTGCCCAGCGAACGCGACCTGGCCCAGACGCTCGGTTTGTCGCGGGTCACCGTGCGCAAGGCCATCGCGGGACTGGTCGAGGAGGGTGCGCTGATCCAACGCCACGGCGCCGGCACTTTCGTGGCCGAACGCATCGTCAAGCCGATGTCGCGCCTGACCAGCTTCACCGAAGACCTGCGCGCGCGCGGCCTCGATGCGCGCTCGGAATTCTTCGAGCGCGACGTGGGCGAGGTGACACCGGAGGAATCGATGGCGATGAATCTTTCGCCCGGCGCACAGGTGGTGCGCCTGCATCGGGTGCGTTACGCGGGCGACGAGCCGATCGCGATCGAGCGCAGCGTGGTGCCGGCCGATGTGCTGCCCGATCCGCTGCTGGTGCGCGATTCGCTTTACGCGGCACTGGAAACCCGCGGCTGCCGCCCGCGCCGTGCGTTGCAGCGCCTGCGCGCGGTGCCACTCTCCGCCCGCCATGCGCGCCTGCTGCACGTGCGGCCCGGCAGCGCCGGCCTCAACGTGGAACGGCGATCGTTTCTCGACGATGGCCGGGTGGTGGAATTCACCAGTTCGTGGTATCGCGGCGACGTCTACGATTTCGTTGCCGAACTGCACGCGGATTGAGCGTCGCTCACGCGCACAGCAGCAGCTTGTAGGCGGGATTGTCGCTTTCGTCGCAGTGCGGGTAGCCCAACCCGTCGAGGAATCGCCGCAGCGCCAGTTGCTCGTCTGCGCGCACCTGGACGCCCACCAGGATGCGGCCGTAGTCGGCGCCCTGGTTGCGGTAATGGAACAGGCTGATGTTCCAGTCCGGGTGCATGTGGCCCAGGAAGTTCATCAAGGCACCGGGCCGCTCGGGAAATTCGAATCGGTAAAGCTGCTCGTCGCGGGCCATGCTTGAACGGCCACCGACCATGTGACGCAGGTGCTGCTTGGCCAATTCGTCGTCGGTGAGATCGAGTACCGAAAAATCCTCCGCGCGAAATGTCGCGGCCAATGCCTCGCGTTCATCGCGGCGGGCGATCCGCACGCCCACGAAAATGTGCGCGTGGCGCGAGTCGCCGATGCGGTAGTTGAACTCGGTGAGGTCGTGCCGGCCGAGCGCGGCGCAGAAGCGGCGGAAGCTGCCGCGTTCCTCGTGAATCGTCACCGCGAATACCGCCTCACGCTGTTCGCCCACCTCGGCGCGTTCGGCCACGAAGCGCAGTCGATCGAAGTTCATGTTGGCACCCGAGACGATGGCAATCATTGCGCCATCGATCGCGGCTTGCTTCTGCGCATATTGCTTCAATCCGGCCAAGGCGAGCGCACCCGCGGGTTCGGGCACGCTGCGGGTTTCCCGATAAATATCGCGGATCGCCGCGCATACCGCGTCGGTGTCCACGCGCAGCATCGCATCGACGTGGCGACGGCACAGATCGAAGGTGAGTTCACCGGCGTGCTTCACGGCGGTGCCGTCGGAAAACAGACCGACCTCATCGAGCGACACGCGACAGCCACTTTCCAGCGAGCGCGTCATCGCATCCGAATCGGCCGCCTGCACGCCAATGACTTTCACATCCGGACGCTCGGCCTTGAAGCATGCGGCGACGCCGGCGAGCAACCCGCCCCCGCCGACGGGTACGAAGACCGCGCACAAGTTTTGCGGGCACTGTCGCAACAGTTCCAGTCCGGTCGTGGCCTGGCCGGCGATCACGTCGAGATCATCGAACGGGTGGACGAACGTGAAGCCGTGCTCGGCCTGCATGCGCGCCGCGGCGGCTTGCGCATCGCTGTACGAGTCGCCGGTCAGTACCACGTCGACGAACGCGCCGCCCAAGCGGCGCACGGCGTCGACCTTCACCTCGGGGGCGGTGACCGGCATCACGATCACTGCGCGAATGTCGAGCTTGGCCGCGGCCAGCGCCACGCCTTGGGCGTGGTTCCCGGCGGATGCCGCGATCACGCCGCGCGCGCGCTGCGCAGCATCCAGCCGCACCATGCGGTTGTAGGCGCCGCGCAGCTTGAACGAAAACACCGGCTGCTGGTCCTCGCGTTTCAGCAACACGCGCGTGCCGAGTCGCGCAGACAGCACCGGCGCTTCGTCCAACGCGGTTTCGTGCGCCACGTCGTAAACGCGTGCGGCGCGCGCGCGGCGCAGCAGTTCGCGATCGAGTTCGTTCGTACCTGCTGCTACGGATGCAACCCGCGCGTTCATGCAGGCAGTGCGACCTCGAGCCGGACCTCGTCGCGGTTGCCGACCAGCGACAGGCTGTTGGCGTCGAGCACGTCCACCAGTTTGCGCAACTGGCGCAGGATCTGTTCCAGCGTGTTGGCATCGCCGTGCATCACCAACGTGATCTGCGACACCTCGGGGTGGTGGGTCGCGGCCACCGTGAGCGCGTCGATGTTGCAATGACGCGCGGCAAACAGGCCGGCCACGCGTACCAGCGCACCGGATTCGTTCTGCAGCAGGATCGACAGCGTGTGTTTCATGGCAGCCTCTTCGCGTCGGTGAATTCAAAACATGTCGTTCGATTCTTTGTCGGTGACCCCGGGTGACGCGCGCGACGCGATGAATTCGCCCGTGATCATCTGCCCATAGCTCGCGCCCGGACCGACCATCGGATACACGCCGGCATCGGGGTCGATCATTACTTCCAGGAATGCCGGACCGTCGTGCGCGAGAAACTCGGCGACGGTGGCTTCGAGGTCCTCCTTGCGCGCCAACCGATGCGCCCAGTCGAAGCCGTCGGCTTCGGCGGCCTTGATGAAGTCCTTGCGATGCAGGCTTTTGTCGGTGGCCGCGAAGCGGTGGCCGAAGTACAGCTTCTGCCATTGCCGCACCATCCCGTCGCCCCGGTTGTTCAGCACCACGATCTTCAGCGGCAGCCGGTACGTGGTGACGGTTTCCATCTCACCGAGGTTCATGCGGATGCTGCCGTCGCCGTCGAGGTCGATCACCAGTGCATCGGGCCGCGCGAACTGCGCGCCGATCGCGGCGGGCAAGCCAAAACCCATCGTGCCCATCGAACCCGACGTGAGCCAGTCCCGCGGCGCGCGAAAATCGAAATACTGCGCCGCCCACATCTGGTGCTGGCCGACGCCGGTGCTGACGATCGCGCGACCCCGCGCGTGCCGGTTGAGTGCTTCGATCACCGCCTGCGGCTGGATGCTTTCGCTGCCGCGGTCGTAGGCCATCGCATGGGCACGTTTCAGTTGCGTGATGTGCGCGTGCCAGTCGTCGAGCTGCAACGCGACGCCATGTACCTTGCCGTACCGCGTCAACCGTTCCAGTGCCGCGGCCAATGGGCCGACGTGCTGCCAGTGGACCTGCTTCACCTTGCCGATTTCGGCAGGATCGATGTCGATCTGCGCGATGAATTTCGCCCGCGGCGCAAACTTTTCCGGCACGCCGGCCACGCGATCGTCGAAACGCGCGCCCAGCGCAAGCAGGCAATCGCAGTCGACCACGGCGTAGTTCGCGTACGCGGTGCCGTGCATGCCGAGCATGTGCAGCGACAGCGGATGGGTGGTGTCGAAGCCGCCGAGTCCCATCAGCGTGGTCGTCACCGGCACGCCGAACGCGTCGACGAATGCGCGCAGCGCGCGCGCGGCATCGCCGCGGATTACGCCGCCACCGGCATAGATCAACGGGCGCCTGGCTTGCGCGAGCGCGGCGAAGAAGCCTGCACAGGCGTCGTCATCCAGTCGCGCGTTTTCGACGGCACGCAGGCGCTGGCGGTAACCCGGAATCGGCAAGCGACAAGCGCTGTCGAAACGCAGCTTGGCGTTTTGCACGTTCTTGGGGATGTCCACCACCACCGGGCCGAAACGCCCGCTGCGCGCGATCTCGAACGCGGTGCGCAGCGTGGCTTCCAGCCGGTCGGCTTCGGTGACCAGGAACACGTGCTTGGCGCAGGCGCCCATGATGTTGCTGACCGGCGCTTCCTGGAACGCATCGCTGCCGAGCGACGACGTCGGCACCTGTCCCGTGATCGCGACCATCGGCACCGAATCCGCCATGGCGTCGCGGATCGGCGTCACCAGGTTGGTCGCACCGGGACCGGAGGTGACGATCGCGACGCCGACCTTGCCCGAGGCGCGCGCGTAACCCGAGGCCATGAAGCCCGCGCCCTGCTCGTTGGCGGGCACCACGAGCGGCATGGGCTCGCGCCCGTCGCCGCGCGCATGTTCGGCGTTGTAGCGGAACACCGCGTCGTACACCGGCAGGATCGCGCCGCCGGAATAACCGAACAGCACGTCACAGCCTTCGTCCGCCAGTACCTGCACCACCACGTCCGCGCCGCTCATCACGTGCCCGGCGAGCGGGTGGTGGTCGGGTGTCGGGCGAAGGTCCCGTGCGGCTGGCAGCGGCATGTTCACAAGGCAATCCTTTCGCGGGTCAGTTGCGGATCAGTTCGTCGTCGCCGGGCGCGCAGCGCGGCACGCCGTAGGCCGTCGCCATGCGCAGGTCGTGGGCGAGCGTGGAGAATTGCTCCCATGGAATGCCGTTGACGTCGGTGTCGCGCGTGACGTCATGCGTCTCGTCGTCGAGAAAACCCATGCGGCACAACTTGCCCGGCTGTTCCGGCTCACGGCAGATCGAGAAGTTCAACAGTTCCGTGCGCCACAGCGCGTACGCGCCATCGACCACCACCTGCGGCGGTTGGCCGAGGCGCGCGCTGTAGTCCTTGATGGACGCATCGAGATCGGCGACGGCCAAGGCGATATGGAAACGTTTCATGACGAACCTCGTTGCTCGTGTGATTGCCGGCGATCAGCCGACCTTTTTCAGGGGCGCAACCGTATCGGCTGCCACGGCGGATTTGGTGTCGGCCGGATGCAGCCAAGGCATGCGCGCGCGCAGTTGCTTGCCGACCTGTTCGACCGGATGATCGAGATCGGCTTGTTTGAAGCGCTTGTAGTTGGGCAGGCCCGCCGCGTACTCGGCGGTCCAGTTGCGCGCAAAGGTGCCGTCCTGGATTTCGCGGAGCACGTCCTGCATGCGCGCCTTCACGCCGGCATCGATCACGCGCGAACCGCTGACGAAATCGCCGTACTGCGCGGTCTCGGAGACGAACTCCAGCATCTTCGTGATGCCGCCTTCGTAGAAAAGGTCGACGATCAACTTCAACTCGTGCAGCACTTCGTAGTACGCGATTTCCGGCTGGTAGCCCGCTTCGACCAGCGTCTCGAAACCCGCCTGCACCAGCGCGCTGGCGCCGCCGCACAGCACGGCTTGTTCGCCGAACAAATCGGTTTCGGTCTCTTCCTTGAAGTCGGTGCGGATCAGCATCGCGCGACCGCCGCCGATGCCGTCGGCGTAGGCGCGCGCCCGCGCCTCGGCGTAGCCACTGGCATCCTGCTGCACGGCGAACAGGCACGGCACGCCGCGCCCGCGCGCGTACTCGCTGCGCACCAGCGCGCCGGGACCCTTGGGCGCGACCATCACCACATCGATGTCGCTGCGCGGTTGGATCTGCTTGAAATGCACGTTGAAGCCGTGCGCAAACAACAGCGCAGCGCCCGGTTTCAGGTTCGGCTCGATGGCGTCGCGATACAACGCCGGCTGCACCATGTCGGGCGTCAGCACCGCGACGAGGTCCGCGCCGCGCACCGCGTCGGCGGGTTCCAACACCGTGAAGCCTTCGGCTTCCGCGCGCTGCCACGACGGCCCATTTCTGCGCAGGCCGACCACGACGTCGAGCCCCGAATCGCGGAGGTTCAGCGCGTGCGCGCGACCCTGGCTGCCGTAACCGAGCACGGCGATGCGGGATTGGGCGAGCGGATTGGATGCTTGCGAAGTCATGCGATGTCTCCTTGATGAGCCCCTCTCCCGCCGGGAGAGGGGTGGGGGTGAGGGTTCGGCGCAATCGAGAGGGTGGGTGAGATCGGGCCCTCATCCGGCGCTTGGCGCCGAGAAGGATCTTTTTGATGCTTCATAGGTGCCTGCGTAATCGCGCCTTCGGAAGCCGAGCCGACCAGATAGGCGTACTTCGCGAGTGCTCCGCGCGTGACTTTCGGCTCGGGTGGCTGCCAGCTGGTGCGCCGGCTTTCCAGATCGGCGCTGGTCGAGAGTTCACGCAGTGCCGCGTCGATGCGGATTGGATCGCCGTCTCGCAGCAGCGCGATCGGTCCGCCGCGCGCGGCTTCAGGCGCGACGTGTCCGACCATGAAGCCGTGCGTCGCGCCGGAAAAACGCCCGTCGGTGATCAGCGCCACGTCGTTGCCGAGTCCGCGTCCGATCAGCGCGGCGGTCACACCGAGCATTTCGCGCATGCCGGGTCCGCCGGCCGGTCCCTCGTTGCGAATCACCATTACGTCGCCGGCCTGGATGCGGCCGTCCTGCACGGCGGCGAAGGCATCTTCCTCGCACTCGAACACGCGCGCGCTGCCTTCGAAGCGGCCGCCGGCACGCGGGATCTTCAGCACGCAACCTTCCGGCGCGAGGTTGCCGTAAAGAATCGAATAGCCGCCGCGCGGCTTCAGCGGCGCGCTCACCGGATGCACCACGTCCTGTTTCTCCGCGACCGGCGCCGCGGCGGTTTCCTCGAACAGGCTGCGGCCGGTGACAGTCGGCGCATCGTCCAGCATGCCGGGCGCGATCAGCTCCTTCGCAACGCGCGCGACGCCGCCGGCGCCGAACAATTCCACCGCCGTGTAGCGGCCGCCGGGCAGCAGGTCGGCGATCACCGGCGTGTCGGCGGAGGCCGGTTCGAAATCTTCCAGCGTCCACTCGATGCCGGCTTCGCGTGCGATCGCCAGCATGTGCAGCACCGCGTTGGTGGAACCCGCGGTCGCGGCGACCATGCGCGCGGCGTTGCGGAACGCGGTGCGGCTCAACAGGTCCAGCGGCTTGCGATCGGCCGCGAGGCACTCCATCACCAGTTCGCCGCAGCGAAACGCCGCCGCGTTCTTGGCCGGATGGGTCGCGGGGATGTCGTTCAAGCCCATCGGCGACAAGCCCAGCGTGGTCAGCACCATCGCCATGGTGTTGGCGGTGAACTGGCCACCGCAGGCGCCCGCGCCGCAGCAGGCATCACGCTCGACGCTGGCGAGTTCCGTGTCATCGATCCTGCCAGCGCCGTGCGCGCCGACGGCCTCGAACACCTGCTGGATGGTGATCGGATGATTCTTGTGCGTGCCGTGCGCGATGGTGCCGCCGTACAGCGCGACCGCGGGAAGATCGAGACGCGCCATCGCCATCGCCGCGGCGGGAATGGTCTTGTCGCAGCCGCACAGCACCACCATCGCGTCGATCGAGTGGCTTGCCACCGCTGCCTCGATCGAGTCGGCGATGATCTCGCGGCTCACCAGCGAGTAGCGCATGCCCGGCGTGCCCATCGCCATGCCGTCGGTGACCGCGATGGTGTTGAATTCCACCGGCGTGCCGCCCGCGGCGCGAATGCCGGCGGCGGCGTGCCGCGCAAGATCGCGCAGCCCCATGTTGCAGGGGCTGACGTCGGACCAGGTGTGCACCACCGCGACCAGCGGTTTTCCGATCGCGTCGTCATCGAGTCCGGTCGCGCGCATCATCGCGCGCGCGGGTGCGCGGTCGGGACCGCTTTTCATGATGTCACTGCGCATCGCGATTCCTGGACGAATGGGTGGGGATGCGTGTTGCGCAGGCGCGGAGAGTGCAGGTCAGCCGCATGCGCGCATCCCCGTAAAAAATGCATCGCTGGCGACGGCGTGGTGGTCCAGCGCGTCCAGCACCGCGTCGCGCACCGCGTCGGTACCGGCGTCGCCGCCGAGATCGTGGCTGTACGGCCCGTGTTGCAGCAGGTCATCCACCGCCGCTTCCACCGCCTGCGCTTCGGCGTCGAGCTGCAACGAATGGCGCAGCAGCAGCGCGGCGGAAAGCATCGCGCCCACGGGATTGGCGATGCGCTTGCCGGCAATGTCGGGCGCGGAACCGTGGATCGGTTCGTACAGTCCGCGCGGGCCTTCGCCGAGCGACGCCGATGGCAGCAGGCCGAGCGAACCCGCCAGCGCGGCGGCCTCGTCGGTCAGGATGTCGCCAAACAGGTTTTCCGTGACAACTACGTCGTAGGCGTTCGGGCGCGTCAGCAACAGCATCGCCATCGAATCCACGAGCTGGTGTTCGAGCGTCACGTCGGGGTAGTCGGCGGCGATGCGGGTGACGGTGTGCCGCCACAGCCGCGAGGTCTCCAGCACGTTGGCCTTGTCCACCGACGTGACGTGACGACGGCGCGCGTGCGCCAGTTCGAACGCACGCCGGGCAACGCGTTCTATTTCCGCGACGGTGTATCGGCATTCGTCGGTGGCGGCGTCGGCGGTTCTCGTCTTCGCGCCGAAGTAGGCGCCGCCGGTCAATTCGCGCACGAACAGCACGTCGACGTCTTGCAGTTTTTCATTCCTCAGCGGCGACAGCGCGGCGAGCGCGGGATGCACCTTCAGCGGACGCAGGTTGGCGTACACGCCCAAGCCCGCACGCAAGGCCAGCAAGCCCTGTTCCGGCCGCACCGGCGCATTCGGATCGGACCACTTCGGGCCGCCCACCGCGCCCAGCAACACCGCGTCGGCGGAACGGCACGCGGCGAGCGTGGCAACCGGCAACGGCTCGCCGGTGGCGTCGATCGCGGCGCCGCCGATCAGGTGTTCGTCGAACGAAAAGTCGTGGCCGAAGTGCGTGGCGACCGACTGCAGCGCCGCGACTGCGGCGGCGGTGACCTCGGGACCCACGCCGTCGCCGGGCAGGGTGACGATGCAGGCTTTCATGCGGCCTCCCGTTGTTGCTCGAAGGCGGTGATGGCCTCGGCGTGTTGCAACAGGAACCCCAACTGGTCCACGCCTTCGAGCAGGCAATGACGCGCGAACGGTTCGAGTTCGAAACGGAAGACGTTGCCGCCCGGCAAGGTGATGGCTTGTTCGCGCACGTCGATGGAAAGATCGACGCCGGGATTGTCGAGCAGCCAGCGATGTTCGTCCGCGCCGACCACGATCGCGACGAGACCGTTGTTCAGCGCGTTGTTGCGGAAGATGTCCGCGATCTCGCTGGAGACGACCGCGCGGATGCCATGGTCGAGCAAGGCCCACGGCGCGTGCTCGCGCGAGGAACCGCAGCCGAAGTTGCGTCCTGCGACCAGGATCGCGCAGTCCCTGGCTTCGGCTTGGTTCAACGCAAACGCAGGGTTGTCGCTGCCGTCAGGCAAGTAGCGCCAGTCGTTGAAGCAATACTTGCCGAGCCCTTCGCGGGTGGTGGTGGTGAGGAAACGCGCCGGGATGATGCGGTCGGTGTCGATGTTCTCGTCGGCCAGCACGGCGGTGCGGGAATGGATGCGAATGACGGGTTTCATGCGGCCTGCTCCTGCTGGACGTGCGCCGACAGGTATTCGCGCGGGTCGGCGATGTGCCCGGCGACCGCGGAGGCCGCCGCGGTGGCGGGGCTGGCCAGCACGGTGCGCGCGCCCTTGCCCTGTCGTCCTTCGAAATTGCGGTTGGAGGTCGAAACGACGAGTTGTCCCGGTGCGGCCATATCGCCGTTCATTGCGATGCACATCGAACAGCCCGGCAGTCGCCATTCGGCGCCCGCGGCGAGGAACACCTCGTGCAGGCCTTCGGCTTCGGCGTCGCGGCGCACGGCTTCCGAACCCGGCACCACCAACATGCGCACTTGCTTGGCGACACGCCGGCCGCGCAGGATGTCCGCTGCTTCGCGAAGATCCGGCAGACGCGCATTGGTGCAACTGCCGACGAACACCATGTCCACTTTGGTGCCGGCCATCGGCTTGCCGGCGCGGCTTTGCATGTAATCCAGCGCGCGTTGTTCGACCAGGTCGCGCGCGGCGGGTACAGGCGCATCCAGTGCGATCGCGGAACCGGGGTGGGTGCCGAAGGTGACGGTCGGCCTGACCTCACTGGCGTCGATATGTACTTCGCGGTCGTAGTGCGCGCCGTCATCCGTTTTCAGCGTGCGCCAGTGCGCGACCGCGCGTTCCCAGGCTTTGCCTTGCGGGGCGCGCGGCCGGCCCTTCAGCCATGCGAGCGTCGTGTCGTCCGGCGCGATCAGGCCCGCGCGTGCGCCGGCTTCGATCGACATGTTGCACACCGTCATGCGCGCTTCCATCGACAGCGCTTCGATCGCGCTGCCGCGGTACTCGATCACATGGCCGGTGCCGCCGTTGACGCCGATCGTGCCGATCACGTGCAGGATCAGGTCTTTCGCGCCCACGCCTTGCGGCAGCCGGCCTTCCACGTGTATCGCCAGCGCTTTCGGCCTGCGTTGCAGCAGGCATTGCGCCGCCATCACGTGGCCGACTTCGGTGGTGCCGATGCCGAACGCCAGCGCGCCGAACGCGCCGTGCGTCGAGGTGTGGCTGTCGCCGCAGACGATCGTCATGCCCGGCTGCGTCGCGCCCAGCTCCGGCCCGATCACGTGCACGATGCCGCGGTCGGCGCTGTCCCAGCCGTGCAACTCGACGCCGAATTCGCGGCAGTTGGTTCCCAGCCTGGACACCTGCGCGCGCGCTTGCGGCGTGGCGTAGGGGCGCTCACCCTCGGGGTTCGCGGGCAGCGTGGGCGTGGAGTGATCCAGCGTAGCCAGCGTGCGATCCGCGCGACGCAGTTGCAGACCGCGCGCGCGCAATGCGTCGAACGCCTGCGGCGAGGTGACTTCGTGCACCAGGTGCAAATCGACGTACAGGATCGCAGGCGTGTCGGCGGTTTCGGGTGCGACGAGGTGCGCGTCCCAGAGCTTCTCGAACAGCGTGCGCGCGCTCATGCCGCCACCCGGCGCAGCGCGCGGCCGACGCGAGCTCGCGCCAACAGGTCCAGATCGCGATCGTGGATTTCGTGCCGTTGGTCGGCCAGCACCTTGAAGCGCGCGAAGATGTCGTCCAGCGCGGCTTCGTCCGGCACATGACCCAGCGCTTCCAGCCGCTTGCGCAGCGCCGCGCGACCCGAGTGCTTGCCGAGCACCAGTCGCGTCGCCTCGACGCCGACGTCCTGTGGACGCATGATTTCGTACGTCGATGGATGCCGCAGCATGCCGTGCTGGTGGATGCCGGACTCGTGCGCGAAGGCGTTGCGCCCGACGATCGCCTTGTTGGCCTGTACGGGCTGGCCGGTCAATTCCACCAGCAGCCGCGAGGCGGGATTGAGCTTGCGCGTGTCGACGCGGGTGGTGGCGCCGAAATAATTGGCGCGCACCTTCAACCCCATCACGACTTCTTCGAGCGCCGCGTTGCCGGCGCGCTCGCCGATGCCGTTGACGGTGCATTCCACCTGGCGCGCGCCCGCGCTGACGGCGGCGAGGCTGTTGGCGACGCCCATGCCGAGGTCGTCGTGGCAGTGGCAGGAAAACACCACGCGCTCGGCGCCCTTTACGTGCGCGCGCAGCCACGCGAAACGTCCCGCGACTTCCGATGGAATCGCGTAACCCACGGTGTCCGGGGCGTTCAGGGTATCGGCACCCGCCGCGACTACCGCGCTGAACACCTCGGCGAGGTATTCGGGCTCGGTGCGCATCGCGTCTTCGGCCGAGAATTCGACTTCGTCGCAAAGCCCGCGCGCGCGCTCCACCGCGGCGACCGCGGCATCGAGCACCTGCGCGCTGCTCATTCCCAGCTTGTGTTCGCGATGCAACGGACTGGTCGAAATGAATACGTGGATGCGTGAACATTTCGCCTTCTCCAGCGCGCGGCCGGCGCGATCGATGTCGCTGCTGCGGCAACGCGCCAGCGCGCACACCGTGGTGCCTTCGCGCAGGGTCTCGGCGATGCGCGCGGTCGCGGCGAAGTCGTCCGGCGAGGCCTGCGGAAACCCGGCTTCCAGCACGTCCACGCCAAGCGCTTCCAGCATCTGCGCCATCCGGAGCTTGGCCTTGGGATCGAGCGCGAACCCGGGCGCCTGTTCGCCATCGCGCAGGGTGGTATCGAAGATGCGGACGTGTCCGGTGGATACGTTGTGGCTGTCGCTGGCTTGCCGGTTCGGATTTTTCATCGCATGGCTCCGCTGTTCGAGGCGGCGCCGAAGGCAATAAAAAACCCCGCATCCGTTTCCGGTGCGGGGTTCTTCAGGAGTATTCAGGTTTGTTTCTGGTTACCTGGACACGCGCCCTCAGCCCGCACCTCCGCTGGTAATAAGGAGAGTAAGTACGAGGACGAGAGCGAGGATCGAGTCGATCCCGGGGACGCCGCGGAGCTGCAACGTGCCATCGATCGCGACCACGCGATCGGTGTTGCGAACGTTGCGGTGGATGTTGCGCTGCGGCATGGGGCGAAAGTAATCGCGTGTTCGTGACGCTGTCAAGCGTTTTCTGATGACGATTTGTTCTATGTGCGGTGCGCGGACGTCTGGACGTCCAGATGGCCAGGCGCTGAAACCGCATCGTTGCGCGGTTCCGGTGGGGCATCGCGCAACCAGCGTTTCAGGGCCTCATCCTCCGCGGCCAACGGCTCGGCCGCGGCTGGCCGTTCCAGCATCACCGCCAATGCAGGCGGCACGTGGATGGGGTGGCCGACCAGGGGCTCGACCACGCCTTCGAACTTGGCCGGATGGGCGGTCGCGACCACCGCCCACGGCTTGATGTCGCCGGCTTCGCGCAGGCGTTCCAGCACATGCATTGCGGTCGCGGTGTGCGGGCAGAACACCTCACCGTACGCGCTCGCATGGTGGGCGATGGTGCGGCGGATCGTGGCGTCGTCGACACTCTCCGCCCGGAGCGTGCGGCGCAGCTTCGCGTCGTCGTCACCGAACGTCCAGCGCAATCGCTCGAAGTTGCTGGGCGCGCCCACGTCCATCGCATTGGCGAGCGTGGCAACCGCATCGCGCGGGCGATACGCGCCACCGTCGAAAAACTCGGGCAAGGTCGCGTTGGCGTTGCAGGCCAGGCGCACTTCGCCGACCGGCAGGCCGATCTTGTGCGCCCATAACGCCGCCAGCGCATTGCCGAGATTGCCGGTCGGCACGATGAAATTGAGCGGCGCGTGATGCGCGCGCCACCAGTCCAACGCCGCATGTGCGTAGTAACTCATTTGCGGCAGCAGCCGGCCGAGGCTGATGCTGTTGGCCGAACTGAGTGGGCGCACCGATTGCAATGCGGCGTCGCCGAGCGCGGTTTTCACCATGCGCTGGCAGTCGTCGAATCGGCCCTGCACGCGCAGGGCGCGCACGTTGCCGCCGAAGCTTCCGAGTTGATGCGCTTGGCGCGGCGAAACCCTTCCGTCCGGGTAAAGAATCGCGACCTCGACGTTTGGTTGGCCATGGAAGGCGGCGCCGACCGCGGCGCCAGTATCGCCGGAAGTCGCGACAAGAATCGTGAGCGGACGCGTATCCTCACGCGGCAGACGGCGCAGACAGGCCGCGAGAAAGCGCGCGCCGACGTCCTTGAACGCGGCGGTCGGGCCGTGGAAAAGTTCGAGCACGCAGGCATCGCGCTGCGGCAGCGGCCGCAAGGGCGTTTCGAAATCCAGCGCTTCGCGGCATATCGCCGGCAATTCGCCAGCCAGCGGATCGCCGGAGAAGAACGGCGCCAACAAGGTTGCAGCGGTGTCGGCGAGCGAGCCGTCCGGGTCGAACGACGAAGCATCGAGTCGCGGGAATGTCTTGGGCACGTACAAGCCGCCGTCCGGTGCAAGACCGGCCGCGATGGCGCTGCTGATCTTGACGGCCGGGCTGTGACCGCGGGTACCGAGGTAACGCAGCGGAGCGTTCATCGCGTCGCCGCGTCGTCAACGGGTTCGATCAAGGCGGCCGCGGGCGATTCAATCGGCGCAACCAACACGTCGCTATCGAGTCCTTCGGCGGCGAACGCGCCTTGCATCGCTGCGGCGGCGGCCTCGGCGTCGCCCCGGTTTTCGTACCAGCCGAACACGCTGGGACCGGCGCCCGAAATGCTGGCGCCGAGCGCGTGGTGATCCAACGCGGCCCGTTTCACGCGCGCAAAGCCCGGCACCAGCGATGCGCGACGCGGCTCGACCAGCACGTCCTGCAGGCCGTCGCGCACCAGTGCGGCGTCGCCGCGAAAACAGCCGGCCAACACCAGCGCCAGATGGGCGCTTTGCGCCACGAATTCGCCCAGCGCGTAATCGCCGTCCAGAGCGGCGCGCGCCTTGCGTGTTTCCAGCACCCAATGCGGATGCACCAGCGCGCAATGCCATGCGCGGGGCACCGGGATGCGCAGCAGGCGATCGTGCGTCGCGAGCACAAGTCCGCCCAGCAGCATCGAACCCAGGTTGTCGCCGTGGCGGCTGCCGCTGGCCACGGCTTCGCCGTCCAGCGCGAATGGATATAGCGCTTCGCGGGACAGCGGCGTATCCAGCAGCGCGTTGGCGGCCACCAGTGCAGCGACGCATGACGCGGCCGAGCCGCCCATCCCGGACCCGAGTGGAATGCCCTTGTGCAGGCTCAATTCGAATCCATGTGGCAACGCGAGCGCGTCACGCAACGCCAGCAATGCCACGCCTGCCGTGTTCCGTCGCGGTTCGCGCGGCAGGTCGGTCACGGTGCCTTCGATGGCGGCGATGCGAACCACGGGTTCGTCGATGACGCGCACTTCGGCGCGATCGCCCGCGCCGGCCATGCTGTGGCCTAGGATGTCGAAACCCACGCCGACATTGCCCACGCTGGCCGGGGCGAATGCGCGTGCAACGCGCGTGCGCGACGCGGTGGATTTCGGCAAGACGTTCTCGATCATGGCGACGCTCATGATGGCACCGCCAGCGTCTCCGCGATCCGCAATACGTCGGCGAACACGCCCGCGGCGGTCACTTCCGGTCCCGCGCCGGGACCTTGCACCAGCAACGGATTGTCACGGTAACGCCGTGTGCGGAACTGCACCACGTTGTCGGTGAAACGTGTGTGCGCGAAGGCGTGGGTGGCAGGCAGGATGGCAAGCCGCACGCGCGCGCGACCATGCCGGTCGAGGCTGCCCACGTGACGCAGCATGCCGTTGGCGGTTTGCGCGCGGGCCAGCCACGCGGCCATCGGTTCGTCCAGTGCATGCGCGTGCTGCATGAACGCTTCGGCCGACAAATCCCTCAACGCCGGCGGCAGCAGGCTTTCGACTTCCACCTCCTCCAGCGAAAGGGTGCGGCCTGCCTCGCGCGCCAGGATCACCAGCTTGCGCGCGACGTCGATGCCGGAAAGATCTTCGCGCGGATCGGGTTCGGTGTAGCCCAGCGCGTGCGCATCGCGCAGCAGCGCCGAAAACGGCTGCTGCCCGTCGTGACGATTGCACAGCCACGCCAGCGTGCCCGAGAACATGCCTTGGATCCCGAGCAACTCGTCGCCGGTATCGAGCAGATCGCGCAACGTCTGGATGACCGGCAGGCCGGCACACACCGTCGTTTCGTAGCGGAGGCGCGCGCCGCGCGCGCAGGCGGCGCGGATGGTGCGCCAGCGATCCAGCGACCCGCTGCCGGCGAGCTTGTTCGGTGTCACCACATGGATGCCGGCGGCCAGCCACAAGGGATAGCGCGAGGCCACGTCCTCGCTGGCGCTGCAATCGACGAGCAGCGCGGCGCGCCCGTCTTCGTGCACGTGGTCCGCGAAAACTTCGAGATCAGCGGGACGCCAGGTTTGCGCGCCGTCACGGGCATCGAGTTCGGGGTCGTCGCAGTCCAGCCACATGCGCTGGCGGGTGGCGACGCCGCGGAGTTGCAGCTTCAGTCCCATGTCGCGTTGCAGCCGTGGCTGTGCGACGCGAACTTGGCCGAGCAACGCGCTGCCCACGCGGCCCGGGCCGATCACGCCGACAGCCAGCGTGCGACGGGGCGGACTCGACGTCGCGCTTGCAGGCAAGTATCCCGGTGGTTGCGCGGGCCGGGGTTCGGTGAGGGGCGGAGCGCTGACGTTCACGGTGACCTCCATTGAAGGTCCCGTCTCGCTGGCGGATGTCGGATTGCGCCGGCCCGCCTCGTCGAGGGCGGGACCGTTGCGTGCAAGGATTATTCGCGCACGAACGCCCACCCGTTGCCGGTGGTCGTGATCGTGGTAATGATCGTGGCGGGGATGGCGGCCGCCAGCATCCGTCCGGCTGGCAGCCGGATGGGGAATGTACTTGCTGGCGCGCGCGGGAGTGGCATGGTCACGGAAATTAGCGCCGTTGATCGGTCCTTGTCAACATGTCTGTTTGGGCGTCCAGACGTCCAGATGCACGCACCAAATCATGGCTTCCGTCATGACAGGGCTGATGGCGACCGGAGGCGACCATCTTCAGTGTTGAACGCGCCACTTGCTCTCACATCTCCGTCGTGAGTACCAAGTGGGTCGATGGGGTCAATGTGCTCGCGCCGCCTTGCCTGTGCGGTTGCCCCGACGCGAAGCCCGCAGGTCGTCGCGCAGGCAATCGACCAGCCGCGTCAGCGCCGGCATGTGGCGACCGCTCAGGGTCACCACGGCGGTACGCACGCGCGCAAGGCGCGCGGGTACCTTGTGCACCGATACGGCATCGCGCTGGGCGTAGATATCCAGCACCGAACGCGGGATCAAGCCGACACCGACGCCCGAGGCGGCGGCCGTCAGGATGGCGTGATAGGAGGCGAATTCCAGTTCGCGCGCCGGCACGACGCGCAGGTTCTGCAGCCATTGTTCGAAGCGCCGCCGATAGGCGCAGCCATTGCCGCCCAGCACCAGCAGGGTGCCGCCCACCATCCGCCGCGGGTCGCGCACGGCGTCGCCCGCGGCCGCCACCAGTACCAGTTCCTCGACATGCCACGGCACGCTGGCGAAACGCGCGTCGTCCACCTCGTCGCTGACGATGGCAATGTCCAGCGCGCCGGCTTGCAGCCGCGCCAGCAGCTCGCGCGAATGCGCGGTCTGCAATTCCACCGAGATTTCGGGATGGCGCTGGTGGAACCCCGCCAGCGGTCGCGGCAGACGGCTGGTCGCCACGCTTTCCATGGTCCCGAGGCGCAGGCGGCCGCAGGCCTTGTCGCGACGCACTGCGGCGCGCGTCTCGTCGGCCAGCGACAACAGGCGATCGGCATATCCGACCAGCGCATCGCCTGCCGCCGTCAGACGCAGGCCGCGTCCCTCGTGTTCGAACAAAGACACGCCGAGGGACGCCTCCAGTTGGCGGATGCGCGCGGTGATGCTCGATTGCGCGCGGTTGAGGCGCGCCGCCGCACGGTTCATGCCGCCCGACTCCACGACGGCGCGGAAGGTCTCCAGCTCACGCAGTTCCATGATCGATATTTCCGATAGGTAACGCTTGAATAATTCGTTTTACCAGATGGTTGTGGAAGTCTAGCATGCCGTCCCCTCGCCCCTGCCGGGGGCAAACCATCGAGGCCTCGCAACATGAAAATCGAACAGGATCCGGTCACGGGCCGGGAACCGCTGGCGGCACTCAATCCGCAGATGAGGGCGCTGTCCGGTTTTTACCGTGCCCTCAACGATCGCGATCTCGATTTGATGTCCCGCATCTGGGCGCAATCGGACGACGTCGCCATGGACAATCCGGTGGGCGGCATCAAGCGCGGCTGGAATGAAATCCGTGCGGTGTACATGCAGATTTTCAGCCGCCCCGAGCCGTTCTGGTTCGAATTCCACGACTACAGCTTTCACGCTGCCGCCGACGTCTTCTATGTCGTGGGTCGTGAACACGGCGAATACCGCTCGGGTCCGGCCACCCTGCGCATGGCGATACGCACCAGCCGGCTGTTCCGGCTTGTCGACGGTGAATGGAAGCAGGTGCACCACCATGGATCGATCGACGATCCGACACTGCTCGCCCAATACCAGGCCGCCGTGAGAGGCAATCCACGACTCCTGGCGGCCACGACATGATCGGCCGCGAGATGGCCGGACAGACCTCCCACGACAGCGGTGTTTCCATGAACCGCGAACTTCGCACCGCCCTGATCGGCATGACCACCCTGGCCCTGGCCCTCGGCATCGGTCGTTTCGTGTTGACGCCGTTGCTGCCGCTGATGCAGGCCGACGACGGCCTGACGCTGATCGCCGGCGGCTGGCTGGCCTCCACCAACATGCTCGGCTACCTGCTCGGCGCACTGTTGTGCGCACTGCGCCCGCTGCCGCCGCGTTTGAGTCTGCGCATCGGCGCGATCGGCGTGACCCTCGCCACGCTGGGCATGGGCCTGACCACCCACCTGGACATCTGGCTGCTGTGGCGGTTCGCGGCCGGAATCGCTTCGGCCGCGCTGGTGGTGCACGGCATCGCCTGGAGCATGGCCCGGCTGCGCGCTGCAGGTCGTCCGTTGCTCGAACACGTGGTGTTCAGCGGCACGGGGGTCGGCATCGTCGGCAGCGGCTTGCTGGTGGCCGCGGTACGGCCAGCAGGTGCTTCGTCGTCGGGTTTGTGGATCGTGTTCGGCATCGTCTCCGTCGTGCTGTTCGCGTGGACGTGGCGGCGCCTTGGCGAAGACGGGGCGTCGGCCGCGAGCAACGCATCCGCGTCATCCCGCACGGCATTGCCGTCGGGTCCCACATGGACGCTGGTGGCGATGTACGGCCTGCTGGGGTTCGCCTACACGATTCCCGCCGCGTTCCTGCCGTTGATCGCCGAGCATCAACTGCACCTGCCGGCGCTGCGTGAATGGTTCTGGCCACTGTTCGGCGTGGCGATGACGGTGTCCACGTTGGCGCTTCGCTGGCTGCCGGCACGCATCGACAATCGCACCGTGCTTGCGGCATGCAGCGTATCGCTGGCGACCGGAATGCTGTTGAGTGTGGTGGGACGTGGCGTCGCCACACTGGTGTTGGCCACATTATTGATCGGCATTGCCACCATGCCGGTGGTGATGTACGCCATGCGCGAGGCCCGCTTGCTGGCGCCGCGCAATCCTGTGCGCCTGATCGCCGCGCTCACCACCACGTTCGGTGTCGGCCAGGCGGCAGGCCCAGCGTTCGCAGCGTGGCTTGCCGCACGCACGGGCGGCTTCGACCTGCCGTTGATCGTCGGCGCCGCGGCCAGCGTGGCAGCGATGGCTTGCATGTTGATACGCCGGTCGGGTTCGGATGCCAGGCTGTCCGCGGATGCCGCTTCGAGCGGCGCCAACCCCGATCATCCGCGCTTGTGCGAAAGAGGCCTGTAACGGGCCTTCACGGCGGCTTGGGCGTCCCAACGCCCGGGCCCGCCGATCCCCAAACATGAAGCCGTTCACGTTTTGACGTTGGCGCTTTGGCTCGCGCGTGGCGGCTGATAAAATGGACTGATGGATACAGAAAATACCGTGGACCGCTTCGCCGCAGAATCCGTCGTTCGCCTCGCCGATTACCGCGCGCCCGCGTGGCGCGTCACCCACGTCGAGCTTAAATTCGAACTCGGCATCGACGAAACTCTCGTCCACTCGAAACTGACGCTCGCGCGGGATCGTGACGAGCCGCTGCGCCTCGATGGCGAGGACGTGGAATTGCTGTCCGCGCGGCTGGATGGCCGCCAGCTTGCGCCGGCCGACTACACGATCGACGTCGCCGGGCTCGTCGTCCAAGGTGCGCGCGACGGCAGCGTGCTGGAACTCAGCGTGCGCATCGATCCGGCCCGCAACAGCCAGTTGTGCGGGCTGTATCTGTCCGGCAGGCGCGAATACGGTTTCCTGCTGACCCAGTGCGAAGCGCAGGGCTTCCGGCGCATCACGTTCTTTCCCGACCGCCCCGACGTGCTGGCGCGTTACGACGTCACGCTGGTCGCCGACAAGGCGCGCTTTCCGGTGCTGCTGGCCGGCGGCGAGGAAACCGGATCGGGCGACCTGCCGGACGGCCGCCATTTCGCGCGTTTCGTCGATCCGCATCCGAAGCCGAGTTATCTGTTCGCGCTGGTCGCGGGTCGGCTCGAAAAGATAGAGCGCGCCTACCGCACCGCCGACGGCCACGACGTGACCTTGCGCCTGTGGGCGGAGGCCGATGCGATCGATCGCTGCCATTACGCGATGGACGCATTGGAGCGTGCGATGCGCTGGGACGAGCGCGCATATGGCCGCAACTACGACTTGCCCGTGTTCAACGTGGTCGCCACCCATGACTTCAACATGGGCGCGATGGAGAACAAGGGCCTCAACATTTTCAACTCGAAGTACCTGCTGGCCGATCCCGACACCACCACCGACGACGAATACCGCCGCATCGAGGCGGTGATCGGGCACGAATATTTCCACAACTGGAGCGGCAACCGCGTCACCTGCCGCGACTGGTTCCAGCTTTCCCTGAAGGAAGGTTTCACGGTGTTCCGCGAGCACAGCTTTTGCGAAGCCATGCATTCGCAATCGCTGAAGCGCATCGAGGACGTGGCCACGTTGCGGCGCGTGCAGTTCCCCGAGGACGCGGGTCCGCTGGCGCATCCGGTGCGACCGGCCGCGTACCAGGCCATCGACAACTTCTACACCGCGACCGTGTACGAAAAGGGCGCGGAACTGATCCGGATGATCGCCGGACGGCTCGGCAGCGAAGGCTTTCGCCGCGGCGCTGATCTGTATTTCTCGCGCTTCGATGGGCAGGCGGTCACGATCGATGATCTGCTGGCCGCGCTCGGCGAAGCCAACGGCGTGGATCTTTCGCCGTACCTCGCGTGGTATGCGCAAGCCGGCACGCCCGAACTGCACGCACGCGGCGAATACGATGCCGCTTCGAAGCGCTACACGCTCATGCTTGTCCAGCGCACGCCGCCGACGCCCGGCCAACCGCACAAGCAGCCGGTGCCGATTCCGGTGAACGTCGCGCTGTTCGGCGACGACGGTGTTCCGATGTCATTGCAACTCGAGGGCGATGCCACGCTGGCCTCCCGCGAACGCGTGCTGGAACTGACCCAAGCCGAACAACGTTTCGTATTCGAGGCCGTGGCTTCCGCGCCAACCCCTTCGTTGTGCCGCGGTTTTTCGGCGCCCGTACACGTGGCGTTCGACTACGCGCCCGCGCAGCTTGCGCTGTTGCTGCAGCACGAAACGGGAGGCTTCGATCGCTGGAACGCCGCGCAAGAACTCGCCGCGCGCGCGTTCGACGAATCCTTCGCGGGCGCCGCTGCGCACGCCGCCACCGAGGTGTGGCTCGACGCGCTGCAGCAACTGTTCGCGACCCGCGCGAAAATCGATCCCGCGCTGCTCGCCGACCTGTTGACGTTGCCTTCCGAACTCGAACTCGGCGCGCGCCACGCGCCGTTCGATCCGGACGCCGTGCATGCCGCCCGCGACGCCCTGGAGAACGCGCTGACGCAGCGGTTGGGCGACGCGCTCGCTCCGGTCTATCGCGAACTGCACGCTGGCGAGTCAGGCGCGCTCGACCACCAAGCCGCGGCACGCCGCCGCCTCAAGGCCCGCGTGCTTTCGCTGTTGGTTCGGCACGATGCCGCCAGCGGCGCCAGGCTTGCCTTCGCGCAGTGCCGCGAGGCACACGGCATGACCGAGCGGCTTGCCGCCTTGACCGCACTGGTGCGCAACGATGCCGTGCAGGCAGGCGATGCCTTGCGGCTGTATCGCGAACGCTTCGATGGCGACGCGCTGACGCTGGACAAGTGGTTCATGCTGCAGGCGACCGTGCCCGCGCACGCCACGCTGGAACGGGTGCAGGTGCTGGAATCCGACCCGGCGTTCACGCTGGCCAATCCCAACCGGGTGCATGCACTGCTGGGCGCGTTCGCGCGCGCCAATCCGGTGGCGTTCCATCGCCCGGATGGCGCCGGCTACCGGTATTTCGCGGACAAGCTGGGCGAAATCGACGCGCGCAATCCGCAGCTTTCCGCGCGGCTGGCCAAGGCTTTCGAGGACTGGTCGCGGCTGGAACCGACGCGTCGCGCGTTGGCCGAAACCGCCTTGCGCGCCCTGCTGGAGCACGGGCAACACTCACCCGACCTCACGGAAATCCTGACCCGCATGTTGGCGGCGGGCGACGCGGGCTGAAGTTGCCGGCCCGCTTCACACCCTTGCGTGCATAAAGGCGTACCATCGAGTACAGAAATCGTGCTGAACCCGGAGGTGCGCCATGCGCGGAACATTTTCATCACGAGCATGGGGGTGCCTTGCGCGTGCCGCGGCACTGGGCACCGGCGCGTTGGCGCTGGCCGGTTGCGCCACCGGCTACGCGTTCGTGCAGCCGGACGTGGCGGGCGGCGGCGGTTACTACACCAGTGACGCGCCGTATTCCGGCCAGGGCTATTACGACTATTACGGCACCGGCCCTTATTACCCGGGCACCAGCGGATATGGTTATTACAACGGCACCAGTCCTTATTCGAATCCATTCGGCTGGTACGGCGGTTACGGGGACTACGGCTACTGGCCGTCATTCACCTTCAATCTCGGTATTTCGAACGTGTGGAATTTTCCCGGTTATTGGGGGCCCTGGTACTCCACCGGCTGGGGCTGTGCGCGCTGGGATTGTGGCCATCACGGGCGTCACCACCACCACGACCGCAATCCGGTCGCGTCCGATTCGCCGCGCCCGTGGCTGAAACCCGACCATCCGCCGGTTCCGCCCAGCTCACGCGTTTCGGGGCTATCCGTCCCGGCGCCGGCACGCTCGATGGAACGTTTCGCCAACCGTCGGCCGTTGCCGTCGGCGCGGTTCGCACCACACGATTTTGCGCGCGGGCCGGCCGGTCGCATCCGGAACCCGGCGCTGGCGACGCCGACGCCCGCGATGGCAACGCCGCGGGTACCCGTCGAAACCGAATCCGCGAATCGGCGTCCACTGGCCGGGCCGGTTCGACCCGACTTCCGGGCGCCGCTCCCGATGGTCCCGCGCCCGGCGACCCGCCTGGCGACGGAGCCCGAATTCGTCAATCGCCGGCCCATGGCGATGCCGGCCCGGTCCGATTTCCGGGCGCCGGCCCCGGTTTCGCGCCCGGCGCCGATGGTTTCGCGTCCGGTCCCGGCGGTGACCCCGGCTCGTCCGGTGCCTTCCGGCCGCGCGGCGGCCACCAAGGTTGAGATTCCCTGAATGCAGGCATGAAAAAGGGAAGCGCGAAGCGCTCCCCTTTTCCCCCCAAACGATGGAACCGGACGTACCGCTTCAGTGCGGAATATTGGCGACGACGCTGTCCATTTCATGCAGTTGCAGCTCGACCGGTTTCATCGCATGCTGCGGTGGCGCCCCGGCAGGGCGCATTTCGCGGATTTCCCCGGTCTGCAGCTCAAGTTTGGCCATGTGAACCAGCTCGTCATGGTGCCGGTACACCTCTTGCCATTCTTCGTTGGTCATTGCGACATGGTTCATCACACGCTCCTGAAGTCTTCCCGTGGAGGATCGCCCTGAATGCTTCAAGTGGCGTTCATCCACAGCCGCTGATACTCTTCGCCGAAGGGGCAGTTGCGAATTGATCCGCCACTTCGACGCCCGATGTTTTCCTGAATCTGGCGCCCGGAACTCGGTTACTCTGGATTCCCCCTGTTCCTGATGACCGCCGGGCGCCAGTTCCTTATCGCACCAGTCCTGGTGCTCCCCGCCGATGCAAGACCGGTCCCTGTATCCGGTCCCTGTCGCGTTCGCGACTGCATCGGCGGGAGCGCACAGTGTTGGTGCACGGCGCATGCCAATCCATCGGGATTCGCAGCCGAAATTTGCAAGAGATTGTGACGTTGCCGGGTAGGCGAAGGATTACGTGCGCGCGGCAGGCGCGCGGTAACGTTTCGCGACCATTTGCGACCCGAATTGCAAACGGAATTTTGCAATTGCGTGGGCAAACACGATGCGCCGCGCGTTGCAATTGGAAACAAGTGACAGGCCATGACCAGTTATGACGTCGTTGTTGTGGGGGGCGGCCACGCCGGCACGGAAGCGGCACTCGCATCCGCGCGTTGCGGCGCACGCACACTGTTGCTCACGCACAACATCGAGACCATCGGCCAGATGAGTTGCAATCCCGCGATCGGCGGGATCGGCAAGGGCCATCTGGTGAAAGAGATCGACGCGCTGGGCGGCGCGATGGCGCACGCGGCTGATCTCGCCGGCATCCAGTGGCGCACCTTGAATGCATCCAAAGGCCCGGCCGTGCGTGCGACGCGCTGCCAGGCCGATCGCGCGTTGTACAAGGCCGCGATCCGGCGCATCGTCGAGCGGCAACCGAATCTCGCAATCTTCCAGCAGTCGGTCGACGACCTCGTGATCGAGCACGGCCGCGTCACCGGCGTCGTCACGCAGATGGGGTTGACGATCCATGCGCCGCGCGTGGTGCTGACGGTCGGCACGTTCCTCGCCGGCAAGATCCACATTGGTCTGGAGAACCACGCGGGCGGTCGCGCGGGCGATCCGCCGGCCACCACGCTGGCAAAACGGTTGCGCGAATTGCCGCTGGGCGTCGATCGCCTGAAGACCGGCACGCCGCCGCGCATCGATGCGCGCACGCTGGATTACTCGGTGTTCGAGGAACAGCCGGGCGACGATCCATTGCCGGTGTTCTCGTACCTCGGTTCGCGTGCGGAACATCCGCGCCAGATGCCGTGCTGGATCACGCATACCCGCGAACGCACGCACGCGATCATCCGCGCGGGGCTGGATCGTTCGCCGCTCTACACCGGCAAGATCGAAGGCATCGGCCCGCGCTACTGCCCGTCGATCGAAGACAAGGTGGTGCGTTTCGCCGACAAGGCTTCGCACCAGATCTTCATCGAACCCGAAGGGCTGGATGCGATCGAAATTTATCCGAACGGCATTTCCACGTCATTGCCGTTCGACGTGCAGGTGGAACTGGTGCATTCGATCCCGGGCTTCGAACGCGCACACATCACGCGTCCCGGTTACGCGATCGAGTACGACTACTTCGATCCGCGCGGCCTGCAACCGTGGCTGGAAACCAAAGCCATCGCCGGTTTGTATTTCGCGGGCCAGATCAACGGCACCACGGGCTACGAGGAAGCCGCGGCGCAAGGCTTGATCGCGGGCCTCAACGCCGCGCGCGCCACGCGCGACGAACAACCGTGGTGGCCGCGCCGCGACGAAGCCTATACCGGGGTCCTGATCGACGACCTCACCACCAACGGCACGATAGAACCGTACCGGATGTTCACCTCGCGCGCCGAATACCGGCTGCACCTGCGCGAGGACAACGCCGATCTGCGTCTCACCGAAAAAGGTTTCGAACTGGGCGTGGTTCCACAGGAGCGTTTCGATGCGATGCGTGCGAAACGCGACGCGGTGGAACGCGAAACCGCGCGGCTGAAATCGATCTGGGCGACGCCCTCCAACACACTCGGCGCTGCGTTGCAGGCGCAACGCAGCATCGTGCTCGCGCACGAAGCCAACGCACTGGATCTTCTGCGCCGTCCGGAACTCGACTACGCGGCGCTGACCTCGATCGACGGCTTCGGGCCGGCCGTGATGCGCGAAGACGTCGCCCTGCAGGTGGAAGTGCAGGCGAAGTACGCGGGCTACCTCGATCGCCAGCGCGACGAGATCGAACGCCAGCGTCGTCACGAATCGACGTCAATTCCCGACGGCTTCGACTATGATTGCGTGCGCGGCTTGTCCGCGGAAGTTTCCGCGAAACTGAAACGCGTGCGACCGGCCACGCTGGGGCAGGCGCGTCGCATCAGCGGCGTCACGCCCGCGGCGATTTCATTGCTGCTGGTGCACCTGCACCGACAACGCGATCCGCGCGCCGCCTGAAACCCGCTCAACTCCGGTCCAGCGGGCTCAACACGCCGTGCCCGCCGCGATTCAGTACGTGCGTGTAGATCTGCGTGGTTGAAACATCCTTGTGGCCGAGCAGTTCCTGCACCGTCCTGATGTCATAACCGTCCTCGATCAGGTGTGTGGCGAACGAGTGCCGCAACGTATGGCAGGTCGCGGGCTTGTGGATGCCGGCGGTGATGCGGGCACGCTGTATCGCACGTTGCAGGACTTTCTCGTCGAGATGATGCCGACGGAGTGCACCCGAGCGCGGGTCGACACCGCGGGCGGAAGCCGGAAATACGTATTGCCAGCCCCACTCGCGTGCAGCGTTGGGGTACTTGCGGGCCAACGCGTGCGGCAACCGCGCAGCCCCGGAACCCGCTGCGAGATCCGTCCGGTGCAATAGCCGCGCCGCCGCCATCTGATCGCGCAACGCCGCTGCCAGTGTTTGCGGCAGCGGCACATGACGATCCTTGTTGCCCTTGCCTTCTCGGACGATGATGTCGCGGCGCTGGAAATCCACATCCTTCACGCGCAGCCGCAGGCATTCCATCAACCGCATGCCGGTACCATAGAGCAGGCCGGCCATCAGCCAGTCTCGGCCCTGCAAGCTCGCCAACAGCCGACGTACTTCATCGCGTGTCAGCACCACTGGCAAGCGGCGCGGTCGCTTCGCGCGAACCACGCCATCCATCCAGGGCAGGTTCTGTCCCAGCACCTCGCGATACAGGAAAAGCAACGCCGCAAGCGCCTGGTTCTGGGTGCCGGCTGCAACCTCGCTACGCGTGGCTAACCGTGTCAGGAAAGCCTCGACTTCGCGTCCGCCGAGATCGCGCGGATGCCGCCTGCCGTTGGCAAGGATGTAGCGGCGGATCCAGCCTACGTAAGCCTGTTCGGTGCGCAAGCTGTAGTGCTTCACGCGCAGCCGGTCTCGAACCTGCTCCAGCAGCCGCGGGGATTGCCTTCGACTGCGTGTTACACGGGTATCTTGCCCTGCGAAATCCATTGCGCCCCACCTTGGCTGATAACGTGGGGAGCTTGCCTTCGATCAAGGTCGGAGGCCAGCAGACAAGTGGCTGTCTTGATGTAGGATTTTTCCGATTGCGGCGCCGACTGCTGCGCGCGATACTCGGCGCAACGACCCCGCGGAGGGGCAGAATTAGCGTTAGCCGTCAACCACAATTCTTATGTACGTTAGCCAAGAAACCAACGAACAAACATACTCTCGCCTCAAGCGCGTTCTTACGGAGGCGGAGTTCACTGTCTATGAGCGTCCGTACGCTTTCGTTGAGACAAACGTTT
>DATEDI010000011.1:0-187713 GCA_035281745.1 Rhodanobacteraceae bacterium
CGTCGGGCGACTTCCGTATCGGCATGTCCATGCCGCACTTGGGGAATGACATGAAGCATCACGCAAGCGTTGTGTTTCTCGTTGCCTTTCTCGCGACGGTGGCCGGTCCGGTTCGTGCCCACATGCCAGCGGTTCCCGGTGCTCGTCCGGACCCGACGTCGGCGGGCCGGGCTGTCGATCGCGCATCGATGCAGACCATGCAGATCGCCAGTCATGGCGCACTGATGAATGCGTTGGTCTACATCGCAGCGGGAGCAGGCCCGCATCCGGCGGTGATCCTGCTGCACGGGTTTCCCGGCAACGAGCGCAACCTCGATCTGGCGCAGGACATGCGTCGTGCCGGTTGGGACGTGCTGTATTTCAACTATCGCGGTTCGTGGGGCACGCCCGGCGACTTTTCGTTCGCCCACAGCATCGAGGATACCGCCGCCGCGATCGCCTACCTGCGCCAGCCGGACGTGGCCAGGTCGCTGCGATTGGACCCGAACCGGATCGTGCTGATTGGCCACAGCATGGGCGGCTTCATGACCGTCGAGGCGGCCGCTGCGGATCCCGCGATCAAGGCTTTTGCCACTATTTCTGCCGCCGACATGTCCGGGCGCATGCAAGCCATCCTCGCCAAGGAAAGGCGGCCGGAGGCGATCGCTGCCATGGCCCACGGCCTGGCCGACGAAGGCATGGCGCCGCTGGCGGGCTGCACGCCGAAAGGGCTGGCGAACGAGCTCGCCGGCCACGTCACGAGTTGGCCGTTCATGGGCAAGGTCGACGCGCTGAAAAGCCGCACCGCGCTGGTCGTCACCTCCGACGACGGCCTTGCCCAGGAGAACAACGCATTCGCCGCCGCGCTGCGCAAGGCAGGCGACGGTCATGTCACGACCGTGCACCTGCCCACCGACCACGCCTATTCCGACCAGCGCATCGCCCTGTCCAGGGCAGTGCTGCACTGGCTGGCGACGTTGCCGAAAGAAGGCAAAACTGCGCCATGAGGTGGCGGCCAGGATGGGACCGGCTCACTCCGCCCCATGCCTGGCCGATGCCATTTAGGTTGCGCGTCGGCTGTTGCGCGTCCCGGACATGACACGGCTCCGTTGGGTCATGTCCGGCCACGAGGGGAATTTTCATGAGCAGGCGATCGGGTTTCCGCATCCGGCCCAAGGCGTGGTCCTTCGTGGCGGTCGCCGTGGGCGTGCTGTTCGCCGGTGCCGTGCTGGCCGCGGCGTTTGCACCTTTCGTTTACGCCGAACTGATGCCCCGGTTGCAGCCCCACGCAATCGTCGATCCCGCGCCGGCGAGGATCGCCAAGGGCCGCATGTTCGATGACTATTTCGTGGTGCAGGATCTCGGCGCGGGAACCTTCGCCATTGGCGAGCCGCGCTACTACCAGCAGAACTACTCCTACCTGATCATCGGCACGAAGCGGGCGCTGATGTTCGACGCAGGCTCCGGCACGCGCGACATCGGCAAGGTGGTGAGATCCCTGACGCGTCTGCCCGTCACGGTACTGGTCTCCCACCTGCACTTCGATCACTTCGGCGGGATCGGCGCTTTCGATCGCGTGGCCATGATCGATCTGCCGCAGACGCGCGCAGACGTGTCGGGCGGGCGCCTCCGGCCCTCGCGTTACGAGTACCTCGGCTTTTGGGACGGGCGCAGCGCGCCGTCGGTGCGGGTAACGGAATGGCTGGCTCCAGGCGCCGTGATCGACCTGGGCGGTCGCTCACTGACGGTCCTGTCCACGCCCGGTCATACGCCAAGCTCCGCAGCGTTGTTCGATGCAGCCAACCATCGGCTCTTCATCGGCGACTACGTCTATCCCACGACACTTTATGCGTTCCTGCCGGGCGCGAGCTTGTCGGCCTATCGCCGAACGGCACAGCGGCTGCTCGCAACCTTGCCCGACGATACGATCTTGTGGACTGCGCATTGCTGTCGAACAGGCGAGGGTGTGGCGGCGCCCTGGCTGACCATGAAAGACGTTCGCGACCTGGACAGGACGTTGATGGCGATGAAGGCGGGCACCGCAACGTTCACAGGGTTTTACCCACGCCGATATCCGGTCAATGACGAGATGACTTTGGCGACCGGTTTTCCTTGGAACAATCGCTAGGAACGGGCAATAGGGGTCGGAATCGACTTTCCGGGCTGTCCGGCGTGTGGCGCCGATGGCGGCAGGCTTGCGACGGATTGCAGTGTCGGCTGGCGTTCGCGGCGGTCGCATTGAGGTCTTGCGATTCTTGCGGTCAGGAACGCGGCACTTCGACTGAAAGTCGATCAGCTCGCGTCTTTGTGACCGGCGTTTTCCGCGAGCATCCAATCCACGGCGGCCTGGCAGTGGAGTTCGGTGGTGTCGACGCGCGGGATGTCGGGCGCGTCTCCTGCGCGCAGCAGCATACCGAACTCGGTGCAGCCGAGGATCACCGCCTGCGCGCCCACGGTGTGCATCCGGCGCATGATCGTGATGAAACGTTCGCGCGATGCCGCTTCCACGCGCCCCTTCACCAGTTCGTCGAAGATGATCTGGTGCAGCGCGTCCTGTTCTTCGGGCGTTGGCACGCTGATGGACAGGCCGTGGCGTTCCAGCCGTTCGCGGTAGAACGGTTGGGCCATGGTGAAGCGGGTGCCGAGCAACGCGGCGCTGCGGTGGCCGTCGGCCAGCAAGGCGTGGGCGGTGATGTCGGCAAGGTGCAGCACCGGAACGCCGACGGCGGCCTCGACCGCAGGCGCCACCCGATGCATCGTGTTGGCGCAGATCAACAGGCCTTCGGCCCCGGCGTGTTCCAGCCGGCGCGCGGCATCTGCGAGGATGCGGCCGGCCGCATCCCAGTCATCGGCGTGTTGCAGGCGCGCGATCTCGGCGAACTCGACACTCCACAGCAACAACCTGGCCGAGTGCAGGCCGCCCAGGCGTGCGGCCACCAGCTCGTTGATGCGCTGGTAGTAGTGCGTGGTGGATTCCCAGCTCATGCCACCGATCAGCCCGATGGTTTTCATGCCGTGCAACGCCCAATGGATTGAAGCGGGAATTCTCGCACAGGAAAAACCGGGTCAGCGTTGATCGTCCAGCAGGTCGCCGGTTTCGGCCGGCGATCTTCTTTGGCCCGATTTTTTTCGCGGAAACGGCAGGGCTTTTGATTCCCGTCTGCCGCGGGTCGCCGCGCGGTTTTTGGCATCGGAAAGCAATTTCACCTTTTCGGGGCGCCGAGGGGCATACTGCGCCGCGCAGATCCAGCGCCCAGCAAGGCGTTGTCGCCATATCCATAGCGGATCAGGAGAACGTCATGAAGCATCCCGCGGTCGCCGTGTTCCTTGCCGTTTGTCTTGCATTGACGGCTTGTCCCGTGCTTGCCCGAATGCCACCGGTTCCCGGCCACCATCAGACGCCGGCGAGCCGCGTCAATCGGGCTTCGATGCAGACCATGCAGATCCCGAGTCATGGCGCGCCGATGAACGCGCTGGTCTACATCGCCGCGGGCGCACGCCCGCATCCGGCGGTGATCCTGCTGCACGGGTTCCCGGGCAACGAACGCAACCTCGATCTGGCGCAGGACATGCGTCGTGCCGGCTGGGACGTCCTGTACTTCAACTATCGCGGTTCATGGGGCACCCCCGGCGACTTTTCGTTCGCCCACAGCATCGAGGATACCGCCGCCGCGATCGCCTACCTGCGCCAGCCGGATGTCGCCAGATCGCTGCGCTTGGACCCGAGCCGGATCGTGCTGATCGGCCACAGCATGGGCGGCTTCATGACCGTCGAAGCGGCCGCTGCGGATCCCGCGATCAAGGCCTTCGCCACCATTTCGGCCGCCGACATGTCCGGGCGCATGCAAGCCATCCTCGCAAAGGAACCGCGCCCGCAGGCGATCGCCGCCATGGCCAGCGGCCTGGCCGATGAAGGCATGGCGCCGCTGGCGGGCTGCACGCCGAAAGGGCTTGCCAACGAGCTCGCCGACCACGCCGCGAGTTGGCCGTTCATGGGCAAGGTCGACGCGCTGAAAAGCCGCACCGCGCTGGTGGTCACCTCCGACGACGGCCTCGCCGAGGAGAACAACGCTTTCGCCGCCGCGCTGCGCAAGGCAGGCGACCGTCATGTCACCACCGTGCACCTGCCCACCGACCACGCCTATTCCGACCAGCGCATCGCCCTCTCCAAGGTAGTGCTGCACTGGCTGGCAACGTTGCCGAAAGAAAGCAAAACCGCGCCGTGACATGGCGGCCAGGATGGGGCCGGCTCACTCGGTCCCATGCCTGGCCGATGCCGCCGCGGTCGTGTGTCGAGAGTTGCGCGTCCCGGACATGACACGGTTCCGTTGCGTCATGTTCGCACCACAAGTGGAATTTTCATGAGCAAGCGATCGGGATTCCGGCCCAGGGCGTGGACCATCGCAGCGGTCGCCATGGGCGTACTGTTCGCTGGCGTTGTGCTGGCCGCGGCATTTGCACCATTCGTTTACGCCGAGCTGATGCCCCGGTTGGAGCCCCACATGATCGTCGATGCCGCGCCGGCGAGCATCACCAAGGGCCGCATGTTCGATGACTATTTCGTGGTGCAGGATCTCGGCGCGGGGACCTTCGCCATTGGCGAGCCACGCTACTACCAGCAGAACTACTCCTATCTGATCATCGGCACGAAGCGGGCGCTGATGTTCGACTCGGGCTCCGGCACGCGCGACATCGGCAAGGTGGTGAAATCCCTGACCAGCCTTCCCGTCACGGTACTGGTCTCCCACCTGCACTTCGACCACTTCGGCGGGATCGGCGCGTTCGATCGCGTAGCGATGATCGATCTTCCGCAGACGCGTGCAGATGTGTCGGGCGGGCGCCTCCGGCCCTCGCGTTATGAGTACCTCGGTTTTTGGGACGGGCGCAGCGCGCCGTCGGCGCGGGTAACGGAGTGGCTTGCTCCGGGCGCCGTAACCGACCTGGGCGGTCGCTCGCTGACGGTGCTGTCCACGCCCGGTCATACGCCAAGCTCCGCAGCGTTGTTCGATGCCGCGAACCATCGGCTCTTCATCGGCGACTACGTCTATCCCACGACACTTTATGCGTTCCTGCCGGGCGCAAGCTTGTCGGCCTATCGCCGGACGGCGCAGCGGCTGCTCGCAACCTTGCCTGGCGACACGATCTTGTGGACTGCACATTGCTGTCGAAAAGGCGAGGGTGTGGCGGCGCCCTGGCTGACCATGCAGGACGTTCGCGACCTGGACAGGACGTTGACATCGATGGAGGCGGGCACCGCAACGTTCACAGGGTTTTACCCACGCCGTTATCCGGTCAATGACGAGATGACTTTGGCGGCCGGTTTTCCTTGGAACAATCGCTGATAAAAAACAGGGGTCAGAGTCGACTTTCTGAGTTGTCGCCGGCGTGTGGCGCCGCTGACGGCAGCTCGGCGGATTGCATGGTCGGCTGAGTTCGCGGAGGTTGCGTTGGGTGTTGCGATCCTTGCGGTCGGGAATGGGGCACCTTGCGCCCGGTTTCAGGCAGTGCTGCCGGCGAGCATTTGAGGACACCTTGACTGAACGTCGATCACGTCGTCTTTGTGCCCGGAGTCTTTCGCGAGCATCCAATCCACGGCGGCCCGGCAGTGCAGTTCGGTGGTGTCGACGCGCGGGATGTCCGGCGCGTCCCCTGCGCGAAGCAGCATGCCGAACTCGGTGCAGCCGAGGATCACCGCCTGCGCGCCCGCGCTGTGCATCCGGCGCATGATCGTGATGAAACGTTCGCGCGATGCCGCTTCCACGCGCCCCTTCACCAGCTCGTCGAAGATGATTTGGTGCAGCGCGTCCTGTTCTTCCGGCGTTGGCACGCTGATGGACAGGCCGTGGCGTTCCAGCCGTTCGCGGTAGAACGGCTGGGCCATGGTGAAGCGGGTGCCGAGCAACGCGGCGCTGTGCTGGCCGTCGGCCAGCAAGGCGTTGGCGGTGATGTCGGCAAGGTGCAGCACCGGAACGATGACGGCCGCCTCGACCGCAGGCGCCACCCGATGCATCGTGTTGGCGCAGATCAACAGGCCTTCGGCCCCGGCGTGTTCCAGCCGGCGCGCCGCATCTGCGAGGATGCGGCCGGCCGCATCCCAGTCATCGGCGTGTTGCAGGCGCGCGATCTCCGCGAACTCGACACTCCACAGCAACAACCTGGCCGAGTGCAGGCCGCCCAGGCGTGCGGCAACCAGCTCGTTGATGCGCTGGTAGTAGTGCATGGTGGATTCCCAGCTCATGCCACCGATCAGCCCGATGGTTTTCATGCCATGCAATGCCCAATGGATTGAAGCGGGAATTCTCGCACAAGGGAAAACAGGGCTCAGCGTCGACTGTTTGGTATTTCATTGCCCTGCGCAAAAGGCACTGGGTGCGGGCGACGCCTCCTGACGCGGCGGGAGACATCAACAGGTGGACGTGGTTGGTCATCAAGACATAGGCGTGCCGCGCACGCTTCACGGCGAGCGATGTCGCGCAGATCCTGCAGGTATCGCACATAGGCGATTTCTGCGAGGAAGCAGGGACGACGATCGTTGCCGCGCTGGATGACGTGTTGGGCGATGCCCGGCAGATCGAGGCGTTGAGGTCTTGGCTTGGGTGCGGCTGCTTTGCGGCAGATCGCATCACTTTGATCCTGAAGCGTGGCGCGGACTATCAGCGAATGCCTGGCGCATCGGTCAGGAAAATTCGACTCTGACCCCGGTTTTCGCGGTATTCTCGGCGCCGATGGCGGGAGCCGCCGAAAGACGTGGTCTGAACCATCACAATTTTCGCAGGGGTCCTCGAGGGAGAATCAAAATGCGACGCCTACTTTGCGGTTTCGTCATTTCTGCCTTGTTGTTTCTCGTCCCACAACTCGCCAGCGCCACGGTGATCTATACATGGCAGCCGCTGACGGCGGGCTCGAACGACGCTGGTGGCGGGTTTCTCATCAGCAGTGGGAAGTTGGTGGCGACGGGTCCCCTGCAGTACGCCATGTCCGCCGACAGTTACGATCCCAACGTGGACTACCGCAGTCCATTCTCGCTGCTTGCCTTGAGCATCCAGGGAAGTCCCTATGGTTTCTACCTGGGGCCGAACCTGAGCGGGAACGTCGGCGCTGTCTACATCTCGATGGATATGACGCCAATGGGCAGTGGCATCGGCAGCCTTTTGACGGGGTCGTTGTACGCAAATGATGCGGAAATGGATTTCTCCATGACATCCAGCAACGGCATCTGGTCATTCCTGGATGCGCATTCCGATTTTCCTGGCTGTTTCAGTGACCCGTGGTGCAGCGGGGGAACGGGCCAGTGGGTACTGACCGCCGTGCCCGAGCCACGAGGTCTGGGGATCGTTGTTCTCGGTCTGGGTGCATTCGCAACGGTGTTGTTCGCAAGGCGACGCGCGAAAACAGGGGTCAGAGTCGACTTTCCAGCAGGTCGTCGGTTTCGATGACGGCCTTTTTCGGGCGGCCGATCTTCTTTGGGCCGAGTTTCCGTCCCAGCTGCCGTTCGATCGCGAGGCGGAAGCGGTCGGGGCCGTAGACGCGTTGGTGTTGCAGGTGCCGGCGGATGGTGTCGGTTTCTTCGGAATCGACGGCTTGCATGACGAGTTCCCGGTAGTTCCGCCGACGCTCTTCGGCGGTGCGGCCCAGGCGCGCCAATGCGGGATGCGGGGTGATCATGGGATCGGGTGCGCCGAGGGCGTGGCAGCGATGGCTGGACCAGGCGTAGTCGGCCGGGTCGGCGACCATCTTCGCGCGAAGCGGGTTCAATTCGATGTAGCGGTGACACTGCAGCAGGTAGCGATCATCGCCAACGGGACACGCCTTGTAGCGTCCTTCCCATAGCGTCCCGGTTCGGCAATGCCGATCATTCACGTAGCGGACGTAGCGCCGCCCCAGGGCCTGCATGGTGCGCCCGATGCGGCCGGTGGCGCCGGGTGTCATCAGCAGATGCACATGATTGGTCATCAGGACGTACGCGTGCACGGCGCAGCCTTCGCGCCGCGCGATCTCGCGCAGATCCTGCAGGTAACGGATGTAATCGATCTCGACGAAGAAGCACGGGCGGCGATTGTTGCCGCGCTGGATCACGTGTTGTGCAACGCCGGGAAGGTCGACCCGGAGGGAACGAGGCATGGCCGCAATCCTTGCAAGACGGGTCGTGGCATTCTCGCGTTCGATTGCATGCGGCGCTGTCGGCGATCGCCGGCAGTGGCTGTCCGCAAAAGTCGACTCTGACCCCGGTTTTACGGCAGGCTTACCACCGGCACGAAGCCACCGAAGATCATGCGCTTGCCGTCGAAGGGCATGTTGCCGGCGTCCTCCATGCGGGGGTCTTTCATGAATTTCTCCATGCCGGCGTCGCGGGTGGCCTTGTCGGGCCACTCCACCCAGGAGAACACCACGGACTCGTCTTGCTTCGCCTGCACGGCACGGCGGAAATCGGTGAGCTTGCCTTCAGGCACGTTGTCGCCCCAGCATTCCAGCACCCGCGTGGCACCGAACTCCAGAAAAATGGGGTCGAAGGTACGAGCGTGCTTGATGAACTGCTCGCGGTTGGCGTTGGGTACGGCGATCACGAAACCATCGATGTAGGACATGGTTTTCTCCATGGCAGGAAGGCAGCCGGCATGGCCACCTGCTTGTGAAGCGACGAACGAACGCGCGCGGAATCGACATCCGGGAAAAGGAAAAAGGGGACTGAAAAGGGACGACCGAAAAAGGGAAGAAGTGAACGGGCCAGGTTCGCATCCTCGCGGCAGACAAGTAAACCTGACCCTGTTCCTTGACGGATAAGTAAATCTGTCCCCGTTCTTGCGGATTCGGTAAGTAAACCTGACCCCGTTCTTGCGCGTTCGCTTGCATGCGGCGCTGTCGGCGGTCGCCGGCAGTGGCTGTCGGAAAAAGTCGACTCTGACCCCGGTTTTAGTGCCAGACTTGTCATGCAGTGGGTCGCAAGCGAGGTGGAACATGAAACGCATGGCCGGATCCATTCGGGGCACCATCGCCATCTTTGCAGCGCTCGCGCTGTGGCTGGGCAGCATCGCGCCGCCAGGCGCCGCCGCGGTCAAGCCAGCCGAATCCTCTGTATCGGTGACGTTCGTCAACCCGGAGCAATTCACCGAAAACCGCATGTACGGCATGCAGGACCGGTTCAATCGGATCGATTATCTGGCGCAGCTCAAGGCCTACCTGATCAAGCAGGGGCAGGCCGTCCTCAAGCCGGGTCAGAGCTTGCACATTGACATCACCGACATTCGGCTGGCTGGTGCGTACGAGCCGTGGCGCGGTCCGCGATGGAGTTACGTGCGCATCATGCGCGACATCTACTCGCCGCGGATCGATCTGAACTTCAAGCTGATCGACCAGGACGGCAATGTGCTGCGCGAGGGCAAACGGGTGTTGCGCGACCTGGACTATCTGCACAGTGGCGTGAGTCTGCCGGCTGCAACGGGGGCATCGCTGTATTACGACAAGGCGCTGCTGCGTCGATGGCTGCGTCGTGGTCCGGACAAGCTCTGAAACGCTGTACGACGTCAGCGGCGAATACCGCCGCAACATGTAACGTATTTTCCCCTCTCCCATCGGGAGCGATCGCCTGCGGTTCGTACCCGGCATCTCAGGCCGACAACCTCACGTCTCCTTCGAGCACGATCTGTCGCATTTGCGGCCGTTCGCCGGCTCGCCACAGCGGCACTTCATGGCGCACGCGATAGCGCAGCGGCCCTCCGTCTTCGCGCGAGCTGCGCTGGATCGGGCGCGGGATGCAGACGAAGTCGGTCGTCAGCGTGTCGGCGTCCACACGGACGGTGGCGTAGCCGTGCCCGCCCATGTCGACCCCGCTCTTGCGGGTCAGCTGTCTTTGTCGTTGGGCGAATCCGCCTTCTCGCTCTCGCATTCCGGCTCGCTTGCCGGGGCATCCACGTCCTCTTCGCCGCGTTCCCGTTTGGCGCGGGCTTCCTCCGCAAGCTTGCGATAGCGGGCAAAGTGTTCATCGAGCGCTTCGTCGTCGAGCTTTTCGAGGTCGAGCAGGATGTTGTGGGCGCCCTCCATGGATCGGAGAAGTTCATCCAGCTTGATCTGCACCGCCATGCCTTCGCGGTTCTGGCTGTTCTGGATGAGGAACACCATCAGGAACGTGACGATCGTGGTTCCCGTGTTGATGACGAGTTGCCACGTATCGCTGAAGTGGAAAAGCGGGCCGGATACGCCCCAGACAACGATGACCAACACCGCCAGGATGAATGCGTAGGAAGACCCGGTTTTCCGGCTCGCCCAGTTCGCGAACCGGATGAAGAAGGAAGGTTTCTTTTGTGCCACGTGCTTGCCTCCTTGAGGAAACGCTCCAAAGCCCCCGATCACGCCAAATCCTGGATATCGACTGGATCTCGAGATCGTGGCGCGGCAAGCATACGCCCAAGAACGGGGTCAGGTTCACCTGCCGACGCCCAGGTAAGTGAACCTGACCCCGTTCTTACTCTTTTTTGTCGCGCGGTGCGGGGTGCAGGTTTTCCAGTTGCGGCGTGTAGGCCTTGACGAAGGCGTTGTGCAGCACGTTGACGATCGCGCGCCAGGTGCCGATTTTCTTGTCGTCGATACTGCCGCTGATCGGGACACGCGTGGCGAACTGATCCTTCTTGTGGTTCGTGAAGATCGAGGTGATGCCCTGTGCGAGGGCTTGCCAGGCGACTTCGAACGGATTTTCGTGCTCGTCCTTCACGTCCTGCTTCCAGCTGAAGATCTGCATGTCGTGGAACAGTGGCTTGGCATAGCCGTCGAGCCTGCCGTCGCGGGCGTTGAGTTCCATCACGAAATCGCCGTTGCCGGACGCGAAATCCAGCTTGGCGTAGGCGCGTGCCAGGTCATTGAGCTTGGTGAGGTCGATGTGCAGGATGCGCAGCTTGAACGTGAAGTCGACGGCGTTGCCCAGCGGGTCGAAACTGGCGGAAGTTTCCAACGGCGCCTCGCCCAGGACCTGCGCGGTGGCATGCATGTCGGCGACGCGACGCCCGCCGCTGCGGTCGGCGTTGGTGAGGTTGGTGACCACGGCGTTGACACGGATGGCCTTGATGTCCACGCGCGGGCTGGAGACGAAATTGCGGAAGGTGACGGTGCCGTCATCGACCTTCACTTCATCGAGGCGAATCGGGATGAGGTGCTGCAGTTGCGCGCGCCAGTCGACGCCGGTGCCGGCCTGGCTGCCGGCGCCGCTGTTGCCATCGACGAAGTTCAACACCGGCCGGTCGAATTCGACGCTGGCCCGGATCGCACCGTGTATGAGTGCGCGCCAGCTCAGGTGGATGTCCATGTGTGGCGTCTGCAGCAGCGGCACCGGCACCTTGCCGCTGAGCTTGACGATTTTCAGGCCGTCCAGGCCGTAGGCGCCACGCCACAAGGACAGATCCACGTCCTCGACATGGCCGTGGTAATCGCCCATGTGATCCATGCGCTGGTTGAGGGCATGCCGCACGATGGAGGGCAGGGCGATGCGCAAGCCGATCAGCGCGACGACAACCGCCGCCAGCGACCACAACAGGATGATGCGCGAGCGCCGTTGCATGGGTTCAATCTAGGCGACGGGTGGTGAAAATCGCGTCGCCGGATGCCATTCGGAAAGGGGGACGGAGGGAGCCGGGACGGTTACCATCGCATCATGTCCAAGCTGCTCCTGAACCTGCGCGAGGTGCCCGATGACGAGGCCGACGACGTGCGGGCGATGCTCGACGCGAAGCGGATCGCATACTACGAAACGCCGCCAAGTTTCTGGGGCATCTCGTCCGGCGGGATCTGGGTGACCGGGGACGCGGACTTCGCGGAAGCCAAACGCGCGCTGGACGATTACGAGCGGCAGCGCGGCGACCGCATTCGCGCCGAATACGCCGCGGCCAAGCGCGAAGGCACCGCGGAAACGTTCATCGGCATCCTCCGCTCCGACCCGATGCGCGTTGCGCTGGCCTTGCTGGGCATACTGATCGCGTTGGCGCTGGTGGCGCTTCCGATCGTCTTGTTGCGGGGCTGAAGAAGGCGGTCAGGTTCACTTCCTGCTTGGATGTGAACCTGCCCTCCGTTGGTTATCATCAGGAAGTCAACCTGGCCCCGTTCTTTTCGTGACAAGGATGAACACAAAGACGAAGCGGCGAATCGTTTGGGCGGTGCTGGGCGCCATCGGCGCGGCGGTGGTCGTGATCGTTGCGCTCAACCTGTGGCCGCACGAGCAGCAGTTGCAGCATCGGCTGCAGCACGTCAGCGCGGTGGACAGCGTGCAGTTTCGGCGCGAGATCGGAACGCTGCTTGGCGCCAGCGTCACCGAAGGCAACGCCGTGGCCGACTACCAGAACGGGGCGGAGTTCTTCCCGGCGATGCTGGCATCCATTCGCGGTGCGCAGCGCAGCGTCAACATGGAAACCTACATCTACTGGTCCGGCAATATCGCCGAAGAATTCGCCGATGCCTTGATCGAGCGCGCCCGTGCCGGGGTGAAAGTGCACGTGCTGGCCGATTGGATCGGATCCTCGAAAATGAAGCGGTCCCTGGTTGAACGCCTGCGCGCCGGTGGTGTGCGCTTCGAATACTTCCATCCGCTGCATTGGTATTCGCTCGACCGAATGAACAATCGCACGCATCGCAAACTGCTGATCGTCGATGGCAAGGTCGCTTTCAATGGTGGTGCCGGCATTGCGGACGCGTGGGATGGCAACGCCACCCGGCCGGATCACTGGCGCGACATGGAGTTTCGGGTGGAGGGCCCCGTCGCGGCGCAGATGCAGGCGATTTTCGCTGACAACTGGCTGACAACGACCGGCGAAGTCTTGCTGGGGGACGCGTACTATCCCGACGCGCCGCGTGTCGGCAATACCGCGGTGCAGGCATTTGCCAGTTCGCCCGATGGCGGCAGCATCAACATGCAGTTGCTGTACCTGATGGCGATCAATGGCGCGCGGCACAGCATCGATCTGGAGGCTGCATACTTCGTCCCCGACGACTTGACCCGGACCGCGTTGCTCGACGCGTTGCATCGTGGCGTGAAAGTGCGCATTGTCGTGCCCGGCGCGCACGTGGACAGCCCGGTCGTGCGCAATGCTTCGCAGCAGACCTGGGGCGTGTTCCTGCAGGCGGGGGCGCGCTTTTTCGAGTTCCAGCCGTCGCTGTTCCACAACAAGCTGATGGTGGTGGACAACTATTTGACGATCGGCGGTTCGGCCAACTTCGACGACCGCTCATTCAAGCTCAACGACGAATCCAATCTCAACATCCCCGACCGTGCCTTCGCCACGCACATGACCGAAGTGATCGACGCCGACGTCAAGCGCTCCCGCGAAGTCACGCTGGCGCAATGGCAAGATCGCCCATGGACACGGCGCGTCGCCGACTGGCTGTCCACGCTGGGCTCGTCGCAGCTCTGACCCCGGTTTTGCTTTACGTTCCTTGCTTCGCGCGGATCCGGGCGAAGCCGAGTGCCTCGCTTTCGCTTGGCGGCGGCAGGCCGATCCTGGTGCAGAAGGCAGCAGCACGACGAGGCGCAACGGGTCAGGTTCACTTCCCGTCGGGTGACAGAAAAAACAGGGAACGTGTCAGTGAGAAGCTGCAGTCCGGATCGGCGACCGCGGTTGGTAATCCGGATTCGGACGCGCGAATACCCCGAAGTTGACACCGACCGCGCGCGCTTTGCCGGCATCGCCATCCGGTTTGTGATCGCTCGGGAAATTGATGATCCGGGGGCCGGGATCGGCGATCGCCATGGTCGTGGAGCCACCTCCATCGAAGTTGAGCGCCTCGACCGCGCCGTGCGCCAACAGGAACCGCGCCACTTCCCGCAAGCTCATGCCTTCGCTGAATCCGGGCTGGCGTCCGTCGACGGTCATCAGCAGCAAGCGTCCGTCGCGCGTGACCGCAACGGCCGTGCGCGGAGGGTGGCTGTCATCGAACTTCGATCCGGTGGGTGCGACAACTTTTCCTTGTTCGATGAGCAGATCGGAACCGGCGATCGCGTCATGGAGTTGGTTGTCCGGTTTGCCGACCTCGCCTGCTGCGACCTTGCGGATCTGAACGCGGTTGTCGGGTGTGATGTTGAGGACCCAGGCGCGATGCGGATCCAGCGGAGAGACAATGTGCCCATCCGAGATCACCAGTGAAACGTCATCCGTGTCCAGCGAATGTTTGACGAAGGTGAAGAACGATCCATTGATTCCGAGTTGCGCGCGTTGCCGGGTAATGAACTGGAGTGTCGTCTCGCGGGTGGTTTCGAGATTGGGGTCGCCCGGCAGCGGGCCGTTCGGATCACCATTGGACGGGGTGACGAGAAAGCGGATGCCCGGCGCCTTGGGATCGATGATTGCAAGCTGGATGATTTCGGGTCTTGGTGTCGACCTTGTGATTCGTTCCAGTTGCACACCCACGAATGGCTTGCTGGTCCGTACCGCGGCTGCGGACGCACCGGGTGCCAGCAGCAACGACAACATGAAGAACGGGGTCAGGTTCACTTCTTGTCGGGTGCGGCGCGATCCGGACGGCGAACGGGACGAACGCCGGCGTATCGACGGGTCTTGATTTGTACCATGGTCTGGAAGGCACGGCGACTCAGTGCGCGTTGCTGTTGCAGATAAGTGGTGCGAATAGCCACCAGGTCATCGTCGGCAAGCGTTTCGCGCAATAGCTTGAAGTATGCCGCGGCACACGCGCTGCAGGTGTCGCCCAAGGCTGCATAGGCGTGGTGCAATCAAAAAAGGGGACGGAGGCAATTGATGCCTCGCTGTTTCACGCCTCCCTCGCCAGGATCCTCTCCCCGCGTGCGGGGAGAGGGAGCGATCACTGGTTGAGCAGCAATGGCTGTTTTTGGCAAGTGACGTTGGGATTCCAATCCGCGAAGTTGCCGCGCGGGTTGTTGCGCCAGGCCCAGGCGTGCAACACGTAGATCGAAGGCATGTCGAACATGTTCGGGGCCGGGAACTTGAGCAAGAATTGGCCGCCCACGCTGGGCGCAGGGCCATGCTGGTGCGCGGCATCCCAGAGGTCGGCGAGCACGACGTATTCCACCCCCACCAGGACCATCGACCCGTCCGCCTGCGGTTCGTAGATGAGGATCTGTGGCTCGCTCACGTCGGGCTGGTTGCCCCCGATCAGCGCCGGGTTGGCCACGTGCACGCCCATCGCTCCGCCATCGGGTCCGCTCACGCAAAACGGGTCGCGGCCGAACCAACCCGCTTGCGCAGCGACATTGATGTTTTTGTAAGGGGCGGTGGCTTGCCGTACCTGCGCCAGGAATGGCGAATCGCCCGGGGCTTGGGCGTGCGCCAGGGCCATGGGCAGGGAGAGCAACGTAAAGGCCAGACCCAATGAAGTTTTGCGTGCATATTCGAACATGGCGTAGCTTCCCTCTATCAGTGGCGGGGCGGCAACCGGTCGCTGCCGCTGGCTCAATTTGCCGAGACGGAAACGGACTTGCTTGATGGAAACCTTGAGGTTGCGTGAGGGTGTCTGAGGAAAATCTGTGGGATCGCCATGGCGGCCCACCGGAGGCGTGTTTTTTCCGCCTGCGGAGTAATCGGCTACGCTATCCACGGGCATGGCAGCGGCGGCTGCGGGCAGATTCGGAGACGGATTTGTGGCGCTGGCGAATGAATCGGGCGTGATCGTCTTCGATGACATCGAGATCGACGTCGATGGCCGCCGCCTCGTCGTCGGCGGCAAGAACGTCGCGCTCGAGCCGAAGACGTTCGCCGTGTTGGCGTTGCTGGCCGGCAATCCTGGCAAAGCCTTGACCCACGACGACATCCTCGATGCGGTGTGGGGTCATCGGCACGTCACCCAGGGTGTGCTGCATCGGGCGATCGCGCTGCTGCGACAGGCGCTCGGCGGTCATTCGCCGCCGCGGCAATACATCCACACCGTGCATGGCGTGGGGTATCGCTTCGATGCCCGGGTGCAGCGGCGGTCGCTGCCGTCGTCGCAAGATGGCGCCCGCGCAACGGCCCGCGGCGAGGCATCGATCGCGACCGCGCCTGCCCGGCAAGCCGCCGAAGCCGACCGCCCGCGCCGCCTGCGTCGAAACCGCGTTCCGATCGTGATCGCGGCGTGCGTCCTGCTCGCGCTCGGTGCGGTCATCGTCCTGCGCATGCGAACTCCCGCGCCGTCAGCGTCACCGACCCTGGTGGTGCTGCCGCTGCAGGTGATCGGCGATGACAAGAACGAGGCGGCTTTTGCCGCCGGACTGAGCGAGGAGTTGACGACGCGACTGGCCCGCGTCAACGGCTTGCGACTCATTTCCGGGATCTCGGCGACCATCGCGCGGAGAGAGGACTTCGACCCGCCGCAGCTGGCCGAAAAGTTGCACACCACGCATGCGCTCGAAGGCAGCCTGCGCGAGGCCGGCGACAAGCTGCGCATCGACCTGCGCTTGATCGAGACGCCTTCGGGCCGCACGGTTTGGGCGCAGGATTACGATCGCACCATCGGCGACGTTTTCGCCGTGCAACAGGAAATCGCGCAAGCCGTGGCCAATGCACTCGCCTTGCACGTCGGTCTCGCGCGCGCCGGTTCGCCCGCGCCCGATCCCCAGGTGTTCCGCGAATATCTGCAATTGCGCCATGTCTTCCTTGCCAGCAACGACGTGGCTGCCTACGCGCAAGCAGAGCGTGACTTGAACACACTGGCCGCGCGCGCGGACGACTATGCGCCCGTGCACGGCCTGCTGGCGCTCAATCTTGCATCGGACTTCGAAGGCGAAGGCAAGCGGGACGCCGCGTTGCGCGAAGCGCACGGCGCCCTCGCCATCGACCCCAACGACCTGTACGCGCACGTCGCTTTGGGCATGGTCGCCTCGCACGACAAGGACTGGGCCACGGTCAAGCGGGAGTACGACATCGCGTTGGCCCTCAATCCCACCGATCCCGTGGTGCACAACATCGATGGCATGTTCCTGTCGCGGCTGGGTTACGGCGAACAAGCCCTGGTGCAATTCGAAATCGCCTATGCCGCCGATCCGCTTGGCTACTGGGTGACGTACAACATGGGCGCCCATCTGGACGTGCTCGGTCGTCACGCTGAGGCGAAGACATATCTCGACCGGCTGCCCGGCCTGGAGACCACACCCTCGACGAGGACCGACGTGGCGCGCTGGCGCAATGCCGTTTGGCGTGGGGATTTCACCGCAGCGCGCAGCTTTGCCGCGCAACTGCCGGCGCGCAATGGATCGAGAAAGGCGTTCGTCGCCGTCACCGAAGCATTGATCGATGCCGCTGCATGGCCGCAAGCAGAAACCGCGATCGGCGCACGTGAGTCCGCCTCGGGCGCGCGTCCCGACCGGCTTCGCCTGTACGAGCCCAAGCCGAACGCTGCGGACCTCCTCGCCACGTTCGAGCCCGGTGGTCAGCAACCGGGCGGCAACCTGATCTGGGCACCCGGATACACCGCAGTGCGTCGCGATCCCGCGTTCCGGGATTTCCTCAGGCACATGAAGTTCATCGGTTTCTGGAACGTCAACGGTTGGCCGCCGCAGTGCAAACCCGATGGCGACGGCGCGCGCTGCGATTGAATAAAAAAGGGGGAACAGGGGTCAGAGTCGACTTTCCAGCGCGCTTTCGATTTATTTGAGCGCGGCCCAGGTCGGAGCATGATCGCTCGTGTGTTCCCAGCCGCGCACGTGCCGATCGACACCTGCGGATTGAAGACGCCGTGCTGCAGCATGGCTCAGGAGAATATGGTCGATCCGCAGGCCGGCATCGCGCGCAAACGCGTTGCGCAGGTACTTCCAGAACGTGTAGATGCGCTGGTCCGGATGCAGCGCGCGCAGGGTGTCGGTCCAGCCTTGCGCCAACAGGTTCCGGTATGCCGCGCGCACCTCAGGGCGAAACAGCGCGTCGTCGATCCAGCGTTCCGGCGCGTAAACATCCAGTTCTTCCGGGATCACGTTGAAATCGCCGGCGAGGACTACGGGCAAACCGGAATCAAGGAGATCGCGCGCGTGCGCGGTCAGACGTTCAAGCCAGCGCAGCTTGTAATCGAATTTCGGACCGGGGGCAGGGTTGCCGTTGGGAAGATAGAGACATCCGACGACGATGCCCCGCATTTCCGCTTCGAGGTATCGGCTTTGCACGTCATCCGGATCGCCGGCCAACGCGCGCCTGCGTTCCACGGGATCGCAATCCTTGCCGAGAATCGCGACGCCATTCCAGCTCTTCTGCCCATGCCACACCGCACCGTAACCCGCTGCATTTAGTGCGGCGACGGGAAACAGCTCCTGCTGCGCCTTGAGTTCCTGCAGGCAAACAATGTCCGGCGACTGCTCTTCGAGCCAGCGCAGCAGCAAGGGCAGCCGCGCGCGAATGCCGTTGACGTTGTAGGTGGCGATTTTCATTGAAACTGGAAGGATCAGTAATGAATTTGTCGAGCCGGCGCCACGCAGGCTGAACGCAGGCTCCGGCTTTCCTCATCATGCCGGGGTCGCGAAGCGATATCCGGAGGCGCCGCAGGCCGACCGAAGGGCGAGCGCCACGGCTGAACGGATCGCCCACTGCATTTTTTCAGCAGCCTGCATTGGGGACAACGGATTTCCGTTTTCGCGGGAATGCCGGCGGTATGGATTGACCAGATGTTTCCGAGGGTGCCTGTACGAAAAACCGTGCCTCGAACAGGATACCCTGTCGACTGAGGCCGCCCGGGTCCGCGGTGTTGGCATCAATCCTGCACGCATGGAAAGAGCCACGCTAAATCCAACGATGACCACGACACTTCCCCCGCTCGCCGAGGTGCTCGATCTCATGCCCGATGCGGTGTGCGTCGTCGATCCGGAGGGCCGGCTGCTGTTTGTCAACGCGAGCTTCCAGCGCATCTTCGGTTATGCGCCGGCCGAAGTACTGGGCAGGCAGATCTTCAGCCTGGTCCATCCGGACGATCACGAGATGACGACCGCGCAGGCCGAACGGGTGATGGCAGGGGAGCTGCAGCGCCACTTCCGCAATCGCTATATCCACAAGGATGGACATACCGTGGATATCCAATGGTCGGCGCGCTGGCTGCCGGAGCATGGGGTGCGGATCGGGGTCGGCCACGAAGTGACCGAGTTGCGGCGAGCCGAACTCGAGCTCGAGCACCGCGCCAACCACGACTCGCTGACCGGCCTTGTCAACCGGCATCGCCTGCGGGCGGAACTGCAAGCCGCGATCGATCGTGCGGCCGACGAAGGTGGTGGCCTGGCGCTTTTGTACATCGACCTCGACGACTTCAAGCACGTCAACGATCGCGGCGGCCATGCGGTCGGCGACCAATTGTTGCGCGAGCTTGCCGCGCGCATGCAGCGCGGGGTCCGGCAAAACGACCTGGTCGCGCGCGTCGGTGGTGACGAGTTCGTGGTGCTGCTGCCCCATTGCCAGGACGTGCAGGCCGCACGGAAAATTGCCGACAGCCTGCGCACGCGCCTCGTGGCACCGTACCGGCTGCCGGATGGTCTGTTTCAACTGGACGCGAGCATCGGCATGGCCACGTTCCCCGCCGACGGCGCCGATGCGGAAGCTTTGCTGATGCACGCCGATCGCGCGATGTACGCCGCCAAGCATGGTGGCCGCACGCGCACGCAAGGCGCCGTCGCCGCGGGGTGAAAGTCGCGGCCAGCGCGCGACGGATCGAAACGCTTCGCTGGAAGGACGACGTCAGGGTCACTTCTTCGCAGCAAAGAAATCGGGTTCGGCTCACTTGTTTCTTGCCGAGACGCGAACCTCACGCCCTTCTTTGAAACGCGCTTCGCCAAGATGCGTCCGCGTCTGCTCCATCACCGCTTGCCGCAGGTGCAGGAGTGCCGCGGATCGTGGGCCCGGGGTGGTATGCAGGCACAGGTCCACGCTTGGCAGCGATGGCAAGCCGTGACGCTCATCCAGGCGCATCAGCGCGCGCGGAAGATCGACGCCCGTGCGTACGGTTATCCCCAAGCCCGCGGCCACGCCGGCCCACAGGCTGTGCAGGCTGGCGGTGACGAAAGCCGGCCGCCAGGCGATGCCGGCCCGATCCAGTGCGGCCGTACCCGCCTCGCGAAAGAAGCAGGGTGGCTGGTAGAGCGCGAGATCCAGCATCGTATCGGGCTGCATGACTTTGGCCGTTCCTGCCGGACCGATCCAGGCCATCGGCAGCGTGGCAAGACGCTCGGCATCCGCGCGCCCGCTCTGGTTCATGGCCAGGACCACATCAAGCTCGCCACGATCGAGCCGTTCGAGCAGCAGCCGGTTGGGTTCGACCAGAACGTCCACCCGCACCGCCGGATAGGCCTTCCGGAATTGCCCCAACGCCGCCGGCAACCACGACTCGGCCAAATCGCCCGGCAAACCGAAGCGCACCGTGCCGTCGATCGCGGCACCGCGCACGGCATGGACCGCTTCGTCGTTGAGTTCCAGGATGCGCCGCGCGTAGGCGTGGATTCGATCGCCCGCTTCGGTCAACACCACGCGGCGGCCCTGCTTGCGGAACAGCGGTTCGCCCAACTGCAACTCCAGCTTGCGCATCTGTTGGCTGACCGCAGAAGGCGAGCGCCCGATCCGCTCCGCCGCGCGGGCCAGGCCGCCGCGGTGGAGGATCGCCACCAAGCTGCGCAAGGCGGCCATATCGAGATTGGGGAGCGACATCGATAAGAAATTCGAAAGTGTTGCGCTTAAATTATTCGATTTTCCTGCTCCTTTGCAAACCCCACAATCGGCGAAGCCTCATCGCCAGTACCCGATTCGAAGGAGAAACCCATGAACTTGCATCGCCTGTTTTCCCGCCTTGCCGTTGTCGCGTGTGTGCTGCCCGGTCTGGCCTTGGCCTCCGGCACCAAGCCGGCCACGTCCGGTGATGTTTCGCTGGCCGGAACCTGGACGCTGGTGGCGGCCGACGTGTTGCATCCGGACGGCTCGCGCGCGCACGACTACGGCGATGCGCCCAAGGGCCTGCTGATGATCGATCGCATGGGCAATTATTCGCTGCAAATTTTCCGCAGCGACCGTCCACGTTTTGCCAGCGCTGCCAAGGCCAAGGGGAGTGCCGAGGAATACCGGGCGGCGGTGATGGGATCGAGTAGCCATTACGGCTCGCTCGCGGTCGAGCCGGACGTGCACCAACTGGTGTTCCATATCAAAGGTGCATCGTTTCCCAACTGGGAGGGGCAGCAGCAAATCCGTACCTTCGAGTTGCGCGGCAACACGCTCAGTTACCGGGTGCCGCCGCGTCCGAACGGCGACGTGCCGATTTCGATTTGGCGGCGTATCGGCCACTGAAACAGCATGGGCCACGTTGCCGAAAGGCGCACGCAGGCTCTGTTTCGGAGGCCGCGCTCTTGAGTTCACTCTGGACAAACCTGTTGTTGCTGCACGGCCATATCCACGACCCGGAACTGGTCCACCGTCTGGCAAACGCGCCCTCCGCATCACCGCGGGACGGCAAGCGTCGGCGCGATCATTTGCCGCTCGCCGCCATCACTGGGTTGCATGCCCGTCCAGGTCTGGTGAGCAACGTTGGTCGCGAGCGTAACCGGTGAGCAAAACACGGCCCGGATTCGACTTTCCAGCGGCTTCCCCGTGCTGCGCGCAACACTTGGCGCTCCGGTGAAACATCCAGTTTCGTCGGGGCCTTCTAATGATTCGAGTTCCTGCTGATTCCGTGCATGACGATCGGGCCTGTGAGCATGCTCCTCTGCGCTGTAGAGTCCGCCCGATCTTTTCCGAAGGCTTCATCGTGCGCCTTGTCCCATTGCTGATTGCTGCGTTGTCGTTCGTGTTGCCAACCTTGGCGTTGGCGTCGTCACCCGATGCGGTGGGGACATGCGCTCCCGCGGCATCCACGAATGCCGTCCGGTCGTTCACGACCGAACTGGCGGGTGTTCCCGCCAGGATCCGGGTGCCCGCCCACGTTTCGATGCCGCCGATCGTGTTGTGGCATGGGTTCGGTCCGCCCGCCAGCGAAGACGCGCTGGAAGCCATGCTGCCGCTGGACAAGGTGCCCGCGGTAAAGGTCTACCTGGGCCTTCCGATGTTCGGCAAGCGGGCGCCGAAGGATCCCGGCCTGTTGGCGCGGCGGCAGCAGGAGAACCTGGCGACGGGCGTGTTCGAACCCGTGGTGATGGGCGCGGCGCGCGAGTTGCCGCGCGTGATCGACGCGCTGCGTCGGCAGGGTTGCCTGCAACCGGGGCAGGGCATCGGCCTGTTCGGGTTTTCCGCCGGCGGTGCGGCGGCGCTATACGCGCTGGCCGAACGCGACGTGCCGGTGCAGGCCGCGATGGTGCTGAACGCTTCGACCGGGCTCAGTGCCTCGGTCGCCGCGTACGAGCGCGTCACGGGCAAGACGTTCGCGTGGTCGCCGCAAACGCGTGCGCTCGCGCAGGCGTCGGATGCTGTCGTGCGCGCCGCCGATGTCGCGCGCGGCACACCGGCTCTTCTGATCGTGCAGGGAGCACACGATGGAGTGGTCGACGCGAACGACGCCCGGGCGCTCTACCGCGCGCTCGCGCCGCACTACGCGGGCGGCGCTGCGGTGCGCCTCCGGCTCGATATCGTGGAAGGACTGCCGCACGTCATCAGCAAGCCCGACGACGTCGCGCGGGTGCGCGCCCTCGCAAACGCATGGTTCCTGCGCTTCATGCAAGAACGGGATCAGGTTCACTTGCCTGCGCGCTCGCAACCGGACCCGGCTCCTTGATGTTGTTGCGGGACGTGTCAGCGGATGATGTCCGTTCGGGCGGGCTCGACGCTTGCATGATCAACGTTTGATAGTTTTGTTGTCGATCTGACGGGAAGTGGGGAGCGGGGGAAGTGGATGATCTCTTTCCCGATACGCTGCAGCCGGGCGAAGTCGGAATCGCCGGCCTTCCCGCATTCATTCCTCGCTTCTTTGCCTTGTATCCGGATGCCGGAGAGCTTCCGGAAATCGTTGAAAGACAATTGACGTTGTGCCGCGAGGTTGCACCATCCGGCAGCATCACTGCGCGTCCCGCCCGAATGCTGCATGTGAGCATCGCGTTGTGCGGTACGCCGCGCCGCTTGCGGTATTCGATGGAGGAGGCTTTGCGTCGAGCGCAGGAGGCGTTTCACTTTCCGGCTTTCGATGTCGTGCTCGATTCGACGGCATGTTTCGGTAGCGACGGCACGGCGCTTGTGGCTGTCGCGGACACGCACACGACAGATCGGGTGCATGATTTGCGCCGCGAATTGGCTGACGCACAACAGCGCTTCGGCCTCATTGGCGAGAGAAGCGCGACTGTCCCGCACCTCACGTTGGGATACGGCAAGCGGCTGCTCGACCGAAGGCAAGCGATCCGGCCCCTCGGATTCCGTGCAAGGGAAGTGTGCCTGGTGATCAGTACCGGGCACTCCGAGCATCGGTGTGTGGCACGTTGGCCGCTCGGTGCAGGAAGGTAAGAACGGAGTCAGGTTCACTTCCCAAATGGGTCAAGGTCACTCATCTGCTGTCAGGAAGCGAACCTGACCCTGTTCTTTTCGCTGCGCCCGACCTGCCGCGCCGTGTACGATGTCGGAAGGGGTTCCACCACTTCAGGCCAATCATGCGGGTAGCCGCAGCTTTCCCACATCCGAGCATCAGCGCGTGAGCGAAACCTTGTTGCAGGGCTCGCTGGCGCGACGCTTCCGTCCGTTGCTGTGGCTGGGTGTGTGCTTCCTCGCCATCGCGTTCGTCACTCGCCTGATCCTGTTGCTGATGACGGGCTCGGGCGTGCCACCGAATGCGCTGGACTGGTTGTACGCCTTCGGCGTCGGTCTCGGCTACGACCTGGTCACGTTCGTCTACTTCGCGTGGCCGCTGGTGTTGTTTCTGTGGCTGGTGCCGACGCGACGCGGGTACCTGCCGGGTTGGCAGCAGTGGCTGCTGTACGTTTTGGTGCTGGTGGGCCTGCTCGTTCTCTGCGCAGCGCTGTTGCATTGGCGGTTCCACGCCAACTTCAAGACGGGCTGGCCGATACTGCTGCCGTTCCTGTTTGTGCTGCCGCTGGCGGCGTTCACTTACACCTCGCGCGTCGGGCAATGGATCCTGCGGGGATTCTGCCTGTTGCTGCTGTTCGGGCTGTTGTTCGTGGGCGCGTCGGAACTGACCTTCTGGAACGAGTTCGGCTCGCGCTTCAACTTCATCGCGGTGGATTACCTCATCTACACGCGCGAGGTGATCGGCAACATCCGGGAGTCGTACCCGATCGCGCGCTGGCTGACGATGCTGGCGGTGGCCGCCATCGTGATCGTCGTGCTTACGCGGCGCAGCCTGCGCACGCGCGACGACGACAGCCGCTTCGGCCAGCGCTCGCTCGTGGTGCTGGGTTGGCTGGTGGTCACGGTGATCACGGCGTTCGCCGTCAACTCAGGTCAAAAGGATCGCCGCCAGAACACCTATGTCAATTCGCTGGCCGGCAACGGCATCTACGAATTCTTCGCGGCGTTCCGCGCTGGCAGCCTCAACGTCCATCGCTTCTATCGCACGCTGCCGGACGCGCAGGCCTACGCGATCGTGCGCAAGATGCTGAAAACGCCGAACGCCACCTGGGTCAGCGACGACCCGCACGACCTCACCCGTGCCATCCATGCCGCAGGTCCCGAACAGCATCTCAACGTGGTGCTGATCACCGTCGAAAGCCTGTCCGCGGGCTACCTCGGTGTATTCGGCAACCCGAAGGGCCTCACGCCCAACCTCGATCGGCTGGCCGGCCAGAGCCTGTTCTTCGACAACCTCTATGCCAACGGCACGCGCACCGTGCGCGGGCTGGAAGCCGTGACGCTGTCGATCCCGCCGACGCCGGGCGACTCGCTGATCAAGGAGAAGCACAACGAAAACCTGTTCTCGCTGGCGGACGTCTTCAACCAGCGCGGCTACGTGTCGGAGTTCGTCTACGGCGGCTACGGCTATTTCGACAACATGAATTATTTTTTCGGGAACAACGGCTACAAGGATGTCGACCGCCGCGACATCCCCGCCGATGCGACCATCCATAGCGAAAACGTCTGGGGCGTGGCCGACGAGGATCTGTACACGCTGGCGATCGGCCAGATGGACAAAATCCACGACAACGGCAAGCCGTTCTTCCTGCACATCATGACCACCTCCAACCACCGGCCCTACACCTGGCCGAAGGAGCGGGTGACGGACATGCGGCAGGGCACGCGCGACGGCGCCGCCAAGTACACCGACTGGGCGATCGGCGATTTCATCCGGCGCATGCAGGACAAGCCGTATTTCAATGACACCGTGTTCGTGATCACCGCGGACCATTGCGCCGACAGCGCCGGCAAGTCGCGCATCCCGATCAACCGCTACCACATCCCGCTGCTGATCTACGCGCCCGCACACATCCAGCCGCGGCGCGTCGAACGCATGACCGCGCAGATCGACATTCCGCCGACCCTGCTCGCTTTGTTGAATTTCAGCTACCGCAGCCGCTTCTTCGGCCATGACGTGCTGGACCTGCCGCCGGACCGCGACCGCGCATTCCCGTCGACCTACCAGAACCTCGGCTACCTGCGCGGCGATCGCCTGACCATCCTGTCGCCCGGCCACAAGGTGGAGCAGGTCAAGCCGAACCGCGTCACCGGCGGCGCAGCGCCGTACCCGCAAATCGATGAGGCAAAGTTGAGCCAAACCATCGCGACCTACCAGGTCGCCTACGACGAATTCCACAGCGGTCGGATGCGCTGGCGCGCGAGTGATGCTACGCCGGTGCAGGCGTTGCCGGCTGCTGCGAGTTCCGTGTCGGCTGTCGAGGGCAAAGCCAGCGAGCCGTAAACTTTCGCTGCAGCATGCGCTATCTTCATCAGGGCGAGGCCGTGAGCGACGTGGCGCCAGTGCTTATGAGCGAATTGCGGGTAGAATGCGCAAGCTTCATGCGCCATAGTGGGCTGAAGGATTAAAACTAATGCATTTGCCACGACCTCAGTCCGAATTCTTGCCAGAGTTGGGGTTACCTCAAACGCTTGCCGACCAATTAATTCAAGCCGCACGCGATTCCGCCTCGGTTTCGGGACTGACACACAATTTCTATCGCTATCCGGCACGGTTTTCACCGGCATTGGTGCGTGCGGCTATTCATGCTTTCACTGAACCTGGTGATCTGGTGTTGGATCCCTTCGTCGGCGGAGGCACGACGCTGGTGGAAGCTCTTGCTGGCGGACGGCACGGTATCGGGACTGATATCAGTGCACTTGCTACGTTTGTCAGCGATGTAAAGACGACTATTTACACGGAACCAGAATTGAGGAAGCTACGTCGGTGGGCGGATAGGGTGATTCAGTGCATCGATATGAGCGTCCGCGCTGATGTACATGAAATGTATGGTGATTCAGGGTACCTTCGGCATCTCAACGGTGTGAAAACTTGGCGCTTACGCAACGCCACTGCGCAGGCGCTAACTAGCGCAAGGCGACTAAAAAACGTGCGACTAGAGAAGTTCGCCCGCTGCGCAGTCCTTCGCACAGCACAATGGGCACTCGACGGTCGAAAAGTGCTTCCGTCGGTCTCAGGTTTCAGGATAAAGTTGCGAGAACATGCTGAGGAAATGATTAACGGCTCCGAGGAATTGGCGCGCATCGCAGATGAGCGTAAGGGTGCAATGATCTACTGTCTGCAGCGTGCAACCCAAGGTCTGGAACTCGAGTCAGTATTCCAGAATGGGCGCAAGCCTCGACTGGTCATCATGTCACCGCCATATCCCGGCGTTCATGTGCTGTACCATCGTTGGCAAATTCACGGTGGCAAGGAGACACCGGCGCCGTTCTGGATTGCGAACCGGTTGGACGGGGATGGAGCCGCCTATTACACGATGGGCGATCGAAAAATGCATGCACACTCCACGTATTTCGTGATGCTTCGTTCTGCGCTGGATTCAATTGCCGCCGTGTGCGATCACAATACGACTCTCGTGCAAGTCGTTGCATTTTCAGATCCAGACTGGCAGCTGCCGAGATATTTATCCGTGGCTGACGACGCGGGTTTTCAAGAGCACTTTCTTTCAATGAGCGACGATTCTAGTTCATCAGAGCGGTTGTGGCGCACAGTACCAAATCGAAAGTGGTACGCCCATCAGAAAGGCCACACTACTGGGAGCCAAGAGGTCGTGCTATTCCACAAGCTCAAGTCATAGAGCTGCGGTAATCTCGGTAACTTCTTCATTCGCGGCCGAGTCAACCTCGGGTTCTCCGAATTCTAAGTTTTCGTCGGTTAGTTCACCCAAGGCCTGGATCATTGGCAGTAGCACCGGCGCAAGTGCGCGGGTCATATTTTTTACTTGGCTACGAAGATCGGTACCCGATTCTTTGTCGCCACTGTCTTCTTCTTGCTCATCCTCGTCACCTTTATGGTGCTTGTCGTAAATTAGCGCCAACCCAACTAGCACCGCCCCAATTTCAAACTGTTTTTTAACTAATTTCGGATTGAGCTTCGTGGCTTTAAGCTCTGTGAGCAATGCGATATTGTCGTCGTTCATATAGAACGTGTACTTCATTTCATCCTGATTCTCTTCGTCTGGTTCTGCAATCAAATCAAGACAGTCGTGAATGTCTGTGAAGTGTTCTGCCCACTTTGGCTCGCTGCGCTCAAAGTGGAAGCATTTCGGAAGAGCGAGGCCGCCAGTATCCTTTGAACCGCCAGGAGGAGTGCCCGGTGGTTTATGCGGGTTTGACGGTGCATTGGGCTTTTTCGGTTGAGCTGCGGCGACCTGGAGTTGCAGCCAGCTGACGAACTGCTGCTGCGTTACGTTGTCTTCGACCGTTATCACGTATTCGATGAGGTCGCCGACTGTTGCCTCTTTGGAAAGATCGAATGAGATCGTTGCCCGGCCTTGGACTAAGTTTGGCCCATTGAATGTCGACATCGGCTCGATTTGACCATCGCGGGTTCGGTTGAAAACGAATTTGCCTTTGTCGTATTTGCGCGTGAAATAGTCGTCTGCAGCATCGGTTGTGAAGATCACGCGACATTTTTGCCCCATATGAGCCATTCGTTGCAGGGGAGCGCCCGCCACTTTCCCGGCAAAGTGGAAAAAGGTCGGGTGGAGACGTAGTTGTGGTGGGTTGGGTGCGGGCCTAACGTTCTGGGGCTTGAAGGGATTGGATAGCCGCGCGCCTCTGCCAAACAGCTTGGCCAGAGCAGGCGAATTCTTCAGTACCTTCTGCAGCACTTGCTCCAGCGGTTTGTCATTGCCGAGCTTTTCCTCAAGATCTTCCTGCGCCCGCCGATTGCGTAGCTCGCGCAAGCCGGGGTGGTCGGCAAGCACCTCCATGAGGCTGGACTCCAATTCCAAGAACAGTGGCGACTCTTCAGCCACGCGGTCGCGGCTACTCATGAACAAGTCGTCGCGCTCGTTCGCATCAAGCGTCGAGCAATCCACGACGACCAATAAGTCTTTTTGCAATCTGGCGAGACCTACGGCCTTGCGGGCAAAGATCGTGTCTTTTATTTCGGCGTGCGCCTGACCATTTACTGTAAGAATTACGCCCTCGTTCCGCCGGTACGTATCGCCTTTGCCTGCTTTGAAGGCAAACACGCGAGCTACTAACTGTTTGCCGCGTACAGTGATGAGCATCTCGGTGGGTGGCGCATTTTCGACATTCTCGTTCTTAGGGTCGCTCAATCGCGAGAATAGGCCGCTCATTGTGGTGGTTTGTTCAGAAGCCCCCTTACCTTGGCGTCCGGGACGGCATTCGTGCATGCGGACCGGAAGTGCGGGGTCCGGTAGTAGGAGATCCAATTTATAGAGCAGACCGTCGCGGCGAAGAATATTGCCGGTATTGCGTAGCTGATATGCAAATAATTTAATCAGCGTACCCCACTGCACGGGGCGCTCGTAAGCGCGGTCACCCTTTGGAAAGATCGGCAGGTAGTCAGAGCGAAACCGCAGCACACCGCCCCGCCGCGGGCTATCGGTGGCGCCTAGAGGGGCGAGATACGTCAGCATTGGCAACTTGTTAGCCGCGGTTGCGGCTTCCCGTCGCACCACCGTGAAACCCCAACAATCATCGGAGTCATCTCGAGGATACGTGGGCAACAAGTGATGCGACGCGACCAGCGCCGGATTGCGCTTGGAAATTATCAATTGCAGCTTGTGCTCGCCGCAATGCCTTATGGCGCCGCTGCCTCCCTGACAAAACTTGCCTTGCACGAATTGAACAGAAGCCTTGTTCTTTTTGCCAAGCGACACCAGCGTCACCGGAAAGGCCTCTGGGGTGTGGCCCTCCCCAAGATCTGCGACGTTGACCGAAGGTTTGACACCGCTCTTTGATCCGGCTGGTTCCGTAGCGAATACCGAAATATTTTCCGCGACCTGCGTGCGGAACGAGCGAGTCCAATCTTCGATTCTCCCGACGGCCGCCGTGACCTTGTCCGCGTGCTCTATAAATTTCGCAACAGCTTCCCGGATCGACTGGGGTGCTTCGGGACTTTCCGGGCTGATGTTGGCCAACAAGCATTCGCGTGTCAGCACGGCATCGATTGAGTTGATAACTTTTTCGTTCAGAGCGAAGTCAGCGCGACCTTGCTGCCCACCAGCTTGTGACCAGTTCAGCTCGGTATCTCCGTAGTAGCGCCAGCAACTCGCGTCATCCCACAGATGGTATTTTCTGAGGGTGTCGATGATTTCTTGTTCTGTCTCAGCGTGCAGCAGCTCGAGACAAAGTTCCTTCGTCTGCTCGTTATCCATTGCTGATCCCCCTAGAGCTTGAATTCAACAGTCGCTTTGCTGCCCTTCTTCATCATTCTGAGCCGCACATCATCGACCTCCTTCGCCAGAGCGTTGATGATTTTTTTAACATCGGCCTCGTCGTATTCATATGCAAAAGGGTTGCCAAGCTTGCCGATGACCCGGATGGAGCGAATTGCGTTCACCGTTCTACGTTCGGCGAGTTCGACGAATTTTGCACGCTTGTCAGAAGCCCGGACGCGGGCTGTACTAGGTTGGCTCATGGTGGAAACCTCGAAATGAGGGAGAACTATACTGCCAAAGTTAGGCAAAAGCAATATGGATAATTTAGACGACATTTTTCTGAAGGTCGTATGGATACTGTCTCGCGCGAATACACCCAACATGCCACGCGGCCCCTCGATCTCAGATGTGCATCAGGCTGGAAGGGCGTGCCGGCGGAGGCTTGGGTTCAGCCGATGAAACGAGCTCGTAGGGATGCGAACAAGTGCAAGCGCTCGCCAATTTGGCGCAGCCGAGTTTTGCGGCGCGTGTCCCAGCCGCTGATGACGTTGCAAGTTGCATCGCGATCCGAGAAAGGGGACGGAGGTAATTGAGCATCCATCCGTTGACTCGTATGCGTTGTCTACCGGCTTCAATTCAACGATTTCAGGTGCCGCAGCTTGGCCGCGTAGATGGCGCGCGATTCCGGGGTTGTGCTGTTCTCCTCTGCCAGTTCCAGTTGCTTGCGCGCACGCCGCATGTCGCCAAGATGCGACGCGGCTATGGCCAACTGGAAGTGCGACGGAACATCGTAGGGGCGCTGCGACAGTGCCTTCTCGAACAGCCGCGCCGCTTCCCCGAATTGACCCACCTGCATGGCCTTGACGCCGCGGTCGTAGAAATAAAACGGCGGATGGCGCTGGACCTGGGCCAGTCTTTTCGCCATTGCCTGTGCTTCTGCCGTGCGGCCTTCCGCCGCGAGGATTCCCGACAGGTTGGACATCGCCGAGACGTTGTCGGGTTCGCGTTGCAGCGCGTAACGCATCGCGCTTTCGGCCGCTGCGCGGTGATTCCGCTTGAGGTAGATGACGCCGAGCGTGTTGGCGGCATTCGCGAATCCGGGGTCGGCTTGGAGCGCCGCGCGGGCAAACCAGTAGGCGCGATCGAGGTCACCGTTGACCATCACCTCGGCTGCGCGGTTGTTCATGTACATCGCGACGATCGTTTGCTCCGGGATCGGCCGGGATACGGCGTTTGCCACCTGTCGTGGTGGCAGGAAGTCCACGATCATGGGCGCTTCATCGCTCGGGAAGAGCCGGGTGCTGGGTGGGCGCGGGCCAAGCACCAGATTCACGTGCTGGCTGAGGATCGCGAATCCGGCATCGCGCGACCAGGTGTCGAAGTCGTACACCTCCTGGTAGGTCACCCGGATGTCGAGTTGCCTGGCCAGGGTCGCCGCCATGATCACCAGCGACAGGCAGTTGCCTTCGCGCGCCGCGAATGTTTGCGACGCGGTGCGGGTCGTCTCCGAGTCGTAATCGATCAGGAGCTTGCCGTTCAAGGCGTCGAGGAGGGTTTGTCGCGGGTCCGCGTGACCCGTCTTCGGGACGATGTCTTCGGCGAGGAAACGTCGCATCGAAGCATCGACGGCAAAAATCGTGCGGTCGTCGACCGGCTTGGCCGGTGGCTTGAACGGTGCGTCGTGGAAGAGCGGCGTGACATCGCTGGTTCTGGCGGTGGGCACGTAGGCACAACCGGCCAACGACGCCGCGAACAGGATTGCGCCGACCCGCAGCAGCAAGATGAAGGCTTTCACCTTCGCCTCCGCAGCGGGCCTGGATCCGCTTGGCGGCCATTCGATGGCCTGCTGCCAAGCGAACTATACACCCGGCCTGACGGCGTCCGCGTAATTCAAAATTATGCAAATATATGCATAATAACGCTTCGTGAAAGCACTCGAATTCCTCGGCAGCAGCCTGGATGACCTGCGAGAAATGCCTATCGGGATTCGTCACGCCGCCGTGTCGAGTTGATGCGTGTGCAACTCGGCGGCGAGCCAACTGACTTCAAGCCGATGCCGAGTGTCGGGAAGGGAGCGTACGGGATTCGTGTGCGCGATGGTGCGGGTGCATTTCGTGTGATCTACGTGGTCAAGTTTGCGGATGCCATTTACGTGCTGCACGCATTCCAGAAGAAGACGCGGAAAACTGCGAAAGGTGACCTCGAACTTGCAACGAAGCGCTACAAGTTGATTGGAGCGAAGCCATGAAAAAGACCGATTCCCGCTGGAACGATGCGCGCCACATCAAAGGCAGCGGCAATGTGTTCGCCGACCTTGGCTTCGACCCGGCCGAGGCCGAAGTCATGAAGCTGCGTGCGGAAGTGATGATCCGGATTGAGCAATTGGTGAAGTCCAAGGGTTGGACGCAAGCCGAAGCTGCTCGACGGCTGGGCGTGACACAGCCGCGCATTTCCCGTCTGGTCAAGGGCAAGTGGGAGGATTTCAGTCTCGACATGCTGCTGACTTTGGCGGCGCGGGCGGGACTGAAACCGAGCTTGCGATTGGCAGCCTGACGGACGAGGCGCGTTACGCGCCAAGCGGCTGCAACACGGGAAAGGGGACCGAAAAGGGGACCCGAAAAGGGAACCGAGGTAATTAGCCGGTGGCGTGCACACGTCGGCCGGGCGCCTCAGCCGTCAGTTCGGGCCTGCTTTCGGCGCGTCGGCGTTCTTGACCGCTTCGCGCTGTGCACGCTTCTTCGCGTCCTTTTCCGCCAGTTTCTTCTTCTTGGCGATTTCGCGTTGGCGTTTTTCGAAGGAGTAGTTGGGCTTGGCCATGAGCAATCCGTGTGGGCTGGAGCGTACAGTTTAGGGAAACATGGCCGACGGACAAACTGCTGCTCTGATTGAATGCCTGCGTATCACTTGCCGCCAGGCAAGGCGGTTGTCGAAGAGGAGGCTCTCATCAGCGACATCGCAACTGCTTCTGCAACCTTGATTCCGTCGACCGCGGCGGAAAGAATCCCACCTGCGTAGCCGGCGCCTTCGCCTGCGGGATACAGGCCCTGGGTATTGAGGCTTTGCAAATGTTCGGTGTCGCGGCGAATGCGGATGGGTGAAGACGTGCGGGTTTCGACGCCGGTGAGGATGGCGTCGGGCAGCGCGTAGCCGCGGACTTGGCGCGCGAAGATCGGAATGGCGGCGCGGATGGCGGCGATGGCATAGTCGGGCAAAGCGCTTGAGAGATCGGTCAGGCGCACGCCGGGCTGGTAGGAAGGCGTGACGTCGCCGAGCGCTTTCGTTGCGCGACCCGCGAGGAAGTCTTCGACGCGTTGCGCCGGCGCGGTGTAATCGCCGCCGCCGAGTTCGAAGGCGTGCGATTCCCAATGCCGCTGCAGCGCGACGCCGGCCAGCGGGCCTTCGCCATAAGCTGCGTAGTCGGCGGGCGTGATGTCGCACACCAGCGCCGCGTTGGCGTTGCGCTCGTTGCGGGAATACTGGCTCATGCCGTTGGTCACCACGCGGCCGGCTTCGCTGGTCGCGGCCACCACGGTGCCGCCGGGGCACATGCAGAAACTGTAGACCGAGCGGCCGCGGTCGCCGTGGTGGACGAGGTGGTAGTCGGCGGCGCCGAGGATGGGGTGGCCGGCTTGCGGGCCGAAGCGCGCGCGATCGATCAAGGATTGCGGGTGCTCGATCCGGAAGCCGATCGAGAACGGCTTGGGTTCCAGGTACACGCCGCGCGCGTGCAGCATCGCGAAGGTGTCGCGGGCGCTGTGGCCCAGCGCCAGGATCACATGGTCGCTGCGCAGGGTTTCGCCGCCGGCGAGTCGTACGCGGCGCAGATGGCGTGCGTCATGCGCGTCGGTTTCGACAACCAGGTCGTCCACGCGCTGGTCGAAACGGATTTCACCGCCCAGCGCGGTGATGTGCGCGCGCAGTTTTTCCACCACGCCGACCAGCCGGAACGTGCCGATGTGCGGCTTGCTGACGTAGAGGATTTCTTCCGGCGCGCCGGCGTCCACGAATGCCTGCAGCACCTTGCGGTCGTAGTGCCGCGCGTCGTGGATGTTGCTGTGCAGCTTGCCGTCGGAAAACGTGCCCGCGCCGCCTTCGCCGAACTGCACGTTGGAATCCTCGTGCAACTGGCGTTGGCGCCACAGATCCCAGGTGTCCTGCGTGCGCTCGCGCACCGCCTTGCCGCGCTCCAGCACGATCGGCGCGAGGCCCGCTTCGGCGAGGATGAGCGCCGCGAAGATGCCGCAGGGCCCGAAGCCGATGACGATCGGGCGGTGTTCCGGTCGCCGAACTGCAGGTGCGATGGGGTGATAGCGCATGTCGGGCGCGATCTGCAGATCACGGGTATCGGCATGCCGCGCCAGCAGCGCGGTTTGGTCCTCGACTTCAAGCTCCAGGGTGTAGATCAGCGTGATGGCGCCGCGCTTGCGCGCGTCGTAGCCGCGGCGGAACACCGTGAACCTGCGCAAGGCATCGCGCCCGATGCCAAGCCGCGCGCAGATGGCGGCGGGCAGGGCGTCAGCGGAATGATCCAGCGGCAGATTGAGGTTGGTGAGGCGCAGCATGCGTGTACCTGGCAAGTGGGTATGTCAAAAAAAACGTCGTCATTGCGGGTTCGCTTGCGATGAAACTGCAGGCGCCCGGGATGACAAGGGAAAAGGTACCGCTGATATATGGCGCGGGTCGTTGCGTTCAACAATAGCGATAGCGACATCGGCCGAAAAGGGAACGAAGGCAACAGACTGAAGTCCACGGCGGAGCGCGCAGCTGCATCAACTCCGTCACCGCTACCGTCTGCGCGTCACACGGCAATGGTTTGGGCCGCGCCGGACGTGGTGTCGCCGATGTGTCGCGCTTGTGCGAATGAGGTTGGCGCGCAACGGCCCTTCACCGCAACGCTCAGGTTTTTTCGGGGGCCGGCACGAAGAAAATCTCCCGTACTTCGACCGGCATGCGGCACGCTTTGACGGCCCTGCGCGCCCATGCCAGTGCCTCGTCCAGGGTCGCGGTTTCCACGATCGTGATGCCGCCCACCAGTTCCTTGGTTTCCAGGTATGGCCCGTCGGTAACGTGCACGTCGCCATCGGGTTGGGCGCGCAGTGTGTGGGTTGCGCCCAAGCCCCCGGCGAACCTCCGGACGCCGGCCGCGATCATCTCGCGATTGAGCGCGTGGATTTCCTCGACCATCGCTTCATCCTGCGTGGACGGGTCGAAGTTGTCGGGGAGATATCCTGCAATCAGATAGTGCGGCATGTTCGTCTCCCGGCTTGATTTCCGACGGCCATTTGTCGTGCCTTCACCGCTGCGACGAATGACCGCGTCGAAAATCGACAAGCTATCCAAAAAGAATTTCTTTCCCGAGATCACTTCGCGCCATCGGCTACGCACCGCTGCGCTGAACCTTTCGGCGCGGCATCCGCAGGCCATGTCAATGCGGTCAGCGCCACTTTGTCCTCGCCTTGGAACGATCCTGCCGAGTGGCCCAGCTGCAATAGATAAGCGCCGGCCGGGCGCTTCCATTGCTGGCCGCGGCTGTCGAAATTCACCAGCAGGCGCGGATCGGCGGTGACGGTCAGATGCGCGGACTGGCCGGGCTGCAGGTTAATCCGGCACCAGCCCGCGAGTCGTCGCACTTCGTCCGCGCCGGGCAGGGTCACGTATAGTTGCGGCACGTCCACGCCTTCGCGCGCGCCGCGGTTGGTTACGGTGAACGAGGCGGTGACGCGGCCGTGTTCGACGCGCGCTTCGAAAGCGCTGTATTCGAACTGCGTGTAGGTGAGACCGTAGCCGAACGGGAACAACGGTTCGAGGTTTCTGTGCTGGTACCAGCGGTAGCCGACGTCGGCGCCTTCGATGTCGTAGTCGACATCCTGCGCCGGTTTGCCTTGCGCTGGCAGGCCGATGGACGCGAGGCCTGCGCCGGGGATTTCGGGACGCGGCAATTGCGATTCGTCGCGCGGCCAGCTTACCGGCAGGCGGCCGCTTGGCGCGACATCGCCGTACAGCAGCCGCGCGATCGCCTCACCCCCAGCCGCGCCCGGATACCACGCTTCCAGTATCGCGCCGACCCGGGTGAGCCACGGCAACCCGACCGGTCCATTGGTTTCCAGCACGACGACGGTGTGCGGGTTCGCCTTGGCCACGGCTTCGACCAGGGCATCCTGGTTGCCGGGCAGGGCGAGGCTCGGCAGGTCGAAGCTTTCCGCCGCCCATTGCTCGACGAACACCACCGCCACGTCCGCGCGTGCCGCGAGTTGCGCGGCTTCGGCGATGTCCTTGCCGTTGGCGAAGTTCACCTTGCCGTGCGCGCGCCGTTCGATGGTAGCCAATGGCGCGGAAGGTTGATAAATGCGCGGACCCGGCCAGTCCGTGGGTTTTGCGTCCGGCACTGCGTTGCCCTGCGGTGACTGCACTGCCGAAGAACCGCCGCCTGTCAGCACGCCCTTGTCGGCATGGCCACCAATCACCGCGATGGACTGCGCGGCCGACAGCGGCAGCAGCGAATTTTCGTTACGCAGCAACACCGCGCCGGCTTCCTCGACGCGCCGGGCGACTTTGCGGTCGGCGGCGAAATCGATGGGCGCCATCTTGGCCGGATAGTCGATCACGCCGGCCGCGAACAGGCTCCGCAGAATGCGTCGCGCCATGTCGTCGATGCGCGATTGCGGCACCTCGCCGGAAGCCACCGCGGCGCGCAGCGGTTTGTCGAAATACACCTGTTTGTCGAAGGTTTCTCCGGCTGATTCCTGGTCCAGCCCCGCCAGCGCGGATTTCGCGGCGCCGTGCACTGCGCCCCAATCCGACATCACGAAGCCTTGGTAGTGCCAGTCGTGCTTCAGCACCTGGTCGAGCAGCCAGTGGTTTTCGCAGGCATACACGCCGTTGATGCGGTTGTAGGCACACATCACTGCACCTGGGTGCCCGGTTTCGATCGCGATCTCGAAGGCGAGCAGATCGGATTCGCGTGCCGCAGCTGGGGCTATGTTGGCGCTGAGCGTGTTGCGCGCGGTCTCCAGATCGTTGAGCGCATAGTGCTTGATGGTGGAGACGATGTGTTGGCTCTGGATGCCGGCAATGGCGTTGCCGACGATCACACCGGCCAGCAGCGGATCTTCCCCAGCGTATTCGAAATTGCGGCCGTTGCGCGGATCGCGCACCAGGTCCGCACCGCCGGCCAGCATCACGTTGAAACCGCGGCGATGCGCTTCGCCGCCGATCATCGCGCCGCCTGCGTAGGCGAGCGCAGGATCGAAACTTGCCGCAGTCGCCAAACCTGATGGCAGGGCAGTGGCGCCGACGTCGTGCGGCTTGGCGACGCCCAGGCCCGCATCGCTTTCCTGGATCGCGGGCAGGCCGAGCCGCGTAATGGCTGGCTGGTAGCCGGCCGAACCGAGCGCGCCCGGAGGTCTTGGATGGGCGTCGCCGTATTGGGTGACGAGCAGTCCGAATTTCTCGTCTTCGGTCATCGCCTCCAGCACCAACGCGGCACGCTGGTCGGGCGAAAGGGTGGCGTTTATCCAGGGGCGTGTTGTGTAGTGCTGTGGTGGCGGTGCCGCGAAAGTTGCAGCGGACATGATGCAGGCAAGAGGGGCGAGCGAAGCGATGGTGGTCTTGATGAAAGAAGCCGGCTTCATTTGCATTCGATCGCTTCGTGGCGGGATCACGCGCACATTATCGACCCGTTCGAGATGCGGCGATGGTTCGCCCTGGAGGCGCGCGCCGAAAGCAACATGGATCCCGGCCTGCGTCGGGATGACGATCAAAGGCAGGCCAAGACGCGCCCAGGTTGGGCTTCGCTGCTCAGCGCCAACCTACCAAGGCCAAAGGTAGGTTGGTGCTGACGCCGGGCTTCATCCGGCGGAAGCCCAACGGACGCGGAACTCATCGAGCGAGCGACCGTGCATGTCTTCATCGTTGGGCTTCGCTGCGCTCAGCGCCAACCTACCAAGGCGAAATGCAGGTTGGATCCGTTGGCCAGCGAAGTCATGGTTGTCTAAGGCACAGGTTTCGGTAGCGCTTTCTTGCCGCCAAGCTCGGCGATTGTCTGTGCAATGTTCCGCGGCGCAAAGTGGCCGAAGTAGTTCCATGCGCCGTAGGTGGCTTGCAGCTGGTTCAACACATCCTGCCGCAGTTCCGCGCCGGATTCGTCCTTGCTCTCGGCCTTCGTGATCGCCTGTCGCAACGCCACGAGGTAGTCGCGGAATGCGCGCACATCCGCGGCCTTCCCGATGGCGCCGTGGCCGGGCACGAACGACGCGGTCGGGTAATCCTTGAGGAATACATCGTTGGTGTGGATCTGCGCGCGGGTGTCCGCATCGATCAGATTCGGCAGGCTGTCATCCCAGAACAGGTCGCCGGTGAATACCACGTCCGCATCGGGCACCACCACGATCGAATCGCCACCGGTATGCCCGGGCAACACGCGCACCTCGATTTTGCGGTGGCCGAGGAACACCTCGATGCCGTCACGATAGACGGCGCTCGGCAGCACGTACGATTGCACCATCTTGCGTTGCGCGGGCGTGATCTTGTCGCCGAAGAACTTCAGGTTTTCGGTCCGTTCCCATGCACGCACGTTGCGCTGCGCCATGACCACCGCGCCTGCAGCCTGGTAGACGCCGTTTCCCGCGACGTGATCGAGGTGGTAATGGGTGTTGACGACGTAACGCACGGGCAACGGCGTCTTCTCGTGGATAACCTTCAGCAGCGCCTTCGCGGCATCCGGATCCTCGAAGCTGTCGACGACCAGCACGCCGTCGTCGCCGACGATGAAGCCGGAGTTGCTGCCGGCGCCGCTCCCGGGCACCGCGATCGCGGCCCAGATGCCCTTGCCGGTTTCGTGCAGGGTAAAGAACGGCTTCGTGTCCGCCGCGTTGGCGGCGCCGCAGGTCAACGCCAAGGGGAGCAGCGGCAACAGGTTTCGCAAGCGCAGCATGGCGGCACCTCAACGCGATCGAACCGAAGACACTATGGCGCGTAGTTCCCGGGTTGGGCTGAATCCGGACTCGTCCGGGAGAAGCCGAACAGTCAACGAGCCGGCTCCGCAAGTCGCGACCCTCGTTGCGCTTCCCATGGATCAGGTCCGGGGTCAGCGCCAACCTACAAGAGCACGCCAGCCGCGTCGTGGAAATACGGCATTACCGCAAATCCTCCTGGCCTTGCGCACCTCACGCCGCATCATGCCGCTTTCACCACGAGACGGCCAGTGTGGTTTTTGCCGAAACCCAGGATCCCGGCTCGCGTCGGGCAAAGGCGCTCGGCATTACAGCAGGACGCGCGCACACGGTGTCATCCCGGCACGGGCGTTGATCGCACCAAGCAAACGACCCGGTGCACTCGCAGGAGCGACCGTCGTCACGGCGTCGCACGCCGCGACGACGACGCGGTCCTCAGTCGCGGGTGATCACGCCACAGGCAATGCGTGCGCCGGCATTGCCGGAAGGCTGGCTGCTGTAATCGTCGGGTTGTGCGTGCACGATGATCGCGCCGCCGAGGATGTCGGTGCTGCCGCCGGTGCCGAGCTGGACGTCTTTCGCCAGCACGTCGACCGTGGCGACACCTTCGGCGTTCGCCTGCTGGTTGGGGAGATCGCCGGCGTGGCGCTGGCCCTCGGCGGGATGGCCGTGGGGCTGTTGCGTCGGATTGAAATGACCCCCGGCACTGCTGGCATCCGGCGTGCTGCAGTCGCCGTGTTCGTGGACGTGGAAACCGTGGGTGCTGTCGGGTTTGAGTCCGGTGATGCGACCGGTAATGCGCACACCCTCGCCGGTGCTGGCGAACGAAAGCGTGCCGGAAACATCGCTGTTGCTGGCCGACGCGAGTACGGCGTGGGCGCGGGCCGAAGAACCCGCCGGTGCGGGGGATGCCATGGGAGATGACGCAGGAGATGCCGCAGTCGTGGGAGATGCGGCCGGCGACGCCGGTGCCCCCTGGTTGTCGTTGGTGCATCCCGCCAGCAAGGCGACGGATGCGAATGCAAGCAACGCACTGATACGTGTCATGGGATCATCCTTTTGTGCCAGGACTGTCGGAGGTTAGCGGACCAGCCCTGATGCGGAGTCAATATTCCGTGAGGAGTTCGACGAGCGTGGCATGTTTCATCCGCCCGGCCACAGCAGCGGCGCCAGCCACGCCACGGCGATGCCCAGCAACAGCGTCAGCGGCGTACCCACGCGCACGAAGTCGACGAAGCGGTAGTGGCCGGGCTCGTACACCAGCAGATTGCCGTGGTGGCCGATCGGAGTCAGGAACGCGACCACCGCGCCCATCGCCACGCTGAACACCATCGCGAAAGCCGACATGTCGAGCAGGCTGGCCATGCCCAGTGCGACCGGGCCGAGCAGGATGGTGGTGGCGGTATCGGACAGGATCTGGGTGAAGAGGGCGGCGGTCAGGAACAGCGCCAGCAGTACCCAAGTCGGCGACCAACCTGACACGAAGGCCGACAGCCAGTCCGCGAACAAGGCCGCGGTGCCGGTGTGTTCCATCGCGAGTCCGAGCGGAATGGCGCCGGCTATGAATACGAAGATGCGCAACTCGACCGATTCGTAGGCCTGCTTCAAGGTCAGGCAGCGGGTGACCACCATCGCCGTGGCACCGGCGAGGAACGAGACGGCGACCGGCAGCAGGCCGGAAGCGGCGCTGGCCACGCTGAGCGCCATGATCAATGCCGCCAGCCAGCCGCGCCCGCGCACCTGGGCGCGGCCCGAGAACGGCACCAGCAACAGGAACGACGGATTGCGGGCGAGCTGGTCCAGCGCGCTCTTGTCGCCCCACAACACCATCAGGTCGCCGGCCTCGAGCTTGATCTTGGACAGCTCCTGGCGGATGAAGCCACGCTTGCGCCACAGCCCGACCACCACCACGCCGTAGCGACGCAGGAAGTCGACGTTGCCGATGGTGCGCCCGACCAGCCCGGAGTCGGGGGCGACGACGGCCTGCACCAGACGTTCGTCCTCTTCCCGCGTGGCGCGGCGATCGTCTCCGATTTCGTCGCCGTATTGCACCACTGCGCTCAGCGCGAGGCCCTGTTGTTCTTTCAACGCCGCCAGTTCATCCGGGCTGGCGCGCACCAGCAGCAGGTCGCCCGCGGCCAATTGCTTGCGTCGCCAGGGTTTCCGGCGTGAGCTGCCGTGCCGCAACCAATCCACCACCCGGAAGCGTTCGGCGTGCTCCTTGCCGAAGTCGCGCATGGACTTGCCGACGTGTGGCGAATCCTCCAGCACCACCAGTTCGGTGTAATAGCGTTCCAGGCGAAAGCGGTCTTCGCCGCCGCTGCTGCCCTCGTGGCTGGGCAGCAGCCAGCGTCCGAACAGCAAGATGTACGCGGTGCCGATCAGGGTCAGCACGACGCCCATCGGCGCGATCGAGAAGATGCCGACGTCGTGCGCGCCGCCGCGTTCGAGCAGATCGCGCGCGACCAGGAAAGCCGGTGCGGCGATCACCGTCACGGTGGTGCCCAGCGATGCGGCGAAGGCCATCGGCATCATCAGCCGGGAGGCCGGCAGGTTGTGCGAGCGATTGAGCTCCAGGATCACCGGCAGCATCATCGCCGTGACCATCAGATGGTGGCTGAAGGCAGCCATCAAGGCCACGCAGGGCATGATCACCAGCACCGCGCGCCAGATGCTGTTTCCAGCCATGCGTCCGATCCATGCGCCCAGCAGGCCGGTCACCCCGGTCTGCGCGAGTCCCGCCGACAGCACGAACATCGAAGCCACGAGGATTGCGGGGTCGCTGGAGAAGCCCGACAGCGCTTCGACGGGTTTGAGCAGGCCGGTGCCGGCCAGCGCCACCACGATGAGCACGCCGGTGAGATCGATGCGCACCCATTCGGTGACCAGCAGGATCAGCGCTGCCGCAAGGATCACCAGAAACACGATCTGTTGGAATTCCATGTCGGGACATTCATCGCGGCCGTCGGCCCGATGGTAGCGGTGACCAACCTGATGCGGCCGTCGAGGTGTGGCCGCGTACTTTCGCGGGTTTCGTCGGGCAACAGCTATAGTCGTCGCCTTTGAAGAAGCACGTTGCCGAGCATTGCCGACATGCACACCCTGAAGTACGAGGAAGTCAGCGTTCGCACGCGCGATGGGCAATCCCTGGTGCATGTTTTCAGGCCGGACGGCGCGGGTCCGTGGCCGGCGGTGATCGTGTACATGGACGCGTTCGGCATTCGCCTTGCGTTGTTGCAGATCGGGGAACGCCTCGCCGATAACGGCTACGTGGCGCTGGTGCCGGATCTGTTCTATCGCTACGGCGCGTACGGTCCGCTGGACCCGAAGCAGGCGTTCGCCGGCGATTTCCGCGCGATGGTCGGGCCACTCATGGCGACCACGGACAACTTCAAGGCTGCGCAGGATACCGAGGCGTTGTTGGCCTGGCTCGATACGCGCAACGACTCGACCCACAAGATCGGCGCGGTCGGTTTTTGCATGGGTGGCGGCATGGCGATCACCGCTGCGGGGACCTATCCGGAACGGGTCGCGGCCGCGATCAGTTTCCATGGCGGCCGCCTGGCTACCGATGATCCGAAGAGTCCGCACTTGCTGGCGCCAAAGATTCGCGCGGAGCTGTATGTCGCGGTCGCCGACAACGATCGCAGTTGTCCGCCGGAAATGGTCGAGCGCTTCACGCAGGCGCTGGACGATGCGGGCGTGCGCTATCGGTGCGAGGTGTACCGCGGCGCTTCACACGGCTGGATGAAGCCCGACTTTCCCGTTTACGACGAGGCCGCGGCGGAACGCGGCTGGTCCGAAATGCTGGCGTTGTTCGATCGCGCACTGAAGTAGGCGAATGCCGCGTGTGTGCGCCTGGCCCTTTTCACGTGGATGCAATGACCCAGCCGAACAGCGCGCCATCGGACCGCACCAGGGGCTCCAATTTGAATGGCGCTTCCCAAGCTTGCTCGGCCGATGCGGTGAGCGCCTTCGCTGAAGGCGGGTCCAACGCGGCGCGACACATCGCCGACAAGCGTGCATGGTGCGCCTTGATTGCCGTGGCGGTCTCGGCGATCTTGTCGAGGACCGCGGCGGGGCCGACCTGTGGCTGGTGCTGGATCGCGTGGACGAGCACGCTGCCGACGTTGCGATACATCCGCAGGTCTTCTGCAGTCGCTTCGGCATCGCGCAGCGACTGCAGCGCGACAAGAAACCTGCGTTTGGCGTCGTCGACATTCGCTGCAGGTTGATCGACTCCGATCGCCCGCGCCAGCGCTTCGGCGGTCTCGAACACGCTGGTTTGCATCAGCCGATCCGTGTCGGCAAGTTGCCGCTTTGCTTCCTGCACGACGATGCTGCCTGCCGCGTGCGTGACGAATCGCAGCTTTGCATGGTGGCGGCCGACGCGATGAAGTTCGGCCAACGTGCGTTCGAGATCGGTGTATTCGATGGCGTACTGGCCGACGATGACGTCGAATGAAGCATCGGGAAATGGCAAGTTTTCCGCCGGTGTGCGCGGCGAATAGCGGATCATGTCGGAACCAGGACTGGTGCCGGTCGGATGAAGGTCGGCCGCGTCCACCGCGTCGATGATCACGCGGATGTTGCGGGTACTCGCGACCTCGGCGACAAGACGGGCGACCGCGCCGTTGCCCGAGCAGACATCGAGGATACGCGCTGCATCGGGAACGGTGGTGAAGAACTGTCGCCAGCCCTCGGCGATCACCGGTTGATAGGTCGCCCCACCTTCGCCGCCGCACGAAGCCAGACGGCCGTCGCGCCAGTATTGGTCCCAGGCGAAGGTCGAATCAGGGGCCGGCGGTGCATTCAACGTTCAATTTCCTTTGCGGGCGAGAGCAGGGCGGAAAAACCGATCATCAGGATAGCGGACGGACGGTGCGGACGAGAAAGGCGCAAGGTACTGCCGGGCGAGCACTCAAGCGCGTTTGTCGCGGCGGGATACGCTGCGCTCCTCCCGCCCTACGAGGCGTGAGAGTAAGGCGGTGTCAACCGGCCTTCGGGCAGCGGATCGGACGGCGCTCCGCGCGTCGGGTCAGTGCTGCACCGGGGCGCCCGGCCCGATGTATTTTTCGAGGAACGCCTGCATTCGCGTCAGGAAATCGGCGCGGTCCGCCTCGGTGTAGAAACCGTGGCCTTCCTTGGGCACGGCCATCCATTCGTAGGTCTTGTGCGCGGCATCCAGCGCGTCGCGCATCGCTTCTGCCTGTTCGAACGGCGCGCGCTTGTCTTCCTTGCCGTGGGCGAGGAACACCGGGACGTCGATCTTGTCGGCGAGCTTGTCAGGCGAATTGGCGTCGAGTTCGGCGTCGTTCCGGCCGATTACCGTGGATAGGTAACTGCGGCCGAATTGACTGGAGCGGATATCACCATTCTTGTACATCATCTGCAGGTCGTAGATGCCCGCGTAGCCGATCGCGCACTTGAACAGGTGCGGCGCGCGGATCACCGACATCAGCGCCGAATATCCGCCGAAACTGCCGCCGTAAACGCAGAGGCGATTCGGATCGCCGTAGTGCTGGCTGATGGCCCACTTCACGCCGTCGATCAGATCCTGCTGGATACGCGTGCCCCATTTGAGGTAGCCGGACTGCTCGAACCCGGGTCCGCGGCCGTCGGAACCGCGATAGTTCACCTGCAGGACCAGATAGCCACGATTGGCGAGGAATTGCGCGTCGTCATCGTAGAACCAGTTGTCCTGCACGCCGTGCGGGCCGCCGTGCGGCACCAGCACCATCGGCAGGTTGGCCAGGTCGCGGTGGGGCGGGATGGTCAGGAATCCGTCCAGTTCCACGCCGTCGCTGGCCTTGAAGCGGATCGGACGACGTTCGGCCATGTCGGCGGGTTTGATCCACTGTTCGACGGCAAGCAGTTTGGTCGCGTTATGTGTCTTGGCATCGAACAGATAGTAGGCGCCGGGATCGCGGTCGCTGGAAACGAAGAACAGCAACTTGCTGCCGTCTTCGCTGAAGTTGATGAAATCGACGAACTCGCCGGGGAAACCATTTGTCAGCGTCTGGTAGAGCTGGGCGGCGGGCAGATTGGCGTTGATGAAAATCGGTTTGGGAATGCCGCTTTCGGCGATGGCCGCGAACGGCTGGCGCGGCGTCGCCGTCCATTGCAGGTCGTCGATGCTTGCGAAGCTGTCCTGGGCGAGGATCTTGCGATCGCTGCCGTTCTGGTTTTCCTCGATCAACTCGAACGGGCCACCATCCTTGCTCCACCACGCGTAGACGTCGTGGCCGTCGGGTGCGTAGTCGAATGGCGCAAAGTGTTGGCCGACCTCTTGGGCATCGAGCGGCTTCCATTGGCCGTCGACATGCCGGTAAGCCACGAATTCGAAATCGGAGTTGTCGCCGAAAGCGAACGCAGCCTGGCCTTCGGGATCGATCAGGAAGTTCATGTTGGCCACGTCCATGTCGGCGATCAGGTCGCGCGTGTCGTGCTGGGCATTGACGTGATAGACCAAGCTGCGGTTCTCGTGGCCCCATGGCTGTTCGCCGAGGTAGAAGCTGCCATCGGCCTTCGGCGGCAGGCCGACGATGGAACCGAAACCCTCGTCGTCCTGGCCCATGACCGCGTGCCGGCTGATCGGCTTGTAGCCGTACAGGTAATGCTGGCGCTTGCCATCGATGCTGGAAGAGATGACTTCGCCGGTCGCCAGCGGCTTGTCCAGCGAGCCGAATTCCTTGCCGAGTTCCACCACCAGCCAATCCGGGCTGACCCACACCGTGCCCACCGGCACCTCGTAGATGGGCAGGCGCAGCAGGCTGATCACTTTCATGTCCGACAGCCGATAGATCACCAGCGCGTGCATGTCGCCGGACGGGCTGTCCGTGCGCACGGACAGGTAGTTGCCGTCGGGCGACAGCCGCGGACTGCTTACCAGCGAACGACTGGCGAACGCGCTGACGGGAAGTAGCGCGCCGGCTGCGGTCGAGGCGGAAGCGGGTACGGCTGCATCAGGAGCGGATGCCATTGCGTTGCCCGTACAGGCACACGCGAACAGCGCCATTGCGGCAAGCTTGCGAGCGGACATTTCGGCCATCCCCATGGCTCCCCGCGCCAAGCATAGCCCACACGCCGCGGCGTGGCACGGGACGGCTTGTCCGGCCGAAGACCGCTTCTAGCTGCGCACGAACAGCCCGCGCATGCGGCGCGCGATTTTGCCGGCGCGGTTGCGCATCCGAGCATTGACGCTGCCGGGAATCGGTTGGTGCGAACGCCGTATCCAGAAGCCGTCCGACTCGCGGACCAGCCGGTGTCCCATCGCCCGGGAATCGGATTCCGAGAAGTAGTGGAACACGACGCTGCGGCGTGTCCGCCCGCGTTCGGCGATCGCGCTGCCGCCGTGGAGCAGTTGCGCGTTCCAGACGAATACGTCGCCTTTGCGGGCCTGGAACAACGCTTTGCAGCTCGTGTTGCTGCACCTCCGTACGCATCCAGTCTCGCCACGCACCCAATTCCTCCGGAATGAAATGGCGCTGGCCGTTGGAGAAAACGTAAGGTTCGATCCGGTGGCTGCCGGGCCAATAGCGCAGCAGGCCGGATTCCGGCGAGCAATCTTCCAGCGCCACCCAGACCGCGACGAGATGGGCGGGCGTGCGCGGCGTCATGAAGAGGGAATCGACGTGGTCTTCCTGCTCGGTGCCGTATTCGAGGCTGAGCGAATTGCACACCGCGGGCCGTTCGCCCAGCAGGCGTTGCAGCAAGGGGGCCAGTCGGTCGTTGAGCGCGAGGCGGCGGACGGACGCTTGTTCCAGGTAAAGATCATTGACCTTGAAGCGGTGCGACGCACGTGCATCCGCGGACACGTCGCGCAATCTCATCCGCCGGGCCAGGTCCATGTCGTCCACGGTGACGCGGGCACGTCCTTCTTTCCACAGAGCGCGGTAGTCGGCAAGTACTTTGTCGATTTCCGCATCGGCGTAGAACTTCGGCAGCACGAGCACGCCGCGCGCGTTCCACTCGGCGATGGCCTCGGATGTCTGTTGTCCGTCCATGCGAGGAAAATAGCAGCAAAGAAGGGCGTCAAGTTCACTTCCTTGCAATGGATGAGTGAACCAGATCCGTTTTTTGGTTTACCGTATCTCGCGCGGGCCAAGCCGATCGCGATCGTGCGGCGCATCGAACATGAGCACCGGACCGATCGAAATCACGCCGTGCGGATTGATGGTCTTGTGGCTGCGGAAGTAGTGATTCCGGATGTGGTCCATCCACACCGTGTCGGCGACGCCCGGCATCTGGTGGATATCGCGCAACAACCCTTCGAGATTCGGATAGTCGCTGATCCGCTTGCGGTCGCATTTGAAGTGCGTCGTGTACACCGCATCGAAACGCGCCAGCGTGGTCCACAGGCGCAAATCGGCTTCGGTGAGCGTGTTGCCGATGAGATAGCGGTGTCGACCGAGACGCTGTTCAAGCGAGTCCAGTGTTTCGAACAGCGTGGTGACCGCCTCGTCGTAGGCTTGCTGGCTGGTCGCGAAGCCGGCCTTGTAGACGCCGTTGTTGACGTTGTCGTAAACGATCGCGTTGGTGGCGTCGATGTCCCCGCGCAGGTCATCGGGGCAATAGTCGCCCGCGCGTGCGCCGATGCCGTCGAAGGCAGCCCCAAGCATGCGGATGATTTCGGAAGACTCGTTGTTGACAATGGTTTCACGCTGCTTGTCCCACAGCGTCGGCACCGTCACCCTGCCGCTGTAGTGCGGGTCGGCTTTGAGGTACAGCTGGTACAGTTTGTCGAAGCCGTACAGCTTGTCTCCGGTTGCGCCGTCGAAATCGGTGCGGAATTCCCAGCCGTTTTCCAGCATCAACGGGTGCACCACGGAGACGTCGATGTGTTTTTCCAGTCCCTTCCACGCCCGCATCACCAAGGTACGGTGCGCCCACGGGCACGCGTACGACACGTACAGGTGATAGCGGCCTGCTTCGGCCTTGAAGCCGTCCCGTCCGGACGGACCGGCGCTGCCGTCGGGCGTGATCCAGTTGCGGAACTGGCTGGCCGAGCGTTTGAAGCGGCCGCCGGTGCTTTCGGTGTCATACCAGCGGTCTTGCCACTTGCCGTCTACCAACAATCCCATGGTCGTCATTCCTTTTGCGCAATGAAACTCCAGGTGCGAACGACATTGAAGCACGCCGCTGCTCGTGATGCATGTGGTCGGCGTACAGTTGCAGCATGCGCGATGCGGATGACATGACGCTGGACGGGCGAGGGCGCCATCGTGGCGGCGACGCAACGCGATTGCACTTGCCCGGCGTGAACCTGCTGCCGCCGGTCGCGCGCAAGCATCTGCGGCGGCAGGTGCTGGCGGTGTTGAGCCGAGATGCGCCGGCACCTGATTACGATGCGCCACTGGGCGACCCCGGCCTGTTCGGACCGGACAGCGCGACGTGGAAGATCCACGCGGATTTTCCATCGATGATGGCGGGCGGTCTGGCGTCGTTGATGTTGCAGGCGCTGCACCCGCTGGCGCTGGCCGGCGTGTGGGATCATTCCGCATTCCGCACCGACACGCTCGGTCGCCTGCGCAACACCACCGCGTTCGTGGGACGCACGACCTACGCGCCGCGCGCGCCGGCCGAAGCGGCCATCGAACACGTTCGCGTGATCCACCGCAGCGTGCGCGGCACCGCAGAGGATGGGCGACCCTACAGCGCGGACGATCCGCATCTGCTCGATTGGGTGCATTGCGCCGGGTGCTGGTGTTTCCTGCGCGCGTACGAGCGTTATTGCCAACGCATTCCGCGCGCGATGCAGGATCGCTATCTCGCCGAAATGACGCAGATCGCCGAAGCGCTTGGCGCGCGCGATGTTCCCGAATCGACGGAAGCAGTCGATTCGTTTTTCGCGCGCGTGCGTCCCGAGTTGTCATTCGATGCGCGCACCCGCGAGACGTTGCGCGTGCTGGGATCCATTCGATTGCCGGTTCCGTTGGCAGGTTTCAGTCGTGACTTGTTCCTCGGGTCCGCGGCTGCATTGCTGCCTGGGTGGGCGCTCGATCTGATGGAGCGGTCGAGCCTGCAGCGATGGCGCGATCGCGGAGCCGCGCAGGCATTGCGGTTGATCGCGCCCAGCGTGCGCGACGCGATGGCCGAAGGCGGCCTCGCATGGCGTGCGTGCCGGCGCACCCGCGCCGATTACGCGGCGTTGTACAAGTGGGAAATGTAGGGCGGGTGCCAACCAGGATCGCATTGGGTGAGCGTGGGTTGCCGGCGGGATTCACGGCGCGCGCTCCCGCCCTGCGACACTTTGGAATGCTGCGTTGCGGCTCCCGCCTACTTGCGCTCCCGCAACCATGTCCGCGCGGCGTCGCCGGGCATGGGTCTTGCGAAGAAATAACCCTGTGCCTGATCGCATTGGAGCTCGGTGAGTGCGCGTGCCTGCGCTTCGTTCTCGACGCCTTCGGCGACGGTGGTGAGCTGCAGTTGCTTGCCGAGCGCGACGGTGGTGGCGACGATCTTGCGCGCCTCGTCGGACGAATGCAGCCCACCGACGAAAGATCGGTCGATCTTGATTTCGGAAAACGGCAACTGCGCCAGTTGCACCAGTGACGAATAGCCGGTTCCGAAATCGTCGATGCTGAGCTGGAATCCTTTCAGCCGGACCCGCGTGAGGATGTCGAGCAGTTCGGCGGTCCGCCGCGGAGCCGTGGTTTCCGTCAGCTCGAGGATGATGCGCGCCGGGTCCACGTTGAACCGGACGCATCGCTCGTGCAGCAGATCGGTGAAGCTCACGTCGGTCAGGCTGGTGGCGGAAATGTTGATCGCCAGTTGCCGTGCGCTGTCATCGGCAGTGCCGGCGAGCCATGCGAGGCCCGCTTCGATGACGCAGATCGTCAGCAGGGTCATGTTGCCGGATTGCTCGATCAACGGCAGGAAACGGTCGGGCGGCAACAGCCCGAATGTCGGATGCTGCCAGCGCACCAGAGCTTCCACGCCGACAGGATGTCCGCTGGCGAGGTTTACCTTCGGCTGGTAATGCAGCACGAATTGCTCGTCGCGCAACGCCGGCCCGATATCGTCCAGCAACGTTTCGTGATCCGCCGCCGTGATCGGCTCGGGATGCGCCGGGTGGTGCGCATGTGCATCCAGCAAGGCGCGCAGTTCCGCCGGCTTGAATGGTTTCGGCAGGATGCCGATGATGCGCAGGCCGCGCTCGAGGCCGACCCGCTGCGCCGATTCCAGCACCCTGCTGCCCATGCCGCTCATCATGATGATGCTGGCGCCGCATCCGCCCGCCGCGAGATTGCGCAATACCTCCACGCCATCCATGCCGGGCATCAGCAGGTCGATGATGACGTGACTGGGCTCGAAGCTAGCAACATCGCCGAAAAACGCTTCGGCCGATGCCGACATCCGTACGGCGAAACCATGCCTTTTGGCGGCGAAGGCCACGGTCTGCGCCACCGCCGGTTCGTCATCGAGGATCAGCAGCCGTCGCGGTTTGTCGTGTTCCGTCAAGTGCCACCGTCCTTTGACCGCTTCTCGTCCAGTGCCGCGCGCAGCTTGGCTGCAAGTTCGGGCTTTCGGTACGGCTTGTGCAGCAGATTGATGCCCGGGTCCACGCGACCATGGTGGATGATCGCATTTTCCGTGTAACCCGATGTGTACAGCACCGGCAAGCCGGGCCGCAACACGTGCGCGGCTTCCGCGAGCTTGGGGCCGGTCAGGCCACCGGGCATGATCACGTCGGTGAACAGCAGATCGCAGGGAATGTTTTCGCGCAGCAGTGCCAGCGCCTCCGGTCCATTGGTGGCCGCGACCACGCCGTAGCCGAGGCTGGTGAGCAACTGCACGGCGTGCGCGCGCACCAGATCATCGTCTTCCACCAGGAGAATGCGCTCGCCGCGACCCGAGATGTCGTCCGGTTCGACCACCGTGACCGGTTCGATGTGGTCCTTGGCCTGGCGCAGGTACAGCGTGACCACCGTGCCGTGGCCGAGTTCGGAATAGATCGCCACGTGGCCGCCGGATTGCTTGACGAAACCGTACACCATGCTCAAACCGAGACCGGTACCCTGGCCGCGCGCCTTGGTGGTGAAAAACGGTTCGAACGCGCGGGCCACGTCTTCGGCGCTCATGCCGGTGCCGGTGTCGGAAATCGAAATCCGCACGTAGTCGCCGGGCACCACGTCCGCGCGTCGCTCGGTGTAGTTCTCGTCCAGGATCACGTTGTCGGTCTCGATCATCAGCTTGCCGCCGCCGCGCATCGCGTCGCGCGCGTTGATGCACAGGTTCAGCAGCGCCGATTCGAATTGCGCCGGGTCCACCGACACTCGTGCGACATCGGCCGCATGGTCCACCGCAAGCTCGATGTTCTCGCCGAGGGTGCGCCGCAACAGGTTGCGCATGCCGTCGACCAATTCATCGGGGCGCACCGTGCGCGGTTCCAGCGCCTGCCGGCGCGCGAAGGCGAGCAGGTGTCGGGTCAGCTCCGCGCCGCGTTCGCCAGCGGTGCGGATCATGTCCACCAGCGGCAGCACGTCCGTCCGGTCCGGCAGCTCCTCCCCCAGCGTGTCGGCGTTGCCGACGATGACCGTCAGCAAATTGTTGAAGTCGTGCGCGATGCCACCGGTGAGCTGCCCGATGGCTTCGAGTTTCTGGGACTGCGCGAGGCGACGCTCCAGTTCCACGCGTTCGGTGACATCGGTGTGGATCTTCAGGACGCCGACGGGGTGGCCGCCCTCGTCCCGCAGCAGGGTCCAGTGTCCATCGACGGTGATGGGCTTTCCGTCCGCGCCGGCTTGCTGGAAGCGCCCGGACCACTCGCCTTTTTCGAACACCTCGGCATCGGCGGTCTCGAACGCCACCGGATCGTCGTACACGATGATGTCTTCGACGCGCCTTCCGATCGCCCGGCCGCGAGGGATGCCGTAGATGCTTTCGGCGGCCTTGTTCCAGTAACGGATGCGGCGATCGAGGCTGCGCACCATGATCGCGTCCTTGGCCCGGTCGAGCAACATCGCCTGTTCGCGCAGGATGTCCTCGCGGCGCTTGCGATCCGAGAGGTCGGTGATGGCGCCGACGACCCGGACCGCAGCGCCGGCGGCATCGCGGATCACGAAGCCGCGTTCGTACACGAAGGCATAGCTGCCATCGTGGCGCAGGAACCGGTACTCGCAGGACCATTGCTGCCCGTCGCCATTGACGACATCGTCCATGCAGGGGCCGACCTGCGCGCGATCATCCGGATGGATGCGTTCGCGGCCCCATTCGCTGCTCGGTTCCACCTTCCCGCCGAATAGCCGCTCCAACCCTTCGTTCCACCAGATGGTGTTGTCGACGATGTTGCGGTCCCACAGCGCATCTTCGGTGGCGCGCGTCACATAATCGAAGCGTTCCTGGCTGAGGCGCAGGGCCGTCTCGGTACGGACCCGCTCGGTCACGTCGCTTGCCAGCACCAGCCGTGCCGCAACGCCGCCGAACACGATGTCGTCGGAGGAGATCTCCACATTGATGATCGCGCCGTCCTTCTTGATGTGGCGCCAGAAGCCGAACTCGCGGTGACCGGCGGGGCTGGTGGAACGCACCTTGGCGAGGCGCGCGTTTTCATCCGGCGGCCGTATGTCGTCAATCGTCATGGCGAGGAATTCTTCCTCGCTGTAACCATATTGCTTGCACGCCTGCGCGTTTACTGCGAGAAACCGGCCGCTGGCAATCTCGAAAACCCACATCGGCAGCGGGTTCGCGACGAACAGCATCTCGTAGTATTCACTGCTGGTGCCACGCGTCGTGTCTTGAGCGGTCATTTGCTCCCCTTGACTGACGAGGCCTCCATTGCCGCCTCGAAGCATGCATATGCAATGTATACCGATGCTGGCGAACAAAGTCACGAGCCAGCTCACAAAACCGAGCCGCGTGACAAAAGGTCACACCGATGCGCGGCCGTTCGTGCCCTTCGTGCCCTTCGTGCCCCGCCTTCAGGAAAGTTGGCCGATTTATTGCAATGATGGCGGCCGGAAATCTTTCCGGACGGCGGTCGGCAGGGGTCGGGGTGCGCAACAAGGGGTTCGTGGGCTGGGTGCTCTGCCTGCTGGTGCTGACCGTGGCGTTGCCGCTGTGGCGGCACTTCGGCATGGACACTTCACTGCGCGTGGACGGCGCGGGCTCGTATCCGGTGGCGGTGTTCGATGATCGCGAGCTGGGCGGGGCCAGCGCGGCGAGCGTCGCCGTGGCCGGTCACGCGTCGGTGATCACCTGCCGGATCGCACTGGGTTATGCGTGGCCGTACTGCAACGTCAGCATCACGCTCGGCAAGGTGCCGGACGGCGTCAGCCTGTCGCGCTTCGATTCGGTGAAGCTGGACATTCGGGCCCAAGGTCCCGCGCCGGTGCCGGTGGCGGTGTACCTGCGCAATTTCGACCCGGCCTATTACCAGTCCGGCAGTTCCGACACGCTGAAGGTCAACATGCTGGAATACGCGCCCGCGAATGGTGACGAGCCGTTCACGACGTCGCTGGCCAACTTCCACGTGGCGACCTGGTGGATCCAGCAATTCCGGGTGCCGGCCGAGCACGCCCGACCGGACTTGCGCAATGTGGTGGCCATCGACATAGGGACCGGAAGCAACGTTGGGCCGGGGCTCTACACGATCGGGGTGCGCTCGATCGAGTTCTACGGAAAGTGGATCAGCGAAATCGAGCTGCTGACGCTGCTGGTGGCGTTGTGGTCGGTGACGGCGATGGTGTATCTGGTCGAGGGCTTCCGAGACGCGCGCCGCGCGGCAATGGTGGCAAGTTCCGGCCGGCGCGAGCTGGAACGCATCAATGCGGCGCTGGAGCGCGAGCGGCAGGCGCTGAGCATTGTGGCGAACCACGACCCGTTGACGCGGCTATACAACCGCGCCGGTTTGCGCCATCGTCTTGCGCTGCTGCGCGCCCAGGTCGATGCGCAACACCGGCACCTGTCGGTGATGTTCATGGACGTCGATCACTTCAAGCAGATCAACGACGTCCATGGTCACGAGGTGGGCGACGAATGCCTGCGGGGGCTGGCGCGGCTGGTGAACGCGAACATCCGGGAACAGGATGTGTTGTGCCGCTGGGGCGGTGAGGAATTCGTGCTGGCCTGCGATGGCGCGGCGCTGGAGGTGGCGGCGACGCGTGCGGAACGTCTGCGCGTGGCGATCGAGCAGGCCGGGTGGCCGCAGGGCATCAGGGTGACATGTAGTTTCGGCGTGGCGCAGATGGTGCCGGGCGAGAACTTGCGCGAATTGCTGAAGCGCGCCGATGACGCGTTGTACGCGGCCAAGCGGGCGGGCCGGAATTGCGTGCGGGTTGCGGTGGCGCGCCGTTGACGCCGCGCCCGTGACGGCGCGGCGTCGGAATTTCGACGGTCGGTCGAGGCGGACTCAGGCGCCGGCCGTGCCGTCCTTCGAATCGCTTTTCGCGGCGGCATCCATCTCGATGGTCGCGTGCGACGGCGCTTCCTGCGCCTGCAATCGCTTGGCGACGGCTTCGGCCTCGCCCATCACGCGCAGCAGGTTGCGGCCGGCGAGATCGGCGAGTTCGTCGTCGCTCCAGCCGCGGCGCGCGAGTTCGGTGAACAGTGCCGGGTAGGTATCCACGCCGTCCAGACCTTCCGGCGTGACCTCGATGCCGTCGAAGTCGCTGCCGATGCCGACACTTTCGACGCCGGCGATCTTGCGGATGTGTTCGATATGGTCGGCAACCTCCGCGATGGTGGCCTTGGGCTGCGGATGTGCCTGCTTCCATTTGTCCATCGCGGCCTTGGCGCGCTCGGGCTGGCCGACGTACAGCGCATCGAATTTCGCGGACGCACCGGCACGGTCCGCATTCCAGTTCGCGACCGCCTGCGAGACGAACGTCGGATAGAAATTCGCCATCACGATGCCGTGGTTCTGCTTGACCATGCGCAGAACGTCGTCGGGGACGTCACGCGGGTGGTCGTCCAGCGCGCGGGCGCTGGAATGCGAGAAGATCACCGGCGCCTGCGTGGTTTCAAGCGCGGCCTTCATCGTTTCGGGCGACACGTGCGAGAGATCCACCAGCATCCCGAGCCGGTTCATCTCGTGCACCACCGCGCGGCCGAACGGCGTCAGCCCGTGATGCACCGGCTTGTCGGTGGCCGAGTCGGCCCAGTCGGTGTTCTTGCCGTGGGTGAGCGTCATGTAACGCGCGCCCAGCGCGTAGTAGCCGCGCAGCACCGGCAGCGAATTGTTGATCTGATGGCCACCCTCGACGCCGATCAGGCTGGCGACGCGCCCGGACTTCTCGATGCGCTGGATGTCGTCGGCGGTGGACGCCATTTCGAAGTCCTTCGGATATTTCGCGACCATCGTGCGAACGATGTCGATCTGCTCCAGCGTCATCTGCACCGCTTCGGGACCAGTGACCGAAGTCGGAATCCACACCGACCAGAACTGCGCGCCGAGATGGCCCTTGCGGGCGCGCGGGATGTCGGTCATCAGGTGCACGTCGTTGCCCGTCTTGCTGCGCAGGTTGGACGTGTCGGCGGCGAGATCGGCGTTGCCGACATTGCCGAACTGGCTGCGGATTTCCCACGGCAGGTCGTTGTGGCCGTCGATTACCGGCGTTTCGGTGAGGACGCGATCGACCCGCGCCGACAGGGCTTTGTGCTTCGCCGATTGCGGCGCGGCGAGCGCGATGCAGGGCAGGGCTGCGAGCAGGCAGGCGAGAAATCGAAGGTGCTTGGTCATGGCGTCCCCGGTGATGTCATGAGAAGAAGATGCGGCGCCGCAGATTGCGTGGTGCGCCATGCGTGGCTCCCGAGCCTACCATCGTTTGCGTGCCCGAAAGCTCAGAAGAATGTCGGCATCGCCTCCAGCACCTGCAGATCGCCATCGACGAGCAACACCTGCCGCCATTTGTCGAAGGTGAGGCAGGGGTGCGAGGCGCCGAACGAGACGACGTCGCCGATGCGAAGGTCGATGCCTTCCGGAATCACCATCATCGCGTGCTGGTCCATGACCTTGCGGACGCTGCACCCGGTCAACGGACGGGCGGCTTCGCCGGGGCGGTGCAATTGCAGCGGGATCGGCAGGTCGGGATCGACGGAGATGTCGCGCTTGCCCATCGCGACGACGGCCAGACCCGGTTCGGGCAGCGACTGCACGTGGGCGAACACCGCCAGTGCCGGTTCGAGTTCGCCCATCAGTTCCGGGTGGCGCGCTTTCACCTCGGCCATGGCGTCGCGATAGGAGCGGTGATCGTGCACGACGTAGCAACCGGGCCTCAGGATCGGCGTGCAGTGATCGCGCAAGTCCGAGCGATCGAAAGCTTCCGCGACCAGATCGAACCACTGCGAGCCCGCGGCGGTGATGATGGGCGTGCGTTCCGCGAACGCGCCCGCACTTCTGAGCGTGCGCATGGTGTCGACGAGCTGCTGGCCGTAGCTGCGGACCTTGTCGACCGTATGCTCGCCGCCGATCAGGCCTTCGTAACCCTCGATGCCGCAGAGCGCGAGCGCCGGTGCCGCCGCGATGGCGTCGACGAGCGCCTTCAGTTCCGCATCGTTGCGCACGCCGCAGCGGCCACCCGGCACGCCGAGTTCGACCAACACCTGCAAGGTGAGATGGCGTTCGCCGAAACAGGCATTCAACGCCTCGACGTTGGCGACGCTGTCGACGAGGCAACAGTAGTCGGCGCCGCGTGCGATCAAGTCGGCCACGGTCGCCATGTCGGGCCTGCCGACCAACTGGTTGGCCATCAGCAGACGCGTGACGCCGTGTTCGAACGCCGCCGCGCACTGGACGGCCGTGGCCAACGTGATGCCCCACGCGCCCGCGTCGAGCTGGCGCCGGAACAGCGCGGGCGTCATCGTGGTCTTGCCGTGCGGGGCGATCTGCGCGCCGTGGTCATCGGCGAAGCGTTGCATCCAGGCGATGTTGTGGGTCAGGGCCGCGTCGAAAATCACGGCCGCGGGCAGGCTCACGTTTTCGAGCAGCGACTGCCCGTCGACGGGTTGGCCTTTTTGCGGATGGCGTGCGGGGAGGGTCATGGGCAGGGCCTTGGGCAAATGGCGTCCGATGCTACATCGGAGCCGGCTTTCCGGTTCAGGCGACGGTGGCGTGAACGGCGGCTTGTCCTTCCCGCCGTCGGAAAATCGCTTTTCCACCGACACGCACGCCCCGGGCAGGTTGGCGTCGTCCCCCTCGATGTTTGCACGTTCGTCGAGTTCATCCGATGAAGCGGCTTCCCGGCTCCCGTCCACGCGGTAGGAAATTCCCCACACCGCTTTCGGAGCCGATCGCGCGGCAAGCGGGGCGAGCGCCGACTTCGCTTTCGTGCGCGCGCGCCAACAATGCGCGCTGGCGATCGGCGGAGTGGAAAACGATGCGTTCGATGATGTGGGGAATTTGGTTGGGTGTCCTGGTGTGTGCGGCAGGATTGCCGGTGGTGGTGTGCGCTGCGCCGCCGCCCCCGGTCGAACTGGTCGACGTCTATCACGGCGGTGTCGACTTGTCCCATTATTGGATAAGCGAAAAGTTCGATGGCGTGCGCGGCTACTGGAACGGCCATGAATTGCTGACGCGCGGCGGCACGGTCGTGCGCGCACCGGCATGGTTCACGCAGCATTGGCCGAAGACCCCGATGGACGGCGAGCTGTGGGCCGGCTACGGGCATTTCGCGACCGCTTCCACCATCGTTCGCACGGCCGGACCGGATGATCCGGCGTGGCACCAGATGAGCTATCACGTCTTCGATCTTCCCGCGCACGGCGGCAACTTCGACGCGCGTGTGCCGGCGATAAGGAAGACGGTCGCGGCGATCGGCGATCCGTGGGTGGTCGCGATACGCCAGTTTCATGTTCGTGACGAAGCCGCCCTGCACGCGGCGCTGAAGCGCGTCCTCGACAAGGGCGGCGAGGGGCTGGTGCTGCACCGTGGCGACGTGCCGTATCGGTCCGGGCGCAATGTCGGTCTGCTCAAGCTGAAGCCGTACGAAGATGCCGAAGCCAGGGTCATCGCGATCCGGCCGGGCGAGGGCCGGCTCCGCGGCATGATGGGCTCGATCGAAGTGCGCACGCCGGACGGGCGGCATTTCGCGATCGGCTCGGGGTTCTCCGACGCGCAACGCGCGCATCCGCCCGCGGTGGGTTCGTGGGTGACCTATCGGTTCAACGGGCTGACGAACAGCGGGCTGCCGCGTTTCGTGCGGTTCCTGCGGATGCGGCCGGGTGGACCGCCGCCGGAACCCGCCGCGCATCCGTGATCGTGGTGTTCGCGGCGACGCAGGCCATCACGCGCCGTGGCTTCGCGCCCACTGCACGATGCCGGCGACATTCATGGCGCCGGCCTGGCGCGCGACTTCGCGGCCGCCGCGGAACAGCGCGAGCGTGGGAATGCTGCGGATGTTGTAGCGCGCGCCGAGCGATGGTTGCGCATCGGTGTCCACCTTGAGCAGGCGCACACGCGGTTCCAGTTGAGCCGCGGCTTTCACGAATTCGGGCGCCATCATCTTGCATGGGCCGCACCACGGTGCCCAGAAATCGACCAGCAGCGGAACCTCGTCGTGCGCGAGATGCTTCTGGAACGCGGCTTCATCGGCTTCCACCGGTTTGCCTTCGAACAGCGGTCGATGGCATTTGCCGCAGATCGGCGTGCCCGATCGTTCGCTCGGCACGCGGTTCACCGCCGTGCAGTGCGGGCAGACGATGTGCGATGCATCGCTCATGAAGGGGCCTTTCCGTTGCCGTCGGCGGGTGGTGCACCGGCGATCGTGCCGGAAGCATAGCTCGCCGCCGCGTGGATCATCGTGTTGGCGGTCGCGATGATGGGCACCGCGAAGAAGGCGCCGGCAATGCCGCCAATGGCCGCGCCCGCCATCACGCCCAGCACGATTCCCAGCGGATGCACCTTGACGGCGCCGCCGGTGATCAGTGGATGCAGGACGTTGCCTTCGATCTGGTTCACCAGCAGCACGATGCCGAACATGATCAGCGCGTTGGTCCAGCCGTTGAACAGCAGCGCGATGATCACCGCGGCCGCACCCGCCACGATCGAACCGATGATGGGCACCAGGGCGCCGAAGAATACGACGGCCGCGATCGGCGTCGCCAGCGGCACCCCGATCATCCATGCGCCGAATCCGATCGCGACGGCGTCCAGCGCGGCCACGAAGATCTGGATGCGGGCAAATTCCTTGAGGGTGTGCCAGCCCGCGCGTCCGGCGAAATCGATGCGTGCGCGGGCGCGGCGGGGAAACAGTCGCGTGGTCCATGCCCAGATTTGGGCGCCGTCGATCATCGCGAACAGGATCACGAAGATGATGATGAAGATGCCTTCCAGCACACCCACCAGGCGTTTGCCCGCGTTGGCTGCGCGCAGGGCGACCCGCGACGCGTTGTGTTGCAACCACAGGACGAGATCCGAGATGTAGCCGTTGATCTTTTCGGGCGTCAATCCGAACGGATGCGTCGCAAGCAGGCTGTTGAGCGAATTGCCGAGCGCACCGATCTGTTTTTCCAGCGTGGGCAGCGCGGTCACCACCCGCTCGGTGACCAGCAGCAGCAAGCCGACCACCACCGCGATTCCGATCAGCAGCGCAACGAGGATGGCAAGCCACTTCGGCCAGCGGTGACGCTGCAGCAAGTCCGACAAGGGCACCAGCAATGCGGCCACGATGATGCCGATCAGGAACGGAATCACGATTTCCGAGAGCATGTGCGCGAGAAATCCGATGCCCGCGAGTGCGCCGGCGATCACGAGCAGCCGCCACGTGAACGCGGCGCCGATGCGCATCCCGTGCGGGACGGCGTCGTCGGCCGGATCGCTGGAACGTTCGCGCCACCTCGAACTCACATCGTCACTCCCTGACCGACCATCGAAGCACCCGGAGGCAAAACGCGTCGGACCCACACCGTCCGAGGCGCGCCGGTGCGGCCCTTGCAAGCCGGCCATCGCGCGACAAGCGGCCACAGGCTAACCACACGCGAGTTGAATCGATGTCAAGAAGATTTCATGCGGCGCGAGATGGGGTGATCAGTTCGTGACGGTGCACCGCATCGGCCTTCACATGGCGTGGAACATTTCGCCCGGATAATGCGGCCTTTAGCCAAGGAGACCGGACGATGAACCTGAAGATGCCTGCGCTCGTCGTTGCCTGCACGCTGGTGCTTTCGGCCTGCGGTGGCAACAACCAATCCGAGAATGCGCCAGCGCCGGGTGCCACGGCTCCGACGCCGGCGGCAACCGCGCCCGCGATGCCGATGACGGCCGCACCCGCGACCACCGCGACCGCGGGCCAAGCCGCGATGCCGGGAACGGCGGGAACATCCGCCATGGCGTCCGAGGCCATGGCCAGCAACGGCAAACCCGCTGCGACCGTCAACAACTGCAGCACGGAAATCGAGGCCAGCGATGCAATGCAGTACAACGTCGGCTCGATCGTGGTGCCCTCGTCATGCAGTGATTTCAAGATCACCCTGAAGCACACGGGCAAGCTGCCGGTCGCATCGATGGGCCACGACGTCGTTATCACCAAGCAGTCCGACATGCAAGCGGTAGATCAGGAAAGTGCGGCGGCCGGCCTGGACAATGGCTACATCAAGGCGGACGACCCGCGCGTCATCGCGCATACCAAACTGATCGGCGGCGGTGAAACCGCGTCGGTGAGTTTCCCGATCAGCAAGATCAAGGACGGCGGTCCGTTCGTGTTCTTCTGCAGCTTCCCGGGTCATTCCGCACTGATGCATGGTTCGATAAGCGTCCAGTAACGCGGCTCCGGAATGGGCGAGTGGCAGAACGGGCGCCGAAGGGCGCCCGTTGTTTCGGTGCGCGGTGGCTGGACACCCCCTGCGGTCCGAACCACACTTCGCGGCATCCCTGGCGCAAGGAATTCGACGTGATCCATCTGCCCGTGCTGGTCGTGCTGTTGAACGTATTGCTGCTGTTCGCCACCGGGCTGCTGGTTGCGAGCGCGCGTGGTCGTCATGGCGTCAAGGCGCCGGCGACGGTCGGCCACCCCGGTTTCGAACGCGCCTTTCGCGTGCAGATGAACACGCTCGAACACACGGTGGTATTCCTGCCGACGCTGTGGCTGGCGGCGCAATGGGGCAATCCCACCTGGGCCGGCATCCTCGGGCTGGTATGGATCGCGGCCCGCGTGTGGTACGTGCCGGCCTACCTGCGCAGCGCCGAGGCGCGGCATTATCCCTTCATGGTGTCGATGATCGCGTGGCTGCTGTTGCTGGTGCTCGCGATCTGGGGCGTATTGCGATTGTTCTTGCTGCAACCGTGGTGAGCACGCGCGTGGCGTGATCACTCAACCGCGGGCGCCTTGGCCGCGATCTCGCGCAACGCGTTTTCGAACACTTCCGGCGGCTGGCCGCCCGAAATCAGGTACTGGCCATTGACGACAGTCGCCGGCACGGAATGCATGCCGGCCTGCTGCCAACGGTGTTCCCGTGCGCGTACTTCGTCGACGAATTCATTGCCGTCCAGCATGCGGCGCGTGGCATCGCCATCCAGTCCGGTTTCCTTCGCGATGCGCACCAGCACGTCGCGGTCGGCAACGTTTTCATTGTCGGTGAAGTAGGCGCGAAACAGCGCCTGCTTGAGCGCGACGGCTTTCTCGCGGTCGTGCTGTTCGGCCCAGTGCAGCAGGCGATGCGCGTCGAAGGTGTTCCAGACGCGGCTGCCTTCGTGCGTGTTGATTGCCACGCCCAGCAGCGCGGCGCGTTCGCGGATTGCCTTGCGGTTGGTTTCGAGCTGCTTGTCGTCGATGCCGTACTTCTGCCTGATGTGCTCGCCGGCATCTTCGCCTTCGAACGGCGTCTGCGGATTGAGTTCGAATGGCTGCAGGTGGATATCGGCTTCGAAACTGCCTTCGAGTTTCGTCAATGCCGATTTCAGGCTGGCAAGGCCGATCGCACACCACGGGCAGGCGACGTCGGAAACAAAATCGATGCGGAAGCGGGCAGGGGCAGTCATGGACATCGAATCGCTATTGATTCATACCAATGTGGAGGCGCCTGCGCGCATGTCAATGAAGCGCGTCCGGCTTCAATCGCCGAAGTACACCGAAATTCCCATGCCGCCTTGCCATGCATCCGCGTGACCCGCCACGCGATGACGCGCACCGAGATCGAGTTGCACGCGTGGCGTGACCTGCCAACTCAGGCCGGCGCCGGCCAGACTGCCGTAGCCCGCCGCCTGCGTGTGTTGCGCGGCGGCTTCCACGAACACTCCCAGTGTCGATGACAACGCCCAACCTTCATTGATGGCCAGCAACTGGCTGTCGGTGTCGCCCGATACCGCTTCGACGTACACGCCGGTCGAACGATCATTGTCGTGCTGCCAGTTGAAGCTGGCGCCGAGCAGGTACTGGCGGCGATCGCTGCGGGACGCGCGTGCGCCATCGGTGAATTCGACGCTGCCGAGCAATCCCCAACTGAAACGGCCGTGCGCGGCTGGTGCGATCTTCAATGCAAGGGTGCTGTCGGATCGCCCGCGGCCGGCTGCGCCCGGGGCGTCGAGCCAATTCCATCCGCTGCCGAATTGGAGTTCCAGGGCGTGGCCGACACCCATGCGGAGCAGAGTGTCGGTGGTGAAGCTGGAAGCGCCGTCGGCGTGGCTCCAATCCGGCGCGCCTTGTTCGATCGTGACGTCGCCGGCTTGCAAAACCGCGGGCGTGAAGCCCAGGCCCGGCCGATCGTAACCGGGGTTGTTGCGCACCTCGGCCATGGCAGGCGCGGAAGCGCAAAGGCCGAGGCACAGGGCGATGGCGGCACGGCGATGGTGAAGTCGAAGGTCTGCGTTCATCGATGCGGGGCGGTTCTGATCGGCGCGCGCATCCTATCGGGGCCGCCGCGTGGGCGAGAGTGCGCCGATCACGCGGCGATGTCAGTGGCCGGTGCCGAGCACGTCTCCGGCATCCCGTTCGCTGCAGGCGCGCGCGGGCGGAGTGTTAGAGTGCCCGGCTGGTTCCCGAAGCGAGTGGTGCGATGACGGTTGAAGCCTTTTATCCGATCGGTACGCCCGGCAAACCGTGGGGCGACGTGGAGAAAGCCGAATGGCTTGCGCGGCAGCGCAGGCAGCGCAGTTACGCGGATGACGTCCTGGGCGTGGTCGAGCGGCTGCGTGCGCGCTTCGACGTGGTGCAATACGGCGAACTCGATTACACGCCCGACCGCTACCCGCTGTTCGCGCTGAAAAGCCGCGAATGGAACGAGGCATTGCCGGTCATGCTGGTGACGGGCGGCGTGCACGGTTATGAAACCAGCGGCGTGCACGGCGCGCTGCAGTTCGCGGACCGGCACGCGGAAGAATACGCGGGACGCGCCAATATCCTCGTCGTGCCGTGCGTCAGCCCGTGGGGTTACGAGCGCATCCATCGCTGGAATCCGTACGCGCTCGATCCGAACCGCAATTTCATCCCCGACAGTCCGGCACCGGAAGCGGCGGCATTGATGCGATTGGTCGCGCCGTTCCGAGAGCGCGTGTCGATGCACATCGACCTGCACGAAACCACCGACACCGACGAATCCGAGTTTCGTCCGGCGCTGTCCGCGCGCGACGGCACGCCGTACGAGCCGGGCACGATTCCGGACGGTTTCTACCTGTGCGCCGATAGCGCCAATCCGCAGCCGGAATTCCAGCAGGCGGTGATCGCGGCAGTCGCGAAGGTGACCCACATCGCCCCGGCCGATCCCGACGGCACCATCATCGGTTCGCCGGTGGTCGCACCCGGCGTCATCGAATATCCACTGGTGAAGTGGGGTTTGTGCGCTGGCATCACCGCGGCGCGTTGGCGCACCACCACCGAGGTGTATCCCGACAGCCCGCGCGCGACGCCGGCGCAATGCAACGCGGCGCAGGTCGCGGCGGCTCGCGCGGCGATCGACTACACGTTGGCGCACGCCTGAAGAGCGTCCGCGCCGTCGGCACACGACGGATCTGATCGTTCGCGGCATGTCGCTTAACGAAGACAAACCGCGCGGGTGCGACGCGTGGTCGAATGGCGTACTCTCGAAGCATGTCCATTCGCGGATTGCGTCGTGCGAGGCGCAATCCAACTGGAGGCGCCATGAAGATCAAATTCCTGTCCTCGTTCCTCGTCATCGTCGCGCTGAGTCTTGCTGGCGTTGGCATCGCGGTTGCGCAAAATGACAACGGCGTGCTGGTTCGCTCCGACGGCATCTATGTCCGCTGTGACCAGTGCGGCACCATCGAGCGCATCGACCAGAACATCAGTCAGGGCGGCAGCCATGGCACGGCCGGCGCGGTGATCGGCGCGATCGCCGGTGGCGTGCTCGGCAATCAGGTGGGCAAGGGCAAGGGCCGCAAGGCCGCCACGGTGGCCGGCGCGGTCGGCGGCGGGTTTGCCGGTCACGCGGTCGGGAATCGCGGCGGCACGCACAACTACCTCGTACACATCCGGATGGGCAATGGCAGTTACATGAATGTGCAGGTCACCGATGCCGGCAGCCTGCGGGTCGGCGATCTCGTGCAGGTGGATCCGAACGGAAACATCGCGCGCATTCGTTAGCACGTCCGGCACTTCGCTTGCGGAGCGCGCATCGACAAATGATGGGCGACAAGACGCGCTGCACTTGGGTGGTTGAGATTCGCGCCGGACAGCGCGAGGAAGATCGTGCCGCCAACGTGCGCGTGCATTGGATCCACGACGTGAATACGCGTACCGCCACCCAGCACACTCGCGCCTCCGGATTGCAGCCGTGAACCGGGTCGGCGGGCCGGTATCGATCCTTCTCACGACGGGGTGCGATCTGCTATCCATGGGCCATTTGCATTTGTGAAACGTGTAAAAACAATAGCTAACGATACATACTTTGTGCAGAATCGCGGCCAAGTCGTAAAAAGCAAAATTTTGTGATGGACTTCCCACGTACAAAGCGTAAAGTAGGCTCGCAGCCAACCGGTTAGCAGGGGTTCGTGGGGAAACATGGTGAGACGTGTCAGCAGGTTACCTGCGCCTTCGCATGCAGTTTTGTGAAGGCGGCCTGGGCCACGTACTCACGCGTATCTTTCGAAACCCGGCCCGCCGATTGACCGCGAACCAAAGCATGGCAGCGAAGCCGCCTTCGTCTTCGTTCCATCGATCGATGTGCTGTGCCGAAAACTCGACCTGACCCGAGGAGATCATCATGAGTGTGCGTTTCGAGCGTACCGGTCCGTTGACCGAATTGAGCAGCTACCCGCAGTGGGCGCAGGACATGGTTGGTGAGTGCGATATCGTCAAGCGGACGGTCGTGGATCACGAGCTGTGGCGCGCGATGTGTACCGGCGAGCATCCGGAAATCACGCAACGGTTCGTGGTCGGTGCATGGCCGGCGATCGAGCGTTTCCCCTGCTACATGGCGCGCAGCCTGTTGAAGACGCGTTATGGGCGCAGCGAAGGCGAGGACAACGCGCGTCGCTGGCTGGTCCGCAACATTCGCGTGGAGCAGAACCACGCCGAATACTGGTTGAACTGGGCCGAAGGCGCCGGCGTGTCGCGCCAACAGGTGTTCCATGGCCAGTTGCCGCCGGGCACCCAGGTGCTCGCCGACTGGTGCGAGCAGGTCAGTACCGGCGACACGCTGGCGGCCAGCCTCGCCGCCGTGAACTACGCGGTCGAAGGCGCGACGGGCGAGTGGTCCCGCATCCTGTACGAAAGCGAGAGTTTCGCGGCGCAGTACCCGCAACCGACCCGTCGCGGCAGCCTGCGCTGGCTGCAGTTGCACGCGGCCTACGACGACGAGCACCCGTGGGAGGCGCTGGAACTGGTCTGCGGATTGCTCGGCCCTGCGCCGCGCGCGGCCGAGGTCACCCACATGGCCGAGTGCATCAAGCGCACCTATGTCGCCATGCGGATTCTTGGTGACCGTTCGGTTCAGCCGTCCGGCAAACTGGAAGTGGCCGAAGACTACGAGGTCGTCGCGGCCTGAATCTGCAACGGTTGGTACAAAAAATGCTTTAATTGGAGGCGCTTATGCGATCGTGACCACCAGCGTTGCTCATGCACCAAGGCTCCTTCCATCCCTTGCGGACTCCCCTGGCCAGGCGCCTGCTGCCGCTCGCCTATGCATTGGTCGCGGTGGTGGTGCTCATCCTCCTGCTTACCTGGGTCACGGTGCAGGCCCAGATCGCCCTCGCCGGTTATCTCAACGGCGAGAGCATCTGGTCCAAATCGCAAAAGCAGGTGACGGTCGACCTGCTGCATTACGCCGCCACCGGCGATGCCGCGGATTACGACGATTTCCGGAAGAACTACGCGGTCCTGCAGTCGCTGCGCACTGCACGCGACATGATCCTGTCGGGACATTTCGACTATCAGTCGGTCGAAGAAGAAATGCGCCGCGGGCGCGCCATGCCGGTGGCCATCCCGAACGCAATCTTCCTGCTGGATCACTTCGCCGGCTCGCCGTACATGCGGGACGCGCTGCAGCAGTGGCAATCCACCGACAGCTCGCTGGTGGAGCTGTCCAAGATTGCCGAAACGTTGCATCGCACCTACGCCGACAACGCCATGACGCCCGCCGAGATTGCCCGGCAACGCGCGCGAATCACGGCCGTCAACGCGTTCATCGAGCCCCGTTCCAACCAGTTTTCGCTCAACATCGCGCAGGGCGCAGTCTGGACCGGCAGGGTGTTGTTCGGCGGCATCCTGATTTCGGCGGCCATCGCGATCGTTCTGTGGCTGTGGATGGCGCGGCGCGTGTTGGCCGGCATTCGCGGCAGCGAGGAGCGTTATCGACTGTTGTTCGACAGTGCGCCGGACGCCATCCTGATGGTGGACGACCGCAGCGGCCGCGTACTCGATGTGAACCGCACCGCCAGCGCGTGGACGGGGCGCGCGCCCCGCGAGCTGGTCGGCAACCACTATGCCGAGCTGTTCCAGAAGGATCCGCTGCAGAAGGGCGCGGCCGGCAACGGCGAGTTGCGCGCGGTGAACGGTCAGCTCAAGCCGGTCGAAGCCCAGACCAGCACCGCGGAATGGGGCGAGCAGACGGTGCGCCAGGCCATCATCCGCGACATTTCCGAACGGGTCGAGAGCGAACGCGCACGCCGCACCGCCGCCGAGGCGCTCGCCAGCATCGCCGAAGGCGTGGTCATCGCCGACGCCGAGCGGCGTGTGGTGTCGGTGAATGCGGCGGCCACGCTGATCACCGGCCATACCGCCGAAAGCCTGATCGGCACCCGGCTGGACGATTCGCGCAGCATGCCAGACGGCACGCCGTTGCCGCGAGCGATGTGGGAACAGATCGCCGCCGCGCGCCACTGGTCCGGCGAAGTGCGCAGCACCCGCAAGGATGGCACCAGCTATCCCGAGCGGCTGAGCATCAGCACGATCCGCGATGTCGACCAGGGCGTGCTCCATTACGTCGCGGTGTTCAGTGACATCTCGGTGGCGAAAGCCGACCGCTACCGGCTGGAACATCTCGCCGCGCACGACGCACTGACGGGGCTGGTCAACCGTTCGGAATTCCAGGGCCATTGCGAGAGGGCCATCGAACGCGCGGTGCAGCATCGCGGGGCGGTGGCGGTGATGTTCATCGACCTCGATGCGTTCAAGTTCGTCAACGACAGCTACAGCCACGCCACCGGCGACCGCTTGCTGAAACTGGTGGCCGAGCGCATTACCCACGAATTGCGCGACGGCGACATCGCCGGTCGCATCGGCGGCGACGAATTCACGGTGCTGCTGCCGCGGCTGAGCTTGCGCGAAGACGCGACCCGGCTGGCGGATCGGCTGTTGTCGGTGCTGTCGGAGCCGTTCCACGTCGACAGTTACGAAATCGTCGTCAGCGCCAGCATCGGCATCGCCGGCTACCCGCTGGACGGCGAGGATGCCAAGACGCTGATCGCCAGCGCCGACGCCGCGATGTACGCGGCCAAGACCGAAGAGCGCAACACCTGGCGCTTCTACCTGCCGATGATGCAGGCCAACGCGCGCCAGCGCATGTTGCTCACCGCGGAATTGCGCCAGGCGCTGCAGCAGGAAGAATTCCGGCTGGTCTACCAGCCCAGCGTGGAAATGCGCTCGGGCCGTATCGTCGCCGTCGAGGCGCTGTTGCGCTGGCAACATCCGGAACGCGGCGAAATCCTGCCCGGCGAGTTCATTCCGGTCGCGGAAAGCATCGGGCTGATCCATCGCATCGACGAGTGGGTGATGCACGCGGTGTGCGCGCAGATCCATGCGTGGGACGAGGCCGGCATGCCGTCGATCCGGGTGGCGTTGAACGTGTCGGCGCGCTGGCTTGGCCATCCGGGATTCGTCGAAAGCGTTCGCCGTGCATTGAACACGAATTCCGTGACACCCGAACGCATCGTGCTGGAAATCACCGAAGGCGCGATGCTGCGACTGGGCGAGGAAACCGAGCGCACCATGCGCGCGCTGCACGCGCTCGGCATCGGCGTCGCGATCGACGACTTCGGCACCGGCTACGCATCGATGGCCTACCTGAAGTTGCCGGCGGTGGCGTTCCTGAAGATCGATCGCTCGTTCATCACCGGCTTGCCCGACGATGCGAATGACGTCGCGATCATCGGCGCGATGTTGGCGATGGCCGGCAGCCTCGGCCTCACCGCGATCGCCGAAGGCATCGAGACCGAAGGTCAGCACGACTTCCTGCTGCGTGCCGGTTGCGCCGAAGGACAGGGCTATCTGTATTCGTATCCGCTGCAGCCGGCCGCGCTGGAGCGGATGTTGCGGCCCAAGCGCCATACGCCGGGCACGAAACTGAAACTGGTGCCGCCGGTTCGCAATTGAATGCGCCGTCAGCGCGCCGTGAATTCCACGCCGCAGCGATAGCTGCGTTCGGCGCCCGGTTCCAGCCGGATGCCGTCGGCGCACTCCGGACGGTTGAAGGCGTCCGCCATGAACTCCATCGGTTCCAGCGCCACCGCACTGCGTGCGCCCGCGCCCAGCGTGTCGCCGGTGAATGCGTGCATCACGCCGCTTTCCTGCCATACGGTCACGGTGAAACCGTTGGCGGGGTCCGACAGCCGCGTGCGGATGCGTCCGTCGTCGTCGGATACGAGATCGGTGTAGCCGTTGTCGAGGACAGCGTCGCCGATGCGGCGCGATTTGCGGAAGTCGAGCGCGGGTGCGTCGTCCAACGGGACGTACGCGGCGTCACCCGGCAGCGCGATCAATCGGTCATCGGTGCGGATCGTGGTGCGTGCGGGAATTTCAAGCATCCAGTCATCGGCCTTCCCGTCACCCGCACGAAAATAGGCGTGCCAGCCGAAGAAACACGGCGCGGGCCGATCACCCACGTTGCGCATGCGCGCTTCCAGCGCCAGGCCCGTCTTGTCGAGCGTGAACGTCAACCCCAGATCGATCGAAAATGGGTAACCGGGGCGCGGACGGATCGCGGACGTCGCGAGCGTGCACTGCGCGGCCGTGTCATGGGCACGCAACTCCGCGATTTCGAAATCCACGCCGCGCACGAAGCCATGCCGGAATTCGCGGGCCGTGCCCTCGACGCCGGGTTCCAGGTCGTAATCGTGTCCATCGAACCGGTAACGCGCATCGCCGATGCGTCCTCCGAATGGCGCGAGGATCGCGAAATGCGAGCCCTTGCGTGCCCTGATTTCGGCGGCGTCGCGGTAGCCCCAGGCGATGTCGAACGCGTTGCCGTTGCGCGGAACCTCCAGGCTCGACAGCGCGGCGCCGTGGCAGGCGACGCGCACGCGGTGGCCGGCCTCGTCGGCCAACACGACGATCGGCTGGTCGCCGAGCATCGCGCGTTCCGCCGTATATCTGTCCATGATTCATGTCCTGATGACAATCCGGCATGGTACGCGTGCGGGTGCGGACGTGGCGTGCGCCGATACCATGCATCGATTTCCATTCCGCAATGTTGCAGATGAAAGACAAGTTCAACACGCCTGAGCACGCGACGCACGACACCAGTGCGGTCAATCGCCTGCGCCAGGATTTCAGCGGTGTCGACAGCGTATGGCTGTTCGGCTACGGCTCGCTCATCTACAAAGTCGATTTCCCGTACATCGAACGCAAGCTGGCGACGATCCGCGGCTGGTCGCGGCGCCTTTGGCAAGGCTCGCACGACCATCGCGGTACCTTCACGCACCCCGGCCGCGTTGCCACGCTGGTGCCCGAGCACGATGCGACATGTGTGGGCATGGCTTACCGCGTCACGCCCTCGACCTTCGAGCATCTCGATCATCGCGAGAAGAATGGCTATCTGCGATTCGCGATGACGCTGAACTTCGCGGACAATGAATCCGCGGAAGGTATCGCCTACATCGCCAACGAAAAGAACGCGGCATGGCTCGGTCCCGCCGATGAAGCGGCCATTGCACGCCATGTCGCCGGCGCCTCCGGGCCGAGCGGCAGCAACCGCGATTATGTCTTGAAGCTGGCGCAGGCACTGCATGAACTCGGCGCCGACGACCCGCACGTGTTCGGCGTGGAAGCGTGTTTGCGAAAATTCATGGCGTCGGTGAGCGCTGGCCCCTAGAAGAACCTGCAAGAGGCTTCACCGGTTGCTTCACTTTTGAACCCTTTCCCCGAAACGGCTTGACCGTTTCAGGGAGAGGAAGAGAGGCTCGCGTGCGCCTTGGCGCCGCTGCTACTGAACCCTCAAGCCATCGCGCGCAGCCGCAAACCGCGCGGCGTGAGTGCGCGTTCGATCAGTTCGAATACGCCTTGCATCAGCAATGCGAGCAACGCGGCGGGTATCGCGCCTTCCATGATCAGCGGAATGCTGTCGAGGCGGATGCCGGTGAGGATCGGTTGGCCGTAACCGCCCGCGCCGATCAGTGCGCCGAGCGTGGCGGTGCCGACGTTGATCACCGCGGCGATCTTGACGCCTGCGAGGATCGAGCGCAGTGCCAGCGGCAATTCCACGCGCCACAGTCGCACCCGTGGTGGCAATCCCAAAGCGGCCGCCGATTCCAGCAGCGAGGGCTGGATGCCGGTCAACCCTGCGTGGGTGTTGCGCACGATGGGCAGCAGGCTGTACAGGAACAGCGCTGCGATCGCGGGTTCGGCGCCGATGCCGAACAGCGGGATCATGAATACGAACAACGCCAGCGACGGCACCGTTTGCAGGATGCCGGTCATGCCCAGCACGACTTGCCCCAGCCGGCGCCGGCGCGCGGCGAGGACGCCGAGCGGCACCGCCAGCACGATCGCCAGGATAAGCGAAATGCCGACCAGTGCGAGATGCTGCAGGGTGTAGTCGCCAATCCGTTTCCAGAATGCGTTGCTGTTGCCGGGTTCCGGTTCGATGCCAAGAAAATTCGCGGCGGCGATGGTTTCGCTTTCCCCGTCGATCTTTACGGCCTTGTTCATGGCACGCATCTGTGGTGCGTCGATGCTTCCCGCAAGGCCGTTCAATGCAGCCACGAATCCCGGCGCGCGCTTGTCCAGATCCAGCCGATACAAATACACCGCGTCGTAGCGCGGAAAATAATTTCGGTCGTCCGTCAACACGCGCAGGTGGTAGTACGCGATTTCCGCATCGGTGCTGTACAGGTCGGTCGCGTCGACGGAGCCCGCGGCGAGCGCGCGGTAGGCAAGCGCGTGATCCATGCCGCGCGCGTCCATCGGCGGGTGGTAGGCCCGTTTCAAACCCGGCCAGCCATCGGCGCGATTCATGAACTCGTTGGAGAACGCGAGTTTCAGGTCCGGATGCCGGGCCAAGTCGGAAATGCTGCGGATGTGCAGCTTGCGCGCTTCGTCCGCGCGCATTCCGATCGCATAGGTGTTGTTGAAGCCCAGCGAATCGGTGATGCCGATGCCGAGCGTCTTGAGGTGCGCGCGCAGCACGCCGATGCTGGCGCCGGGCGGCACGTCGTGCAGCAGTTCGTGGGTGATGGTGCCGGTGTATTCGGGATATGCGTCGATTTCACCGCCCTCCAGCGCGCGCCACAGGATGCGCGTGCCGCCGAGGCTGCGGCGATGCTCCGCCTCGATACCGTGTTCCTGCACGGAGAGCCGCGCGATCTCGCCCAGCACCACCGATTCGGTGAAATTCTTGGAGCCGATCACGACCGTCGGCCGCTGCGCGAATGCGACCAGCGGCAACAGCACCAGCGGTACGGCAAAAGCCATCAGACCAGCCCTGACAACATTCCACAAACGGCAAAATGGATTACTCGCGCCATCCATGGCGCTCGCCCTTCTGGCCGCCTTCGGCGTTCGTGTTTGCAATCCTGCAAACACAGTCCGGCTTGCGCGGGAATGACCCGCGGACCCGTGGCCAATTCCCTTGCTCGTCATCCCGGCGAAAGCCGGGACCCAGCGACTTTCACGCAACGCACCGAAATGCGAAGTCGCTGGATCAACCCGAACAAGCGCTTCCCCAGCGAGAGGTTTGTTCGACGTTCTGTTCATGCCGCGTCCGGCAAGGCGCGATGCGCGGCCAGGAACTCGCGCACGAACGGGTCGGCGGGATCGCGCCGGAAATCACCGAGGCTGCCGTCCTGCAGCACGCGCCCACGCCGCATCAGGATCAACCGATCGCTGAAGAACGCGGCTTCGGCCAGATCGTGCGTCACCATGATCACGGTCTTGCCGAGGCTGCGGAAAATCTCGCGCAGCTCGTCCTGCAAGCCGTGGCGCACCAATGGATCGAGCGCGCCCAGCGGCTCGTCCAGCAGCAAGGTGGGCGGATCGAGCATCAGCGCGCGCATCAGTGCCACGCGTTGTCGCTGGCCGCCGGAAAGTTCGGCCGGAAATCGTTCGAACAGGTCTTCGTGCAGGTGTGCCAACCTGGCCAATTCGCGCGCGCGCTCCCGCACGCGTGAAGGTTTCCAGCCGAGGTGCCGCGCCAACAGCGCGAGATTGCCGAGTACCGTCAGGTGCGGAAACAAGCCGCCATCCTGGATCACGTAACCGATACGACGGCGCACGTCCAGCAAGGTTTCGCGGCGCAGCGGTTCGCCATCGCACAGTACCTCGCCGGCGGTCGGCCATTCCAGGCCCAGCAACATGCGCAGCAGCGTCGATTTGCCGGAGCCACTGCTGCCGATCAGGATGCTGGTACGCCCGCGTGCGAATGCCAAGCTGACGTCATCGACCGCGCGCGTCGCGCCGAACGCGCGGGTCGCGTGGATCAGCGCGAATGCCGAATCAGTGGGTTTCGTGCTGGGTTCCGGCGAGGCATGCATCGTCGATATCGCGCCGCTTGCGTCCGACCACGGCGTAGTAATACAGCATGTTGCCTTCGATCGAAAGCCGGTGGCGATAGCGTTCCAGCCGATGCAGCTTGAGGTAATCGTCGTGCACCATGTGCTTGACCAGCCGAGAGAAGCCGCTGCTATCGGAGGTGTCGAGGAAGGTTTCCTTGATATTGAACGCGACCCAGCCATCGTCGCGCACGAGGTTGTACGCCGCCGCGAACGCCGCCACCGGAATGTCACCGAAGCCGAGCGCGGCGACGGTGGTCATCGCGTCGAAGCCCCAGCCCTTCAATTCCGCCAGCACTTCCGGTGACAACTGGGTGAGATCGGTGACGTAATAGGCGTCGTAGGCGCCCGGCCGATCGCGGTCGGCGGCGCGTTCCGCTTCATGGATATTGTCGATGCCGACCACGCGCGCGGCGCCATGCTGCACCAGCAGCTCGCCGACCATGCCGTTGCCGGCGCCGACGTCCAGCACGCGCATCTGGGTGGGGTCGTCGCCGGCCTTGATGGCGGCGTCGCGCAGCAGGTCGGTGAGTTTTTCGGGCGAAGTGCACTTCAGCCGTTGATAGAACAACTGCTCGTACAGACCCGGGCGGTTGTAGATGTCGGCGTAATCGTGAAAGGCGATGCGGCGCTCCTTGCCATCCTCCATGATCGTGAAGTACGCCTCGGCCTGGCTGGCGCGGGCGAGATTGTCGGCAGGAAAACGGATGTGATAGCGCTGCGGTCGCATGCTTCTCCTTGGAGTCGAAAAGGAAGGAAACGTCGCGACAGGAGGCGTGGCAGCACACAGCGGCACTGAACCTTGAATCCCCTTGCGGCGCCGAAGGCGCGTGCGTGGCGACGCTGTCTCCCCACCGTATTGCATGCGCCGCGGTATTGCAAACCCGAGGATCGGCGCGCGGACAGCAACCGTGGCGACGCCGCGAATGCGCGAGGGGTGGCATCGAAACGATGACGTGAATGATCGACATCGGAAGATGTCTTTGCCAACGGTTTCCCCACGGGTTTAGGATGGCGAACTCGTCGAGCGCCTTGGGGGTGCCATGAAAACGTTGCCTGTCGCGCGTCCGTTCCGTGGTCTTGCGTCAACACTGGCTGCGCTGTTGCTGGTCGTTTCCGCGTTGGCCTTTTCGGCGCCGCCGCAGTATCCCGATTATCCGAGCGAGACGCCGGCGCACTTCAAGCCGGTGACCGCGAATCACGATTACATCCGGCGCGACGTGGAAATCCCGATGCGCGACGGGGTGAAACTGCACACGGTCATCCTGGTTCCGAAGGGCGCGACGCATGCAGGCATCCTGCTGACGCGCACGCCGTACAGCGCGGACGCGCAGGCCGGCCGCATGCAACTCGGCCAGCTCAGCGGCAATCTCGAAGTGGCGTTGCAGGGCTACGACAACCCGGCCGACGTGATCGTGGAAGACAAATACATCCGCGTAATCCAGGACATACGCGGCAAGTACGGTTCCGGTGGCGATTACGTGATGAACCGGCCGCTGCACGGCTCATTGAATCCCACGCCGGTGGATGATTCCAGCGACTGCTACGACACCATCGACTGGCTGGTGAAGCACGTGCCGGAGAGCAACGGCAAGGTCGGCATCATCGGCATTTCCTACGACGGCTTCGAACCGCTGATGGCGCTGGTCAATCCGCATCCGGCGCTCAAGGTGTCGGTGCCGATGAACCCGATGGTGGACGGCTGGATGGGCGACGACTGGTTCCACCACGGCGCGTTTCGCCAACAGAACATCCCGTACATCTACGAACAGGAAGCCTCGCGCAGCAACGACGTCAAGTGGTGGTCGAACTATTACGACGACTATGACCTGTACATGCATTACGTGTCGGCCGGCGCGCTTGGCAAGGCCTATGGCATGGACCAGATCGGTTTCTGGCGCAAGCTCGTCGCGCACCCTGCCTACGATTCGTTCTGGCAGGAACAGGCGATGGACAAGATCCTCGCCAAACAGCCGCTCAAGGTGCCGGTGATGCTGGTCCACAGCCTGTGGGACCAGGAAGACATCTACGGTGCGATGGCGGTATATCGCGCGATCGAGCCGAAAGACAGGAACAACGACATGGTGTATCTCGTGATGGGCCCTTGGCACCACGGGCAGGAAATCGAGGATGCCAGTTCGCTTGGCGCCATCAAATTCGGCAGCGACACCGGCCGCTATTTTCGCGAGCACATCCTGCGTCCGTTCCTTGCGCATTACCTGAAGGACGGCGCGCCGAAGGACGACGTGGCGCCGGTGACGGCGTATGTGACCGGCAGCAATCGCTGGGAACGCCTCGACGCGTGGCCGTCGGGATGCCGCGGCGGGTGCAGCATCAAGATGACGCCGCTGTATCTGGAAGCGAACCACATGCTCGGCTTCGACACGCCGCAGGCCGGCGGCGCGGGTTACGACGAATACGTGTCCGACCCTGCGAAACCCGTGCCGTTTCGCGCCCGTCCGATCCAGCCGGTGGGCTATGTCGCGCCACAGACCTGGTCGCAATGGCTGGTGGATGACCAGCGCGAAATGTCGGGGCGCACGGACGTGCTGAGTTACGAGTCGGCGGTGCTGACCCGACCGGTGAAGATCAGCGGTCGCCCGCAAGTGCATCTGGTCGCGTCCACCAGCGGCACCGACAGCGACTGGGTCGTGAAGTTGATCGATGTCTATCCCGACCAGGTGGCGGGGCAGCCCGAACTTGGCGGTTACCAGTTGATGGTTTCCGCCGACATCCTGCGCGGGCGCTATCGCCAGGGTTTCGACAAGGCCGAGCCGATCAAGGCCGACACGCCGTTGCCGTATCAGTGGTATCTGCCCACGGCCAACCACGTATTCCTGCCGGGTCACCGCATCATGGTGCAGATCCAGTCGAGCTGGTTCCCGCTCTACGACCGCAACCCGCAGACGTTCGTGCCGAACATCTTCTTTGCGAAACCGTCGGATTACATGAAGGCCACGCAGAAGATTTACCGCACGCCGGGCAATGCAAGTTACGTCGATTTGCCGCTGGCGCCTTCACCGAGCGGAGACTGAGCGCGACGCGGCGAAGTGGCTCGGACACTGTCCGAAACCATTCGTCATCCCGGCGAAAGCCGGGACCCAGCGACTTTCGGACAATGCAGAAATCCAAAGTCGCTGGGTCCCGGATATCGCTTCGCGATTCCGGGATGACGAGCGAAGATCAAAGCTGCCTAATGCCGCGTGCGCTTGCCGCTGGCGGGATTCATCTCCACGCTCACGGCAAACGTGCGCTGTTCGCCGGGCTGCATCGCACCGACGCCGACCAGGCGCCGCGCGATTTCCTCGCCGCGCTCGTTGCGGATCGTCAGCACCATCGAGTATTCCCACGCGCCAGCGTCGGTCGGATTCCGGAAACTGCCTTCGACGCGCAGCGGCGTCAGCGTGGCCGGCGCGGCCAGATCACCCGCCGGCCCGCCGTAACGCAGCTTGTGGTTGCAGGCAGGACAAACCTGCGAGCTTTCCAGGATCGTCTCGCGGCAGTGCGGGCAGGTGCGCGTGGCGCCCGCCGCACCCGCCTGCGGCGGAGTCATTTACCGTTGCCGTTGACGTGACCGTTGGCCTTGTGCGCGTCCGGCGAGCCGCCCTTGTCGTCCCAGCCGAACTCGGCTTGGCCGCGCATGCGCGAACCCTTGGCCACGCTGAAGGTGGTGGATTTCACGTCGCCCGTCAGGGCGCCGGTCTGCAGCAATTCCACGTGCGCTGCGGTTTCGACATTGCCGGTCAATTCGCCGGCGATCGTCACGCGTTCCGCGCGCACGCTGCCGTTGACCTTGGCGCCATGTTCGATGGTGAGGTCGCCGCGCACGTTGATGTCGCCCTTGAAGCGGCCGGCGATGCGCACATGGCCGGCGCCCTCGATCTTGCCTTCGATCACGAGGTCGGGCGCGATGTGCGATTCGGATGCCGACTTCGCCGACACCGGCGCGGGCTCGGCATTGAAACTCGGAGCTTTCGCAGCGGGCGCGGGTTGTTCAACCGGCTCGGGCATGTCGAAGCGCGCCACGTCGGGTGGGTTCGGCAGTGGGGATGACGGGGATCTTGCGGGTTCTTTCCACAGGGCCATGACAGGGCTCCGGTTTGGTCAGGGAGGCCCGAGCGTACCGCCAAACCGGCCGGAGGGGAATGGAAAAATGAACAGAAAATCGTGCCGGTACACGGAATTGTGCGGTGCTTCTCTGGTGTTACCTGAGCAGACCGGGCGCCTCGGACGAAACCGATTCCGGGTTCCGCCCGCACACCGCGCGGGCGGCCCCGGGATGACGACGAGAAAAGCGGTCTTGCCGGGCGTCGAGTGGTCCTGCGTCCCGGGAGCACCGATGCCGCTCGACTGGAACCAATGAACGATCGCGTGCTGAAGTTTTCGCGCAGATGGGCCGGCCAGGCGCAGCAGCAGTCCGGCCATGGGCTGGTTGGGCGACTATCCTCCAGATACCGCGACAGGGGAGACGGACATGCGGAATTTTGAACGGTGGATCGCGGCCACGTGCGTTTCGGTCGCGTTCGCGTTGGCGGGTTGCCAGCCGCAAACCAGCGACGCCACGTCGCGCGAACAGGCAAGGCAGGCGCCCCAAGTGACGCCGCTGTCGGTGGCGGGCCGCGTGGCTGGCGTTCGCGCCGGCGCATTGCTGGGTGACCAGAAGGCCGTCCAGCAGAATATCCAGGGCATGACCAAGGATATTTTGCACGACGCGCACATTCCCGATGCATCGCGGCCCATCAATCGCGAAGCGGCACGCGCGGCGGTTCAACCGCTGACGGGGGTGCGCTCGGTGGTGTGGATCGACCACGATAATCTTCTGGTGATGGTTAGCGGCGCGCAGTACCGCAACATGGCCATGGTCGATCGTGCTTGCGATGCGCTTGCGCCGTTGGGCGACACGATGGGCGTGGTGGTGAATGTGCAGGACGTGACAGCTATGACTTCCGAGGGCGCGGACGCCGTTTCCCGCGATTGCCAGTTGCCGGAAGGGCAACGTGCGGTCATGCGGTCGAGGCGGCAGATCGAGGCACTCGACCCCGCGACCCGGAAGGCCTTCGAGGCGCAGCAGGGTTCATCATCGCATTAGCCCTCTGGTCGAGCTGCCGCAACCATCTACGATGACCTCCCCTTGGCCGACTGGACCCGACACCGCCGTCGTCCCGGCGCAAGCCCGGGTCCATCTTGACTCTGGTGTGAGAGGAAAATGGGCGCCGGCTTGTGCCGGAATGACGAGCAAAGGTGGTGCGGGCGTTGTCGAATCGGTGATTGGTTGTTCGTCGCCGTAGCGGGAGTGCGGTGCTGCCGGCATCCACTGGCCGCGGCCCGTCCGCCAACGAGGAGACACGACGATGCGATTCCTTTCCCTGATCCGGGTCGCCGAGAGCACCGGCCAGAAGCCCAGCGAAAAGCTGATGGCCGACATGGGTCGATTGATCACCGAGATGACCGCGGACGGAACTCTGCTGGGTACGGCCGGGTTGCGGCCAACCTCCGAAGGCAAACGCATGCGCTTGTCCTACGGCAAGCAGACGGTGTCGGATGGGCCGTTCACTGAATCCAAGGAAGTCATCGGCGGTTATGCGTTACTGAAAGCCGATTCGATGGAGCACGCATTGCAACTGACGAAGCGCTTCCTGGACGTGCATGGCGACGAGTGGGAAGTCGAATGCGAGCTGCGGCAGGTCGACGAGCATTGCTAGACGCTCACCTGGCTTTCGACAGTGTCATTCCATCACTTGGAGCCTTCCGATGACCCCCACCATTACCGCCTTTGAACAGTCGCCCGATCGCGGCCAGGGGCTGGCGCGCGACATGCGCGTTCGCTGGGCGCTTGAAGAGGTCGGGCAGCCTTACGACGTCCGCCTGGTTTCGTTCGGAGCGATGAAGCAACCCGCGCATCTTGCGCTGCATCCGTTCGGGCAGGTTCCGACTTATGAAGAGGGCGATCTCGCGCTGTTCGAGTCGGGCGCGATCGTATTGCATCTTGCGGAGCAGCATGCCGGCTTGCTGCCGCACGACGCAAATGCGCGGGCGCGCGCGATCGCCTGGATGTTCGCCGCGCTCAACACGGTGGAACCGCCGATCCTGGAACTCGTGATTGTCAGGATCGTCGAGGGTGACAAGCCCTGGGCCGCGGAGCGTCTGCCGCTCGTCAAGGATCGCATCCGGTACCGGCTGCAACAGCTTTCCGCGCGGCTCGGCGATGCCGATTGGCTGGATGGAGATTTCTCCGCCGGTGATCTGATGATGGTGCACGCACTGCAGCGGCTGAAGCCGTCGGGGATGCTGGATGAATTTCCGGCATTGGCGGCTTTTGTCGCGCGCGGCGAGGCGCGGCCCGCGTACAAGCGGGCTTTCGATGCCCAGTGGGCGGTTTTTGCTGCGGCAGCCTCGCCGGCAGGGTGACGGTTTCCGACAAACTCCCACGAGAGTTTCTTTCGCTCGTCATCCCGGACTACTCGCGCCATCCATGGCGCTCGCGCTACGCGCCGCCTTCGGCGTTCGCGTTTGCAATCCTGCAAACGCAGTCGCGCAGCGATATCCGGACTGCGTAGGCAGGATGCCGGAGCGAACATCGGCGCAGCCGATGGCCCGAAGGGCAAGCCGCAGGATGCGGCGCGTTATCCAGCGACTTGGCGCTTGTGCGTTGCACGAAAGTCACTGGGTCCCGGCTTTCGCCGGGATGACGAATAAAATCTTTGCCGGGAACAAGTTTTCACCGCGATGATGAGAAAAACGTTTTCGCCACGAAGAAGAGAGGGCGGTGGGGCTGCTAACCAGCCGCTTTCTTCACCAGCGCCGCGATCTGCTTTTCTTCGGCAGAGGTCAGCTTGACGACGGCGTACGACGTCGGCCACATCGCGCCGTCGTCGAGTTTCGCGGCGTCATTGAAGCCGAGGGTCAGGTAGCGATCCTTGAACTTGGATGCGGGCTTGAAGAATACAACGACTTTCTCGTCGGCGTTGGCGTAGGCGGGCATGCCGTACCACGTTTTCGGCAGCAGCTGCGGCGCGGCATCCCGGATCACCTTGTGCAGTTTTTCGCACAACTTGCGCTCGGAGTCCTGCGTCTTGGCGATGGCCGCCAGCACGTCCTTCTCGCCATCGGCGCCGCGCTTGGCGCTCTTCAACTCCTGCGCGCGTTCCTTCATCGCCGCGCGTTCTTCGGCGGTGAAGCCCGATGACTTGCTTGTCTTGGTAGTCTTCTTCGGTGCCATGGATTGATTTCCTGTCCGGGGAATGATGGCGAAACTCAGCGCCGTTCCTGCAATCGCAGCAGGTCGCGGTCGATGTGGTCGCGCACGCAACGCAGTGCGAGGTCGCGAAGGGTATGTGCGGTGGCGGGGCGTTCGTCCATCGAGTGATCGTGCCATGCCGCGCCGGTGCACTCAAACCGGGCGCCTATTCGCCGTACTCGAGCTTCGGATACCAGGTCGGATGCCGACCTTCCGGCGTACTGTCGAGGATGGTCCACAGTGGCATCAGGTCGGGCGCGCCGCGCGGATCCTGGCCGGGGTCCGCGCTCTCGGAACCCGTTTCGCCGCTCCAGAAATGGCGGATCACGCCGTCGCGGCGGGTGAACACGTTGAAGGCGGGGATGTCGCTGCCGTCGGGCGCGATGGCGAAGTAGTCGCGGCTGAAGTTGCCGTTGGCGTCCGAATGGATTTTCAGATGGCGCCAGCCGCGTTCGCGCTTGAATGCCGTCAGCCGCTCGATCGGCGAGCGCGCGATGACCGCCAGCGCCGCGTTCTGTTCGACGTCGCGCGCCTCGCCGTCCCATGCACCCAGCAACGAGGTGCACATGGGGCAGGGCCGTTCGCGTTGCGGACCGAACATCCAGCTGTAGGTCACCAGCGTCTGCTTGTCACCGAACAGACCGGCGAGATCGATTTCGCCCTGTTCGCCGACGAAACGATAGTCGCCCGTGACTTCGCCGCCCGGCGGCAGCGCGCGGCGTTGTTCGGCGACACGTTCGATATGGCGCCGCAGTTCGATTTCTTCGGTGAGCAATGCCTGCCGCGCGCGCCGATAGTCGGTGCTTTCGTTGGGAAAGCGCAGGGTGTTGCGCGCGGCGAGTTCGGCGGCGGGAACGAGCGGGTTCATGGGATGCTCCTTCTTTTTGGTAACGGGGACGACCGCATCAATCGCGGTCGGGTGCGCCCAGCGGAAACAGCGGTCGATACGGCCGGCCGCCCTCGACGCAGCGCGCGAACGACGGCCGTTGCAGCAGCCGTGCGCGATAGGCGTGTACGTTGAGGAATTGCTCGCCGATCGCGTGCGTCCAGTCGGCGTAGAACAGCGCCGGCGCGGCGGCGCAATCGGCCAGCGTGAAGGTGTCGCCCGCGGCCCATTCGCGTCCTGCCATGCGTTGATCGAGCCATGTGTAGGCGGTTTCGAGGGCCGCGCGTGCCTCGTTGACGCCGTAAGGATCGCGATTGGTTTCCGGGCGCAACTGGTTGTACACGATCCGCTGCTGTGGGGTCGAAACGTAATTGTCGAAGAAGCGGTCGAGCATGCGGACGTCGACGGCCGCGTCGGCGTCGGCGGGAATCAATCGCGCCGATCCCGGATGGTGGACATCGAGGTATTCGATGATGCTGGTGGCCTCCATCACCTGCCGGTCGCCGTCCACCAGCAGCGGGAATTTCCGGATCGGCCAGCGCTGCGCGAACTCGACGTACACCTCGGGATTTTCCGGCGACAGGTTCAGGAATTCGAACGGCGTGTCGTTTTCGTACAGCGCGGTCAGCGCCTTCTGGGTGTAGGACGAAAAGGGATGGCCGTAGAGTTTCATGGTCATATCCGGTCAACGGGTTCATGGAGGCGACGAATGGCCCGGTCCGGAATCGACATCGCCGCGGCCGCTCCCGATACGCTGGCGGCGCGAGGGCATCGTGATGGCGCATTCCAAGGCCCAACCGGCCGACATCCGCAGCCAGCATCCGCTGTGGGACGAACGCGACGCGTTCGGCCGGCGCGCGATGCTGACAGAAATCCTGGCGCAGGTATCGCACGAGGCGCTGCAGGGCGACACGCTGGAAGCGATGATGCGCGCGATCGTGGATTGCATCACCCGCCGCCTGCCGGTCACGATCGCCAGCATCATTCTGCTCAACGAAGAACGCACCCATTTCGTCCAGGAAGTGTGGGCGGGCCGGATCGAGCTGGAACTGCCCGGCGGCATGCCGTGGCCGGTCGATCTGGGCGCCGCGGGCCGCTGCGCGCGTACGGGCCGGAGCCAGTTGATCACCAACTTGCGCGACGATCCGGATTACGTGCCCGGCAACAACGATGTGTGTTCGGAGTACCTCGTGCCCATCCGGCATCGCGACCGGCTGCACGGCGTGCTGAATCTCGAAAGCACGCGCGAGGATTTCTTCACGCCCGAGGTTCGCAAGGTGTTCGACGCGGTTGCCGAGCAGATCGCGGGCGCGATCCACGCGGCCCGTCTGCTGCGCGAACTGGAAACCGCCAACCGCAGGCTGCGCGAACTTTCGATGAGCGACGGATTGACCGGCATCGCGAACCGCCGCTGCTTCGCCTGCGGATCGTGGAGGCGTGGCAGCGCTGTGCGGAGACCGGTATTCCGCTGGCGCTGCTGATGGTGGACGTGGACTGCTTCAAGGCGCTGAATGACGCGCTGGGCCATCTTCGGGGCGACGAATGCCTGCGCGACATTGCGAAATTGTGCGACGGCAAGGTGCGCGGCGACAGCGATCTGGTGGCACGCTACGGCGGTGAGGAACTGGCGGTGCTGCTGCCCGGATGCCCGCTGGACGACGCGGCGCGCGTGGCCGGACGATTGTGCGCCAGCGTGCGCGAGCGGCAGATGCCGCATCCGGCATCGCCGCTCGGACCTTATGTGACCGTCAGCATTGGCGTCAGCGCCGCGCCCTTCCGCGGAGACGTCGCCGCAGGCGTTGATTACCGCGGCGGATCGTGCCTTGTATGCGGCCAAGGGCGAGGGTCGCGACTGCGTCGCGACCGCTCCTGTCGCTGAATAGCACCCGGCGCGAGCCTTGCGCCGCAGCATCTTCGGCCTTACGTTGCAGGCATGGCCAAGGGTTTTGTCAACGACGACGCGGTACAGGAACAGATCGACGCGACGGTCGCCGACGCGGTGGCGCGCGCACGCAGCAAGCAGCAGAAGGGCCCGGGCCGGACCCACTGCGAGGAGTGCGAGGCGCCCATCCCCGAGGCGCGGCGCAAGGCCGTGCCGGGTGTGCGTCTGTGCGTGAAGTGCCAGGCCGAACGCGACCGCGAGGAAAACGTGTTCAGCGGTTACAACCGCAGGGGCAGCAAGGACAGCCAGCTGCGGTGACGCCACTTCGGTTTTCGTCGTCATCCCGGCATTGCTCGCCATCCATGTAGCTCATCCCGCGGGCCGCCTCCGGCGTTCGCGTTTGCAATCCTGCAAACGTAGTCCGGCTTGCGCCGGAATGACGAGCAATAAGAAAGTTTCCCCGGCATCATCGTTCCACGAACGCTTTCAGCCGCTGCAACGCCCGGTCCCATTGCGCCGCGATCGCATCCAGCGCGCGGCGCGCCTCATCGATGCGCGAAGGCTGCAGTTCCCACAAGCGTTCGCGACCTTGGCGAACGTCGTGCACGAGGCCCGCGTCGGCCAGCACTTCCAGGTGCTTGGTGACGGCCTGCCGGGTGATCGCGGTGCCGGCCGTGAGCTGCGCGATCGATAACGCACCGCCTGCGCAAATCGCAACGATCAATTTCAGCCGCGTGGGATCGCCCAATGCAGCGAACACCGGCGCGCTTTTCTGGAGGACGGGCGTGCGTGATTTGCGCATGGCATCGCGTCAGAACCGGGCGAGGTACTGCTCGATCAGTTTCATCTGGTGCGTCCAGCCGCCCTCGTTGGCCGCGAACGCTTTCGCGCGGCGCTCCGGCGGCAGCTTGTCGAAACCCGACTCGGTGACCGTCAACAGGATGCCATCGGGCGCGTCGTGCAGTTCGAACACGATCAGCGTCATCGGTTCGCTTTCGTAGTCCACGCCCTTTTCCACCCCGTAGGGATGCCAGCGAAACGCGATGCGCTGCATCGGTTCGATCGTTTCGACCCGCCACGCGAACGGCGTGCCCTCGTAGGGTTTCTGCATCGCGGCCACGTTTTCGTCCACCTGCGTGGGGACGATATGGCCGGTCAGCTTCTCGCCGGCGACGAACGGTCCATCGAAGCGGACGCCGAACCAGATGCCGAACTGATCCGCTTCGCTGAGCGCGTGCCACACGCGTTCGCGGGGTGCCTTCAGCAGAACCTGTTTTTCGATGCGGTCGGTGCTGGCGCTCATCGGGTCTCCTTCCATGCAACCGTGAAGTTGCATGTTAGGACGGACCTGGACGATGTGCAACCCTTTGGTTGCGCAAGTCGGAACATCGCCAGGAACGGGTTCCGTTTACCCTTGCCGCATCATTCGGGGAATTCCGTGAAATGCATCCTGCCGCTGCTGTTGTGCCTGTTCGCGACGCCGGCGCTTGCCGCTGCTCCGAAACCGCTGCTGCTGGCCCATGCCGGACTGATCGACGGCACCGGCTTGCCGGTCCAGCGCGACATGACCATCGTGATCGAGGGCAAGCGCATCGTGGCGGTGTATCCGGACGGCAGCCAGCCGGTGCCTAAAGATGCCGAAGTACGCGACCTGAGCAGGAAATACGTGATTCCGGGTTTGATCGACGCGCACGTGCACATCACCGACGCCGAACCCGACATCGCGCACTGCAAGACCGTCTGTCAGACGTCAACATGGGTTCCGGGTTCGCCTGCGATGATGCCGCAGGCGCCCCGGAATGACGACAATTTCTGCTGATATACGCCACCGGTTGGGTGGGGTGATGAGATCGTGCCGGTGGGTTGTGCCGGGCCGCGCAACATAAATACAATACCCGCCGGTTCATTTATGGCCATGCCCATGCAGAGTGATTCCACGGCACGCGACGCGACGACCGATGCGGTGATCGAGGTACGCGGCCTCGACAAGACTTACGAAGGCGGCTTCAAGGCGCTGAAGGGCATCGACCTGACGGTGCACCGCGGCGAGATCTTCGCGCTGCTGGGCCCGAACGGTGCCGGCAAGACCACGCTGATCAGCATCATCTGCGGCATCGTCAATCCGGGGCAGGGCACCGTGACGGTGAGCGGCCACGACATCATCCGCGACTGGCGCAAGACCCGCACGATCATCGGACTGGTGCCGCAGGAACTGAAGACCGACGCGTTCGAGACGGTGTGGAATACCGTGCGCTTCAGCCGCGGCCTGTTCGGCAAGGCGCCGGACGACGCCTATCTCGAACAGTTGTTGAAGGATCTGTCGCTGTGGGACAAGCGCGACGCCAAGATCCTGATGTTGTCGGGTGGCATGAAGCGACGCGTGATGATCGCGAAAGCGTTGTCGCACCAGCCGACAGTCCTGTTCCTTGATGAGCCGACCGCCGGCGTCGATGTCGAATTGCGCCGCGACATGTGGGCGATGGTGCGGCGGCTGCGCGAGTCGGGCGTCACGATCATCCTGACCACGCACTACATTGAAGAGGCCGAGGACATGGCCGATCGCGTGGGCGTGATCAACAAGGGTGAGCTGATCGTGGTCGAGGACAAGACCGCGCTGATGCAGAAGCTCGGCAAGAAGCAGTTGCGGTTGCAGCTGCACGAACCGATGGCGTCGGTGCCCGAATCGTTGACCGACTACGGCTTGGAACTCAACGGCAAGCGCGACGAGATCACTTACACCTACGACACCCAAAGCGAGCGCACCGGCATCACCGCGCTGCTGCGCGATCTGGCTGCCGCCGGCATCGGTTTCAAGGACCTGAGCACGCGCCAGGACACGCTGGAGCAGATCTTCGTCGAACTGGTGAAGGAGGACGCATGAACATCCATGGCATCCGCGCGATCTACAAGTTCGAGATGGCGCGCACCGGGCGCACGCTGATGCAAAGCGTGCTGTCGCCGGTGGTGTCGACATCCTTGTACTTCGTGGTGTTCGGTTCGGCGATCGGCTCGCGCATCACCAGCATCGAGGGCGTCAGCTACGCGGCTTTCATCATTCCGGGATTGGTGATGCTGTCGCTGCTGATGCAAAGCGTGTCGAACGCCTCGTTCGGCATCTACTTCCCGAAGTTCGTGGGCACGATCTACGAGGTGCATTCGGCGCCGCTGTCGTATCTCGAAATCATCACCGGCTACGTCGGCGCGGCCGCGACCAAGGCCATCGTCGTGGGCCTGATCATCCTCGGCACTGCAAGATTGTTCGTGCCGTATTCGATCGCGCATCCGGCGGTGATGGTGCTGTTCCTGGTGATGACCACGGTGACCTTCAGCCTGTTCGGTTTCATCATCGGCATATGGGCAGACAACTTCGAGAAATTGCAGGTGGTGCCGTTGATGATCATCACGCCGTTGACCTTCCTCGGCGGCAGTTTCTATTCGATCCACATGCTGCCGCCGTTCTGGCAGAAGGTGACGCTGTTCAATCCGGTGGTGTATCTGATCTCCGGTTTCCGCTGGAGTTTTTACGGACTCGCGGACGTGAACGTCGGCATCAGCGTGGTCGCGACGCTGGTCTTCCTGGCGTTGTGTCTCGCCGGCGTGTGGTGGATTTTCCGGACGGGTTGGCGCCTGAAAGCCTGAGCGTCGCGCGCCAGCGGCGTGAACTTGTGTTTCCACGTGCGCAGTGCGTCACGCTCCGGCCGCCGATTCGGTGAAAATCCGTGACGGACGTCGGTGTGGACATGGGCATGGCACCGCTCTTGCTCAAATGGAACCTGAAACCATGCAGGTGTCACGTCCCATGTCCATCGACGTATTGCCAAGCATCGAAATCAAGACGCCCGCCGAAGTCCGGCGCTTGCTTGCCCGCTCGCGCAGCTTGCGTACGCTGGGGTTGGGACTCGGTGGCGTCACGGTGGGCATGGTCTTGTATCGGCATGGCGTGCCGGCACAGATGTGGGCGCTGCTGGTATTGCACGCGCTGGTGTGGCCGCATGTCGCCTGGCTGATCCTGTGCCGGAGCAACGATTCGATCGCCGAGGATCGGCGCTTCTTCCTGTGCGACGCCGCGATGGGTGGCGTGTGGATCGCGCTGATGCAGTTCAACCTGCTGCCGAGCGCCTTGCTGATGACGATGTACGCGATCGCGCTGATCGCGATCGATGGCTTCCCGTTTCTCGCGCGCGGCATGGCGATGCTGGTGCTCGCATGCGCCGTGGCCGCGGTGGCGAACGGAATGGCGTTCGCGCCGACTACCGACATGGCGGAAATCATCGCCTCGCTGCCGTTGCTGATGGTGTTTCCGGTGACGCTCGGCTTTCTGACGCACCGGTTGTCGCGGCGGGTGCGATCGCAGAATCGCCAGTTGCTCCGGCTGGGCAGCATCGACTGCCTCAGCGGGTTGCTGAATCGCCGCCATTGGGAAGAGGCAGTGAACGACGCCTTGTCGCGACACTGCTGCGACAGCGCGGTGATGCTGCTGATCGACATCGACCGCTTCAAGCGCATCAACGATCAGTTCGGCCACACGATCGGCGATGAAGTGATTCGGCAGGTGGGCGAAATCATTCGCGCTGGCCTGCGCCAGGGCGACCTTGCCGGACGCTACGGCGGCGACGAGTTCGGCGCCGTGCTGTGCGGAACCGACGTGGCCGTTGCCGAGGTGGTGGCGGATCGCATCCGGTCGGGCGTCGCGGAGCTGAAGATCGAGCAGGCACCGGGATTGCGTTGCACATTGAGCATCGGTCTTGCGCGCGGTCCGGCCGGCTTGGGCACCGCACGGGCATGGATTGAACAGGCCGACGCGGCGCTTTATGGCGCGAAGCTGGCCGGGCGCAACCGGTTCGTGGTGGCCGCCTGATCACCCGTCGCGCGGTGCCGCTTCCATCACTTTCGCGGCGCAGCCCCGGTGCTAACATCCGCGCCGCGGCTCTCGCGTGCGCCGGCAGAAGCTCCATGGGTAATGCGTCTTACGAAGTGATCGAAGACGTTGCCATCTTCCGCCTCGAGGGAAGCGAGGGGCTGGGCCAGAGCGTGTCGCTGGTCCAGCAAGTCATCCAGCGCGCCAAGCAAGCCGGCATGGGCAAACTGCTGGTCGACATCACCGCCATTGCGTCCGGGCCGCCGACCTTGGCGGAGCGCCATCGGATCATGACCGAATGGGCGGTCGCCGGACGCGGCGCGGTCCGCCTCGCGCTGGTGATCCGGCCGGAGTTCGTCGATCCCGACAATTTCGGCACCAATGTCGCGTTGAATCATGGCCTCGCATTCCGCGGTTTCCTCGACGAGACGCGGGCGATGGACTGGTTGCAGGGGCGTCGCGGCGGGGAATCGTCGACGCCCGCTTGACGGCTGGCGTAACACGTGTGTCCGGTTGCGCAGTCGATCACGATTCGCGCCACGGCAGCGCGCGCCTTCATCGTGCAAGACCAAGTGGCATCATCCCGCTTCATGTTCATGTTATTCGCTGTGCCGCCGCTTTTCGATCTTGCCCCTGCCGATGACGTCGTGGCAGATTGACCTGCTGCACGCGTGCAACGTGCGTCCTTGTCGGGCGCGGCGTTTTCCATCGCGCCACTTCCGGGGTCGCCGCCGTGCCACTTCCGCGGTTTTCGGTGCACAATGGCTGGCCCGCCCTGAAAGGAGAACGTGATGCGAAATCCGAGTGTCGTGTTGCTTGCCGCGCTGGCACTGCCGCTTGCGGCGAACGCGCAATCCAGTGCGTCATCGTCCATGCCCGCCACGCAGGCGGTCAACGTTCCCGCCTACGTCACCAAGGCCATCGATGATCCGGCGCGCGCCGTCGACAAGAAAGACGATTCGCGTCGCGAGATCGCGACGGTGATGACGTTCACCGGCGTGAAGCCCGGTGACAAGGTGCTGGAGCTCGATCCGGGCTCGGGGTACTGGACGCGCGTGTTCAGCCGGATCGTCGGTCCGAACGGCCACGTCTACACGGTGTGGCCCGACGAGACGGCGAAGTATTCGGCCAAGAGTTTCGCGAACTGGCAGGGTCTGGTGAAGGGCACCTACAAGAACGTGAGCCTGCTGAAGCAGCCGGCGGCGATGTTGAGCGTGCCGCAGAAGGTGGACGTCGTGTTTACCTCGCAGAACTATCACGACTACCACGATCCGTTCATGGGTCCGGTGGACATGAAGAAGTTCGACAAGGAAGTGTTCGACGCGCTGAAGCCTGGCGGGGTGTTCATCGTGATCGACCACATCGCGCCGGCGGGTTCCGGCATCAGCGACACCAACACGCTGCACCGGATCGATCCCGAAGTGGTGAAGCAGGAAGTCGAGTCGGCCGGCTTCGTGTTCGACGGTTCCAGCGACGCGCTGGTCAATCCCAAGGACCCGCTCGACGTCAAGGTTTTCGACCCGTCGATCCGCGGCCACACCAGCCAGTTCATCTATCGCTTCAAGAAACCGGCGATGTGATGTTTCGATGCGCTCACCCGCGTGCGGTGCGCGGGTGAGCGGTTCCCGCTTCAGGCTTTATGTGACGTGTCCGGTTCGCCGGGATGCGCCGGTTTTTGCGTGCGGCGGCGGACGGATGATCGCCAGTGCGCACACCGCCGCTGCGAGTGCGCAAGCTGCGGCGCCTGCCGCCACGGCGCGGAAGCCGGCGATCGTTCCGGCCGGCATCGTCGCATCGGCCTGGGCGCGAAACAGCAAGCCCAGCACCGCCACCGCGAGCAGGCTGGCCATGCGCGCGACGGCGTTGTTGATTCCCGACGCGACGCCGGCCTGGGCGGCGGGTACGGAGCCCATCACGGTCGATGTCAGCGGCGCCACCGCGATGGTCATGCCCAAGCCAAGCACGGCAATCGCCGGAAACGTGCCGCGCCAGTAATCCGCCGTGGCGGCACCCATGGCCAGCAATGCCAGGCCGAGTGCCGCCAGCGCGGGGCCCACGGTCAATACCAGGCGCGTGCCGAAGCGAGTGGCCAGCGCGCCGGCAGTCGGAGACAGGGTGCCCATGAGGATCGAAAACGGCAGCAGGCTGGCACCGGCCGCCGTCGCCGAATAGCCGTGCGCGCGGATCAGGTTGAACGGCAGGAAGAACAGCGCACCGCCCAGCGCGAAGTACAGCAGCAGCGTGACCAGGTTGGCGCCGAAAAAATCGCGCGAACGAAACAGTTCGAGCGGCACCATCGGCGCATGACTGCGTGCCTCGACCATCACGAAGGCGGCCAGCGCGAGGACGCCGAGTACCAGCGCGACGTCGATCATGATGGTGTCCGAAGTGCGGTCGGGCCACGCGATCAGCGCCCAGGTCAGCAGTGCCAGCCCGGCGATGGCCAATAGCGCGCCCAGCCAATCGAGGCGTTCGGCGCCCCCGTTGTGCTGGTTCGGCACGGCGCTGTGCGCCAGCATCACGGCAGCGATCGCCAGCGGCACATTGATGAAGAAGATGGCGCGCCAAGACACCGCGTCGACCAGCCAGCCGCCCAGCACCGGGCCGATTGCGGTGGTGATCGCACCCGCCGCGGCCCAGATGCCGATCGCCTTGCCGCGCTCCGCTTCCGGGTACACGGCGGCGATGATGGCCAGGCTGCTCGGCACCAGCAGCGCTGCGCCGATACCCTGCACCGCGCGTGCCGCGATCAGCACGCCGGCGTTCGGCGCCAGACCGCAGACCACCGAGGCCAGCGTGAACACGACGAGGCCCCACGTGAATACCATGCGCTGGCCGAGACGATCGCCGAGTACGCCGCCCACCAGCACCAGCGCGCCGAGCATCAACAGGTAGGCGTTGACCACCCATTGCATCGCCGCGAGTCCGGCAGCCATCTCGCGCTGCAGCGTAGGCAGGGCGACGTTGACCACCGAACCGTCGATGAAGGCGATGCTGGACCCGAGCACGCTGGCCGCCAGCGCGCGTCCCGGATGCGCACGGCGCGGCGGTGCGGCTCGCGGCCGGCTGCGGATGACGCCTTCGTCGCACGGGGGGCGCTGGACACCGAGCATCGTGCCACGGTAGCGGGTTCACGTGGCCGCGACACCGCCCTCCACGATGCGCTGGTCGGTCGCCCGGCACGGCACTGGCGCGGCCTGCCGGTTGTGACATACTCCCGCCGCCTTCGGAGCCGAGTTCGGCTCCGGGCCGGGGAGGCCTGCGTGGTCTTCAACTCGCTGACGTTCATCGCGTTCTTCGCGATCGTGCTGGCGATCCATTCGCTGCCGCTCGCGTGGAAAGTCCGCAAGGTCAACCTGCTGGTCGCGAGCTACCTTTTTTATTCCGCGTGGAATCCGCCGTTCGTGATCCTGCTCTGGATCTCGACGGTGGTGGACTGGTACGCAGCACAAGGATTGGTCAAGGCGCAGCGACCGGCGGCAAGGCGCGCCTGGATGCTGCTGTCGGTGGTCGCCAACCTCGGCATGCTCGGCTACTTCAAGTACGGCGGATTCCTGCTGGCAAATTTCACCGCGCTGCTGGCGTCGGTGGGCGTGGCGTACCACGCGCCCGCGCCGGACATCGTGCTGCCGGTGGGGATTTCGTTCTACACGTTCGCGACGATGTCGTACACGCTGGATGTGTATCTGCGGCGCGCGTTGCCGGCGCGCAATTTCCTCGACTACGCATTGTTCGTGACCTTCTTCCCGCACCTCGTCGCTGGCCCGATCATGCGGCCGACCGAACTGGTGCCGCAGTTCGAACGGCCGCGCCGGGCCACGCGGCAACAGCTGTTCTTCGGCCTCGCGCTGATGACCATCGGCATGTTCAACAAGGTGGTGCTGGCCGATGGCTTTCTCGCGCACGCGGCCGAGAAAGTTTTCGACACCGACAAGATTCCCGGTGCGCTGGACGCGTGGATGGGTACGCTGGCTTTCAGCGGCCAGATCTTTTGCGACTTCGCCGGTTATTCGACCATTGCGATTGGCGTGGCGATGTGCCTGGGCTTCGCGATGCCGGACAACTTCCGGTTTCCGTATGCGGCGGTCGGGTTCTCGGATTTCTGGCGGCGCTGGCATATCACGTTGTCGTCGTGGCTGCGCGATTACCTGTACATCCCGCTGGGCGGCAATCGCCACGGTCCGCGTCGAACCTACGCAGCCTTGATGGGCACCATGCTGCTCGGCGGCCTGTGGCATGGCGCGAGCTGGACCTTCGTCGCCTGGGGCGGGTTGCACGGCATCTATCTCTCCGTCGAACGCTGGTTGCGCAAGCGCTTCGCCGGGTTCCGCCCGAACGCGTGGACGCTGCTCGCGTTCGCCCTGATCACCTACGCGCTGGTCAACGTGACGTGGGTGTTCTTCCGCGCCAAAACCTTTTCGCGCGCGTGGACGATGCTGCGCGGCATGGCCGGCGCGAACGAGAAAGCCGTGCCGTTGCTCGGCACCGAGTCGCTGGTCATGGTGGCCGCGATCATCACGGGGTTGGTGATCACGCACTGGCTGATGCGCGATCGCACGCTCGAATCGGTGTTGGCGCGCGCACCGGCGGCGGTGCTGTCGTGCACGTGGGCGGTCATGGCGTTCGCGGTCATCGCCACGCAAGGGAACGGCAATGCATTCATCTATTTCCAGTTCTGAATCGGCGAGTGCTGATCTGTCCGTCGGACGATCCGCGAGCGCCGAGGCGCGCATCGCGCTGCGTCCCGGCCTGCGCCAGACCGCGGCCGATCGCCCGGGCCAGGCGCAGCCGGTGCCGGAACGCGACATCCCCGAACGACGCTGGGGCGCGATCTTGCTTGGTGCGCTGGCGATGTTCCTGCTGATGATGGGCGCATGGGAATGGCACTGGCGCAGCTTCGGCGTCGAGCCGAGCATCGCCAACAGTGATGCGCTGTGGTCCACCCAGCGCCGCCGCATCGACCACGGCGAAGGCGATGGCGCGACGGTGCTGATCGGGTCCTCGCGGATGCTGTTCGATCTGCAACTGCCGGTGTGGCAGAAGCTCTCCGGCCGGCGGCCGATCCAGCTTGCGCTGGAAGGCACCTCGCCGATGTTCGCGCTGGAGGATCTGGCGGACGATCCGAATTTCCGTAATGGCCGGCTGCTGGTCGGCGTTGCGCCGGACATTTTCTTCAGCGGCTTCGGCTATCGCGCCGATGTCCTCAGGTACTTCCACAAGCAGTCGCCTTCGCAGCGGGTCGGACAATGGCTGTCGATGCATTTCGTCGAGCCCTTCCTGGCATTCGACGATCCGGATTACGCGCTGCCCGCCGTGCTCGAGCGGCAGGACTGGTGGCCGGTGCGTTCCGGCATGCATCCGCACAAGGACGTGCGCAAGCTGATGGTGGTGACGGCGCCGGATCGTGCCAGCCACATCTGGGACAAGCTCGAAAAGGATCCGGCCTATGCCGCGCTGGCGCAGAGCATCTGGGCGCAGCACTTTTCGCTCGGTCCCGGCATGCCGACGCTGCAGGAGTTGCACAAATCCGCGGACGAACAGGTCGCGCGTGCGGCGAAGGCGGTTGCCAAACTGCGCAAGCGCCACGTGGAAGTGATCTTCGTCCGCACCCCGAGTGCCGGCCAGTATCTCGCCTTCGAGGACAAGGCGTTCCCGCGCGCGAAGACCTGGGACGTACTGCTGGCAAAGACCGGCGCGCCCGGCGTGCATTTCCAGGATCATCCGGAGCTGCAAGGCTTCTGGCTGCCGGAATGGTCGCATCTCGCGGCCGGCGACGCGGTGCGATTCACGCGGGCGCTGTACGCAATCGTTGCGCGTGACACCGGGCATCGCATGGCGAGTGCAGGCGTGCAGGTTCACCGTCCGTGAATGGCGCGGTCAGACCGCGTCGCTCGCAGGATTTTTCCGCGGGCGTGGCAGCGACCGGCCCGATGGCCGCTGCTGTTCGTCGTCAGTTCGAAGGGTTGCCCGACAGGCGCTCGATGCGGCCGCAAGCGATCGGCAACGTGGTCTGCGCAGGAATCGGCCCGAGCGAGGCGACCGTGGATGGCAGCCTGGCGCCATCGGGCACCCCGCTTTCAGCGTAGCGCAATCAGGGCTCGCAGCCAGAAGGGCAGGTTGGCCCGCTCGCTGGTTCGCAGGAGCGGGCCATCATTCGCGACCGGAATCGTCAGCCCTGCTTGTCGAACAGTGCGTGCACGTCCTTCACGAAGTCGGCGTTGCTGGCGGCGCGCGCATAGAACATGTGCCCGCCCGGGTATTCCTTGACCTCGACGCGGGTCGGGTCGCCCATCGCCGGCATCTGGTCGACCGCCAGCACCGACACCATGAACGGGCACGACAGGTCATCCCAGCCATGCGCGATCAGCACGCGCAGGTTCGGATCGTTGGCGACGGCTTCGCGCAACTGTTTCACCGAGCCGTCGTTCGCGTCGTCATCGTCGTGCCACAACCGGTTCACGTCGTAGCTCAGGGTGTTGTAGCGCCCGTCGTATTTCCAGCCGACGGTTTGCGTCACGAATTGCACCATCGCGGTGGTGGTCGGGGCGATGATGCCGTTCAAGATCGGATCGCCCGAGCGCTGGTGCGGCGCATACGGGAACGGATCCCATGCGGTGAAGTTGGAATCGTAGCGGCTGCCCAGCTTGCCCTGGGAGCGATACACCTCGCGCAGGTACGCCTGTGTTTCCAGGCGACCGCCCGAATTCTTCACGAATGTCGGATCGAGGCCGGTGAGTTCGGTGACCTTTTTGATCATCGCGTCGTAAGCCGCGGGATCGCTGCGGCCCTTCATCAGCGTTTGCGCGTATTCGCCACGGGTGTAGGCGATGATCGGCGCCATGTTGGCGGCATCGAGCTTGCCTTCGCGTTCCAGATGCGCGGCGGCGATCGACGGCAGGGTGGTCATCCATGCCATCGGCGAAACGAACTCGTCGCTCCAGGCCATCGGATCGAGGTACGGCGACAGCAGCACCATGCCGTTCATCGCGACACCGAGGCGCGTCTGCAGGTAATAGGTGATGCGCGGGCCGCGGAAGCCGCCGTAGCTTTCGCCGGTGATGTACTTCGGCGAATCCATCCTGCCGTTCTTCACCAGCCAGTCGTAGACGATCCGCGACAGGTATGCGATGTCGGCGTCGGTGGAATAGAAATCCTTGGTGGCCTGCTTGTCGTCCACCAGCGCGCGGCTGTAGCCGGTGCCGACCGGATCGATGAACACCAGATCGGTGAACGGCAGCCAGGTGCTCGAATTGTCATGCAGCCTTGCGGGATCCGACGGCGAATCGCCGTTGACGCCGAATTTCACGATCTTCGGACCGATCGCACCGAAATTGAGGAATACCGAAGCCGCGCCCGGACCGCCGTTGAACGCGAACGTCACCGGGCGGCTTTTGCCGGGCGCCGTGTACGCGGTGTAGACGACCTGCGCGATGGTCTTGCCCTTGTCGTCGCGCACCGGCAGCCAGCCGACCGAGACGGTGTAGTTGAGCGTGTGTCCATCGACGGAAATGCTCTGCGCCTTGCTCGCAGCGGCGGGCAGCGGCGGCAACTGGAAGTCCGCGCCGCTGTCGGTCTTGGCCTTGGCGGAGTCGGCGCATGCCGGTGGCGAAGCCATGCAGGCAAAGCAGGCAGCGACGGCGAATACCGTCGCGAGAAGAGGTTTGTGCATCGTCAGATCCCCATGGATGTTATGGAAGCGCTGAATACATCCATCCGGGATTTTGTCAGCGCGGCGAGCCCGGCAAATGCCCGGCCTCGCTCGATGAGCCAATGCCTCCGGCATCGACCCTCGTGCGGCGCATCCTGCGTCGCGGAAACCTCAATATCGATTTCCGTGCGACTTTAGCGATCGGCGCGCGAACGCGACTGTGCTGAAAGGCACGGTCGCGCCGCGTTCGGGTGGTCGGGTGCGCGAATCAGTGGTGCGCGCTGGCTGCTTCAGCCGGTGCGGTCGGTGCGGCCGCGGATGCGGCGGCCGCGGGCGGAGCCGCGGCGCTGCCGGCGGTCGCCGGCTGCGTGTTGCCCTGCGGATAATGGCCGATCTGCAAGGCGTAGCCTGCCTTGGCGCCGGGTGGGACCGCCGCGGGATCGGCGTAAACGCTGATCGTGTAATTCGCCGCCGCGTCGACCGGCAGGGTCCAATTGGTGGTGGTGCTCGTGGCGCTGTCGACCAGGGTCTGGCCGTTGCCCGGATTTTCGACCTTGAAATACACCTTGGGATTGCGGGTCACGAGATTCACGGCCAGCGTCTGGCCGGCCGCGATCGCCACCGCGTAGTCGCGCGACGTGGCCTGCGAATCGAGCGTGCCCACCGCCTGCACCCACGGCTTGTTTTCCTCGAAGGTGACGGTGGTGGTCGGCGCGCGCATGTCCGATTGTCCGTACTGACCGATCTGCAACGCGTAGTCCGCGACCTCACCGCGCTGCATGGCTTCCGGCTGGACATACACGTGGATCGTGTAGGTCGCCGCGTCCGTGTTGGACGTGGACCAGGTGGTCGCACCGGTTTGATAGGTGTCGACCAGCTTCTTGTCCTGCGTATCGTTGTTCACCGTGAAGAACACGTTCGGATCGCGCGTGACCAGATTGATCTGGAAGGTCTTGCCGGCCTCGATCGCAACCGTGTAATCCTGCGCGTCGTCCATGCGCGTGACTTTGCCGATTTCCTGCGTCCATGGATTGTTCGGCTGAAACGTCACCGTTACGGCTGAATCCGCAAATGCGGGCAGGGCTGCGCCGATCGCGGCAATCGCGACCGCGGCGGTCAGGCAGCGGGAAAGGCGGAAAGGCGACATGAAGAAATCCTCGGACGGTTGAGTGGGCATTTTTGCATGGCGACACACGCGGCACGCCGGCGCCGGATGCCCCCAGAGCGCACTCCAGCATACTACCTTGCGCGACGGCGACGGTCGCCGCGGTGCGGAGACCATCGCCGCCATTGCCCATCAATGCCGCTGCTGTGCGCGTCCGCGGCACGCGATCCCGTCTTCCACCTGCGTCACCGCGCCCGCGACGGCGGCGACCGTGCGGCTGTAGCACGCGCCGCGCGAGTCGTGGAACGCATAGTCCTGCGTGCCTTGCTGGCCCGTGGGTCCCGTGAAGTTGCCGGTTGCGTCGAAGCCGAGCGTGTCGGCGGCGTCGTCGGACTGGTTGCGGGTGGACGCGTAGTGGCCGCCCGGACCGGCTTCGCTGTACTGGCGCGAATACTGCTGCGCGACCGTGGTGGCCTGGGTTTCGCTGCCGTCCGACGCGACCTCCACCTTGATGTCCATGTCCAGCGGGAACGACCAGTTCGTCGTGGCATTCGCCGGACCGTCATGCGGACGTCCAAAGGAACGTTGCAGTGCCGTGCTGGTCTGGGTAATGGCCTGCTCGTACTCGGTGTCGCTGCTGACGATCTGTTGCTGGTTGCTGAAGCGGACATCCTGCACGAAGTTGGAGAACGCGCGACCGCTCGGTGTATCCAGATAGCCGCGCGTCACCAGGCTGTGCCGCGAGGTGACGCCGAAGGCGTAGTGCACGCCGTCGGGATTGGCCGTGTTGGTCTGAACGGGATGCACACCGGAATCGGCATCCTGGGTCAGCGCACCGGTGAGTTGCGTGGCGTGATGATCCTGATACAGCAGCAGCGTCGCCGCGGTATCGAAGCGCTGGCTGTTGTTCTGGAAGGTCGGGTCGCCGGTCACCACGCTCACCGAGATGGTGTGCGGCTGGCCGTTGTCGAGCACACCGGCGAACGGCGTGATGTCGACGCGGTACGGTTCGAAGTTCAAGGTCTGCACGCCGGGAATCGGCCGCCAGAGATACGGGTCGATGCCGCCCGTGTACACCCAGCCCGAGATCGGCACGATGCCGGCGGGCTTGCCGTCGATCGCGACTTCCGCTTCGCGGAATGCGGTGCCGCCGCATCCGGTGAGATCGGTGTAGGTGTCCGGGCCGCACGAGTACCAGAACTCGTCACCCGATTGCGGTTCCGCCGTCACTTCCAGATAGGCACGATCGACGTTGGTCGGCAGCGTGAAGGTGCGCGCCATCGGCGTCTGGTCGGTGTAGATCGAGACGGCATTGCCGGCGGGATCGTTGCCCAGCGATAACACCTGATCGGGCACGCGTGGCGCCGGAAACTCCGGCGTGGCCGGATAGAAGTCCAGTTCCGCGCTGCCGGTGATCGAGCCGTTGTAGGTGCTGTTGTAGATGTTGTAGACCACCGCGTTGCCCGGATGCGACACCATCAGCAACGCGGACAGGTTGGTGACGTCGCGCTCCACGTGCCAACTCGGACTGCGCGATGCAGACGGTTCCTGGGTGGTGCCGAAATACAGGTTCACGCCGCCGACCCACACGCTGGCGGTGCGGTCGTATTGACGGCCGGTGCTGACGTTGAAATCGGCCTTGAAAACCACCTTGTTCCATGGACCCTTGCAGCCGGATGGCGGCGCGTAATCGAACGGGTGGGCGGCATAATCGTCGAACGTGCCGGTAGGGGAATCAGCGGTGTAGAGCTTGACGACACAGGGCGTTTCCGGCGGCGCCGATACCAGTGGATCGGCAACGGCCGCACCGGTTTCGCCTATCGCGATCGGTGGTCCCACGATCGGTTCCGGCGCCATCGCGGCGGCGGCGCTGATGGCGGCCAGAAGGCCCGCCGTTAGTATCACGGTCCTGCGCGGCAAGCCGACGCGGTGCGGTGCGTGCATGGTGTGTCCTCCTCCTTGCTGGGTTACCCCTGGAAACCCGTCCAGCCTAGCACCAAACGTGGCCGAAAGTTACATCTGTGTTGCGCCAGTTCACTTGTGAAATTCCGGTATTGCCCACTCAGCCCGAAAGCGAATCGACATGATCCTTACACTCGCCATCATCGCCATCACCTGCGTCGTCTCGTGGATTGCCTTCAAGGACGGCAAGCTGATGCAGCGACTGCTGCTGTGGCCGCCCGCGGTCGAGAAGAAACACGAGTACTGGCGCCTGCTCAGCTACGGGCTGGTGCATGCGGATTTCCAGCACCTGCTGTTCAACATGATCACGCTGTTCTTCTTCGGCCGCGCGATGGAATGGCTGTACGCGCGGCATCTCGGGCCGCTCGGGTTCCTGTGGTTTTATCTCGGCGGCCTGCTGGTTTCGATCCTGCCGACCTACATCCAGAACCGGCGCAACGCGAACTATCGCAGCCTCGGCGCATCCGGCGCGGTATCGGCGGTGCTGTTCGCCTTCATCCTGTTGTCGCCGTGGTCGATGATCTTCGTGTTCTTCTTTCCGGTGCCGGCGATCCTGTACGCGGTTGCGTTCGTGGGCTTCTCGATCTGGATGGATCATCGCGGCGGCAGTTCCATCAACCACAGCGCGCACATGTGGGGTGCGGCCTACGGCATCGTGTTCACGGTGCTGATGGAGCCGCGGATAATTCCGTTTTTCCTGCAGCAGTTGCGCAACCCGCATTTCGGCATGTGATGGTCCGGGCGGCATTACAATGAAACGCTTCAGCGCAGCGGTGCGCGTCCATTCCTTCGCACGAATGTCATGAGTGAATCCGCCGACAAGCTACTTCCGCTGCCAGGCAGCAAGTTCACCAGTCCGCAGGGCACGCGCGCGGTCAAGGACGGCATCCGTCCCAGTCCGTTGAGTCGCATGCCGGATGCGGCGCGCAAGCCGCCGTGGCTGCGCGTGAAACTGCCCGCCGGCGCGAAATACGAGGAAATCCGCGACATCGTGCGCACCCACAAGCTGTCGACGGTGTGTGCGGAATCCAAGTGTCCCAACATCGCCGAGTGCTGGGGGCGCGGCACCGCCACGCTGATGCTGATGGGTTCGGTGTGCACGCGCGCCTGCAAGTTCTGTTCGGTGTCGACCGGCAATCCGCACGGCTGGCTGGATCCGATGGAGCCGACCAACGTTGCCGACGCGGTCGCGCTGATGAACCTGAAGTACGTGGTGTTGACCTCGGTCGATCGTGACGATCTTCCGGATGGCGGCGCCGGCCACTACGCGGCCTGTATCCGCGCGATCCACGGGCGCACGCCTGACACGGCGGTGGAAGCCTTGACGCCGGATTTCGCGGGTCGGCACCTGCACGTCGCCACTGTTCTCGATGCCGGCCTGGCCACTTACGCGCAGAACGTCGAAACGGTCGAACGCCTGACCCATCCGGTGCGCGACGCGCGTGCGGGTTACCGGCAGACGCTCGACATCCTCAAGTTCGCCAAAGGTTACGCGCCGCAGACCGTCACCAAGACCAGCATGATGCTGGGTCTCGGCGAAACCGACGAAGAGATCGAACGCGCGCTGTCCGACATCCGCGCCGCCGACGTGGATGTCGTCACGATGGGCCAGTACATGCGACCCACGCAGAACCACTTGCCGGTCGAGCGCTTCGTGACGCCGGAACAATTCCAGCAATACCGCGGCCTGGCGCTGGGCATGGGCTTTCTGGAAGTGGTGTCGGGACCTTTGGTGCGTTCCAGCTATCGCGCTGAACAAGTGTTGGAGCGCAACAACGTCGGGCTCGACCCCGCCGTTGTCGACGGTATCCGCGAGACGGCCGGCCTGCGGTGCTGACGCCGGAAACGAACGCCCGCTGGCGCGCGGCTCGTCCGTTCGCATGGCTGGGTGTCGCCGCAATCATCGCAGGCGGGCTGGTGGCCGCGGTGGTGGCGCATCGTCCGGTGCAGCCACTGGTATGGATGTCGGCCTACCTGGTGCTGATCGTGGGCGTTGCCCAGATCGTGTTCGGGGCGGGGCAGGCGTGGTTGTCGGAACGCGCGCCGTCGCCTGGCTGGGTCGCCAGCGAGTGGATGGTCTTCAACCTCGCGAACGCTGGCGTGATCGGGGGCACCCTGGCCGGGTCTTTTGGCTTGGTGATGGCGGCTACGGCTTTGTTCGCCCTCGGCATCGCATTGTTTTTACTGGGGACCCGCGGCGCAGCGCGTAGCGGGTGGTTGCTGGGCTATCGCATCCTGCTGGGGCTCGTTTTCCTGAGCTCGCTTACCGGGTTGGCGCTTTCCCTGCGCGCCCGTTGAGTGGGAGGCAAATATCACTCGCCATTTTCCGGAATCGCATGTATCATGCACGGCACTGTGTTTGCCGGGTCACGGTAAATTGTGGCCCGATGTGCCTGATCCTCGCGATCTCGCCCATCGTCATGTCCCGCTTGCTCCCCTGCAAATCAGTTCGAGCCGCCGCCAATGTGGCGACGGCATTCCCAATGTTGCAAGGAGTAATCCATGTCGGATCGTAAAACCGGAACCGTGAAATGGTTCAATGACGCCAAGGGCTTCGGCTTCATCAGCCAGGAAGGTGGCGAGGACGTGTTCGTGCATTTCCGCGCGATCGAAGGCAGCGGTTTCAAGTCGCTGCAGGAAGGCCAGAAGGTCAGCTTCGTGGTGACCAAGGGCCAGAAGGGCCTGCAGGCCGAGCAAGTCCAGGCGCTGTAATCAACGCCGCGTAATCCCGACGCCGGGCGGAGTCTTCCGCCCGGCGTTTTTGTTTTCAGGAGTATGGAATGCTGACGATCACTGTCCGCGGCCTGCCGCGCAGCATGACCGAACCCGCGTTGACCGAATTGTTCGAAGTCCACGGCAAGGTACGCAGCCTGCGCATGGCCAAGGATCTTTTCAGCGGCGAATGCAAAGGCTTCGCCGAACTCCAGATGGAAGGCCATGAGGCGCGTGCGGCGGTGGCAGCGTTGAACGGCCACAGCGCAGATGCCGGCGGCATGTTGCAGGTGCGCTTGGGCAAGGACGAGCCGCGCCGCAGGCGACACTGAGCCTCGCATTCCGCCTGCGATTCATCCCCAAGGTTCGGCCTCGGCCAGCGAAGCGCGCAACGCCGCATCGTCGGAGCGGGCAAGCCATTGTTCCGCCTCGTGGTAATTGGCGGTCCCCAGCGTCTTGTGCAGGACGCCTTCGCCGCCGACACGACTGAAAATCAGCAATATGTTGCCGAACGAAGCTTCCAGCAGCGCGGCCTGCCAGTGGCCACCGCATTCATCGTCGAAACTGCGCATCAGGGTCTGTCCACGCCGTGCCAAGCGAGCCGTGTTGCTTCCGCAGCGGTGGCCAGACAAGGTGCGCGCCGCAGCGCCGTGGTGGTGCCATGGCCAAGGCGCGCACCACCGTCTGGCGGCCGCTGCGGAGCAACCCTTCGGATCGGGGCCCTTTGCCCGCGTGGCCGTGTCATCACTCGTCGATGTATCGACATACATCTTCCTCGTTCTTCCTTGCCCCGCAGGCAAAGGCCCAAGCCTGCCCCTGACTTGATCCGGGGGGGCGCGGCCACTGGCACGGTGCGGACAGACCCAGTGCTTCGGGAAGGGGATCAACAGGATACACGTGCGGGAAAGCCAGGTTCATGCGATAATTGCCGGACTGACGCTGCGGTTGGATGCATGACGACTTGGCGTGGTGGATGCCATTGCGGCCGCATCGCCTTTGAAGTGGATGGCGATATCGGAACCGTGGTGGAGTGCAATTGTTCCCATTGCCGGCCCAAGGGTTACCTTTTGTGGTTCGTGCCGCGCGAGCAGTTGCGGCTGTCCACGCCGGAGGCGGACATGAGCACGTACCGGTTCAACAAACTCAAGATCGCCCACCACTTCTGTTCGGTCTGCGGCGTCGCGCCCTTTGCGGACGGCGAGCAGGCGGGACACCCCATGGCAGCGGTGAACGCCCGCTGCCTGCAAGGGGTCGAACCGGCCGATCTGGACATCCAGAAAGTGGACGGACGCAGCTTCTAGCACAGGCCGATTCGGCAACAGGGGCTCCGTCTCGAACGATCCAGCACACCCGTGGACAGCCCGTGCGTCGGGTGTGCGCTGCGACAACAATGAGGAAGCTGCAATGGTGACAAAACGGAACTCCAAGGCCGCAAGCAAGGCCGCGAAGACGACCCGCAAGACCGCCAAGTCGAAGCCGACGAAGGCGGCCGCACCGCGCAAGGCCGCCAAGCCCGCTCGCGCCGTGGTCAAGAAGCCGCGACCAGCGGCCAAGACCCCCAAGCGTGCCGCCCCCAAGCCGGCCGCCCCGGCCAAATCCGCGGCATCTGCCAAGCCGACCCTGAGGCCGGCTTCGGTGAAAACCGCGGCCAAGGCGGTGGCTGCTGCCCGCGCCAATGCCCGACGGCGTCCGCCGTCCTACATCCCGCGTTCGCATTTCGGGGATGACTGGATGCTGGGCGGTCCCGTGGAGTTGCCCCGTTCGCCTACGCCGGCCGCGCATACGCCGACCCGCAAGCCGCCGAAGCCGCGTGCGCCCAAGCCCAAGGCCATCAGTCACGAGCAGGCCGTGGCCAATCTGAAGGCTTTGCTGGAATCGCGCAAACGCAAGGACCGCAGTGGCGAAGCGGCCTCCAAGGGCGCCTGAGCGGGCTGAACGGTTAGCGTTTCCATAACAAAACTCTTCAGTATAGATTTATCCGTGTGTGGGATACTGACGCCACCTTCACACGGGGAGTCAGCCATGAAAAGCAGACCCGGTTCGATTCGCAACAAACTGATGCTCGCCTGCGCGTTGACTGCGGCAGCCGTGCTGGCGACCCCGGCAGCCATGGCACACGATTACCGCGGCCACCGGGATGATTCCGGCAAGGTGCTCGGCGCATTGGTCGTCGGTGCAGTGATCGGCGGCGTGATCGCCAGCGCCAGCCAGAGTTCGCATACGTACTACGACGGCGGCTACTACCCGGCGCAAAGTTATCCGGCCCAGGGGTACTACCAGAGTTACCCGACGCAGGGGTACTACCAGAGCTACCCCAGCTACCCGGCGTATTCGTACGGGACGGGCTACGGTTATCCGAGCTACGGTTACGGCAACAGCGTGAATGTCGGGGTGGTGTACAGCAGCGGCGGCAGCCAATGGCGAGGCCGCGACGGACGGCGCTACGACGGCGGCCACGGCTACTACCGGGGTGGCGGTCATCATGACGGGCGCGGCCAGTATTACGGGCGCCACGGCCATTGATCATTCCCCATGTGTAACGAAAGACCCGGCCTCGTGGCCGGGTCTTTTTTCTTGTGCGACGACTGTGGACTCGGCCAACCTTTGGCACGGGCGCGACCGCGGCAGCCTTGTTAGCGTGGTCGCTCCGGCATTGAAGCATCATTCCGATCGGGGAGGCTGCATGACGCACGAACGGAGCAGGGGCTGGTGGCTGGCAATGTTCGTCTTGCTGTTCGTGCCGTGCGTGGCGGGCGCTGCGAAACCTGCCGATACGGCGGCGGCGGACCAAGCGTTCACCCATCTGGCCGACCAGTACTTCGATGTGTTCTATCTGCCGACCAATCCCTCGGCGGCCACCAGCTACGGGATCCATGAATACGACGGCAAACTCGAAGATTATTCGCGCGCCGGCATCGATGCCGAAGTGAAGGCGCTGACCGGCTGGGAACAGCGCGTCGCCGCGGTCGATCCGGCATCGCTCAGTCTTTACGTTCGCGGCGATCGCGATCTGGTGTTGAACAACATCCGCAGCTCGCTGCTGACGCTGCAATCGATCCGTCCCTGGCAAAAGAATCCGGATTTCTATTCCAGCGGCATCACGTCCAGCGCCTTCACGCTGATGGAACGCAAGTTCGCGCCGCCCAAAACCCGCCTGCGCGACCTGATCTCACGCGAAAAGCAGATGCCGTCCGCGTTGCTGGCCGCGCGCGCGAACCTTGCGAATCCGCCGAAGATCTATACCGAGATCGCGCTGGAGCAGTTGCCGGGATTGATCGAATTCTTCCGGCACGACGTGCCTTCGGCTTTCATCGATGTCAGCGACGTCGCGCTGAAAAAGGAATTCGCGGCGTCCAACGCGGCCGTGATCAAGGCGCTGGATGACTACCAGAAGTGGCTGAAGAACGACGTGCTGCCGAAATCGCACGGCGATTTCCGCATTGGTGCGAAGGTGTTCAGCGAGAAGCTGAAATACGACGAGATGGTCGACCTGCCGCTCGACAAGCTGGTCACACTCGACGAAGCCAACATGAAGGCGAACCAGGTCGAGTTCGCGAAAGTGGCGAAGGAACTCGATCCGGACAAGACACCGCGCGAGGTGCTCGCGGAACTTGCGGCCGATCATCCGGAGCCGGACAAGCTGCTCGATACCTTCCGCTCCACGTTCGATACCCTGATCGGCTTCATCCAGAGCCACCACATCATCACGATACCGTCCACCGTGCGCCCGACCGTGGAGGAAACGCCGCCGTTCATGCGTGCAACCACCTTCGCGTCGATGGATACGCCCGGACCGTACGAGACGAAGGCGACCACGGCGTACTTCAACGTGACGTTGCCGGAAAAGGATTGGCCGAAGCAGCGCACCGACGGATTCATGGCGCAATTCAGTTATCCCGTCATCACCAGCATCGCGACGCACGAGGCATATCCGGGCCATTACATCCAGTTCCTGTGGATGCACAAGGTGAATGATCGCGTGCGCAAGCTGCTCGGTTCCGCGACCAACGCCGAAGGCTGGGCGCACTACTGCGAGCAGATGATGCTGGATGAAGGCCTCGCGCGGTACGAATTTCCGAACGATCGCCGCCAGCAGTTGCTGCTGAAGCTCGGCCAGCTGCAGGATGCGCTGCTCCGCAACGCGCGTTTCATCGTCGGCATCAAGTTGCACACCGGCCAGATGACGCTGGATCAAGCCAGGGATTTCTTCGTCAAGGAAGGCTACCAATCACCCGCGGTGGGCGAGGTGGAAACCAAGCGCGGCACGTCCGACCCGACGTATCTGTACTACACGCTCGGCAAGCTGGAAATCCTGAAATTGCGTGCCGACGTCGAGAGGCAACAAGGCGCGAACTTCAACCTCGAAAAATTCCACGACGATTTCATGCAGCACGGTTTCGCGCCGATCGCAATCGTGCGTCGCGAGATGCTGCACGATAATTCGCCGGTGCTGTGAATGCGTGGCGCCGCGTTGCAAGGCTTGAGCAGGGTTGCCGGTGCGCGCGGACGGTGGAGGCCGCGCGCGTCGTCACGCCGGCTGAACGCGCGGATTGTTTCAATTAAGCCTTCAGCATGTAGCCTAGCTGACGCCGCGTCGCACGAGTCCTTCCTCGCATGTCCGCACAGCCAAGACCGAGCCGCGAACCGCGCGAGCACAAGCGTGCGGGTCTGAATTACCAGCGCGTGCGTGATGCGACGCTGGCGTTGTGTGCCACGCTGGCACCGGAGGACACAGTCGCGCAGTCGATGCCCGACGCGAGCCCCGCAAAGTGGCATCTTGCGCACACCACGTGGTTCTTCGAACAATTCCTGCTTGCGCATTTCGATCCCGGTTATCGCCGTTTCCATCAAGGCTGGGACTTCCTTTTCAATTCCTATTACCAGACCATCGGCCCGATGCACGCCCGGACGCAGCGGGGCTTGTTGACGCGGCCCACGCTGCGCGAGATCAACGCGTACCGCGCGCATGTGGACGCGGCGATGCGCGCGTTGCTGGATCATCGCGGCAACGATCCGGAAGTGATTGCACGCGTCACGCTGGGCCTCAACCATGAGCAACAGCACCAGGAATTGCTGCTGACCGACATCCAGCATCTGTTCTCGTTGAACCCGCTGCAGCCGGTATTCCGTGAAGCGCCTCCGGCAGCCAACATGGAACCCGTGCCGCTGCGGTTCATCGCGGGGAAGCAAGGCATCGCCGAGGTCGGCCATGCCGGCGAAAATTTTGCCTACGACAACGAAACGCCGCGTCATCGCGCGTTGCTGCATCCGCACGCGATCGCCAACCGTTGCGTGACCAACGCCGAGTTTCTTGAATTCATTGCCGATGGCGGCTACCGCAATCCCGCGCTTTGGTTGTCGGAAGGCTGGGACACCGTCCAGCGCGAACGCTGGCTGCACCCGCTGTACTGGGACGACGCACTGGAAACCACCTTCACGCTGGGCGGGCGCCGGGCGATCGAAACATCCGCGCCCGTCTGCCACGTCAGCTTCTTCGAAGCCGATGCGTTCGCGCGCTGGGCGGGCGCGCGGCTGCCGACCGAAGTCGAGTGGGAAGTCGTGGCGCAGCAGCTCCCGGTGGAGGGCAATTTCGCCGATTCCGGCGCGTTGCGTCCACTTCCGGCGCGTGCGCAAGGCGATCCCGAACGGCCGTTGCAGATGTTTGGCGACGTATGGGAATGGACGTCGAGCCCTTACGTCGGCTATCCGGGCTACCGGGCCGCGGGCGGTGCGCTCGGCGAATACAACGGCAAGTTCATGTGCGGGCAGTGGGTGTTGCGCGGCGGTTCGTGCGCGACACCGGCTGGGCACGTGCGCGCGAGCTACCGCAACTTTTTTTCTCCGGGGGCGCGCTGGCAGTTCAGCGGCATCCGGTTGGCGAGGGATGCATGAAAACGAATCCGCAAGCCGTACGCGCCTGTCGCCTCGATGACCGCCAACCGGGAGACGGCCTTCTGGCCGATGCGCTGTCCGGCCTGTCGCAATCCCCAAAGCGGTTGCCGTCGAAATATTTCTACGATGCGCGCGGCTCGGAGTTGTTCGAGCGCATCTGCGAACAGCCCGAGTATTACCCGACCCGTACCGAGATCGCGATCATGCGCGACCACGTCGGCGAAATTGCCGCAGCACTGGGGCCGGACGTGCGCCTGGTCGAATACGGCAGTGGCAGCGGACTGAAGACGCGGTTGCTGCTGCGAAATCTCGAGTCGCCGGTGGCTTACGTGCCAGTGGAAATTTCGCGCAGCGCCTTGGCCGAGAGCGTGGCCAAACTCGGGCGCGAGTTCCCGCGCATTGAAATGCTGCCGGTGTGCGCGGACTTCACGCAACCGATCAAGTTGCCGCGCGCGGCGCGCGCACCGAGGCAGACCGTCGTGTATTTCCCCGGCTCGACGCTCGGCAATTTCGCACCCGACGATGCGCTGCGGCTGCTCCGCGAGATGCGCAACGAAGCCGGGCAGGGCGGTGGCGCGCTGCCTGGCGGCGTACTGATCGGCATCGATCTCGTCAAGGATTCGGCAGTACTCGAAGCCGCATACAACGACGCCGCAGGCGTCACCGCGGAGTTCACCCTCAACCTGTTGGTGCGGATGAGCCACGAGCTGGGTGCGGACTTCGACCTCGCGGCGTTTCGCCATCGCGCGCGCTGGCATCCGCTGGCGGGACGCATCGAGACCCACATCGTCAGCCGTCGCGAGCAGGACGTGCACGTCGATGGCCGGGCGTTCCACTTCGGCGCAGGCGAGGCGATGCGGGTCGAATTGAGTTGCAAGTACACGCTGGCAGGTTTCGCCCGCTTCGCGGCGCGCGCGGGCTTGCGGGTCGCCGGCGTCTGGACCGACCCGGCCCGGCAATTCAGCGTGCAATGGCTGGCCTGCGAGTAAGACGATCGCTGCATCGCGATCCCACCATGCCTTTCGACACCCCCGTCGCGCGCTGAATTTGGCTACGCTTGGCGGGATCGAAACGAGGCGGGAGCGGGGACATGCAGTGCACACGTTTGGGCTTGGCATGGCTGGCATTGGCGATGTGCGGCACGGCATCCGCCGCGGCCAACAATCCGTACGCGCGCAATCCCGATCAGCCGGTCGATCAGGCCTACACCGCGAAAATCGCCAAGTACACCACCCAGACCGACTTCAACACCCCGCTGACCGATTACCTGCCGGCGTCGCAAACGGTGCCGACACCGGAAGCCGTGCTGGGCGATGTCGCCGGCGCACCCGACATGCTGCCGTACGCGGAAGACGTGTACCGCTACTTCCGCATGCTGGCCAAGGCCACGCCGCGCGTGCGCGTGTTTTCCATCGGCAAGACCGAGGAGGGCCGCGAAATGATCGCGGTGGCGATCGCCGACGAATCGTTGATGAAGGGTCTGGACGCCAACAAGGCGCGGCTCGCGCAGCTGGCCGATCCGCGCAAGCTCGGCATGGATGACACGAAAGCCGCGGCGCTCATCAAGCAGACGGTGCCCGTCTACTACATCACCGGCACGATCCACTCCACCGAAACCGGTGCGCCGACCGCGCTGATGGAACTGGGTTACCGGCTGGCAGTGGACGACGCGCCATATATCCAGTACATCCGCTCGCACATGATCACCCTGATCACGCCGGTGGTCGAGGTGGACGGCCGCGACCGGATGGTGGACCTGTACAAGTGGCACCGCGCGCATCTCGGCGAGAACTATCCGCATCTGATCTACTGGGGCCACTATGTCGCGCACGACAACAACCGCGACGCGATGGGCGTGACGCTGGACCTCACCAAGAACGTGCTGAACACCTATGTCGGTTGGCACGCACAGGTGCTGCACGACCTGCACGAGTCGGTGCCGTTTCTGTATGACAACACGGTGGGCGACGGGCCGTACAACGCGTGGATCGATCCGATCCTCACCAGCGAATGGCAGCAAATCGGCTGGAACAACGTCGAGCAGTTGACCAAGTTGGGTCTGCCGGGGGTGTTCACGCACGGCAACTTCGATACCTGGAGTCCCGGCTATCTGATGTTCATCGCGGCGATGCACAACGGCATCAGTCGCCTGTACGAAACCTTCGGCAATGGCGGCGCGGATACGGAGGAACGCATCCTCGATCCGGACGATTACGCGCGTACCTGGTACAAGCCCAATCCGCCGCTGCCCAAGGTGCTGTGGTCACAGCGCGACAACAACAATTACGAGCAATCCGGTCTGCTGACGGCGTTGTATTACTTCGCGCAGAACGGGCAGCACTTCCTCGACAATTTCTGGCAGAAGTCGAAACGCTCGATCGAGAAGCCGGAACTGGCTGGGCCAGCGGCTTACGTGCTGAGCGCAAGTGAAAAGGACAAGGGCGCGCAGATGCACCTGTTGCGCGCGCTGCATCGGCAACATGTCGAGATCAGTCGTGCCGGCGCCCCGTTTACGGTGGAAGTCGCGGACGATATCGAAAGCACCGACGGGGAAAGGTCCAAAGGCAAGAAGTCCGTGTCCACCGAGCCGCCGAAAGTCGCGAGGGTCAAACGCACCTTCCCGGCAGGAAGCTGGATCATCCGCATGGACCAGCCGTATTCACGCATCGCCGACACCTTGCTGGATCGCCAGTACTGGTCGCCTGACGATCCACAGAAGCACCCGTATGACGACACCGGCTGGTCGTTCGGCGACCTGTTCGGGGTGGACGTCGCGCGCGTGGTCGATACCTCGGTGTTGAAGGTGCCGATGACGGAAGTGCAGGGTGATTTCGACAAACCCGCGTTTTCGCTGGCGTCGCTTGGCGTCAACGGCCGCGTACCGCGCATCGCATTGATGCATACTTGGCTTTCGACGCAAACGGAGGGCTGGTGGCGGATGGCGCTGGACAAGCTGCACGTGCCGTACACCTACATCAGCACCCAGGATGCCTCACGCGATCCGGACCTGCGCAGCAAGTACGACGTGATCCTGTTCGGGCCGGTCGGCTATGCCAACACCAAGCTGATCATCGATGGCCTGCCGATGTACGGCAATCCGATGCCGTGGCAGAAAACCGAACTCACGCCCAATCTCGGACGCATCGATTCGACCCCGGATGTGCGTCCGGGGTTGGGCGAGTCGGGCGTGACCAACCTGAAACGCTTCGTGGCCGATGGCGGCTTGTTGGTCACGTCGGAAGACTCCGCGCGCTTCGCGATCGATGTGGGCTTGGCGCCGGGTGTTTCGATGGCCAAGGCCGACGACGTGCGCGTGGTCGGCAGCGTGCTGCGCGCGAACCTGGTCGACAAGAGCAGTCCCGTTGCGGCGGGCTACGCAGATGCGTTTGCGCTCTACAGTTCCGAAGGCATGTCCTTCAACGTCGCCGACCAGACCATTGGCAACCGTGGCCTCGTCACCGCGAAGGACTATCAGCGTCCGACCGGGCGCGGTGGGCCCGATGACCCCGACGTGCCGGAGGGGCGCCCATATCAGGCGCCGCCCGCATTGCCCGATGTGAAGCCGTGGCAGGCGGTGCCGCTGAATGCCGAACAGGCCCGCAACAATCCGTTCGTGATTCCGAAAGGTGCGCGGCCGACCATGATCGCGCGCTGGGCTGATGCGAACGAACTCCTGATCAGCGGGTTGCTCGAGAATGGCAGTGCGATGGCGGGTCGCGCCGCGGTGGTCGACGCGCGCTACGGCAAGGGCCACGTGCTGCTGTTCGCCAACAATCCGATCTGGCGCGGCGAAACCATCGGCAGCTATCGGATGTTCTTCAACGCGATAATTTACGATCGTCCCTGATCGCGGCACCTTCAACCGCTCGTCCCGTAATGGTTTTCGAGTCACAAGCACCAGAACGGCCATCCATGGCCTGACTTTTCACAACAGCTGCTCCGAAGCAATAACGAGGAAACCCCGCATGGAACCACGCCGCTGGCTACCGTACCGACATCTGCAAAGCCGCCACTTGGGGTTGGCCCTGGCCACCGCACGGCTGATCGCCTGGATCGGCATTCTGCTGATTGCCGCCGGGATCGCCTACGGGATCACCGCGGCGGTATCGCATGGTGGTTCCGTGCCGCAGGCGCTGGGCATGGTGATCGGGTTGATCGGCTATGGCATCGTGGCGCTGGCATTGGGCGGCGCGCTGGCGGCGCTGGTCGGCATCGAGGAAAGCCAAAGGCGCCAAGTCGATCGGGATTGATCCCCCTCGCGAACAATCATGGGGCATTCAAGGGCGCATGCACTGGCATTTTGGTGCAAGAGTGCTGTAGGATCGCGCCCGCTGAGTTAGCCAAATCGCGGGGGGGCGGTTTGTTGGGGCCGGTTGCTGACCGTTCGACGATCGCATCGCTGTCTTCACTCTCGCTAGTCAGTGCTTCAAGTTGTGCATGCAAGTGCACTGTTTCTCAACCAATCGAGTAGTAAGGAGTCAGTTATGTCGGAGCGTCAGACCGGCACCGTGAAATGGTTCAACGATGCCAAAGGCTTCGGTTTCATCAGCCGTGAAAATGGTGAGGATGTGTTCGTGCATTTCCGCGCGATCACTGGCACGGGTTTCAAGTCCCTGCAGGAAGGCCAGAAGGTCACCTTCAACGTCGTCCAGGGCCCGAAGGGTCTGCAGGCCGACCAGGTGCAACCTGCCTGAGCGATCGTTGCCAAAGCAACACGAAAAACCCCGCAGCAATGCGGGGTTTTTCGTTTGTGGGATGATGCGCGGCATGTATGCAAACTTTCGCGCGTTCTATCCGTTCTATCTCGGCGAACACACCGACCGTCGTTGCCGACGGTTGCATTTTCTCGGCTCGTGGCTGGTGATCGCGTCGATAATCGCCGCCGCCGTGACACGCAATCCATGGTGGTTGATCGGGGCGCCGGTGTGCGGTTATGGGTGTGCGTGGATCGGTCATTTCGCATTCGAGAAGAACAAACCGGCGACATTCCGCCATCCGGTTTACAGCCTGATGGGCGACTGGGCGATGTTCGTGGACATCCTGCGCGGACGGGTGCGTATCTGACGCCAGACTCTCATTGCCGCGGCCGGATCATCGTTATCATGGCCGGATGATCGACCCCCGTTTTGCCGGCATCGAGAGGTTGTACGGCGCCGGCAGCGTGGCGCGGCTGGCGGATGCGCGCGTGGCGGTCGTGGGCGTGGGCGGTGTCGGATCATGGGCTGCGGAGGCACTGGCGCGCAGCGGCGTGGGTGCCATCACGCTGATCGATGCCGACGAGGTGTGCGTCTCCAACAGCAATCGGCAACTTCACACGCTGGCGAGTACGTTTGGCAAGGCCAAGGTCGCGGTGATGGCCGAGCGCTTGCGCGGCATCAACCCCGCGCTTGCCGTTGATCCTGTCGAGCGGTTCGTGACGCCGGCGACCTTGCCCGCGTTGCTCGATCGCGGCTTCGATCTGGTGCTGGACGCCTGTGATGCGTTCCGCGTCAAGGTCGAAATGACAGCGTGGTGCCGCCGCCGCAAATTGCCGCTGATCGTGTGCGGGTCGGCCGGCGGGCGAACCGACCCCACCATGATCCGCATGCGCGATCTCTCGCGCACGGAACACGACGCGTTGCTCAGCCTGATGCGTCGCAAGCTGCGCCAGGAATTTCACTTCCCGTCGAACCGTGACCGCTATTTCGGCGTACCGGCGGTGTATTCGCTGGAAAACGTGCGCTATCCGCAAGCCGATGGCAGCGTCTGCGGCACGCGCCCGGAAGGGTCGGATTCGCTGAAGCTGGATTGCGGTGGCGGTCTTGGCGCCGCGACCCACGTGACCGCGGCGTTCGGCTTTGCGGCCGTGGGACGGGCAATCGAAATGTTGTTGAAACCGAAGCCTTGAGGATTCAATCCAGGCGGAACAGGCGCCGCGCGTTCGCGACAGTGGATCGCGCAAGCGCTTCCGGATCGTCGCCGCGCAGCTCTGCCACGCAATGCAAGACTTCGACGAGGAACGCGGGTTCGTTGCGTTGGCCCTTGTGGTGCGAGCCCGGTTGATCGGGCGCGTCGGTTTCCAGCAGCAGACTTTCGGCAGGCAACGACGCAACGACCTCGCGCAGGCGCCGCGCGCGGTCGTGGGTAACCGGACCGCCGATCCCGACCAGGAAACCCAGACTCCAGAGTTGGCGTGCCTGTTCGGTACTTCCCGAGAAGCTGTGCACCACGCCGCGCAACGGCTTGCCGAAGCGTCGCAATTCCAGAATCATGGCTTCGAAGGCGCGGCGCGCATGCAGGACCAGCGGCAAATCGCGGCGGCGCGCAATTTCGAAGTGACCGCGCAGCAGGCGTACCTGCCGATCGTGATGGGGCGCTGTTTCGTCCAGCCCGCATTCGCCCACCGCGGCCGCCGGATGCCTGCCCAGCCATGCGTCCAGTGCAGCCAGATCCTGATCGTCGGAATGCCGGTCGAGATAGCAGGGGTGCAATCCATACGCGGGGTGCAAGCCGGGTTCGGACCTGCACAGGGCGCGCAATGCCGGCCAGCCGGTGGCGGCCACGGCCGGAATCAGCATGTCCTCCACGCCTGCCGCGCGTGCGTCGCGCAACACCCGTCCGCGATCCGCGTCGAATTCGGGTGCGTCGAGGTGCGCGTGGCTGTCGAACAACGGTACAGGCGGCTTTCCGGTCATCGGAGTACGCTGGAACGGAACATGAACCGATTCAGACATGTTGATGAATGGTTCATTGTGGAGTTGTTTGAATCAGGTTGTCATCAGGGGCCATTCGGCCGGGAGAGTACGATGAAACGCAAAACGATCCTGACTCGCGCAGTGCTCGCATCGCTCGGCATCATTGTCTTGGCCGTGCTGGCCGGCTGTGGGCAGGGGAACAACCCGCAAGCCCAGGCGACGCCGGCCAACATGACAATGGCCACGTCGGCGGCGACCGCGCAATTGCCGCCGGGCGAGCAGCCGACCGCCAGCGACAATGGACAGACGTCGAATGCGCCTGTTGCCGCGGCCCAACCGCGGTTCGCGCAAGTGGTGGCAGTGCAGCCGATCACCCAGTCGGAGACCAGCAGCAAGCCGCGACAGGTATGTCAGGACGAGCAAGTCGCCGTTCCGGAAACCTACAAGGACAAGAACCAGATCGGCGGCGCCGTGGTGGGTGGTCTGGTGGGTGCGTTGGCCGGCCACCAGGTCGGCGGTGGCAAGGGCAAGACGATCGCGACGGTGGGTGGCGCGGCGGCCGGCGCATTCGCGGGACATGAAATCCAGAAGCGCCATCAGGAAAACAATCAAACGCACACGGAAACCCGCAACGTGTGCCACACGGTCACCGACAAGAGCACCTCCACCAAGACGGTCGGCTACGACGTGACCTACACCTTGAACGGGCAGGCAGGGCACATCCGCATGGACCACAACCCGGGTGTCGGCACCGGCCTGCCGGTTCGCAACGGGGCAGTGGTTGCCAGTGGCAAGCCATCGGGCAGCTATTACCAGTGAGTGATCTACCCACGCACGGAAGAAGGAGTAGAGCCATGTGGAAACGAGTATTTCTTGAGCACCGGAAGGCCATGCGGTCCATGGCCACTTTGGTCAGCATCGTTGCTGCCGCGTTGCTGCTTGCAGCGTGTGCGCCTGCCTACAACACGCGCCCTGGTTACGGAGGCCAGCCGGTCGGCTATGACGGTGGTGGCGGACGGCAGTGCTACCAAGGTTGCGGCTACGTTCGCGACATCCAGCAAGTCCAGCTCCGCAACGGCAACAGCAGCGGCGCGGCCGTCGGTACCGTGATCGGTGCCGTGGTTGGCGGTTTGCTGGGTCACCAGGTCGGTGGCGGCAAGGGCAAGACCGCAGCCACGGTCGCGGGCGCGGTGGGCGGCGGCTTTGCCGGCCATGCCATCGGCGAGCGCGCCGGCAACGGCGATTACGGCTGGCAGGTGGTCGTGCAGCTTCAGGACGGGCAGTACGCCACGGTCACGACGCGTGATCCGCCGCAGGTGCGGGTCGGCGACTACGTGATGATCCGCAACAATGGGGTCTACCGTTACTGATCCACGGTTTGAGCTTCGAGCGCATCGAGAAGAGCCCTCCGGATGGAGGGCTCTTTCGTTTCGTGCAACCGTTCGGTCAGTCGACCACGTAGAACTCGTGATCGCCGATGGTTGCGACCGGGTTCTTGGCCCAGGTCGCGGTCGAGCCGAGCCGGATGAAATGATTGGCGTGCGGCACGACCAGCTTGCGATCCGCGATGGGCTGGTTCCAGATCGCGATGGCCTTCCCGGCGATCTTCCAGGCCTTGTTCCAAGCCACGGGGTTGTCGATCCTGAAGTTTTTCGATGTGGTCGTCAATGCGAACTGGTGTGGTGAGGTGACCACGTCGCAGATGGTGTTGCCGTAGCGGCCCATGTCGAGGCGATCCAGCGCCACCTCGGCGACGGCCAATTGGCCGCGGGTGGGTTGGCTGCGTGCCTCCATGTAAACGGTGGCAGCCAGACAGGTCTGATCGGCGACCGGACGCGGAAGTAGTGCGACCATGCCGAGCAACAGGCCCAAGGTCATCGGGTCGTTCTCCTATGCAAGGCACCACATGCCGGATCAGGCCGGCACCTGGCTTGGAACACGGCGGGCCATCAGGCACATCGCCGCAATCTGGAATGGATGCTGGCTCGGACCCGGAAGCGATCTCCGGCAAAGGGCCGGGGCTGGCGGGTTCCGCACTGCGCCAACATGTCGTGGCAAACGGCATTCGTCGCCGTCTTTGCGCGCGGTGCGGACTTCCGGACCGCGCGCAAACCGGGCAATACGTCACACCCGGCTTGCGAAGCTGCGCGAAAGGTAAGGGCGGTTCAGCCGTGGCGCAAGTGCCGGGGTGTTAAAAACCCGTTGGAAAAGGCTGACCATTTAGATCAGGTTACGCATCGAACGTAGATTCTACTACATAAGTATTGGCCAATAGTATGATTTCACTTGATGTTCCGATTTGGAGCACCGCCAAGGCCTCGAAACCGTCTTCAGCCGAAACGATGTCGAGCACCCGCGCGACCGTGGATCCGCGAACGTCGCGAACCTCGCCGACGGGCAAGGGGACGGATCCCCGCAACCGGCAAAGATGCCACTTGTGCCCGCCGCGGTAATGGAGGCGGGCGGCGATTTCCTGCCCCGGATAGCAGCCCTTGTCGAACGCCACCGCGCCGAGTCGTTCGAGTCCCAGCGCTGGCGGCAGGAATTCCGGCTCGCCGTCGGGCAGGGAGGGCCAACCGCGACGGATATCGTCCAGTCGCCAGCGACGCTGCGCATCGGGATCAGGTGAAGCGGACGCCGAACACGGGCCGAGCCGGAGGCTGCGGGATCCGTAGCCGAGGACCATCACGCCGTTTTCTTGCTTGACCGCTTCGGCCGGCAGCGGATCACCCCATTGCGCGGTGAAGGATTCGATTGCGAGGTTGACGCGCAGGCGGAACAGGTATCGGGCCAGGACCGCGCGAAATGTTTCCGCGTCGCCCCCACGCAGCACGGCGAACAAGCGTCCATCGCCAGGATCGGCGAGATGCATCAGCGCGTGGACCCGCCCCTGTGCGTTGAGGCAAGCGTTCCACTGCCAGTGCCCCGGCCGCAGGGCCTCCACGTCGCCGGAAAATTGCACCTGCGCGAACCGTCGTGCGTCGCCGCCTTCCAGCGCGATGCAATGTGTGGTGCCGATGGCAGGAAAGTCGGAGGTCATCGTGGCTGCTCGAACAGGGTTTTCGTCGATCGGGCTACGTTAGCAGCCGCCCGGCTGCGCACGGCTGCGTTCGGTGCGACAATTCGCATTCGCTTTTTTTTGCGATTGACTGACATGACGGAAAACAAACATGGGCAGGACGCGTCGCAAACACCTGCGTCCGCGAAGCCGCCTGCATCGACACCAGCGCCGCGCGAACATGCGACGCCGGAGGGGGATAGCCTCGATCCCACGCGCTACGGCGATTGGGAAAAGAACGGGCGCTGCATTGATTTCTGATGCGGTTGATCGCTGCTGTCCGAAGGAACACGCGAGTGCAGGCACCGCGACCTCATCTGGGTCAAGGCCGGCTGCTGTGCCCGACTGCCGCAACAGCCCCTGCGTGGCGGCAACAATGGAACACCGTGATTCGCGGCGTGAACGCGTTCGTGCAACAATAGAAAGGATCATCGGCGCACAAGCCGACGTGGGGACACAGCGCCAGTCGTCATCAGGAATCGAAAGACATGCCGAATTCCCGACCAATGTCGCCGCACCTGGGGATCTACCGCTGGCGCGTCAACATGCTGCAATCGACACTGCACAGGCTCACCGGCTTGTTCCTGTGCCTCGGCGCGCTGCTGGTGGTCTGGGGGTTGATCGCGGCGGCAACCAGCGACGCGGCCTGGAGTACATTCGCGGCGTTCTGCGGAAGCTGGATCGGCCTGGTCCTGCTGTTCCTGTGGACATGGTCGTTGCTGTTCCACCTTTGCAACGGCATCCAGCACCTGGTGCGCGATGCCGGCAAAAATTACGGCCCGCCCACCCGCGACCGCACACATGATCCGGTTTACTGGTCCACCGGTTGGGCCATCACCGCGATCAGCGTGGCGCTGACCGTGCTGGTGTGGGTGTTGTTGCTGGTGCACGTGGGCGGAGGTGCCGCATGAGCGCGTATCCGGGGCAGGAAGGCTTGCGCGATCCGCTGAAGGTCGCGCACGGATTGGGCGTGTCGCGGACCGGCGTACGTCCGTGGTGGTTGCAGCGCGTGACCGCGGTTGCGCTGGTGCCGCTGTCGATCTGGTGCCTGTTCCTGATGGGCGACGTGCTGCACGCCGATTATCCGACCGTGCTGGGGATCATCGCGCAGCCGGTGCACGCGATCTTCCTGATCGTGTTCGTGGTGTGCCTGTTCTGGCACGGCGCGCTTGGCCTGCAGGTGATCATCGAGGACTACGTGCACACCCGCTGGTTGGAAACGACGCTGCAGATCGCGTTGCGGTTCGGCGCGCTGCTGGGCGCATTGGCGGGGGTGATGGCGGTGCTCGCGGTGTGGCTGACCGGCGCCAGTTATTACTGACCGAAGCGCAATGACTCGATTCCGGAAAAGGGCCGCCGATGTCTGCTGAAAGTTACAAGGTCGAAACGCATCAATACGACGTGGTGGTGGTAGGCGCCGGCGGCGCCGGCCTGCGCGCCACGATGGGGTTGGCAGCGAAGGGGTTGTCTGCGGCCTGCGTCACCAAGGTGTTCCCCACGCGTTCGCACACCGTCGCGGCGCAGGGCGGCGTGGCCGCCGCGCTCGGCAACATGGGCGAGGACGACTGGCGCTACCACTTCTACGACACCGTGAAGGGTGGTGACTGGCTGGGCGACCAGGACGCGGTCGAGTACATGTGCCGCGAAGCCATTCCGGCCGTCATCGAGCTGGAACACTTCGGCGTGCCGTTTTCGCGCACCAAGGAAGGCAAGATCTACCAGCGCCCATTCGGCGGCATGACCACGCGCTATGGCGAAGGTGTGGCGCAGCGCACCTGCGCCGCGGCCGACCGCACCGGCCACGCGATCCTGCACACGCTCTACACCCAGGCGCTGAAGCACGACGCCAAGTTCTTCGTCGAATACTTCGCGACCGATCTGGTGAAGGATCCACGCGACGGCCGCATCACGGGCGTGCTCGCGATCGACTTGAACGAAGGCACCCTCCACCTGTTCCAGGGCCACGCGATCGTGCTGGCCACCGGCGGTTACGGACGCGCGTATTTTTCCTGCACGTCGGCGCACACCTGCACCGGCGACGGCGGTGGCATGGCGCTGCGCGCTGGCCTCGCGCTGCAGGATATGGAATTCGTGCAATTCCATCCGACCGGCATCTACGGTTCCGGCTGTCTCATCACCGAAGGCTCGCGCGGCGAGGGCGGTTACCTCACCAATTCCAAGGGCGAGCGCTTCATGGAGCGCTACGCACCGAACGCCAAGGACTTGGCGTCGCGCGACGTGGTCAGCCGCGCCATCACCATGGAAATCCGCGAGGGTCGCGGCGTGGGCGATCACGCCGATCACGTGTTCCTGAACCTCGCCCACCTTGGCGCCGACGTGTTGCACGAGCGCTTGCCGGGCATCTCGGAAACCGCGCGCATCTTCGCGGGCGTGGACGTGACGAAGGAACCGATTCCGGTGCTTCCGACCGTGCACTACAACATGGGCGGCATCCCGACCAATTACCACGGCGAAGTGGTGCAGAAGGTTGGCGACGATCCCGACGTGGTGGTGCCGGGACTGTTCGCGATCGGCGAAGCCGCGTGCGTGTCGGTGCACGGCGCCAACCGTCTCGGTTCCAATTCGCTGCTGGACCTCGTGGTGTTCGGCCGCGCGGTCGCCAATCGCTGCGCCGAAGTCATCAAGCCGGACACGCTGCATCGCGAATTGAAGGGCGATGCGCTGGAGCCGGCGCTGACGCGTCTCGACAAGCTGCGTCACGCCGACGGTGGCACGCCGACCGCCGAGCTGCGCATCAAGATGCAGAAGACCATGCAGGCCGATGCGGCCGTATTCCGCACCGCCGACACGCTCACGCAGGGCTGCGCGAAGATCGACGAAGTGTACGCAGGCTTCGCCGACATCAAGGTGACCGACCGTTCGCTGATCTGGAATTCCGATCTGGTGGAAACGTTCGAGCTGTCCAATCTGCTCGGACAGGCCGTGGCCACGATGCATTCGGCCGAGCAGCGGCCGGAAAGCCGTGGCGCGCATGCGCGCGAGGATTTCCCCGATCGCAACGATGCCGAGTGGATGAAGCACACCCTGGTAACCGTCGACGACAACGGTCGCTGCGGTTTCGATTACCGGCCGGTGCATTCCAATCCCATGACCGATGACGTCAAGACGGTGCCGCCGAAGAAACGGGTGTACTGATGGACGCCAAGGCGGGAACGGGGAATGGGGAGCGGGGATGTGTTCCCGCGATGCCGTTCCGTTCCCGGTTCCCTGTTCCCTGTTCCCGGGGTTGAAAGAAGATGGCCGAATTCACATTGCCGCAAATGTCGAAGGTGCAAAAGGGCAAGCGCTTTGCCGCGAAGCCCGGCGCCAAGAAGGTGCGCAACTTCAAGGTGTATCGCTGGGATCCGGATGTCGGCGGCAATCCGCGCGTGGATACCTTCGAGGTAGACGTCACCGGCTCGGCGATGGTTCTCGATGTCCTGCTGAAGATCAAGAACGAAATCGATCCGACGCTGACCCTGCGGCGCTCCTGCCGCGAGGGCGTGTGCGGTTCCTGCGCGATGAACATCGACGGCGAGAACACGCTCGCCTGCACCAAGGGGCTCGATGAATTGCCGGCGGGCGACGTCAACATCTATCCGTTGCCGCACATGCCGGTGGTCAAGGATCTGGTGCCGGACCTTACGCATTTCTATGCGCAATACACGTCGATCAAGCCGTGGCTGCAAACCCAGAGTTCGCCGGGCGCGCACGAGCGCCTGCAGTCGCCAGAGGACCGCAAGATGCTCGACGGCTTGTACGAGTGCATCCTGTGCGCCTGCTGTTCGACGGCGTGCCCCAGCTATTGGTGGAATCCCGATCGCTTCTTGGGACCCGCGATCCTGCTGCAGGCCTATCGCTGGATCGTCGATTCGCGCGACGAGGCCACCGGCCAGCGCCTCGACGATCTCGATGATCCGTTCAAGCTGTATCGCTGCCACACCATCATGAATTGCACCAACACCTGCCCGAAGGGATTGAACCCGGCCAAGGCCATTGCCTCCATCAAGCAGTTGCTGGTCAACCGCACGGTATGAAAGACCGGGACCCGGGACCCGGAGAACGGGACCGGGCGGCGCACGCTGTGGCGTCCGCGCCGATCGATGCGCAACTCAAGCGCATGCAATGGCGTTGTCGGCGGGGCACGCGCGAACTCGATGCGTTGCTGGGTGGTTGGCTGGAAGCGCATCGCGAAGCGCTTGACGCGCCGCAGCTCGACGCATTCGACGCGCTGCTGGACCAGCAAGACCCGATGTTGTGGGATTGGCTGATGGGCCATGCCGAGCCGCCGCGCGCCGACTGGCGGAGCATCGTCCTCGACATCCGCAAGCGTGCGGGATTGGCGCGGTGAAGGCGGTGCCGTCAGTCGGGTTTGCCTATCGGGCATCGCGCGGCCTGATCCTCGCGACGCTCGCGGTCGCAACGCTGGCCTTGGTTGCAGTCTGGCTAAGCGGCTTGCCGCATTGGGCGCATTTCGCGTTGACGTTCGGCATTGCCGGCATCGCGGGCGCCGCGTTTGGAAATTTGCTGCGTCCGCGCGTGCGATCGATACTGTGGCGCGCCGATGGCGGCGCCGATCTCGTGCTCAACGATCGTCCCGGCGACAAGCGGTGCGAAGCCCAGGGCGCCGTTCATGCGATGCGCGTGATGGGGCCGCTGATCGCACTGACACTGCGCTGGCCGCCGCGCGAGCGTGCGCATCTGTGGCTGTTGCCCGACAACCTCGATGCCGATACCCGACGCAGGCTGCGGATGCGCATCGGCACGATTACCGGCAAGCATCACGCGTCAGGGAACACTGACAGCGGTTGATGGTCTGAACCGCTTGCCCGTGCAGCATGGTTCCATCACGCTTGCACGTCGCGCAGTACCCGTTCGCGATGCCGCTTTGCCCAGCGCGATCGGCTTGACATCAGGCTGGCCCAATCCCCAATCCCGGCGCTTTCGAATGTTCCGTCCACTCGAACTTTTCATCGGCATCCGCTACATCCGCGCCAAGCGGCGCAACCATTTCATTTCCTTCATCAGCGTGGTGTCGATGCTGGGGCTGATCATCGGCATCACCGCGCTGATCACCGTGATCTCGGTGATGAACGGGTTCGCCGCGGAGTTGCAGTCCCGCATCCTCGGCGCGGTATCGCAGGCCACGATCACCGGCGTGGCGGAGAGCATGCCCAACTGGCAAAAGGCGCTCGCGATCGCCGAGCAGGATCCGCGCGTCAAGGGCGCTGCGCCATACGTCGAACGCGAAGCTTTCCTGCGCGGCAATGCGGCGAGCCAAGGTGCCATCATCCGCGGCGTCCTGCCCGACCAGGAACCGAAGGTCGCCGACTTTGGCTCGAAGATGATCGCTGGAAGACTCGATTCGCTCACCCCGGGCTCGTGGGGGATCGTGCTGGGCCGGGACCTTGCGTTGCAACTCGGCGTGAACGTCGGCGACAAGATCGTCGTGGTCGCACCGATCATCAGCGCGACGCCAATCGGGGCGGTGCCACGCCTGCGCAGGTTCACGGTAACCGGAATATTCGAAATCGGCATGCAGGAATACGATTCGGGTCTCGCGATCACCAACATGCACGATGCCGAGAAGCTGTACCAGATGAGCGGCCCAAGCGGCATCCGCCTGAAACTGGACGATCTGTTTGCCGCCAACAAGGTGTCGGCGGCGCTCTCCCATCAATTGGGCGACGCCTATCTGGTGCGCGGCTGGATGCAACAGCACGCCAACTTCTTCAAGGCCATCGCGATGGAGAAGATCGTGATGTTCATCATCCTGTCGCTGATCGTGGCGGTGGCGGCATTCAATCTGGTGTCCTCGCTGGTGATGCTGGTCACAGACAAGCAATCGGACATTGCGATTCTGCGCACGCTGGGCGCAACGCCACGCAGCATAATGGGCGTGTTCATGATCCAGGGCCTCATGATCGGCGTGATGGGCATCGTGATTGGCGTGGTCTGCGGCGTGGCACTGGCGATCAACGTGCCCAACATCGTGGATGGCATCCAGAACCTCACCGGTTACCAATTCCTGCCCGAATCGGTTTACTACATCAACAACGTGCCCAGCGAACTGAGCTGGCCTTCGGTCGGCTGGATCACCGGCATGGCGTTCGTGTTCTCGCTGCTGGCGACGATCTATCCGGCGTGGCGCGCGTCGCGCACGCAGCCGGCGGAGGCGTTGCGCTATGAGTAATCGGGACCCGGTACTCGGGATTCGAGACCCGGCAAAGGGAGCCGTGCTTCGCGTCAGCCACATTGCCAAGACCTACAAGGAAGGCAGCCTGCGCACCCCCGTCCTGCACGACGTCGGTTTCGAACTGGCGCGCGGTGAGACGCTGGCGATCGTGGGCGCATCCGGGTCCGGCAAGAGCACGCTGCTGCACATCGTGGGCGGCCTCGACACGCCGACCAAGGGTTCGGTGGAACTGGAAGGCCGCGAATTGTCGAAGCTGCCCGATGCCGAGCGCGGGCGCGTGCGCAACCGGTCGCTCGGTTTCGTGTACCAGTTCCATCATCTGCTGCCGGAATTCACGGCGCTGGAAAACGTTGCGATGCCGTTGCTGATCCGCGGCACGCCCATTTCTGAGGCTCGCGGACAGTCGAAGACATTGCTGGAGCGCGTCGGCCTTGGCCATCGTCTGGAACACAAACCCGGCGAGCTGTCGGGCGGCGAGCGCCAGCGCTGCGCGATGGCCCGTGCGCTGGTGACGCGGCCCGCGTGCCTGCTGGCCGACGAGCCGACCGGCAACCTCGACGAGGAGAACGCCGCTGCGCTTTACGAGCTGATGCTGGAGTTGAACCACGAAATCGGCACCAGCATCGTGCTGGTCACGCACGACAAGGGGTTGGCGCGGCAAATGGATCGCGTACTGGAATTGACCGGCGGCGTGCTGCATCCGATGCAACAACCCGGCTGAAGCCGACGTGGACGCGCGCAGGGGAAGCCGCGCTGTCCGAACCCGGCCGGGGATGCTGGCCATTGCAGTCGCGATCGTCTGCGGCGCCGTCGCGGTGCAGATGTTGCCGGTGCTGCCGCCGCGCTGGCTGGATGGATTGCTCGCCTGCATCGCACTGATCGGATTCGGAACGTGCCTGCGCTGGCATCTGTCGTCCGCCGTGTGGTGCGTGGCGATCGCCGTGGTTGCCTTCGCGTGGACTGCGTGGCGTGCCGATCTCGCAATGGGCGCGCGCCTGCCGCACGCGCTGGAGAAGCAGGACATCCTGGTCACGGGTACGGTGACGGATCTGCCGCATGCGCAGGAAGATTCGACGCGTTTCGACTTCACGATCGCGACGGCGTCGTTCGGGGGCAATCCCGTCCCGGTGCGCGGCCATGTGCGCCTGTCGTGGTATGCCTCGCGCCAACACGCGCCACCGCGAATCAAGCCCTGTACGACATGGCGTCTGCGCGTACGCATGAAGCGGCCGCATGGCTTGGTGAATCCCGGTGGGATGGATTTCGAGCGCTCGGCCTTGCAGAAAGGCATCATCGCCACCGGCTATGTTCGTGAAGATCCGGCCGATGCGATGCTCACCGAAGGTGCGTGCGTCGACGGGGTGCGGGCGCGCATCTCCGATGCGATCGGGGCCGCGCTGCCGAACGATGCGCATGCCGTGCGTTTGCTGCGGGCACTTTCCGTCGGCGACGAACGCGCGCTGGACGAACACGATTGGCAGGTGGTGCGCGCGACCGGCATCGCGCACCTGATCGCGATTTCGGGATTCCACGTGGGCCTGGCAGCGGTGTTCGGCGCGTTGCTGGTCAGGCTCGCGTGGTGGCTGCTTCCGTCGCTGGGGCTGCGGCTGGCTCGGCCCTCGGCCGAAGCCGCGATCGCGTTTCCGGCTGCGCTTGCGTACGGCGCGCTGGCCGGTTTCGGGCTGCCGACCATGCGCACCTTGCTGATGATCGCGGTCGTCGCAGGCTGGCGCTTGCTGCGCCGGGGTGGGGGGTTCGGCGAGGGCTTCGGATTGGCGTTGGCGGCGATCCTGGTGGTCGATCCGCTGTCGGTGTTGTCGGCGGGGTTCTGGTTGTCGTTCGCGGGCGTGGCCTTGCTGGCGTGGACACTGGCGCACGACACCGGCTGGCGCGGGCACCTCAAGGAAATCGGATTCGCGCCCTTGCTGATGACGCTGGCGTTGCTGCCGCTGACGGTCTGGTTCTTCGGGCAAGCCTCGCTGGTCGCGCCGCTCGCGAATCTGGTGGCGGTGCCGTTCGTCAGCTTCGTGATCGTGCCGATCGATCTTGCCGCGTGCGCGCTGCTGTTCGCGTGGCCGTGGGCGGGACAGGCACTGCTGCACGTGTGCGCCCATCTCGTCGACGCGTTGTGGTGGCTGCTGGCGCATCTCGCGGCGTGGCCCGCGGCGATGCAATACCTGCCGGAAAGCTCCCTGCTCGCGTTCGCACTGGCGTGCGTCGGATCGGTCTGGCTGTTGGCGCCGCGCGGTATCCCGGCGCGCGCGCTTGGCGTCCTGCTGCTGTTGCCGTTGTGTCTTCCGCGGACCGTCCGGCCGAGCGAAGGCGGATTCCGGGCGACCGTGATCGACGTGGGACAGGGCTTGTCGGTGCTGGTACGCACACGTTCGCACGCGTTGCTGGTCGATGCGGGCGCGCGCTATCCGTCCGGATTCGATCTGGGCGAGGCGGCGGTGGTGCCTACACTGCACGCGCTCGGCGTCACGCGGCTGGATCGCATGATCATCAGTCACGGCGACAACGATCACGCCGGCGGCGCGACCTCGGTGCTGCTGGCGTATCCGCACACGCCGGTCTGGGGCGGCGAGCCCGCGCGCGGCCCGGTGCCGATGCGGCAATGCCATGCCGGGCAGCAATGGCAATGGGACGGCGTCGTGTTCCGGGTGTTGCGGCCGCCCCCGCCCGTAACGGTGAAAGGCAACGATGCGGGTTGCGTGCTGTTGGTGGCCGGCACGGATGGAAGATTGCTGCTTCCGGCCGATACCTCGTCCAAGGTCGAGGCCGACATTGCGCACGCTGTGCCTGCCGGCCCGCCGCTGGTGCTGGTCGCCCCACACCACGGCAGCAAGACGTCATCGAGCGGCAATTACCTGCGGGCGCTGCACCCGATACTGGCGATCGCCTCCACGGGCTATTTGAACGCTTTTCACCATCCGGCTGCGGAGGTCGTGGCGCGCTACAACGCGTTCGGGATTCCGTTGCTGAACACGCCCGCCACCGGCGCGGTACGCGTCGGATTCCCGGTTGCGGCTGCGCCGCGGATCCTGGCCGAAGAACGTCGGCGGCAGGCCCACTACTGGCGGGAAACCGGGTCGAACGGGTCGACTGCGTCACGCTGATCCCCGCGGGCGCGCTGTTATCATGCGGCGCAAAACCACCTTGCGGCGGAGCTTCACGTGTTCGAAATCCTCAAGGCCGGCGGCTGGGGCATGCTGCCCATTCTGGCGTGCTCGGCAATCGGTCTCGCGATCGTGCTGGAACGCTTCTGGACGCTGCGCCGCAACGCGGTGCTGCCGCCCGGACTCGGCGAACAGGTGCGCAGTTGGGCGCACTCGCAGCAACTGAATCCCACGCACATCCAGGCCTTGCGCGAAAATTCGCCGTTGGGCGAGTTGCTGGCTGCCGCGCTGGACGTGCGCAACCGTTCGCGTGCGGAAATCAAGGAGCGTATCGAAGATACCGGCCGCCATGTGGTGCACGGTCTCGAGCGCTACCTCAACACACTCGGCACGATCGCGTTGATTGGCCCGCTGCTGGGCCTGCTCGGCACCGTGTTCGGATTGATCCGCATGTTCCTCGCGGTGATGGTTTCGGGCGTCGGCGATCCCATGAAGATGGCAGGCGGTATCGGCGAGGCGCTGGTGTGCACCGCGTCCGGCCTGGTGGTCGCCATTCCCGCCTATGTGTTGCACCGCTATTTCCGCTCGCGCGTGCGCGGCTACGTCGTGCAGATGGAAAAGCAGGCCACTGCGCTGCTGGATGAGCTTTCGGTCGCGCGACCCACGCCGGTCGACACGCGCACGCCCGCGGGCGCAGGCGTTCCGCGCCCCGCGCGCGTCGTGGGTTAGCGGAACCCCATCGATGCGCATCGGCAACGACAACGCTGACGAATTCGAAATCAACGTGGTCAGCCTGATCGACGTGCTGCTGACCTTGTTGATGTTTTTCGTGCTGACCACGACCTTCGTGCAACAGGGCCACATGAAAGTGTCGCTGCCGCAGGCCAGCGATGCCGCAAGCACCCCCGTGCGCGATACGCTGGTGGTCGTGATCGACCGTGAAGGCCATTTCTTCGTCGCCAACAACCGCGTGCTGGGCGACGACGAGTCCACCTTGAAGCGCGCGATCCAGGCCGTGGCAGGGGATGACCGCGAACGTCCCGTGCTGCTGCGCGCCGACGGCATGACGCCCCACCAGGCCGTGGTGACCGCGATGGATGCGCTGGGCCAACTCGGTTTCACCCATTTGTCGATCGCGACCGCGCCACCGTCGGGCGCGCCCGCGTCATGACGGAAGCCGCTTCCGACGCGACGACCTATCGACGGTTGCTCGGTCTGCTGCAGCCGTTCCGCACCATGGTCGCCGCCACCGTCCTGGCGATGGTGGCCGACGCTGCCTGCATGACGCTGTTCGCGCGGGTCATCAAGCCGCTGATCGACAAACTGTTCGTGGTCCGCGATCCGCAAGTGATCTTCTGGATGCCGTTGATCATCGTCGGCATCTTTTTGGTACGCAGCATCGCGGTCTATGTCGAGACCTACGGCTCGGCGTACGTCGGTCGCGGCATCGTGCAGGACATGCGTCGCCGCATTTTCGACAAGTACCTGCGGATGCCCACGGCGTTCTTCGACCACGAATCATCCGGCCAGCAGATATCGCGCATCACCTACACCAGCGAGCAGGTCGCGCAGGCCACCACCGATTCGGCCAAGACTGCGATCGTGGATGGGCTGACGGTGGTCGGCCTGATCGGGGTGATGCTGTGGACGAGCTGGCAGCTTTCGCTGGCGCTGCTGGTGATGGTGCCGATGATCGGACTGCTGGTCACTTACGTCAGCCGCCGCTACCGCCGCATCAACGTGACGATCCAGGACGTGGTCGGCCGCGTCACCAGCGTGGTCGAGGAAGTGGTCGGCGCGCACCGCGAGGTGAAAGTGTTCGGCGGGCAGGACTACGAAGCGAAGCGATTCGACGAAGTCACCGATCGCACCCGCAAGTTGAACGTCAAGGTGGCCGCGACCAATGGCCTTTCCACCGCATTCGTGCAGTTGGCGGCCGCAATCGCGCTGGCGCTGATCGTGTTTTTCGCGACGCGCCCGTTCATGCTGGACAACCAGTTCACCGCCGGATCATTCGCCACGCTGTTCCTGTGCATGGGCGGCATCCTGCCGTCGTTGAAACGCTTGACCACCGTGCAGTCGAGCATCCAACGGGGGCTCGCCGCCGCACAGGAATTGTTCGGCGTCCTCGACGCGCCGATGGAACGCGACGAAGGCACGAAGATTCTGCAGCGCTGCCGCGGCGACATCGAGTTCCGCGACGTGCACCTGACCTATGCGGGCGCTAGCGCGGCGGCGTTGCGGGGCATCTCGCTGGCGTGCCCGCGTGGTTCGATCACCGCGCTGGTGGGGCGCTCGGGAAGCGGCAAGTCGAGCCTCGCCAGCCTGATTCCGCGTTTCTACGAGCCGACCTCGGGCGAAGTCTTGCTGGACGGCCATCCGCTCGGCGATTACACGCTGCGCAGCCTGCGCGCCCAGATCGCATGGGTGGGCCAGGACGTGGTGCTGTTCGACGACACCATCGCGAAGAACATCGCCTACGGCGCACTGGCGAACGTCGGGGAAGCCGGCATTGTCGCCGCGGCCGAAGCCGCCAACGCGATGGAATTCATCCGCGAATTGCCCGACGGCATCCACAGCCGGGTGGGCGAGGGCGGTTCGCTGCTTTCGGGTGGCCAGCGCCAGCGCATCGCGGTGGCCCGCGCACTTTTGAAGGATGCGCCGATCCTGGTGCTGGATGAAGCCACCAGCGCGCTGGATACGGAATCCGAACGCCTGATCCAGGATGCGTTGTCGCGGCTCATGAAGAATCGCACCACGATCGTGATCGCGCATCGCCTGTCCACCGTCGAACACGCCGATCAGATTGTCGTGCTCGACCAGGGTCATGTCGTCGAGCGCGGTAGCCACGCCGAACTGCTGGCGCGCAACGGCAAGTATGCGGCGCTGCACCACCTGCAATTCCGCGATTCGGCGGCGCTTGCCCAATGACTTGTCCATTCCCGCATCGGCGGGAATGATGGAGACGGATGGTGCCAGGTCAATCCCTGCAGCGACGCTGGTACGAGGATGGTGCATCACCTTGGTGGACGCTGCCGCTGGCGGCGTCGTATGGCAGCATGGTGCGTTTGCGGCGTGCGTTGTATCGCCGCGGCTGGTTGCGCGTGCAACGCCTCCCGCTACCGGTGATCGTGGTCGGCAATATCGTGGCCGGCGGAGCCGGCAAGACGCCGCTGACCATCGCGCTGGTGGAAGCCTTGCGTGCACGGGGATTCAAACCCGGTGTGGTCAGTCGCGGCTACGGCGGCACGGCGCAGCGCCCGATGTTGCTTGATGCACAGCCCGACCCGGCGATGGTCGGCGATGAGCCTGCGTTGATCCGCATGCGCACGGGTGTGCCGGTGGCGATCGGCGCCGATCGGCCGGCGGCGGCCGCGCTGCTGCCGGGTGCAGGCGTCGACGTGATCATCGCCGATGATGGCTTGCAGCATTACGCATTGGCACGCGACGTCGAAGTATGCGTGGTGGATGGCGCACGCGGATTGGGTAACGGGCGCTTGCTGCCCGCGGGGCCGCTGCGCGAATCCCCTGAACGACTGGATGAAGTGGATTTCGTGATCGTGAATGGCGGCAATGCAGCGGGTGCCCGTGGGATGCGCGAATCCGCGGATCGCCCACGTGCCGCATCGGCGATTCCCATGCGCCTGCAGGGCGATGTCGCGCGCAATCTGGCTGACGCATCGCTGCGCCCCTTGACGGACTTTTCGGGCTCGCGCGTGCATGCCGTGGCCGGCATCGGCCATCCGCCGCGATTCTTCGATGCCTTGCGCAGGTTCGGCATCGAGGTGGTGGAACATGCGTTTCCCGATCACCACCGCTACATCGCTGCCGATTTCGATTTCGGTGGCGCCCTGCCGGTGCTGATGACCGAAAAGGATGCCGTGAAGTGCCGCGCGTTTGCGCAGCCGGATTGGTGGAGCGTGCCGGTGACGGGCGAACTGCCCGAAGCGTTCTTCGACGCCGTTGTGGCAAAGATCGCGAAGCGCGTCTGATGCTGCGCCGGCGCAAGGCCCGATAGCGCCCCCTTACTTGTTCGCAGCACCCGTCGAAGCGCGATCCTGGGGACGTACCGGGTCGCGAGCTTCCGGCGTGGCGTCCCGTTCCTTCAGCAGCATCGCGAGGAACGGCGGTGCGATCACCGAGGTGAGCAGCGACATCGCGATGATCACGGCATACAGTTGCTGGCCGAACACGCCCGCGGAAAGTCCGAGTGCGGCGACCACGATGCCGACTTCGCCGCGCGGCATCATGCCGACGCCCACGATCAGGGCACTGCGGACGCCGAGCCGCAACGCACCCAACCATCCGCCGATCAGCTTGGTGACCAGAGCCAGCAACGTCGCGACCAGCAGCAGCCACAGGGCTTCGCCGCTGGCGAGCTCGGCAAGTGCCACCTTGGCGCCGGTCAGTACGAAGAAGAACGGCGTCATCAAGGCGAGCAGGGGTTGCATCTGCTCTTCCAGTTGCATGCGTTGGCGTGTCTCGGAGGCGATCATGCCGGCGAGGAACGCACCGATGATCGCGGCCAGTCCGAAGCGCGTGGCGACCCAGGCAAGCCCGAGGCACAGGATCAGCACGATCAGCAGCGGTGACATCGGATCGCGCGCGCGTTCCAGCCATTTGGAACCGCGCCGCATCATCAGGGTGCCCAGCCAACCCACCACCAGCACGAAGGCGATCGCTTCGCCGGCGACCACCAGCAATCGACTGACGCGCAGCGATCCGCCCGCCTGGATCGCGACCACGACGCCCAGCAACAACATCGCGAGGATGTCGTCGATCACCGCCGCGCCCAGGATCACGCGGCTTTCGATTCGCCGCAGCACGCCCATCTGTTTCAGCACGGCCGCGGTAATGCCAGCGGATGTCGCGACGAACGCCGCCGCGACGAACAGCGAACGCGGCCAGTCGGGGCCGAGCGAGTGCGCCCAGAACGCGCCGCCCACGAACGGCACGATCACCCCGATCACGCCCACCGCGAAAGCGCTGCCGCCCACGCGTTTCACGTCGTCGAGCCGGGTTTCCAGTCCCACCGCGAACAGCAGCAGCACCACGCCGATTTCAGACAAGACTTCCAGCGGCTCCGACGGCGTGATCCAGCCGAGCACCGATGGCCCGACGATGCAGCCGACGACGATCTGGCCCACCACGTCGGGCAGACGAATCCAGCGCGCGAACGCGCCGCCGACCTGCGCCGCGGCAAAGATGATGAAGACTTCCAGCAGGATCGCGGTGGTGTCGCCCATTACGCGTAAAGTCGCTCGCTGCGCTTGCCGTGAAGAGTAAAGGGTAAAGAGTGAGAGCGGTTCATTGCTCTTTGTCCTTTACAGGCGACGCAGCCGCCAACTTGCCCCTTCCGCCTGGCCGCTACGCTGCGGTTTCGGGCGTGGCGATGGGCCGCCGCAACGGCCGGTCGTGGCGCAATCGCGTGAACACGTACACCGCGATCAGCGGCAGCACGGCCATCACCAGCACCGCAAAACGGAAGCCGTGCACGTAGGCCGTCGCGTCGTGGTGATCGTTGCCGAGGAACAGCGCGAACAGCCACGACGACAACGCGATGCCGAAACTGATCACGAGGTATTGCGCGGCCGAGCTCAGCGACGATGCCTGTGCCGCGCGTTCCGGAGGCAGGTCCACGAACGCCAGTGTGTTCATGGCGGTGTACTGCAGGCTCATCACGAAGCCATAGGCGAACATCAGCAGCGCGATCGCCCACCAAGGCGTGGTCGCGTTGAACAACGCGAAGCACGCGAGCAGCACGGTCGCGAGGGTCGTGTTCACGAACAACGCGCGGCGATAGCCGTAACGCTTGAGGATGCGATCGATCAGCAGCTTCATCAGCACCATCGCGATCGCCTGCGGCACGATCATCATGCCCGCGGCGGTGGGCGACCAACCGCAACCGACCTGCAGGAACAACATCAGCACGAACGACAATCCCGCGGTGCCGAGACGCGTGCACATGCCGCCGCCCAGCGCGATGGCGAAACTGCGCACCTTCAGCAACGTCAGGTCGGCCACCGGGTGGCGCGCGCGACGGCTGTAGCGCCAGTAGGCGAATGCGCACACCAGCCCGACCAGCGCGGCGATGCCGGCATTGCGGTAATTGTCGTCGCCCGCGGTTTCCGCGGCGGTCAGCAACATGCCCGAGGCGAGCGCGAACAACGCGAACCCGATCCAGTCGAACGGCCGACGTTCGCCGCGGAAGTCCGGCATCTGGGTGCGGTTGAGCCAAAGCCCGATCAGGCCGACCGGCACGTTGACCAGAAAGATCAATCGCCATGAGGCGTATTGCGACAGCACGCCGCCCAGCAGCGGACCGAGCACGGGGCCGAGCAATCCTGGGATGCCGGCGGTGCTCATCGCGGCGACGAAATCCTTCGGGCCGAATGCGCGCACCAGCACGTAGCGACCGATCGGCATCAGCAGCGCGCCGCCGATGCCCTGCAGCACGCGCGCGGCCACCAGTTGCGTCAGCGTCTGTGACAGGCCGCAGGCCAGCGAACCCAGCGTGAATATCCAGATGGACGCGGCGAACACGCGGCGCGTGCCGAACCGATCCGACAGCCACGCGCTGGCCGGAATGCAGATGGCCAGTGTCAGCACGTAACTGGTCAGCGCCGTCTTCAGCGCGATCGGCGGCACCGTCAACGCGTGCGCGATGCTCGGCACCGCCGTATTGACGATGGTCGAGTCCAGCGTCTGCATGAAGAACGCCGCAGCGACCAGCCAGATCAGGCCGCGCATCTGCGCAATCCCTGCGGGAGAGCTCGCTTCGGGCATCGGGAGCGGTCGACTGGCGCGGCGGGTCAAAAAGAATCGGTAGTTTAATGCCGCCCGTGAAGAAATATCCGAAGCCGCTGTTGTGAAGTCAGGCCAAGGAAGGCCGCAACGGTCCCGGGATGACAAGGTGTATTGATTCGCTTTTGATCGTCATTCCGGACGCGCGCCGCGCGATCCGGAATCGGTTGTTTCAATGATGGCCGTTCTGGCTTGCCAAAGCGCGTACGGCCAGGCAATCCCGAAAGGCGGCACGCCGCGATCGAGGCGGTAGCGGAAAGGCAACCGGGGATGGTCGGCTGCGCTTTCGCGCGGATGGACCACCGCGCGCAAAGCCCAAGCGTGTCCGGCCTGCGTCACCGGGGAGGGGTTAGACGCAGGCCGGGCACGGGGGTGAGACATGAACAGCTGGTAGCACGAGGGTTGCCACAAAACTGCCCACGACAAAGAGGGACCGCACCTCACCCGGTCAAAATAGTGCTACGACAACCTTTCAGCTACCTTTCGTCGCGGAAATCGGTCGCGCGAGTTCGGTCTGCGTCAAGGGCCGCCGCGGCTGGTTAAACTTTGCGAGATGCATCGAAACGATCCAGCCAACATGCCCCGGACATCCCACAACCATTCCCACGGCAACGCAGGCGAACGCGCAGTGACGCTCCGCCGCCAGATCGACGACGCCAACTATCGCTACTACGTGCTGGATGACCCTTCGATTCCGGACGCGGAATACGACCGCTTGATGCGCGAGCTGGAGGAGCTGGAAGCCGCGCATCCGAAACTGGCGACGCCGGATTCGCCGACGCGCCGTGTCGGCGCGCGCGCAACCGGCGGCTTTGCGCAGGTGCAGCACGCACTGCCGATGCTTTCGCTTTCCAATGCCTTCAGCGACGAGGAGGTGGCGGCATTCGTGCGCCGGATCGCGCAGACGCTGGGCCGCCCTGAATCGAAACTGGTGTTCTCTGCCGAACCCAAACTCGATGGCCTCGCGATCAGCCTGCGCTACGAAGACGGAGCGTTCGTGCAGGGCGCCACCCGTGGCGACGGCGCCGTAGGCGAAGATGTCACCGCCAACCTTCGTACCGTGAAGGCCATTCCGCTGCGCTTGCGCAGTGGAGAAAATGGACATGGCGCGTTGAATCTGCGCGGCAAGGGCTGGCCGGGCGTGCTGGAAGTGCGCGGCGAGGTATACATGCCCAAGGCCGCATTTGAAGCGTTCAACGAACGCGCGCGCAAGCGCAACGAGCGCACGCTGGCCAATCCGCGCAATGGCGCAGCCGGCTCGCTGCGCCAGCTCGATCCGGCCGTCACCGCATCGCGTCCGCTGGCGTTCTATGCCTACGCGATAGGCGAGGTGCGGGACGGCAGCCTGCCGGATACCCATCTGGCGACGCTTGATCGGTTGCGCGAATGGGGACTGCCGGTGAGTCCGCAGGTCGAGCGCGCGGAAGGCCTGGAGGGCCTGCTCGACTACTACCGCCGCATGGGCGAGCAACGCGACGCGCTGCCATACGACATCGACGGCGTCGTCTACAAGCTGGATCGCTACGACCAGCAGAACGAAATGGGCTTCGTTTCGCGCGCGCCGCGGTGGGCGCTGGCGCACAAGTATCCGGCGCAGGAAAAAAGCACGTTGATCGAAGCCATCGAGATCAACATCGGGCGCACCGGTGCGGCGACGCCGTTCGCGGTGATGCAGCCAGTGCAGGTGGGCGGCGTCACCGTCACCAAGGCCACGCTGCACAACATGGACCAGGTGGCGCGGCTGGACGTGCGCGCCGGCGACACCGTGATCGTGCGTCGCGCCGGCGACGTGATTCCCGAAGTAGTGCGGGTGAACCGCGAGCGCCGCCCGCCCGGCGCCAAGCCATGGCACATGCCGAAGCATTGCCCGGTATGCGGATCGGCGATCGTGCGGGAAGAGGGCGAGGTGGTGGCGCGTTGCACGGGCGGGCTGGTGTGCGCCGCGCAACGCAAAGAAGCCATCGTGCATTTCGCGTCGCGTCGCGCCATGGATATCGACGGTTTGGGCGAGCGCTACGTCGAGGACCTGATCGCGTTCGATTACCTGCACTCGATTGCCGACCTGTACAAGTTGACACTGGATGATTTCGTGGCGATGAAACGCCGCGGCGAAGAGCGTGATGGCGTAGTTCCGGAGACCGTCAGGGCTGGCAAGATTGCCAGCAAGTGGGCGGAGAACCTCATCGAGGCGATCGAAGCCAGCAAGGCCACCACATTGGAACGTTTCCTCTACGCGCTGGGGATTCCGGACGTGGGCGAAGCGACAGCCAAGACGCTGGCGCGGCACTTCGGCGTACTGGACGGGTTGATGCACGCCAGCGAAGCGCAACTCACCGAGGTGAGCGACGTCGGCCCGATCATGGCCGGGCACATTGCCGCGTTCTTCGCCGAGCCGCGCAACCGGGATGCCATTGCAGCGCTGAAAAAAGCCGGCGTGCACTGGAAAGAATCCGCGCCGCAACGACGGGCCGAGGGTCCGCTCGCCGGGCAAACGGTGGTACTCACCGGCAGCCTCTCGTCGCTGACCCGCGACGAGGCCAAGGACAAGCTGGAAGCGCTGGGCGCCAAAGTCGCGGGCTCCGTATCGAAGAAAACCTCGTTCGTGGTTGCGGGCGAAGCTGCCGGCTCCAAACTCGACAAGGCGCAGGAACTTGGCGTGGAAATCTGGGACGAGGCGAAGCTGCTGGATTTTCTCGAAGCGCATGTCGGCTGACGCGCGCAATCGCCACACGGCACTGCGGATGCGTGCGCGTCTTGGCGCGCTGATCCGCGATTTTTTTGCGGAACGCCAGGTCGTCGAAGTCGAGACGCCGATTCTCTCGGCGGCGGGAAATACGGAACCCAACATCGATGGTTTTTCGACCACGTTTGCGGGGCCGATCGGTGCGGGCGCGCGTGAACGGTTCTTGCGTACATCACCTGAATATCCACTCAAGCGCCTGCTCGCCGATGGCTTCGTTGATTGCTACGAACTCGGCCGCGTGTTCCGCAATGGCGAAGCGGGGACGTCGCACAACCCCGAGTTCACGATGCTGGAGTGGTACCGCGTCGGCTTCGATCATCGCCGGCTGATGCTGGAGTGCGCGCAGTTCGTGCGCGCCGCGCTGGCACTGGTCGAACGCGATGCGGAAGTGAGCGCCGCCAGCTATCGCGAATGGTTTCGCCGCGGTCTCGGAATGGATCCCTTTGCCGCGGATGAAACCGCATTGCGTGCGCCGTTGTCGGAGTTCCGCATCGACCCTGAAGGGCTGACGCGCGACGACTGGCTCGACCTGCTGGTGACGCACTGCCTGCAACCCGCTTTGCCGGATCACGCCTTGACCATCGTGTACGACTTTCCGGCCTCGCAATGCTCGCTGGCGCGCATCCGTCCGGGCCACCCGCCGGTTGCCGAACGCTTCGAGTTGTATCTGGGTCAACACGAACTCGCCAACGGCTATCACGAGTTGAACGATGCCGCCGAGCAGCGCGCGCGTTTCGAGCACGACAATGCACGGCGCCGCGCGCGCGGCCAGCGCGAGTTGCCGATCGACGAAAACCTGCTGGCGGTGCTGGACCGGTTGCCCGATTGCGCCGGCGTCGCGCTGGGCGTCGATCGCCTGCTGATGGACATGCTGGGTACGGCCAACATTCGCGACGTGCTGGCATTTCCGTTCGCCGAGGCCTGACAACGAGCCCCTAAAACTCCAGGTTCTGCGCGGCGCAAAGGTAGTCGACCAGCGGCGCCAATCTCTTGCAGTGGTCGACGATGAACGGGAACAGCTTAGGCGAACAGGCCAGCGCGTCATCGAAACCCACCCCGGCGGCGAAGCTCTTGCGCTTCAGGTCTTCAAGCAATGGATGATCGGTCGGAAATCCCTGCGGAGCCCGACTCAAGCTATCACCCCAGAATTCGTAATGATCGCGGAACGCGCGGCTGTGCGCGGCGCGCTTCCACGAGGCCGGATTGTCGACGATGAAGCTGCGGATATTACGCAGTGTGTGGTTTTCCGGATGCCACAGGCCCGCGCCGACAAAACAGTCGCCGGGCTTTATGTGCAGGTAGAACGAGGGCGCTGCGATTTCGCGCCGTCGTTCGTGGAAGATGCGCGCGCCGGCCCAGGTCTTGTACGGTGCCTTGTCGCCGGAGAAGCGCGTGTCGCGCTGGATGCGGAACAACGAACCGCCGACCTTGCGCGGATCGGCGCGGTAATGGCGACTCAGTTTCGCGACCGGCGCCTGCAAGTCCGTGATCAATTGCAGGTACGGCCCGCGCACGTGGGTTTCGTAAGCATGCTGATGCGCCTTGAACCAGGTGCGGTTGTTGTGGCGCTGCAGTGCCCGCAGGAATTTGAACGTTGCGGGCGAGAAGTAGGCGTGCGGCATATCAGGTTCCGTGGTCGGCGCGAACCGTTTCACCCCACGCCTGCAGGCGATCCAGCAGCGCCTGCAGGGGGCCGGGCGGCATCTCGGGACGCAAGCGCGCGATGGTCGCGAAGTATTGCGCCAGCGTCAATGTGCGCGCATCCGATTCGCGGCCCAGCTTGTCGCGCACGAACGCGCGCCAGCGCTGCTGCTCCCCGGCGTCCAGCGAACCGGGCCAATTGCGGGCGCGGTAGCGAAACAACAGTTCGTCGTAGCGCGGATCGGCGAACGCGAATCCGGTGGTCGCCAGATGCTCCGGCGGGGTGGCGCGCACCTCGTTGAAGCGCTTGCGGTCTGCGTCCGACGCGAACCCCGAGTACAGCATCAGTTCCGGGTCTTCGGCTTCCCGCTGGCGGGGTGCGCGGGAAGCAAAAACATGGCGGATGCGCTCGGCCAGGCCGTCCGCGGCGCGGATTTTCTTCAGGTGCTCGAGGCAGCGGTCGGGGTCGAGCGCGATGCGCCGCGTGTCGACGTTGTGCAGCGTTTCGATGGGCGCGACAAATGGGGAGCGATTGGCGTGCACTTCCTTGATCGGCGGGCGCTGCACGTCTTCCGGAAGATCCGCGCGCGGCGTGAACATCCGCTCCGTCAAGTCCTCGGGATCGAGGTTGACCCAGGCGTCGGGATCGACGTCCAGATCGGCGACGATGAAGGTGCCTTCGCGCGTCGGATGTTCCGCCAGCGGCAGGATCATCGCGAGGCAGCCGCGCTTCGCCGCGTATTTGTGGGAGACGTGCAGCAGAGGCTCCCGTGCCGCCAGCGCGCTGGTCAGCTTTGCGATCACGGCACGCTTGTGGCGCAACGCGAAGCACCATTCGTACAACCTTGGCTGGCGTTCGCGAAGTAGCCGCGCAAGCCCGACCGTTGCGATGACGTCCGACGTGGCGTCGTGCGCACGCGCCTGTTCCAGTCCATTCGCCTGCGCAAGGTGTTCCAGCTTGAACGAGGGCGAGCCGTCGTCGCGAACCGGCCATTCGATGCCATCCGGGCGCAACGCATGGCAGGCGCGCGCCAGGTCCATGATGTCCCATCGCGAATTGCCATTCTTCCAGCAATGCTCGTAGGGATCGAAAAAATTGCGGTAGAACAGGTTGCGATTGACCTCGTCGTCGAAGCGGATGCTGTTGTAGCCCGCGGAGCAGGTGCCCGGGTCGGCAAGGATTTCGTGCACCGCGCCTGCGAACTCGGCTTCGATCATGCCTTCGCGCGCCATGTCCTGCGGCGCAATGCCGGTGATCAGGCACGCTTCCGGGTGCGGCAGGACATCCGGCGCGGGCGCGCAATACAGCGTGACGGGCTCGTCGATGGGGTGCAGGTCCAGGTCGGTACGCAACGCGGCGAACTGCGCCGGGCGGTCGCGCGCGACGTCGGTGCCGGTGGTTTCGTAGTCGTACCACAACATCGTCGGCGTAGGCATCGGGCGAGCCTACGGCAGGCGCGCGCGGCAGGCAATCGGTCCGGCGCGCGGGATATTGCTAGACTGGCGGCAAGGAGAATTCAATGACCGATTGCGTCGATGACAATCTGATCTGGATCGATCTCGAAATGACGGGTCTCAACCCCGACACCGATTCGATCATTGAAATCGCCACTGTGGTCACCGATCGCAACCTCCAGATTCTCGCCGAAGGTCCGCAGTTCGCGATTCGTCACGGGGAAGCGCGATTGCTGGCGATGGACGACTGGAACCGGCACCAGCACACCAAGTCGGGCTTGTGGGAGCAGGTGCTCGAATCCGGCACCGACCACGCGCACGCCGAGGCCGAGACCATCGCGTTCCTGGAACGCTGGGTGCCATCCGGCAAGTCGCCGATGTGCGGCAATTCGATTTGCCAGGACCGGCGTTTCCTGCACCGGCAGATGCCGGCGCTGGAGCGCTTCTTCCATTACCGCAACCTGGATGTGTCGACCCTGAAGGAACTTGCGCGCCGCTGGGCGCCCGCGGTGGCGAAGGGCTTCAGCAAGGATTCCGCGCACACCGCGCTCTCCGACATCCGCGATTCGATCGACGAGTTGCGCTATTACCGCGCGCATATGGGGGAATTGGCGGGGATGTAGGAACTGACCATGTTCGCGATCGTGCGATTCCGCAGCACGGCATCGAAACGCTCAATAAGAAAAGATCGCGACGGTTCAAGCGTTGCATGGAAACGCTTCAGGGTTCACGAACCCGCTGTGTAGGAAGTAGTTGGCATAGGTTTTCTCCGCCCAGCGTTCCGCCACGGCTTGTTGCGCGAGACTTAACCTGCCGCGCATCATCGACAGTCCGCGATCGAGACCGACGGCCTCCGGGCTGTTGTCAGGCGTTCCGAGGCGGATCAGTTCGGAATATTGCAGTTCCTTCACTGGATCGGGCGTTTTCAGGAACCCCTGATATCCGACGTGTGAATCAATGCCGTCAACGGACCAGGATGCGTAGATGAAAAGCATAGCTGACGCGACGTTCCAGTTGCCTTGGCGCAAACCATTCGCCGCAAGCCGCATCACTTCGCGCGCATATTCCCGACCCTGTCCGGGTTTCACGTCCGGTGCCTCCCATGGAGCCACCATAAGGCACGCCGTCGCATCGGCGTCGCCGGCGCGAGCGGCCTGCAGAGCCGCCTGATAAATACGGCCATCGTTGAAGTCACCCGGCGAGCTACCGCACAGTACGCCGGTGCGCTGGATTTCGTCCAGTTCCTTCTGGATTTCGTCGAGTTTTTTGGTTTGTTCCTCGGCGCTGAGCTGAAAACCGCCGGGGTTGTTGAGAAAGGAGTTCTTGTCTTTGATGTCGGCTCTGAAAGCAGTATTCAGTCGAGCGACGTGCAGGCACTCGCTCAAATCATCGAACAGGCGTATTGCACCCTCGGCGTCGCCCGCTTGCGCGCGCTCCGAGAGCGGCTGATAACTGTCTGTCAGTGACATTCCCAATGGCGGTTTTACAGGGAGCGTTTGTCGAGGTGCTCTCTGGCGCGGTGCGAACGCCACTTGGCTGCGCGCCTCTTGGAGCAGGGAAGCGGATATCCCGGATAGGCCGCGGGACGAAATGGCCAACCAGCCACCGATCAGCAGCAGCGCGCATGCAACGATGGCCAGGAGAATCCGCATTCGGGATCATCGCTTGAATGGGGCCCTTCCAGCTTAGACCTTTCGACGGTCAAATAAGCAAAGCACCCAGTAGCCAGAATGCAGACGCGTAGAGGCGCAATCCGTGACATTTTGCACGAATACCCGCATGCCGCTTCGCTTCATCCGGGCTACTCTGCGCGCGATGCCGAGGCATCCAGCAACACGTCCACGCCCGCTTCCGGCGCGATCGACGCCGCGGGGATTGCGTCAGCGCGTTTCCACGCCGCGACTGCGTCGCGCTTGCCGGCGCCTTCGACCAGGAAAACCACACGGCGTGCGTTCGACAGCCGGTGCGCGCTCAGCGATACGCGTTCCGGTGGCGGCTTGGGCGCGTTGAACACCGCCATCGCGTCGGGCGAATCGGCGTGCACGCCCCAGTCGTGGCCGGGGAACAGACTGGCGGTGTGGCCGTCTTCGCCCAGTCCCAGCAGCGCGAGGTCGAACGTGTCTACGCTGCGAAGCTCACGCGCGTACAACGTCGCAGCTTCGCGCGCGCCGGCTTCGGCAGGGATCGCATGCACGTTGCCGGTTGGAATCGCGACGTGATCCAGCCATTCGTCGCGCGCCATTTTGCTGTTGCGTTCCGGATCATCGGGTGGCGCGCATCGCTCGTCGCCGAACCATATGTGCCAGCGGCTCCAGTCGGCATCGGCATGGCGCAACGCGCGATATAGCTTGCGCGGCGTATTGCCGCCCGCCAGCACGATGTCGAACGCGCCATGTTGCGCGATGGCGTTTCGCGAAGTGGCCATGACTTGTGCGAGTGCGTTCGCCACCAGCGAGGCATCGTCGGGAAACACATGCCAACGCACCGTTTGCGCGGGCAGGGCGGTTGGAACGCGGGTCATTCCTTCTTCATCGCGTGGCCGCCGAATTCGTTGCGCATCGCCGACAGCAGTTTGTCGGAGAACGAATCCGTGTCACGCGAGCGCAGCCGTTCGATCAGCGAGGCCGTGATGATGGGCGCGGGCACGTCGAGGTCGATGGCCTCGGCCACGGTCCAACGGCCTTCGCCGGAGTCGACCACGTAGGGCGCGAGGCCCTCCATCTCTGGATTGTGCTGCAGCGCGTCGGCGGTGAGATCGAGCAGCCACGAGCGCACCACCGAACCGTAGCGCCAGATCTCGGCGATCTGCCCAAGATCGAGCTTGAACTCATCCTTGTGCTTGAAGATCGAGAAGCCTTCCGCGTAGGCCTGCATCATCCCGTACTCGATGCCGTTGTGGACCATCTTGACGAAGTGCCCTGCACCGACCGGACCGACGCGGCCCCAGCCCTTGTTCTTGCCAGGCGCCAGCACTTCGAAGATGGTCTTCAGGCGCTCGACGACTTTTTCGTCGCCACCGACCATCATGCTGTAGCCTTCCTTGAGCCCCCACACGCCGCCGCTGGTGCCGCAATCGACGTAGTCGATGCCCTTGGCGGACAGCAAACCGGCGTGGCGCTGGTCGTCCTTGTAGTTGGAATTGCCGCCGTCGATCACGACGTCGCCCTTGCCGAGCCGCTCGTTCAACGCCGCGACGGTCTCATCCACGATCCTGCCGGACGGCACCATCATCCATACCGCACGCGGTGGCTGCAGCGCTGCGACCAACTTGTCGATCGAATCGACGGACCTGCCACCGGCATCGGTGAGCGCCTCGCGCGCCTTCCCGTTCGGGTCGAATCCGATCACGTCGTGACCGCCTTTCATCAGCCGCTGGGCCATGAAATTGCCCATCTTGCCGAGGCCGATCATTCCGAGTTGCATGGCGTTCTCCCAGGAAATATTGACGCGAAGCTTTGCATCGCGAAACGGCGATGGTAACGCGCGCTGCGGAGCGCCGCGAATCGAGGGGGCTATTCGACGGGCTTCAGTCGCCGCTTGTTGACATGGAACGGCGCACCGCCCTCGGTGGCCATGCCCTGGAAATAATTGCGCTGCCACTTCTTCGCGACCGTGGCCGGGTCGCCCTCGCGCAACAGCTTGTTGAATTCGGCGCGCGATTCGCCCCACTCGACGTAGTCGGCTTTCAGTTTCGGGTCGTCCTCGATGCGGGCGCGCTTTGGCGCAACCTCGTCCAGCAAGGCGTGCGGACACAAGGTGATGAAGCAGAACGGATCGCCCTTCCGGAAACGCACCGTGCACGGCCGGGCGAACCGCCAGTTCATCGTGAACGGAAACGGCAGCCAGTCGGTTTCGACCATGCCGTCGAGTGCATGGATGCCATCCTTCGCGTCGTTCGGCGCGCCGCGCACCCACAGGCCCCAGCCCGGCGAGGTGCGGAACAGCCAGCCGGTGTGGAAGGTGAGGATGCCGTGCGCAAAGTGCGAGGTGATCAGCGCGCGCAACGCATTCGGATCGACGCCGGGTGCGCGCGCGGTAATCGCGTTGATGTCCTGGTTGCCGTTCCAGGTCACCTCGAAATCCAGCGGGCAAGTGATCTCCCAGCCGCTGGTGTTGGCCATGGCAAGCGGTAGGCATCGGTACGCGTAGTGATCGTTGGTGGCATCCATCCACGCGCGGTCGCGGCGCCCAGGAATGATGGGCGCGGCCTGCGGACCGAGTTGGTAGCAGGTGAGCTGCGGCGTAGCGCCGGCCGGCAACGCCTCCAGCTTCGGCACGTCCAGCGCGTGCACCGGACACGTTGCTGATTCGGTCACGATTTCGGACATCGTCGTTTCTCCGATTGCGGACGGGTGCATGGCGGCGCCGCCCCACATGGCATCCTTTGCTGCATCGACGCCCACGTCAAGTTGCGCCGCCGCAATGGGCCGCGCTATCGGGAGGCTTTCACGAACGATTGAGGCGGAGGCGCGCATACTCCGCATGTTGTGCGATTTACGCACGATGGAAGGATGCCCGACCATGCCTGCCGATTCACGATCCTGTCTGGAATGCTCCCTGCTGGGCGACGCCGGTTACGCCGTGCTTCTGACCCCCGCGGGCGCAGGGTGCAGCCGCTGGAAGGGGCTGACGGTCAGCCGCTGGCGCGCGGGGGATCGCGGCGGCGAGCAGGGCAGTTACGTTTTTGTTCGCGACACCACGGACGGGACAACCTGGTCGGCGACGGCGTTGCCGTGTGGCGGCGCGCCGCGATACTGGTTCGACGGCGCGATGGCGCGGTTCGCGCGGCGCGATGGCGCATTCGGCACCACGCTCGAAGTCGCGATCGATCCGGACCATGCAGTCGAGATACGCGGCGTCGGCATCCGCAACGACGGACCGGTCGAACGCGAAATCGAACTGACCTCGTATATGGAATTGGTCCTTGGCTCCGATCAGGGCGATCGTGCGCATCCCGCTTATTCGAAGATGTTCGTGCAGACAGCATTCGAGGATGGCGTGTTGCTGGCGTGGCGGCGCAAGAAAGATCCCGCCGAGCCGGATGTGTGGGCGGCGCACGCGTTGGTCGTGGACGGCGACGAGCGGGACACACGCGAATGCGAAACCGATCGCGCGCGCTTCATTGGCCGCGACGGTTCGCTGGCGACTCCGGCGGCGTTGCGCGACGGTCGATCTTTGTCCGGCAGCATCGGCACGGTGCTGGATCCGATCTTCAGCCTGCGCACCCGCATCGCCACCGGTGCGGGAGACACCCGCCGTGCCGCATTCGTGACTGCGGTCGGTGCCTCGCGCGACGAGGTGCTCGGGTTGATTGGGCAGTATCGGACGGCCGATGCCTGCGCGAAGGTCTTCGCGCGCGCGCGCGCCGCAGCACGGCGTTCGCGGGGCGGTCTCGGCGTCGACGCAGCTGCGGCGCGGCGATTCCGGTGCCTCACGGGTGCATTGGTCGGGGTCGATGCCGCATGGCGGGCGGGTTCGGCAGAGGGTGCGAAGGGCGAGGGTGGCGCACCGGTGCTTTGGGGCAAGGGCATTTCGGGCGACCTGCCGATCGTGTTGTTGCACCTCGACAATGCGGTCCAAATCGGGTTGTTCGAAGAACTGCTGCGCGCACAGCGGTGGTGGCGCGCACGTCAGCTTGCCGTCGATTTGGTGGTACTCGATGCCACTGCAAGCGATGGTGCCGGCGCGTTCGACGCTGCGCTGCAAAGCGCGATCCGCGACACGGACCAACACGACAAGGCGCAAGGTTCGGTGTTCGTGCTGCGCGAGCGTGATCTCGACAAGCCGCTGCTCGCCGGTCTGAAAACGGCGGCCTGCATCGTGCTGGAAGGGCGCGACGGATCGCTGGCGGAGCAGGTGACGCATTGCGCTCCCCCTTTGGATGCAGCTGTGATCGAGGTTTCGCCGGAGCGGGCGACCCACGCGCGCGGCGGCAAGCCCGCTTCGATGCCGGCGCCCAAGGCGTTGCAATGCTGGAACGGCTTCGGCGGATTCGCGCCCGACGGTCGCGAGTACGTCATCCTGCTTGGCGACGGCGCGCACACGCCCGCGCCGTGGACGCATGTGATCGCGAATCCCGATTTCGGGTTCCTCGTCACCGCCACCGGTGGCGGCTATTGCTGGGCCGTCAACAGCCAGCAGAACGCGATTACCCCATGGTCGAACGACGCCGTGCGCGATCCGGTCGGCGAAGCCTTCCTGTTGCGCGATGCCGACGATGGCACGGAGTGGAGCGCCACCGCATCGCCGATCCGTGCTGGCGGCGCCACCTACGTCGCGCGCTTCGGTCCCGGCTACGCGCGTTTCGATGCGAACGTGCACGGCATTGAATCGGAATTGACCCAGTGCGTCGCGGCCGACGATCCAGTCAAGATTTCGCGCCTGCGCCTGCACAACCGCAGCGGCAGGACGCGCCGTATCGCGGTGGCGCAATCGGTGACATGGATGCTCGGGCCGATCGGAACGGACGCGCGTCCCACCACGCAAGTCGATTCCGATCGCGCGCGCAGCGCGGTGCTGGCCCGCAATGCCTGGCGCGAGGAATTCGCGGACGCGGTCGCGTTCATCGCCTGCAATGCCGATGGCGCTGCGCCCGGCAGTGACGACAATGCGCGCAGCGCCGTCGTCGCGAGCGTGGAACTTGCTCCGGATGAATCCACCGAACTGGTATTCCTGCTGGGCGAAGGCACCGACCGCGCCGCCGCGACACGCTTGATCGATCGCTATCTCCGCGCCAAGGTCGAAAGGTTGCTCGCGGGTTCACGGCAGCGGTGGGACAGCGTGCTTGCGCCCCTGCAAATCGAAACGCCGCAACGCTCGGTGGACCTGCTGGTCAATCGCTGCCTGCCGTATCAGGTGCTGGCCTGCCGGGTGTGGGCGCGCACCGCGTTCTACCAGGCGAGCGGTGCGTACGGTTATCGCGACCAGTTGCAGGACGTCGCGGCGCTGTGCATCGCGCGACCCGACATTGCACGCGAACACATCCTGCTGTCGGCCTCTCGCCAGTTCGAGGAGGGCGACGTGCAGCATTGGTGGTTGCCGCCCTCCGGGCGCGGTCTGCGCACGCGGATGGTGGACGATCGCTTGTGGCTGCCGTTCGTGGTCGCGCACTACGTCGAAACCACGGGCGACGCCGGGATCCTCGAAAAACGGGTGCCGTTTCTCCGCGCCGATGCGCTGAAACCCGAACAGACCGACGCGTTCTCCAAACCCGAACCTTCGACGGATCGCGGCACGCTGTTCGAACATTGCGCGCGCGCGATCGAGGTGAGCCTCGCGACCGGCGTCCACGGCCTGCCGTTGATCGGCACCGGCGACTGGAACGACGGCCTCAATCGCGTCGGCGCGGGCGGGAAGGGCGAAAGCGTCTGGATGGGCTGGTTCCTGATCAAGGTGATCGGCGACTTTGCGCGATTCGCGGAAGATCGTCGTGATGCGCGCGTCGCGCGGTGGCGCGATCACGCGCGTGCGCTGGAACTGGCGCTGGAAACCAAGGCTTGGGACGGCGCGTGGTACCGCCGTGCGTTCTACGACGACGGCACACCGCTCGGCAGTTCGGCCGACATCGAATGCAGGATCGATTCGATGGCGCAATCGTGGGCCGTGATCAGCGGCCGCGGCGATCCGGAGCGCTGCGAGCGCGCGATGCGCGCGGTGAACGAACAGCTGGTACGACCCAGCGACGGCGTGATGCCGTTGTTCACCGAGCCCTTCGACAAGACCTCGCACGACCCCGGTTACATCAAGGGCTATCCGCCCGGCCTGCGCGAAAACGGCGGCCAGTACACGCACGGTTCGATCTGGTCGCTGATTGCCTTCGCGATGCTGGGCGACGGCGACAAGGCCGGCGAGTTGCTGGAAATTTTCGATCCGATCCGGAAGACTGATTCCCCGGAAAAACTGGCGCGCTACAAGGTCGAACCGTACGTCGAATGCGCGGATGTCTACTCGGTCGCGCCGCACACGGGGCGCGGTGGCTGGACGTGGTACACCGGCTCGGCGGGCTGGCTGTATCGCGCAATCGTCGAATGGGTGCTGGGTTTTCGCCTGCAGGCCGACCGGCTGCACATCGACCCGTGCATCCCGCATGCATGGAAGGGTTTCTCGCTGACGTACCGTCGCGGTGACACGAGATGGGGGATCGAGGTGGAAAATCCGCAGCACGTCTGCCGCGGCGTGGCCGCGATCGAAGTGGATGGTGTAACGTTGCAGGATTCAGGCGCCGGCATCGCGCTGGTCGATGACGGCGCGGCCCACCGAGTTCGCGTCGTCCTGCAGAAGGAATTGAGTTGATGCCCACCGCCACGTCGGATGCCTTCGTGTTCTTCGGCGCCACCGGCGATCTCGCCTACAAGCAGATCTTTCCGGCCCTGCAGGCGCTGATCAAGGACGGCAAACTGGACATGCCGGTGATCGGCATCGCGCGCTCGGGCCGGGACGTGGATCACCTGCGCAAGCGCGCCGAAGACAGCCTGAAGGAACACGGCGGCATCGACAAGGCGGCATTCGCGAAGCTGTCGAAGCAGATGCAGTACATCGACGGCGATTACGGCGACGCGCAAACCTACGAGAAGCTCCGCGCGGCGCTCGGCGACGCGCAACATCCGCTGCACTACCTTGCGATCCCGCCCAGCATGTTCGTGCCGGTGGTGAAGGGCCTGGCGGCGTCCGGTTGTTCGCAGGGCGCACGGGTGATCGTCGAAAAACCGTTCGGGCGCGACCTGCGGTCGGCACGCGCACTCAACTGCACGCTGCACCGGTTCTTCCACGAGCACGACATCTTCCGCATCGACCACTACCTCGGCAAGGAGCCGGTGCAAAATCTTTTGTATTTCCGCTTCGCCAACGCGTTTCTGGAACCGATCTGGAACCGCGACCACATCGCCAGCATGCAGATCACGATGGCCGAGGACTTCGGCGTGCAGGGGCGCGGCAAGTTCTACGACGAGGTCGGCGCCATCCGCGACGTGGTCCAGAACCACATGTTCCAGGTGCTGGCGCTGCTGGCGATGGGGCCGCCCGCCAACCGCAGTGCCGACGCGATGCGCGACGAGAAGCTGCGGTTGTTCCGCTCGATGCGTCCGCTGACACCCGAGGACGTGGTGCGCGGGCAATTCGATGGCTATTTGAAGGAATCGGGGGTTGCGAAAAAATCCACCGTCGAAACGTTCGCCGCGCTGCGCATCCATATGGACACCTGGCGCTGGGCCGGGGTGCCGTTCTTCATCCGCGCGGGCAAGCACTTGCCCGTGAAATGCACCGAGGTGCTGGTGCGGCTCAAGAATCCGCCACAACAGGTATTCGACGATCCATCGAATGGCGCGGCGAACCATTTCCGTTTCCGCCTGAGTCCCGACGTGATCATCTCGCTGGGTGCGCGCGTGAAAGAGCCCGGTGAGGCGATGAAGGGGCATCCGGTGGAGCTCATCGCACACCGGCACATTCGCACCGCCATGGCGCCGTACGAGCGCCTGCTGGGCGACGCGATCGACGGCGATTCGGCTTTGTTCACCCGCGATGATTGCGTGGAAGAAGCCTGGCGCGTACTCGATCCGATCATCGGCGACAAGGTGCCGGTGCACAAATACAAGCCCGGTACCTGGGGGCCGAAGGAAGCCGACGCGTTGATTGCCCACGCGGGTGGCTGGAACGATCCGCAACTCGATCCGGCGGCCAGGGTAGCCCGATGAGCGAAACCGCACCGCTCGTGTTCCTGTTCGACGTCGACAACACGCTGCTCGACAACGATGGCGTGCAGGATGATCTCGACAAGCACGTCGCGGACGTGTTCGGTGCGGATGCCGCAAAAAAGTACTGGGAGATCTACGAGGGCCTCCGCGAAAAGCTCGGTTACGCCGACTATCTCGGCGCCATCCAGCGCTTCCGGCTCGAATGCGACGACGAATTGCGCGCGCAGGACCTGGCGGCGTATCTCCTGGAATACGATTTCGCGGCGCGCCTGTATCCCGGTGCGCTGGACGCGGTTTCGCACCTTGCGCAATTCGGTCCCTGCGTGGTGCTGTCCGATGGCGACGTGGTGCTGCAGCCGCGCAAGATCAACGTCTCGGGCATTGCCGATGCGGTACAGGGCCGGGTCTTGATCTACGTCCACAAGGAGCGCATGTTGGACGATGTGGTGCGGCACTTTCCGGCCACGCACTACGTGATGGTCGAAGACAAGTTGCGCGTGCTGGACGGCATGAAGCGCAAGTGGCGCGACCGCCTGACCACCGTGTTCGTGCGCCAGGGCCATTACGCCAACGACCCGGCCGTCTTGAAGGAATACCCGGCCGCCCAGATCACGCTGGATCACGTCGGCGAACTCGCGGGCATGGAGCCCCACGCCTTCCTTTCCCCCTTGCAACCGGCAACCGCCGCGGAGTGAATCGATGAACCCTACCCAGAAATTGCACGACCTCGGCCAGAGCATCTGGCTGGACAACATCACGCGCGGCATCCTCAACGACGGCACGCTCGCGAAATACATCGCCGACTGCAACGTCACCGGGCTGACGTCCAATCCGTCGATTTTCGACAAGGCGATTTCCGGCGGCACCGACTACGACGACGCGATCGCCGATTTGATCGCCGACGGCCAGCAAGGCGAAGATCTATTCTTCGCGCTCGCGCTGCAGGACCTGACCCGCGCGGCTGATTTGTTCAAGCCGGCGCACGCGGCCAGCCACGGCGTCGACGGCTTCGTGTCGCTGGAAGTCTCGCCATTGCTGGCCGACGAGACGCAAGCCACGATCGATTCCGCGATCGCGCTGCACGCCAAGGGCCATCGCGACAACCTCTTCATCAAGATTCCCGGCACGCCCGCCGGCGTTCCGGCCATAGAGGAATCGATCTATCGGGGCGTGCCGATCAACGTGACCCTGCTGTTCTCGCGCGAGCAGTATCTCGCCGCCGCCGAAGCCTGGATGCGCGGGATCGAACGCCGTATCGCGGAAGGCAAGTCGCCCAAGGTGGAATCGGTGGCCTCGATCTTCGTCAGCCGCTGGGACGTGGCCGTCGCCGACAAGGTTCCCGTGGAACTCAAGGACCGGCTCGGCATCGCGATCGGCCAGCGCAGCTACAAGGCCTACGTCGAACTGCGCGAAAGTGCGCGCTGGAAGAAGATCATCGCGGCCGGCGCGCATCCGCAGCGCCTGCTGTGGGCCAGCACCGGCACCAAGGATCCCAAGGCTTCCGACACCTTGTACATCGAGGCATTGGCCGCGCCCGACACCATCAACACCATGCCGGACAAGACGCTGCTGGCGTTCGCCGACCATGGAAAGCTGGGCGCGCCGATGGCAAAGGACGGCGGCGATTGCGAAAAGGTGATCGCGCAGTTCAAGGCGGCCGGCATCGATGATGCCGAGCTCGCCGGCAAGCTGCAACGGGACGGGGCGGCGGCATTCGTGAAGTCGTGGAACGACCTGCTGAAACGGATTGCACAGAAGCGTTCCAGCGTCGCCGAGGCCAGAGGGCAGGGAGCGCGCGCATGAGCGCACCGTTGCTGCGCTCGACCGCCGAATGGCGGGCGCTCGCGCGCCACTGGCGGTCGTTGCGCGGCACGACGTTGAAACAATTGTTCGATGGCGACGCGAAGCGCGGCACCCGCCTCGTCGCCGAAGGCGTGGGGCTGTACCTCGATTATTCGAAGAACCTGGTCACCGACGACACGCTTCGCTTGCTGCGGCAACTCGCCAAGGCGCGAGGCGTCTTCGCGCGCCGCGACGCGATGTTCCGCGGCGACAAGATCAACGAAACCGAAAAGCGTGCGGTGTTGCACGTCGCGCTACGCGCGCCGCGGAACGAGCGCATCCTGGTGGATGGCACCAACGTCGTCCCCGAAGTGCACGAAGTGCTGGACCGCATGGCCGCGTTCAGTGAAAAAGTACGCGCGGGCGAATGGCGCGGACATTCCGGCAAGCGCATTCGCAACGTCATCAGCATCGGCATTGGCGGTTCCGATCTCGGGCCCGTGATGGCCTACGAGGCGCTGAAGCACTACAGCCACCGCGACATGACGTTCCGCTTCGTGTCCAACGTCGATCCTACCGATTTCGTGGAGGCGACGCGTGACCTCGACGCCACCGAAACGCTTTTCGTCGTCTGCTCGAAAACCTTTACCACCCTCGAAACGCTCACCAATGCGCATGCCGCGCGCGACTGGTGCTTGCAGGAATTCGGCGGTAACGAGGCGGCCGTGGCGAAGCACTTTGTCGCCGTTTCGACCAACGCCAAGGAAGTCGAAAAATTCGGCATCGACCCGGCCAACATGTTCGGATTCTGGGACTGGGTCGGCGGTCGCTACTCGATGAATTCCGCGATCGGGCTTTCGACCATGCTCGCGGTCGGGCCGGAAGGCTTCCGCGACATGCTGGCCGGCTTCCACGCGATGGACGAGCATTTCCAAAACGCGCCACCGGAAAGCAATCTGCCCTTGCTGATGGCGCTCATCTCGATCTGGTACAACGATTTCTTCGCCGCCCAAACCGTGGCGGTGCTGCCCTACGCTCAATACCTGAAGCGCTTTCCCGCGTACCTGCAGCAGTTGACGATGGAGTCGAACGGCAAGCACGTCACGCTGTCGGGCGAACATGTCGACTACGCCACTGGCCCGATCTACTGGGGCGAACCCGGCACCAATGGTCAGCATTCGTTCTACCAATTGATCCATCAGGGCACGCGCCTGATCCCGTGCGACTTCATCGGTTTCATGCATTCGCTGAATCCGCTCGGCGGTCAGCACGATTTGCTGATGGCCAACCTGTTTGCACAAACCGAGGCACTGGCGTTCGGCAAGACGCCGCAGCAGGTGCGCGCGGAAGGCACACCAGAATGGCTGGTACCGCACCGCGTGTGCGAAGGCAATCGTCCCACCAACACCATTCTCGCCGACAGCCTCACGCCACACACGCTGGGCGCGTTGATCGCGCTGTACGAGCACAGCGTGTTCGTGCAGGGCGCGATCTGGCACATCGATTCGTTCGACCAATGGGGCGTGGAACTTGGCAAGCAGCTGGCGAACAAGCTCATCCCGCAATTGCAGGATCAGAACGAGCCGAAACTCGAACACGACAGTTCAACCAATGCGCTGATCCGTCGCTATCGCGCCGCACGCACGGAAGCCCGATGAGCGCGGAGCAGATCAGTCCGCTCGCCGGCAAGCCCGCGCCGAAGGACATCCTTGTCGATGTCGAGAAGCTTCTGGCCGCTTATGCGGATATACGGCCTGACCCGGACAACCCGTCGCAACGGGTGTCCTTCGGCACGTCGGGGCACCGCGGTTCCTCGCTGGCCGGCAGCTTCAACGAATGGCACATCCTCGCGATCACGCAGGCGATCTGCGACTACCGCGCGAAGGCGTCGGTCACCGGGCCGCTGTTCATCGGCTTCGATACCCATGCCTTGTCGCAGCCGGCATTTCGCAATGCGCTGGAAGTGCTCGCGGCCAACGGCGTCGAGGTGATGTCTTCCAAGGGTGGTGAATTCACGCCGACCCCGGCGATTTCGCATGCGATTCTGGTGCACAACCGCGGGCGCGATGGCGCGCTCGCAGACGGCATCGTGATCACGCCCTCCCACAACCCGCCCGACAACGGCGGTTTCAAATACAACCCGGTCAACGGCGGACCCGCCGGCACCGACATCACGGGCTGGGTGCAGAACAAGGCCAATCACTATCTCGAAAACAAGCTCGCCGGCGTCAAGCGCGTACCGTTCGCGCAGGCCTGTGCGGCGGCGACCACGCGCACGCACGACTACCTCGACGCCTACGTTTCCGATCTCGTCCATGTCATCGACTTCGACGCGATCCGGGGCGCCGGCCTGAAACTGGCGGTCGATCCGCTGGGCGGGGCAGGGGTGCACTACTGGGCACCGATCGCCGAACGTTACAAGCTCGACCTGACGGTCGTCAGCGAGGAAGTCGATCCGCGTTTCGCCTTCATGACCGTGGACTGGGACGGCAAGATCCGGATGGATCCGTCGTCCGAATACGCGATGCAGCGCCTGCTGGCCTTGAAGGGCAAGTACGACGTCGCGTTCGCTTGCGACACCGACCACGACCGTCACGGCGTGGTTACGCGTTCGTCGGGCCTGCTGCCATCGAATCACTATCTGGCCGTGATGATCGATTTCCTGTTCCGCGGGCGCAAGCGCTGGCCGGGAGCGGTCGCGATCGGCAAGACGGTGGTCAGCACCGCGCTGATCGATCGCGTGGCCGACAAGCTCAAGCGAAAGGTCTACGAAGTGCCGGTCGGGTTCAAATGGTTCGCGCCGGGACTGGTCGATGGCTCGCTCGGCTTCGGTGGTGAGGAAAGCGCCGGTGCCTCGTTCCTGCGGACGGATGGCGCGGTGTGGACCACCGACAAGGACGGCATCGTGCCGGCACTGTTGTCGGCCGAAATCACGGCGCGGGCAGGGCGCGACCCCGGCGAGTGCTACGAGGCGCTGGCGGACGAACTCGGGCGCCCGTTCACCGATCGCGTCGAGGCGGCGGCCACCGGCCCGCAAAAACGGAAACTGGCAGAACTGACCGCCGGCCAGCTCGAGCTCGAGAGCCTCGCCGGAAGCCCGGTCGTTCGCAAGCTCGACAAGGCCCCCGGCAACGGCGCTGCCATCGGCGGCGTCAAGGTCGTCACCGAGCATGGCTGGTTTGCCGCACGGCCGTCCGGCACCGAAGCGATCTACAAGATTTACGCGGAAAGCTTCAGAGACGCCAAACACTTGCAATCCATTCTTGACGAGGCACAGCAAGTCGTCGACAGGGCGATTGCCTGAGGTGTATTTCCCATGCCCACAAAGAAAACCAAGCCGTCCGCGCCCGACCGATTCAAGGTCGGCGACCATGTCCGCTGGAATTCGGAAGCCGGTCACGTCAGCGGCGTGATCACCAAGGTCCACGTCCGCGCCTTCGATTACAAGGGCCACACCCACCGCGCCAGCGCCGACGATCCGCAATACGAGATCAAGAGCGACAAGACCGATCACGTGGCCGCGCATCGCGGCAAGGTGCTGACCAAGCTGCCGAAATGAACGGCGCCGACCATGACGATGCCGGCCACGCCGGATACCGCTCGCATTCAGTGCGGCGGCGATAGCCTGACAGCCGGATTGCACGCACGCGCGGCAATCCGGTATCTGCAATCTGCATGGAGGCAGGCGCACATGGCTGAATCCGTCAAATTTCTCTATTCCCGTTTTCTTTCGGCATCCACGCTCATCGGCGCCCAAGTCAGGAATCCGCAGGACGAATCCCTCGGCGATCTCAAGGACGCCATGATCGACACCGCCAGCGGCAAGATCGCCTATGGCGTGTTGAGCTTTGGCGGCGTTCTCGGCGTCGGCAACAAGTTGTTCGCCGTGCCTTGGGATTCATTCCGCGTCGATCCGGAAAAGGAGCGCCTGGTTCTCGACGTATCCAAGGATCGACTGAAGGATGCGCCGGGGTTCGATGCCGACCACTGGCCGAACTTTGCCGATCCGAATGTCGCGGGCGAAGTCGACAGGCACTATGCCGCAAGCACGACCCGAGAGCACCAGATCCTGCATCCGGATTAGCTTTACGCGTCGCAGCCCGACAGGGCGGGACTTTGCAACCGTGTTGGCCGCGGAAATTGCCGACGGCGGCAACCAGCTGGTTTTACGTGATGACCGCATCAACCGCGAGTGGGTATTCTGTGTTGATCAGCTGAAAAGTGTACCTGGGTGATTGGATCGCCAATGGCTGGTAGCTGCGTGCACCGAGTCGAACGTGCAACCGGACAAGATTCCATGCCCACGCCACCTGTCATCCAGCATGTTGTGAAATGGCGAATCAACTCGCGTTACGCCAGTTGACCTTCACGACGCTGTTGTTCTCCTTGACCGGTTCGGAAAGGTGCGCGTTGCCCGACCCGGTCATCGTGATCAACGATGCGGCGGCGAGGTCGTCGAAGTTCAGGCTGCCGCCTGCGATGCACTCGTCGAAATAGCACGCGGCGTAGTCGGTCAGGCTGGCGACCGCGCCGTTCACGGTGGGGCGCTCGACGATCCACTCGGCGACGTTGCCGGTCAGCGCCGTGCGGCTGGGCGCCGTGATGTCGAAGCGAGTGCCCACGCCAGTCGACTGATTGCTGAAGCTCACCGTCGCGTGCGTGGTGGAGTCGGCGCAGATCAGGCAGTACATCACGTCGCCGGGCGAGACCGGGAGGTTCGAGATTTTCACCTCGCCGGCCGGGAACCACTCCCACCATGTGTAGACCTGTGTCGCGTTGATGAACCAGATCTTGGTGATCTGGGTTTCGGTGCCGGCCTGCAGCACATCGGAGGAATTCCAGCCATCAATGCCCACCCACTCGGATGCGTAATACGAACCGTCAGCCGGCGCGTTCGGGCTCGGCACCGTCCACTGCCCGCCGACGAAGCGATACGGCTTGTTGGCCGGTGCGAAAACGGCGGCGCCCGACCAGTTGTTCGACGTTGCATTCGATACGAGCAGCGGCGTCGCTTTCGCGCGCCGCTGGACGGAACGACCCACGCGCATCGGTCCGTGGCTGATGTTCTCGTGGTGTTCGAACTCTGGCGCGATCCACAATTTGGTGCGTCCAATCGCCCGCTCCCAGAGCTGAGCGAGACGCGGCTCGGTCCTGGCGTCGGGCCGCCGCGGGAGGCGATGCGCGGCCAGTTGTCGCGCCGATGCGGTCAACGGATCGAAGCTTTCGGGCAGCGGTCCGAAACCACGCACCTTGAAGCCTTTCGACGTCAGTGTCTTCGGCACCGCCGCGATCTGCGTCGCGCGGCGTCGAGACGCCGCGCCGGTTTTCTTGCTGGTGCGCCTGGTTGCCATGGTTGTTCTCCTGTCGCGGTGTGCCGGAAGGATGCGAGGCCATCAACGGGATTTCAGGACTCCGCCACCGGTGCCGGCGGACAGCAGCGGTATTCCTGGGATTTTTCCAACAGCGTGATCTGCTTTTGCAGCAACGCGTTTTCCAGCTTCTTGCGCTCGACGTCGAGTTCGATCGACTTCAGCCGCGTGTCCTCGCACACGTTGCAGGTGTCGAGGCAACCCTTGATCAATATTCCCGGCGTCGGCAGCGACGATTGCCGCACGAACGAGTAGCGCTTCTTCGCGTCGCTCGACACGTTGCCGTTCTTGTCGAGCAGTCCTTCTTGTGCCAGTTCCTGCTGCACCTGCTTGAGCGCTTGCGCGCGCATGGCGTTCGACAGCAAGGGAATTTGCAGACGAAGCGTCGCGGCCACGGCCAGCCGGTCGTCGCCGGGAACCTGGGTTGCGGCTTCGAGATAGATCGCGCGGCGATTGGCGTCCGTCGAAAGCACGCCGTTCGAGAGCACGCCCACGCCGGTGCTGGGCGAAAGCGGGTTGGCCGCGACGCGGGTGAAATCGTTGGCGGGGTCGGTATCCATCATCGCCCGCAGGTCGACCGATTCGAGCGTGTAGCTGATCGTCTGGGTCTTGTTGATCTGGTAGAAGAAGAACGTCACCGCGTGGCAATCGTTGTTGTTCTGGAATTCGCGCGAGGCGGATTCGTAGTGATCCTGCGATTCGGTTTCGGTGTGGGTGCGACTTTCGGATTCGCCGATCGACACGCTCGCGGCCTTGCGCACGCCCATTTCCGTGGCCTTCGCGGAGGCTTCCGCGTGCTGGCTGTGCTCGCCGAGGAAATCGGAAACCGAGCTCGAGTCGTAATTGCCGCTCATGCTGGCCGAACCGCCCAGCCCGAAGATGTTCACGCCGGCGTCGGCCTTGCCGTCCACGTGCGAGTGAGACTGGTTGCTCGAGTGCGCCGTGTCGCGCGAATTCACGTCGAACAGCGAATCGCTCATCTGCTGCATGAAGAACGATTCTTCCGATGACTGCGAGTTGCGGTAGCCGAACTTGCTCTCGGTGTCGAAGGTGAATTTGGAACGCCGATCCGAGGTGAACAGCCGCACTTTTTCGCCCGGAAGCAACGTCGTCGTGTAGAGCAGGTCACCCAGCGCGAGCGGTCCGGGGCAGCGCCTGAGCTGGAAGTGCAGCTTTACCTCGACCGGAATGTTTTGCGCCGGGACGCCCGCAGGCGTCTGCTTGCCCACCGTCGTCGCATAGGTCAGGCGGTAGAAGAAATCCAGCTCGTCGCAGACATCGTCGGGGGCGAGCGGCGGGCAGCATGGCACGGTCTGCTTGTGGGTGTCGGTCTGGCTGGCCATCGTGGATATCCTCTGACGGGTGAGTAACGCCGTCCGTGGTCATGCATGCCGTCGGAAAATCCCTTTCTTGAGCAACGCGGCAACATCGCGGGCATCGACCGGCTGGACGGCGCGGCTGGCGGCGAACGAATATGCCTGTCCGGTGATCGTGCCGCGCACCACGATCGGCGCCGCGCCGAGATAACGCACCAGTGCGAGCGACTTCGGCGGCGCGGGAACGAAGGTGCGGCCACTGCCCATTGCGGCGGCCCGCACGCCGGCTGATGTCGGCGACGGCGCCTGGCTAGCCTTGAGGGCGATCCTGCCTTGACCGCAACACGTCATGGTCATGGTTCTCCGGGAAAGGGGGCGACTGCAAATGCATTTCCGTGGGCGGACCGCCGAGGCGTTCCAGCAGACACGCCGCGCCGGACAGCGCGAGCCAGGCGGGAATCCACATCCATGTCGCGCGGGTCACCACGAAGGTGAACGGCGCGGCTATCCATAGCGAAAGGCACTGGAAGCAATCCATCAGTCGTCCCGCCTGGCTCGCACCGAGCTTGGCGCGTAGTTTCAGCATCGAATCGAACGGACCATCCTCCTCCGCCAGCAGGTGCGTGACACGCCAAGTCGCGAGGATCGCCAGCGCGGCGTTCAACATCGAACCCCATGCATCCATGATCCTCGCGCCCGTGTCGTGTCATGATTCCCCGTCCTCGTGCCGCTGCTTCTACGCGATCTCCGCTTTGCGTTCCACGCACACACCCGGACACAAATCCGGACGCAGCACGGTGAACGACAGTTCGAACTGGTTGTAGTGCGTGACGCTCGGATCGGAACAGCCGTTGGTGGTGCGCTTCCATGCCCACAGCCGGAACAGGTAGGCGCAACACTCGGGGAAATCGGCACCGTGCAGCGTGACTTTGAAGTCGCCGCCGTACCACAGCGCCCGCGGTGCACCTTGTCCGAGTGCCTGGCTGTAGCTCGGACCGACTTCCGGTGTCGGATCGGGTTGCAGCGTGCCGACGCCGCCGCTGGCGTCCACGTACAACGGCGCGGCGATGTAGAACGCCTGGTTGGCGCCGTATTCGGCGCGCATCCAGTAACCACCGAGGTGTCCGTCCTGCACGGTGGCCGGACAGGTCACGCTGAAGTGGATCGTCAAGGTGTCGGTGGGTTCCAGCCGCGCGATGTCGCAGGCCGAAACGCATTCCTGGCCCGGCAGGCCTTCGTTCTTCCAGATCTCGCGAATGTAGCAATCCGGTTCGACCGTGCACGCGTGGATGATGCCGCCGCAGGCGTGCGGGATCTTGCAGGGCGCCGGCGGTGTCGGACCAGGATGCGTCGGCGCCTGGTTATCGATGCGCAGGTACACGCGCTCGGCCGAGTCCTCGCCGCAGGTCGGCAGGATGCGCTCGCTCGACGCGACCAGGCTGTCGGCGGCGTCCGTGGAGAAGCCGTCGAACTGCAACTGGTACAACGCGTCGGGCGTCAGTCCCGGTGGGGTGGTGTCGAAGTAGAACAGGGTGGCGTAGTCGTTCCAGATCACTTGGCCGCCGAAACGCGGGATGCCCGGGTTCAAGTCTTCATAGTGACGCCGGGTGATGATCACCATCTGTCCGTTCTTGGGTGCCGGTGTGAACGCGACAGGCACGAACGTGGTGCCATCCCAATAGCTGCGCGTGAATTCGTGGAACGCTGGGCTCGGCAGGTCGGTCCACGCGCCGCCGTCTTTCGAATACTGCACCTTGAAATAATCTACATCCCAGCCGACGCCGCCCTGGATTTGCAACGATCCGGAAAACGGGTTGTCCTTCCATGGATCGCTCGCCGAGGCGGTGGTACGCGCGAAGCCGCGCAGGTCGGGCGGACCGGCGTCGGCGCTGATTTGGTCGACCGGCGTGCAGCCGACCCAGGTGAGTTTCAGGCATTCTGGACATTCCGGATCGCGGCAGGTCGGAATGCAGCAGGCCAGATCGTTGGCCGTCAGCGTGACGTTGAAGGTGGTTGGGACGTCCCAGCGTGTCTGCGCGTTGGTTTCCGAATAGATCACGCTGACGCGGTCGCCACAGCGCTGCGTGGCGCGAAACACGATGTCGGGCGCGCAATCGCCCCAGTCGGTCCAGGGCCAGACGTGCAGTGCCGCGAGTTCTGGCGAAGGCGGCAGGATCGTGCGCAAAGACTCGGCGGACAAACCACCGGCAGGTTCTTGCACCGCCGCCAGCGAAACGGCGCCCTGAGTCGCCGCGGCCAACACCGATCCGGACAGGCTGGCGGCACCGCCCAGTATCCTCTGGAAGATCGTCGGATCCGGGTCTGGCCCCGGCGGAATCGGCGGCAACGGCGGCTGCGCCGTGGCCAGCAATTGCTGGATGCGCGAGAGGATGTCGGGATCGATCGCGGGATCCGGCCGTAGCCACGGCAGCCAGCGCAGACAGCACCAACGGAACGTCATGTGGAAGTTGCCGTTGATATCGGTAGTTGCGCTGGTGATCAGATCGCGCCAGTACCACCACCAAAAACGGTCCACATCGTACGCCTCGACCAGCGCGCCCGGCACCGGCTCGTCGCAGAACGTCCAGCGGTGCCGGATGGAGTCGTAATACCAATGCCTGCAGACGACGCGTCCATTGATCGTGTAGGTCCGGCAGCAGATCAGCCAGCAGTAATAGATCTCCGGCTCGACCGCGATGCGTCCGAGCTTCAGCTCGGCGACTTTCGCCGCGGCGGTTTTGGCGCCGGAATGGCCCTTGGCGACATCGAACTCGACCACCTGTCTGACCGTGTCGATCGCCAGCAATTCGCGATCGGCCACGTTGGGGCCGACAAGCAGCGTGACGGAGCAGGGCAGGCGCGCGCCCGGTAGCACGGGCGGTTCGAACTCGATTTCGAAGGGCACCCGCTTCTGTCTTGTGGTGCCGGCCCTGACGACCGCCGACCCGAGGATGCGGCTTTCGCGCACGACGGCGACACGCAGTTCCAGGTCGGGCTTGTATTGCTCGTCCTGAATCTGGCCCAAGTCAAGTTCACCATTGATCTTGGCCATGGCTTGCCTCCCTGGTGGCGCACGGCGATCGGAGTGGCAAGCATGCGGCCAGAACAGTTCGAGCGGTTAGAAGCTAGCTGCGCTTAGATGGAATGATTCTGCGCTGGGCAACGGAATCTTCATGTCACCGCAGCTTGCGCAACAAGCTGCAAATGTCGTTGATAGTGAGTGGCGGGCATGCCGACGACGCGTCTGAACACGCGCCCGAAATGGGAAAGGTCGTTGAAGCCGACCGCATAAGCGACTTGTGAGATCGATGCGTGTGGCTCGGCGAGGAAATCACGCGCTCTGGCGATCCGATACTGCAGCAGGAAGCGGCGACACGAAATGCCGTGCTCGCGGTGGAAGGCGCGACTGAACTCCGATTCCGACCTGTGGCAAAGTGCCGCGAGGGTTTCGACCCGGCACGCTTCCGCGTAGTGCTCGCTGATCCATGCGACGGCCGCTGCCGTGTGCGGGGCAGCAACCAGTGGTCTGCGTAAATGCCCTGCGGGCGCAATCAGGTCATGCGGGAAAGACAGGGCCAGCCAGCCGTCACTTTGTGCTGACCGGCTCGCGAGCGCCATGGACTCGACGAGCTGCGCGAGGGTTTTCTCATCGACAGGTTTGACCCGGTAATCCCAGACGCGCGAACGGTACGCCCAGATTGCCAGCGCTTCGGAATGATATTCGGTGAACATCAGCACCGGCAGCGCCGGGAATTCTCGACGTACGAGTGTCACAGCCCGAAGGCGTATCTGGTCGGGGTAGTCGTATTCGATACAGATGACTTGTGCCCGGTGCCCACGAATTGCCGACAAAATCGCTTCGGGGATCGTGACGCGCAAGACATCGCAGTGGCGTTGCGCATCCAGAAAAAGACCATGCCGGTGCGGCATGCGGCAGAAATCGATCCAGACAGCTCGCAGGGTAGTCATTGCCCACCTCATGCATGCCCCTGAATTCCCGGCCATGCTTCGTGCGTGGTCGGGTGCGCAATACTGGCGCAGTGGCAAGCTGATATGCAATCTTGCGAGATTTCGCAGGGAACACACTACGCCCGGAAGCAAAAGCGAGAGATCACAAGGACTTTCTCGAAAGCCTTCAGTCTCACACTTTTCAGTAAGAATCCCTGCGAAGAAACGGCACCCGCCTTGGCCACAGCTATGCCTGTATTGATGCAAATGCCTACTTGTCTCAAGTTTCATTATGCAATCTCCCCTGCGACCGCATTATCACCCTGATTTTCAGGCAGCGGCAACCCCGAAATTGTCAGGTAATCGAAGAAGGCAACTTTCCCGGCAGGGTCGGCCTTATCCGGCCACCCCAATTGCTCCGAAGCCGAACCGGAAGGAGGCACATCACCGGCCGCATAAGCAGCCAAGTTGAGGCGCACCGTCAACGCCGAGTGAAAGGCATGCAAAAAATCCCCCTTGGACGCCCACGTCTCGCCGTCCCGATCGACGAAGGATTGCCCCGGAGGAGGCTCGACCGCCTTGCAGGCGGCGTAGTACGCCTGAAGGGCCCAAGCCAGAGACTGCTCGGCACCGAACCAGCGCACAGATGCAACAGGATCCTGTTTCATGCTACGTTCTCCTTGCCGGCTCAGCCGGCGCTACGTTGATCCGACCGCCGGCAGGGGCGAACACCCGGCCGGCGGTTTTTCATTTCTGGCGCTTTCCCGCGCCGTGACACTTCCCGAACTTCTTCCCTGACCCGCACCAGCACGGATCATGGAACCCTTGCTCGCGCGCCCGTGTTGGGCGCGAGGGCTCGGACGGTACCGCCTTCGGCGCGACAGCCGGACGCGGCGCAGCGGCCGGCGAGGGCGACACCTCGACAGCCGGAACAGCAACAGGGGAGGGAGACGCCAGCACAGAGCGGCGGGCGTCCAGATAGTCACGCAGGGCAACACCAACCAAGCCGCTCAAAGAGCAGCCCACCCGTTCGGCATAGCTTTCAGCTTCGGCACGAAGCGCCGGGGGCAGCCGGACCGTGGTGGGAGGGGTCACAAGACACCTTCCACGGAGCGCGAGACGCTCCGGCCAGCAAAAGCGCTTTGGGGACTTTCCCCCCCTGTTAGACGTGGGGGGGCAATCAGCGCGAAATCAATCTGATTGCAAAACGAATACAAAGTCCCGAGGCATAGCCCCACGGTAGCACCCTGCCACCGCACAACGCAACACAAAACCGAGCCGGAGGCCGCCGCCGGCGGACCCGCTGGCGCGGTGCCGGCGGCGGCGGACTCCGGCGCGGAGAGTCGTGGAAGCAAAAGCGGGTTCGGCAGGGAAGCGGCTTGCCACGGGAGTGCCAGCCTAGGCGACTCGCCAACGGACTCCATCGCCCAGACAACCACCTTCGGTGGCTCGGAAACGGGCGCTCCGCGCCCTCGGGCCAATCCATGGCCCTTAAGAGCCGGGCATCCTGCCCTTTGCCGCTGACGCTCTTCGCGCCACGCTTCCGCCTGCCGACAGGTCAGCGACCACCACGACAAGTCCCCCCGCTGATACGTATAGCCCTCCGGCGACACCAGACCAGCACGGCCGATCGACCAGCCACGCCACTCGGGTTGCAACGCGCCGAGGTCGCCCAGGCGAAACACGCGCAACAGCTTCACAACCGACCAGGGCACGCGCGAGACGCCACGGTCCCACGCCTTGACCGACGACACCGAACAGCCCAGCAGACCGGCGCAGGCCTTGACACTCAACAGGCAGGAATAGCGAAGCTCCCGGAACCCCTCAGGGCTGATGTGCCACACCCGACGGCGAGGGGCAGACCCTGACCGTGGCGACCGCAAAGAAGGCCGCCACGGTTTGGCCTCGGCTCCCTTCGATTGATGCAAATGCCTATTGTGTAAAATTGAGGGTACCGCAAAGGACGCAAGGAATCCGTGCGACCTCGGATCTCGCCCCATTCCACCCTCCGGTTGGCTGCCTGCGGCTGCAATCGCCATGTGACGCGGCTTTCACGCGGGTCGTGTTTTCATCGGATGTCGTGTGCCGTGAAAGCACGCATGAGTTGGTCGCGCCGCACGTGCGACCAAGAGGGGTTCCATGTTGTTGACCAGCTTCATCCTCTTCGCGATCACGGCATTTCTCGGCATATGCATGGCCGGAATTCGCGAAGGCCGCCGCCGCAATCCGCCGGCATGGCTGACCATGTTCCATGGGCTCCCTGCGGCCGCCGGGCTCACCTTGCTGCTGTACGCGACTTTTGCGTTCGGTATTCCGAAACTGGCAATCGCCGCATTGGTCTTGTTTCTGGTCGCCGCGGGCGGGGGCGCGACGCTCAACCTGGTCTATCAGCAGCGCGGGCACCTTTTGCCGCGCTGGCTGATGTATCTCCACCTGCTGCTGGCCGTCAGCGGATTCGTGTTGCTTGCGATCGATCTGTTCGCGTGAATTTTTGCGCCAGCATGTGATGCGGGCGCGGCGAGCAGGCGAGGACCAGCCTACCCGTTTCCGTCGCGTTCGCGCCATCCATTTCCAGTAGCCGGCCGAATGTTTCCGCGGATTCCATCGCGTCGTCCGCGATCAGCACGCGCACGCCTTGCCACGCACCTTCCGCCGCAGAGGGCAGTTCACGCAGGGGCACGATGGCAGGGTACTCGAAGCGCGGCAGCCATATGCTGAAGGCCGCGCCCCGGCCCACCCCTTCCGATTCCACTTCGATGCGGCCGCCCTGGCGCTCCACCAGTTGTCGTGCTAGCGCCAAGCCGATACCGAGGCACCCTTGCCGCTCAGGGCACACGTGGGTGCCTGTCCGAACATCTCGAAGATGCGCGACAGGGAAAGGAGAGTGAAAGCGGGCAATCATTCACGCGGTGGCATGTTCTCGATCGCGGACTGCATCATGTTGTCGCCCTGTCCGACGGTTTCGGGCCGGCTGCCGGGCGAGTTGGCGTTTCCGGGCGCAACACCCTTGTCGTAGGGCCATTCGTTGCGCGGCTGCACGCGGATTTCATTGTGGATGTCCTTGATGCCGCTGCAATCATCGGCGATGTCCTCGATGCGGTGCTTGATGCTGCGTCGTTCGACGTTGCCGCGCAAAGTGACTTCGCCGTCCTTCACTTCCACCGACACGTCGCTCGCATCCACGTCGTCGGCATCCCACAGGCGTTCGCTGATGTCTTCCTGGATGCGCGTGTCGGAGCGGGTGTAGTTCTTCGGACCGCGCCCGCGATAACCGCGCGCCAGCGTCCGTCCGCCGCCTTCGCCGTAACGGAACGGTTCCTCACGCTGCAGGCTTTCGTAGTTGCCGCTGTAAGCGCGTCCCATGCCCGCGTCACCGCGCCAGCCGGGCCGGTCGCCGCCCGGATAGCCGCCGCTCCAGCCATGGCCGGGAAAACGTGACCTCTCTTCTCCGTAACGTTCGCCGTAGCGCCCGTACTCGTCGCGGTAGCCGCTGCGATCGAAGGGTTCCGGGGCACGCGCCGTGCCGTAGTCTTCCGGTGTGTTCTGGGTCCGACGCCCGGTGCCAAACTGCTCGTGGTAATCCGATTCCGCATTGCGACGTGCGATGTCACCGATCCCGTGATCGTCCTCGTCGGGTGCATACCTCTCGCGATGCCGTGCCATGGCTGCGTTCTCCTTGGTTGGGAAACCCCGAGGCATGCATTCGATGTGCCACCCCGTGCCGATGCGGAAGGACGGGGAACACAACCGCCAACCGTCGCGCGAAAATAATGCAGGGCGCGAAACTTTTTCTGGCTGCGCGTGTGTCAGCGCTCTTCGCGGAGATGGAGCTGGGCGACTCCCCTTGCATTCGTCATTTCGGGGCCGCCCGCGTTTGCAGGATTGCAAACGCGAACGCCGAAGGCGGCCCCCAGGGCCAGCGCCATGGATGGCGCGAGTCAATCGGTTTGCCCCTGGAAACTACCGATTCCGGGTTGCCGCGCCCTAAAACCGGCGCGGCCCCCGGAATGGCGATATCGAGTGTTCCGTCGCTCAGCGCTTCGACCGGAAGAACTCGCGCAGAAGTTTCGCCGAGGCTTCGGCGAGCAGCCCACCCTGCACTTCAACGCGATGGTTGTGCAACGCAGATGTCAGCGTGTCGAACACGCTGCCGGCGGCGCCGGTTTTGGGATCGGTGGCGCCGTAGATCACCCGCGCCACGCGCGCGTGCACCAGCGCCATCGCGCACATCGCGCAGGGTTCCAGCGTCACGTACAGCGTCGAGTCGGGAACACGATGGTTGCCGAGCCGCTGGCCGGCGGCGCGCAGTGCGCCGATCTCGGCGTGCGCACTCGGATCGCTGAGCGCGATGTTGCGGTTCCAGCCTTCGCCGACGATGGCATCGTCCAATACCAGCACGGCGCCGACCGGCACCTCGCCATCTGCGTCGCGCGCGTGTTCGGCGAGCGCCAGTGCACGACGCATGAACGCCGCGTCATGTTCAGTGAATTCCGGTTGCGGGGCTTGCGGCGACATCGTAGCCTGAAGATTCGACTGGATTGGTGGCGGCGCCGCATTGGCGGACGCTCACGGAATACTGCACAGGAGGTGCATATGAACAGCAAGATCGTGGTGGGTCAAACCTTTCCGGACTTCGAACTGCCGGACCATACCAAAATCACCCGCCGGCTTTCCGATCTGCAAGGCGAGCAGGACCCGATGCTGGTCGTGTTGATCCGCGGCTTCTTCTGCCCGAAGGACCGCGAACAGTTGAAGGAACTGACGCGCTTCCACCCGCAGCTCGTGGTCGGTAGTTGCCACCTCGTGGTGATCACCACCGACGACTGGCACACCACCAACAACCTGCGTCAGCAACTCGGGGCGGGCTACCCGTTCCTCTACGATGAGGGAAAGCGCGTGCGCGACGAACTGGAAATCCTGGAATACACCGACAAGCAGCACGAGCCGATGATTCCGCATACCTTCCTGCTCGGGCCCGGCTTGAAGATCCACAAATTCTGGAACGGTTACTACTACTGGGGCCGCCCTTCGGTGGCGGAACTGCACGAGGCATTGCGCGAATTGACCCGCAATATCCGCGCCGACTGGGACCTTTATTCCGGTGATCTGAAGCGCAAGTGGGATGCGGGCAACAAGTCGTCCTTCTATCCCTACGGGGTGAAGTCGATGGAGCAGACATTGAGCGAAATGGCCGGCGCGGTGGATCAGCACACCAAGACGGCGTGACCCACGAGATGTATTACCGCTATTCGTGGGATGCTTCCGCTCTGCTCGTCATTCCAGGATTCCGTGAAAGGCGCTGGATTACGCGCCGCTCTCGCCCGCTTGCGCATCCCGGCTCTCGCGGGAATGCCGAAGGTCGGCTGGATTGAAATCTTCCGTGCGCCGACGCCATGCCGGCAGCATCTGCAGCCACGGTCCTGCGTGAAAGGCACTCATCAGCAGATACATCATCGTCATGCTGCCCAGTGCAGCGGTGCCATGCATCGGCGAGCACAACATGTCCATTGCCGTGGCCGGTGCCATCGCTGTCACGAGTGCCATCACCACGAAGGCCGGCGTGGCTGCAAGGTGCAGCCACGCCGAAGCAGAGGCATGGCGCGCCCGCATCAGGATCGCTCGTACTCGTCGTGCCGGCGCCACCAGATGCCGCCTGCTTCGTTGCGGCCGCGTGGTGCACGATCGAGCCACTGGTACGCGCCCCACAAGCCATCCAGCCCGCGCGCATAGGTTGAATAGGTGTGATACGCGGCGCCGTCTTCCAGTGCGAACGCGCTCATGCCTGGCAGTTCGCGCAGGTAGGTTCGCCCGTCGACGCCGCTTGCTGCCGCGAACTGATTCGGTGCGTCCGGTGTCGAACGTGACATCGGCGGGTTCTTGCGGAAGTTGTATTCGTACCCGTCCCTCTGCTGCTGTTCGCTGAAACCGACGCCGTAGTCGGCGTTGAAATCGCTGCCGAATGATGATGCCCACGGGAACGTCCAGCCCATCCGCTTCTTGTACGCCTGCAACTTCTCCAGCGGCGCGCGGGAGATCGCCCATAGCATCACGTCATGGTTGGCCAGGTGTTCGGCGAAACCGTCAAAGCCGTCGGCAATCATCGAGCACGACGGGCAGCCGGCCTTGTAATCCGGCCCGAACATGAAGTGATAGACGAGCAACTGCGAGCGTCCCCGAAAAAGTTCCGGCAGCGACGCGTTGCCGTCTTCGGTGTCGAATCGATAGTCCTTGTCGACCCGCACCCACGGCAGCGCCTGCCGTTGCCGCGCCAGTTCATCGCTGCGGCGAGTCAGGTTCTTTTCCGCTTCCAGCAGATCCAGCCGCGCCTTCAACCATTCCTCACGCGTTCCGGTCTTGTGTTGAGCTGTCTGTTGAGTCATCACACTCTCCTTTTTTCGTCAGGCCGCGAGCTGTGCGTTGCGTTCGTAGCCGGCCAACTGGTCGCGTAGTGCGGCCTGGAATGCCGGTCGCGCTTCGCAGCGTTTGAGATATGCATCGAGGGTCGGAAACCCGATCAAGGTGTCGGTATGCCGGATGAACCTCAGCACCGTCGTCATCAGAATGTCGGCCGCCGTGAAGCAGCCCAGCAGGTAATCGCGGTCGTCCAGCCATTCGGCGAGCGCGTCCAGGCGGGCCTTGACCTCCTCGACCGCGCCAGGCCGCCGCAGCTTCACCCACGCTTCGTCGCGGTGCAGCCGATCCATCACGAAAAGATTCCAGAGCGGTGGCTCGACGGAATTGAGCGCAGCGAACATCCACGTGAGCGTTTCGCTACGCAGATCCGACGGCATCAGCGCGTCGCTCCGTTCGGCAATGGCATGGACGATGGCGCCCGATTCGATCAAGGTTTCGCCATCGCATTCGACGGCCGGCACCATTCCAAATGGATGCTTGCGTCGATAGGCGTCGGCGTTGCGCTCCCGGGGATCGACCCAGCGGCTTTCGTAGGCGAGTCCAGCCTCCTGCAGTGCCCAGCGCACCCGGAGATCACGCACGAGTCCTTGGGCGAAAGGCGGTACGTGGCTGAACCCCCACACGGCGATCTGTTTCATGTCGTTTCTCCTCGATTCGAGCTTGACGGATGCCGATCGCGATCGGCGTGGTCGATAGAATGCGGCCAGACCCTCACAAGGTGGGAGTGACAAACTTGGCGCGATTGCGATTGCCGCTATGGATTCACTGATCACGGCCGCAGCGCATGCGTTGGCAGCGGGCGACCCGTTGGGCGCGCTCAAACGGGTCGCGCTGCGCGACGACGCGCCCGCGCTCGCGCTGCGTGGCATCGCGATGGCGCAACTCGGAGATTTCGACCGGGCGAAGCTGCTGGTGCGGCGTGCGGCGCGCACATTCGGCCAGCGGGAAGCACTGGCGCGAGCGCGCTGCGTGATCGCCGAAGCCGAGATCGCCCTGGCCTCGCGCGATCTCGGCTGGCCGCAACGGAGACTGGATGCGGCACGCACCACGCTGGAAGCGCACGGCGACCGGATCAACGCTGCGCATGCGCGTTACCTTGCGATCCGGCGCCTGCTGCTGATTGGACGGCTCGACGAAGCTGCGCAGGCGTTGGCGCAATTTGATCCTTCATCGTTGCCGCCTGCACTGCGCGCCATTCACGCGTTGAGTGTCGCCGGCATCGCGATGCGGCGCCTCGAGGCCACCGCGGCGCGCGCAGCGCTCGGGCGCGCCAGCGATGCCGCCCGGCAGGCAGACGTGCCTGCACTGGCGGCGGAAGTCCGAACCCTGGCGCACGCACTCGATGCACCCGCAGCGCGGCGAATCGCCCATGATGGCGAGTGGCCGCTCACACTGGAACAGGTCGAGGCGTTGCTGGCATCCGATGCATTGGTGGTGGATGCCTGCCGCTATCGCGTGCTTGGCCAAGGCAAAGCCATTTCACTGGCTTCGCGTCCGCTGCTGTTTGCGCTGGCGCAACTTCTGGCCGCGACGTGGCCGGGCGAAGTGCCGCGAGACGATTTGATCTCGACCGCCTTTCGCACGCGTTACGCCGACGAAACGCACCGCGCGCGGCTGCGGGTGGAAATCGGGCGGTTGCGGAAGGCCGTCCGGGGCCTCGCTGAAATCCACGCGACGCCGAATGGCTTCGAGCTTGCGCCAACGTCTTCGCGCGCGGTCGTGGTGCTGGCACAACCGTTCGAGGAAAAGCATGCGACGGTGCTGGCGATGCTGTCCGATGGCGAGGCCTGGTCCAGCTCGGCACTCGCGCTGGCGCTGGCGATGAGCCAGCGCAACGTGCAACGCGCGCTCGACGCGCTGGCGGCATCGGGCAAGGTACAGCCGCTGGGGCGCGGCCGCGCGCGTCGCTGGCTGTCGTCGCCGGTACCTGGATTCACGACAGCATTGTTGCTCCCTGCCCCGTTGCCCGGCGATTAGGATGGCAATCTCCAAACCAACGAGATTGCGCCATGAAACGATCAACGGCTGAAATCGTGCGCGAGTATGGCCCGTTCGACGACGTCGAAAAGGTGAACGGCCTGACCTTCGATGGCGAGCGCATCTGGTTCGCCTCCGGCGACAAATTGAACGCGTTGGACCCGGCCACCGGAAAACCGCAGCGCTCCATCGATGTCGCCGCGCATGCTGGCACCGCCTTCGATGGCAAGCACCTGTTCCAGATCGCCGAAGATCGCATCCAGAAAATCGATCCCGAATCCGGACGCGTGCTGGCGACGATTCCCGCGCCCGCCGACGGCGGCGACTCCGGGCTCGCGTGGGCGGAAGGCAGCTTGTGGGTGGGCGACTACCGCGGGCGCAGCATCCACCAGGTCGATCCTGACACCGGCAAGGTGGTCCGCACCATCGAATCGAAGCGCTTCGTCACCGGCGTCACCTGGGTGGACGGCCAACTCTGGCACGGCACGTGGGAAGGCGACGAAAGCGATCTGCGACGGATCGATCCTGCAACCGGCGAAGTCCTCGAACAGTTGGACATGCCGCCCGGGACAGGCGTTTCGGGACTGGAATCCGACGGTCGCGACCAACTGTTTTGCGGGGGCGGCAACAGCGGCAGGATCAGGGCCGTGCGCAAGGGTTGATGGCTGGTTCGGGCGCTAATTTTCAACGCCGACGATAGACAGCGCCGGTTTCCCCGACGTTCCGCGGCGCGGCGCTCATTCCCACTCTATGGTCGCCGGGGGCTTGCCGCTGATGTCATAAACCACACGAGAAATGCCGTGTAACTCGTTGATAATCCGGCTTGAAACTCGACCGAGGAACTCGTATGGTAGGTGCGCCCAATATGCGGTCATGAAGTCGATGGTCTCGACCGCGCGCAGCGCGACTACCCACTCGTAGGCGCGGCCGTCGCCCACCACGCCGACCGATTTCACCGGCAGGAACACCGCGAACGCCTGGCTGACCTTGTCGTACAGATCGGCGGCGCGCAGTTCCTCAATGAAGATGCGGTCGGCCTGTTTCAGGATCTCGGCGTACTCGCGTTTCACTTCGCCCAGGATGCGCACGCCGAGACCCGGGCCAGGAAACGGATGCCGATAGACCATTTCGCGCGGCAGGCCGAGTTCGACGCCGATGCGGCGGACTTCGTCCTTGAACAGTTCGCGCAGCGGTTCCAGCAGTTTGAGATTCATCTTCTCGGGCAAGCCGCCAACGTTGTGGTGGCTTTTGATCACGTGGGCCTTGCCGGTCTTGCCGCCAGCGGACTCGATGACGTCCGGGTAGATCGTGCCCTGCGCGAGCCACCTCACACCGGTGAGCTTGCGCGCTTCTTCGTCGAACACTTCGACAAAGAGTTTTCCGATGATCTTGCGCTTGGTTTCGGGATCGGCGATCCCTTCTAGTGCGGCGAAGAAACGACCCGACGCATCGACGCGGATCACGCGCACGCCCATGTGGCGCGCCATCGTGTCCATCACCTGATCGCCCTCGCCTGCGCGCAACAGGCCGGTATCGACGAACACGCACGTGAGCTGGTCGCCGATCGCCTTTTCCAGCAACGCCGCGACCACCGATGAATCGACGCCGCCGGACAGCCCCAGCAGCACCTTGTCGTCGCCGACGCCCGCGCGCACCTGGGCGATGGCATCGTCGACGATGTGCGCGGGTGTCCACAAGGTCGCGCAGCCGCAAATATCGATCACGAAGCGGCGCAGGATCGCCATGCCGTGCTCGGTATGCGTCACCTCGGGATGGAATTGCAGGCCGTACCAACGGCGCGTTTCATCGGCCATCGCCGCGATCGGCACGGACTCGGTGGAAGCCGCGAGTGCAAAGCCCGGCGGCAGCGCGGTCACGAGGTCGCCGTGCGACATCCAGACGTCCTGGTGTGAAGGCGTGCCCGCGAATAGTTCGCACGTCCGCGCCTCGATCGACGCATGGCCGTACTCGCGAGCATGGCCGCCCTCGACCTTGCCGCCATGCTGCAACGCCATGGTCTGCATCCCGTAGCAGATGCCGAGGATCGGTACGCCGGACGCAAATGCCTCGCTCGGCGCGCGCGGCGAGTCCGCCGCCACGGTCGACTCTGGTCCGCCAGAGAGAATCACGCCCTTTGGCGCGAACTTCGCGATCTCGGTGGGATCGTGATCCCACGCCCAGATTTCGCAATACACCCCAATCTCGCGGATGCGCCGCGCAATCAGCTGCGTATATTGCGATCCGAAATCGAGGACCAGGATTTTGTCGGCTTGTAGATCGCGCATATGGCCTTGGAAAAGATTTATCTTTTGTCGTCACTCGCGCTGCGCGCAGCGCCGGAATGACGAACCAAAAAGTGCGACTAACAACTTGGATGGATCGAGAAAACGAGCTTTCGCACGATGCTGGCCGAAGGTCAGTCCGACCGGTAATTTGGCGCTTCCTTCGTGATCTGCACATCGTGCACGTGCGCCTCGCGTACGCCGGCGCCGGTGACGCGCACGAATTGCGGCCGCGCCCGCATCTCCTCGATGTTGGCGCAGCCGCAATAACCCATCGATGCACGCAGGCCGCCGACCAGTTGATGCACGATCGCCCGCAGGGGACCGCGGTACGGCACCCTGCCCTCGATGCCTTCCGGCACCAGTTTGTCGGCCGCGGCCTGTTCCTGGAAATAGCGATCGGACGAACCGCTCTGCATCGCGCCCAGCGAGCCCATGCCACGGTAACTCTTGTAGGAACGGCCCTGGTACAGCTCGATCTCGCCCGGCGCTTCTTCGGTGCCGGCGAACATCGAGCCCAGCATCACGCACGACGCGCCCGCGACGATCGCTTTCGCGACGTCGCCCGAATAGCGCACGCCGCCGTCGGCGATCAACGGGATCTCGTCCTTGAGTGCATCGGCCACCATCGAGATCGCGGTGATCTGCGGCACACCCACGCCCGCGACGATGCGCGTCGTGCAGATCGAGCCCGGACCGACGCCAACCTTGACGGCATCCACGCCCGCGTCGCGCAGCGCGCGCGCGGCCTCGGCGGTGACGATGTTGCCGGCGATCATCTGCAGGTCGGGATAGTTCTTCCGAATCCACGCGACGCGATCGACCACGCCTTGCGAGTGGCCGTGCGCGGTATCCACGACGATCACATCGACGCCGGCCTCGGCCAGCGCCGCCACGCGGTGTTCGGTGTCGCCGCCGACGCCAACCGCGGCGCCGACGCGCAGGCGTTCGTGCGAATCCTTGGCGGAATGCGGATTGTCGTGCGCCTTCTGGATGTCCTTGACGGTGATCAGGCCACGCAGTTCGAACGCGTCATTGACCACCAGTACCTTCTCGATGCGGTGCTTGTGCAAAAGGCCGACGATCTCGTCCTCTTCCGCACCTTCCTTCACCGTGACCAGCTTGTCCTTGCGGGTCATGATGTTCTTCACCGGATCGTCGGGCTTCTTCTCGAAACGCAGGTCGCGGCTGGTGACGATGCCGACCAGCTTGTTGCCCTCTTCCACCACCGGCACACCGGAAATGTTGTGCGAGCGGGTGATGTGCATGACCTCGCCGATCGAGGTATGCGGGCCCACCGTGATCGGGTCGCGGATCACGCCGGCCTCGAACTTCTTGACCAGCCGCACTTCCGCGGCCTGGCGTTCGACGGTCATGTTCTTGTGGATGATGCCGATGCCGCCGCATTGCGCCATCGTGATCGCGAGGCGCGCTTCGGTCACGGTGTCCATGGCCGAAGACATCAGCGGGATGTTGAGGCGAATTGCGCGGGTCAGGCGCGTCGAGGTGTCGACGTCGCGCGGCAGAACAGAAGAATGGGCGGGGACGAGATAGACATCGTCGTAGGTCAGAGCCTCGGCGAGGATGCGCATTGGATGTTGTCCGTCAATGCAATGCGCGATTATACGCCGCATGCGGTCGCCGTTCTACGTCTTCGCGAGCAACCGTCCATGGTGCGTGGCGCCGGCCCAGCCATCCTTGGCCGGTCGCTCGGCCGATCACGCGATGCGATTCAACGCATCGCGTAAACGATCGTCCTCGCCCTGCGCCGCTTCCAGCGTGTTTTCCATCAGTGTCGCCACGGTCATCGGTCCGACACCGCCCGGCACCGGCGTGATCCACGACGCCCGCTCCGCAGCCGCCTTGAAATCCACATCGCCGACGAGGCGACCGTCATCCATCCGGTTGATGCCGACGTCGATCACCACCGCACCGGGCTTGATCCATTCGCCCTTGACGATGCCCGGCCTTCCCACCGCCGTGATCACGATGTCGGCCTGGCGCACGTATTGCGCCAGATCCTGCGTGAACTTGTGGCAACACGTGGTGGTGCAGCCGGCGATCAAAAGCTCCAGCACCAGCGGTCGACCCACGTGGTTGGAAACGCCGACCACCACCGCATGCTGCCCGCGCACCGGCCGATCGGTGTGTCCGAGCAGCGTCATCACGCCCTTGGGCGTGCACGGACGCAACCCGAACCGACGCAAGGCGAGATGGCCCAGATTGACGGCGCTGAACCCATCCACGTCCTTGCGCGGATCGATGCGATCGATCAGCGCGGCCGCGTTGACGTGAGGCGGCAGCGGCAACTGCACGAGGATGCCGTGCACGGCCGGGTCGACATTCAAGCGATCGACCAACGCGAACAATTCGGCTTCGCTGGTGTCGATCGGCAGATCGAAATCGAATGACTGGAAGCCGACCTGTTTGCAGGCCTTGCGTTTGTTGCGCACGTACACCGCGGATGCGGGATCCGCGCCGACCAGCACCACCGCGAGGCCGGGCGCGGTGCGACCGGCCGCGATGCGCGCCTTGACACCGGCGCCGATCCGGTCCAGCACGTCTCCCGCGATCTTGCGTCCGTCGAGAATGCGCGCAGTCATGGCACGGGAACCCCAAAACGATCATTATCGCGGCGTGCGCACGGTCGCACAATGGCGCGCCGATGGTCGTCCGTCCGGGCTTTCGGAACACGCGTCACGGCGGCCTCGCCATCGGTGCCGCTAGGGTGCGTCACACGCGCGGGACGACGTGTTTGCCATCGTTCCGCGCGCGGATGTCGTCAAGGAAACCACCGATGATCGAAACCACGGAGTTGCAGGCGGCCACGTTTCGCCGTCTGCTCAAACATCTCAATGAAGAGCGCACCGACGTGCAGAACATCGACCTGATGATCCTGGCCGGATTCTGCCGCAACTGTCTTGCCGATTGGTATCGCGACGCTGCCGAAGAGCGCCTGCTTGACCTTTCGAAGGACGAAGCGCGCGCGGCGATCTACGGCATGCCGTTCGCGGAATGGAAAGCCAAGTACCAGAAGCAGGCCACGCCGGAACAGCTGGCGGCGTTCGAAGCAGTGCAGGAAAAAAGCTGATCGGAATTCGCGTACATTTTTCTTTCGTCATTCGGGGCTGCTGAAGGCAGAATCCGGGATCGGTCTGGCTCCGCAGGCCATCAGGATGAATGAATTCGCCGCTTCCTGCGCCTCGCCCGCCCGGAACGACAGCTTGATCAATTCGGCGCGTTGCAAAACCGCGCGTAATCGATGTAGCCGGGAAATGGTTTGCCCGGCGCGCAAACCGGACACTCGGGATCGGGCGCAAGGCGCGTTTCGCGGAAGCGCATTGACAACGCATCGAACATCAGCACGCGGCCGACCAGCGGTTCGCCGATGCCGAGGATCAGCTTGATCGCTTCGGTCGCCTGCAGCATGCCGACGACGCCCGGCAGCACGCCCAGCACGCCGGCTTCCGAACAGTTCGGTGCATCTTCCGGCGCCGGCGGCTGCGGGAACAGGCAGCGATAGCAAGGTGCCTTGCCGCGTTGGCGGCCGGCGTCGAACACGCTCACCTGGCCCTGGAAACGTTGCACCGCACCGTACACCAGCGGCATCGCGAGCTTCACGCAGGCGTCGTTGAGCAGGTAACGCACGGGAAAGTTGTCGGCGCCATCCAGCACCACGTCGGCGCCTTCGAGCAAGGCCTCGACATTGGATGCCGTGACGCGCTCGGGCAGGCCCTCGAGATTCACGCGCGGGTTCAGCCCGTGCAACGCCTGCGCGGCGGAATCGAGTTTCGACATGCCGATGCGATCGTCGGTGTGCAGGATCTGCCGTTGCAGGTTGCTGCGCTCCACCACGTCGTCGTCGGCCATCACCAAGGTCCCGACGCCCGCCGCCGCGAGATAGTACGCCGCGGGTGAACCGAGCCCACCGGCGCCCAGCACCACCACGCGCGCCGACTCCAGCTTGCGTTGCCCCGCTTCGCCCACTTCCGGCAGACGCAGGTGACGCGAATAGCGATCGTAGAAATCTTCGTCGCCGCCGGCTTTGACCACCGGCAGGCCTTCCTCGATCCAGCGCGCGGTCCCACCCGCGACCGAAACGACATTGGCGTATCCGCGTTGCTGCAACGCCTGCGCCGCCCGCAACGAGCGCGGGCCGTGTGCACAGATGGCGAGGATTTCACGCGCCCGGTCGGGAACGACCTCGCCGATGCGTTGCAGCACCTCGCCGAGCGGCAGCGCGACCGCGCCTTCCGCCATGCCGGCCGCCTGTTCGTACGGTTCGCGCACGTCCAGCAGCACGGCATCCGCGTGCTGACGCTCAAGCGCCTGTTGCGGTGAAATCTCACGGATGGTCATGCGTCCATTATCCGGCAAAAGCGATTTGACACGAATGGAAGTGGATGACCACCGACAAGCGCAAGCTTGTCCGTATCATCCGTGCTGATCCGCGTCGAGAAAAATTCATGGCCAAAGGAGGACGATGTCGCCTTCGGCATACTGACGCGTACCCTCGGGCAGGAGCGCCAAGACATCGGTCTCAACAAGACCGCGCAACATGCCCGAACCCTGCTTGGCATGCGGCGTCGCCCACCTTACACCGCCGCCGTCGACATGCAGGCTGCAACGCGTGAGTTCAGCACGGGCGTGGCGTTTGCGCAGCGGCGCGGCCAGGCGCGCGTGCGTCGGCTTCGGGATCGTGCTTACGCCTTGCATCGCGCGCAGCGCAAAGCCGACGAACAACCGGAACGTCACTGCCGACGCGACCGGGTTGCCTGGCAATCCGAAGTAGAGACTCGCACCGATCTGTCCGAACAGGGTCGGCATGCCCGGCTTCAGTCGCACCTTGTGGAAATGGATTTCGCCGATCGTTTGCAGCACATTCGGAAGATGGTCGGCTTCGCCCGCCGACACAGCGCCGCTGCTGACGACGATGTCGGCGTCGGCGGCAGCATCGAGCAAGGCATCGCGCAGGGCCTCGGGTTCGTCGCGGACGCAGCGCGTCGCCGAGACGACCGCATGCGCCTCGCGCGCGAGTGCGGCCAGCATCACCGCGTTGGATTCGTGGATCTGCCCGAACCCCAGCGGCTGCCCCGGCGGCACCAGTTCGTTGCCGGTGGCGATCACGGCGATGCGCGGCAGGCGGCGCACCGGAACATCGGCAATACCGAGCGCGGCCAACACGGCAAGGTGCGCCGCACCCACCGGTATTCCGGCCGCGAACGCAAGACCGCCTTCCGCGTAGTCTTCGCCCGCCGTACGCACGTTGGCGCCGGCCTTTTCATTCGCCGTCACGAAGACGCGATCACCATCGACCGCAACGTTTTCCTTGATCACGACGGTGTCGGCGCCGGGTGGCATCGGCGCGCCGGTGGTGATGCGTGCGCACTCGCCCGCGCCGACGGGCGGCGTCGAAGAAGCGCCAGCAAACACGTCGCCGACCAGCGTGAAAGCGCGTTCGCCCGTCGCGGGCAAATCCGCACCACGCAATGCGAAGCCGTCCATCGCCGAATTGTCGAACGGAGGCAAGGGGTGCGGCGCACGCACGTCTTCGGCCAGGACCCGGCCCTGCGCCTCGACGAGCGGCACCGTTTCGATCGGCAGGCGGTGTTGCGCCGCACGCGCGGCGACGATTGCCAGCGCCTGTTCCAAGCCGATGCGGCTCGGATAACCGGATTCAGCCATGCGTGCGTTCGTAATCGCGAAATTCTTCGGGCGTGTTGAGATTATGCAATGTGTCACCGACAGCGCCGCAATCGACGGCGACGGCTTCCATCGATTCGTGCCATGACCGCGCGGAGCCATGCGCGTGCAACGCGTGCTCGACCGAGGTACGCCAGGACGACGGATCCTCGTCGATGCGGTACATGGCGAACAGCGGCTGGGGCGCCCCGGCGCGGCGCACGAATGCGCAGCATGCGGTTGCATCGGCTGCCAACGCGGCGTGCAGGTCCGATTGCAGATCATGCGGAGGGTCCGGGCAATCGACCGGCGCGGTCAGCAGCCAGCGCGGCAACGCGTGCCGATTGGCTTCGAGGAATCCGAATGCCGCCATCAGCCCGGCCAATGGACCCGCATGACCGTCGTTGCCGTCATGCACGACGGGCGCGTAGCGCGCGTATTCATCAGTGTTGCGATTGGCGATGATCAACAATCGATCGCACTGCGGGCGCAAGCGTTCCAGCACGTGCTCGACCAGCGGCTTTCCGTTCAACGGCAACAAGCCCTTGTCGGCGCCGCCGACGCGGCTGCCCGCGCCGCCGGCGAGCACCACGCCCAAAACGTCATCGCTGGCCATGGACGGGCCGGAATTGGCTGGCGGGGATGGCAAAGTCCATCCTCAGCGACCACGCACATGGCGGACCATCCGCCGACGCTTGCGCTGCTGGCTTTCGGTGAGCACGTTGCGCTTGCCTGCGTAAGGGTTTTCGCCCTCGCGGAATTCGACCCGGATCGGCGTGCCTTCCAGCTTGTAGCGCTTGCGGAAGAAGTTTTCGAGGTAGCGGCGATAGCTGTCCGCGATATGTTTGGTGCGACTGCCATGGATCACGATGGTCGGCGGATGGTCGCCGCCCGGGTGTGCGAAGCGCAACTTGGGCGAGTGTCCTCTGACCAGCGGCGGCTGGTGCGCCGCCACGGCCTTTTCCAGCGCGCGGGTGAGATCGGAAGTGCCGAGTTCGTGCGATGCCGCGGCGCCGGCACGATCGATCGCACGCATCAATTCGCGCAGCCCGGATCCGTGTTTTGCAGAGAGGAACACCACCCGCGCCCACGCGACGAAATCGAGCTTCCGTTCCAGCCCGGCTTTGCAGCGCTCACGGTCATATTGCGCCAGCCCGTCCCATTTGTTGGCAACGATCACCAGCGCGCGCCCGGCTTCCAGTACCTGCCCGATCAAGGCCAGGTCCTGATCGGTGACGCCCTCGCCCGCGTCCAGCATCACCGCCACCACTTCGGCCGCGGCGATCGACTGCAGCGTCTTGATGACGCTGAACTTCTCCAGCGCATCCTCGACCCGGCCGCGCCGACGCACCCCTGCGGTATCGATCAAGGTGTAATGCTTGCCGTCGCGCTCGAGCGGCACCTGGATGGAATCGCGGGTGGTGCCGGCGATGTCGGAAACCACCACGCGTTCCTCGCCCAGCAGGCGATTGACCAGCGTGGATTTGCCGATGTTGGGCCGGCCGACGATCGCGACGCGCGTGCCGCCCATTTCGTCGTGTTCCGCCTCTTCATCGGCGTCTGGCGGAAGCAGCGGCAGCGTCGCGGCGAGCAGCGCATCGAGTCCGCGCGCATGCGCGGCGGCGATCGCGAACGCGGCGGCTACCCCCAGCGAAGCAAACTCCGCCAGCGCCGTCTGCGCATCGATGCCGTCGGTCTTGTTCACCGCAAGCAACACGGGCTTGCCGGTGCGCCGCAGGCGGTCGAGGATCGCGCGATCCTGGGGCAGCAAACCTTCGCGCGCGTCGACCAGCAGCACGCAAATCGCCGCTTCGTCGATCGCAAACTGAACCTGTTTCTCGGTCAGCTCGTCGATATCGACCCGCTCACCCGACAACCCACCGGTATCGACCAGCACGAACGGCTGCGCGCCAAGCCGGCACACACCGTAATGGCGATCGCGGGTGACGCCCGGCAAGTCCGCGACCAGCGCATCGCGGCTGCGGGTCAGCGCGTTGAAGAGCGTGGACTTGCCGACGTTGGGGCGGCCGACCAGGGCGACGACAGGTAGCATGGCTCGTGGTCCGAAAAGCAACTGCGCTCGGCAGCTTGCGCGCTAATGATATTGCGCTCGCATCAGGCCCGGTGCCGGAAGGTACCGTCCCGGGGCCGGGAAATGCTCACGTACAGGCGCGGATGCCGGTTTGCCGGGCGTCGAGCATCACGCAATCCGCCTTTGCTCGTGTGCTGTCGAACCCTCGTCCACCGAATTCGTGTGGCCGAAAGGCGCTGCTGGTCAGGGTGACGCGTTGATCCGATATGCCGCCACGTGTCCCTTGACGTCTTCCACGTACACCGTATCGCCGTTCACCACCGGCCGTGCACGAATCGCATCCTTGGAAAGGCGCATGCGCGCGGCGAGCTTGCCGTCGGAAAGGTCGAGCCAGTGCACGTAACCTTCGACACCAGCCACCACCGCGTATTGGCCCTGGATCGCCGGCGCGGTCAGCCAGTGATACTGCAGCGCATCCTGCTTCCACAGGTCGCCGCCGCCATCCTTCGAGAACGCCCACACCAGCGAGTCGTCATCCACGCCGACCAGTTGCGTGTCGGCAACGCCGACACCCACATAGCTGGAGAACGGCCGGTTCCATGCGACCTGCCCTTGCGTCGCATCGATGGCAGTGAGTTCGCCGTGGTAGGCCGTGGCATACAGGATGTTGCCATCGAGCTGCAGCTGATCGTCGGCATCGTTCAATTTCTGGATGTCGGTACGGCCCAGGCCCTTGGTGATCGGGACCTTCCACTGGATCGCGCCGGTGTCGCTGCGAAGCGAGACCACGTTGCCGTCATCGCTGCCGAACATCACCACGCCGTGCGCGGCAAGCAGCGGGCCGTTGCCACGCAGGCTGAGCAGCGGCACGTTGGCTTGGTCATAGAGCCACTTGCGCTCGCCCGAATTGGCATCGAGCGCGTACACGTAACCGGAGTTGGTGCGGACATACACGGTGCCGGCGTCGATCGCGGGCGGCGAAACCACCTCGTCGTCCACCGCGGCACTCCACAGTTGTTTGCCGGACGTGGCGTCCATCCCGTACACGTGACCATCGAGCGTGCCGACGACCAGCAGGTTGCCGAGCACGGTCGGGCCGCCCGCGTAGCGTGCATCCGGACCAGGCTTCTTGTGCTTGAACGGCCAGATGCCGCCACCGACGCGGGTGGATTGTTCCCACACTTCCTTGCCGGTCGCGGCATCCAGTGCCTCGATCTTGCCGTCGGTGCTGATCAGGTACAGCTTGCCATCCGCGAATGCCGGTTGCAGCCGTACGCCGGATCGCCCGGAGCCGTCACCGATGCGTGTGGACCATAGCTCCTGCACCTGCACGCTGGGCGTGAATTCCACCAGCGGCTTGGGCGGTTGCACGTTCTCGCCGTGCTTGAATATCTTGTTCCACAACCCGCAACCGGACAGTGCAACCGTCGCGACCAGCAGCGGCAACAGCAGGAAATGGCGAAGCTTCATTGAGCCTTGGCTCCGGTCGGCGCAGCGGCATGCTGCGTGAGGTTGTCCAATTTCATTTGCAACGCGTGGCGCGCGGGCGCGTCGTTGTCCTTGTCGAGCTTCGCCATGGCCTGCTGATAGGCGTCGCGCGCCTCGCCGGACTTGCCGAGTTTGAGCAGCGCGTCGCCGCGAAGTTCCGCAGACAACGCCGCGTACCCGCCGGAGGGAATGCCGCCCAGTTCCTGCAGCGCCTGCTGGGCCTGGTCCTGCGCGATCAGCACCCTCGCCAGGCGCAGCGTGAACAGTGACTTCAGGGCCGGCTGTTTGCTGTGGGAGACGGCCCACTGCAGATTCTGCGCGGCTGGCTTCAAGTCGTTCTTGCCGACGTCGTACTCGGCCACCGCCGCGCTGCCCAGCGCCGCATAAGCAGTATCGGCATAGTTCTTCTGCAGATCGCCGAGCGCGGCGGCCATCGCCTGCTTGTTGTCGGCCTGCACTGCGTTCTGGATCACGGCGAACTGCGAGGATGCCTGTACCTCATGGTTGGCCTTGTGCGCCTGCCATTGCCGCCAGCCGAAGATCAGCGCCAGCGCCAGCACCACCCCGACCACGACGGCGATGCCGTTTTCCCTGATCCACTTGCGGACCTGCTCGCCCTGTTCGTACTGGTCGTAATCTTCGAAAGCCATCGTTCACTCGCGTGCATGCGGAAACCCGCGCGTCGGGAATCGCGCGCGGAACGGCCAAGGATACTGGAACTCGATCGTTTGTTGAAAAGTGCTTGCCTGCACTTTCCCATGCGCCGCACCCGGAACAAGCGTCGAGCCGGGCCTCGGCGGGTCAAATCCTCCGGGATTCGACCCGCGACGGGCGCTTCGCGGCTCAGCCCGACGGGCTGCCCTTCAACACTCCGTCAGTCGTTCTCGCCACTGCCGGCAGACGCGGCGAACACATCGAAGCGGGCAACATTGGCGTGGCGGTACGCGTCCAGCGACAACGGCTGGCCGTCGTGCGTAACGCTGACGCCATCGGCGTTGCCCAGCGTGACGTGTAGCGGCCCGGCGGCGTGCCAGGTGCGGTTGTCGCCCGCATGCAGCATGCCGGAGTCGACCTTGTTGCCGTCGGCATCGGTGATCTCGAACCAGCAATCGGCGCGCGCTGAAAGCGTGAGTACATGTTGCCCGGTCGCGGCGAGCGGCATCGGGGCCGGCGTCACTGGCGGCGGGTTGGCCGCATCGCCGTTGTCGCTGAGCCCGATCGCCGCGAACGGCGTCATCGACGCGCGAAACGGCGTGGCATCGGGCGATGCTTTCGACGGGGCATTTGAAGCGGTGGCGCTGCTCGACGCCGCCGTCTGCGCGGTGTAAGGCGCCGAGGCCGGCGCCTGATCCAGCGACACGATACGCGCCGAGGGACGCTCCAGCCCACCGCGCAGGCCCAGCAATACCAATGGCACCGCGATGGTCGCCGTCAGCACGATGTAGGTTGCCGCGGTGCCGTAGCGCTGCAGCAGCCAGCGCGCCGGCGAGGTGCGTGCCACCGACACCAGCGGCGGCTGCTCGACCGGCGCCACGGTGCGCAGCGCCTGATTGCAAGCGCCGGCGGGCAGCCCGAGATGGCGCGCGTAGCCCTGCAAGGCACCGCGCAGGAACACGAAGTGTTCGGGCTCGCCGAAGTCATCCGATTCCAGTCGTTCCAGCACCTTGATCGGCAGGTGCAAAACAGCGGCGCATTCGGGAATGGTCAAGCCCTTCGCTTCGCGTGCCGCGCGCAAGCGCGCGCCCAGCGAGTCGGGGGCGGGGCCGTGTTCCGCGACGGGCGAAGCGTCTTGGGTGTTCCGGGCGTCAAACAGATCCCGGCTGTCTTCTTCGCGATCGATCATTGGCTGGAACCATCAAGCGATTGCGCCTGCGCCGAATTCGGAAACTGATCCTGCAGACGACTGGAGTAATTGGCGGCGGTTTCCTTGTCACCAAGACGAGTGGCGATGCGATAACCAAGAAGCAATGAATCGGGCGTGGCCGCGCCTGCCGCCTCGAACTGCTGCAGGTAGCCACGCGCCTTGAACGCGTCGCCCTTGCTGTAATCGAGATCGGCCATGGCCAGCAAAGCGGTGCTGTAATTCGGTTCGAGTTCCAACGCCTTGCGCAGGTAGGCTTCGGCGCCGGCGTAATCGTTGCTCTTCAAGAGGCAGGTGCCGGCGTTGGTGTTGGCCACCGCAGGCGTCTTGTAGAACGGGTCGGCCAGCGCGCGCTTGAAGTAGCGCATCGCATCCTGCTGCTTGCCGGTCTCGCACAGGAACTTGCCGTAGTTGTTGTTGGTGTCGCCGTTGGAGGGATCCAGCGCGATGGCGGCGCGGAATTCCTTGTCGGCATCCTGCAGGCGATTGATGCGCCACTCGAGGATAGCCAGCATGGTGTGCGCCGGGATGTACTTGTCGTCGAAGGTCAGCGCCTTCTTGAGCGCAGTCTCGGCGTCCTTCAGATTGTTCTGGCCCATGTAGGCCACCGCGAGCTGCGTATGCGTCTGCGCGGCCGACTGTTTGTCTTCCTTGGCGCTGTCGCGCGGCGCCTGCTTCAGGTTGCTCATCTGCGTCGGGTAATCGATGATCGCCGGATCGTGCTTGCACGCGCCGAGCCCCAGCGCGAGCACCATCGCCGTCGACACCAGGACCGACTTACGCAGCATGGGCATGGACCTCGGGTTGTGTCGCCGCTTCGACGCGGCGCTGGAATTCCGCGTGACGGCGGGTGCGATCGGCCACCTTGCCCTTCAACTGCCCGCAGGCGGCATCGATGTCCTCGCCGCGGGTGCGCCGCACCATCGCCTGCACGCCGGCGTTCAACAGGATGGTCTGGAAATCGCGGATCACTGTTTCGTCCGAACGTTCGTACTGCGTACCGGGGAACGGGTTGAAAGGAATCAGGTTCACCTTCCCGGGCAGGCGGCGCATCAGCTTGACCAATTGCTTCGCCAGCGCCGGCGTGTCGTTGATGCCTTTCATCAACGTGTATTCGAAGGTGATCGTCGCGCGCGGTTTGCGCGCCGCGTAACGCGCGCAGGCGTCCAGCAGTTCGTCGATGCCCCAGCGCTTGTTGAGTGGCACCAGTTGCGTGCGCAAGTCGTTGTTGGGCGCGTGCAGCGACACCGCCAGCGACACGTCCGCGACTTCGCCCAGCTTGTCGATCATCGGCACCACGCCGGCCGTCGACAGCGTCACGCGCTTGGACGCCAGTCCGAAGCCGAGATCGTCGCGCATCAGGCTCATGGCCCTGACGACGTTGTCGAAGTTCAGCAGCGGTTCGCCCATGCCCATCATCACCACGTTGGTGATGCGGCGCTGCTGGTGGGTGACGTTGCCGAGCTGCTTCGCCGCGTGCCACACCTGCCCGATGATTTCGGAGGCGCCGAGGTTGCGGTTGAAGCCTTGGGCGCCGGTGGAACAGAAGGTGCAGTTGAGGCCACAGCCGATTTGCGAGGACACGCAAAGGGTGCCGCGCGTCGGCTCCGGGATGTACACGGTTTCGACCGCGTTGCCCGCATCCATGCCCAAGAGCCACTTGCGGGTGCCATCGCTGGAAGCCGTGTCCAGCAAGGCTTTCGGCGGCGCGACTAGCGCCACTTCCGGCAGCTTCTCACGCAGCGACTTGCCGAGATCGGTCATCGCCCCGAAATCGCTTTCGAGGCGGTGATAGATCCACTTCATCACCTGATCGGCGCGCCAAGGCTTCTCGCCAAGTCCGGCGAAGAAGTCACGCATTCCGTCGCGATCGAAGTCCAGTAGATTGGCACGGGCCACGTCGGCCATGTGCATTCCCCGAAAAGCAAATTACCCGCGAGGACAGAGTTCCGTCGCGGCAAAGAAGTAACCGATTTCGAAACGCGCGGTATCCGGGCCGTCCGAGCCGTGCACCGCATTGGCGTCGATGCTTTGTGCGAAATCCGCGCGGATGGTTCCCGCGGCCGCATCCTTCGGATTGGTGGCGCCCATCAACTCGCGGTTCCGGGCGATCGCGCCCTCGCCTTCCAGCACCTGGATCATCACCGGGCCCGACACCATGAACTCGACCAGCGGCTTGAAGAACGGGCGCTCGCGATGCACCGCATAAAAGCCTTCTGCTTCCGCGCGCGAGAGCTGTTTCATCTTGGCCGCGATCACCTTCAGCCCGGCATTCTCGAATCGTGCGTAAATCTGCCCGACCACGTTTTTGACAACGGCATCGGGTTTGATGATCGAAAGGGTGCGCTCCAGCGCCATGTTTTCCTCGACTTGCTGATGAAAGATAAAAAAACGCGCACGAAACCCATCCGGGTTCGTGAGCATATCCTGAAAAACCCGCGCAAAATGCGGAGTTAGCTCACAAAAGAGTGAAAGATTCTAGCTCAATGGCACGGACGAGGCCAAGGGCGACCAGACGTTTGACCGGAGTATCCGTTCAGCCTAGACTTCAAACGTTTGTTTGAAATTGTGATTGAGCAGGGAAAAGGCATGCGCGACAACCCGCAATTCTCCACCCGCCAGCGCATCTTGGGCGCCGCGGAGGAGCTGTTCGCGGAACGCGGTTTCGCCGCCGCGTCGCTGCGTCAGGTCACCGCAGCCGCCAAGGTCAATCTCGCCGCCGTCAACTACCACTTCGGTTCCAAGAACAATCTGATCGAAGAGGTTTTTCGCCGCCGGCTGGACGAACTGAGCGATCGTCGCCTCGAACGCCTGGCCGCACTTGCCAAGTCCGATTCCGTCACCCTCGAGGACCTGCTCGACGCGTTCATCACGCCGGCGCTGGAACTATCGCTGGACCGCGAAGGCGGATCGGTTTTCATGCGCGTGCTGGCGCGCGCATTCGCCGAGCACAACAGCAACTTGCGCACGTTCCTGTCGGACAACTACGGCTACGTGCTCAAGGATTTCGCGGCGGCATTCGCGCGATTGCTGCCGCAGCTCGACAAGCAGGAATTGTACTGGCGGCTGGATATCGCGGTCGGTGCGCTCACCTACGCCATGGCCGATTTCGGCATGATCAAGCGCCGCAGCGGCGAAAGCGAACGCACGCACCGCGAACAGAGGGCCAAGCACCTGATCCATTTCACCGCGGCAGGCTTGCGGGCGTAGCCATGCGATCGTCCGTGATCGCTGTTCCGTCGGAGGCGCCAATTAAAATTGCTTCAGCAAGCAGCCGTCCGCGGCGCTGGGCGCCGCCCGACCATCCTTGGCCGGTCGCTTGACCGGGCACGCGATGCCACCGGCATGGCGCAAGCGCCCGTCCTCGCCCTGACTTTTCACGACGGCGGCTTCGCATGCCACATTTCCGCAACCGCTTTCTGCACTGACGAATCAACTGCTCCACGGAGTTTTCATGTCTGACATCCTTCGCATCCGCAAAGCCGCCGTGCTGGGTGCTGGCGTGATGGGCGCGCAAATCGCGGCCCATCTGGCCAACGCCGGCATCGAAACCGTACTGTTCGACCTCGCCGCCAAGGAGGGCCCGAAGAACGGCATCGCCGTCAAGGCCATCCAGCATCTCGGCAAGATGTCGCCCGCGCCACTGGCGGTGAAGGAACTCGCAAGCGCCATCGCGCCCGCTGATTACGACGAGAACCTCGCCGCGCTGAAGGACTGCGATTTCGTGATCGAGGCGATCGCCGAACGGATGGACTGGAAGCTCGATCTCTACCAGAAGGTCGCCGCGCACATCCCGGAACACACGATCCTGGCCAGCAATACCTCGGGCCTGTCGATCAACAAGCTGGCCGGGGCGTTGCCGGAAAACCTGCGGCATCGGTTCTGCGGCGTGCACTTCTTCAACCCGCCGCGTTACATGCAGCTGGTCGAAGTAATTCCGGGCAAGTCCACCGATCGCGGCCTGCTCGAAGGGCTGGAAGCGTTCCTCACGTCCACGCTCGGCAAAGGTGTGGTGTTCGCGAAAGACACGCCCAACTTCATCGGCAACCGCATCGGCGTGTTCTCGATCCTCTCGACGATGCATCACACCACACAATTCAAACTCGGCTTTGACGCCGTGGATGCACTAACCGGCCCCGCGATCGGCCGACCGAAATCGGCGACGTATCGCACTGCCGACGTGGTCGGTCTCGACACCATGGCGCACGTCATCAAGACCATGGCCGACACCCTGCCCGACGATCCGTGGCACGAACACTTCAAGTCGCCCGCGTGGTTGACCGCGCTGATCGAGAAAGGCGCGCTGGGTGCGAAGGTCGGCGCGGGTTTTTATCGCAAGGCCGGCAAGGAAATCCAGGTATTGGATCTCGCGCAGCAGGATTACCGCGCGTCGGAACAGAAGGCTTCTGATGAAGTCACCGCCATCCTGGCGATCAAGAACCCGGCCGAGAAGTTCGCCAAGCTGCGCGAATCGAAAGACCCGCAGGCGCAGTTCCTGTGGGCGTGCTTCCGCGACCTGTTCCACTACACCGCGTACCACCTCGAAGGCATCGCCGAAACCGCGCGCGACGTAGATTTCGCGATCCGCTGGGGCTACGGCTGGAAGCTCGGCCCGTTTGAGACCTGGCAGGCCGCGGGTTGGGAACAGGTCGCCAGGTGGATCGCCGAGGACATCGCCGCCGGCAAGACCATGAGCAACGCGCCCCTGCCCGCGTGGGTGACCGACGGGCGCAAGGGCGTGCACTTCGCGGACGGTTCGTATTCTCCACGCGAGAAGAGAGCCATTCCCCGCTCGTCGGCGCCGGTCTACATGCGCCAGTTGTTCCCCGACGCGCTGATCGGCGAGAAATTCGATACCGGCACGACGGTCTGGGAAAACGACGGCATCCGCCTGTGGACGCTGGGCGGCGACGACGTCGGCATCATCAGTTTCAAGACCAAGATGTGCACCTTCGACGACCATGTGCTGGACGGCATCCAGCACGCGGTTGGCCTTGCCGAGCAGAAACTGAAGGCGCTGGTGGTGTGGCAGACCGGCCCGGTGTTCTCGGCCGGTGCCAACCTCAAAGGCGTGCTGGCGCTTTTGAAGGAAGGCAAGGTTTCGCAACTCGAAGCCATGATCGCCAACTTCCAGCGCGCGACCCAACGCGTGCAGCACGGCCTCGTGCCGACCGTGGCTGCGGTGCGCGGCCTGTGCCTGGGCGGCGGCTGCGAATTGCAGATGCACACCGCGCGTACGGTCGCGGCACTGGAAAGCTACATCGGATTGGTCGAAGCCGGGGTCGGCCTGCTGCCGGCCGGCGGTGGTCTGAAGGAAATCGCCGAGCGCTGCGCGCGCGCAGCGTTCACCGACGA
>DATEDI010000012.1:0-80364 GCA_035281745.1 Rhodanobacteraceae bacterium
TGTTGGCCGCGATCACGAGGGCGCGTCCGGCTTCCAGCACCTGCCCGATCAGCGCCAGGTCCTGGTCGGTGACGCCCTCCCCCGCGTCCAGCATCACCACCGCGACCTCGGCAGCGGCGATCGACTGCAGCGTCTTGATGACGCTGAACTTCTCGATGGCGTCCTCGACCCGGGCGCGCCGGCGGACACCCGCGGTATCGATCAGGGTGTACTGCTTGCCGTCGCGTTCCAGCGACACATGGATCGAGTCGCGGGTGGTTCCGGCGACATCCGACACCACCAGCCGCTCCTCGCCGAGCAGGCGATTCACCAATGTCGATTTCCCGACGTTGGGACGGCCGACGATCGCGACCCGCACACCGGATTCCGGGTTCTCCGGTGCTTCGTCTGCATCCGGGTCTTCCGGCAGCAACGGGGCGACCGCCGCGAGCACAGCGTCGATCCCGCGGGCATGGGCGGCCGCGATCGCGAAACTCGCCGCGACGCCGAGCGCCGCGAACTCGGCCAATGCCGACGGCACGTCGGTGCCGTCGGTCTTGTTGACGGCGAGGAGCATCGGTTTACCGGTGCGGCGCAGCCGGTCGAGGATCGCACGATCCTGCGGCAGCAGCCCTTCGCGCGCATCCACCAGCAACACGCATACGGCCGCCTCGTCGATCGCGAATTGCACCTGGCGTTCGGTGAGTTCATCGATATCGACGCGCTCGCCCGACAAGCCGCCGGTATCGACCAGCACGAATGGACGTGCGCCGAGGCGGCACACGCCGTAATGGCGATCGCGGGTGACTCCCGGCAGGTCCGCGACCAGCGCGTCACGGCTGCGGGTCAGCACGTTGAACAGCGTGGACTTGCCGACGTTGGGGCGGCCGACAAGAGCGACTACGGGCAGCATGGGTCAGGAATCCAGAGATTCGCGAAGCGCACGGGTGGGAGCCGTCAAAGAGCCGCCACGCAAAGGCGGATTGTAGTTCACAGGTGCGCGGGCACCGAGTGTACAAGTAGGAGCGGCCATGACCGGCGCCAACCTGCGGGTTCGGTAAGTTGGGTTGACCCCGGACTTGTTCCGGGAGAAGCCCAACAGCCGAAACCGCAAAAGGACGACATCGTCGCGAGCCAATCCACCTTGATCTGCTTGAAAAGCGCAATGGATCCCGGCCTGCACCGAGATGACGATCAAAAGCAATCCGGCAGGTTGGGTTGAACCCGGAGCGTGCTCCGGGGAAGCCCAACGTCATACCGTTGCGTACAGATGTTGGGCTTCCGCCGAAAAAGCCGGCGTCAGCCCAACTTACGACGCCGACGTTTTCACTGCTCTTCCTGATCGCGGTTGGTGGTGATCCAGCCGGCGTTCCAGTCGAGCGGCGCAATGGCCTTCGCCAACACCAGCGGCGATTGCCCGCTTTCCTGCAACGCGCGATTCACATCCGCGAGCGATTGTCCCTTCAACTTCGCCCAGCGATCCATCAGCGATTTCAATTCCGCGCCGGTCTTGTCGAGCGCCGCAAGGTCCGCCGCGGTCGGCGCCTGGTCGGCGCCCTGCATGCGCGCCATCAGCATTTGCAGGTCGCCGCCCACGCTGCCGAGGTTCGGCGGTCCGCGATGGAAGAAGAACGCGAACGGCGAATCGGCCTTGGGACCGGACAGGGCTTCGAGTTGCTTGTCGTAGTCCGCAAGTTTGCCGGTCGGCTTGCTCCCGCCTTGGCGCTTCGCGATCTGTTTCTCAAGATCACGCACCTGCCCGAGCGCACGGCTTGCGGCCACGGCTTCCTGATAGGCCTGCATGGACTTGTCGAATTGCTGCTGCAGGTCCGCGGTCGAGGTTCTCACGCGCGGGTCCATCCGCACCGCCAGCGGCTGCGTGTAGGTCTTGCCGCCCACCGTCAACTTGATCGTGTACGTGCCCGACATCACCCAGGGCGAACTGTCCATCACGGGTGTGTCGTGCTTGACGGCTTGATTGGCATCGAGGAACTGCAAGGCACCGGGCATCGGTTGCCAGTGCATGTCCCAGACGAAGCGGTGCATGCCGGCCTGGGTCGAAAGGTTCATCGGCGGGCGTGGCCACCAAGCCGGTACCTGCAACGTCTTCGGGTCCGATGGCTTCTCGGGATCGGCGCTGGAATAGTGCCGCGCGAGTTTTCCATCGGACGTATAAATGTCCAGCGTCACCGGACCGCTGACGTCGTTCGCAAGGTTGTAGTCGATGATCGCGCCCGGCAGCGGATTCGGCAGCGCAGGCATCCGCCACGGCGTCGGCGGGTTCATGCCCCAGCGCACGCGCACCGCCGTTTGCGGCTTGTACAGCGTCACCGGCGCCTTCGCGACCTGCGCATCGATCTGCCGCAACGGCGTGATGTCGTCCAGCACCTGGAAGCCGCGGCCGTGCGTGGCCGCGACCAGATCGTCACCGTGTACCTGCAGGTCGCGTACGGAAACCGCGGGCATGTTGAGCCGCAGCGACTGCCAGTGATCGCCATTGTCGAACGACACCCACGTCTGGGTTTCGCTGCCGGCGAACAGCAGCCCTTTGCGCTCGGGGTCTTCGCGGATCACGTTGGTCGCAGCGTCCGGCGTGATGCCGTTGTCGATCTCGGTCCAGTGCTTGCCGCCGTCTTCGGTGCGGAACAGGTGCGGCCGCATGTCGTCCAGCCACATGGTGTTGATCGCAGCATACGCAACGTTCGGATCGAAGTGGCTGGCTTCCAGCGAGAACACCCGCCACCACGGCTTCAGTTGCGGCGGCGTGACGTTGTCCCAATGCGCGCCGCCGTTGTGCGTCACCCAGATCAGGCCATCATCGGTGCCGGCCCAGATGAGATTTCCGTCCAAGGATGAAGGCGCCAGCGCATACACCACCCCGCGATCGGTGGGCTTGGCGTCCTTGCTGTTCGCATATTTGCCGACGCTCGCCGGCACCGTCCACGTCTTGCGCGTGAGGTCGGGACTGATCTGCTTCCAGTCCTTTCCGCCGTCCTCGCTCTGCCACACCGTGTTGGAGGCGAAGTACAACCGATGCGGATCGGTGGGCGAGAACATGATCGGCATGGTGCGAACCGTGCGGTAATCCGGATCGCGCGAAGCCATCGGGCCGACGTCGGCGATCTGTCCGGTGTCACGGTCGTAGCGCGTGACGCCGCTGCGGGACCCGCCATAAACGAGGTTCGAATGCAGCGGATCGATCGCCGCGCCGCCGTATTCTTCGATGCCAACTGGATGCCAGTCGTGCGCGGTCAATTCGCCGTCGTTGCCGCGCGACAGCACGCACGCCGAACCCGAATCCTGCTGGCCACCGCAGACCCGGTACGGCCAGGTATTGTCGATGCCGACCTTGTACATCGCGGCGGTCGGCTGGTTGTACCAGGAACTCCAGGTCTTGCCGCCGTTGACCGTGACGATCGCGCCCTGGTCGGAGTTGACCGCGATGATGTCCGGATTGTTCGGGTTGATCCAGGTCTGCTGGTAATCGTCGCCGCCCGGCGCACCGCGGAACCCCGTCCAGGTCTTGCCGCCATCGACGGACTTCCACAGGACCGGCGTATTGCTGTAGACGATGTCGGGGTTCTTGGGATCGACGGTGAGCGGCGGCAGGTCGCCACCGCCGATGCGCGCGGCCGCACGCGAATCCTTCGTCATCTTGTACCAGCTCGCGCCGGCGTCATCGGAACGATAGAGTGCGACTTCGCCTTCCTTGCCCGATGCCACGGACGCGTACAGCCGGTCCGGTTGGCTCGGTGCGATCGCCACCAACGCCTGCTGCACGTCGGGCAATCCCTTGGTGAGTTTGGTCCAGGTGTTGCCGCCATCGGTCGACTTGTAGATGCCGCCCTCGGTGCCCGCGAACGCGCCGTTCTCCCACGGCGCCTGCTGCTGTTGCCACATCGTCGCATACACGATGTTCGGGTTCGCGGGATCGATCTTGACGTCGTCGCCGCTGACGTACTCGTTCGTGTACAACACCTTCTTCCAGGTCTTGCCGCCGTCGAGCGAACGGAAAATGCCGCGCTCGGAATTGGGGCCATAGATGTGCCCCATCGCCGCCGCGAATACGCGATTCGGATCGCGCGGGTCGACCGCGATCATCGCGATGTCCTGGGTTTCCTTGAGCCCGATGAACCGCCAGGTCTTGCCCGCATCGGTGGACTTGTACATGCCCATGCCCGTCGCCTGGTCGGGCCGGATGGTGCTCTCGCCGGTACCGACGTAGATCACGTTGGGATCGGAATCCGCAACCGCGATCGCGCCGATCGAGCTGGTCGGTTGCTTGTCGAAGATCGGTTGCCAGCTATTGCCGTAATCGCTGGACTTCCACACACCGCCGTCGTCGTTGCCGATGTAGAACACGTTCGGCTGGCTCGGCACGCCCGCGATCGCGCGACCGCGACCGCCGCGCAGCGGCCCGATCGGCCGCCACTGCATCTGCGCAAACAAACCTTGGTCGTACGTGCGCGCGTGCGCCGCGGTTTCCCAGAACACACCGCAACCCATCGCGGCCACGATTCCCAACGCAAACAGGTAGCGCTTCATCGCACACCCCTCCGAAACATGGAATGCTCCGGCTCCCGGACGGAGTCAGGCAGCCGGTCATAAATACCACGTCAGGGCGTTCGGCTCATCCCCCATTGGTTGGGCGGCAACGTCAGCTGGAAAATCCCGTTCGGCCCCAGGGCGCGAACGGGCACTCCTCGGGAAACCCCGGTCGGGAAAGGGGCGCGATTCAGCGCTTCACGGTTTCCACGATCGGCTTGCCATCGACGATCCTGAAGTGGAACACGTACCACAGGCTGAAAGGCTTGGCGGTCAGTTCGAAGGTGCCGTCGCTGTTGGGTTTCTGCATCCACAGCGGCGTGAACGTCCATTGCCTCGCAGCGTGTTCGACCGCGGCTTCGAACAGCGCGTGATCCGCAGCCTTGGCCGTATCGGAAACCGGATACACGCCTCCCACGTGCCCGTCCTTGCCCATCACCAATTGCGCGACCACCGTCACCGGCGCCGCGTCCGGTTGCACCAGCGACGGCGGATAAACGGGCGCGACCTGCTTGTCCGGCATCGGCTGCACTGCCGTCTCGCCCGGTTCCAGCGTGTAACGCAGCACGCCCTTCGGCACGAGCATCTCGTAGCTGGTCTTCGGTTGCGGGTTCGGTTTCAGCACGGTGCGGATGCTGCAAGCCGCAACCGACCCAAGAACCGCGGCGAGCGCAAGGATCGACGCGAGGTGTTTGCACACGTGGTCCACCCTTTCCGAACAACAACCACGCTCGATCACGACGAAGCCGAAGGCGATTGCAATCTCACGCACTGTGAAGTGCTTGCCAGATAGACACTCCCGATCGGACAAGGCTTGGGAGCGGCGTCATTTTCATACTGTTTGTTGAGCGAAAAATTGATGGGCACCTGGATAACGCCCCCGACTGCTTTTCCATTCCGGTGTCCCGGATTGAATTTCCAGTTCGCCGCCGCCTGAACGGCTGCAACCTGCAACACGGCAGACGCGTCGGTCCCATGTTGATCCACCTGGACGCCCGCGACCTTGCCAGCCGCATCAACCGTGATATCCAGTACAACATTGCCCTGCTCGCGTTTTTTAATGGCTTCGACCGGATAGTGCGGCGGGTTGCGATTCTTGTAAGTGATATCCACCGTCGGTGATGTGGGTTGGGAATGAGGTTGAACCGCTGCGGCGGCCGGCATCTGTCCGCCGACGACATACAAGCCACCAGCCAACAAAGCGGCGGTTGCGACACAGCCAGTGCGCCGGCGCAGCACGCCCGGCGGGATACGCGAGAGCATGGCGATCCTCTCCTTCAATTGCGGCTCGGCGAGCCATGGAATCAATGCGGGCGCGGGCTGCACGGCCACGCTGTCCAGCAACGCACGTGCATAGCCGGCCGTACTCTGCGGCGCTCTACGCAGCGAGGCCGCGTCACAGGCAAGCTCCTGGTCCAGCCGGAAACGCGCGCGCGCGATCCACGCAAGCGGATGGAACCACAGCAGCACGGATGCGATTTCCATCGCAAGGCTCCACAGTGCATCGCCACGACGAACATGGGTAAGTTCGTGGCGCAGCACCAGCTCGCGGCTTGCCTCGTTGTCGAAGCGCTCGGGAAAATCGCCGGGCAACAAGATCAGCGAACGCGGCAGCGCCCACAGCACCGCGGGACCAGCGTCATGCATGCGCACGCGACGAACGTCGAGATCGGGCACGACCGTCGTCAACGTATGCAGCCACACGCACGGTGCAACGCGCAGTCCGCGCAGCAATTTGAAGTAATGGAGTGCAAGCCGGAGCAATCCGATCGCGACGCCGAATAGCCACAGCGCGACCAACCCATGCGTCCGGTCGATGGTGATGGTCGTCGATGCCGCGGCGGGCACAACGTGGGGCGTCACCGTCAAGCCCGGCAACGCCACCATTGCCGTGGGCATCAGGTCCTGCGGCAACAGCGGCGCAAGCATCAATGCGACCGGCAGCAGCCACAGCGTGAAGGCCGGGCCCGCGCCGAACACGCGTCGCACGGGACGGCGCGACAACAACACCAGCGCCAAACCCAACGTGGCGCCAAACAATATTCCCAGCAGGGTCTCAGTCATGGCGGCGTTCCTTCTTTTCGAGTTGCTCGACCAGCCTGCGCAGTTCGGCCACGTCCCTGGCACTCAATTTCTCGTTGCGGCTGAAATGCACCAGCAGCGGCGCGACTTTTCCGCCGAACACGCGATCGAGCAGGCTGCGACTTTCGCGGGACTGCCACTGCTCGCGGGTCAGCACGGGCGAATAGAGGTAACGCCGCCCTTCCCGTTCGGCACGCACCGCGCCCTTGCGGACAAGGCGATTCAACAGCGTGCGCACGGTGTTTTCGTGCCAGGCGGTATCGGGTTGCAACGCCGCCACCAGTTCTTCGGAACCTTGCGGCGCGTTTCGCCACAGCAGCTCCATCACATGGCTTTCGGCTTCGCTGATGGCCGGATTGATGGTTTTGGCCATTGACACAACCTTTCACGACATCCGTAGTTGAATTACAGACTACGCCTGTCGTTTTATTTGTCAAGCACCCATCGACATCTCACCGCCGCACGAGGGCTTTCAGAGCACGGGAGCCGAAATGCGACCGCCGGTGACGCGTTCCCGGCCTTCCAGGTCGTCCTGGGTAAACAAATCGGCGAAACCTTGGTCGAGCAGCAAACCGCGCACGTCGGCGCCTTGGTCGAACCCGTGTTCGAGCAGCAACCAGCCGCCGTTGCGCAAATGCCTACGCGCGCCGCACACGATCACGCGAATCGCGTCAAGGCCGTCGGCGCCGGATGCGAGCGCGGCGGCGGGTTCGAAGCGCAGATCGCCCTCGTGCAGGTGCGGGTCGCCTTCCGCGATGTACGGAGGATTCGAAAGGATCACGTCGTAACGTGCGTCAGCAAGGCCCCCGTACCAATCGCCCTGCCGGAACTCGACGCCGTCGATGCGAAGCCGCGCGCCATTCTCACGCGCAATGTCCAGCGCCGCGTCGATCACGTCGGTGGCAACCACGCGCGCGTATGGACGCGCGCGCGCGATGGCCAGCGCGATGGCGCCCGAACCCGTGCCGAGGTCGGCCACGTTGCATTCCGCGTCGGCAGGAATGCGCTGCAATGCGAGATCGACCAGCACTTCGGTTTCGGGACGCGGGATCAGCACACCAGGCGCCACCCGCAATTCGATGTCGTGGAACCCGCGCGTGCCGGTGAGATAGGCGACGGGCTCGCCGCGCGCGCGGCGTTCGACCAGATCTCGGAACACGACAGTGTGCGCAGCATCGACCACATCGTCGGAATGCGCGATGAGCCATGCATCCGGCACGCCCAGCACGTGCCGCAACAGCAGCGCGGCTTCGCGCCGCGCTGCGTCGCCGGACAATGCGCGCGCGCCATCATCGAGGCACGCGCGCACCGTGGTCATTGCGTGATCGACGCTGCGTTCTGGTGCGCCTTCAACGCGCTGCACAGCACGATCGATTCGTGCGTCTGCGCGAGGCCGCGCTCCAGGCCTGTGCCCTGCTGTCCCAACTTGGGCTTGAAGTAGGCCTCCACCCGCTGCGCCTCGGCGTCGGAACAACCGCCTCCCGCAGCCAGCCTCGGCAGGTAGCCGCCGGCGAACGAGCCGGTGCGTGTGACGATCTTGTCGTAATGCGCAGAGAACCAGTTCCACAGGCCATTGCGCTCGGCCACGGTGTCGCGGTCGTTGCGCAGCAACATGCCCATCTCGCCGACCTTCACCTGTGGCGACAACGCAAAGTTGCGCACCACGTCGGCCTGCGCGCCCTTGGCGTAGCTGAGGCCACCCAGCATCGCGTTGCGCTTCACCGGATCGGTGGTTTTCGGAATCGCGGCGATCAATTCATCGACCGCGGGTTTGCCCTTCTCTTCCACCGCCACCGACAACGCAGTGCGCAGAAGATCCGGATTCGCCGCCAGCAAATCCGGCAAACCATCCTTGCCCGGTTTCAATGCGGCTTCGCCCTGCTTCAGCAACGCCGCACGTACTGCCGGCACTTCGAACTCGAGGCCGAGCGATCTTGCCAGCGAGGTCCGCATCAACACGTCGTCGGCGGATTCTCCGGCGCGACGCTGGTAATCCAGCTTTTCGAGCCGTGGCAGGTAAGCCTTGACGACCGCGCTGCGGATCGCCGCCTTTTGTGCGTCGGTCTGCGCTTCGTGGTCGTAGATCCACTCGACCGTGTCCAGCGGCGCCAGCGCGATCTGGCGCACCTTCGAGGGCGCCAACTCGCGCATCGCCGCCAGCACTTCGGCGGCATCCATGTGGCCGCGCCGGAACGCCGCATCGACGGAATCGGCGAACGCCAACTGTTCGCCGTCGTTGCGCTGCGCGATCACCTTGGTGAGCGCCACGCGATCGGCCTTGGCCATTTCGTAGCGGTAATAGCCATCGCCGTTGGCATTCGGCATATACCAAGCCGGGCATTGGTTACCGTCGACCTTCATCCCGTCGGATTTTTGGTTGAGCATCTGGCACTGCACGCCGTTCGGGAAACGCACGCACACCGGAATGCCCCACAGCCGGTTCGGGTCGCCGGATGAGCCCAGCGGAAGGTAGCGACTCTGCGTCAGTTCCAGCGTCGCGGCGCCCTTGGGATTGCAGTCGAGTTTGGTCGCGACCAGCGGCACGCCGTTCTGGTTGAGGAAACTCTTGAACGCCTTCTTGAACGCATCGCCCTTGCCGGCCGCGGTGGCGATCGCGTCGACGAGATCACCCGCATTGGCATTGCCGAACGCATGCGTCTTGATGTACGCGTGCATGCCTTTCTGGAACACCTGCGGGCCCACGAAATTCTCGAACATGCCGAGGACCGTGGCGCCCTTCTCGTAGGTGATGCCGTCGAACGCGGTTTCGATGTCGCCATTGCCGGTGATCGGTTGGCGGATCATGCGCGCGCTGGCGAGGCTGTCGTTCTGCATCGCACGCTGCCCGCCTTCGATGCGATCGAGGTTTGCGTGCCAGTCGGGATGGATTTCACCCTCGATCTTCTGCTGCATCCAGGTGGCGAAGGATTCGTTCAACCAGATGTCGTTCCACCATTCCAGCGTGACGGTGTCGCCGGTCCACTGATGCGCCATCTCGTGTGCTTCGACGTTGAAGGTGCTGCGTACGGCGCTTGGCGCGGAATCCTTGTCCAGCAGCAACAGCCAGTCGCGATAGGTGATGAGACCCGCGTTCTCCATCGCGCCGGCCGAGAAATCAGGAAGCGCCGCGAGGTCAAGCTTGCCGAACGGATAGCCGAAGCCGTAGTACGCCTCTTCGTGTTCGATGATGGCGGGCGCCATTGCCAACGCGCGCTCCATCTTGGGACCATTGCCCTTGGTCGCGATCCCGCGCACCGGCACCGGCTCGGAACGCCACTGGTTCGGCGGAATGGTCGGACCGTTCACGATGTCCCACGGACCCACCAGCCATGCATACAGATACGTCGGCAGCGGCTTGGTCTGGGCGAAGGTGATGGTCTTCCAACCCGCGCCGGCCGGCTTGTCGCCGGTCTGGGGTGCGTTCGCGACCGCCTTGTCCGCGTCCGGAATCGTCAACGACAAGGTCAGCGGCGCCTTGAAGCCCGGCTCGTCGAAACACGGGAACGCGAGCCGCGCGCTGATCGGTTCCATCTGGGTCTGCAGGTATGCGTTGCCGGCAAACACCACTTTGTAATAGCCCTGCAAGGTACCGTTGTACGGCGCGGTGAAGACGAATTTCAACTTGATCTTCTGCGGTTGCAACGTCGTGCCGAAATCGACGCGCGCCACGCCCGCCTTTTCGGCCTCGCCGGTGACCGCGCCGTCGTACTTGCCGGTGTGCTTCTTGCCGTGCGCGTCGGCGATCGTGACGCTGGAAACCTTCAGGTCCTTGCCATGCAGCCACAAATGGTTGGCAGCCTTCTTGAGGTCCACCGCGATCGTGACCGTGCCGCTGTAATTCGATTTGTCCGGATCGCTCTTGATCGACAGATCGTAAGACTCCGGCACCGCCCAGTCCGGGAGCCGCGTCAACGGCGGCGCTTCGGCAGACTTCGTTGCGTGTTTCGCCGTAGCCTGGGGCGGTCGCGCCAGGGCCGCGCCGGACAATGCCAGCAGGCCCGCCATCACTACTGCAGGGATCACGCGCATCGGATTTGCACTCCTGTGCCGAGGGGTAGCCGGAAACTCCAGCACGCGCGTTTGCGCATCGCAAGTGACGAAAGTCCCTTTTGTCACGTCGCTGGTGCCGCTCGTCCCCGGGGATTGATATAAAACTAACATTGACATGCTTGTGTGATCATAGTAACAATCCACCCACACCGCTTCGCCGCCATGTTTCAGGAGGGTCGTCCATGAACAACAGGCGCAATGGGTTGTCGCTTCGTCTTTCGGCCGCGATCACCGCGGCGCTCCTTTCGGCACCGATGGCCCACGCGCAGAACGCGCCGCCGGATCAACAGAAGGCAACCGCGCCCGCCAAGGACGACGCGACCGTGACTACATTGGGAACCGTGGTCGTCACGGCCAACCGGCGCGACGAAACGCTGCAGAAGGTGCCGATGGCGGTATCGGCGCTCACTTACCACGACATCCAGCGTCAGCACCTGCAGGATTTCTCCGACTACGCAGCGAGCGTGCCGGGGCTCGACGCGATCTCGCTCGGCCCTGGCATGACCGAGCTGAGCATCCGCGGCATCGCTTCAGGATCCCAGCAGCCCAGCGCCTCGGTCGGCGTATACGTGGACGAAACGCCATTCGGCTCCAGCAGCGTGTTTGCCATTGGCTCCGCGTTGACACCGGACCTTGACCCCGCCGACGTCGAACGCATCGAAGTGTTGCGGGGTCCGCAGGGCACGCTGTACGGCGCGGGTGCGCTGGGCGGCGTGATCCGGTTCATCACCGTTCCGCCCGACACCGAAAACTACTCCGGGCGCCTGCAACTGGGCGGCACCAGCGTGGATGGTGGCGGCAACGGTTTCGACGTGCATGGCATGGTGAATTTGCCGCTGGTCAAGGACCAACTGGCGATCCGCGCGAATGTGTACGACGAGACCGATCCCGGCTTCGTCGACGACGCCGGACGCGGCAAGACGGACGTCAACGAAAGCAAGATCAAGGGCGGGCGCGTGTCGCTTTTGTGGACACCCACCGACAAGACCTCGCTGCGCGTGACCGCGCTGGCACAAAACCTCAATGCCGCGGGTTCCGCGACGGTGGCCCTTGACCCCGACACGCTGCAGCCTGTCTACGGAGACCTGCAGCAGCGCAACGCCACGCTGGGCGGGGATGTTTTCGCCGGGCGTTACCGTCTCTACAACGTGACCTTCAACAGCGATTTCGGCTGGGCGAAGCTGATGTCGTCGAGCAGCTACAGCACCCTCGATGCGGTCAGCTACACCGACGCGACTTCGCTTTTGTACCTGGGGCCGCAGGCAAATGGTCAGCCGTACGGCACGCTGGAAAAGGCCACGATCCCCCAGACCAAGGTCACCCAGGAATTCCGCCTGTCATCACCGAAATCGCAGACGGTGGAATGGCTGGGCGGCGTGTTCTGGACCCGCGAGACCGGCGACAACGCGCAGGACATCTACGCGAGCGATTACTACAGCGGCACGCCGCAGCCCTCGCCGTTCGGCATCCCCATCGGTGGCGACCTGCAGCCGAGTACCTACGAGGCCTACGCCGCATACGGAAGCATTACCTGGCACGTGACCGATCGCTTCGACGTGGAAACAGGCTTGCGCTACAGCCACGACAAGCAGCACTACACCGAAATCGGATGGGGACTGCTATTCGGCGGTGTTCCGCCGACCGTGTTGCTCGACAAGCGTTCTTCCGACAGCAGCACCACGTTTTCGTTGACGCCGACCTTCCACATCAACGACAACAACATGCTGTATGCGCGGGTGGCATCCGGCTTCCTGCCCGGCGGCCCGAACATCGTCCCGATCGGCGTGCCCAATGTGCCGGCGACCTTCAGTCCGACCAAGCTGACCGATTACGAGGTGGGCCTGAAATCGACATCTCCCGATGACCGGGTGATGGTGGACTTGTCCGCGTACTACATCGACTGGACCAAGATTCCGCTGACCACCTTCGAAAACAATTTCACCTTCCTGACCAGTGGCGGACAAGCCAAGAGCAAGGGCGTGGAAGCCACCGTTTCGTGGATTCCGGCGGCTGGCCTCAAGCTGTCGACCAATGTTTCGTACAACGATGCCACTTTGACCAAGGATGCGCCGTACCCGTCCAACGGAAAACGCGGCGATCCACTGCCTTACGCGCCGCGATTCACGCTCGGCCTCAACGGCGATTACGACTTCGCGCTGGACGGCGGCTGGCACGGTTATGTGGGTGCGAGCTACCAGTACGTCGATGAGCGCTCGACCGACTTCGCATTCAGTTATCCGATCGCGGGGGCGCTGCCGCCGCTGCCGTCGAGCCCGACCATTCCGGGCTACCACACCATCAATCTGCGCGCGGGCATGAACCGTGGCCCGTGGAACATCGACGTCTACATCAAGAACCTGACCAACCAGCGCGGCATCGTGCAGGCGAGCACCTTCCAGAACTACGTGCCGGTCGCGGGGGAACCCAATCCGGTCACCGGCAGAATGGAAGACAACGCGACGATCATCACGCCGCGAATGTTCGGCGTTTCGGTCAGCAGGAATTTCTGAGCCAGGGACGCGGCATACGGCCGGAAGATGTTGGCTCGCGAAGGATGCGGAGCGCCGCATTCGCAGTCCGCACGCCGTCGAACGCCTGCAGCAATGCCGGTTCAACGCCCCATACGTCACAGGAGACATGTCATGTTGAAGCGCCTCGCCTCGCTGCTGTTGCTCGCCGGCATATGCGCGCCGTGCCTTGCGCAAGTCCCGTCCGCCGTTGCCGGCAAACCCGCGGCGGCTGCGTCGACGGCGCAACCCGCGACCTCGGCGCCGCCGGTGGAAGCAGTCCCATCGAGGACAGCCGGTGCGACACCGACTCTCGACGCGCAGGACCTCGGCACGTTCTTCGATGGGCTGGTGCCGTACATGCTGGAGCGCAACGACATCGCCGGCGGCGTGGTCGCGGTGGTGAAGGACGGCAAGCTGGTTTTCGCGCAGGGCTACGGCTACAGCGACGTCGCCAAGCGCACACCCGTGATTCCCGACCAGACGCTGTTCCGGATCGGTTCGATCTCCAAGCTGTTCACGTGGACGGCGGTGATGCAGCAAGTCGCGGCGGGCAAGATCGATCTCGACGCGGACGTCAACAAGTATCTGGACTTCAGGATTCCGGAGAAATTCGGCAAGCCGATCACGATGCGCGACCTGATGACGATGACGCCGGGCTTCGCCGAGGTGATCCGCGATCTGATCTTCGCCTCGCCGCGGCGACCGTTTCCGCTGCGTCAATACCTGGTCGAGCGGATGCCGCCGAGGATTTTCCCGCCGGGGAAAGTCGTCGCCTATTCGAATTACGGCGCCACGCTGGCCGGCTACATCGTGCAGCGCGTGTCGGGTGAACCGTTCGACAAGTACGTCGAGGCCCACATCCTGAAACCGCTGGCGATGTCGCATTCGACTTTCGTGCAGCCGCTGCCCGCTGCGCTGCAGGGCGACATGGCGACCGGCTACATCACCGCGACCGACAAGACCACCGTCCCGTTCGAGGTGGTCGAGCCGTATCCGGCCGGCTCGTTCACTTCCAGCGCGACCGACATGGCTAAGTTCATGATCATGCAGTTGCAGGGTGGCCAGTTCGATGGCAACACCATCCTGCCGGCCGCCACCGTGCAACTCATGCACAGCCCGCATTACAACGCGGCGCCCGACATGAACGGCTACGACTTCGGTTTCTACCGCGAAAACCGCAACGGGTTGCGCATCATCGGCCACGGCGGCGACACCCTCGCTTTCCATTCCGACCTGCACCTGCTGCTGGACAAGGACATCGGCATATTCATGTCGTTCAACAGCGCCGGCAAGGCGCCGAACGGCACGGCCGAGGGAGTGCGCACGGAATTGTTCCGTGCCTTCCTCGATCGCTATTTCCCTTTCAGCGCACCGCAGGAGAAAACACTCGCGAGCGCGAAGGCCGACGCGGCGCGCGTCGCCGGCTGGTATTGGGCGAGCCGTCGCGAGGACAGCGCGCTGCGGCTGATCTTCAGCCTGGGCCAAGCGAAAGTCGCGGCGCTGCCGAACGGCGACATCACCGTCAGCATGCTGAAGGATCCTTCTGGCGCGGTGAAACACTGGCGCGAAATCGGTCCGCTGACGTATCGCGAAGTCAACGGGCAATCTCGGCTGCGCTTCGTCACGAATTCCGACGGCTCGATCAAGTGGTGGACCACCGATGATTTTCCGCCGGTGGAGGTGTTCCAGCCGGTCCGCGGCCTGCAACAACACGGCTGGTTCGTCTTGCTGACCGAAATCGCGATCGCCGTGTTCGTGCTGACCCTGCTGGTCTGGATCGGCGGCGCGATTGCGCGGCGACGTTTCGGCCGCAGGCCGCTGATGGCAACCACCGATCGATTTGCGCTGAACCTTGCTTCGCGGATCGGCGTGTGCCTGATGCTGGCGGTCGTGGTCGGTTGGCTGCTGTTGCTGACGGCGTTTTCGAAACCGATGGCGCTGATGTACAGCAACTTCACGAGCTGGCTGGTAGTGCTGTACGTGCTGGGCGTGCTGGGAATCATCGGCGGCATCGCGATCGTGCTGGAAGCGATTTCGCGGATCGTGCGTGGGCCGGGCGGTTGGCTGGTGCGCGTCGGCGAGTTTGTCCTCGGACTGTGCGCGCTGTATGGCATTTGGGCGATCGTCGCGTATGGCCTGGTCAACTTCAACCTGCATTACTGACGGATGCACGCACCCGCGAACGAAAGCGCCGACGCCGAACTCGACGCGGCCGGCTACACCCAGCAGCTCGACCGCAGGTTGGGCCTGCGGCACCTGCTGGTGTATGGCATGGTGTTCATCGTGCCGATCGCGCCGGTCGCGGTGTATGGCTTCGTCGCGCACGCCAGCGAGGGCATGGTGCCGCTGGTGTACCTGGTCGGCATGGTCGCGATGTTTTTCACCGCGCTCAGCTACAAGCAGTTGAGCGCGGAGTTCCCGTTCGCGGGGTCGGTGTATGCGTACGTCCGGCGCGGTATCAACCCGTTCCTCGGCTTCATCGCGGGCTGGATGATCCTCGCGGATTACCTGCTGGTGCCGGCGGTGATCTACATCTTCGTGTCGAACTGGATCGGCGGGTTGGTGCCGGGCGTGCCGCACTGGGTGTGGATCGTCGCACTGCTGGCGATCAACACCGCGATCAACGTGCTGGGCGTGCGCCTGCAGTCGCGCGCGCATTTCGTGCTGCTGGCGCTCGAACTGGCCGCGCTGGCGATCTTCGTGGTGCTGGCGATCCGTTTCGTATTCGTGCTCGGCCAGGGCACCGGCGGCTTCTCGTGGGCGCCGCTGTACCAGCCAGGGCACCTTAGCTGGAGCTTCATCGCCACGGCTACCACCATCGCCGCATTGAGCTTCCTAGGCTTCGACGCGATCAGCACGCTGGCGGAAGAATCGCGTGAACCGCGACGCGACATCGGCACGGCCACGGTGCTGACCTTGGTGGTGCTCGGCGCGCTGTTCGTGCTGCAAACCTGGCTGGCCGCGCTGGCACATCCGGATTACGCGAACCTAGACGACAACCTCGGCTTCTTCCAGATCGCGCGGGACGTCGGCGGCACCGCACTGTTCGTGCTGTTCATCGTGGTGAAGGCCTTGGCCACGGGCGTGGCGAGCGCGTTGGCATCGCAATCGGCGATCTCGCGCATCCTGTTCGCGATGGGCCGCGATCGCGCCCTGCCGTTCGGCGGATTTCTCGCGAAGGTGGACGCACGCTTCAAGACGCCCGCCAACGCGATCCTGTTCGTCGCCGCGCTGTCGCTGGTGCTCGCGCTGACGGTGCCGATCACGGTGCTGCTGCATCTCGTCAACTTCGGCGCGCTGACCGCGTTCCTGCTGCTCAACCTGTCGGTGCCGGTGTATTTCTGGATGCGCCGCGGCCGGCGCACGCGTCCGTTCCGCCACATCGTGATGCCGCTGTGCGGATTCGCGATCGTCGGCTTCATCTTCACCGGCTTCGATCGCACTACGTTCATTTTTGGATGCGCGTGGCTCGTCGTGGGCCTGCTTGTGGGCGTGCTCAGGCGCCAAACCTCCCTTCCGCTTGGAACTTCACCATGACACGCATGTCGCAAACCGTGCTCGCCCTGCTGCTCGCAGGCGCGACAAGCGCCGCATTCGCGCAGGTGCCGCAGCCCGCGCGGCACGCGCCAGTGGCGAAGAATGAACAGTCCTCCGTCCCGCCGCACGCCATGACCGCGGACGATCTGTCGACGTTCTTCGACGGCATGCTGCCGTACATGCTGGCGCGCGGCGACATCGCCGGCGGCGCGATCGTCGTGGTCAAGGATGGCAAGGTGTTGTTCGCCCATGGCTACGGCTATGCCGATCTGAAAACCCGTGCGCAGGTATCGCCGGCCACCACGCTGTTCCGGATCGGCTCGGTTTCGAAGTTGTTCACCTGGACCGCGGTGATGCAACTGGTCGAGCAACACAAGCTCGATCTCGACCACGACATCAACGCGTACCTCGATTTCAAAATCCCGCCGCGCTTCGGCAAGCCGGTCACGTTGCGCGATTTGATGACGCACACGGCGGGCTTCGAAGACACCACGCGCGACCTGCTGCCCGCCTCGCCCGAAGGTGTGGACCTCGGCCGCTATCTGAAACGGCACATCCCGGCGCGCATTTTCCCGCCGGGCAAGATCGTCGCGTATTCCAATTACGGTGCGGGTCTGGCCGGCTACATCGTGCGGCGCGTGTCGGGCGAGCCGCTTGGCGAATACATCGAGCACCATATCCTCGCGCCGCTGGACATGCACCACTCCACTTTCACGCAACCGCTGCCGGCAAACCTGGCGCCGCTGCTGGCGAAGGGTTATGTCTCCGCATCCGACGGCAAGCCGAAACCGTTCGAACTGGTGAATCCGGCGCCGGCCGGCGCGATGACGGCGTCGGCGCTGGACATGGCGAACTTCATGATTGCCCAGTTGCAGGAGGGCGGTTTCCTCAATGCGCAAATCCTGCAACCGCAAACCGCCGCACTCATGCACAGCCAGCAGTACGCGGCTGCGCCGGGCCTGAACGGCATGGACCTCGGCTTCTACCAGGAGAGTCGCAACGGCCAACGCATCATCGGCCACGGCGGCGACACCATCGTGTTCCACAGCGACCTGCACTTGCTGCTGGATGCGAACGTCGGCATCTTCATGGCGTTCAACAGCGCAGGGAAAGCGGGCGCCGTCAACGACGTTCGCAGCGACATCTTCCGCGCGTTCCTCGATCGCTACTTTCCGTGGCAACCGCCATCGGCGCCCACCCTGGGAACCGCAAAAGCCGACGCCGCGCGGGTGTCGGGCTGGTACGAAACCAGCCGTCGCAACCAGAGCGCGTTGCGCTTCCTGTATCTGTTGAGCCAGTCACACGTCGCGGCGCAGCCGGACGACACGATCACGGTATCGACGCTCGTCGATTCCGCGGGCGATCAGTTGCACTGGCGCGAAATCGGCCCGCTGCACTATCGCGAAGTCCATGGCCAGGCGTCGCTGGATTTCGTGACCGATGCGCACGGCCGCATCCTGTATTGGGCCGCTGGTGACATTCCGGTGCTGGTGTACCAGCGCCTGCCATCCCGCATGGGCATGGGCACCGTCGGCCCGCTGCTTGCCTGCGCCGCCGCGATCGCGCTCGCGGCACTGATGATCTGGCTGGGCGGCTGGGGCATCCGCCGCCACTTCGGGCGCACGCTGGCGCTGACGCGTGCGCAATCCATGACGCGCCTGCTGTCGCGCCTCGGCGTGCTCGCCGCCATCGCCGCCCTGCTTGGCTGGTTCCTGCTGCTGGTCGCGGTTTCGGCCAACGAACTGCTGCTGGTTCGCGGCGGCCTGACGACCTGGATGTATCTGCTTTTTGCGCTTGGCGTGCTGGCCTTGGCCGGCGCGCTCGCGGCGATCGCGAACGCGGTGCAGGCGTGGCTGGCGCCGCGCCGCAGCCGCTGGGTGCGCGCGGGCGAATGCCTGCTGGCGATCGCAATGATTTACCTGGTGTGGTTCATCGTGGCGTTCGGACTGGTGAGCTTCAACGTCCGGTTCTGACGTCCATCGATGGAGCTTTCGTTTGCAAACAACAAGGAGACGACATGAGCGGCCCCCGTTCCGCGGAGTTGCACGCCGCCATCGAAAAGCGGCCGATGAAAGCGCCGTTCCACATCACCGGCTACACCTTCACCGGATTCGATGCGCTGGTGGTGACGCTGCGTGACGATGGTTGCACCGGTCGGGGCGAGGCGCAGGGCGTCTATTACAAGCACGACAACCCGCCGGAAATGCTCGCGCAGGTCGAAGCGCTGCGCGACCGCATCGAGCACGGCATCACCCGCGCGGAATTGCTGGACTGCCTGCCACCTGGCGGCGCCCGCAATGCGCTGGATGCCGCGTTATGGGATCTCGAAGCCAAACGCCGCGGCATGCCGGCATGGCAACTTGCCCGCATCGATCCGCCGCGTCCGCTACGGACCACCTTCACGATTGGTGCCGACGATCCGGCCCGCATGGCCGAACATGCCCGCGGGTTCGTCGACGCACATGCGCTGAAACTCAAGCTTACCGACGACGACTTCAACGCCGAACGCGTACGCGCGGTACGCGCGGCGCGGCCGCATGTATGGATCATGGTCGACGCCAACCAGGGATTCACCCGCGATTCGCTCGCACGTTTGCTGCCCACCTTGCAACAGTGCCGTATCGCACTGATCGAACAACCCTTCCCGATCGGCAAAGAAAGCTGGCTGGATGACATCGAGCGGCCCATCCCCATCGCCGCCGACGAAAGCGTGCAGGACCACACCGATCTCGCGCGCCTCGCCGACCGCGTCGACGTCATCAACATCAAGCTCGACAAATGCGGCGGCCTCACCGAAGCCTTGTCGATGGCGAGTCAGGCGCGCGCGATGGGATTCGACCTGATGGTCGGCAACATGTCCGGCTCGTCGCTGGCGATGGCGCCGGCATTCGTGCTCGGCCAGCAATGCGCGGTGGTCGACCTGGACGGACCGTTGTACCTGCGCGAAGACTGTTCGCCCGGCGCGCGCTACCAGGACGGCATGATCTGGTGTCCGGAAGAACTCTGGGGAGGCGGGCTGCCGGCGGCGGCCTGATGGCGCGCGACTGCTGCGCTGTTGCCGGATAATCGCACCACCATGACCCAGGACCTCAAGAAAAAACTCAAGACCCGCTGGGACACGTTCACGGCCTCGGAGCAACGCATCGCGGGTTACCTGGTGCAGAACCTCAGCGGCTTGCCGTTCGAAACCGCGGCGTCGCTGGGCCAGCGCGTCGGCGTCAGCGCAATGACCGTCGGACGTTTCCTGCGCAAGCTCGGCTACGCGGGCGTGGCTGAAATGAAGGAAGAGTTGCGCGGCGACACGACCTGGCTGAAGTACTACCACAGCCCGGCACCCGCGGAGGGACCGGACGCCCGCGACGAAAATCTCGAAGCCGACATCCGCGCGGTGTCGGCGACCCATGCACTGGCCCGCGGCGAGGAATGGAAAGCCATCGTGCGCTTGCTGGTTTCGGCCGACCGGGTTTCCGTGGCCAGTTTCCAGCTCGGCCGTTTTCTCGGGCTGATGTTCGCGACCTTGCTGCAACAGATCCGCCCGCAGGTCACGTTTGCGTCGGGCGTGGACGGCGCCTACACCGACGTGCTGATCGATTCGACCGAAAAAAGCTGCGTTGTGTTGATCGACGAGCGCCGCTATTCGCGGCATTTCCGGATCCTCGCCGAAGAAGTCGCATCACGTGGCATTCCGCTCGTGATCCTCACCGACTCCGAATGCTATTGGGCGCGCCAGCTGACGCCGCATGTATTGATGCTGCCGATTCAGCCGCAGCGCGCGTGGCACAGCTTCACCGCATTCGGCGCGCTGTTCAACGTGTTGCTGGGCGCAGTGATCCGCGCGCGCGGCAGCGACGCGGTGTACGAACGCATCGAACAGATCACCGCGATGCGCCAGCGGTTCATCGGCTTCAGCGGCCCATCACTGGCGCCCGAGCCATCGGCGAATACAAACACGGGAGCGAGGACAACCCGTCGCTTCCGCAAGCATCGTCGCAACGGCTGATCAGGCGGCGTCGCGCACCACACTTTGGCTCGCAGCGTCCTGTTGCTCCAGCACTACCGCGACCGCGTGGATCACGGCCGCGATGCGCGCGGCACTCTGCACCGCCTGCGCAGAAACGTCGTGCTTGCGCAACGTCCTTTCGTGCGAAGCCACGCAACTGCCGCAGCCGTTGATGGCGGACACGGCCACCGAGGCGAGATCGAAATCGATCTTGTCGCCGCCGGGATGGGCCATCGCATTCATCCGCAGGCCGGCGCGCAGCGTCCCGTACTCGTCATTCTCGACGAGATGCAGAAAGCGGTAGTAGATGTTGGTCATGCCCATCAGCGCGGCGGCGGTGCGCGCGCCATCGAGTTCCTTCTCGTCGGCGTGTTGCGAGGCGAATTGCGCGATGGCTTCCGTCAGCGGCGCGTGCCGCGCCGCCACCGCGGACGCCAGCGCGACGATCGCGATCTGCTTCAGTGAAAGACCCGGCGCGCCGCCCTCGCTCAGCACCGATTCGAGGTTGAGGCGAAGGTCCTTGGCATACTCGGGCAGGCCGGACTTGATGCGGTCGAGACTCATGATTGTTCTCCGGTATCAGTAAAGGTGGCGGCGGGATCACTCCCGCCGCCTTGGGCGCCGCGCCGATGGAGGGGGAATCGGCGCTGGCAGCACACGAACGCCTTACGCGGCCTTCAGGGTTTCTTCGCCCTTGTGCCAGTTGCAGGGGCAAAGCTCGTCGGTCTGCAAAGCGTCGAGGACGCGCAGCACTTCCGACGGATTGCGGCCAACCGAACCTTCCGTGACATACACGAAGCGGATCACGCCTTCCGGATCGACCAGGAACGCGGCGCGCTTGGCGACGCCCTCGTCGTCCAGGATGCCGAGCGCACGGGTCAGATCCTTGTTGATGTCGGCCAACATCGGGAACGGCAGGTCACGCAGATCCTTGTGGTCCTTGCGCCACGCCATGTGCACGAACTCGGAGTCGGTGCTGGCGGCCAGGATCTGGCAATCGCGATCCTTGAACTGCGCGTCGAGATCGGCGAAGCCCTTGATCTCGGTGGGGCACACGAAGGTGAAGTCCTTCGGGTAGAAGAACACGCACGTCCACTTGCCCTTGTAGGTGTTGTTGTCGATGTCGGTGAAGGCCTTGTCCAGGCTTTCGATGGACACGGTGGCCTTGAGGTTGAAATGCGGGAAGTTGTTGCCGACGGTAAGCATGCAAATCTCCTTGTGGTCGAACAGGTTTGACAGACGGCGTCCTCCGCCGTTCAACGTCCAAGATAGGTCCCGCCTAACCATAAATCAAATTGATTGTTGCAATGCTGTCGATAGGCGGTGTATATTGAAAATCCGAGCGGAGCGGCTGTTGTGGAAAGTCAGGCCAGGGACGGCCGTTCTGGTGCAACGGGATCCGAAAGCAGCCCAGCTCACCACCTGTCCAACGAGGCCGCGTTCATGATGAACGCACACAAATGAATCTCCGTGACCTCCACTATCTGGTCGCCCTCGCCGATCACAGGCATTTCGGCCGCGCCGCTGAAGCCAGCTTCGTGAGCCAGCCAACCCTTTCCACCCAGATCAAGAAATTGGAAGAGGAATTGGGCGTGACGTTGGTCGAACGCACGCCGCGCAAGGTATTGCTGACCGAAGCCGGCCAGCAGATCGTCGCGCGCGCACGCGAAGTGCTGAACGAAATCGAACAGATCAAGCGCATCGCGCACCGCGATCGCGACCCGGAAGCCGGCACCCTGACGCTGGGCATCTTTCCCACGCTGGGGCCGTACCTGCTGCCGCACGTGATGGGTGCGATCCGCGAGCGTTTCCCGCGCCTGGAGCTGCTGCTGGTCGAGGAAAAAACGCCCGAACTGGTGCAGCGGCTACGCGAAGGCAAACTGGACGCCGCGATCCTGGCCCTGCCGGTGCACGACGATACCCTGCACGCGGAGTTTCTGTTCGAGGAACCGTTCCTGCTGGCCGCGCCCGACGCGCACCCGCTGGCCGGGCGCCGGCTGCTGAAGCTGGCCGATCTCGAAGACCAGCATCTGCTGCTGCTGGAAGACGGCCACTGCCTGCGCGATCAGGCGCTGGAAGTCTGCCGGATGTCCGGTGCCGACGAGAAGCACGGCTTTCGCGCGACCAGCCTGGAAACCCTGCGCCAGATGGTCGCGGCCAACGTCGGCGTGACGCTGCTGCCGTTGCTGGCGGTGCAACCACCGATCGCGCACACCAGCAACGTGCACCTCACCCCGTTTCGGGGTCACGCACCCAGCCGTCGGATCGCGATGTTCTGGCGCAAGAGTTCGGCGATGCACGAATTCCTGCTGGCGCTCTCGACGATTTTCAAACAGCTTCCGCCCGCCCTGTTCGACCCGGCTACTCTGCCCGTCACCGAAACGCGACCCATTGAGAAACCGGCGCGTCGTCGGTATGTTGCTGGCAGGGCCCGCGCGAACCACTGACATGGAAAAGAAAATGTCGATAACCCTTTCAAGGCTGGACGTGGAACGCATCGAGCGTTTGCTCGACGCGCCGGCACTGCGTGACTCGTCCGTGGCGACACGCCTGCGCGAGGAATTCGATCGCGCCGACATCGTCGAGCCCGCGCAGATGCCGCACGACGTGGTCAGCATGAATTCGTCGGCCGATTGCGTGGATGAATCCAACGGCAAGCACCACACGTTGACGCTGGTGTACCCGAAGGAGGCAGACGCCGACGCGGGAAAAATTTCCGTGCTGGCGCCGGTCGGCAGCGCGCTGCTCGGTTTGCGGGTGGGCCAGAGCATCGACTGGCCCGGCCAAGCCGGCCAGACGCACCGGCTGAAGGTGACCGCGATCCACTATCAGCCGGAAGCGGCGGGCGACCTGCATAGATAGATAGTCTGGGCGGTCATCCAATGACCGCTGCTACGTTGGAATCAGTTGCCGATTGCTGGCTTCCAGCCCGCGAAGACTGGAACAGCCACCCGAAGCGCGGAGCCGATAGCCACAGGCTATTGCGTCCATCGAATCAATCAATTTCATTTCACACAGCGACCGCGCTACGGTCATCTGACCGGCATCAGGCCGCGCACGTTCACCACTCGAGAGGTAAAGAAGATGGCAAACCTGAAAGGCTCCAAGACCGAGCAGAATCTGAAAGACGCCTTCGCCGGTGAATCGATGGCCAACCGCCGTTACCTGTACTTCGCGTCCAAGGCCGACGTCGAGGGTTACAACGACGTGTCGGCCGTGTTCCGCTCCACCGCGGAAGGCGAAACCGGCCACGCGCATGGCCACCTGGAATACCTGGAAAACGTCGGCGATCCCGCCACCGGCCTGCCGTTCGGCGAAACCCACGCCAACCTCAAGAGCGCGATCGCGGGCGAAACCCACGAATACACCGACATGTATCCGGGCATGGCCAAGTCCGCGCGCGACGAAGGATTCGAGGAAATCGCGGATTGGTTCGAGACGCTCGCAAAGGCCGAACGTTCGCACGCGAACCGCTTCACCAAGGCATTGAACGAGTTGGGCTGATGGGCGGCCCGCTCGCTTCGCGAGCAGGCCTCTTTCGTTTTGGCAAAACCAGGCGGCAAAACCAGGCGGATTGAGCCGAGCGCGAGCGAAGCCCAACGTCGAAACCCGCTGCCTTTCAGCCGGAACAAGGATGTGCAGGTTGGGCTGAACGGCTCCTCGCGAAGCCCAACAATTCCGAGCCATCATCTTGGGCTTCATCCGTAAAAGGCGCGGGTTCAACCGAAGCTATGGCAGCAGGCCATGGGCCGCGGCACATGCAGGTTGGGCTGAGCGTAATGCGAAGCCCAACAGCGACAGCGCAAGGGAACAGGCGACGGATTATCGGCAACAAAAGGCAGGGCATTTCGCCGTTTTCTTGCATCACGCTGCGGCCACGCCGGACGACGTCGGGCTTGCCCCACAGCAAGTCGGGCATCAGCCGACCGGCATGCGAATGTGGACGGGAGATGGCGGGAAGCCTGGACCTACCGGAACCGATTGCCGCAAAACCCGCGAGGAAACCGGCGAATGAGCAGTGACTTTAGCGGCAATCGCGAAGGCAACCTCGAAGCCCCGACCCGTCATCCGCTGGGCCAGGATGGTCCGGAGTTCCTCGATCAGGCCGCGCTCGAAAAGGAGATGGAGCGCATCTTCAACATCTGCCACGGCTGCCGCCGCTGCGTCAGCCTGTGCCACGCCTTCCCCACCCTGTTCGACCTGATCGACGAATCGGAAACGATGGAGATCGACGGCGTCGACAAGGCCGATTACGGCAAGGTGGTCGAGCAGTGTTACCTGTGCGATCTGTGCTATCAGACCAAGTGTCCGTACGTGCCGCCGCATCCGTGGAACGTGGATTTTCCGCACCTGATGCTGCGTGCCAAGGCGTTCGAATTCGAACGCGAGGGCAGCTCGCTCGGCAACCGATTCTTGTCCGACACCACCACGGTCGGCCGAATCGCCGCGCGGCCGGTGATCGCGGAAACCGTCAATGCATTGAACCGCAGCAAGCCAGCGCGGAAGTTGCTGGACAAGACCCTGCATGTGCACCCCGATGCCGAGGTCCCCGAATACAAACATCCGCGTGCGCGCAAAAAGCTCCGCAAGCTGGACGCCGCCGGAAGCGCGACACCAGCCGGGCGCAGCCGCGGAAAAGTCGCGATCTTCGCAACCTGCTATTGCGACAGCGTGTTGCCGCAAGTCGTCGACGATTTGGCCGCCGTGCTTGTCCACAACGATATTCCGGTGAAACTGGTCTCGAAGGAAGTCTGCTGCGGCATGCCGAAGCTGGAACTCGGCGACCTAGCCTCGGTCACGAAATACAAGAACGAAAACATCCCGGTACTCGCGCGAGCCGTGCGCGACGGTTTCGATCTCATCGCCGCGATCCCGTCCTGCGTGCTGATGTTCAAGCAGGAATTGCCCTTGATGTTTCCCGACGACGAAGACGTGAAACGGGTGCAGGGTGCGTTTTTCGATCCGTTCGAATACCTCGCCGAGCGCCACGCGGCGGGTTTGCTGAAGACCGACTTCAAGGCTTCGCTGGGCAAGCTCGCCTGGCACGTCGCCTGCCACCAGCGGGTGCAGAAGATCGGGCCGAAGACGCGCGACATCCTGTCGCTGGTGCCCGACACGGAGGTCGTCACCATCGAACGCTGTTCGGGCCACGACGGCACCTACGGGGTCAAGACGCAGACCTACGCGCTGTCCCGCAAGATCGCGAAGCCGGTCGAGCGCCGGATCGCGGAATCCGGCGCCGCGATCAGCACCAGCGACTGTCCGATGGCAGGCGCACACCTCGCGCACGGTTTGAACGATCAACCGCCGCAACAGCATCCGCTTTCGCTGCTGCGAAAGGCGTACGGGATCTAACGCCTCTCCCGACTGAAGAGGAATTGGTGGGGGTACGTATATCCATTGATTGAAGTCATGCGCTGCCCGAACCGTCACGCGGCGCTGCGCGCCACCTTCTCCCGCAGGCAGAGGGGAAAACAGGATTTTTGAAATCATGAAGCCACTTGCCCAAAACGACCTCCTGTCCCTCGAACAATACGCGCGCGAACGCGCCGACTTCCGCACGCGTGTACTCGCCCACAAGCGCGACCGCAAGGTCCGGGTCGGCGAGCACGTCACGTTGCTGTTCGAGGATCGCCTGACCGTCCAGTACCAGATCCAGGAAATGCTGCGCGCGGAGAAAATATTCGAAGCGGAAGGCATCGCCGAAGAACTGGGTTCCTACAACCCGCTGATCCCGGACGGCAGCAACCTCAAGTGCACGATGCTGATCGAATACGACGACGTCGAGGTGCGCAAACGCGAACTGCTGCGCCTGCGCAACATCGAGCACGGGGTGCAGCTTGTCATGGGCGACCGCGCGCCCGTCAAGGCGATCGCCGACGAGGACCTGCCGCGCAGCGACGACGAGAAGACCGCCGCCGTACATTTCCTGCGCTTCGAACTGGATGCCGCGGCCATCGCCGATTTCAAACGCGGCGCGAATGCGATGTTTCGCATCGAACACGCGAACTACCACGCCGAGGCGCGCCTCAACGAAGCGCAACAGAAGGCACTGGCCGCGGATTTCGACTGAGGTATCCTCGTCCCGGGAACCATGGGGGCAAACCGATGCGGCACTGGAAAGCCTGGCTGCTGCTTGCCCTGGCAGTGTGGGCCGGCTGGTCCTGGTGGGGCGGCCGACCGGTTGCGCGCGCCGCCGGCGTCATCGCGCCCGACGATCCCGTGCAGGTCGATTTCGGCTCCCCGCAGTCGCCGATCGCTCTGGAACATGCGACCCTGCACCCGCTCGCCAGGTTCTCCCTGACTGCACGCGTGCTGTCCCGCGAGGACTATCGCTTCGACGCCGAATCAGCCCTCTCGCCCACCGACCTCGCATTGGGCTGGGGTCGAATGTCGGACAGCTCGGTGTTGCACGACATCGACGTCGGCCAGAGCGGACGGTTCTACCACTGGCAGGTGAAGTCGTTTCCGATTCCACGGCGGGAGATCGAATCCCACAGCGCCAACATGCACATGGTTCCGGCGAATGCGCAGGTCGCCCATGCGCTGAAGCGCGTACGCGCCGGTGACGTCGTCACGCTCGCTGGCTTGCTCGTCGAAGCCGACAAACCGAGCGGCTGGCGCTGGCGCAGTTCGATGGCGCGCACCGATACGGGGGCTGGCGCGTGCGAACTGGTGTACGTCCAGGATCTCCGAATCGAACCGCGTTGAAACCGGCGCGCCCGTGACTGCTGCTCAGCGCGTCAGGATGCGCTTCGGGCGGATCGGCAGCTTGCCGCGCCAGTACTGCAGCAGGATGAAACCGCCCACCGCGCCGCCGAGGTGTGCGAAGTGCGCCACGCCGGACTCGTAACCGCTGACGCCGAAGAACAGCTCCAGCAGGATGTAGCCGATCACGAACACCCATGCGGGCATCGGCACCGGGAAGAAGATCAGGAACATCTTCATGCGCGGATACATCACGCCGAACGCCACCAGCAGCCCGAAGATCGCGCCCGACGCGCCGATGGTCGGATAGAACTTGTGCACGAAGAAATGCCCGACCAGCAGGTGGGCGATCGCCGCGGTCACCGCGCAGAAGAAGTAATAGAACGTGTAGTGCTTGGCCCCCAGCAGGTGCTCGATGGGGCCGCCGAACATCCACAGCGCGAACATGTTGAAGAAGATGTGGCCCCAGCCACCATGCAGGAATGCGTAGGTGATGATCTGCCAGAACTGGAACCCGACGTGGACCGCGCCACCATGCGGCAGCGCCGCCAGTTGCGACGGACCGACCGGCCACAACGCGCCATAGGCGATCAGCAGCGGGTGCAGCGAAGGCACCAGTTCCAGCAGGAAGATCGCGACGTTCGCGATCAGCAGCGCGCGGGTGACGGGAGGCAGGTCGTAGAGCATCGATGGTCCTTGCGAGCGGTCAAGGGTAACCGCGCAAGCGTTCGTCGTCAGGTCCGCGCATCGGTCGCCGGCAGCCGCTTCAGGAAAATCGCCTGGCGCTTTTTCTCTGTGTAGCCCTCGCGCAGATAAAAACGATGCGCGCGCTCGCGCAGCACGTTGGAGCGCACCCGCACGCTCGCGTAACCCTGCTCGCGCGCCCACGCCTCGACCGCCGCAAGCAGCGCCGCACCGGCGCCGGAGCCACGCGCCGCCTCGTCCACCACCAGCGCCGCAAGTTCGACGAAGGGTTCGGCGATCAGCAAGCGTCGCGGCTCCGCATGCGCCACGGCGCACACCGCATCCTCCGCATCCAGCGCGACCAGCACTACGCCCCGTTCGACGTGCGCCAGACGGCGCACCATGGTCGGCACATCCGTCGGATAGCCGAGCTGGCCCGACAACGAAGCCAGCGCTTCTGCATCGGCAGGCGTGGCCTCGCGGACGCGCACCGGGTCAGGTCAAGCCCTTCGCGCTTGCGCCCGCGTGCGCGGCGACCACGCCGGCCACCACCTGCGACACCTTCTTGCCGGTCGGAATGTGCAGGAACTCATTCGGGCCGTGCGCATTGGAATGCGGACCCAGCACGCCGGTGATCAGGAACTGCGCCTTCGGGAATTTCTCGCCCAACATGCCCATGAACGGAATGCTGCCGCCCTCGCCCATGTACGCGGGCTGTGCACCGAATGCATCCTGCGAGGCCTGCGTCACCGCACCGTTCAACCAGTCGGAAAGCTGCGGCGCGTTCCAGCCACTGCCGTCCTTTTCCAGCTTGAAAGTCACTTTGGCGCCATACGGTGGCTCTTTTTCCAGCAGCCGTTTCACGAGTTCGCCGGCCTTGCTGCCATTGGCGGTCGGCGGCACCCGCAGACTCAATTTGAGGGACGTGCGCGGTCGCAACACGTTGCCCGCGCTTTCGAGCGGCGGCAGCCCACCCGCGCCGGTCACCGCCAGCTGCGGTCGCCATGTGCGGTTGAGGATCAATTCGACCTTGTCGCCGCTGACCGGGCGCATGCCCTCCGTCCACGGGAACTTGGTGAATACGTCGTCGCCAAGAATGTCGGCGCACTGCTTGGCCTGCTCGATACGTTCGGCGGGAATGTCGACGTAGAGTTCCTTCGGCAGGATCGCACCGGTGGCGGGATCTTCAAGCCGCGACAACAGATCGCGCAGGACGCGGAAGCTGTCCGGCACTACGCCGGAAGCGTCGCCCGAATGCACGCCCTCAGTCAGCACCTCGACCACCAATTCGCCGCCGGTCATGCCGCGCAGCGACGTGGTCAGCCACAACTGGTCGTAATTGGCGCAGCCGGAATCGAGGCACACCACCAGCGAAGGCGAACCGATGCGCGGCAAGAGGTGATCGACGTAGTGCGGCAGGTCGTAGCTGCCCGATTCCTCGCAGGCCTCGATCATCACCACGCAGCGCGCGTGCGGCACGCCCTGCTCGTGCAGCGCCAGCAGCGCCGACAGCGAACCGAAGATCGCGTAGCCATCGTCGGCGCCGCCGCGGCCATACAGGCGATCACCTTTCAGCACCGGTGTCCACGGACCTAGGCCTTCGCTCCAGCCGGTCATTTCCGGCTGCTTGTCGAGGTGGCCGTACAGCAGCACGCAGTCGTCGGCGCGCGCTTCGTTTCCGGATGCGGGCACGTCGATGAAGATCAATGGAGTGCGGTTCGGAAGGCGCACCACTTCCAGCGTTGCACCCGGCAGCGATTCCAGCTTCGCGCGCGCCCACTTCTCCATCAGCGCAACCGCCGCGTCCATGTAACCATGCGCGGCCCATTCCTTGTCGAACATGGGCGACTTGTTGGGAATCTTGATGTACTCGACGAGTCGCGGGACCACTTCATCGTCCCACAACTTGCCGATGAAGGATCGGGCCTTGCCTGCATCCATCGGACACACTCCTCGATGAAACAATGCGGCAGTGTAACAGCGGCGCAGTCGGACGATTCCGACACGCGACCGCTGCAGCGACCGACACAAGGGCGGCGAACGCGCCGGCTGTGGCAGCCCGCGGCGCGCGGCAAGCTGTTCCCACACGCCGCAGCCGCGGCGATCATCGGAGAGGAAAACCATGTTCAAGAAGACACTTTGCGCACTCGCGCTCTGCCTCGCCATGGCGCTGCCGGCCTTCGCCGCCACGCCGGTCAACATCAACACGGCCGATGCGCAAACCATCGCCACCTCGCTCGATGGCGTCGGGATCAGCAAGGCGCAGGCGATCGTGGCGTATCGCAAGACCCACGGCGCGTTCAAGAACGTGGACGACGTCGGCAACGTCAAGGGCATCGGCACCAAGACGCTGGCGCGCAACCGCGATGCGATCCACCTCAGTGGCAGCTTCGCCCCTGCCGCCGCGCCGAAGTCGAAGCACGCGAAGCATCAGAAGAAGCAGTGATGGCGGCAGCGACGGTGACGCGGGGCGTGCCCCCGCGTCACCGGAGCATGCCCGCGCATTTTGCGGCGGATCGCAGCAATCTATCGACCCTTGTCATTCCTGGGTGACCAGCATCCCTGCCGCCGCCGGATGACCCTGCCGTATGACACGCAGTACACTCGCGCGTTTTCTTCGCGCGAGTGTTCCTGTGATCCTGCCCCGCTATCGCATCGGTCCGTCCACCATTCCCGGCGCCGGCAAGGGCGTGTTCCTGGAACAGGGGCTGCCGCAAGGCCGGATCATCGTGGCGCCAGACCGGATCGACCAGACATGGTCGTTCGCGGAGATCCTGTCCGATCCTGAACGCGCCAAACTGCTGCACACATCGGTGCGTTGGTTCGAGGATCGCTACACGCTTTCTCCGGACTGGCCGGACGAGTGCTTCGTGAACCACAGCTTCGAACCCACAGGCTTGTGGCTGCTGGGCTTCATCTTCGCCGCGCGCACTCTCGATGCCGGCGAGGAAGTCACCGTGGACTACCGCCATCTGCTCGCACCGGGTCAGGAAGAGGAATTCCGCGACGCCCACACCGGCCAGCCGATCGTTGGCCATGCCTGGGACGAAAGTCTGCGCCTCGGCCTGGATGCGTTGCGCAAGCTGATCGGCTGACGACAACCGCCATCGCTATCATCACGCGGTGCCACGACTGCAAGCCATTCCACGCAGCGCCCAGCGTGAAGAACCCTGGGCCAACGGTGCCGGCAGCACCACGGTGGTCCTGCGCGAACCCGATGATGCGAACTGGACGGTCCGCATCAGCATTGCAAGAGTCGAACGCGAGGGGCCGTTTTCCGAACTGCCCGGCACCCGGCGTACGCTGATCCCGCTCGATGCCCCGATGACCCTGCGTTTTGCGGACGGCCACGAACTCGCCGGTCCACGCTTCCGGACAATCGAGTTCGACGGCGTGCCCGCGCCGATTGGCGTACTGCCGGAAGGCCCAACTCGCGATTTCAATCTGATGCTGCGGGGCGACGCTGGCGGCGAGGCGCTGTCCCGAACCTTGCTCGATGCGATGGTGCTTCCGGTCGAAACCGGCGTGCGCTGGCTGGTCTATCTGGATTCGGGCCGTGCCGAGGTTCATGCAGATCCGGGCATGCGGACGGCATTGAACCCTGGCGACGCGACGCTGGTCTCACCCGGCGGTACGATGACGCCGGTCCGGATCGAGGGCGCCGGCGAAATCGTGCTCGTCAAGCTGTACGCTTGATATTCTCTCCACTTCGTTCGGACGGGGCGTCGACATGCGGATGCTGGTGGTCGAGGACGATGCGGCAATCGCCGATGCCGTTTGCGGGTCGCTGGAACGCGCCGGCCATGCGGTCGATCACCTCGCCAATGGCAAGGCCGCGATCACCGCCCTGCAGGAACACGCCTTCGCACTGGTGGTGCTGGACCTCGGCCTGCCCGGCGAAGACGGCACCGAGGTGCTGCGCCGGTTGCGTGCGGCGCACGACGGCATTCCGGTACTGGTGATCACCGCGCGCGAAGAATTGGACCTTCGCATCCGCACCCTCGATCTCGGGGCCGACGATTACCTGGTCAAGCCTTTCAGTCTTGCCGAATTCGACGCGCGGGTGCGCGCACTGTTGCGCCGCCAGAGCAACAGCGGCGTGCCGATCCTGCAACTGGGCAAGCTGTCGATCGACCTCGCCGGCCGGCGCGTGCTGATGGACGACCATGCGCTCGATCTGACCGCGCGCGAATTCGCGCTGCTGGAAGTGCTGGCTTCGCGCCACAACCGCGTCACCTCGCGCGAACACGTGATCGAGGCCTTGTGCACATGGAATGATGCACTCACCGACAACGGACTCGACATCGCCATTCATCGCCTGCGCCGCAAGCTCGAAGGCGGTGGGGTGAACCTGCGTACCGTGCGCGGGCTCGGCTACCTGCTCGAGGCCGACGATGGTCCGTAACCCCAGCCTGCGTCGCCGCCTGCTGCTGTTCGTGTCGATGCCGCTGCTGGCGGTACTGGTGTGCGGCGGCATCATCAATTACGTGATCGGCCTGCACTATGCGAACAAGGTCTACGATCGCTGGCTGCTGGACAGCGCCAACGCGATGGGCGACCTGGTCAACAGCGATGCCGGCCGCAACGAACTCAGCGAGCAGGCGCGCATCCTGTTGCACTTCTCGGTGAAGGATCGCAATGAATTCGCGGTGCGCAGCCTGCGTTACGGTGTGCTGGCCGGCGATCAGGACCTGCCGCAGCCGCGCCCGAGTCGCACGTCTTCGCAAAGCCCGGCGGTGTTCACGAATTTCAGCGACCATGGCCAGGCGATGCGGATGGTGTCGGTATTCATCGCCAACAAGGCCGATCCTGGCGACATCCTGGTGATTTCCACCGCCGAGACGGTGCACAAACGGCAGGCCTTGGCGCGCGAACTGCTGATTTCCACCGTGCCGATCGAGCTGTTGCTGATCTGCGTCGCGATGGCACTGGTATGGCTGGGCATCAACCGCGGCCTGCGCGTGCTGGAACCACTGGCGCATGAGATCCGGATGCGCGAAGCGGGCGACCTGTCGCCGCTGCGCACCATCGATGCCCCGCTGGAAGTGCAGCCGTTGGTCGCGACCATCGACGCACTGTTGTCGCGACTCGATCGCATGTTGCGTCAGCAGCAACGTTTCATCGCCGACGCCGCGCACCAGTTGCGCACGCCGCTGGCGGGACTTCGCTTGCAGGCCGAACGCGCGCTGGCCGATCCGCGTCCCGACACCGTCCGCGAAGCGCTGGTGCACGTGGAGCGGCTTTCAGCCGGCACCGCGCGCGCGGCCGGCCAGTTGTTGGCGCTGGCGCGTGCGCAGGCGCCGGATGAATCACTGGGCGCGGCGGCGCCGATGGACCTCGCCGAAGTGGTGCGCGACGAAGTGTCGGCGCGCGTGCCCGACGCGATCGCACATGGCATCGACCTTGGTTATCGCGGTCCCGAACACGGCGTGATCGTGATCGGCGACGCCGTGCTGCTGCGCGAAATGCTCGGCAATCTGATCGACAACGCTTCGCGTTACGGCAGCCGCGGCAACGCCATCGTCACCGTCAGCGTGCAAACCGACGCGGACGGCAGCAACGTGCTGAGCGTGCAGGACAACGGCCCCGGCGTCGCAGCGGAACTGATGCCGCGGCTCGGCGAACGGTTCTTCCGCGCGGTCGGCAACAACCACGAAGGCACGGGCCTGGGTTTGGCCATCGTGCGCGAAATCGCCGAGCGGCATGGCGCAGACCTGGTGTTCTCCAACCACGCCGAGCCGCATGGCCTGCGCGTCGAGGTGCGGTTTCCGTCATGTTGATTGCGATCGTCGTTGATCGCTGCTTCACCGAATCCAGGCCCATCCCGGACCGATTGCCGATCCGCCGACACCAGAACGGCCTTCCATGGGCTGACTTTCCACAACAGCCGGCCGTCTATGACCGATCGTCGCGGGTATAGATCACGCCATCCTCGACGCGCACGGGAAATGTCGCGATCGGTTCGGTTGCCGGGGCTTCCTTGACCTCGCCGGTACGAACGTCGAAGCGCGCGCCGTGGCGCAGGCATTCCACTTCGAAGCCGCACACATCGCCGCCGGCCAGCTCGCCGCCATCATGGGTGCAAGTGTCCTCGACCGCGTACAAATCGCCCTCGAGATTGTAGACCGCGATCGCGGTATCGCCGTCCCAGACGACCTTGAATTCGCCCGGCAGCATTTCGTCGTGCGCGCACACGCGCACCCATTCACCGTCCATCGTCATCACTCCGCGTCACCAGCTTCCCGTAGGTCAGGCTGACGGACTTCACCCAGTGGAAGCCCAACGCACCGCCGCGGGCCAACGTTGGGCTTCCCATGAAGCGGGGCCAGCCCAACCTACAAATCCTTGACGAGCCATTCGAAGCGCAGATCATCCCGCTTGGGAATGCCAAAGCGTGGATCGCCGTACGGAAACGGCCGGTACTCGCCGGTACGTCGGTAACCGCGACGCGCGTACCACGCAATCAATTCCGCACGCACGTCGATCACCGTCATCCGCATCGTGCGAGCGTGCCATTGGTCGCGTGCCACGCGCTCGGCTTCGGCCAGCAATGCCCGACCGGTGCCGTTGCCCTGCACGTCCGGTCGCACCGAGAACATGCCGAAGTAGCCGTCGCCGGCGTGTTCACCGGACAAACGTTCCAGCACGCAACTTGCCAACAATCGCCCATCGCGTTCGGCCAACAGCAGCATCACGCGTGGATTCGCGATCAACGCCGCGACTTCCGCGGCATCCGTGCGCTGCCCGTCCAGCAGATCGGCCTCGGTGGTCCAGCCAACGCGACTGGCGTCACCGCGATAAGCCGATTCGGTCAGCGCGACGATCGCGTCGATGTCAGCCGGCCTCGCGGAGCGAAACCGCACCGCCGTGCTCATGCAAGCAGCTTCCGCACCCGGCCGATTGCGTCGACGAATGCATCGATCTCGGCTTCGGTGTTCCAGAACGCCAGCGACGCGCGGCAGGTCGCAGCGACGCCATAAAACTGCATCAACGGATGCGCGCAGTGGTGACCGGAGCGCACGGCCACGCCTTCCTGGTCGAGAAGTGTCGCCAGGTCGTGCGCATGCGCGCCCTCGATCAGGAACGAGATGACCGCGGCCTTGCCCGGCGCGTTGCCGAAGATGCGCATGCCCGGAACGGCTTCGAGCCGCGGCGTCGCGTATTCCAACAGCTCGCGTTCGCGTGCGGCGATGTTGGCCATGCCGATGGCCTGCAGATAGTCGATCGCGGCACCCAGTCCCGCAAAACCGGCGGTGTTCGGCGTTCCGGCCTCGAACTTGTGCGGCGAATCGGCGAACGTCGTTCCCTCGAACGAAACGGTACGGATCATTTCGCCACCGCCGAAGAACGGCGGCATCACTTCCAGCAGCTCTCGCCGCGCCCACAATGCACCGGTGCCGGTCGGGCCGCACATCTTGTGGCCGGTGACGCAGTAAAAATCGCAGCCGATGGATTTCACATTGATCGGCAGATGTGGCGCAGCCTGCGAGCCATCCACCAGCAACGGGATGCCGCGCTTGCGGCACTCGCGCGCCAGTTCCTTCACCGGATTGACGGTGCCAAGCACGTTGGAAACGTGCACGACGCCCGCGAACTTCACCTCCGGCGTCAACGCCTCGATGAACTTTTCGATGATCAGCTCGCCCGATTCGGTGATCGGCGCGACCTTGAGATGCGCACCCGTGAGCTCGCACACCAGTTGCCACGGCACGATATCGGCGTGGTGTTCCATCGCGGTCACCAGCACCGCGTCGCCGGGCTTCAGTCGCGGCAACAGAAAACTGTAGGCGACCAGGTTGGTGGCCATCGTCGTGCCGGACGTCAGCACGACCTCGTCGCGATGGTTGGCGCCAATGAACGCCGCCAGCTTGTCGCGCGCACCCTCGTAAAGCGCGGTCGCCTCTTCGCCCAACTGGTGCACCGCGCGCGACACATTGGCGTTGTGCTCGCGGTAGAACGCATCCACGGCCTCGATCACCTGGCGCGGTTTCTGCGACGTGTTGGCGCTGTCGAGATACACCAGCGGCTTGCCGTGCACCTGGCGCTGCAGGATCGGGAAATCCTGCCGGACCTTGGACCAGTCGACCGGCGTCGCAACAATCGTTGCCTTCGCGGTTGCGCTCATGCTTCGGTCTCCGGCAATTGCGCGGCCAGCAACGTTTCGCAGAATTCACGCAAGCTCGCGGGCTGAATGCCGTCCAGCGTCACGGCGCAGAACGCCCGCACCAGCATGCGCCGCGCCGTGTCCAGCGGAATCCCGCGCGAGCGCAGGTAGAAAAGTACGTTCTCGTCAAGCTGCCCGACCGTGGCGCCATGGTTGGCCTTGACCTCGTCGGCGTAGATCTCCAACGCCGGGCGCGTGTCGATTTCGGCCGTCGGCGACAGCAGCAGGTTCTTGTTGTAAAAACTGCCATCGGAACCATCGGCGCCGGGCTGCACCAGGATCCGGCCGTGCACCACGCCCCGCGCATGATCGCCGGCCACGCCGCGCCACAGCGAATTGCTCAGGGTGTCACGTCCGCGATGGGTCACCAGCACTTCGCTGTCGGCATGCTGGCGGCCGTCCAGCACGAATGCACCGCGGCTGGCGAAACGCGCCCGCGCGCCGGCAAGGTCCACGCGCAATTCGTGGCGTGCAAGTTTGCCGCCCAGCTCAAGCGCATGGAAATCGAGTTCCGCATGGTCGTGCAGAACGCAGTCGGTACGCCGGAGCAACGTCGTATTCCGGGACGCGCGCTGGACGACCGTCCAGTCGAGGTGCGCGTTTGCACGCAACGTGACGCCGCGCATGAGGTTCGCGAGATGCCCCGATGCGTCATCGCCCACATGATGCTCGACGATCGCGAGTGAAGCGCCCTCGCCCAACTCGATCAGGTCGCGCAAATGCCAGCCGATCGCGCGGCCGGCACTCGTACCGACATGCACGACGTGCAACGGCTGCGAAGCGCGCACGCCATCGGCCACCCGCACGATCAGGCCCTCCGCGGCGAGCGCGCGATTCAGCAGCGTCAAGCCATCCTCGTCCTCGTCTGCGCGCGCAGCCAGCAGGAAGCGCAGCGGTTCGGATTGACGCTGCAGGGCTTCCGACAAAGGCTGCAGGGTGAGGCCTTCCGGCACGTCATCCAGCCGCGACAAATCGACACGAAACGTGCCATTCACGAATACGGCGCGCGGCCCCTCGCCACCATCCAGCCGCAGCAGGTCATCTGCGACGGAACGGCTTGCGGCGTCCTCGTCAAATGGCGCATAGGCGTGCTGCTGCAGCGCACGCAGCGCGGTGTATTTCCACAACTCGTCGCGGGTGTCGGGCAGGCCCCGTTCCATGAAAGCGCGCAGCGCTTGATGACGCGCGTCGTCCAGCCAGGCAGAGCCGCAGCCCGGCAGACGTGCCGCCGCGGCAGCCTGCATGGATTCGACGAATGGCGTTGCCACGCTGCTCACGCTTGCGCTTCCGCCGGCGTGCGGTCGCGCACCCAGGCATAGCCGTGGGCTTCGAGTTCCTTCGCCAGCGTCGCATCGCCGCTTTCGACAATGCGGCCATCGGCCAGCACGTGCACGAAGTCCGGCACGATGTAATCCAGCAGCCGCTGATAGTGCGTGATCACGAGAAAGCTGCGTTCCGGCGAGCGCAGGCGGTTCACGCCCTCGGCGACCTGCTTCAATGCGTCGATGTCGAGCCCGGAATCGGTTTCGTCGAGGATCGCGAGACGCGGTTCCAGCACCGCCATCTGGAACACCTCGTTGCGCTTCTTCTCGCCGCCCGAAAAGCCTTCGTTGACCGCGCGATTCAGAAGTTCGGGCGTCATGCCCATTTCCTTGACCCGCTCGCGCACCAGCTTCAGGAATTGCATGGAATCCAATTCTGCCGCGCCACGCGCCTTGCGCTGGGCGTTCAACGCCGCACGCAGGAAATAGGTGTTGTTGACGCCCGGGATTTCCACCGGGTACTGGAACGCGAGGAACACGCCGGCGGCAGCGCGCACTTCGGGCTCCATCTCCAGCAAATCATTGCCGTCGAACGTGACCGTGCCTTGCGTCACTTCGTAACCCGGGCGGCCTGCCAGCACATTGCCGAGCGTGGACTTGCCGGCACCGTTCGGGCCCATGATGGCGTGCACCTCGCCAGATTTCGCTTCCAGCGAAAGGCCTTTAAGGATTTCCTTGCCGGCGACGCGGGCGTGGAGGTTTTCGATTTTCAGCATGTCGGTTCCTGGTTTTTTGCGAGCAACCATCCTTGGTGCGTGGCGCCGGTGCGGCCATTCATGGCCGCCCGTTCGGGGCGACGCGTGATGCCACTGGCATCACGCAAGCGCCGCTCCTCACCCTCATCCGCCCTTCGGGCACCTTCTCCCGGAGGGAGAAGGAAAAATCAGCCAATCGCACCTTCGAGCGAAACCTCCAGCAGCTTCTTGGCTTCCACCGCGAATTCCATCGGCAGTTCCCGGAATACCTGTTTGCAGAAACCATCGACGATCATCGATACCGCGTCTTCCTCGCCGATACCGCGGCTGCGGCAATAGAACAACTGATCGTCCGAAATCTTGGACGTGGTCGCCTCGTGTTCGACGATCGCGGTGGGATTCTTCACCTCCATGTACGGGAAGGTGTGCGATCCGCACTTCTTGCCGATCAGGATGGAGTCACAGCGGGTGTGGTTGCGCGCGTTCACTGCGCCCTTCTCCACTTTCACCAGTCCGCGATAGCTGTTCTGGCTGTGGCCGGCGCTGATGCCCTTGGACACGATCTTGGATTTGGTGTCCCGGCCGATGTGGATCATCTTGGTGCCGGTGTCGGCCTGCTGAAAATTGTGGGTCAGCGCGACCGAATGGAACTCGCCGACCGAGCGATCGCCGCGCAGCACGCAACTCGGGTATTTCCAGGTGATCGCCGAACCGGTTTCGACCTGGGTCCAGGTGATCCGCGAATCGTCGCCACGGCATTCGCCGCGCTTGGTGACGAAGTTGTAGATGCCGCCCTTGCCGTTCTCGTCACCGGGATACCAGTTCTGCACCGTCGAATACTTGATGTTGGCTTTTTCCAGCGCCACCAGTTCCACCACCGCCGCATGCAACTGGTTTTCGTCGCGCATCGGCGCGGTGCAGCCTTCGAGGTAAGACACCACGGAACTCTCTTCCGCGATGATCAGCGTGCGCTCGAACTGGCCGGTGTGGCCGGCATTGATGCGGAAATACGTACTCAATTCCATCGGGCAGCGCACGCCCTTCGGGATGAACACGAACGAGCCATCCGAAAACACCGCCGAGTTCAATGCCGCGAAGAAGTTGTCGCCCTGCGGCACCACCGTGCCGAGATACTGGCGCACCAGGTCGGAATGTTCGCGAATGGCCTCGGACATCGAGCAGAAGATCACGCCGACTTTCGCAAGCTGGTCGCGCGCAGTGTTGGCGACCGACACCGAATCGAACACCGCGTCCACCGCCACGCCCGCCAGCTTGGCGCGTTCATGCAGCGGCACGCCCAGCTTGTCGTAGGTTTCCAGCAGCTTGGGATCGACCTCGGCCAGCGACTTCGGTTTGTTCTTGGGCGCCGAGTAGTAGCTGATCGCCTGGAAATCGATGGCACCGAGTTTCAAGTGCGCCCAGTTCGGCGGCGTCATCTTCAGCCAGCGACGATAGGCGGCCAGCCGCCATTCGGTCATCCACAGCGGCTCTTCCTTGATCGCGGAAAGCGCGCGGATGGTGCCCTCGTCGAGGCCCGGCGGCAGGCTGTGCGATTCGATGTCGGTGACGAAGCCGGCGCCGTAGCGGCGCGACAACGCGGCCTGGACTTCGCCCGGTTGGGTTGCCATCAGGTTCTCCTCAGGGCCTGTCAACGCTATGCCACGCGAGCCGCGTTGCTTCCGCAGCGGGCGCCAGACGAGGCGCGCGCCGCAGCGCCATGGCGGTTCCATGGTCAAGGCGCGCACCGATGGATGGTGGCCGCTGCGGAGCAACCCTTCGGGCCGGGGCCCTTTGCCCGCACGGCCGCGTCATCATTCGTCTATGTATCGACATACATCTTCCTCACTCTTCCTTGCCCTGCGAGCAAAGGGCCAGCGGCGCGGCCCGTGGATAGCGCTGACAGGCCCTAAGCTCTCGCGCCGTGCGCGCGCGCCGGCTGGCGCCGCAACATGTCGGCGAGGCTCACGCCGCGCAGCGCGTCGCCGATCGCGGCGCCGACGCCCTGCCAGTCGCGCGCCACCGCGCAGTACGACTGGCGCTCGCAACCTGCGTGGCCGACGCTGCACGCGGTCAGGCCGATCGGGCCGTCCAGCGCTTCCACGATTTCCGCAAGCGAGATGTTTTGTGCGGGTTTGGCCAGCCGATAACCGCCTGCAGCGCCGCGAAACGATTCCACCAGCCCGGCACGCGCGAGCTGCTTCAGCAATTTGCTGACGGTCGGCAGTTCCAGATGCGCTTCCTCGCCGACCTGTGCCGCCGGCAACACCTCGCCCGGATGGCGCGCCAGGCAGGCCATCACCACGGAGGCGTAATCGGCAAGACGGCTGACGCGGATCATGCGTGGCTTCGACTGCGAATAAGTACCAATATGGTACTATTTACAACGCCACGTCGCAAGGCGACCCAAGACTCGGCGCGGTCATGCCGCCTTCGGACGACGCATCATGATCGCAAGCAGATCCGCGATGCGATCGCGCAACTGGCGACGGTCGCAGATCATGTCGATGGCACCGTGCTCCAGCAGGAATTCGGAACGCTGGAAACCTTCCGGCAGCGTTTCGCGCACGGTCTGCTCGATCACGCGCGGACCGGCGAAGCCGATCAGCGCCTTCGGTTCGGCGATATGCACGTCGCCCAGCATCGCGAGGCTGGCCGAGACACCCCCAGTGGTCGGGTGCGTCAGCACCACGACGTACGGCAGGCCCGCGGTGCGCAGGCGGGCGAGTGCGGCCGAGGTCTTGGCCATCTGCAGCAGCGACTGCAGGCCTTCCTGCATGCGGGCGCCGCCGGTCGCAGTGAAGCACACCAGCGCGGTCCTGTCGCGCAGGGCGACTTCGGCGGCGCGGGTGAATTTCTCTCCCACGACCGAGCCCATCGAACCACCCATGTAGCCGAATTCGAACGCGCAGGCAACGATCGGAATGGTTTTCAGAGTGCCCTTCACCGTGACCAGCGCGTCCTTTTCGCCGGTGGCCTTTTGCGCGGCCAGGATGCGATCCCGGTATTTTTTTGAGTCCTTGAACTTCAGCGCATCGACCGGCGACAGGCCCACGTCGAGTTCGTCGCCGCCCTCGTCGAGGAAAGCCGCGAGCCGCGCGCGCGCGCCGACGGCATGGTGATGCCCGCATTTCGGACACACCATCAGGTTGCGTTCCAGTTCGGGGCGATACAGCCCGATGCCGCAACCGGAACACTTTTCCCACACGCCTTCGGGCACCTTGCCGCGGATGGGTGCGCCTTCGGTGCGGATCTTCGGAGTGGTCAGCTTCTGCAGCCAGGACAAGGCAAATCCCCATGTGGTTCAGCCGTATAGGATACAACGCGCGCAGCGTGGCCGGCTCGCGCGGCGCGTGCTCACTGCAGGCGACTCAGTGGCCGGGGCTTTCGACGCGGCCGCCGCCCCACATGAGCCTCCATGCCAGCAACAGGCAGGTCGCCACGCCGATCGCCAGCATGATCCTGCCGAGCTGCTGCTGGTCGCCCAACAGATAATTGCTGCACAGCCTTACCGGCGACACCAGGTAGAGCCAGCCCAACCGGAACGTCATCGCGATGACTTCGACCAGCCACACGCCGCGCACCACGAATCCCGCCCGCGGCCAGCTGATCGCCAGCGGCAGCCCGATCAGCAAGGGCACGCTGGTGAATTTCGCCAGCGCCATCCACGGGTTTTCCAGTGCCGCATCCAGCATCCGCGGCAGCATCCAGATCACCACCGTCAGCGACGCCAATACGATCCCGGTGATCCCGCTGCGGTTCCACCGGGACAGTGCATCGACCGCACGACACGTCAGGACCGGCGCCAGCCACCAGCCCGCCACCGCGAGCAACGGAATCTGGACCAGCATCTGCAGCGTCATCGTCGCTTCGAGAACGTGCCGCACCGGCGGCAGCGCCAGCACCACCCACAGCGCCAATCCCGACGCCGGATGCCAGCGCGGCGGCACGGTCATTGCGCCAGCCCGTGGAGGACGTAGCGTTCCGCCTCGTGCGGCGCGTCCCAATCGGTGATTGCGACCAGCCGCCCGCGAGGATCGACCACGGCGATGGCGGCGTTGTGCACGTAGCCACCGAGCCCGTCCGGGATCGCCCTGACGCCGAACACGTGCATCAACGCATCGAGGCCGGACGGGGCGGTCGGGCGCACCGCAAGCCACCCCGTCCCGCGATCGCCCGAGCGGTGCTGATAGCCCGCCAGTTGCGCCGGACCATCGTGCGCCGGATCGAAGCTGACGCTGACGAGCACGACCTTGCCGGCAGCAATCGGCCGCGCCAGCCGGTCCTGCAAGCGCGCGAACTCGCTGCCCTGCACCGAGCAGTAGGTCATGCAGCGGGTGTAGATGAAATCCACCAGCACCCAATGCCCGCGCAGGCGTGCGAAGTCGGTGGTCTGTCCGGCCGCGGTCTGCAACGGCACCGGCGGCAGCGCGCGCGGATGTTCGCGCACGTCGATGCGGCGCGCGGTTTCGGAAGTGAATGCCCGGAACCCGTCCGTGGCGGCGGCGAGTACCGCCACCCCGGCTGCGACGATCAGCAGGCTAGCCAGCAGCGTTCGTAGTACCGACACCGATGGCTCCAGGTGACGGCGATGGCAGTGGCTCGGGCTCGGGCTCGGGCGCCGGCACCGGTTTCGGCACCAACGACGGCGACGGCGGCTTCAACAACCCGACCGTGATGCGCACCGCGAAATACAGCATCGCCAGCACCACCAGGATGGCGCCGATCGACCCGATCTTGTCGGTGTAGGTCCATGCATCGAGGTGCTCGGCCATCCGCCGCGGCACGCTCATGCGGCCACCGTCCAGGAATCCGAACACGAAGATCAGGCCGCCGATAAGGTACACGGGAAATCCCATCCGGTCGGCACGCGAATTGGGCGCCGCGTGCGCGCGGCTGCCGATCTCGTGGAACATCAGCGACAGCGCCATCGCCAGCACGCCGAGCAGTATGTAGAAGTGGAAATGCCCGGGCACCCACTGGGTGTTGTGCATCACCGAGTTGATGCGGATCGTGCCATCGAGGATGGCCGGCACGATCCCGGCCGCCCAGCCGAACACCGACAGGATCATGAGCCGGGACGGCATGGTCCACCGGATATTGGAGCGATGGACGTTGGTGAGCGCCCCGTAGGCGGTCACGAGGAACACCGGGAACCCGGCGCCCCACGAAACCACCTGGCCCATGATCGCCAGCCAGCGCGGCTGCGCGAAGTCCATCAACAGGTGGTGCGGAAACACGATGACCACGAACAGCGTGCTGACCGCCCACGACCACAGGAACGGACGCGAGATCGGATACGGCTTGCCGGTGTAGCGAGGCAGCAGTTCGTAGATCGCGATCACGCCCATGTAGATCGTGGCGTTGATGTACATGTGCCCGAACCAGAAGATCAGGTTCTTGGCGACCAGCGCGTTCAACACCACCTGCGGATAGAAGATGTTGACCAGGCTCATTACCAGCACCACGGCGCCGGCGAGGATCCCCAGCGAGTTGGTGATGATCACCATGGTGCTGGCGACCACCGCCTTCGGATGGTCGGGATCGATCTTCCCGCCGAACAGCCACTGCAGGCCCAGCGCGCGGCCGAGATTGCCGTGCACCTTGATGATCGCCGCCGCAGCATCGAGGTAGAACAGCAGCGAGCCGATCCCGATCAGCAGGTAGCCGAGCATGAACAAGGCCGACGAATCGGCGGTCCACATGCCGACCCCGTGCACCGGCAGCGGATACAGGAACGTCCACAGCGCCCCGTAGCCGTACACGAAAATCGACACGATGATGCACAGCGCGCCGAGCAGGAACAGCACGTAGTTGGCAACGAATGCCCACAGGTGCAGTCGCACGTACTTGCGCAGGAAGAACCACATGACCGCGGTGGTCGCCAGCGAGATGGTGCCGACCATGCCGGCGCCGTGCATCGAGAGCAGTTCATAGAACAGGCCCGGCGGCACGTCCAGCCATTTGGCCTGGGTCATGCGCATCGTCAGGCCCAGCAGCATCATCAGCACGAACAGCGCCACCGCCGTGATGATGTACAGGTTGAACGCGACGCGATCGCGGCCGGTCAGCCGCTCGTCTTCCGGATACAGGGTCAGCGAAGCCATGGTCATTCCCCCCTGGCCGCGACTACCTTGAGGGTAGTCTTCATCGGCGCGTGCCCGAGCCCGCAATATTCGAGGCACTGGACCGTGTAGGTTCCGGGCTGATCGAAGGTGTGCAGCAGCTTGTTGGTGTAACCCGGCATCGCCTGCACCTGGGTCACGATGCGCCCGTCCGGCCCGTAGAGCGCGAAGCCGTGGTTGACATCATCGCTGGTGACGCGGAACTCGACCACGCTGCCGGCCCTGACGGTGGCAGGCGTGATCTGCCACGACCACTGGCGGCCGACCACGTCGACGACCTGCTGCGCATCGAGTGCGCCGTGCTGGGGTGGAATCGGGAAGTGGCGAAGCGTCGCCCAGCTCCCGGCGACGAAGCCCACGAACAGGATCACGAACAACCACGCCTGCAAGACGTGCGCGGTGTGGGTGGACTTGCGCGTCGCCGCGTCATCGGCGGGCCTGCCCGCCTGGATGATCACATGGACGAACCCCAGTGCAACCAGTCCCATCCCCACCAGGGCGATGGTCCAAACGACGTCCTGGATATCCACGGCAGATCCCCTCCACCGATACGATAAAGAGGTGTCTACTCCGATCCCAACGGCCAGTAATTGACCTGGATCAAATCGCGTCCGGATTCATTTCACTCCCGTTCATAATCCGGACACCCCCCGAGATGCTGCTTCCGGGGCGGGCGTATCCAGCGCGATCCGTAGCGGCCGGATGAACAGGCGCGCACGTTCGCGGGCATCGCTGGCATTGGCCGCCCCAGCAAGCGTGTCCACCAGCGCCGAACCGACCACCACGGCATCGGCGAACGCGGCCACGGCCTTGGCGCTGGCCGCGTCCTTGATCCCGAAGCCGACCGCGACCGGGACCTTGGCTCGCCTGCGGATATCATCGACGCGCTCGGCGATATCCTGCGCGGACAGCTTCGCCGCGCCGGTGATACCCGCGAACGAGACGTAATACAGATAGCCCTCGGCCATTTCGATGGCACGCGCGAGCCGTGCGTCGGAAGTCGTGGGCGCCGCCAACAGGATGCGTTGCAGGCCTGCATCACGCAGCGGTTGCAGGGTCGCGTCTTCCTCGATCGGGCAATCCACCACCAGCACGCCATCCACCCCGGCGTCTACCGCTTCCCGCGCGAAGCGTTCGAGGCCGTGGATGGCAATCGGGTTCAAGTAGCCCATCAACACGATCGGCGTATCCGCGTCGCGTGCGCGGAATGCGCGCACCCAGCCGAGGGTGCCGGCAACGCCAACCTTGTTGCGCAGCGCGCGTTCATCGGCATGCTGGATCACCGGTCCATCCGCCATCGGGTCGGAAAACGGCATGCCGAGTTCGATGAGGTCCGCACCGCCCTCGACCAGCGCGTGCATCACATCGGCCGTCGCATCCGGAATCGGATCGCCCGCGGTGATGAAGGGGATGAGCGCGGCGCGATTGTGTGCGCGCAAGGCATGGAAGCGCGCGTCGATACGGTTGCTCATAACTCGATGTGCTCACGCTTCGCGATGGTATGCACGTCTTTGTCGCCGCGCCCGGACAGGTTGCACAGGATCAGTTTGCCCTTCGGCAACCCGCGCGCAAGTTTGATCGCCTGCGCGACCGCGTGGCTGGATTCCAGCGCCGGCAGGATGCCTTCGGTTTCGCACAACAAGTGAAACGCCGCAAGCGCTTCGTCGTCGCTGACGCCGACATATTCCGCACGCCCGCTGTCCTTCAGGAACGCGTGCTCGGGGCCGACGCCGGGGTAGTCGAGTCCCGCGGAAATCGAATGCGTTTCGGTGATCTGGCCGTCGTCATCGCACAAGACATACGTGCGATTGCCGTGCAGCACGCCGGGACGCCCGGCTGCGAGCGAGGCGGCGTGATGGCCCGTCGCGATCCCCTCGCCCGCCGCCTCGGCGCCTACGATGCGCACGGCCGGGTCATTGAGGAAAGCGTGGAACAAGCCGATCGCGTTGGAACCGCCGCCCACGCACGCGGTGAGCACGTCGGGCAGGCGCCCGAACTGTTCCAGCATCTGCGCGCGCGCCTCGCGCCCGACCACCGCGTTGAAATCGCGCACCATCATGGGATACGGGTGCGGCCCGGCGACGGTGCCAATGATGTAGAAGGTATCGGCGACATTGGTGACCCAGTCGCGCAATGCCTCGTTCAGCGCGTCCTTCAGCGTCTTCGAACCGGACGTCACCGGCACCACGTCGGCGCCCAGCAGTTTCATCCGGTAGACGTTGATCTTCTGGCGCTCGATGTCGACCTCGCCCATGTACACCACGCACTTCATCCCGAAACGCGCGCACACGGTGGCGGTGGCGACGCCGTGCTGGCCGGCGCCAGTCTCGGCGATGATCCGCCGCTTGCCCATGGCGCGCGCCACCAGTGCCTGGCCGATGGTGTTGTTGATCTTGTGCGCGCCGGTGTGGTTCAGGTCTTCGCGTTTCAACAGGATCTGCGCGCCCCCAATGCGTTCGGACAAACGCTTCGCGTGATAGATGGGCGACGGCCGGCCGACGTAGTGTTTCAGGTCGTCGGCGAATTCCTGCTGGAAACTCGAGTCATCGCGGAGCCGCAAGTACGTCGCGGTCAATGCCTCAAGCGGAGCGATCAGTGTTTCCGCAACGAACGTGCCGCCGTACGCACCGAAGCGGCCGTGCGCATCGGGATAGGCATGATAGTCGTCGACCATGGGCTGCCACCGTTCGCATTCGCCCCGCGTCACAGCGAGGCAGCCACCGTAGCGCAACGGCGCGGACTGCAAAAGCGATAAGATGGAAGCCACCTGTCAGAAAAACTCACACATTGCATGCCCCGACCCTTGCCTTCGCTGAATGCGCTGCGCGCCTTCGAAGCCGCCGCCCGGAGGGAAAGCATGACCCTCGCCGCGGCCGAACTGCACGTGACCCACGGGGCCGTGAGCCGTCATATCCGCGCATTGGAAGCCGAACTGGGCACGGCGCTCTTCACCCGCGAAGGCCGCGGGCTGGCGCTCACCCAAATGGGCCGGCGTTTGCGCGACGGCGCCTCGAGCGCCTTCGAGCAGTTGCGTTCATGTTGCGAGGATCTGCGCCGGGAAAAGAGTGACGCCCCACTGGTGCTTGGTTGTTCGGGCAGCGTGCTCGCGCGCTGGGTGATCCCACGTCTCGGACGATTGGGCCGTGACCTGCCGTCACTGAAGTTGCACCTGTCCGCGGTGGAAGCGACGCCGCCACCGCCCATGCCGGGTCTGGACGCGACGCTACTGATTGCCGAACCGCCCTACCCCCCGACCTGGCAGGTACGCGTGCTGGCGACCGAGCGCATCGGTCCGGTGCTTAGTCCGCGGCATCCGCACTGCGTCGCGCTGGGCAAGGGAAATCTTGCCGCGCTCGGCAAGCAAGCCCTGCTGCACACGTCGTCGCGCCCGCAGGCGTGGCCGACGTGGGCGCGCGCACAACGCGTCGCGATCGGCCGCCTGCACTTCGGGCAATGTTTCGAACACCTGTATTACTTGCTGGAAGCCGCCGCGGCCGGCCTCGGCGTCGCAATCGCGCCGCAGCAGCTCGTCGCCGACGACTTGGCCGCCGGCCGATTGATTGCGCCGTGGGGGTTTCGCGCTACCCGCGCGAGTTGGGTGTTGTGCGCGCCGCGATCGTCCGCTGATCTGCGCCTTGCCGCTTTGGCCGCGTGGCTCCAGCGGGAGCTTCGCAGTCCCTCAGCGTGAACCCTCAAAGGTTTTGGCGCGCGCCCTGCTTCAACTGTTCCACGACCTCGGCCGTGAATTCGCCGAGGACCCCGCGGCGCGGTTCGGGAATGTGCGCGGCGGGATCGGCATCCGCGAACACGTAATAATCCAGCAGGTTGCGCCACGCGGCGCGCTGGTCGGCGGGCAACGCGTGGAACGCGAGCAGGCAGTGATACAGCGCGGCGCGCGCGTGGCCGCTGACGTAACCCGGAACGTCCAGCGGGTTCCACCAGTAATTCACCAGCGCATTCAACTGCTCCAGCGATTCGACGTGGTGCCACCACAACGGCGGAATGTAGATCGCGTCGCCTTCATTCAAATCGGCCGCCCGCGCGGTGGCGAGCGCGTGTTTCAGGCGCGGATAGCGCGGATCATCCGGGCGATCGAGGCGCGCCAAGCTGATCGCCGCACCGGTCGGCGCGTAATCGAGCGGCCCGACGTACAGGTTCGGCAATTGTTCCGGGGGAAACAACGTGAAGCGGCGCGTACCGCACACCACGCACGCGATATTCTGCTGCGAATCGAAATGTGTCGGCGTGACGGCGCGATTGCCCAACCACAGCCGCGGTTCGATGCCCGGATCGAGGAACGGCAACTTGTGGTCGCCCAGCAGTCCTGGCAAGCATTCGCGCAGCGGCACGCTCTGGATCACCAACCCCGGCGCGTGCGTACGCTGGCTGTACTTCGCGAGGCGCTGCAGCCCGAGCGTCAGCGGTACTTTGAAATGCTGGTAGTTGAAACCGGAAAAATCCGGGGTGTAGCCGATCAGGCCCTGGGCTTCCGGCACGATCAGCAACGTCGTAACGTCGGCGCCGCTGTCGAGTTCCGCCAGTCGTTGCGCGAAGGCGGTGTCCGACTGCAGGGCCAACTTCACGATCGGCCAGTCACGCACCAGCCCGCGGATCACCAGCGGTTTGCCGCGCGCGACAGCGGCGGCCAGATCGAAACCGCGCGGGTCGCCGGCGTATTCATCGAGCGGCTCGGCAGCGGGCACCATCACGGTTGCGGCCTTCATGCGATCTCCGCATCGGCGGCGCGCACCGCCGCGAAGAATGCGCGCAGCTTTCCGGCGTCCTTGATGCCGGGCGACGATTCCACGCCACTGGCCAAGTCGACCGCCCATGGCCGGACCGTGCGGATTGCATCGCCCACGTTCGACGGATTCAAGCCGCCGGCCAACAGGATCGGGCGATCCAGATCCCGTGGAATGCGCGACCAGTCGAAGGTCTTGCCGCGCCCGCCCTGCTGGCCCGGTGGATGGCCGTCCAGCACGAATCCGACGGCGCGCGGGTGCCCCGAGGCAATCGTGCGAACGTCTACATCGCCGTCCATTCCGACGGCCTTGATGTATCGGACGCCGAAGCCTTCGCAGAATGTTGCATCTTCGCTGCCGTGGAACTGCACGCGATCCGGCTGTACCGCGTCGATGATCGCGCGCACGCGTTCCACCGCCAGATCGTGCGCCAGCACCACCGTGTCCACGAATGCCGGCAGCGCATCGCTGATCGCGCGCGCCTGTTCGATAGACACGCAACGCGGACTGCTCGGTGTCATCACGATGCCGACCGCATCCGCGCCCAGTTCGCTCGCGAGCAGTGCATCTTCGAGGCGGGTGACACCGCAGATTTTCACGCGGGTACGGTTCATGCCGACAGCGTGACTTCGGAGGGAAGGTGCCATTCTGCCGGATACCGCGGACCGATGAACGTGAGGCCCTGCGGCGTCGCGGTGACGCCCGCGACCTCGCGGTTGCGTGCCGCCAGCAGGTCCGCCATCCATTGGATTGGACGCTCGCCGCGACCGACCTCCAGCAGTGAGCCCACGATATTGCGGACCATGTGGTGCAGGAAAGCGTTGGCTTCGATCTCGACGATCACCCGGTCGGCATCACGATGTACGCTGACATGATTGACGTTCCGCCGGGCATGACGCGCCTGGCAAGACACCGCGCGAAACGATGAAAAGTCCTGCTCGCCGAGCAGCACCTGTGCCGCGGCGTGCATCGCGTCGACATCCAGCGGCTTGCGCTCCCAGGAAAGAAATCGCGCATCCAGCGCGGGCCGCACCGGCCGGTTGAGGATCGCGTAACGGTAGCGGCGCGCGCGCGCGGAAAACCGCGCGTGGAAATCGTCCGGCATGGGCTTGGCCCAAAGTACCGCGACGGCGCGCGGCAGGTGGGTGGTGGCGCCCAGCACCCACGCGCGCGGCTCGCGTTGGACCTGGGTTTCGAAATGCACCACCTGGCAACGCGCATGCACGCCGGCATCGGTGCGACCCGCGCAAATCACTTCGACGGGATGATTGGCGACGAACGACAGCGCCGACTCCACTTCGGCCTGCACGCTCGGTCCATGGCTCAGCCGCTGCCAACCGAAGAAATCGGTGCCGTCGTATTCGATGCCCAGCGCGACCCGCATTGCCTCATGTCAGCCCGCGACGTCGGCCAGCAGACGCTTGGCTTCGTCCTTCTGCGTCTGCGAACCTTCCTCGATCACTTCTTCGAGCATGGCGCGCGCGCCGACCGGGTCGCCCATGTCGAGATAGGCCCGCGCGAGATCGAGTTTGGTGTCGACCGGATCATCGGCGAATTCCTGTTCCGGCTCGGCCTCCGTCGCCGCCGCCGGAGCACCGCTGGGCTGGGCCCTCCAAGCCTCCATCACGGATTCGACATCGGGCTCCATGCGCACCGCTGCGACGGGTATCGCGGCGTGGTTCCCCGGGGATTCAGGCGCGGGTTCGACGGGTGCCCGCATTACCGTCGCATCTTCATCCGCCGGCTGGTGCAACGCGGCCATGCCGTAAGGATCATCGTGCACGGCCGCGGGCAACTCGAACAGGGGCAGGTGCGGCGCCAGCTCCTCGCCCATCGTCACGACTTCCTGCCATTCGTGACCGTTCGGGTCAGTGACATGTTCGCGCATCGCGGTGGCCGCGGCCACGAAACGTGCCTCGTCCTCCTGTCCGTAATAGAACCGGCACAGCGCGAGATGCACGGCAAGGTCTTCCGGGTGCTCCGCCACCTGCGCCTGCAAGACGGACTCATCCTCCGGCTCGACGATTTGCGGGGCCACGTCGGCGGGATCGGGCAAGGGGCCGCGCGCGGCAAGCGGCGCTTCGCCGCCCCGCCGCTTGCGCAGCAGTCCGATCAGGATCAGTGCCAGTACGACCAACCCCGCGATCATCCACGTCAACGGACGTTGGTACCAAGGCGCGACCACCGAGGTTTTCGCGCCCGGCTTTGCTGCCGCCGGCGCGCTGGCCGGCACCGCCGACGTTGCAACCGGCGCTTTCGCCACCGGCTGCCCGGCACTGGTCGCTGGCACCGCCGGAGACGGCCCCGTGCCCGCTTGCACGTCGGCGAGCTTGCGCTGCAGTTCGGCGACCGTCGCATCCTTCATGCTCAGCAGCTTGTCGGATTTGTTGGAAATATCCTTCAAGCTACGCACCCGCGATTCGAGATCGGCATTGGACTGGTTGAGGCTAACCAGCGCGCCACGGTCGTTCTGCAGCTTTTGCTGCAGACCAGTGACGGTTTCGCTGCCGGTGCCGCCGGCCACGCCGGGTCGATTGCGGGCACCGCTGCCTTCGCCGGTGGCGGGCACCAGCGACAGGTGATCGGAAGCGGGCGCCGATTTGCCGGGCTTGGGCGCCGCATTTGCGGCAGCCTCGGCCGCCGTGCCCTGCACTTCGGTTGCCGGATGCGGCCGCGCCGCGCGCCAGCTTTCGTACTGGCGATGCACCTCGGCGTTGGCCGCGGCCACGCTGGTCTGGTCGATCACGTCGCGGGTCGGGATGCGCAGGATCGCCCCGGCCTTCAGATCGTTGATGTTGTTCTTGAAAAATGCGTCGGGATTGGCGGCCTTGATCGCCACCATCAATTGATTGATGGTGACGCCCGAATTTCGGGTGGCATCCCTCGCGATGCCGTACAGCGTGTCGCCACGATGCACGTCGATGCTCGCGGGTGGATTGCCCGGCTGCGCGGCGGAAGGCACAGGCGCTGGTGCCGGTTGCGGCGCCGGAGGTGGCGTCGGCGGCGGAGCCGCGGATTTTTCGGCGGCCGGCGGTTGCGATGGGGGCCGGGGTTGCGGTGCAGGTTGTGCGAACGCCGACGACGGCGGCAACTGCGCCGGCTGCGCGGGTGGCGTCGCGGCGACCGGAGCGCTCGCCACCGGCGCAGCCTGCACGCCCGGTGCCGGGGCCGCGATCACCGGGTTCAACAGCACCACGAACTCGCGCACCTGCTTGCCCTCGCGCGTGTTCACCTGCAGCAGGAAATCGAGATACGGATCGGTGATCGGCTGGGTACTGGTGACGAGAATCAGCTTCTGGCCGTTGTTGTCGGTGACGACGTGGAACCGCAGCGTCTGGTCGGTTGGGGTCACCTGCAGCCCGGCGCGCGCGAAATCGTCTGCCGGCGCCAGCCCGACGCTCAGGCCTTCGAGTTCGGTGAGGTTCTTCGGATGCAGCGGGATCGCGGCGACCAGGGGCTGATTCAGCGCCGACTTGACCTGGATCTGGCCCAACTGCAGCGCCCATGCCGGCGCGGCGGCCGTGGCCAGCAACGCGGCACATGCAAGGCGGAGTTTCAAGTTCATGAAGCGGGACCCCCAGCGACGTGGAACGCGCCGGAGCTGCCCATCAAAAGGATGCCCCGCGCGAGCGCAAGGGTATTGCAGAAACCGCCAATCACCAAGCGGCTTTGGTCAATGATCGGCGGAAGCTGCGGATGCCGGCACGCCCGCGGCGTGAAGCTTCGCCTGCAGCGCGGCGATTTCCGCATCGCGCTGCTGCAACTGTTTTTGCTGCGCGGCACTGCGCTGTTCCATTTGCGTCACCTGCGCCTGCAATGCGTCGTTGTGCGAGCGCGCCGCCGCCAGCTTGGCGTCGACCTCCTTCACCTGGTTTTGCAGGTGGGCCGGAGACTTGGCGGAAGCGGATGGGGGCGGCGCGGCGATCGCCATCGCCACGACGGAAGCACCGAAGCATGCGGCGCAAACCAGCATGCCCCGCAACAAGGTTTGACGCGTCATGTGGACCACCCCGCGGCTGTACGATCAAAGGTATTCGCGGATCAGTATCTCCGCGATCTGCACCGCATTCAACGCCGCACCCTTGCGGATGTTGTCGGACACGATCCACAGATCCAGCCCGTTCGGGTGCGAGATGTCTTCGCGGATGCGACCGACGAACACCGGATCCTTGCCCGAGGCGTGACCCACCGGCGTCGGATAGCCGCCGGGCTTGCGTTCGTCGACCACCACCACGCCGGGCGCGGCTTCCAGCAGTGCGCGCGCGGCGGCCGCATCGACCTTGTCGCGGGTCTCGATGTGCACCGCCTCGGAATGGCCGTAGAACACCGGCACCCGCACGCAGGTGGGATTCACCTGGATCGCGTCGTCCTCGAGAATCTTGCGGGTTTCCCACACCATCTTCATTTCTTCCCTGGTGTAGCCGTTGTCGAGGAAGACGTCGATGTGCGGGATCACGTTGAACGCGATCTGGGCCGGGAACTTCTCGGCTTCAACGTCGTGGAAGTTCAAAAGGTCGGCGGTCTGTCGGGCCAATTCCTCCATGCCCGAACGCCCGGCGCCGGACACTGACTGGTACGTCGCCACGTTGATGCGTTCGATGCCCGCCGCACGATGGATCGGCGCCAGCGCCACCAGCATCTGCATGGTCGAGCAGTTGGGGTTGGCGATGATGTTGCGGGCGGTGTATTCGGCTATCGCATGCGGATTGACTTCACTGATCACCAGCGGCACGTCATCCACGTAGCGGTATTCCGAAGTGTTGTCGATCACCACCGCGCCTGCCGCGGCTGCGCGCGGCGCGTGTTCGCGGCTCACCGCCCCGCCCGCCGAGAAGAACGCGATGTCGATGCCGTCGAAGTCGTACTTCGCGAGATCGCGCACCATTACCTGCTTGCCGGCGAATTTGAGCGTGCTGCCAGCGGAACGCTCGCTGGCCAGCGGCACGAACTCGCCGATCGGGAACTCCCGCGCTTCGAGGATGGACAACAAAGTCTCGCCTACCACACCAGTGGCGCCGATCATGGCGACGTTGTAATCGATCTTGCCTTTCATGGATTCAATGGATGAGCGCGGGAAGAATTTCGTCGGCGATCCAGTAGTTGGTCAGCGCCAGGGCGAGCAGCGTTCCGAACCCCCACAACAGCCAACGCCTCTGCCGCCAGCGCGCACGATAGGCCGACGACTGCACCGGAATTTCGACCAGATACGCCGCGCAATAGCAAATATTCGCGAAGACCGCCAACACCAGCACCGCAAGCAGACTCTCGAGGGTGATGCCGGCATGGATCCGCGCCCAATCGATCGCCGCCCACACCAGGACCACCAAGGCAAGCGCCGCGTTGTAAACGATTCGCCGCGGTTCCCAGAAACGGATGGCATCGCTCAGCACATCGTGCAGGGAAGACTGCGCGGAATCGGAGGGCAAATCGTGCGATGGCGTTTTCATGTTCGTCTCCGGGAACGCAAATCCGATTATCGCTCTTTCATCGTTGCGGGATGCGGGGGAATACCTCGCCGACGTCGCCGCATTGCGCCCGGTGTCTGAGCGCCTGATCCATCAGCACCAGCGCGACCATCGCTTCGGCGATCGGCGTGGCGCGAATGCCCACACACGGATCGTGGCGACCCCTGGTGCGAACCTCCGCTTCCTCGCCGGCGGTATTCACGCTGCGACCCGGCACCAGGATGCTGGAAGTCGGTTTCAGTGCAATCGACGCCCCGACATCCTGTCCCGACGAAATCCCGCCCAGTATGCCGCCAGCGTGATTGGACGTAAAGCCGTCCAAACTTATTTCGTCGCGGTGCTCGCTGCCCTTTTGGGCGACGCTGGCGAAGCCCGCCCCGATCTCGACGCCCTTCACCGCATTGATCGACATCAGCGCCGACGCGAGTTCCGCATCCAGTTTTCCGTACACGGGTTCGCCCCAACCGGGCGGCACGCCAGTCGCGACCACGTTCACCCGCGCGCCGCAGGAATCGCCGGCCTTGCGCAGGGCGTTGATGCGCCGCTCCAGTTCGGGCACTTGCCCGGCGACCGGCCAGAAGAACGGATTGCCTTCCACTACGTTGAAATCGACGACGGCATCTCCCGGCATGGCAGGCACGATGTCGTCCATTTGCGCGAGCCAGCCGTGCACCTCGATGCCGAATTTTTCCGCGAGCCATTTCTTCGCGATCACGGCCGCCGCCACCCGCATGGTGGTTTCGCGCGCCGAGGCGCGTCCGCCACCGCGCGGATCGCGGATACCGTATTTCTGCCAATAGGTGTAGTCGGCGTGGCCGGGCCGGAAAATCTGCGCAATCTCCGCGTAATCCTTCGAACGCGCGTCGCTGTTTCGGATCAACAGGGCGATGGGCGTGCCGGTAGTTTTGCCTTCGTAGACGCCCGACAGGATTTCCACCTTGTCGGATTCGTGCCGCTGCGAGGTGTAGCGCGATTTGCCGGTGGCGCGGCGCGCAAGGTCGCGCGCGAAATCTTCGGGCGCAATCGCGATGCCGGGCGGGCAACCGTCGACGACGCAACCGATCGCTGGCCCGTGCGACTCGCCAAAGGTGGTGACGCTCAAGAGTTTGCCGAAGGTGTTGGAGGACACGCGCGCAAATCCATTGGGAACCGTCCCGGCAAGCTTAGCGGTCGCCGGGCTCGTCCGGTGCGGCCAGCCACTCGCTCGCCGCCAGTTCGAACACCACGTCGCCCGCCTGCGCATCGCGGCGGCGCAACCCCAATCCTTCCAGCAGCCGCATGCACATGAAATTGCGCGGATCGACCCGCGCGATCACGCGCTTCTTGCGCAGGCCGCCGAACACGAAATCCAGCATGACTTCCATCGCTTCGCGTGCGTAGCCGCAGCGCTGGTGCTCGGGCGCGAGGCTGATTCCCAGCTCCATCGCCCCGTCGTCCATGAAGTGCAGCCCGAGATCGCCGATCAGTTCGCCCGAATCGCGCAGCCGGATCGCGCGCTGCCACCAGGTGCCGGGCGTGTCGGGCGCGACGCCTTGCTGCGCATCAATGAACTTCGCGGCGTCGGCAACGGAAGCGGGCTTCCAGCCCTGGTGACGATTCACCGCGGGATCGCTGCGGTACGCGAACAGCGCTTCGGCATCTTCATCGCGAAGCGCATCCAACCGCAGGCGCGCGGTGACGACTTCCACGATCAGCGCGTGTCCGCGGCGGCACGGATAACCGCCGCATGTTCATCGAGATCGTGTCGCTCCAGCGCAAACACACCCATCGGTCCGACCTTGAACTCGATCCACACGAAGGGCACGTCGGGCAGCAGCGCACTCAAGGCGTGCTCGCTTTCGCCGACTTCGACGATCAGCAAGCCCTGGTCGGCCAGGTGCCGGGGCGCGTCGCGCAGGATGCGCAGCGCGATATCGAGCCCGTCCGCACCGGCGGTCAGCCCCAGTTTCGGTTCGTGCGCGTATTCGCCCGGCAGCGCGGCGTATTCGTCGTCGGTGACGTATGGCGGATTGGAAACGATCAGGTCGTAGCGCTCGCCCGACAAGCCGGAAAACAGGTCGGACCGGACCGCGCGCACCTGCTTGCCAAGCTGGTGCTGCGCGATGTTCTCGCGCGCCAGCGCCAGCGCGTCATCACTGAGATCGGCGATGTCCACGCGCCAGTGCGAATTGTGCGCCGCCATCGCGATGCCGATGCAGCCCGAACCGGTGCAAAGATCCAGCGCGCGTTCGACGTCGCGGCCGTCCAGCCACGGCGAAAATCCGTCCTCGATCAGTTCCGCGATCGGCGAGCGCGGCACCAGCGCACGTGCATCGGATTTGAACGGCATGCCCGCGAACCAGGCCTCGCCGACCAGGTACGCGACCGGCTCGCGGGTCTCGATGCGGCGATCGATCAGCGACAGCACGCGATTTTTTTCGATGGCGGTCACGCGCGCCCCAGCATAAGCCGGGGGCAGGTCGGGCGGGAGATGCAGGCACGACAACACCAGATGCGTCGCCTCGTCGATGGCATTGTCGTGGCTGTGTCCGAACGTCAACCCGGCCGCATTGAAGCGACTGGCGGCGTAGCGGATCAGATCCACAATGGTCTGCAGTTCGTTCGTCATGGCGGCGCGCGCAAAGCGGGCAGTATAGATGTGGCTCTGCGGCTAAACTTGCCCGATGCGTTTCTCGATTGTCCTTCAATATCTCGCGCCGCAGAAAACCCTCAGCCGCGTCGTGCGCGCCGCCGCCCGCTGGACCTGGCGGCCATGGAAGAACTTCCTGATCGGTCGCGTGGTGCGCGCCTACCGGGTGGACATGCGCGAAGCCGCGCAACCCGATCCGTATGCGTTCCTGAGCTTCAATGACTTTTTCACCCGCGGACTGCGCGTGGGCGCGCGACGCGCCGAAGGCGACGCCGACACCATCGTCAGCCCCGCGGACGGACGCATCAGCCAGATCGGGCGCGTCGACGCCGGCCGCATCATGCAGGCCAAGGGTCGCAATTACACCGTCGCGGGTTTGCTGGCTGATCCGGAGGCCGCCGCGCGGTACCACGACGGCGCGTTCGCCACGGTCTATCTTTCGCCCAGCGACTACCACCGCGTGCACATGCCGCTGGACGGCGAACTCGTCGAAAGCGTGCACGTGCCAGGGCGCCTGTTCAGCGTTGCGCCCCATCCGGTCGCCGACATCCCGAACCTGTTCGCGCGCAACGAGCGGCTGGTCTGCCATTTCGAAAGCCCGCGCGGGCCGTTCGTGGTGGCCATGGTGGGCGCGATCCTGGTTTCCGGGATCACCACCGTCTGGGGCGGTCCGGTGGTGCCGCCGTATGCGCGCGACATCGTGCGCCGCGACTGGCGCGGCTGGGGCGTGCGGCTGACGCGCGGCGCGGAAATGGCGCGGTTCGAGATGGGCTCCACCGTAATCGTGCTGACGCCCTCGGGTCGACTCGACCCGGCGCTCCAACCCGAGTCGACGGTGCGGGTGGGTCAGCGGTTGGGGGATTTGTAGCCGGACCCCGATCAAGGCACAATCATCGCGTACAGGGGCAACGGCGTAGCCGCGTGAGGAATCTGTCTTTGACCTCGCAACACCAGAAACCCGGGGACAACTACCTCCGTCGGCTTGTCACACGCGTCACCGCGATGGGGCGCCATGCCCGTCTGCGCCGTCAGCTCGGCGACATCGAGCATCGCAGCCTGGAATTGCCGCGCTCGTACCGCGAACAATTGGCCGACCTGATCGGCCGCGAGTGCGACAACGTGGCGCAGTGCGCCGATCCGGCGCAATACGGCATCCAGATCGAAGGCGGCGTGACGCAAAGCGGCCTCGACGTCGGCTATGACCGCGCGCGCTCGGACAATGTGCAGGTGCGCATGCGCGGCCTCGCCTTGTGGATCGCGCTGGTCTACCACGAGACGCGGGGCGCCAGCGCACCCGACATCGAGGATCTGCATCGCCACGTCCTGCGGATCATGCGCGAACTGAAGGTGTTCTCCTCGCGGCTGGAATCTGGCGGGACCAGCGCTTGACCACGCGCGACCGCCGCGCCGGCGCCGCCGGCCGGTACAGGGATGCATCGAGTTCATGATCGAAGTCGGACACGCCAGCCACACCGGCCTGCGCCGCGCACTGAACGAGGACACTTACTGGGCCGATGCGGATCTCGGTCTGTTTCTCGTGATCGACGGCATGGGCGGCTACGGGCGCGGCGAAGTGGCGGCCGCGCTCGCGCGCGACACGCTGGTGGATGCCGGCCACGCCGACCGCGACCTGGAAACAGCCATCCGCGGCACGGGTGGCGAAATCGCGAAGCTTGCGCGTCGCGCGTCCGGCAACGCCCCCACGGGCGCGGCACTCGCCTTGCTGAAGCTCGAGCGCGACCATTACGCCGCCGCCTGCATCGGCGACACCCGGATTTATCTATGGCGCTCCGGTACGTTGCAGCGGCTGTGTCTCCAGGACGCCGGGACGGCACCAAACCCCGACGCGGGGGCCGAAGCCAATCCGAAGCCCGGCACGCCGCCGCCCAAGCGCAATCGCGCCACGCAGGCGCTCGGCATCACGCCGGCTGCGGAGCTGTGCGCCGCACCCGAACGGGGCCCGCTGGAACGGGGCGTGCAATTCCTGTTGTGCAGCGACGGCTTGAGCGAGGAACTGGTCGATGCCCGCATCGCCGCGGTGCTGGCGCGCACCGACCTCGCCGCCCAGGAATGCGTGGATCATCTGCTGCTGGCCGCGCTGGACGCGGGCGGTCGCGACAACACCAGCATCGTGCTGGTACGGATGGGTTGACGGGTCGAAGCGCGGCTCAGGCCGGTTCGGCCACGGGCTCGACCGCTGCGCGTCGCCACAGGCTGCCGCCGCTGGTCTTGTCCAGCGCATCCAGCCGCGCATCGTGGGAGAGGGTCTCCTGCGCCGTCGCACGCAGGACGCGCGGGCGCGTCGTCAATGCCATGCCGGCCACGCCTGCAGCCGCTACGGCGGCCGCGGTCGATGCTTCCTCACTGCCCAGCGCCAGCGCACCCTGTCCGGCAGTCATCGCCACCCAGACGTCGGCGAGCAGGTGCGCGTCCAGCAGCGCCCCGTGCACTTCGCGGTGGCTGTTGTCCACGCCGAGCCGCTTGCACAACGCGTCCAACGTGTTCTTCTGACCCGGATACTTCTGCCGTGCCAGCGCCAGCGTGTCGATCACCGCGGCGTGATCGGCCACGCAGCCGAATGCGACGCTCGCGCGCTTCAGCTCATCATCCAGGAACGAGGTATCGAACGCCGCGTTGTGGATCAACAATTCCGCACCGGCGATGAAGGCCACGAAATCGGCCGCGACCTCGGCGAACTTCGGCTTGTCGCGCAGGAATTCGTCGGTGATGCCGTGCACCGCCACCGCGCCCGCGTCGATCGCGCGCTCGGGGTTGAGGTAACAGTGGAATTCCCGCCCGCTGGGGCGGCGATCGACCAGCTCCACGCAGCCGATTTCGATCACGCGATGACCGCGCTCGACTTCGAGCCCGGTCGTTTCGGTATCCAGCACCACCTTGCGCGTCACAGCGGCTCCCTCATGCTTTCGGCTTCGGCGCGGGCGGCCTGGTCCACGCGCTCGTTTTCCGGGTGGCCCGAGTGCCCGCGCACCCAAGCCCAGCTTACCCGATGGCGCTCACGCGCCGTCGCGAGGCGCAGCCACAAATCCTGGTTCTTGACCGGCTGCTTGCCCGCGGTACGCCAGCCGTTCGCGCGCCACGTCGCGATCCACTGCTCGATGCCGTGCCGCACGTATTGCGAGTCGGTGGTCAGACGCACCTCGCAATCGCGCTTCAGGGATTCGAGCGCCATGATTGCCGCCATCAATTCCATCCGGTTGTTGGTGGTCAGGGCCTCACCGCCCGCCAGCAATTTTTCCTTGCCGCGCCAGCGCAGCAGCGCGGCCCAGCCGCCCGGCCCTGGATTGCCGAGGCAGGCGCCATCGGTGAAAATCTCGACCGCATCACCGTCGCTCATGCGCGCTGACGCACCAGCGACTTGCGATGGGCGCCCGGCAATACCGGTTTGCGTTCGACCACCCGCCGCGCAGGTGCCTTGCGCAAGGGAATCGCAGTCAGCGTGCGCCGCTGCGCCTCGACGACCCACGCGCCGCCCATCCCGCGCACCAGCCAGTGCGGCACGCCCTCCGCGCCGCGCACCCGCGGCCACGGCGCACCGCAACGCACCGTCCGCGATACCTTCAGGCCCGCTGCCCGCAAGGCGCGTTCCCAGCGGCCGGGCGGGATGCCGGCGTGCCACAGCGAGCGCGGATGGAGATCCGCGATCAGCAATACGCCGTGCGGCGCGAGCACGCGGGTGAGTTCGCCGGCGACAACTTCCGGCTCGATGTCGGTGTCCTGCGTGAAGCGCACCAGCACGGCACAGAACGATTCATCCCCGAACGGCAGCGCGTCGACCGCCGCATGCAGCGAACCACGCCAGCCCCCGGTGTCCCGACCGGGACGCAATATCGTCCAGCAGCCGACCCCGGACACCGCAGGCACGGTCATCGGCGTGCCGTCTAGGACCAGAGCGTGGGTGCCCGCCACCCGCCCCAGCCGCGCCGCGCAGACCGCCATCGCGTCGGCGCCGATCGCTTCGATCGCTGGATCATCCTTGTCGAACGGGCGTTTGGACATCGTAGGTTGCACGCAAAACCTGTGGTGATGCATCACGAGCGGAGTGTGACCATTGTGACGGATTCATGAGCGAACGATAAGCGGCGACCCGGACTTAACGCCCAGCTAACGAACACCCCGAAGGGCACTGTTAGGGTGACCCCTTTTTGGCCAGACCCTGCCGGATGCCTTCCCTGCGCGCCCTGCCAGCCTTGCGCGACAACTACATCTGGATGCTCGCCGAGGCGGCGAGCGGCTGCGCGCTGGTGGTCGACCCGGGTGAGGCGGGACCGGTGCTGCACGCGCTGGCCGAAGACGGGCGCACTCTCTCGGCCATCCTGCTCACCCATCACCACGGCGACCACATCGGCGGCACGGCAGAACTGAAAGCGGTGTATCCCGACGCCACCATCTATGCGCCACATGACGATCGCATCCATCTGCCTGCGACCCAGGTGGGCAACGGCGACGTGATCCAGATCGCCGCGCCTCCCGCGCGTTTCGATGTGATCGAGGTGCATGGCCATACCCGCAGCCACATCGCCTATCACGGCGAAGGCTTGCTGTTCTGCGGCGACACCCTTTTCAGCCTCGGCTGCGGCCGGATGTTCGAAGGCACGCCGGAACAGATGCTCGCCTCGCTGGACCGCCTCGCCGAACTGCCGGCCGACACGCAGGTCTGCTGTGGCCACGAATACACACTGGCGAATGCCGGTTTCGCGGCGACGGTGGAACCCGACAACGCCGCGTTGAAGTCGCGCACGGAAGATGCCCGCGCCCAGCGCGAGCGCGGCGAGCCCACGCTGCCCGCACGCATGGCCGACGAACGTGCCGCGAATCCATTCCTCCGCATTGATGCGATCGCGGACGATCGGATTCCATGGCCGCCGGAGGTCGAACCCTCGCCACGACGCGTCGACCGGTTCGCCGCGCTCAGGCTGGCCAAGGACAACTTCCCCGCATGAATACCGCGCGCGCCGGCACCCGCCTTCTGACGCTTGCCGTCTGCGCGATACTCGCCGCCTGTGCGGCCGAACCCGTCAAGCCGCCGCCCAAACCGGCGGTGGTGATCGCCCACCCCGAACCGCCACCGACCACGCTGGCACCCATGGCGCCCACGATCGCGAAGGGCGAACCGTGGGCCAGCCTGACGGCCAGTTTCGTGATGGACGATTGCGCCGATTCGCCGCTGATCCGCGCCAACGCCGCGATGTACACCCGCTCGCCGGCGCACTTCGAGCAGCGCCTGAAGCGCGCGCTGCCGCTGATGATGTACGTGCAGAAGCAATTGCAGGCCGCGGGCATTCCGGGTGAATTTGCAATGCTGCCGATGCTGGAAAGCTCCTACCAGCCGATCGAGCCAAGCCACGGCGGCGATCCCGGCGGCATGTGGCAGATGATGCCAAACACCGCACGGCGACACGGGCTGACCACCAACCGCGACTACGACGGCCTGCGCGATCCCGTCGCGTCCACGCGCGCCGCCATCAAGATGCTGAAGAAGCTCGACCAGCAATTCGGCGATTGGCGGCTGGTGGACATGGCCTACAACGCGGGTCCGTACGCCGTGACCAGCGCGCTGCGCAGCCATCCCGATACCGGCGACGGCGCGATTCCCGACATCCCGCTCAGCCACACCACCCGCACTCACCTGGCGCGGCTGCTGGCCCTCAGCTGCATTCTCCGCGATCCGCAGCGTTTCCATGTCGAACTGCCGATGCCCTCGCCAGCCGACCAACGGCAGGTAGTCGAAGTGCCGGCGGACACGCGCCTGCGCAGTGCCGCGGACATGGCCGAAATTTCCGAATCGAAACTGCGCGCGCTGAATCCCGGCTATCGCGGCGAACGGGTCCCCGACAGCAGCCCGCGCGCGCTGCTGCTGCCCATCGACGCGGCGCAATCGCTCGCCGCGGCGCTGACGGTCAACGCATCCGAGTCGGTTGCGCAGGTCGACACCCACGAGTCGAACGGCGGTCCCAGCGACCGGCTTCCATTGCCGGCCGAACCCACCCGATTGGACGAAGAAACGCCCGCGCCAACGGCTCCCGCTGCGTCGCCGCACCACAAACACCATCGCGTCCGCGAGGGCGAAACGCTGTGGTCGATCGCGCATCAGTACCACGTGAGCGTGTCAGAGCTGAAGCGCTGGAACGACCTCCACGACGACGACCTGCGCGCCGGCGAGGAACTTCGCATCCAGGGCTGAGGCGCTGTCGGGCGATCGCCGTCGATCGCTGCATCGTCGGAGGATCGTGCCGCGCCGCCGCGCGCCGGTCGGCATCGAAGGAGTCGGGCATCGTCTTGGCGCTTCCCGAAAGCCGCTTACAATGGGCGACTTCGCAGATACCGATCCGGAGCACAGTCGACATGGGTTTCCTCGAAGGCAAGCGCGCGCTCGTCACCGGCGTCCTCAGCAACCGCTCGATCGCATGGGGCATCGCACAGGCCCTGCACCGCGAAGGCGCCGAACTCGCTTTTACCTACGTCGACGAGAAGCTCCGCAGTCGCGTGGACGAGGCCGCCACCCAACTCGGTTCCGACATCGTGCTGCCGTGCGACGTGGGCCGCGACAGCGACATCGAAGCGCTGTTCGAAAGCCTCGGCAAACGTTGGAATGGATTGGATATCTTGATCCACTCCATCGGCTTTGCGCCGCGCGAGGCGTTGACGGGCGAATTCCTGGACGGCATGACCCGCGAGAACTTCAAGATCGCCCACGACATCTCCAGCTACAGCCTCGCCGCCTTGGCAAAATCCGCGCGCCCGATGATGAAGGGCCGCAACGGCGCGATCCTCACGCTCACCTATCTCGGCTCCGAACGCGCGCTGGCGTCGTACAACGTGATGGGTTTGGCCAAGGCCAGCCTCGAAGCCAATGTCCGCTACCTCGCATTGAACCTCGGCCCCGAAGGCACGCGCGTCAACGCGATCTCGGCCGGGCCGATCCGGACCCTCGCCGCCTCCGGCGTCGCCGGCCTGCGCAAGATGATCGACCATGTTGCCCACGTGGCACCGTTGCGCCGCAGCGTCACCATCGACGACGTCGGCAACGCCGCCGCATTCCTGTGCTCGAACCTCGCTGCCGGCATCACCGGCGAAGTCGTATACGTGGACGCCGGCTACAACACGCTGGGCATGGCGGGGCTCGAGACGGGCGCTTGAGCCAAGCGACGGTTTCGCTCACTCCGTAGGTTGGGCTGACGCCGGTTTCATCGGCGGAGGCCAACATGGTCGCGACGAACGTTGGTCCTCCCCGGGATGAAACACGTAGGGCGGGAGCAGCGAAGCGAATCCCGCCGAGGCTCACCCATGGCGGGTTGCCGCCCGCCCTACGAGAGCTGCGCGCTCAACCCAGCCGACGCGCCGAAGGAAGCGTCTCGCGGCGTCATGCGATAATTCGCAATCGTCTTGCGTCCGCGAACCCCGTCAATGCCCCGCGAAATCCTGGTCACCAGCGCCCTGCCCTATGCGAACGGCAGAATCCACCTTGGTCACATGGTGGAACACACACAGTCGGACATCTGGGTGCGCGCGATGCGGATGGCCGGGCACACGGTGCACTACGTCTGCGCCGACGACGCGCACGGCACATCGATCATGTTGCGCGCGGAGCGGGAAGGCATCGCGCCGGAAGCGCTGATTGAAGGGGTGTGGAAGGAACACATCGCGGACCTGCGCGACTTCGGGGCTGTCTACGATCATTACTCCAGCACCCACACCGAGGCGAATCGCGAACTGACCTATCGCATCTGGCAGGCGCTGGAGAAAAATGGCCACGTCGAATCGAAGCCGGTCAAGCAATTGTTCGATCCCGAACGGCAGATGTTCCTGCCGGACCGATTCATCAAGGGCGAGTGCCCGGTCTGCCATTCCAAGGACCAATACGGCGACGCCTGCGAGGTGTGCGGCAGCACCTACAACCCGATCGACCTGATCGATCCGTATTCGGTGGTGTCCGGTGCCAAGCCGATCGAGAAGGAATCGTTGCACTTCTTCGTGAAGCTGGCCGATTTCGAATCACTGTTGAAGACCTGGCTGGAAGAGCGTCGCGACGCCGGCGGCCTGCAATCGGAAGTCGTCAACAAATTGAAGGAATGGTTCGCAGACGGCCTGCGCAGCTGGGACGTGTCGCGCGACGCACCATATTTCGGCTTCGAAATTCCCGGCCAGCCCGACAAATACTTCTACGTGTGGGTGGACGCGCCGGTGGGATACCTCGCCGCGTTCAAGGAACTGTGCGACAGCGGGCGCAAACCCGGATTGACCGCCGCCGATTTCGACCGGTTCCTCGACGCCGGCAGCGACACCGAGATGGTGCACTTCATCGGCAAGGACATCATCTACTTCCATACGCTGTTCTGGCCGGCGATGCTGCACGGCGCCGGCCTGCGCATGCCGACCCAGGTGAACGTGCACGGGTTCCTCACCGTGGACGGCGCCAAGATGTCGAAGTCGCGCGGCACGTTCGTGAACGCGCGCACCTATCTCGAACATCTGGATCCGGATTGGTTGCGTTATTACCTCGCATCGATGCTCGGCCCGACGCTCGCGGACATCGATCTCGACCTCAAGGCGTTCGAGGAACGCGTCAACTCGCACCTCGTCGGCAAATGGGTGAACATCGCCAGCCGTTGCGCGGGTTTCCTGCACAAGTTCTTCGACGGCAAGCTTGCCGCGACGCTGCCTGAAACGGCGCACGGGCGCTACGACGCGGCCGCCGCGAAACTGGAAGCTTGCGCGGCGTTGTACGAATCGCGCGATTACGCGGCCGCGATGCGCTTGATCATCGAGGTCGCGGACGAAGCCAATGCGTACGTTGCCGACCACGCGCCGTGGGTGATGGCGAAGGACGAATCCCGGCGCGACGAACTGCACGGCGTGCTGACGCTGGCGCTCAACTATTTCCGGCTGCTGACAATCTGGCTGGCACCTGTGGTGCCAACCACCGCCGCGCGCGCGTTCGAGTTCCTGGGCGACACGCCCGCGGACTTCGCAGCCGCGCTGCGCCCGCTACTCGGTCATGCCATCAATCCATTCAAGGCGCTGGCCACTCGCATCGACCCGAAGAATATCGAAGCCATGATCGAAGCCTCCAAGGAATCGTTGCAACACACGACTCCCGCTTCGACTTCCCCTCACCCCAACCCTCTCCCGCAAGCGGGAGAGGGAGACAAGCGCGGAACATCCACCGTGAACGACGCTGCCAAATCCATAGCTCCTTCCAGCCCCGACGCCATCTCCATCGACGACTTTGCGAAACTCGACCTGCGCATCGGCAAGGTGCGGGTGTGCGAAGCCGTGGAAGGTTCCGACAAGCTGCTGCGCTTCGAGCTGGATGCGGGCGAACTCGGCACGCGCCAGATTTTTTCCGGGATCAAGGCTGCCTATGCCGAACCTGCGAAACTGGTTGGCCGCAATGTCGTATTCATCGCCAATCTGGCGCCGCGCAAGATGCGTTTCGGGATCAGTGAAGGCATGATCCTTTCGGCCGGAACGGGTGGCAAAGATCTGTTTCTGCTGGATGCGGATCAAGGCGCAGGTGCAGGTGCACCCGTGCGGTAGTGCGGCTTTCGAACAACCTGCGTCTGGCAGTTTGGTCGGAGCCGAGCAAAGCAAAACCGGGTCTGGCCCACGGAATCATGCGTTTCCGGATGCGTGACGCGTCCGCGGGCGTTCATCCGGCCATCACGCCACCACCACTTTTTTTTCGCATTTGCTGGCGCACGCTTGCACGCAGTGACGCCGTGCGGTCCGGAGGGAACCGCACCGCTTGGCCGTCGCAGGCACGACTGCGCGGGGTGATCGCCATGATCAGGCACTGGGCTTTCTTCAAGCAGGGCGACACGTCCTTCGGCACCTTCTATCCGAAGCACTACATTGTCGCGGGCTACGCCTGCATCGCGGATGCCGAAGCGGCCGAACATGCCTTCACCGAGTCCGGTGTCGACGTCGACGACGTACGCGCCGCATCGGGCGACTTCGTGATCAACCAGCTCGAGGCCCATCAAGAAGCCAACTGGCTGCAACGCGCGCAATCGCACATCGCCGAATTCGCCGGCACCGAAGCCGGGTTCCTCGAAGATGACGCGGAACTCGCCCGCAGGGGTGGCGCGTTCCTGTTCCTGTTCGCGCCGCGCGACCATCATGTCGCCCACGCGCGGATCATCTTCGAACGGCATCGGCCGCATTACGCGCGGCGCTACCTGCAAGTTGCCATCGAGCGCATCATCGACACGCGGGTTCGCGTGGTGGATTGAAGCCGCACACCAAGGCGGGCAAGTGTTATCGTTCGCTCTTCGCGCAACCTCGCGTGGGGAAGCTTGCCGTGCCCGTGAATTCGCTGCGCCATTCAATGCAAGTGTTCGCTGGTGTCTTTTTGGGCGCCGCGTTGGTGGGCTGCGGCCCCGCCCCGCACATCAAGTCGACGCCTGGACCTGCGCACGCACCACGGCACGTATTCGTGATCGTGCTGGAAAACGAACCCTTCCAGGTCACCTTCGGCGAGCATTCGCCGGCCCCCTATCTTGCACACGAACTGCCGAAACACGGCGCGTTGCTGACGCAATACTTCGCGATCGGGCATTACAGCCTCGATAATTACCTTGCCATGATCAGCGGGCAGGCGCCCAATCCCGAAACGCAGGAAGACTGCGGCGTGTTCAGCGAATTCCGGCGAAGTTCGCCCGGCTTCGACGCGAATGGCCAGATCCGCGGCAGCGGCTGCGTGTATCCGTCCGAGGTGAAGACGCTCGCCAACCAGTTGCAGGATGCGGGCTACACCTGGAAGGGCTACATGGAAAGCTTGGGCGCGGACCCATCGCGCGAAGCCTCGGCGTGCGGGCACGTGGGCATCGGCGAGGTGGACCATACCAACTCCGCCACTGCGACCGACCAGTATGCGGACAAGCACAACCCGTTCGTGTACTTCCATTCCATCATCGACGATCAAGCCGATTGCGCCGCGCACGTGGTGAATCTCGAAAAACTTGCGGCGGATCTGCAATCAACCACCACCACGCCCAACTTCTCCTTCATCACGCCCAACCTGTGCCATGACGGTCACGACGCGCCGTGCAAGAACGGCGAACCGGGCGGACTGATCTCGGCCGACAAGTTCCTGCGCGAATGGGTTCCGCGGATCCTCGCCTCGCCTGCGTTCAAGCAGGACGGCTTGCTGATCATCACCTTCGACGAAGGCACCGACGCCGCGGCGTGTTGCAACGAAACCGCACCCGACGGCGCTCCACAGCCCGGCAAGTTCGGCCCCGGCGGCGGGCGCATCGGCGCGGTGGTGATTTCACCGTCCGTGAAACCCGGCAGCGTTTCGAACGTGGCGTACAACCATTACAGCCTGCTGCGCAGCATTGAAGACTGGTTTGGCCTGCCGCACCTCGGTTACGCCGGCCAGCAAGGCCTGCGCGCATTCGGCGCCGACGTGTTCAATCGCGACATCCATGCACAAGGAAAACGGCCGTGAATCATTCGCTCCGGTTTGCCTCGATCACGACACTCGCGCTGGCAATGGCGTGGCCGATGTCCGGTCAGGCCGCCGCACCCGATTCGAAATCGGCAGCCACAATGCAACAGGTGCTGGACGCGTCCAGGCCTTCCGACTGGCGTCCGCTGAGTCCCGACGACACGCTGTACATGGATCTGCCGGAAGGCCGCGTGGTGATCGAGCTCGCTTCGGCCTACGCGCCGCTGCATGCACAAAACATCCGCACGCTCGCGCACCAGCATTACTGGGACGGGCTCGCCATCCTGCGTGTGCAGGATGGATTCGTGACGCAATGGGGTGACCCCGCAGCCGAGGCGAAACATCCCCAGCATCCGCCGCGCTCGCTTGGCGAGGCCAAGGGCACGATCGCGGCGGAATTCGAACGCAAGATTTCATCCGACCTTCCCTTCACTCCGTTGCCTGACGGCGACGTGTATGCGCCGGAAGTCGGTTTCAGTCACGGATTCCCCGCCGCGCGCGATCCGAAAACGGGCAAAACCTGGCTGGTGCACTGCTACGGCATGGTCGGCGCGGGGCGCGACAACACACCCGACTCGGGGCCCGGCACCGAACTCTACGCCGTGATCGGACAGGCGCCGCGCCAGCTCGATCGCAACATCGCGTTGATCGGGCGGGTGGTGCAGGGCATGCAATACCTTTCCGACTTGCCGCGCGGCAACGGCCCGATGGGCTTCTACAAGGACCGCGCGAAACAAACGGAAATCCTGCGTGTGCGCCTGGCATCCGATTTGCCGCCGTCCAAACGCATGCACCTCGAAGTGCTGCGCACCGACACGCCCACCTTCACTGCGCTGGTGGAATCGCGTCGCAATCGCTCGGACGCGTGGTATCTCTACAAGGTCGGCAAGATCGACGTCTGCAACGTGCCCTTGCCGGTGCGTGAGGCGCCGTGATCGTTAACGGCGGCCACTGAGGGAACGCCGTCAACGAGTCACCGGCGAAGAACTCAGAACGTCACTGTGCCCTGCAGCATCGCACTGCTAGCACGCTCTTGCTGGTCCTGTTCGCGCATGTAGCCAAGGCGCAAGCCGAAGTTGGACTTCGGCCACAGCGATACCCCGGCACGCAGGATCGTCGTGTTCCGTGACAAGCCGATGCCTTCCACCGGCAGCCAATCATTGAAGCCCGTGAAGCTCGCATTGAACACGTCGCCGTATTGGTGCAGCGTGTGCTGCCAGCCGGCACTGCCATCGAACGCCACCTGCATCCCGTTGGCCAAGCGCCATCCGCGTTCGGCGCGAAGGCCCAGCCCCGTCTGCAAACGACCGATGGTGCGCGCCTCGGCCTTGAGGCCGTAGCCCAAGCCGCCCTGCTCGGCGAAACCGCCCAGGTCGAGACTCTGGTAACGCACGTCCGCAAACGGCACGATGCGGGTGCCGCCGATGTGGAACACCCGACCACCTTCCAATGCGCCCGCCATATAGCGGCCGGTGGATGCGTTGCCCACCGGCGCCATCAGCGCACCCAGTTGCAGCAGGCGCTGCATGTCCTCGCGATACCAGCCGCTCGCGATTTGCGCACTCGCATACCACGGCCCGTTCACCACGCCACCGTACATCGCGATGGTGTTCATCCAGGTACGGTCGTGATCCCAACTTGAGTCAAGCTGACCGAAGCCACTGCTCTGCCCTGCGGCGACGCCCAACACGCCGTGCGTGCCGATGCGCAGGTCGGCGCCGGCCATGCCGCCGCCGCTGCGAAAGCTCGCCCCTGCATAACCACTGCGCTGCAGGTTGCCTTCCCAGCCGAGATTGCTGTACCAGACACCTGACTTCGCCCGGCCGCTGGCAAGATCATCAAAGTGCTCCGACAGCGCATGGTTCCCGGCATCCATCCCGCTGAACAACATCGCGGCACTGGCTGCGTGGAACTGGCCGGAGAGACTCTGCAGCGTGGCCTGCGCGGCAGCCGGCGTCGCACTGTGCTGGATGGCGCCGGCACCTTGCAGCGCGTTCGATGAAGGCGTGCCGCCGGATGCCATCGTGGCGTTGATCGACTCGAATCCGGTTTGCACGCGCTGCGCCGCCGACGCCGATGCGGGATCGACGATGCCCATCGCGGCCGCGGCCACCGTGATGTTGAGGCCGGTGGTGTCCAGATACACATCATTCGCGCCGTAGCCGATGGTCGTGGCGGTAAACACCACGCCGGTGTCCTTGACCAGATTCGCGAACGTGCCAGTGACGCCGCCCGTGGCGGTGAGCACATCGGTATGCGTGTTGGCGACATAGCCGCTGTCGGCGCCGGTCACTTCCAGCGTACCGCCATTGAGCGTCGCCGTGCCAGTCACTGCAAGCTTGCTGCCCAGGCTGACCGCCAGCGTGCCGGAGTTGGTGTAGTTGCCGCCCACGGTTGTGTCGCCACCGTGGACGGCCACCTTGCCGGAGCTGGAAAGATTGCCAGCGACACCAGCCACCGCGTCCAAGGTGCCGCCATTGACCGTGACATTTCCGGGTAGCGCCTGCGTTGCCTGCAGGACGCCCGCGCTGACGGTGGTGCCGCCGCTGTAGGTGTTGTTCCCTGCCAGCACCAGCGTGCCGGTCCCGGAAAGAGTCAGGCTGCCGCTGCCGCCGATGTCATTGCCGAAGGTCGCAGTGGTACCTGCAGGCACACTCGTTTCGAAATCACCGAACGCGAACTGTGCCGGTCCGTGAACCGCCTTGGCGGCATTCACCATGCCCCAGCCATAGGTCGGATTCGGGGTCGTGTGGCTGCCATCGTCGTAGGGCGTCGCGGTGGTCAGGATGGTGTCGGTAATGTTGGCGGCAGTCATCCACGGGAACGCTTGCCATATCTGCGCGGCCACGCCGCTCACGACCGCCGCTGAAGCGGAGGTACCGGTGGCGTAACCGAACGAGTACTGCGCCGAGGCAGGAATTTGTATATTTCCCGGCGCGGCGAGACACCACTGCGCGGCAACGCCGCAAGCGTTGGATGGGGCATCCGACCCGCTGTACAGTCCCGCAGGATTGCCACTGCTGTCGATGGACATGTTCACCACCGCGAGCCAGTTGGGCTGGAACTCCGGAATCCAGTACGGCAAGCCTGCCTGGACCCAGGGCTGCGCTGCGCCGGACTGGCCGTTGCTGCCGCCACCGGCTGCCCACACCAACACCGCGCCCGCGTTCACCGCCGGCTGGTAAATCGCCTTGATCGCGGAGATGTTGGGAGCATCATTGAGCGCATTTCCGGCACCGAACGAGGCGTTGATGATCCGGACGTTCTGGGCCGCGAAGTCGCTGAAATTGGCGCTGGTGATCGAACAATTCAGTCCGAGATCGCAAGCTTGCTCGAAATACAGGCTCGCGCCTGGCGCCACACCACCTGGGAAAGGCTTGTTGTCGTCCGCGGGCAGCGTGCCGGCCGCCGTTCCGCCCAAGATGTCGGCGACCACTGTGCCGTGTCCCGACACGTCGTTGGCCGATTGGGATCCGCCGGCCAAGTAGCTCTTGAACCATGCAACCCGCCCGTTCATCGGCGGTGTCGTGGGATCGACACCGGAATCGATGATGCCCACCTTGATGCCCTGGCCCGTGAAACCTTCACCCTGCGCAGTGAGCGCACCCGTGGGAATCAGGTGGTTGTAAGCGGGGTCGTAGGTCGTCCCCGGTGGCGGCGGCGGAGGCGGTGGTGGCGGTGGTGGCGGTGGTGGCGGCGGTGGGGGTGGCGGAGGTGGCGATGTAGGGCGAACCATGCTGTCGCCGCCGCCGCCACCGCCTCCGCCGCAGGCCGTCAAATAAATCGGAGCAGTCGCGATGATCGCCGCGGCGATGGACAATACGATTACGCGTTTCCGGTTGTGGTTCATGTGCCACCCCCTGCTGTTGTGATATCCCTATTCGCACGATGCCGGCAGCCGGTCCATTGATCGGCAAAGCTTGCAAAGCCCGTGTGTCCCGAATCCGCGCAACGCGCGCGTCGCCAAGACGATAGCGTACCCCAGCCTTGCGTGAAAGCAGCGTCAATCCGGCGCGCGATACATTTCTCAAAACATGTGCTTCTCGATCCCGAGGTGCGCCATGATCTTGCTGCCGATTTCCTCGATGGAGGTGTGGGTGGTGTTGAGCGACGGAATGTTCTCGCGCCGGAAGATGCGGTCGGCGACCGCCAGTTCGTGGCCGCAGCGATTGAGCTTGGCGTAGGAGCTGCCGGGGCGCCGCGCCTCGCGTACCTGCGCGAGCCGGATCGGATCGATGGTCAATCCGTACAGGCGATTGCGGCAACCTTCGAGGCGTTTGGGCAGGTAGTCGCGTTCCAAATCCTCGTCGGTCAGTGGGTAGTTCGCGGCCTTCACGCCATAATGCAGCGCCATGTAGAGGCAGGTCGGCGTCTTGCCCACGCGCGACACGCCCACCAGCACCACGTCGGCCTGGCTGTAATCGACGTCGATGCCATCGTCGTGCGCCAGCGCGTAATTGGTGGCGTTGATGCGCGCCTCGTATTGGTTGAAATCGACCAGCCCGTGCGCGCGGTTGACCGCGCCAGAGCGCCGCGCGCCAAGTTCCAGTTCCAGCGTGCCGATGAACGGCGCCAGCACGTCGATCATCAGCGCGCCGGATTCGGCGATGATCTCGCACAATTGCGGGTCGACCACGGTGTTCACCACGATCGGCCGCTCGTCGTGTTGCGCGTACACGGTCTTGATGCGCAGCGCCGCAGCGCGCGCCTTGTCGGGCGTGTCCACGAACGCGATGCGATGACCGTCGAACTGCACGCCTTCGAACTGCGCAAGCATGGAATTGCCGATGGTCTCGGCGGTAATACCAGTGGAATCGGAAACGAAAAAAACCGTCCTGCGGCCGTTGCCGTTCAAAGCCATCTCCTTGCGTCACGCGATGGCCGAGTGTATCCGCGCCGAACGCGTGCCGTGGCGCGGCTTGTGTCCGCTTCGGATGCCCGCGAAAATAGACCGTTTTACGGGCCACCGGCCCACTCATGGAGATCGTCGTGACCGAACTTGTCCTGTGGCTGGACCAATTGCGCATGACCGACCTTGCCAAGGTCGGCGGCAAGAACGCTTCGCTGGGCGAAATGATCGGCAACCTCGCCAAGCTGGGTGTGTCGGTGCCGGGCGGGTTCGCCACCACGGCCGAGGCGTTCCGCGAGTATCTGGAAAAGAGCGGCCTCGCCGAACGGATCCAGAAACGGCTCGCGACACTGAACGTCGAAGATGTCACCGCATTGGCCGCGGCCGGCAAGGAAATCCGCGGCTGGATCGTCGATACCAAACTGCCGGACGAACTCGAAAAGGCGATCCGCACGGCGTACGAAAAACTGTGTCGCGAAGCGGCTGTTGTGGAAAGTGCAGGCCATGGATGGCCGACTTTTGATTCTCGCGATCAGGGACGATCGCATAAAGATGTCCCCGTCGCGGTGCGCTCGTCCGCCACGGCCGAAGACCTGCCGGACGCGAGCTTCGCTGGCCAACAGGAAACTTATCTCAACGTCACCGGCATCGACGACGTGCTGCGCAAGGTGAAGGAAGTCTTCGCCTCGCTCTACAACGACCGCGCAATAGCCTATCGCGTGCACCAGGGCTTCAGCCATGAGGAAGTCGCGCTTTCCGCAGGCGTGCAATTGATGGTGCGCTCCGACATCGGCGCATCCGGCGTGTTGTTCACGCTCGACACCGAATCCGGTTTCCGCGGCGTGGTGTTCGTCACCGCGAGCTATGGCTTGGGCGAGATGGTCGTGCAGGGCGCGGTGAACCCCGACGAGTTCTACGTGTTCAAGCCGACCTTGCGCGCCGGCAAGCAAGCAGTGCTGCGCCGCAACCTCGGCGCCAAGCAACAGCGCATGGTGTACTCCGACAAGCCCGGCGAGCGCGTGCGCATCGAAGCGACGCCGGACGACCTGCGCCGCAAGTTCTGCATCAGTGACGCCGAAGTCGAATCACTCGCGAAGCAGGCGTTGATCATCGAGGAGCATTACAAGCGTCCGATGGACATCGAGTGGGCAAAGGATGGCGCAACCGGCAAGCTCTACATCGTGCAGGCGCGACCGGAAACCGTGAAGTCGCGCGCACACGCGACGCAACTCGAACGCTTCCAGTTGAACGAGAAGGGCAAGGTGCTGGCCGAAGGCCGTTCGATCGGCCAGAGGATCGGCGCCGGTACCGCACGCGTCATCAAGTCGCTGGACAGGATGCACGAGTTCAAGGAAGGCGACGTGCTGATCGCCGACATGACCGATCCCGACTGGGAGCCGATCATGAAGCGCGCCGCGGCGATCGTCACCAACCGCGGCGGACGCACTTGCCACGCCGCGATTATCGCGCGCGAGCTGGGCGTGCCGGCGGTGGTCGGCACCGGCGATGCGCTGCAGAAGATCCCGGACGGCCACGAAGTCACCGTGTCCTGCGCCGAGGGCGACACCGGTTTCATCTACGACGGCAAGCTGAAGTTCGAGCGGATCACCGCGGATTTGGGCGATATGCCGCCCGCGCCGCTGAAGATCATGATGAACGTCGCCAACCCCGAGCGCGCGTTCGATTTCGGGATGCTGCCGAACCAGGGCATCGGTTTGGCGCGACTCGAAATGATCATCGCCAGCCACATCGGCGTGCACCCGAAGGCGCTGCTGCAGTACGAACAGCAGGACGCGGAAACCAAGGCCAAGATCGACGAGCGCATCGCAGGCTACACGGGCCCCGTCGATTTCTACGTCGATCGTCTGGCCGAAGGCATCGCCACCATCGCGGCATCGGTGCATCCAAAGACCGTGATCGTGCGCATGTCGGACTTCAAGTCCAACGAATACGCCAACCTGCTCGGCGGCGGCAAGTACGAACCGCACGAGGAAAATCCGATGATCGGGTTCCGCGGCGCATCGCGCTATGTCGACGATTCGTTTGCCGAAGCGTTCGGACTCGAATGCAAAGCGGTCAAGAAAGTGCGCGAGGCGATGGGCCTCGACAACGTGTGGGTGATGATTCCCTTCATCCGCACGCTGGAGGAAGGCCGCAAGGTCATCGAAGTGCTGCGTGCGAATGGGCTGGTGCAGGGCGAGAGCATCGACGGCAACGATCCATTGAAGGTCATCATGATGTGCGAGGTGCCTTCCAATGCGCTGCTGGCGGAGGAATTCCTCGACATCTTCGATGGCTTTTCGATCGGCTCCAACGACCTGACGCAGCTGACGCTGGGACTCGATCGCGATTCCTCGATCGTGGCCAGCCTGTTCGACGAGCGCAATCCGGCGGTCAAAAAACTCCTGTCGATGGCGATCCAGACCGCACGTGCCAAGGGCAAGTACGTGGGCATCTGTGGGCAAGGTCCATCCGATCACGCCGATCTCGCCGAATGGCTGATGGACCAGGGCATCGAATCGGTCTCGCTGAATCCCGACACGGTAGTCGACACCTGGCTCCGGCTTGCCAAACACAAGGGCTGATCAGGACCATCGGACGGTTGATCCTGATCGAAGCAGCTGTTGTGAAAAGTCAGACCATGGATGGTCGTTCGATGCCGCATGGCGTTGCAAGCCGTCAGGCTGCGCGCCGGCACGTGGTGCAGCGATCAGGCACGGTCGCATGAATATGCCATTGGTCATCGTGACCGCACAGCATCCGCATGGCATGCTTGGGCGTCGAGGCGTCGCGCCCGGGTCCGGCGCACGTGACCGCCCACCCCCGACGACACCCATCAAGGCAGCCCATGAAAACAGCCTGTTTATGCGCGCTCGCACTGTGCCTCATCGCTCCCTTCGCATCGCCCGCGGCGACGCCCGCCGCGAGCAAACCGGTCACGTCGAAATACGACCCGCAAGCCTTGTTCGCGCCGTTCCATTACCAGAACCCGGTCAATCGCTATCGCAGCGCCGACGGTCGACCTGGCCCGGATTACTGGCAGAACCGCGCGGATTACGAAATCCATGCGACGCTCGATCCGCAAAGCAAGACGCTCACCGGCACCGAGACCATCACCTACACCAACAACAGCCCGCAGCCGCTCGGCTACCTGTGGCTGCAGCTTGATCAGAATCTGTACCGCGTCGACGCGCGCGGCAACTTCTCCGGTGACAGCGCGCCGAAATTCGATGAGCACACCGAAGGCGACGTGATCACGTCGGTGGAAGTGATTGGCGACCACGGCGTGATGAAAGCCGAGCACGTCATCAGCGACACCCGCATGCGCGTGGATCTTCCGCAGGCCGTTGCGGCGAACGGCGGCAAGGTGCGCGTGCGGATCGCTTGGCACTACGCGGTTCCGGGCGGGTTCGGCGGACGCACCGACTGGTTCCATACCAAGAACGGCGACATCTTCGAAATCGCGCAGTGGTATCCGCGCATGTGCGTGTACGACGACCTGCGCGGCTGGGACACCGCGCCCTACCTCAACAGCGAGTTCTATCTCGAATACGGCGATTTCGATTACTCGATCACGGTGCCATCGAACATGCTGATCGTCGGCTCGGGCGAGCTGGTGAATCCCGAGGACGTGTTGACCAGGGCCGAACTGCAGCGCTACGCGCAAGCACGCAACTCGGACAAGACGGTGGTGATCCGTTCGGCCGCGGAGGTCACCGATCCCACCAGTCGTCCGAAGCAAGGCGGCACGCTGACGTGGCGCTTCAAGATGCAGAACACCCGCGACGTCGCGTTCGGGGCGTCGGCGGCCTACGTGTGGGATGCGGCGCGCATCGATCTGCCCGGCGGCAATCACGCGCTGGCGCAATCGGCCTATCCCGTCGAAAGCATCGGCAAGGACGGCTGGCAAAATTCCACGCAGCACGTGAAATACACCGTGGAGTTTTTCTCCAGGTACACCGGCTTCGAGTACCCGTGGCCAAACGCGATTGCGGAGGCTGGCATCGCCGGCGGCATGGAATACCCCGGCATCGTGTTCGACTGGTGGAAAGCGAGCGGCTACGGCCTGTTCATGCTGGCGGTGCACGAAGTCGGGCACGCGTGGTTTCCCATGATCGTGGGCAGCGACGGGCGCCGCAACGCGTGGATGGACGAAGGCATGAACACCTTCGTCGATGCCATCGCGCACGATAACTGGGGCAAATCGCACGATGGCCAGTTCGCGCCGAAGAAGGACAGCGAATACGCGCCGCTGACCGGTGACCCGGCCAGGGACATCGTCAAGCAGGTGTTCGACGCCCCCGACGCGCCGCCGATCCTGACCCGCGCCGACGCGATCCGCGAAAAGTTTCGCCACCCGGTGACGTACTTCAAGACCGCCTACGGCTTGACGCTGCTGCGCGAGCAGATCCTCGGGCCGGAACGTTTCGACGCCGCATTCAGGCAATACGTGCGCGACTGGGCGTTCAAGCATCCCTCGCCTTCCGACTTCTTCCGCACAATGGACAGCGCCGCGGGCGAAGACCTGTCGTGGTTCTGGCGTGGCTGGTTCCAGCACAACTGGAAGCTCGACCTCGCGGTCACCGGCGTGAAATACGTCGGCAACGATCCGGCCAAGGGCGCGCTGGTCACGGTCGCGAATCTCGACAAGTTCGCAATGCCGGCGATGCTGCGCGTGACGTACGACAACGGCAGTTCCAGGCAAGTTCGCGTACCGGTTGCGACGTGGATGCAGCACACGCAATTCGACGTGGCGGTCGCTGGCGGCAAACGCATCAAGAGCGCCGCCATCGATCCTGGTGGCGTACTGCCGGACGTGAATCGCGCCAACAATGCTTTCACGGCTGGCGTCGCACGCTCGCGCTGATTGCATCACGCGGCCGGTGCCGATGCAGGTGCCGGCGTGTCACAATGCGGCGGCCTTGATCACGTGCAGGGGACGACGATGCGCGCACACTCATGGGTTTCGCTGGTGCTGGTCCTGATCGCGCCGCTGGCTTTGGCAATGTCGCCGCAGCCAGCATCCGGGCCGGCAAACCTGCAGGGCGTGGACGTCTACGTGCAAAAGGTCATGCACGACTGGCACGTGCCCGGCCTCGCGCTCGCGGTGGTCAAGGACGGCAAGATCCTGATGGCACGCGGTTACGGCGTGCGCGAACTCGGCAAGCTCGGCAAGGTCGACGCGGACACATTGTTCGACATCGGTTCCAACTCCAAGGCATTCACCGTCGCGGCGCTTGGCACGCTGGTGTCGGCAGGCAAACTCCAATGGGACACGCCGGTCGTCGACAAGCTGAAGGATTTCTCGCTGGAAAGCCCGTACGTCACGCAGAATGTCACGCTGCGCGACCTGCTGACCCACCGCACGGGTTACTGTGATCCGGGCGCCGCGTGGTACACCGGCGACGCCGACGACATCATCCGCCGCATGCGCTGGCAGCAACCGAAATACGGTTTCCGCACCACGTTCTGCTACAACAACGTCCAGTACCTCGCCGCCAGCCGTTTCATCCCGACCGTTACGGGCCAAAGCTGGAACGATTACGTCGCTGCGCAGCTATTCCGGCCGCTCGGCATGACGCGCACCGTCAGTACCGAAGCCGGCGTGGCAGCCGCAAGCGATGTCGCCGCGCCGCACGGGATGGTCGATGACAAACCCGCGGTGATCCATCGCTATTGGCCGCACAACATGGACGTTTTCGCCGCGGTGGGCGGCATCTGGTCCAGTGCCGACGACATGAGCCATTGGCTGCAGATGCTGTTGGCCGACGGCAAGTACGGCGGCAAGGCGGTGCTCGATGCCAAAATCGTGGAGGCGATGGAAACCCCGCACATGCTGATCCAGTCGGGCACCGGCGTCGGCGACGAAATCCGCGCCTGGATGCCCGGTGGCACGTTCTACACCTATGGCATGGGGCTGTTCGTGCAGGATGATCACGGGCACAAGCTGGTCTGGCATGCGGGCGACATCGACGGGATGGCCTCGGCCGTCGTGCTGGTGCCCGACGCGCAACTCGGCATCGCGGTGATGGAAAACATGGACCATGCCGACGCGCGTTTCGCGATCGTCGCGCGCGTGCTGCAGGCGATGCTCGGTCGGCCGCTGCACGATCTCGAACCCGCGCTGCTGGCGGCTTCGCACAAGAATGAAACCGAAGGCGCGGCGATGGACAAGAAACTGGCGGCCACCCGCGCGCCGGGCAGCAAGCCGTCGTTGTCGCTGGCCAATTACGCCGGGAACTACACGGACAAGCTGGATGGCGACGCGCACGTCACGCTCGAGCACGGGCATCTCGTGCTGCGGCTCGGCAATCCGGACTTCACGGGTGATCTCGAGCCGTGGCACGACAACACGTTCCACGTGACATGGCGCTACAAGTTCTACGGCGACGCCTACGCCACCTTCGACGTGAACGCATTGAGCCAACCCGCGCGTCTGACACTCGCCGGAATGTCGCTGCATTTTGAACGGACAAAACCCACCTCGCCCCAACGGCGCGCAGCCTCGAAATGAGTGCGCAGCCTGCCCGGATCATCGCCGAGGCGATCCAATGAGCGAAGCGAAACGGCAAGCCGTATTCGTGCGCTCCGACACAATCGTGGTCGGCGGCAGCGTGCTGCTGATCGTCGCCGCGGGTACCACCCGCTTCGCGAATGCAGGCGCCGTGCTTGCGTTCCTGTGCTCCGGCCTTGCTGTCGCGCTGCTGGCCGCGCTGGTCGGACGATCGGTGGAACAACTGGGCGACCGTTTCGGCGCCGGCGCGACGGGCGTGCTGCAGTCCGCGCTGGGCAACCTGCCGGAGCTCTT
>DATEDI010000013.1:0-64645 GCA_035281745.1 Rhodanobacteraceae bacterium
CTTGTCGATGGTGCGCAGGGCCTTGCCGGACACGCGCAGTTTCACCCAGCGGTTTTCGCTCGCGACCCAGAACCGGCGTTCGTGCAGGTTGGGCAGCCAGCGGCGGCGGGTCTTGTTGTTGGCGTGCGAGACGTTGTTGCCGGTCGTCGCACCTTTACCGGTGACCTGGCATACACGTGCCATGGCATTCTCCTCATGGTGATCCGCGTGGCCCGCGGAAGTTCGGCCCGGCTGGATTCCACGCGATTCGCCGGAAGTTGCCGCGTCGATCCCGCGTCGCGTCGCGGAATGCCCGGATCGTCGGGCCGGCTTGAAGTCAGCCGCTTAATGTAGCAGGCGGCCGGCTGCGAGGCAATCCGGAACGTGCATGAAACCGCATGGTGTGGGACAATCCCGGTCTTTGACCCTTTCCCCAGCGGAGCTTGCAAGAACATGGCAGAAGAGACCCCGGCCGCGAGCAACGGCCAAGCCGCCCCCCAGATGCAGATGGCGCTGCAGAAGATCTACGCGCGCGACGTCTCCTTCGAAGTTCCGAATGCGCCCAAGGTGTTCCAGGAAGAGGGCCAGCCGCAGGTCCAATTGAACCTGAGCCACAAGGCCACGCCGCTGGAAAGCGACAACTACGAAGTCGTGCTCACCCTCACGGTCACCTGCACCCTGAACGAGCGCACGGCGTACCTGGCCGAAGTGCATCAGGCCGGCGTGTTTTCGTTCGTGGGTTTCGACCCGCAAAACCTGTCGGTGGTGCTGGCCACCTACTGCCCGAACGTGCTGTTCCCGTTCGCGCGGCAGGTCGTTTCCGATCTGGTCCTGAATGGTGGCTTCCCGCCACTGCTGTTGCAACCGATCAATTTCGACGCGCTGTACGCCGAACAACAGCGCCAGCAGCAGGGGCAGATCGGCGACGGCGACGCCAAGCCTGCCTTGAACGCCTAGGAACTCGGGCGGCAGCAACGCAAGCGGCTGCGGCTTCGCCGTTTCGGGCATATTCCGCGCCGCTTTTTGACCCATAGGCCCACTATGGGCCTTCAAATCGGCACGAAATCCGCCTCAGAACGGCTTTGCCTCGCTCACATGGTTTCTACCGCCCAAGCTCCCGCCATGTCTCGCGCGACGGTTGCCGTTCTCGGCGCCGGCTCGTGGGGCACCGCGCTGGCCGCGCTGCTGTGTGGCAATGGCATCGCGACCCGGTTGTGGGGCCGCGATGCCGAAGCCTTGGCGCGCATCGCGGCCAGCCATCGCAACCAACAGTACCTGCCGGATCTGGAGCTGCCGCCGGAGTTGGCCTACCTGCCGGATCTGGCTGACGCACTGCGTGACGTGGACGTCGCGCTGGTCGCGGTACCGAGCCATGCCTTCCGGCAGATGTTGGACGAGGCCGCGCCGCTGCTGCCGGCCGGCGCCGGCTATGCGTGGGCGACCAAGGGCTTCGAGCCAGGCACCGGGCGTTTCCTGCACGAACTGGTGGCCGAACGCCTGCCGGAGACGCCGGCCGCGGTGGTCACTGGTCCTTCGTTCGCGCGCGAAGTCGCGGCCGGCATGCCCACCGCCGTGACCGTGCATTCCGGCGACGATGCCTTCGCCCATCGCGTGGCCGCGACGTTGCACGGCCACGCCTTCCGCGCCTATACCGGCAACGACATGCTGGGCGCCGAACTCGGCGGCGCGATGAAGAACGTGCTGGCGGTGGCGACTGGCGTCGCCGACGGCATGCAGCTCGGCCTCAACGCGCGCGCCGGCCTGATCACCCGCGGCATGAACGAGATGCTGCGGCTGGGCGATGCACTGGGCGCCAAGGCCCAGACGCTGATGGGACTGGCGGGCCTGGGCGATCTGGTGCTCACCTGCACCGGCGATCTTTCCCGCAATCACCGGTTCGGCTTTGCGCTGGGCCGCGGCGTGCCGCTCAAGCAGGCGCTGGCCGACATCGGGCAAGTGGTCGAAGGCGCGGTCACCGCCGATGAGGTGATGCGGCTCGCCGATCGACACGGACTCGATTTGCCGATTTCGCAGCACGTGCAAGCCGTGCTGCGCGGTGAGATGACGCCCACCGATGCACTGCATTCGCTGCTGGCCCGCGACCGCAAGCCCGAATATCCGGAGAACCTGTTTCGCTGAATCGGGATCGCGCCGCTTCGTTCGAAGCCGCTGTTGGTGAGAAGCCAGGCCACGTATGGCCGTTCTGGACTTTCAAATCGCCGGACGTCGCAGCTCGCATGTAATTTGGGGGAAGCGGTGTTCATGGGTGAACGCACAAACACGTGAAAGTCAGGCCATGGATGGCCGTTCTGGATTTTCGGATCGCCGGGGCTCGGGGGCATACGCGGGATCGAACGGAGCAGTGTTCATGGATGAATGCAAAAAACATGCGCTATGCTTGAGCCTTTTGAGCGCCGGAAGCATCGCGCATGCAACACCGCAGCAACCAGGGCGAAGCGCCGGTCGGGCGCGCCGCAGGCAAATCCGCGGCCGGCGTGTCATTGCCCGCCGAGTGGACGCGCCTGTTCGCGGCGGCAGGCGGCGAGGCGAGTGCGAGTCAGACGCCGACGCTCGGTTTCCTGCTGGAACTGTTGCAGGATGAGCCCGCGGTATCGCGGATCGAAATCGCGCCCGTGCTGCTGGAAATGGTTGCCAAGGGGCGACTCGGTCGTGCCGTGCCGCTGGATCCGAAGCAGCTTCTGAACGCCGGGCTGCCGGACACCGAAACCCGCCTTGCGGCGAGTGTCCTCGGCCTGCCGCAGACCCAGCGCAAGGGGCGCACCTACGCGCAGCTTTCGGGCGCGTTCGGCGATGCGCTGCTTTGCGAAATCCTGAAGGATGCGCCCAGCCTGTTGGGTGGCGTGGCGGGTTTGCGCTTGTCCCTCGGCAAGCAGCGCCCGCTGGAATGGGATTGGCAACTGGAGCGCGATGGCCGTCAGAAGCTGCTGCCGAAGCTGCCCATGCACCAGCGGCTGATCCGGGTCGGCGGCTTGTGGTATCTCGATGCGGAACGCGCGGAACTGGGGCCACTGGATGGCGACGCCGCCGAGGTTGCGCTGATCGAGGCGCCGCCGTTGGCGCCGGAACACGCCGAAGCCTTGTTGAAACGGGTGGCCGCCTCTCCATGGGCCGCGCGCATTCCGGCGCCGCAGGCCTTCGACGCGGTGCAGCGCGCCGATCTCGCGCCCAAGCCGGTGATGATCTATCAGGCGCTCACCCGCCACGCGCGGATCGGCGCCGGTACACCGCCGCTGGCCTACGCGCGGCTCGCGTTCGATTACGGTGGCGAACGCCTACCAGGGCGCGGCGGCGAAGCCACGGTGCGACGCGTGCGCAACGGCAAACTGGTCGAGATCATCCGCAAGCGCGCCGAAGAACTGGCGCGGATGGAACGACTCGAAGCGTTCGGTCTCGCGCCCGCGGTCGATTGCGAAGGCCTGCCGTGGGACATGGCCGATGCGCTGCCGGAGGACGCCTGGGTATTCCCCGGCAAGGGTTACGCGGGCGCGCTGGAGGTGAACACGCCGGCGCGCTGGCTCGGTTTGCGGGAGAAGCTGGAACAGGACGACTTCGTTGTCGAGTACGCATCCAGTTTTCCCTTCGAGGTGCTGGAAGGTCCGCCGCGCTGGTACGGCGTCGCGCATGCCGATGATGGCGGCGAGGCCTTCGAGTTCGAGATGGGGATCGAGGTCGAAGGCAAGCGCGTCAACCTGCTGCCGACCGTGGCGCGCGCGTTGTCGGAACACACCTTGTCGCTGACCGCGCCGGAAAATGAAACCAGGGACGCGGTGTGGTACGCGCCGGTGGATGATCGTCGCCGTGTCGCGGTGCCGCTCGCGACGCTGCGCAAATTGCTGGCGCCGCTCGCCGAATACCTGGCGCATCCGCGTGACAAGTTGCGCCTGCCGCGGGTGCAGGCGGGCCGGCTGGAAGAATTCGAAAACGCGCTGCCGGAGAATGGCAAGCTGGACGCGCCGGGCGACCTGACCGGCTTCACGACGCGTCTGCGCGAGGCTGCCGAGCACGCCTCCGACGCGGTGCCCGAAGGACTGGTCGGCGAATTGCGCGGCTACCAGCGCGAAGGCTTGCGCTGGTTGAACGCGCTGGCGGCTGCCGGGTTGGGCGGTGTACTGGCCGACGACATGGGCCTTGGCAAGACCGTACAACTGCTCGCGCACATCCTGGCGCTCAAACAGAGTTCGGCGCTGTCGCAGCCGGCGCTGATCGTTGCGCCGACCAGCCTGATCCCGAACTGGCAGTCAGAAACCGCGCGTTTTGCGCCGTCGCTGAAGGTGCTGACGCTGCACGGACCGGAACGCGTCAAGAGTTTCGATCGCCTCGCCGGCCACGACGTGATCCTCACGAGTTACGCGCTGCTGCCGCGCGATCTTTCCGTGCTGCGCGAGCAGCCATTCGCGCTGGTGGTGCTGGACGAGGCGCAGCAGGTAAAGAACCCGCGCACGCAGGCGCGGCGCGCCTTGCTGTCGATCGCATCGAAGCGCCGCGTGTGCATGACAGGCACGCCGCTGGAAAATCACCTTGGTGAATTGTGGTCGCAGGTCGATCTGGCGGTGCCCGGATTACTGGGCGATGAAGGTTCGTTCCGTCGGCACTACCGTATTCCCATCGAACGCCAGGCCGACGCCGATTGCCAGGCGCGCCTCAACCACCGGATCGCGCCATTCATCCTGCGCCGCACCAAAGGCCAAGTCGCGAAGGAACTGCCCGAGAAAACCGAGATCGCGCGTCGCGTGGTGCTGTCGGGCAAGCAGCGCGAACTGTACGACTCGCTGCGCGTGTCGCTGGGCGACGAAGTGCGCGAAGTGGTGCGTCAGCGCGGCCTGGAGCACAGCGGCATCATCGTGCTGGATGCGCTGTTGAAACTGCGCCAGACCTGCTGCGATCCGCGTCTCGTGAAACTCGAGTCCGCGCGCGGTGTGCGCGAATCAGCCAAGCTCGAACTCCTGATGGACATGCTGCCCGACCTTTTGAGCGAAGGCCGGCGCGTGCTGCTGTTTTCGCAGTTCACCGAAATGCTGGGGCTGATCGCGCGCGAGTTGAACCGCCGGCATTTGCATTACGTCACGTTGACCGGCGACACGCGCGATCGCGCCGAACCCGTGCGCAAGTTCCAAGACGGCGAAGTGCCGCTGTTCCTGCTGTCGCTCAAAGCCGGCGGCGTGGGCTTGAACCTCACCGCGGCCGACACGGTGATCCATTACGACCCGTGGTGGAATCCCGCCGCGGAAACCCAGGCCGCCGACCGCGCGCATCGCATCGGCCAGGACAAGCCGGTGTTCGTGTACCGACTGATCTGCGCCGACACCGTCGAGGAACGCATCGAAGACTTGAAGGCGCGCAAGGCCGAACTCGCGCAGGCCGTGCTGGAAGGCGGCGGCACCCGCGACAGGCTGAGATTCGACGAGACCGATCTGGACGCGCTATTCGCGGCGGAATGATCCGGCGCTGCCGTTCGGAATCGCATCAACCGCCGCGCCCGAGCCGTTTCAGGAATACCCGCATTTCTTTCGCGGCCTGCACGTCGCCACGCGCTTCTGCAACTGCAACACCCCGCTGCCACGCATCGATGGCGGCCGGCGTGTCGCCCGATTGCAGGCACGCCTTGCCCAGCAACTTCCATGCGACGGAATACTCCGCATCGAACCCGAGTGCCGCACGCAAATGCGCGATCGCTTCGGCCACGTCGCCCGCTTCCAGCAACGCCGCACCGAGCGAATAACGCAGCAGCGCGCCGTCACGCGAACCGCCGAGTTGCGCACGCAGCGCTTCGATGCGATTCATGCGGATGCGAGACCCCTGGCGAGGAACACGCGCCACAGTTTGCCGAGGGCCGTGAATGGCGACAAGCGATCCGTTGCGGCCAGTCAATCTGACTTGCCGAACGACTGCTTCTGGCGTTTTGCGGAAATTTGCGGTCGACGGTAATCCGAGACCGCTTGACTTGAAGCGTTTCTCGCGCCGCTCCTGCGCTGACTCGCCTGTGAATGTTTTTCGTGGCCACTCCAAGAGATTGCTCCTTCTGGCGTCGGAAGGTACTCCAAGAAAGCTGGAGCGGTTCAGCGAACCGGCGAGGGCGAAGCGGGACAGGCCATCGAAGGCGCCCTCTCTCCAATGTGGCGATAGACGTTGCGCTCGATCGATTTCGCTACGCTGGTCCATAGCAATCCCTGCGCCGCACAGGATTCGCCGTATGAGAACAGCTGATGAATGTGCTTTTGATGGAAGTCCAGAAAACTTCCGGCCGGATAGCCCACCGGAATCGAGGTAATGCGAAACTGCATGTGGCTGCGGTAAGCCAGGCCCCGCGCCAGCACCACGGCATCCCTTGTCTTGTAGGTCAGTTGGGCGGAGAAACTCTCCGCAAGCTCCTTCAGCGTATTGACCGGCGTTTCCACCGGCCTCATCGCCAGTCGCCCATTGACGATCACATAGATCGTGCCCCCTTCCAATTGCAATCCCTGGTTGATGACCGTCGGAGCAATCAAGGGCAGGACAAACAGCGGAGTCGTGACGCTGCCGTCAACATGCATCTCGTCATATATGGCGTTCCCTTCACGCACGCGGATCAGCACCGGCGGGAAAACGCCCGGCACGCTCGCCGATGCAGTCAGGACCTCGCGGAACAAATCGTGTGCCGGCGTCCCGCCGCGTGAAGCGATGGCCGTCATGTCCCACAGCACCGTTTCCTGGCTGTCCAAGTTGGTCGTTGCGACAATCAACTTGCGGCCCGAACCGGCCTCACGGCCAATCGCATCGATCATTGCATCCGTGTAGCTCTGGTCCACCAACTTGGCCAGGGGGCCATGGGGGCTCGCGACGTTGGGGAACAGTATCCTTCGGGCAATCGCCATTCTTGAAACGGCGTGTCCAAGCCTCTCAATGCTTCCGCTCGCGAAGACTTGCCGCAACTGCGGATCCCAGGAAGACCCGAGGAATGCAAAGGGCGCGATCAGCGCGCCGGCGCTGACGCCGGTGACGACCGTGAAGCTCGGGCGTGCGTGCGCCTGGGTCAACCCGATCAGTGCACCGGCGCCAAAGGCGGCGGTTGCGCCGCCCCCCGATAGCGCCAGGATTTTTGCCGGCGCGGTCTTCGTCGCACGCCGCAGGTCGATCAAGATTTGCGGCAGTTCGCTTGCGAAGTGACGGCGGTCAACCGAGTACAGTCGAATCCGGGTCGAAAACCCATCGGGCACGGCATCGCTGATCAGATCCGGAGAGGGTGGACGGCGCGGCGACAGCGCGCAGCCACCCACGACAATGGTGCAAAGCAGGAGAACCCACCGGCACCATCGCTCCATCATCGCGCTCCAGATGCGGTGCGTGGAACCTCTTTCGCGTCAGGGTTCGCTTTTCGGAACATTGCCGTTCAACCGGGTGGGTATTCACCGTGTGCCGGGGTGCCGGACTGCGTCACCGCGTTTTTCAGTTCATTCGCTCGGCGATACGGTCCGCCACCCGCAGTGCGTTCGCGACGATGGTGAGCGTCGGGTTTACCGCGCCGATCGAAGGAAAGAAGCTTGCATCGACAACATACAGGTTGTCGAGTTCGTGCGTCCTGCAATCGATGTCGAGCACAGAGGTTTTCGGGTCGACGCCGAAACGCGCGGTGCCGGCCTGGTGTGCGGTTCCGCCGATCGGAATGTCCTTGCCGAGGTAAAGCTTGCGTTCGATCAATTGCGGGTGCGCACCCATGGGCCGCAACAGCATTTCGAGCTTTGCGCGCAATCGGTGCAGTGCTTCCATGTTGTTGTCGGTCTGTTCCACCACGACCCGGTCGCGATCGTAGCGAATGCGATTTTCGGGCCGCGGCAGGTCCTCGCTCGACAACCAGAAATCAAGCGAGTGCCGTGCCAGGTACTCGAAGGGTTGTTCGGGCAGCCACTCCAGCCATCCCGGCAGCGCCTCGCCGCGGACGGTGTCGGGATGCGATTTTCCGACCATCTGGATCAGGCCGATGGGGTAGTTCCAGTCGCCATCACCAAAATAGAAATCGCTCACGCCGAGCGTCTTCTGGAACACCGTGTCGTTCGGCTCGATCGAGACCGCCATCAGTACCGACTGGTTGTGTCGCATGTAGTTGCGGCCGACTTGGTCGGAGCCATTGGCGAGTCCGTGCGGGTGCTTGTCGTTGGTCGAGCGCAACAGCAATAGCGCCGACGACAGCGCACCGCACGCGACCACCACGATGTCGGCCCCATAGGTTTCGTGTTCGCCATTGCGTTCCACCCGCACCGCGCTCACGCTTCTTCCCGAGTGATCGGTATCGAGCCGCGTCACGTAGGCGCCGGTCAGCAAGGTGACGTTGGAATGGACATCCAGCATCGGATCGATGCACACGACCTCCGCGTCGGCCTTGCCGTTCATGAAACACGGATAGCCGTCGAACGCATTGCAGCGGATGCAGGGGCTCCGGCGCGATGCCGTGCCGTCCTTCTCGTCCAGCAGGATGCCGAGCGGCATGTGGAATGGATGCAGGCCGCGATTCAGGAAGGTGTCGGAAATCTCGCCGATGCGCGGCTCATGCGAAACCGGCGGATGCGGAAAAGGTCCGTTCCGGTGCGGCTCGTTCGGATCCTCACCGGCTGCGCCGTGCACGTGGAATAGCCTTTCGGCCTCGTCGTAATACGGCTCGAACACGTCGTACTTCAATGGCCATTCCGGCGACACGCCGTCGGCATGCTGCAACGTTTCGAAGTCGCGCTCGCGCAGCCGGAACAGCGCTGCACCGTACACCTTGGAATTGCCGCCGACGAAATAGTGCAGGCCGGGATGGAATGCCTTGCCGGCCTTGTCGAACCAGATTTCGGGGGCCCGGTAGGCATTCTCGACAAACACCTTGCGCGGATCCCAGTTTGCCGCGGCACGCGGCAGCCAGCCGCCGCGTTCGAGGATCAGGATGCGCTTGCCCGACTGTGCCAACCGGTGTGCCAAGCTGGCGCCGCCCGGCCCGGAGCCGATCACGATTACGTCGTAGTGGTTGTCATTCATGGCCCATGCCTCGCGTGTTGCCTTTCCAGCGAGGATACGAATGCGCACGCCGCGGCAGTAGGCCCGCCCAGACTGCTGCCGTGTTGACCTGCCGACAGCAATCCGCGCGCGTGGCTTGCGATCTCTTCCCTGCTCAGCTGCGGAAAAACGCCAGCAAGTCGCGATTGAGGACGTCGGCATTGACCGTGAGCATGCCGTGCGGAAAACCCTTGTAGATCTTCAGCGTGCCGCGCTTCAGCAGCTTCGCCGAAAGTGGCGCCGAGTCGGCGATGGGCACGACCTGGTCGTCGTCGCCATGCATCACCAGCGCGGGCACGTCGATCGACTTGAGGTCATCGGTGAAGTCGGTTTCCGAGAACGCCTTGATGCCGTCGTAATGCGCCTTGGCGCCACCCATCATGCCTTGGCGCCACCAGTTGTCGACGACGGCGGGCACCACTTTGGCGTCGGGGCGATTGAAACCGTAGAACGGACCGGCCGCAAAGTCGCGGTAGAACGCGGCACGATTGGAGGTCAGTGCAGCCCGCAAACCGTCGAACACTTCGATCGGCAATCCGCCGGGATTGGCGGACGTCTTCAGCATCAACGGCGGTACCGCACTGACCAGCACCAGCTTGGCAACACGGCCCGCGCCGTGGCGTGCCACATAGTGCGCGGCTTCGCCGCCACCGGTTGAGTGACCCACGTGGATGGCGTCCCTTAGATCCAGATGCTCGACCACGGCCGCGACGTCGGCGGCATAGTGGTCCATGTCGTGCCCGTCACTCACTTGGGCCGATCGTCCATGCCCGCGACGGTCGTGCGCGATGACACGATAGCCTCGCTGCAGGAAGTAGAGCATCTGGGTATCCCAGTCGTCGCCGGAAAGCGGCCAGCCGTGATGAAACACGATCGGTTGGCCGGAGCCCCAGTCCTTGTAGTAAATCTCGGTGCCGTCTTTGGTGGTGATCGAACTCATGTCGGTGTCTCCGCTTGGGTGGGAGGATTTGCCGGTGGCCGCTCTGACTCCGGCGCGGCAAAGGGTGGCGATGCATGCCGCCCGGCGGTAGCTCCGGGCAAGGAGATGTCACGTTGCCCGGCCGGCATCAATCCGCCAAAGTCATCCCGCGCAAAACGATTGGATGCGGGCGCCTCCGCTCGATCACGTGTCGAGCGTAATCACGCACTCGATGCCGGCTTTGGCCATCTTGGCGTAAGGACAAATGCGCTCGGTGTTGCGCAGCAGCTCGCCGGCAATGGCCCGGTCGACACCCGGCAGGCTCACATGGATTTCCGCCTTCAACGTGAAGTAGCCATCGACTGGATCGCGGCCGAACGTGACGGCGGCCACCACGTCGGCGTCGGGAATGGGCACCTTCGCGCGCGCCGCCAGCAGGCTCAGCGCGCCATGGAAGCACGATGCGAAGCCCGCCGCGAAAAGTTGTTCCGGATTGGTGCCGCCGCCGCGGCCGCCCCACTCTTTCGGCATGCGCAGCTGCACGTCGAGCGCACCGTCGTCCGAGCGAGCCACTCCCGAAGCGCGGCCATGTCGGGCCTCGCCGCCAGTGGCGCGCACGGTTCCCGTGTAAAGCGGCACGAATTCCATTCCGTGCTGTTTGTCCAGCATCGAAATGGGTGGTGGTTTCAGATCACTCATGGTGTGCCCCTGTTCTGCTCGAAAGCAAAGGATGCCCGGCGCATCAATGATCGAAGGTCAAGCGCGCGGGAACGGGTTTGGTTCGCTCGAGGTGGAATTGCGTGTAGATCCACAGGAACACGAAGAATCCAAAATAGCCGAGCACCATCAGACGCCCAAAAACGCTTTCCCAGATCGTGACATTGGCGCCCGGAAAAGTTGCATGGATGACATTGGCAATAACGCCGGCTCCCACCAGTCCGAGGCCCAGGAAGCACGCCACGAAAACGCCGAGTGCGATGCGGAAGCCCGATCCTCGGTAGCGAACCGAACGAACAACGCCGCGGTCGATCCACGGCAGCGCCAGCAGCAACAGGATGGAGGTGGCCATGGCCAGCACGCCCCAGACCGCGGTGCCCCAGAATGACGGAACCATGCGCAGGATTGCGTAGAACGGCGTGAAGTACCACACCGGCTTGATGTCCGAAGGCGTGACCAGCGCATTCGCCGCCACGAAATTGTCGGGCTCCAGGAACCAGCCGCCGACCATGGGTGCAAAAAATATGATGAATGCCCCGAGGGTGATGAAGACGCCTGCGGCAAAAATGTCGTGGACGCTGTAGTACGGATGGAACGGAATGCCATCCGCGGGTTTGAGCTTGTTCCAGCGGTTGCCCTTGGGACCCTTCTTGATCTCGATGCCGTCCGGATTGTTGGAGCCCACCTCGTGCAGCGCCAGGATATGCAATACCACCAACAGCAGCAGCGCCAACGGCAGCGCGATCACGTGCAGCGCGAAAAAGCGGTTCAAGGTTGCGTCGCCCGGCACGAGCGCGCCCATGATCCACACCACCAGATCGTGTCCGATGAAGGGAACTGTGCTGAACAGCGTGATGATGACCTTGGCGCCCCAGTACGACATGTTGCCCCAGGGCAATACGTAACCCATGAATGCCTCGGCCATCAGCAACAGGAAAACCAGCATGCCGAGAAGCCACACCAGCTCCCTGGGCCGCTTGAACGAGCCGTACATGACACCGCGGAACATGTGCAGGTAAACCGCCACGAAGAACAACGAGGCGCCGGTCGTATGCATGTAGCGGATCAGCCAGCCCCAATGGACGTCGCGCATGATGTACTGCACCGAATTGAACGCACCCGCTACGGTCGGGGTGTAGTTCATGGCAAGGAAGATGCCGGTCACGATCTGGTTGACCAGCACTACCAGGCTGCAGGTGCCGAAGTAGTACCAGAAGTTGAAGTTCTTGGGTGCGTAGTATTCGGTCACATGCTTTTTGATCATGCGATCGACGCCCGGGGCGCGTTCGTCCATCCAGCTCTGGAAATTCGTGCGCAGTGTCATTGTCTTGCCTCCATTGCTGCGCCTTCGAAAAGGTGGTGGGGCGGCCTGGACTCAGGCCGCCGAATAAATAATTGCCATGTGGCCGATGCGGCGTTCCGGCCCGGCCGGCACACGCTGCGGCGCACCCAAGGGGGAGGTGCAGCCTGCGGTGTGCATCCGGCCTGTTACCAGCCGGACGGGGTCTCGTCGCCGGGAACGCGGGGTTCCGCACCCGAGCCACGTGGCAAACCATGCGTCACGCCGCAGCGGCGTGACGCGTTTTTTGAGACTGGACAAACCAGGCGTGGAAATTCAGCTTGCCGAGATGCGCATCGGGCCCGGCCACCAGGTCATCGGTCTTCAACACGGCGCCGAAATACGGCGCGTTCGGATCGCCGATCACCTTGCGCTTGTCGCCGATGAGCTCCAGGAACATGCGCACGAGGTCGGCCAGCGGAAACTTGTCCGGACCGCCGATCTCGACCATGCCGTTGATGGCAGGCGCCAGGGCGTGATGCGTGACCGCGTCGGCGACGTCGTCCGCCGCGATCGGCTGGATCAAGCCCGTCGACAAGCGGATTTCCTTGTCGCCCGCCCCGTCGCTGGCGATGCCATTGAGGAACTCGAAAAATTGCGTGGAGTGGATGATCGTGTACGGCACGCCCGACGCACGAATCAATTGTTCCTGCAGGATCTTGCCGCGCATGTAGGGAATCGCGGTGAGGCGGTCCGCCCCGACCACGGACAGGGCCACGTGGTATTTCACCCCGGCCTTCTTTTCCGCGGCGAAGAGATTGCGCCCGGATGTCTCGAAGAAATCGAGTACGGCGGGTTCTTCCCAGGACGGCGCGTTGGCGAGATCGACGACCACGTCGGTCCCGACCATCGCCGCGTCGAGTCCTTCACCCGTGATCGTGTTGACCCCCGTATTGGGCGCCGCCGCAATGGCATCGTGCCCCTGCTGGCGCAACCGTGCGACCGTCCTGCTTCCGATGAGTCCCGTGCCGCCGATGACAACGATTTTCATGAGATACCTCCGTAGTGCGGTTGCACTGGTGACGAATCGAGGTTTCATGCTAGGTATCGGCCTTGGCCACCGGTAGACCCGCCGATGGCCTCGTGATGTTGTCCGGGATGCAACAATCCATGCGCCGCGGGATGGGCGTTCAAGCCTGGAAAGGTTGGCTGGCGGCGCTGTCCTCGTATCCCTGCAGCAGGTCCCAGAGGCTGTCCTGATCGCCATCAGCCAGCAATTCGCAGGGAGACCGGCCCTTCCACGCACTCCGGGGCGTGCACAGCCAGTGGGATGCCCGCCTTTTGTTGCCGAGGTACACCAGCACCGCCTGCGACAGCGACGGATGGCTGTTCTCGAGCACGTCGAACGCTTCCAGAATCAAGGCTTCGCGCCGGGAGGTGGCCTTGGTGATCTCGCTTGCGATGTAGTCGAACTTCTTGGTGCGGGATGGCATGACGTTCATGGCAGCAGTCTCCACTGGAGGAAAAGGGTTCGGTGGCTGATCCGGTAGCCGCGCTCACGGGCCGATTCGCACACCCACCAGCAACATGGTTTCGCCGCAGTTGGGCTCGTGCAGCGATCCGTTCGAAATATGGCGAAGCTGGATGCTGAGGCGTCTGGCCTGCCAGCCGAGCGTGCTGACGAACTCGTAGGCACTGCTGAGCGCCCGCGTCCTGCCCGCGTGCAGCGCCGGCTGGAAACTGAAGAACAGGTGGTGATACCAGTCGCCAGGCGATCCGTAGCGGAACCGCGCGCCCGCGGCGACGAGCCAGATCGAGTCGGTGACCGAGTAGCGGGCGTGGCGATGGCGCCGTGCGTCGCGGCCATCGATCCAGCCGGCGGAGATGTCCGGTGCCCAGCTGAGCCGGGTGGACCCGATTGCGTGTTCGGAGAAGGTGCCTTCGGCAAACGCGGTCGTTGCTCCACGGCTGGACGAGTAGCTGCGCCCCAACTGCAATTCGATTCTGGGCGCGGCCATGCACGTGCCGGCACATGCCAGGAGAAGCAGCGCCAAGCCCGCGCGCATCAATGGGTGGACATTCGCAGAATGGAGGGATCGATGGAGGTTCATGGTCGTGTTCGCGTCGGGGATTTGTCCATGCGCTGCCGACATGCAGCCGCGCAGGAAAGTGGAATGACGCAACACAACTTAGGCTCGACTATCGCGCTGCAGTAGATCTTTGCGAGTACGTACTGTGTTGCGCGGGGCGCACCGATTCTTGATGTCGCGCGCAGGAAGCAACCACCAGGGTCGCCGAGGTGCGCCAAAAAAAACGGCCATGCAATGCATGGCCGTGCGCGGAGGACGGGCGGCGCGAGAGGGCGAATCACTTCACCGGGACGAGGATCGGGGCATCGATTTTTTTCAGGAGCACCACGATGAATTTCGCCGGCCGGGTATTACTGGCGTTGCGCCCGATTTCGTGGATGTCGTTGGGCCCTTCGTAGAAGGTCTGTCCGGGGCCCAGCGTGACGGGCTTGCTGCCGCGCAGGCCCATCACGATCGAACCATCGATCACGTATACAAGCGCGTTGGCGTTGTGGCGATGCACGGGATCGACCGAGCCGGGCGGGTATTCGACGCTGATCATGACCAGCTCCTCGCCAGGATGCTGGGCCAACGGCTTGGTCATCAGTGTTTTCACGATGGCATGCGGCGGCGCGGTAGACGGCGCGGATTGCGCCATGGCCGCGGTCGTGGCCAGGAGCAGCAACGAAGCGACGAACGGTTTGAGGATATTCATGGTTGTCTCCGGGTGATGGTGGATGCGTTGAAGACGTGCGCTGCCGGCTCCCTGGCGCCGTGCAGGCGTCACGACAGGCCCGACTTGTCCAAGCCATAGACCTTGTCGTACGTGCCGGGCACGACGGTGAAGCCGACGTTGATCCGGTTCCAGGCGTTGATCGACATAACCACAAACGTGAGGTCGGAAAGCTCCTTTTCGGACAACTGCGCGCGCACGCGCTGATACACCTCGTCGGCAACGCCGTGCTCCGGGATTTTGGTCAGGACTTCCGCCCATTCCAGCGCGGCGCGCTCGCGCGGATTGAACAACGGCGATTCACGCCAGATCGCAATGTGATACAGCCGCAGCGGGCGTTCGCCACGAATCGTGGCCTGCTTGACATGCATGTCCACGCAAAACGCGCAGCCGTTGATCTGCGAGGCGCGGATCTCGACCAGGTCGCGAAGCGCCGGCTCGATCGACGATTTCTCCGCGGCGAAGGTGAACTCGACGAACTTCTTGCACAACTCGGGGGATTGCTTCATGTAATCGACACGCTGGGACATGCTGGTTCCTCACAAGGGTTTGGGCAGGCGCGGGCGCTCATCTGCCTGCGACTGGAAGCGTAGGCATGGCCGCACGCGGCCGGTAGGCATTGCACCGGACCCGTCGTGTTGCTTTGCAGGCACCAATGTGTCAAGCCTCATCTCCGCAGATGCCGTGATACGCATCGAACGGCTGGATCGCGGCGACGCCGCCGCGTGTGCATCCGCCGCACATCGGGTGTACCCTTCTTGGGTTGGATCGGCGCTCCGCTCGATTCGCGGACCGAGCCCCCATGCAGGCACGCTCCCAAGAATCGTCCACCCCCGCTTCGTTCCCTCGCGGCGCATCGCTCGCAGGTGACGGCGGCCGCTTGCGCTTCGGCTCGTTCAGCCTGTGGGAAGCCGAGCGCCGTCTTGAGCGTGAGGGAGAAACGGTGCGGCTGGGAGCGCGTTCGTTCGATCTGCTGCTGTATCTGGTCAAGCGCGCGGGCGAACTGGTCAGCAAGGATGGACTGCTCGCCGCTGTCTGGACCGGATTGGTGGTCGAGGAAGGCAGCGTACGCGTCCACATGTCGCTGCTGCGCAAGGCTCTCGGCAAACCCGGCGCGGGCGACGGCTGCCGGGAATGGATCACCACCATTCCCCAGCGCGGTTACCGGTTCAACGGAAAGATCGTTTGCGAGCAACCGGATGATGCGACGAGCGTCGCGCCTTCGCCAGAAATGCGTTTCGCAAGACTGCCGGTGCGAATGACCGAACTCGTGGGCCGCGATGTCGATATCACCAAGGTCATCGAGGCATTCGGAAACCATCGGCTGGTAACGATCGTGGGGCCGGGCGGTATCGGGAAGACCAGCGTGGCCATCGCGGCGGCCGGACGGCGCCAGGAACTGAAGCCTGCCGTGAGAATCGCGTTCACGGACCTCGCCCCGCTGATCTCGCCGGATCACGTGGTGGGCGCCATCGCGCGTTCGGTGGGTGTCGCCGCCGACCTGCCCGATCCGGTCGACGTCATCACGCAACAACTGGGCGGGACCGACGCAGGCTTGCTCATCGACAACTGCGAACACGTGCTCGATTCGCTCGCGTCGCCGATTACCCGTTTGCTGACCGCCATTCCGGGCCTGCGCATCCTTGCCACCAGCCGTGAACCCTTGCGCGTTCCGGGTGAATATGTCCTGCGCCTCGCGCCATTGGCGGTTCCCGATGCGAAGCGCCTCACGCTCAGGCAAGCGCTTGACTTTACATCCGTCAAGCTGCTCGTCGAACGCGCCAGGGACGCCGGGGCGGGAATTTTCAATGAATCCGACTGCCCCGCGTTGGCCAAGCTCTCGCGGCAACTCGACGGCATTCCGCTTGCGATCGAACTGGTGGCCGCGCGCCTCGGCGTCCAATCGGTGCACGACCTCACGCTCAGGCTGGACGAGCGGCTGCTTTCGCTGGGCAACCGGACCGCGATCGAGCGGCACAAATCGCTCGCGGCGGCGCTGGACTGGAGCATCGCGCTGCTCAGCGACGAAGAGCTGCGGACCTTTCGCCGGCTGTCACTGTTCCGCGGTCGATTCGACGTCGATTCCGCCATCGCCGTCAGCGCCGGCGACATGCAGCCGGACGCAGTATTCGATGCGCTGATTTCGCTCGCCAACAAATCGCTGGTGTCGTTCGACGGCAACGACAGCATCGCGCCTTACCGCCTGCTCGACACGACTCGAAGCCATGCCGCGGCACTGCTTGCCGAGAGCGGCGAGCGCCCGGCGCTGGTGCGGCGCTACGTATTGCTCGTGCTGGACTTGATGAAAACTGCAACCGCGCAATTGCCGAACCTGGGGCGGCTGGAATGGAACGACCGCTACACCCATTACCTGAACGACGTGCGCTTCGCGCTCAAGATTTGCCTGGCGGAGCAGCCCGACGCAAAGATCGCGGTAGGCCTCATCATGGCGTCCGCCTCGCTGTGGTTCATTCTTTCGCAGGTCGTCGAGTACTGTGAAGGCGTGGAAGAAGCCCTGGCGTTGGTCAAGCGGCAACCCGAGCCCGATCCGGAAGCAACCGCTTCACTGCTCACCAAGCTGATCATCGCGCTGCCGCACACGGCATTGGATGCAAACCTGGACGCCGCCTGCGATCAAGCCATCGCCGGCGCGATTGCGAGCAAGTCACGCGTTCTGGAGCTGCAGTCCCGCTGGGGGCAGTGCATGTACAACGTCTACCGCGGGCAATACGCAGCAGCATTGCGGCAATCGGAGGTCCTGCTCGAAGTCGTGCAATCCTGGCCTGCCGATCCCGCTTCGCTGCATCTGGCCCACCGCATGCACGCCTATGCAGGTTTTTACTGCGGCAAATTCGATGCGGCCCGGAAGCACTGCGTGGAATCCCTTCGCATAAGCCGCACCCTCAGGCGCACGCGCGCCCACATGGTGGGTGTGGAGCCCACGGCGTCGGCACTCACCCTGCTCTCGCTGGTGCTGTGGATTCGGGGAGAATCCGCAAGGGCGCTGAAAACCGCCCGCAACGCCGTACATCGCGCGGAAACGATCGGGCATGCCGTTTCCCTGTGCGTCGCGCTCTACGGCGGTTGTGCGGTTGCGTTGTGGTCCGGCGAGTTCAAGCTCGCCGCAGCCTGGGTCCGGTTGATGGCGGGGGAAGCACGACGCACCGGGCTGGTGCGCTGGCTGCACTATGCCGAATGGTTCGCCCAGGGCCTGAAGCTCAGCATTGACGACGAAACAGGCGCGTACGCCCGCAAGGTGCTGGATCAGCTCTCCACGTACGACGCGCCACGCAAGGAAATGCTCGTCACCTTCTCCACCGACTGGATCGACGACGCGATGATTGCGCGTGTCGTCTCCGGAGAAGGGCTGTGGAGCGCCGCCGAAGTTTGGCGCGCCGCCGCCAATCGCAGCGAACAGGCGGGCAAGCTTGACGAAGCCGAACAGTACTACCGCCACGCGCTTGAAACCGCGCGCGAGCAAGGCGCGAAGGCATGGGAACAACGCGCCGCATTGAGCCTGGCCAACATGTGCTCCCGCCACGACCAGCCGCAGCAAGCCATGCAATTGCTCGATGACACCTTCGGGAACGTCGCCGTGTCAGGCTTCGGCAATCCGGCGATCGCGCAAGCCGAAGCACTGCGCAAGGAAATTGCTGCTCTCCCTGCAGCGGCCGGCGCAGCCTGCCGCAAGATCAGCGTGAAGAAGTCACGTACGGCGCGCGGCGGATGAGACGCTGTGCGAACGTGTCCAATGGGTATTCGCGGTGAGAAAGGCTGCGCTCGAGGATGCACAGCCGCCGATAACCTCGATCAACGTCACCAACAGACTTTGATCGGCTCGACGGTTTGCTGATCACAGCGCCGCATGCGGAGCGATGTTCGGCTGGGCAACGGTCGCCGCCTACGCAAAGCTGTCGAATAGCAAACGTTGGTGCCTTGCCTTGCTGAGCCTTGCTGACGTTGCCGGTATCGTGCAAACGCCTGATCGCAGCGTCCGCTGGATTCGTATCTTCAATAGTTCGGCCACCTGAAATTACAGCGGTCTGACAGTTACGAATTAACCGCTAAATAAGTGCTTGACAACTCCACATTAGTAAACTATCATACGCTATCGGATCAACGCGGAGTGTTATTATGACAAAGATTTCAGTTGCGGAGTTTGAGGCAAAGGTTCTGGCCAAGGAAGAGATTGTGATCAAGATTAGAGCGCCTTCAGGCACCAAGGTGGATGATTATGATTACGAGCGTAAGGCTGCCGGCAATCAATCGACGACAGATTGGCTTGACGGTCGAGTTAAGCCCCTTATAGATGGGCACGAGGTTGATGTCGTTGGGGGTGACTATGCAGTTCCCCACGGGCGCACCAAGCTAGATACCCTAAGGTCTAGTTACGAGAAGTAAAGGGGTTGCGCTTGTTAGCTCCGTGCCAAGCGTGGCCGAACAAGCCGCTCAAGCCGACTTACTTGCCCAAGCTCAGCCGTGGCAAATCTACGGCTGAGCTTGGGCGTTACGACGTATCGCAAAAAGGGGAAAAGCGTGCCGAGATGCTTTGTAATCCAGCCGTTTGATACGAGTAGATTTGACAAGCGCTTCAACGATACGTTCAAGCCGGCTATCGTGGCAGCCGGCCTTGAACCATACCGCGTGGACCAAGATCCACATGTGGAAGTACCGATCCAGGCCATTGAAGGCGGTATTCGCGAGTCCGCAATATGTCTGGCTGACATCACTACGGACAATCCGAATGTATGGTACGAATTGGGTTACGCTTTTGCTTCCGACACCCCTGTCGTGATGGTTTGCTGCGATGAACGCGCTGGTGCACGGTATCCGTTCGACATCCAGCATCGGACGATCATCACCTACAGTTCCGAGTCGTCCAGCGATTTCGAAAGTCTGAAAGGCCAAATTAAGGACAGGCTTGAAGCGTTATTGCAGAAGCGCGAGAGCCTGCGGCAGATCGCGGCAGCTAGTGAGCTCAATGACGTCGAAGGTCTTAGTCAGCCGGAACTCGCAGTCCTTGCATCACTTGCCGGTGACGCCGCGCTTCCGGACAGCACCACGAGCCTCTATTCGCTTCAGCATGACGTAGAAGGCGCAGGCTTTACATCGGTAGGCTTCGGCATAGGGCTGCGACGTCTGCTTAGGAAGCAACTGGTGGAGTCTATGGAAGACACAAACTACAACGGTGAAACATTTTCAGCAGCCAGATTAACTGATGCGGGCTGGGCATGGATCGAAACTAATGAGCACATGTTCGCGATCAAGAAAAAATCAGCATCAACGGTTGGCTTCGAAGATGATGATATTCCGTTCTAAGTTGGGACAGCCACAACAAGTCAATTCGGCGAACAGGTTCCCGCGCGCCACTGATTTCCGGCGTTGGCTCAAAAATAAGGGGCCAGAAATAAGGGAACGGATGTAATTAACAATGTTTAATTGCCCCACCTATTTTTCCGTATCCTTTTTTCCTCCGCGCGCCACGGACGATAGACTGCACATACTCATTGCTAGACAGAGGCACGGAAGACCCGCGACGGCCGTATGTGTATCTGCGATAACCTCAATCAGTCGCCACGCTGTGGCCAGCAAGCCTAGGCTACGCGCCACGCGTGTCCGTTTCTAACCCAGCCTTTCCGCGAAGTACACCCCACCACACCGTGCCAGGTATCGCGGCAACATGACTCGCGAGCTGTGCGCTCACCAATCCTCTGCCTCAGAGTTGGCGCGCCAAATCCCGATGATTGTCACGCCAGCCCTCGCGCGCGATACTCTTGGAAAGCGCCACGCTGGAGCGGCTGAAATAGGCGTTCGGCGGCACAAGGGGAACACGTCTAGACATGAAGAGGTTAATTGACCTACCCGGTAAGGAAGCCCGTGCCCATTTCATGAGGGGCAGTAGTTACTTCAATGGAGATTTGCCGCGATATCTAAGCTTCGAGCCGATATTGGCAGACGTTGCAGCGGTCCTGGTCAATCAAGACTACGCTCAATTTAAGGCGAGCTGGCCAAGCGAACTTCCAAACGTAAATTATAAGTTTCTTGCCAATAAGGATGGGAGGCTTGCATGGCGTCCACTTGAACTGATACATCCTGCCATTTACGTATCCTTAGTCAATACTATCTGTGACGATGCAAACTGGAAGCATATCCAACAGCGTATAGGCGAGTTCGAGCGTGGAATCGTTGATTGCTGCAGCGCGCCCGTGATGTCTGTTGACCATCAGACGAACATCGCAATGCAGATAAAAAGCTGGTGGCAAATGGTCGAACAGCGATCACTGGCGCACTCGTTGCAGTTTAGCCACCTTCTTCATACCGACGTAACAAACTGTTATGGTTCTTTATACACGCATAGCATTGCATGGGCTGTTCACGGGTTAGCGGAGGCGAAGGCGGCGAAAGGAGAACACTCATTGCTTGGGAATAAAATCGACCGCCATATTCAAGCTGGTCGATACGGTCAGACAAACGGAATACCGCAAGGGTCCGTGCTGATGGATTTTATAGCGGAAATTGTCCTCGGGTACGTTGACGAGCTCTCAATGCAGAGTTAGACGGGCGCATCGACGTACGGATTCTGCGCTATAGAGATGACTATAGAATATTTTCTAATAATGATGAAACAGCCGGGATTGTCTTAAAGGTCGTTAGTGACAAGTTGCGTATTGTTGGTATGAATCTCGGTGTTTCAAAGACCTTTTCCTGCCAAAATGTTGTGGAAGGTTCGGTCAAACCGGACAAGCGCGCGGGAATTTACCTCCAAGATCTTGGCGATACCAACGCCCAGACGATACAAAAGCAGCTCCTCAGGCTACATTCGTTCGGGCAACAGTACCCGAATAGCGGGGCTCCCCGTCGTCTTATCGGTGAGTTTCACATCAACATATCGAAGCAAACGAAGCCGCCTGACGACCTCGAAGTACAGGTGGCGATAGCAACTGACGTTGGGTTTGTTTCCCCTTCGACTTTCCCTGCTGTAGCTGGCATTCTGACTCACCTAATCTCCCTAGCGCCAAGTGAAGATAAAGCGCAACTATGGACCAAGGTGCGTGAGAAGATGGCGCGGATGCCCTACAACGGCTACCTCGAGATTTGGCTCCAGCGAGTCACGAGACCAAGAAGCTTGGGCATCCAGTTCGACAGTGATGAGCGTATTTGCCAGATCGTCAACGGAGCGTCCCCTCAGCTTTGGGAGTCGACTTGGATCGCGAGTCATGCGCTTAAGAACGCTTTGGATGTAAAGAAGATCATTATTTCGGATGCAAGCGATGCTAGCGAGGTAGTAGAACCCGAAGAGGTGCAACTGTTCAAGGAGAACGCGTGGGCATATTAAGCAGATTGGGACCGAAAAAGGGGATGGGCAATTAGTCCGGTAGGAACAAGGCCATCCCGTTGAAGCCGTCTCCCAATCCGCTCGGCGACGTTCACGCGCCCGGAGCGTGGACCTGAGCGCAGCAGGATACCCAACGACGCCTTCGAGACGGCAGAAGCTCCGCGCTCCTGTTCCAGGCAGGTGTGTGCCATATGGAACTTCCCATCGGGTATCGGCGACTCGTCCACCGCAGGCAGGGCTCACAGCTCGACGATGCCTCGTCGGGCTGCCGTCACAACCGCCTTCGATAACAACCTTTGACACGCATTAACTGGCTCGGACGCGCGCGAGGGGGCAAAGTGCGGGGGTGGTTCGTCTTTGATCGAACTGCTTGCCCCCTTCAATCGCGAAGGCACGTCCATGAACTTTTCCACGCCTGTTGACGCGGTCTCCCAATCGAACCCGCTGGCTGCCAGCTTCGCCACGACCTACGCAGGCGTTGTCGCCTTCATCGCCGTCGCCACCGAGGGCAATTTCGCCCGCGCGGCGGACAGGCTCGGCATCGGTCGTTCCGCGGTGAGCCGGAATGTGCAGCGGCTGGAAGACCAGTTGAAGGTCCGCCTGTTCCAGCGCACCACGCGGCGCACCGCGCTCACCCGCGAGGGCGATCAGTTTTATGCGAGTTGCCACTCGGGCATCGACCGGATCGTCCAGGCGGTCGAGGAGATGATGGATCTGCGCAACGGGCCGCCGCGCGGCCATCTTCGCGTGAGTTCGACAGTCGGCTTCGGCCGCAAGGTGATCGCGCCGCTGCTGTATGACTTCCAGGCCACGTATCCCGGCGTGACGGTCGATCTGCTGTTGCGCGACAAGCCGACCGATTTCACGTCCGACCGCGTGGACGTGACATTCCGCAACGGACGCATGGAAGACGCCGACATCATCGCCCGGCAGATCATCCCGATGCAGATGCTGGTCTGCTGCTCGCCGGCGTACAAAGAGGCGCATGGATTGCCCGCCGCGATAGAGGACCTGGCGACGCACGAATGCATCAACTTTTGCAATGGCGCGGGACGGCCCGTGGACTGGGAATTCAAAGTGGATGGCAAGGTCCGCAAGGTGCTGCCGCGCGCCAGGCTTTCCTATAACGATCCGGAACTGGTGCTGCAGGCCGTGCTCGATGGGCAGGGCGTCGCCCAGATGGCGGGTTACCTGGCGTGCGAACCGTTGCGGTCCGGCGCGCTGGTTCAGTGCCTGATGCAGTACGCGCCGGAAGACCGCGGCCACTACATCTGTTATCTGAGCCGGCAGCACATGCCCTCGCGCATGCGCGTGTTCATCGACTTCATGACGGCCAGGATCCGCGCCGAAGATTTGCAGAATCCGGCGGACTTTGGCTTGGGCCTTGAGAACGCGCGCGCGGCCTGAAGCGCGCGGACTCGATCAACAAGGAAAAGCGATCGCTTCGACGCGCATCGACTCGCCACTTTCACCACGACCTTCCAGCAATGCGTCGCGGTCGACGGCAAGCGACCGCGGAAGGCCTGTCGCACGCCGGCGTTGCGTTCCGGCTTTGCAGAGCACCCTCGGACATCACACCGCCGCCATGCAGAACTTGTTGCTACAAACGACCATCGAAGGCGATACTGACGACTGGAACATCACGCGCTTCAGTCGCTTGACTGAATTCCTGTCTCATTTGCGCGACCAGCGAGGGCAACTCGCGTTCCGGGTGACCGCCCGCAATCGTGGCCGACGTGGCGAACCGGACGCGGTACTTTCGAAACTGTCGGAACTGGAATTCGACCAACTGTGGCTGTTCGCGGTGGACGGGGGCGACGGCCTGACGGCTGCCGATTGCGCGGGGATCGGCCGCTTCCGGCAATTGGGTGGTCGCCTGCTGGTCACGCGCGACATGGATTTGGGCGGGTCTGTCTGCAACCTGGATGGCGTTGGCGCCGCGCACCACTTCCATAACAACAACCCGGAACGAAACGATCGCCGCCCCGACAACCCGCCTTCGCCCGATATCGTCGGGCCAAATCATCGGGCAGGCGCCGACGCCGATTTTCAGCGCGTCAGGCCCGTCGGGCACATTCATCCCGTCATGCGCGACCGGCACTCGGTGACCGGCGTCATCCAGTACCTGCCGGCGCATCCCCATGACGGTGTCGTGAGCGTCCCGCCGGGCGAAGCGAGCGCGCGGATCATCGTGGCGGGCCAAAACACGTCATCCGGGCGTCGTTTCGACATCGCGGCTGCCTTCGAGCGTTCGGAGCGCGGCGGGCGCGCCATTGCCCAATCGAGCTTCCACCATTTCAGCAATTGCAACAGGGACTCCAACACCGGTTGGCCTTCTTTCGGGGGCGAACCTGCCAGCGGTTCGATCGCGAGGTCTCCGGAGGCGCTGCGTTCGACGCAGCAATATGTTTCCAACGTCGCGTTCTGGCTGGCCGACTGAGCGTTTCGCCGTTGCTGCGTTGGCCGCGAGCCTGCCCAACCACAGTGATGCACTGGCGGAAGCACTGCGGTGACTGCCCCGCGCCTACCGGACCGCGAACGGGCCGCCCAGGATGCAGTTGCCGGGAACATGCCGCGTTGCGCCGCATCCCGCAACGAACCGGAGGCAAGCAAGCATGAACATCATCGTTTTGGGCGGCAGTGGCCTGGTCGGACGCAATGCCGTCGCAAGATTGCGCGCGGATGGGCATCAGGTATCGGCCGAATCCCGCAGGACAGGCGTCGACGTGGTGACCGGACAAGGATTGGCGGAAAGCCTGGCTGGCGCGGACGTCGTCGTCGACGTTACCAATTCGCCCGAGTTCGAAGGCATCGCCGCGTTCGAATTCTTCAAGGCAGCCATTTTCAATATCCTCGATGCCGAAAAACGCGCAGGCGTGAAACACCATGTGTCGCTTTCGGTAGTCGGAACCGGCCGTCTGGAAGACAGCCCCTACCTGCGCGGAAAGGCGTTGCAGGAACGCCAGATCGCGGCGTCCGGCATTCCATTCACCATCGTGCACGCGACGCAGTTTTTCGAGTTTCTGTACGACATCATTGTCGATGCAGAGGCCGAGCAGACGATTCGCCTGTCACCCGCGTACATCGAACCGGTGGCCTCGGATGATGTCGCAGCAACCATTGCACGCGTCGCCGCAAGCGCAGCACTCAATGGCGCGATCGAGATCGCAGGTCCGGATCGGGTACGGATGTCCGAGCTTATCCAGAGGAATGTTCTCGACATGGAGGCACCTTACGACGTCGAGACCGACGTTCGCGCGCCATACTTTGGCGCCACCCTGGATGAGTTCGTACTGCTTCCGGGCGCGCATGCCGAGCGCGGCAAGATCGGGTACCAGGCATGGCTAGACCAATCGGACTATGCACGGGCCGATTGGTAGCGCCTGTGTGCGCGACCGCGATCTTGCACGTTCCGCAACCGCATGGATTGCCGTGTCGATCGCAGCGGCGTTCTTCCTGTACGAGTTCATGACGCGAATCGAGCCGAGTCTCGCCGCACAATCGATCGAAAATTTCTACCACCTCTCCGACGCCCGCTTCGGCACCTTGTCGAGCCTGTTCTTTTGGGTTTACGCACCGATGCAGATCGTGGTGGGTTTGTTGCTCGATCGCTACGGCGCCAGGCGCTTCGTTCTCGTGGGTATCCTGCTTTGCGCGGGCGGCGTGCTGCTGTTTGCGTTGACCGGTGAACCCGCAGTCGCCGGTGCGGGACGCCTGATGACGGGCTTCGGAGCATCCTTCGCGTTCGTTGCGGCGCTGTGGCTCGTCAATCACTGGTTTGCGCCGACGCGCTTTGCGTTGCTTTCCAGCAGCGTAACGGCGGTAGGAATGCTCGGCACCGCGGTCGGTGGCGTGGCGCTCTCGCATCTGATCGCCGCCAGCGGCTGGCGCGAGGTGTTCTTCGCCACCTCTGCAGGCGGGGGCGTGTTGTTCGTGGCAGCCCTGCTGTTCCTGCGCGAACCTGCTTCACCCGCCGCGGCATCGACTTCCGATTTCACCAGCCATGTGCGACGGAATCTTGGTGCCGTCATCGGCAACACGCGGACGTGGATCATCGCGATCATCGGCTTGCTGTATTACGTGCCGGTCAACGTGTACGCCGGCCTTTGGGGCACCACGGAGCTCGTCAAGGACCACCACGTGTCGCATGTGACGGCCGAAAGCCTGATCGCCTTGGTCTTCTGGGGGCTGACGGTCGGCAGCGTTCTTGGCGGATGGCTTTCGGACCGGCTCGGGCACCGAAAATACCTGGTGTTCTTCGGAGCCGTGCTCACCGCACTCGCATACCTCGCGGAGCTCATCCTCCGTGGCCCGACGTGGGTCCAGGGAATCCTGCTGTTCGCGGGCGGCTTCTTCGGCGGACCCCAGATGCTCGTGTTCGCGATGGCCAAGGAAGGGCAGCCGAACGAGCTTGCCGGCACGGTCATCGCGTTCGTCAACATGATCGGGATCGCCGGCGCTCTCGTCATGCAGCCGTTGGTGGGTTACCTCGCCGATCTGTCCGGAGGCGCCTTCCAGTTCGCCTTGATGGTCGTGCCATTGAGCAGCGTCCTTGCAGCCGCTCTTGTGCTGCTGTTGCCGGAGTATCGGCATCCCGATCACCGGGTCGGAACACCACGCCGAGCATTGAATCGTCCGCTGCCGGTTCGCTGACCGCCGCCCCGACGTTGGTTCCTGGCCACGCGTGTACGCGCGAATCGTCATGTCGGCGCGGCGACGTTGCCGACGTCGCGCATCCACGCCCATGCGGCGATTGTTTCCGGACAGTCAACGCATCGCCGTTCGCTACGAGTCTTCTGGCAACCGATATCAATGCCTACGCTGGGACTGCCACGCGCCGCCGCACTCTATCGCTGGGTCGCGCATTCCATCGGCACCTCGATCACCAAGCCTTGGAGAGAAATCGTGAATACGAACATGACCGATACATGCAATCCCCCAATCAGCACCTGGCCCGACCGGACGAATCTGGTACTCGGCGCACTTCTCTGCGTGTCGCCATGGCTCGCCGGGGGTGGCAGCATCGCGATTACGTGGAATGCGGTGGCCTTTGGTGCCGCCATTGCCATTACGGCCATCGCCGCAATTGCCAGACCGGCTGTGGGTCCGGAATGGACCAACGTCGGCCTCGGTGCATGGCTGGTGATCGCCCCGTGGGTCTTTGGTTTTTCGGATCAAGCGGTGGCCGGCTGGACCAGCCTGCTCGTCGGCATTCTCGTCGCCTATTTCGCCGGGATACAGATCACGCTCATGAAGCGTTCCGCGGCTTCGCGCCGTTCTTTCCCGGCGCAATGAAGTACCGCCATCGAAGTCGCAGCCGCCCAAGCCGCGTTCACCCCGATCAGATCGGAAACCACGGATCAACCAGGAGTCCAACCATGAATGCCGAGCAATGTGCCATCGTGCAAAAACTGATATCGCACCTCGATGACACCCACTTCCTGTATCTGAGATTCAAGCCGCTGCTGAGCCATGCACACGTGCGATTCCTCGTGTCGCAGATGATCGATCTGCACGCGGCGATTGCAGACGATCTGGCGCGGCAAATGCGGCTGGCCGGCGGGCTTGCCGCACGCCGTGGCGTGGGCACCTTGGCCCGGCTCCGCGCGCGGGCGGCCTGCTGGATGGTGTTCGGCAGCACAGACAGCGAAAGGAGCTGCCTGGAGCGCATCGTCCGTCACGAGGACCGGTTGGCCCAGGAGTTCCAGACGGTGATGGCGCAGGCCGGCGATCTGCACCGGAACCTGCACGACCAGTTGCTCGCATTGGAACGCGCCAGCTACCGAATCGAATCGCTAATGCGCCTGATGGAAGCGTCATCGCCCGACGCCTCGCAACCGCCGCCAATCGCTGCATACGTGCCCGCACGCGCACGGCTTCGGAGATGAACACTGGTTGGCAGCCGGGTGCGTGCGCACACCGGACAGTGTGACGCTTCATTCGATCCGCCATGTCGCGTCTGCAGCGCATCAACGAACAAGTGGAAGGCCAGCGCTGCCTGACAGGCAAAGGGTCGTCCTCGCATTCCGCGATTGTTTCCGGAAACGCAACGTACTGGGACCTTTCCCGACTCTACCGGTGACGCGCGGTGCTGCCTACGCTGCAACAACGCACGGGATGTTTGCGCCATATTCGGAAACAGGAACGCAGCCAGCATGGGTACATACGCGCAATCGCACGCGGCCATCGTTGTATCGGCAAAGCCGCAGCAGGTGTGGAACGTACGCCATGGCCGGCGCCCACTTTGTGGCGTTCGGGTTTTGCGCGGGGTCGTCGCTCGCTTGCGGCTACACATCGGCGCTCTGTTGTGTGCCTTCGCATTGGCCGGCTGCACTGTCGGCCCGAACTTCGTCAAGCCGAAAAGCGGCCTGGATGCGGCGATCCTGTCGCCCCGACAGAGCCGTCCCGGCGCCATCCCGACTTCCGACACCAACGTTCCCACGCAGTGGTGGTCGTTGTTCCATGACCCCGTTCTGACTGGCCTGGAACAAAAGGCGCAGGCGGACAACCTCGGCCTGCAGATGGCTTTCGAGCGCATCGAAGCGAGCCGGGCCATCCTTGGCATCACCTCCTCGCAACTGTTGCCGACCGTCGCTGCCGGCGCAAGCTACGCACGTTCCGCGCTCAGCAAGAACGGCAAGTTCGCCGCGCTAGGCGCGCCAACCCGTCCAACCAATTTCTGGCAGCTCGGTTTCGATTTCAGCTGGGAGATCGATCTGTGGGGTCGCGCGAGACGTGCACGCGAGGGCGCCTCGGCGGCGCTGGAAGCCACGGAGTACGACCGCGAGGCCGTGCGTGTGGCGCTTGCCGCGGAAGTAGCGAGCACCTATTTGAAGTTGCGCGGCACGCAAGCCCAACTGGGTATCGCGCAGCAGAACCTCGACATCGCGCAACATCTCCTCGACCTGGTCCAGAGCCGCGTGCGCAACGGCGTTGCCACGGACTTCGAAACAGCTTCCGCCCGCGCGCAATTGGCGGAAGTCCAGGCCTCGATTCCGGAACTCATCCAGCAACGCAACCGCTTGATGAATGCGCTGGCGCTGTTGTTGTCGGAAAAACCGCGTGCGCTCGACGCTCGATTGATCCACGCCATGCCGTTGCCGTCGCTGCCCGCCAGCGTACCTGTGGGAGTCCCTTCCGAATTGGCACGCAGGCGTCCCGACATCCAGCGGGCGGAGGCAAGGTTGCATGCCGCCACCGCCGCCATAGGCGTGGCGACGGCGGACTTTTATCCGCGCATCGGCCTGAAGGCGCAAGTCGGAGTGGAAGCCTTCGACAGCGAAGATCTCCTCGATTGGGACTCGCACTTTTTCTCCGTCGGCCCGTCGGTCTATCTCCCCATCTTCCAGGGCGGTCGCCTGAAGCGCCGGCTGGAATTGACCCAAGCGCGACAAAAACAGGCCGCGCTTGCGTATCGGCAAACCGTATTGCAGGCGTGGCATGAAGTGGACGATGCGCTCGATGCCTGCAGCGCCCAGCAAAGCCGGCATCGAGAGCTGCGGGTTGCATACCGGCAGAACGAACTGGCACTGCAGTCCGCACGGCGGGGCTACCAGCAAGGGGTTGCCGACTACCTGCAGGTGTTGAGTGCGCAGCGCCGATTGCTCGCAAGCCAGACCACGCTCAACGCGAGTGCAACCGACACCGCGCTCACCGTGGTCGAGCTGTACAAATCGCTGGGCGGTGGTTGGAACCCGGATGCACTCGAAGCGGCATCGCAATCCGGCAAGACGGTGGCCAGGCAAGACTCGTCTGTCGCTTCCGCCCCGATTGCGTCGCCGTCTGAATCCCGATCGCAGGCGCACCCATGAGCGACGGAACCTTGGCCAATGCGTTGCGCGCGAACGCTGCCGAACGGCCCGCGGCAAATCCGCTTGTCCGCCCGATGGTGGGGCTCGCCGGCATTTTCATCGCGGCCATGATGGCCGGGTTGAACAATCGGCTCGGCTCGCTGGCGTTGGCAGACGTGCGCGGCGCGCTCGGGTTCGGCTTCGATGGCGCATCGTGGATTGCCACGGCGTACAGCGCCGGGGAACTGATCGCGATGCCGTTCTCGGCCTGGTTCGGCGCCACGCTCTCGATCCGCCGCTTCGTATTGTGGATGCTGGGTTTCAGCATCGCGGTTGCGGTGGTTCTGCCCCTCGTCACAAACCTTCACTTGCTGATGGTTTTGCGCTTCCTGCAAGGCATCGCCACCGGATCGATGATTCCGCTGCTGATGATGGCGGCGCTCAAATTCCTTCCGCTGCCCATCCGTTTGCACGGGCTGGCGCTGTATGCGATGACCGCGACATTCGCGCCCAATCTTGGCTTCTGGCTGGAAGGGCGCTGGACCGACGTGCTTTCCGACTGGCGTTGGGTGTACTGGCAGTTGATTCCGCTGGCCATCATTTCCGGCGCGATGGTCGCATGGGGCATGCCACGCATGCCCATCCGAACCGAACAGTTCGGGCGCGCCAACTGGCCAGGCATGGCCACCGGAGCCGCGGCGCTTGCGCTGATCGCCGTCGCTCTCAGCCAGGGCGTACGGCTGGACTGGTTCCACTCTCCGCTGATTGCCGGCTCGCTGCTGGCCGGGCTGGCCCTGCTGATCATCTATCTGATGACGGAATGGGACCACTTGTCGCCATTCATCAAGTTGCAGATCCTCGGCCGCCGGAACCTGGCCATCGGCTTCACGCTGTTTCTCCTGTTGCTGGTCGTGCTGATGTCGAGCTCGTTGCTGCCGGCCACCTTCCTCGGTTCGATCCAGGGTTATCGGCCGCTTCAGATGGCGCCGATCGGCTTGATCGTGGCCTTGCCGCAATTGGTCCTGGGATCTGCAGTTGCGGTCGTGCTGTACCAGAAATGGGCCGACGCACGCGTTGTGTTGGCGCTCGGCCTCCTGCTGATCGTGGTGGCCTGTTTTTTCGGCGCGCAATTGACCGCAGTGTGGAATCGCGACCAGTTCGTCGTCGCGCAGGCATTGCAGGCCTTCGGGCAGCCAATGGCCATCGTGTCGATGCTGTTCCTGTGCACCAGCGTCATTGATCCCTCGGAAGGACCCTTCGTGTCCGGCACCATCAACACGCTGCGGGGCTTCGGCCTGCTGATCGGGCCTGCGTTGGTGGGACAGCTCGTTGTCGTGCGCCAACGTTTTCATTCGGACATGCTGCTCGACCACGCAGCGCTTGCGGTCAATGCTTTTCCGCGCGCGCCCGATCCTGTACGGCTCACGCAATTTGTCGGCCAGCAATCCGCCGTGTTGGCGATCGCTGACGCTTACCGCGTGCTGGGCGTGCTCGCGCTGCTCCTGATTCCCCTTGCGTTGTGCATGGCTTATATCCCCGCCCCGGACACGCACGCCGCCCCTCCGCGTGCAACCGAGCCCTCCACTTCAGACCACTAACCCGCCATGGCCATTTCGAAGAAAACCAAGCTTGCGATCGTGGCTGCGCTGCTCATCGTCACGGCCGTCGGCCTGGTCGGCCTCAGCCGCCCCGAATCCAGCGCATCCACCCAGTCCACCGATGATGCCTACATCGAAGCCGACTTCACCCTGGTTGCGCCACGCGTCGGGGGAACCATCGACGACGTTCTGGTCAGCGAAAACCAGAAGGTCAAGAAGGGGGAGTTGCTCGCCACCATCGATGACCGCGATTTCGTGGTCGCCGTGAAGGCGGCCAATGCCGCGGTCTCCGGCGCCCGCGCGCAAATCCTCAGCCTGAAGTCGCACCTCGCGCAGCAGCAAAGCGTGATACGCCAGGCAGAGGCTGCCGCTTCGGCTGCGGATGCCGCGCTCACTCTCGCCAGGGACAACCGCAAGCGGTATCGCAGCTTGGCCAAGGACGGCTCCGGGACCGTGCAAGCAATGCAGCAAGCGGAAGAGCAACTCCGCATTCAGCAAGCCAACCGGGAAAAGAGCACCGCCGGCGTGCAGGCCGCCCGGCAACAGGTGGCGGTTCTGAAAGCCGATCTGGAAAAGGCCTGGGCAGCCCTCGCGCAAGCGCAGGCCGCGCAAGTCGCTGCGGACTTGAAACTTTCCTACACACGCATCACCGCGCCGATCAACGGCACCGTGGGCAAGAAATCCGTGCGCACCGGGGCGTTCGTGAATGTCGGCCAGCCATTGCTGGCGATCGTTCCGCTCGATGCCGTTTACGTCACTGCGGACTATCGTGAAACGCAGCTGGCGCGGGTCCGACCCGGCCAGGCGGTGGACATCACCGTCGATGCGCTGCCAGGTGAAAACTTGAAAGGCACGGTGGAAAGCCTGGGGCCGGCAAGCGGCGTCAGCTACTCCGCGGTGGCTCCACACAACGCGACGGGAAATTTCACCAAGATCGTGCAGCGACTTCCTGTCCGCATCCGCGTCAACCCGGGGCAGGCCATGGCAGCGAAGTTGCGCGTCGGCATGTCGGTCACGCCGAGGATCCGCGTCGACGATTGACGCAGTCGCGCGAGCGGCCGCCCGCGCGAACATTGTTGCGCACCACACAACTCGATGCGTCCGTTGACAGGGCTACCTGCAAACATCGCACAGGACTAGCTTGTACATGACAAGACGTGCCGGTGATCAAGGCACATGCCCACGAGGAGTTCGACATGCGCAAGCTGATTTCGAGAACGCAGATCCCGGCATCCGGTCAAGGAACGGTACTGCAAGGGACCGACGAGCGCGCCATCTTCATTCCCTTCGCCACCGACCCGGAAACCATCGACATCGAGATCGACGCCAATGGATCGCCGGTGACACTCGAAGCGGCGGACTGGTTGGTGTGCTTCGTGCCCGGCCTGCGCAAGCAATGGTGGCACGGCCTGGTGGACGCGAAGCACAAGCACGTGTTTGCAATGCGCATGGTGGATGAAAACACCTGGCTCATCATGGAGCCGTGGTGGACCCGGAACATGGTCAACGTTTTGAGTTTCGATCAGGCGGTCCAGTTTCTGCGCTGGGCCGCGGCCGGCGACATCATCAAGGTACGCGAGGCGATTCCCGGTCACGGCAGCCAGACGCGCGGCTGGTCGAATTGCGCCGTGCTGGTCTCTTTCATGTTGGGACGTCGCTACCGGACCTGGTCCCCGCATGGCTTGTACAAAAAACTCAAGGCGGAGCAGGGTGCCGAGGTTGTCGATGTATCGCGCTTGCTCGTCGAACACTGCACGACCGTCGCGATCAGGACCACCCAGGCCGTGTTGGGCGCGTCGACGAGGCAGCCGGACGAGTCGCTGGAAAGCATACTGTCGTACATCGGCCAGGGGATCGTGCACGCAAGGCTGACACCCGCGGTGATCGGGATCCACAAGGCAGCCGCCGCAGGCAGCCATCTCTTCAAGGGTGCCGCCGAGGCGTATTGGGCAAATGGCCCGGAGCGCGTGATCGAGCGCATCCGCGGCCTCCTCGAGGAAGCAAACCGCCGTCGCGAAATAAACATTGCCGACAGCATCCTCGCTGCCCGTCGATTCGTTGCGATGCTTCGGAACAATCTGCACCGGGCCATCGGCGGCTGTGTCGATGCGCCACCGCCTGAGGCACAGATCCACGATTACGTGAAATCGATCGTCACCGCGTTTTTGCACGGTGCGAGCGATGTCGCCGGGCCCAAAGGATCGGAAGTGGCGTTCCAGAAAGAGCTCGTGTGTTGAAGGCCGCACCGCCTGCGGCGGATCCCGTTGGCGCTGGCGCCTTGAGCGCACGAAAACCGGAGAGGCCCATGACAGCGGGAAGAGTGACGGGCTTCAGCGACGGCGTTATCGCCATCGCCATCACCGTCATGGTGTTGGAGTTGCGGGCACCGGCAGGCACGGGCTCGGCCAATTTGTTGGCCCAGTTCCCCGTGTTTTCCAGTTACGTGCTGAGCTTCGTGTATCTCGGCATTTACTGGAGCAATCACCACAATCTCTTCCAGGTGGTCGAGCGGGTAAACGGGGCCGTGCTTTGGGCAAACCTGCACCTGCTGTTCTGGCTCACGCTGGTGCCCTTCACCACCGCGTGGATGGGCGAAAATCATTTCGCCGCGTGGCCGACGGCCGTGTACGGGATCGTGCTGCTGCTTGCGGGCGTTGCCTACTACATCCTCGTGCGCGCCTTGGTTGCGCTGCACGGCAAAACCTCCGCACTGGCGCGGGCGCTCGGCCATCAGTTCAAGGACAAGCTGTCCGTGCTGCTTTACGCTGTCGCGATTCCGATGGCATTCGCGTACTCGTGGGCTGCCGATGCGCTGTACGTCACGGTCGCGATCATGTGGCTGATTCCCGATCGTCGCATCGAAAAGAGCGTTGCTCCATGAGTATTTCGCACCGTTGTGTCGCGACGACGCGTTCGGCTTGTGCTGGTGGAAGCGAAGCGGAAAGTTCGAAGTTGCGAGGTCCCGATTTTTGGTCGCGCAGAGGCAACTTTGACGGGCCCACGAACGCCAAAGCCCCGGACTCTGCTGGGGGATACTTACCTGCGAACTGCTCGATAGCGGCCCTTCGTCGTGCCTATTCAGATGTCCGCTATTGGCTGCAACGCGTCGTACATTTACGAGTGCATAGACATTGCCGAGCGTGATGATGGCCGCGGCGTTCCATTGTGGGCTCCCGCCGGAGGGCCGTGGCAAGTGCGGCCAGATGTCGTTCAATGCACCTGCGCATACCGCCAGTAATTGGGCGCCGGCAGCAGCACCGTAGGCGTGGCTTGTTCGGGCGGTTGCTGGCCACGGCGGAGCGTCGCCAGCGTCGGTGCATTCCAGATCACCATCCAGGTGCCGCGGTACGGTTGTACCAGGCGGGCGTAACGCAAGTCATTGGCGTCGAGGTGTTCCGGATATTCGATTACCAGCCCGGCCGGATGGGCCGCGGCCCAATCCTGCAGGAATTGGCTCTCGTACAGCCGGTCGATCGGTTTGGTCATCCTCCCCATGAATTGGAACTGGCCGTCGTAGATGCCGAGGTTGCCGATCGCGTGGCCTTCGGCTTCGGCGTGCGCCAGCAGTTTCGAAGCCGGCCGCATGTCGAAGGCGGGATACAGCGCCACCGCAAACAGCCCGTACGCGCCGGCGGTGCCGATCAGGCTGGCGCTGGCGATGCGGCGCAGCTTGCCGCGTCCCGGCAGCAGCACGAACACGCCGATCAACAAATACAACACGCCAAAGGGTGCGCTGACCGGTGCGAGATCGCGCAACCAGTGGCCGTGCAACCGGGCCGGGCCGACCAACGGCAATGCGAACAGCAATGCGGCCACCGCGAACGAGCCGATGGCCAGCGGCCACGCGCCCAGCCATGCACTTTGCGCAAGCCGTTCATCGCGCGCCCGCAGCGCGGCGATCGCCGCCGCCATCAGGATGGCCGCGGCCGGCAATTCCGGTACCAGGTAATAACTCTGTTTGCCGCTGAAGGCGCTGAAGATCACGAATGCGCCGATTAGCCAGACCAGCGCCATCCGGAACCCCGGCGACCAGGGCCTGCGCAATGTCGCGAAGGCGGCCCACATGCGCGGCCACAGCACGAACGGAAACAACAGCACCGCCAGCCACGGCACGTACCACCAGAACGGCCGCTTGTGGATGAACGCATCCACCACCCGCCCGCTGGTTTGCTTGTAGAGCAGGTTGTGCGTGTAGCTGCCGCCGCTCAACTGGATGGCGGGCAGCACCCACGCAGCGAGCATGATGCCGCCGCCGATCACCGCGGCGAATCCGAAGCCGTACCAGCGTCCCCGATGCTCGCGCGCGTAGGCACTCCACCACGGACCCAGCAACCACACTGGCAGCGTGTGCACCAGCATCACTGGTCCCTTGGTCAAAAGCCCAAGCCCGATGCAGATTGCGAATCCGATCCAGCGCGGTTTGGCGCGGCGCGGACCGGTGACGAGGCACAGCATTGCGCCCAGCACCCACACCGCCAGCAGGCCGTCGTACATGATCTGCAGGCCGTATAGAAGGCCGTACGAAAACGCCAGCAACAGCCACGGCGTGGAGCGCGCGACCCACGCCCGCTCCGGAAACAGGCGCCGTGCCAGTTCCTGCGCCAGCACCAGTTGCGAGGCGCCGATCAGCACCATCAGCACGCGCGGCCAGACATCGTTGACACCGAATGCGGCCCAGCCGGCATGGATCAGCCAGAACAGCAAGGGTGCCTTTTCCGAATACGGCGCGCCGTTGATGTGCGGCACCCAGAACTGGTGGTGCGCCCACATGTCCCACGCCACTGCCAGCGCGCGGGTGGAATGCAGCGGAACCGGCGGCTGCATGAAAATCGTGATCAGCGCCACCAGCAGATACAGCGGCAGCCACCACAACAGGGCGCGCAGGCGTTCGGTGAAGGCGTAGGAAGCGTCGGTCACTTGAGGGGTCTATTGACGCTATGCCAAGCGGCCGCGCCGTCGGCCATTTGCCCGCAGGGCAAGAAAGAGTGAGGAAGATGTATGTCGATACATGGACGAGCGATGATGCAGCCATGTGGGCAAATGGCCCCGGCCCGAAGGGTTGCTCCGCAGCGGCCGCCATACTTCCGTGCGCGCCTTGACCAGAGAACCATTCTGGCGCTGCGGCGCGCGCCTCGTCTGGCAACCGCTGCGGAAGCAACGCGGCTCGCTTGGCATAGCGTCAGTAGACCCTTGGATGCGCGGTGGTGCGCTGCGATTGTAATGGATGCGTACGGCGCATCAGGTGTGCGCGGCGTCGCGCAAAGGCAATGCCAGCCACGCCGCGATCACTTCGTCCGGCGCGATCTGGTCCACGCGGTTGCGTTGCGGCAATCCGCCGAGGGCGACGACGGCACTGCCGGTCGGGCTGTGCGGCAGCCACAGCGATGGTGGTTGCGCACCGTACAGCACGATCAACGGACAACCCAGTGCGGCCGCGGCCTGCGCGGGACCGGTATCGATCGAAACCATCGCGGCAGCGTGCTCGCACAAGGCCAGCAGGCGCCGCAGCGGCAACTCATCGCCGGCTGCGAGCACGCGATCGGAATGCGCGGCGCCGGCGATCTGGCGCAGCAATGCAGCCTCGGGCGGCGCCCCGCACAGGATGATCTTCGCCTCCGGGTGCCGCGCAAGCACGGCACGGATGACGGCCACCCAGTTGGTCAGCGGCCATTGCTTGTCGTCACCGAGTTGTCCGGCGCGCCCACGTTTGAGGGTGCGCTTGTTGCCCGGTTGCAGCAGCACCAGTGGCGCGTCATCGAAGCCGTGTGCGCGCAGCCACTGCTGCAGGTCGGCGCGGTCGGCATTGTCGACGTGCAGGCAGGGCGCGTTCGGTGCGTCGACCTGCGGTGCGCCGGCGAAGGCGGCCGGCGTCATCGCGCCGAAACGTTGCCAGCGGTCGATCCAGTGTTCACCCTCTCGCAACATGCAATCGGGATTCGCAAATACGCAGTGGCCGTCCGGAATGCGCGCCCGCTGCAACAGCCAGCGAATCTTGTCGATCGACCAGTCGTCGCACACGTACACCGGACCGGGCGGGTGCGCGCGCAACCGCGCGACCAGATGTCGCTGGCTGGGATCGAGGCAGTAGGGACGCTTGCGGCTGGCGAGCTTGAGCGTGGCGCCTGCATCCGGATGGCCTGCGAACAAAGGCTCCAGCCAGCCGCCCGATCCCAGCACGTGACAGGGCTGACCGTACCTGCGGTGCAGCAGGCGCAACAGCGGCGTCAGCAACACCATGTCCCCGAAGGCGCCGAAGCGGATCACGAGGGGCGGGGCGAAGGTGGGCAGCATGCTTTGGGCGCGGACGAGTTTCGTGCAGTCGTCAGCGGGCGCTTCCGACTCACGCATGGCATTGGAAGTTGCCATTATCGCGGAGTTGTCGTCATCGACGAATCGCTCCGGCGACGACGCAGCGACAGGGCGAAGCAGCAGCCGAGCAACAATTCCAATGGCGCACGCAGATAGTCGAAGCGCCAGGTCAGGTAATCAAAAAGATTGACGATCAGCATGATCCCGAGGCACCCGAGCAACGCCCAGTACAGGACATTGCCGACGATGCCGGCGCGACGGGCCAGCACCAGGTCGCGCACCAGCAGCGCGAACGCAGCCAGCAGCAAGCCCGCGCCCATGACCCCCAAGCCGACGACTGCCTGCAGGTAAGCATCGTGCAGATGGGGAGGCACGTAGCCGCCGATGTGGATGCCGCTGGCGACGATCAAGGGGTGGATGCTGCGCAGGCCGATGCCCCACAACGGATGCGTTTGCCAAGCATGCCAGCCGAGTTCGGCGAGTTGTACGCGTATGGTGACCGAACTGGAAGGGAGATCCTCCAGGTCGCCGTGCGCCAGCGCCGCGGCGATCGCTTCGCCACCGGCGAGTCGATGCGCCACCAGCGCGTAACCGACGGCCAGTGCCGTAATCACGGCGAGTAACGCCATGCCCAGCGCGATGGCGGCCGGACGCTGCCACTGTCGATGGACATCGCGGCGCAGGCAGACGCACAAGGCGATCGGCACCATCAACGCTGCGGCCAACCAGGCGCCGCGCGATTGCGCATACAGCAGGCACGCCAACAGCGGCACACCCGCCGCCACCAGCACCACTGCGAAACCGATCCTCTTGCGCCGGAGAGGGTGCGGTGGTCGCGACAGCGCATACAGGGACAGCAGCAGGAGTCCCATCGCCGCATATTCCCCCACGATGTTCTCGGCATAACCAAGGCGCAGGCGCAGGACGCCATCGACAATCGCATCGATGCGAGCCCACGGTGTGCACACCAGTGCGGCGACTACGAAGCCCGCCGCCATCAAGCCCAGCAGCAGCGGCATCCGGCGCGGCCGCTCCGCCAACCACGCCCCGATCGCGCATGTCAGCACGCCGACCCGGATCGGTTCGGCGTTGTAGGAGAGATGCTTGCCGAAGGACAATTCCGGTGTCAGTCGGGCGACGTATGCGGCTTGCAATACGGCGTAGGCAATGAAGGCCAGCACCAGCCACGAGAGTGGATGCCGGAGCAACGCGCGCCAGCGTTTTCCGCCTGCCACCACCAGTATCAACAGCGCTGCAGCGCCGCCGTATTCGGGCCGCAACCACTTGCCGAAGTGGGTCATCGCGAAGAACGCCTGGAAGGCCAATGCCGCCCAGGCCAGCCGTGCCGCCCACGAATCGCCGGCTGTAGCGGTGCCGCTCAATGCAGCGTCGCGGCCAGCGCCTCGCCCACCCGCCGCACGAATGTATTGCGGTTCTGGATGAACCACGCACGACCACGTTCACCCAGGGCACGCAGCTCGCTGTCGCTGAGGCTCAGCGCATGCTCGATGGTCTGCTCCAGCGCGCGCTCGTCGAAATAAAAGGTCTTGGCCAGCGCCATGTTGCCGGTATCCGCGTAGGGCACCAGTATGCCGCGCTCCGGCGTGACCAATTCGTTCATCGGCGGCGCGTCCACCGTCACCGTCACCGCACCCACCCCCAACGCCTCGACGAGGTAATGACCCCAGCCATCGGTTTCCGACAGGCACAGGTGGAAGGCATGGCTGTTCTGCAGCAGTTTCAACTCGGCGTAATGCGCGGGATTGGTTGCGTCGAGATAACCCAGTCGGTGCACGATGTTGGGTGCAGCCGGGCCGGGATGCGCCTCGCGCGGATGCTGCAGGACGGTCAACGTTGGCCATTCGGGGTGCCGTCGCCAAACCGCCATCAGCCGATCGGTGCCCTTGATGCGGCTGCCGCCGGCAAGGTGGAAGAACTTGCGTTCGCGGGGAACCGCAGGGTCATAGCGGTCGTCGCTGTGGAAACCGACCCAACTGGTCGGTTGACCGAGCCGCGTGAATATCAATGCGGCGTTGTGCGTCTTGGCCCAGATGCGGTCGATCGAGCCCACGAAATTCTGGTCGCGCCGATCGAACCACTCCGGATTCGGCAGCGCAACATTGCAGCGTGAGCGCACCAATTCACTCGGCCACAGATGCTCGAACATGATGTTGAGATCGAATACCTGCGGAGGGCGCCACTGGTGGCGCAGCCCGGACCACGCCTGCTGCGCGCGCACGTAGGGGCGCATCCATTTGCGCCGCCGCCGATGTTCCTGTTTCCAGCCGAGCGCCGTCAGCGTGACCTCGCAGTCATTGAGCCGCAATGCATCGGCGAGCAGCCGGGAATCGCGGGACAGCCCGAAGCCGTTGTCCCAGAAAACCAGATTGACGGTAGTCATGCGCGTGGTTCCTTCTACGCTTGCACAGTGGCCGAGCCACGCCGGCCTCCCATGGGCAGGGCCACCATGATATCGGCATTGCGACACGCGGGTCTGAATGTTGGCTGCACTTTCCGCAACGCGATCGTTCCGCCCGAAACGCTGCACCGCGCTCGCGATGACGTGGATCGCGGTGCTCGGTTACCCTCTGCCCTCGTACCGTCACCCCCAGAGGCTGCGCGCTTCCCATGCCGTCCACCTACGCGCTGCTCACCGCCTGCGTGATCACCTTGAACGAGGCCGATCGCATCGCCGCGTGCCTCGACTCGCTCGCATTTTGCGACGAGGTGGTGGTGGTCGATTCGGGTTCCACCGACGGCACCCGCGAGATCGCCGCCGCCCATGGCGCGCGCGTGATCGAACACACCTTCGAGGGCTTCCGTGCGCAAAAGGACTTCGCGGTGGGCCAGGCACGCCATGAATGGGTGCTGTGCCTCGACGCCGACGAACGCGTCACGGCGACATTGCGCGCGTCCATCGAAGCGGCGCGCCACAGCGGGTTCGACAATTTCGCCGGTTTCCGTTTTGCACGCAGCACCGAATATTTCGGCGCGTTCCTGCGTCACGGCAACGCCTATCCCGACCGGGTGCTGCGCCTGTTTGATCGCCGCCGCGGCGGCTGGCGTGCGGGCCGCGAGATCCACGAGCATGCCGTGGTCGATGGCAACGTCACCACGCTCGCGGGCGATCTGGAACACGTCGCTTACCGTTCGCTCGACGATCAGCTCGCGCGTTATCGGCGTTATGCCGCCATGATGGCAACCCACATGCATGCGAGCGGTCGGCGCGCACATCTGCGCAACCTGATCGTGAATCCCGCGTGGCGTTTCCTGCGTGGTTACGTGTTGCGCGCGGGGTTCCTCGATGGCTGGCGCGGCTTCCTGTTCGCGTGCATGGAAGCCGACTACGTGCGCGAAAAATTCGCACGGCTATGGCTGCTGCAGCGCGTTGATGATGGGCCGTAGTCGCGAAGTGGGATGGCGGCTGGCAAAATGAAGGGTCGGGTTTCGCTGGCAATGGTTGCCGCGAACGGCAGGATTCGCAGCGAGGCATCATGAAAACCGCATTGATCACCGGGGTGTCAGGACAGGACGGCGCGTATCTCGTCGAACTGCTGCTGGACAAGGGTTACAAGGTGTACGGTGCGTACCGGCGCACCAGCTCGGTCAATTTCTGGCGGATGGAAGAGTTGGGCGTGGCCGAGCGCCCGAACCTGGAACTGGTCGAGTACGACCTGACCGACCCGGGTTGCAGCCTGCGCCTGATCGAAAAGGCCCAGCCGGACGAGGTCTACAACCTCGCCGCGCAGAGCTTCGTCGGGGTGTCGTTCGAGCAACCGATCACGACCGCCGAAATCACGGGACTTGGGGCGTTGCACCTGCTGGACGCGATCCGGACGGTCAAGCCGGACACCCGGTTCTACCAGGCTTCGACGTCGGAGATGTTCGGCAAGGTGCAGGCGGTGCCGCAGAACGAACACACGATGTTCTGGCCGCGCAGTCCGTATGGCGTGGCCAAGCTGTTCGCGCACTGGAGTACGGTGAACTACCGCGAATCCTTCGGGATCTTCGGCGCCAGCGGAATCCTGTTCAACCACGAATCGCCGCTGCGCGGACGTGAGTTCGTGACCCGCAAGATCACCGACGCGGTGGCCCGGATCAAGCTCGGGAAACAGGAACACCTGGAACTCGGCAATCTGGACGCCAAGCGCGACTGGGGCTACGCCGCGGAATACGTCGAAGGGATGTGGCGGATGCTGCAGGCCGACAAGCCGGACACCTTCGTGCTGGCGACGGGGCGCACCGAAACCGTGCGCGATTTCGCGACGCTGGCGTTCAAGGCCGCCGGCATCGGCATCGAGTGGAAGGGCAAGGATGAAGGCGAAACCGGCATCCGCACCGATACCGGCAAGGAAGTCGTCAGGATCAACCCGAAGTTCTACCGTCCAGCAGAAGTTGAAATGCTGATCGGCGACGCCGCGCACGCACGCGAAGTGCTGGGCTGGCGGGTCAAGACGTCGCTGGAAGACCTGTGCCGGATGATGGTGGAAGCCGATTTGAAGCGAGTCGAACGTGGCGTCTCGTTTTAGTGCGATCGTCCGTGATCGCTGCAGTTGGGATGAACCCGATCCGGACAATACCCAAGCCACGCCCATCAGAACGGCGATCCCTGGCCTGACTTTTCACAACAGCTGCTTTGAACACGCCCCGTGATGATGCGCACCCACACCCACCATTCACCGCGGCGCGCGCTGCTGACGGGTTATCACGGCTTCACCGGCCGCTACGTCGCGGCCGAACTCGAAGCGGCCGGCTACGAGGTCGTCGGGCTGGCGCACGACGGCGATCCGCCGCACGAAGGCGTGCTGCGCGCGAACCTGCTGGATCGCGCGGCAGTCCGTCAGGCGGTCGCGGAGGCCCGCGCCGACGTGGTGCTGCACTTGGCCGCGATTTCGTTCGTCGCGCATGGTGACGCGGACGAAATCTACCGCACCAATGTGGTTGGTACGCGCAATCTGCTGGATGCGCTGGCGACATCCGGGGTGAAGCCACGTCGCGTGGTGCTGGCCAGCAGCGCCAACATCTACGGCAACGCGGTGGTTGATCCTGTCGACGAAAACACGCCGTCGGCGCCGGCCAACGATTACGCCGTCTCCAAGCTGGCGATGGAGTACATGGCGCGGTTGTGGTTGGACCGCCTTCCGATCGTGCTGGTGCGGCCGTTCAACTACACCGGCGTGGGTCAGCACGAAAATTTCCTGATCCCGAAAATCGTCGCGCATTTCCGGCGCGGCGAGCGGGTGATCGAACTCGGCAACACCGACGTGGCGCGGGATTTCTCGGACGTGCGCGACATCGCGCGCGCGTATGCCGCGATCGTCGGGAAGGCGCCCGCGGGCGAGGTCGTCAACCTCTGTTCCGGCATCGCGCATTCGCTGGGCGACGTGCTGGAGATGATGACGCGCATTGCCGGTTACGCGATCGATGTGCGGGTGAACCCCGCGTTCGTGCGCAGCAATGAGGTCAAGCGGCTGGTGGGTTCGAACGCGCACCTGCGCGAACTCACCGGTTTCGCGCCGTCGATGGCGCTGGAAGAAACGCTGCGCTGGATGTATTCGGCGCCGTGATTCAAGTGACGAGCGTGCGGACAGCTTCAGCGATCCGCACTCGGAAGGCCTGGTCGTTGTCCTCGAACCAGCTTCGCGCGGCGGCGCCCATGCGGTCGAGTTCCGCAACGGCTGCGGCCAGCAGGCGTTCGACCGCGCGCTCCAGCGCGGTTTCGTCGTAGAAATACGTGGTGGCGAGGCTTTGGGTGCCGGTCCGCGAAGGCACGATCAGTGCGCCGCGTTCGCGCGTCACCATTTCATTCATCGGCGGGGCGTCCAGCGTCACGACCACCGCGCCCACGCCCATCGCTTCCACGAGGTAGTGGCCGAAGCCCTCGGTTTCGGACGGACAGAGATGGAAGCGGTGCGCGTTCTGGATGCGCTTCAGTTCGTCGTCGAGAATGTAATCAACCCGGTGCACGATGTTCGGCGCGTGCACGACTTCGCGCGCGGCACGCGGACTCTGCAGCACGGTGAGGCGCGGCCATTCCGGATGCTTGCGCCACGTCGCGAGCAGCGTGTCCGTGCCCTTGTTGGCGCTGCGTCCGGCAAGATGAAAGAACGCGCGTTCGCGCGGCACCGAAGGATCGCGGCGATCCTCGCTGGTGAATCCGGTGTATTCGGTCCTCAAACCGAGTGACTCGAAAATCGGAATGGCATGGCGTGTCAGCACGAACGCGCGATCGAGGCACGACAGCCATTGGCGGTCGCGTTCGTCGAACCATTCCGGATGCGGCAGCAGCACGTTGCGATGCGCGGTGGCGAGGTATTCGGGTCGCACGCGTTCCAGCATCAGGTTGACGTCCCAACGTTGCGCGCCGCGGCCGGCGACCCGGCGCGCCAGCGTTTGGGCGCGCAGTCGCACGGGGTGCACAACCTTGCGCAGCGCGCCGCGGCGGATGCCGCTGAGGGTGACGTCGAAACCCGCGGCAGCCAGCGCGTCGTGCAGCAGGTGCAGATTGCGACTGAGCCCGAAGCCGTTGTCGCGCGCAATCAGGTTGACCCGGATCACGTGGGCGTCACCATGCCGCGCAACGCGGCATCCAATCGGTCCGGCAACGCCGCGCGCTCGGCCTCGTACCACGCGCGGGACGCGGCACCCACGGCATCGCAGCGTGCATCATCCATGGCGAGCGCGTATTCGATCGCCCGTTCCATCGCCGCGTCTTCGAAGTGAAACGTGGTAGCGAGGTGCTGGGTGCGGGTGTGGGACCATGGCACCAGTAACCCGCGGTCGGGCGTGATCATCTCGTTCATCGGCGGCGCGTCCAGCGTGATCACGACCGCGCCGACACTCATCGCCTCGACGATGTAGTGACCGAAGCCTTCGGTGGCCGACGGGCACAGGTGGAAGCGATGCGAGTTCTGCAAGCGTTTCAGTTCCGCATCGTCGAGGTAGCCGATGCGGTGTTCGATGTTCGCCGCCGGCGCTCCGCCGTTCGCTTCCTTCGGGTGTTGCACCACGGTCAATCGCGGCCATTCGGGGTGCCGACGCCACAACGCCAGCAGCGGCCCGGTGTTTTTGGTGCGGCTGGAGCCCGCCAGATGGAAAAACGCGCGTTCCCGCGGTACCGATGCGTCGTGTCGGTCCTCGCTGGTGAAGCCGATGCAGAGGGCGCGACAACCTTTGTCGGCAAAGATGCGTTGCGCTTCCCGCGTTTTCGCGAGCACGAGGTCGATGCGATGCAGAACCTCCATGTCGCGCGGCAAAAACCATTCGGGATGCGGCAGCAATACGCGGCGTGGTGCATCGTCCAGGAATGCCGGCGCGATGTGTTCTTCCATCAGCACGAAATCGAACGGCGGGGGGAGGCCATGGCGCTGCCTGCTCGCGAGCCGCGAAGCGTGCCACTTGCCTCTCACGCGCTGGACCAAACCCGGCAGCCCGCCACGACGACGGGTGTCGGTGAGCTGCACGCGGTAACCGCGTGCGCGCAGGGTCTCGGCGAGCAGGCGCAGGTCGCGCGACAGCCCGACGCCATTGTCGAAGCCGAGCAGATGGACGGAGCCGGCATCAGTCGTCGTCGGGTTCATACGCGCCGAATTGTCCCGCATCGTCGGTCTTCGGTGGGATGCAGTCCGGAACAACAGCACGACGGTCGAAGAGATACCACTCGCGGCGATTGGCGTGGCCGACATGGATGGCATCCGCTTCGCGCACGCACGGCGCCAATGTATTGCCGTACGCAAAAATCCAGCGGTGCGCAGGATCGGCGGCCTGCCATGCGAGCGCTTGTCGCAACTGTTCATGCCAAGCCAGCTTGAAACCGAAGTTGGCTGTCTTGCGGTCGAGCATGTCCAGCATCAGCAGGTTCTGTTCCTTCCAGGCCACCAGTCCGATCGTATCGCCCGCAGGCACGAGGCTGGCGGTGCGCGCCATCACCGCGCGCGACGACGAATAGCCGTTGAGCAACGGGTAGGCAACCAGGCCCCAGGAGCCCCATGCCACCAATGCGAACGCGCACCAGCCCCACGGCGCATGCCGCGGCCGTGCGATCAGCGCGATCAGCACGCCCGCGCCGCCGATCCCGAGAATCATGGCGGTAAGCGGTTGCGGTGAACCGTCCAGCGCCGAGGATGCCAACGTTACAAGCTTGTGCAGGTGGCCGGTATGCATGCCCAATCCGGCGACCAGCAGCACCAGCGCCAATGCCAACGTCAACGCCCACAACGCCCAGCGAAACGACGCACGCCGGAGGACGTCGGGCAGCAGTGGCGCGAGCGCGATCGCGGTGACCGGCAGGGCGGGCAGGATGTATACATCGCGCTTGCCGCCGCTCAACGAAAAGAAGATCACCACCAGCACCACCCAGGCGATCGGCAGCAGCGTGCGTGCATCTTTCGCACGCAGCGCGCGCGACCAGCCGGGGATCGCCCAGGGAATCGCCAGCGACAGCGGCAGCCATTCGAACGCGATCACCGACAGGTAAAACCACCACGGGTGGATGTGATGCGCGGGTTCGGCGTAGCGGGACACCGTCTGGCCGAGCAGGATGTCGTGCGCGTAGCGCGCGTAAGCCGGATCGCCCGCGTGCACGTGCAGCGCCGACCACAGCATCGGCAACGCCCAACCCAGGATCGGAACCAGGAACAGCAGCGCGAGCCACCAGCGCGCATTCCAGCCCTGCGCCGGCAGCGCGCCATTCCAGCCGCGCCAGCGCACGAACCAGAATGGCACGAACACCAGCAGCGCGATCACGCCGACGCCCTTGGTGATGACGCCGAGGCCGGCCGCGAGAAACCCGACCGCGTACCAGCGCCACGCGGGACCGAGCAGCAAGTGCCGCAACAAGCCGTACACCGCCAGCGTGATCCAGAACGTTTCCACGCCGTCGATCTGGGCACCGCGCATCTGGAACGTGAAATCGAAGCTGACGAGTACCGCGGCGGCGGCAAGCAGTCCCGCGAGATGATTCCATTGCCGACGCACGAAGTCGTACACCAGCGCGATGCTGCCGAGCCCGGCGAGCAACGAAGGCAGCAGGAACCAGCCGCGCCAGCCGCCGGTGATCGCGTACGCGCAGGCTTCCAGCCACATGAACATCGGCGGCTTGTCGGAATAAAGTTCAACGCCTCGATGCGGGAACAGCCACTGTCCGCTCGCCAGCATTTCGCGCGCGACCAGCGCGAAGCGCGGTTCGTCCGACGGCCATGGATCGCGCAGCCCGATGCCGAGTCCCAGCAACAACAGCGCGAACACGAACAGCAGCGCAAGCTGGACCCGTTCGTCTTCGAACCAGCGGCGAGGGGTATGGGTAGGCGGCATGTCGGCGTGGCGCGAAGTTGCCACGATTGTACGTGTGATCCACCGCGACCGATCGAAGCGGCTGTTGTGGAAAGTCAGGCCAAGGAAGGCCGTTCCGATCTTCCAAAGTGCGATGAGCCCGGGCGCGGGAGCGGACCGGGTGGTACCGCGATCAGGGACTATCGCACGAATACGTCTTCGCGATCACCGCGTAATACATGCCATCGAGCCCGCCTTCGCCCGGCAGGATCTGCCATCCCGCGCCGGTTGGGCGCCCGACGGGCAAATCGCACGGTTCCGGATGCGCATCCGGGTGCGCATCGATAAAACCGGCGACGACACGTTCGTTTTCCTCGTGCAGCACCGCGCACGTTGCATACACGAGTCGTCCATGCCGCGCCAGCAGCGGCCATAATGCTTCCAGCAGGCGCGCCTGCTCGCGCGCGCGTTGCGGGATATCGCTCGCGCGTCGATGCAGTTTGATGTCGGGATGGCGGCGAATCACGCCGGTGGCCGAGCACGGCGCGTCCAGCAGGATGCGATCGAACGGTTTTCTGTCCCACCATGCCGCCGGATCGCCGGCATCGCCGTTTCGAAGTTCGCACGACAGGTGCAGGCGTTCGAGATTGGAGCGGATGGAACTCGCGCGTGCGGGTTCACGCTCGAGCGCCAACAGTTCCAAATCCGCGTGCTCGAGCATATGGCACGCCTTGCCGCCCGGTGCGGCGCAGGCGTCCAGAACGCGCATGCCGTCATGCAGATCCATGAGATCGGCCGCGCATTGCGCGGCGCCATCCTGCACGGAGAAATGTCCTTTTGTAAAACCCGGCAGACGCGCGAGGTCTGCATGCGCATCAATTTGCAAGGCGTCGCGCAGCCATGGGTGCGGCTGGGCGCGGATGCCGGCTTCCGCGAGTTCCAGCAGCACCGCTTCGCGCGTCGCGCGACGGGGGTTGACCCGCAGCATCGGCGGCGAAGGCTGGTTGTTTTTGGCGAGGATGTCTTCGACCTGGTCCGGCCAATCGTGCGCGAGTGCCTCGACCAGCCAGCGCGGATGCGCAAAGCGTGTCGACTGCTCGCGGTTGAGTGTTGCATTCAAACCGTCGCGCTCGCGCAGCCAGCGCCGCAGCACCGCGTTGACGAGTTTCGAGAAACCACCGCGCTGCAACGCACGCGTCGCTTCCACCGTCGCCGCCACCGCCGCGTGCGGCGGCAGATGCAGGACTTCGAGTTGCACCAGCCCCAGTACCAGCAAGGCGTGCAGCGCGGGTTCGCGTTCGCGCAGCGGCCGCTGCAACAGACCATCCAGCGCCTTGTCGAAGCGCAACCACCAGCGCGCGCCTTCGTTGCACAGCGCGGTCAGGAATGCGCGGTCGCGTGCATCGACCAGCTTCGATTGTGCCGGCTGCAGGTGTTCGCGCAGCGAGGCACCACGCAGCGCGACGTCCGCCAGCACTTCGGCCGCGAGCCCACGGGTATCGGTCATGCCGTGCGCAACCCCGCGCGCGCGTTCAGATAGTCGGCCGCGCCGATTACGCGGCCGCCGGCGCGTTGCAGCTTCAGGATGCGCAACACGCCCTCGAGGCAGGCGACGTCGATGCCATGTTTCGAAGCCGCGACAATCGCTCCCGGTTTCGTCCCATCCTCGATCCCTGGACCGCGGTCGCTTGCTTCGGCTTGCCAAACCCGCACACGCTCGCCCGCCACGTCCGCTTCCGCTACCGGCCACGGATCGAACGCGCGAACTTTGCGTTCAAGTTCGATTGCCGGGCGTGCAAAGTCGAGCTTGGCTTCGGCCTTGTCGAGTTTGTGTGCGTAGGTCGCACCGGTTTCGGGCTGCGGCGTTGCGCGCAGGACCTTCCCCGCGACGGCGCGCCGCAGGCCATCCGCCAGCACGTACGCACCGATTTCCGCGAGCCGATCGTGCAGGGAACCGCCGGTGTCGTGGGCGTCGATCGGCGTCGATTCCGACAGCAGCACCGGACCGGTATCGAGTCCCGCGTCCATCTGCATCAGGCACACGCCGGTTTCGGCATCGCCCGCCAGAATCGCGCGCTGGATGGGTGCGGCGCCGCGCCAGCGTGGCAGCAGCGAGGCGTGCACGTTCCAGCAGCCGAGGCGCGGAATTGCCAGCACCTTGCGCGGCAGGATCAAGCCGTAGGCGATCACCACCATCAGGTCGGGCGCGTAGCCGCGCAGACGCTGTCGAGCTTCCGCTGACTTCAGCGAATCCGGTTGCTCGATGGGAATGCCCGCGGTCAATGCCGCCTGCTTGATCGGGCTGGGCGTCAGCTTGCGGCCGCGGCCAGCCGGGCGGTCGGGTTGCGTGTAGACCGCGACGACATCACCCGCTTCGATGCACGCACGCAATCCCGGCACCGCGAAGTCCGGTGTGCCGGCGAATACCAGTTTCGGCCGTTGCACCGGCCGCTCAGCCCGCGTGGCGCCGCTGCTTCTCCAGCTTGCGCAAAAGCAACGAGCGTTTCAGCGGCGACAGGTAATCGACGAACACCTTGCCGACCAGATGATCCATCTCGTGCTGGATGCACACCGCCAGCAGCCCGTCGGTTTCGAGTTCGAATGCGTTGCCGGTGACATCCTGCGCCTTCACCCGAATCCATTCCCTGCGCTCGACGTCGGCGTACACACCCGGAAAGGACAGGCACCCCTCCTGGCACACTTCGGTGCCGCGGCTGTCCAGGATTTCGGGGTTGATGAATACCCGCGGGTCGTCATGCGTTTCGGAAACATCCAGCACCAGCAGGCGCTTCTGGATGTCGACCTGGGTCGCGGCCAGGCCGATGCCCGGCGCGTCGTACATCGTCGCCAGCATGTCGTCGGCGAGCCGCTTCAGGTCGGCGTCGAAGGTTTCGACGGCTTGCGCAACCAGCCGCAGGCGCGGGTCGGGAAATTCGAGGATGTCGAGTTTGGCCATGGCTCAAAAAACGCGGGAATCGGATTTCTGCATGGGAAATGGGGCCGCCCTTGGCCATTTTCACGCCCCGGATAGCGTAGCAGGAGACCAATGTCGGCCCGAGTGTTCAGTCCATCACCAAATGTGAAATATGTGCTTGCCGCGGCCGGGCATTCGGGTACACTCGGCCGAAACTTGCGGGGGATCGGGGGATTGCCGGTCATGGTTAAGAAACTGCTTGCGCTTATCGCGGGCCTGCTGATCACGTTCGGCGCCTATGCAGCCGGCGTCGGACTGCGTGCCGATCATCCGCACACCTACGTGGTGAAGAAGGGCGACACGCTGTGGAGCATTTCCGCCCGCTTCCTCCAGAAGCCTTGGTTGTGGCCGGAAATCTGGGACGTCAACCAGCAGGTCTACAACCCGCACCGCATTTACCCGGGTGACGTGCTGGACCTGGACGTGAATGGCCTGCACGTGGCCAAGCGCGCCAGCGTCGAGGCCAATCCGATCCCGACCATTCCATTGTCGGCCATCGAACCGTTCCTCAAGGACTATCGGGTCCTCACCGCGGCCGAACTCAACCGGACGCCCTACGTGGTGGCGGTGGAAGAGAACGCGCCGCGCGCCACCGAGGGCATGAACCTGTACGTGCGCAACCTGTCGGCGGCGAGCGTCGGCCAGCGATTCGCCGTCGTGCGTCCCAGCCACGTGTTCCGTGAATTCGGCGACGGCGGCAGGGGCGATGAGGTCGCGCATCTGCTCAACAGCAACGTGGACCTGGTGCCCGGCCCTTGGCAGGAAGATTTCCGCAATGACGGCCACTTCGGTCGCGGCAACGAAATCGGCACCGAGGTGCGCGTGATCGGCACCGCCGAGGTGTTGAAGAACGGCGATCCGGCGACCTTGCTGCTCACCAACGCCAGCATGGAAATCCGCGCCGGCGATCGCCTGATGCCGGTCAACGACACGCCGTACGATTACACCTTCTACCCGCACCCGCCGCAGGCTGCGCCCGCCAACGCCTACGTCATGGCACTATCCAATGGCTACGATGGCGATTCGGTGCAGGGCCCGATGGATGTCGTCGCGCTGAACGTCGGCAGCGACGACGGCGTCGACAACGGCACCACCTTCGCGATCTACCAGCCGGGCGACACCGTGCCCGATTTGGTGACGGGGCATACCGATCGTCGCGACTTCGGGCCGAAGGTCAAGCTGCCGGCCGAGTTCGTGGGCCACGTGATGGTGTTCCGCACCTTCGCCCACGTGAGTTACGGGCTGGTGATGGACGGTATCCGTCCGGTGCAGGTGCGCGACACGATCGAAGCACCGCAGTAGGCACGATGAGGAAATTTCTTACACCACGGCGCGGCTTGTCCGCGCCGTTTTCGTTTGACGGCCACCGTACACTTGCCGGATGCATGACGACGACGAACTGCTGGCATGGCTGACCTTGTTGCGCGCGCCCGGCTTGGGGGCGGCCGGCATCCGCGCGTTGCTGCAGCAAGCGGGATCGGCGCGCGCCATTTGCCGCGACATCCGCAGGCTTCGCCATGCCGCGGCTTTGGATCGGGCCGCCATCGAATGGATCGGCCGGCCGGATGCCGCACGTTTGGAGACCGATCTTGCATGGCTGGCGCGGCCGGGGCATCGCCTGCTTCGCTGCGACGAAGAGGATTTCCCGCCGCAACTGGAAACCACGTCCTCGCCGCCCGCCGCCTTGTTCGTCGCGGGCGACCCTGCAACCCTGCTGGCGCCCCAGATTGCCATCGTGGGTGCGCGCAGCGCCAGCGCGCAGGGGCTCGCCAATGCGCGGGATTTTGCCCGCACCCTCGGCCGCGCGGGCTTGGCCATCACCAGTGGCATGGCCGATGGCATCGATGGCGCTGCGCACGCCGCCGCGCTGGAGTGCGGTGCGCCCACCGTGGCGGTGGTCGGGACGGGTCCGGATCTCGTTTATCCGCGCAAGCATCGCGACCTGGCTGCCCGGATCGAGCAGCATGGCGCGGTCGTCAGCGAGTTTCCGCCCGGTACCGAAGCCCGGCCGGATCATTTCCCGCGCCGCAACCGGCTGATTGCCGGACTGGCACTGGGCACGCTGGTGGTCGAGGCGGGGCTGCAATCGGGCTCACTGATCACGGCACGTCTGGCAGCGGAAGCCGGCCGCGAAGTGTTCGCATTGCCGGGTTCCATCCACAATCCGCTGGCCAAGGGCTGCCATCGGCTGATCCGGGACGGCGCCCGGTTGATCGAGACCGCGGCCGAGGTGATCGAGGCGCTTGGGCCGGCCGCGCTCGCCCAGGGCGCCGGGTTGCGGGCGCGGCTGGAAACCGCCGAAGCCGAGCCGGATCATGATTCGCCCGCGAGGACGCAAGATCCTGATTACGCGTCACTTCTCGCCAGTCTGGGCGACGGACCGGCCTCGCTGGATGAGCTGGCGAATCGCACCGGCCTTGCCCCGGCCGCGTTGTCTTCGATGCTGCTTTTGCTGGAGCTGGAAGGCGTCGTGGCACCGGCCGTGAACGGCCGCTGGCAGCGGCTTGCAGCCGGTCACGCTTGACACGCCCACCCTGCGCATGCGTTCACTATATATAGGGGCGGCCCCGCCGCCCATGGATTTTGTTCAAGACATGGCCAAGAATCTCCTCATCGTCGAATCGCCCGCCAAGGCCAAGACGATCAACAAATACCTCGGCACCGACTTCAAGGTGCTGGCGTCCTATGGTCACGTCCGCGACCTCAAGCCGAAGGAGGGCGCGGTCGATCCCGACCACGATTTCGCGATGGACTACGCGCTGATCGACAAGAACGTCAAGCATGTCGACGAAATCGCCAAGGCGGCCAAGGTGGCCGAATCGATTTACCTCGCAACCGACCTCGATCGCGAGGGCGAGGCGATCAGCTGGCACATCAGCGAGATCCTGAAGGAACGCGGCCTGCTCAAGGACAAGGAAACCCATCGCGTGGTGTTTTCCGAAATCACCCCGCGCGCGATCAAGGAAGCCGTGGCCCACCCGCGCAAGCTCTCGCACGACATGGTCGACGCCCAGCAGGCGCGCCGCGCGCTGGATTACCTGGTCGGCTTCAACCTGTCGCCGGTGCTGTGGCGCAAGGTTCAGCGCGGGCTGTCGGCCGGACGCGTGCAGTCGCCGGCGCTGCGCATGATCGTCGAGCGCGAGGAGGAGATCGAAGCCTTCGTCCCGCGCGAATACTGGACGGTCGAGGCGAAGCTCGCTCACCGCGACGGCGAGTTCAGCGCGCGCCTGGTCAAGCTCCACGGCAAGAAGTTCGAACAGTTCGACCTCACCAATACCAACGATGCCCACGCCGCGCGCGACGCGTTGCTGAAGGCCGCGGGCGGCCAACTGACCGTCGGCGACATCCAGTCGAAGCAGCGCCAGCGACGGCCGGCCGCGCCGTTCACCACGTCCACCTTGCAGCAGGAAGCGGCGCGCAAGCTCGGCATGGCGACATCCCGCACCATGCGCATCGCGCAGGGCCTGTACGAAGGCGTGTCGTTGGGCGGCGAGGGCAACGTCGGCCTGATCACCTACATGCGTACCGACTCCACGCACCTTTCCGGCGAAGCTACGGCCGAGCTGCGCCAGACCATCGAGCGCGAGTTCGGCAAGCAGGGCCTGCCCGAGCACGCGATGGTCTACAAGACCAAGTCCAAGAACGCGCAGGAAGCGCACGAGGCGATCCGTCCGACTTCGGCGTTGCGCACGCCAAAATCCGTCGCGGCCTATCTCACGCCTGACCAATTGAAACTCTACGAACTGGTCTGGAAGCGCGCGGTCGCCTGCCAGATGAAGCCGGCGACGCTCAATACCGTTTCCGTGGAATTTCCCTGCGGCGCCGACGCCGGCTTCCGCGCCACCGGCACGACGGTGGTCGACCCCGGTTTTCTCGCGGTGTACGAGGAAGGCCGCGACATCAAAGGCGCCGAAGACGACGACGAGAAGCGCAAGCTGCCCGCGCTGGCGAAAGGCGAGGCAGTTCCGCTCACCGACATCGCGACCGACCAGCACTTCACCGAGCCGCCGCCGCGCTATTCCGAGGCCTCGCTGGTCAAGACACTGGAGGAATATGGCATCGGCCGGCCGTCGACCTACGCCAGCATCATCCAGACGCTGTTGTCGCGCGAGTACGTGATTCTCGATTCACGCCGCTTCAAGCCGACCGATGTCGGTCGCGCGGTGGCCAAGTTCCTGACCGCGCACTTCACGCAATACGTCGACTACGACTTCACCGCCAAGCTCGAGGACGAACTCGACGCGGTCAGCCGCGGCGAAGAGGAGTGGCGGCCCTTGATGGCGGAGTTCTGGAAACCGTTCAAGGCACTGGTCGATGACAAGATGGAAACCGTGGATCGCAGCGAGGCGACCGGCGCGCGCCTCCTGGGTGACGATCCGAAAACCGGCAAGCCGGTGTCGGTGCGGCTCGGCCGCTACGGGCCGTATGCCGCGCTGGGCGACAAGGACAAGGACGACGAAAAACTGAAATTCGCATCGCTGCTGCCCGGGCAGAGCATGCACACCATCACGCTGGAAGAAGCGCTGGAACTGTTCAAGCTGCCGCGTGAACTTGGCAAGGATGGTGACGGCGAGACTGTCTCGGCCGGCATGGGCCGTTTCGGCCCGTTCGTGAAGAAGGGCACGATGTACGCGTCGATCAAAGGCGACGAAAGCGCCTACACGATCACGCTGGAGCGTGCGCGCGAGCTGATCCGCGAAAAGCAGGAGTTGATTGCCAACCGCGTCATCACCGATTTCGGCGATGGCATTCAGGTGCTGAACGGTCGCTATGGTCCGTACATCACCGATGGCGAAAAGAACGCGAAGATCCCCAAGGACCGCGAACCCAAATCGCTGACCCACGACGAGTGCAAGGCGCTGATCGAAGCCGCGCCGGTGCGACGCGGGCGGGGCGCGTTCAAGAAGACGGCGGCGAAAAAGGCAGCGCCGAAGAAGGCTCCGGCGAAAAAGACCGCCACGAAGAAAGCGACGACCACGAAATCGGCGGCAAAGAAATCTGCGGCGAAGAAAACCGCGCTCAAAAAAACAGCCGCGAAAAAGCGATCGCGAGCAAAGCCCGCGGCAGGTGCGTCGGCGGGCGACACGCCGCCATTCGACCTCTGATCCATGCGTGTTTTCAATGCCGATGAAGCCGAAGCCGCCGCGGCTCTGCTGCGCGAAGGCGGCGTGCTGGCGTATCCGACCGAGGGCGTGTACGGGTTGGGTTGCGATCCGGACAACCGCGAGGCGTTCGACCGCATCTTCGCGATGAAACGGCGGCCACCCGAGCAGGGCGTGTTGTTGATCGCGGCCGATTTCGCGCAGGTGCGCGCGTGGATCGGCGACGCTTCGGAATCCGCCTTCGCGCGCGCCGATGCGATCTGGCCCGGGGCGCACACCTTCATCTTTCCGCGCTCGTCGCGCGTGCCGGAATGGGTGGCAGGCGGTCACGCCGGCATCGCGTTGCGCGTCACCGCGCATGCGCCATCGGCGGCACTTTGTCGTGCCTTCGGTGGCCCGATCGTTTCCACCAGCGCCAACCGCCATGGCCAGCCGCCGGCGCGAAGCGCCGCAGATATCCGCGCGATCTTCGGCGACGAACCCGATGGCGTGCTGGACGCGCCGCTGGGTGGTCTCGACAAACCCACGCCGATCACGGATGCCGTGACCGGCGCTATCATTCGCGCCTGAGGGGACTGGGGAGTTTCCTGTGTCGAGCGTTCATCCATCACCGCAAAGCCCGGGCCCGGGCGCACGGCGGAGTCTGCTGGCGAATACGTCGAGGCAGCGCGTCATCGCGTGGCGCGGAGCCGCGCCTGTGACGGTGGACCATTTCCTGGCCGACGTCGGCGCGTTGGCGGCACGCCTGCCCACGGGACAGGCGGCGGTCAATCTGTGCGAGGATCGCTACGCCTTCCTGGTTGCATTCGCGGCGTTGCTGGTGCGCGGGCAAACCAATCTCTTGCCGCCATCGCGCGCGGCGCACGCGGTCGATGCCGTGCTGGCAGCGCACCCCGGCAGCTACGCGCTGGGCGACGCCGCGCTCGATCCGGCGCCGCCGCAATACCTCTATTTCAAGACCGATGTCGAACCGTCGTCTGCCGATGCACCGGTGCTGATCGTCGGCGAATTGCCGGCGGCGATCGGCTACACCTCGGGTTCGACCGGCGTGCCGCGTGCCAACCCCAAGCACTGGGAGAAACTCGCGATTTCCAGCGGCCACAACGACGCGCTGTTGCGCGCGCTGGCAGGCGGCGATTACCACGTGGTCGCGACGGTGCCGCCGCAACACATGTACGGACTCGAATTCTCGGTGCTGTTGCCGCTGTTCGGCCACGCGGCCATCCACGCCGGCCGACCGTTCTTCGCGGCGGACATCGCGGCGGCGTTGGCCGACCTGCCCGAGCCCCGGATACTGGTGACCACGCCGGTCCACCTGCGTGCGCTGCTCGATGCCAACCAGCCGCTGCCGGCCTTTTCAGGCATCGTCTCGGCCACCGCGCCTTTGCCGCCGGAACTCGCACATGACGCCGAAGCGCGCTTCGGCGCACCCGTGCAGGAAGTGTTCGGGTCCACCGAAACCTGCGTGATCGCGCATCGCCGTACGGCGCAAGTCGACGCGTGGACGCCCTATCGCGGCGTGACGTTGCATCCTCAGCCCGATGGCACCCGCGTCGAGGGGCCGCAGCTTCTGCAGCCGACGGTGCTTGCCGATATCGTCGAACTCGACGGCGGCGCTGGATGTTTCCGGCTGCGTGGGCGCAATACCGACCTGCTGGAAATTGCGGGCAAACGTGCATCGCTGGGCGACCTTACCCACAAACTGCTGGCGGTACCCGGCGTGCGCGACGGCGTGATGTTCCAGATGGATGAAAGCGACGCCATGGGCGTGCGCCGCATCGCCGCGCTGGCAGTCGCGCCGGGACTCGACGCTTGCGCAATCCTCGATGCCTTGCGTTGCGAGATCGATCCGGTGTTCCTGCCGCGCCCCCTGAAGCTGGTCGATGCGCTGCCGCGCAGCGAAACGGGCAAGCTGCCGCATGCGGCGTTGCTGTCCGCGATGGGCAGCTAAAATGCGCGGCTGGTTGGCTGCGCGATCACAAGCATGAAAATTCTGGTCATCGGTTCCGGTGGGCGCGAGCACGCGCTGGCCTGGAAACTTGCGCAGTCACCGCACGTGGACGAGGTCGTCGTGGCGCCGGGCAACGCCGGCACCGCGCGTGAACCGCGCATGCGCAATGCGGATGTTTCCGCGACCGACCTGGATGGGTTGCTGAAGCTCGCACAGGACGAGCGCGTCGATTTCACGGTCGTCGGTCCGGAAGCGCCGCTGGTCGCGGGCGTGGTGGACCGGTTTCGCGGGTCGGGCCTCCGCATCTTCGGGCCGACCGCGGCGGCGGCGCAGCTTGAAGGTTCCAAATCCTTCACCAAGGACTTCCTCGCGCGCCACCACATCCCCACGGCGGGTTACACGGTGTTCACCACGCTGGAACCTGCACTCGACCATGTACGTGCACACGCCGACCGGAGCGGGGGCGCGCCCATCGTGATCAAGGCGGACGGCCTGGCGGCGGGCAAGGGCGTCGTGGTGGCGATGACACTGGCAGAAGCCGAACGCAGCTTGCGCGACATGCTGGCTGCGCACGCGTTCGGCGACGCATCGGCGCGCGTCGTGATCGAGGAATTCCTCGAAGGCGAGGAAGCCAGCTACATCGTGATGGCAGATGGCACGCATTACCTGCCGATGGCGTCGAGCCAGGATCACAAGCGCGTCGGCGAGGGCGACACGGGTCCGAACACGGGCGGCATGGGCGCGTATTCGCCGGCGCCGGTGGTGACGCTGGAAGTCGAGCGGCGCATCCGCGCGGAAATCATCGAGCCGACCCTCCGCGGCATGGCGGAAGAAGGCGCGCCGTTTGCCGGATTTCTGTATGCCGGTCTGATGATCGACCACTCGGGTGCGCCCAGGGTGATCGAATTCAACGTACGTTTCGGCGATCCAGAAACCCAGCCGATCATGCAGCGTCTGCAATCGGATTTCGCGACGCTCATCGAGTCGGCATTGAATGGCAAGCTGGACCAGATCGAAGTGGAGTGGGACCCGCGTCCGTCGCTCGGGGTCGTGATCGCGGCGCAGGGTTATCCCGGCACGCCGAAAAACGGCGATCTGATTTCCGGCGCGGACATCGATTTCGGCACCGGCGTAAAGGTCTTCCACGCCGGCACGAAACTCGACGGTGATGGCAACGCGATCACGGCCGGCGGCCGCGTGCTGTCCGTGTGCGCGCTGGGGGATGACTTGCCGCAAGCCCGTGGGCGCGCCTACGCAGCGGTCGAGCGTATCCATTTCGACGGCGCGTACTTTCGCCGCGACATCGGACACCGGGCACTCGCGCGCCCCTGAGGCGTCACCGCGGCGCGTGGAAGCGCTTGGCTTCGTGCCCGCGGCAGCCCTTGTACAGCTCGCGGCTTGGTAGGCTATCGCGACACGAGGGGAACCCATGAGCCAGTTCCGTTTGCTCAGCAAGCGCCGTTTCGCGCCGTTCTTCGCGGTGCAGTCGCTGGCGGCGTTCAACGACAACGCGTTCCGCAACGCGACGATCGTGCTGGTCGGGTTCCAGTTGGGCCTGACGACCAGCCAGATCGGGTTTTATTCGAACCTCGCACCCGCGTTGTTCATCCTGCCATTCTTCCTGTTTTCGGCGAGCGCAGGCCAGCTTGCCGAGAAATACGAGAAGCACACGCTGATCCGCTGGGTGAAGGTGTTCGAGATCGTGGCGATGTGCCTCGCGGCATGGGGCTTTTACGCGAGGAGTCCGGTGCTGCTGTTCGTGGTGTTGTTCCTGATGGGATTGCACTCGACCGTGTTCGGTCCGATCAAGTACGCGATCCTGCCGCAGGTGTTGCACCGCGAAGAGCTGGTGGGCGGCAACGCGCTGGTGGAAACGGGCACGTCGATCGCGATCCTGGTCGGCATGATCGCGGGCGGCGCGGCGATGGCTTCGCATTCCGGCTGGATGGCCGCGGCCGCGTTGGTGATCGGCGTTGCATTGCTGGGACTCATCGCCAGCTTCGCGATTCCGCGGGTGCCCGCCGCGGCGCCGAACTTGAAATTCAACTGGAATTTCATCACCGAAAGCGGGCGTGTGCTGAAGCTCGCGAGCAGGCAGCGCGCGGTATTCAATTCGATCCTCGGCATCTCGTGGTTCTGGTTTTTCGGCGGCGTGGTGACCGCGCAATTGCCGAACTACACGCGGTTGTATCTCGGTGGCGGCGCCAGCGTCGAGATCCTGGTGCTGGCGTTGTTTTCGATCGGCGTCGGCATCGGTTCGCTGCTGTGCGAGCGTTTGTCGGGGCACAAGGTCGAAATCGGCTTGGTGCCGCTGGGTGCATTCGGGATGACGGTGTTCGGCATCCTGCTGTATTTCGCGCGCCACACGGCGCCGGGCTACGGTGAAATCGACTGGCTGGCGTTCCTGGGCACGCCGGGCAACGGCTGGATTGCGCTGGACCTGACCCTGATCGGCCTGTTCGCGGGCTTCTTCATCGTGCCGTTGTTCGCGCTGGTGCAAAGCCGTACGCCGCAGGGCGAACTGTCGCGGGTGATCGCCGGCAACAACATCATCAACGCGGTGTTCCTGGTGGCCGCAGCGGTGTTCGCATTCGGACTGCTGGCGGCAGGCCTGACGATTCCACAACTGTTCCTGGTCACGGCAATCCTCAATGTCGCGGTGACATTGTGGATCTTCCTGCTGGTCCCCGAGTTCCTGATGCGTTTCGTGGACTGGGTGCTGATCAGCGTCCTGTATCGCGTGCGGACGGAGGGCCTGGAACGGATTCCCGACGAAGGCCCGGCGCTGCTGGTCTGCAACCACGTCAGTTTCATGGATGCGTTGATCATCATGGGCAGCGTGCGCCGCCCGGTGCGCTTCGTGATGTACTACAAGTTTTTCCGGGTGCCGGTGCTGAGCTTCGTGTTCCGCGCCGCCAAGGCCATCCCGATCGCGGGCGGCAAGGAAAACCCGAAGCTCATGGCGCGCGCGTTCGATGAAATCGACGCGGCGCTGGCCGAGGGCGAACTCGTTTGCATCTTCCCCGAAGGCGGCTTGACGCTGGACGGCGAGATCGCGCCGTTCCGGCCGGGCATCGAAAAGATCCTCGCGCGTCGCCCGGTGCCGGTCATTCCGCTGGCGCTGCGCGGGTTGTGGCAAGGCATGTGGAGCCGGCGCGATTCGAAACTGGGCCGGGCGCGCTTGCCGCGGCGTTTCCGCGCCCGCATCGAGCTTGCGGCCGGAGTGCCGATGGACGGCGCCTCCAACGCGCAGCAGATGGAACAAGCGGTGCGCGCATTGCGCGGCGTCGAGGCCTGAATCGCTGCGTCCCGGCGCGCGCGGTGCGATACTGCAGCGTTCCCGATTGCGCTTTACGAGCATGGCCGAAACCCTTCGCATCGCCACCCGCAAGAGCCCGCTGGCCTTGTGGCAGACCGAGCACGTCGCCGCGCGCTTGCGCGCTGCGCATCCGGGACTCACAGTGGAATCGCTGCCGCTGTCCACGCGCGGCGACGAAGTGCTGGATCGTTCGCTGGCGTCGATCGGCGGCAAGGGGCTGTTTCTCAAGGAACTGGAAGTCGCGCTCGCGGAAGGTCGCGCCGATCTCGCGGTGCATTCGCTGAAGGACGTGCCGGCGCGGCTCGATGCGCAATTCACGCTGGCCGCCATCCTGGAGCGCGCCGATTGCGCGGACGCCTTCGTCAGCAATGATTACGCTTCGCTGGACGATCTGCCGCAGGGCGCTCGCGTCGGCACCTCGTCGCTGCGGCGCGGTGCCCAGCTGCGTGCGCGACGGCCGGACGTCGATATCGCGGACTTGCGCGGCAACGTCGGCACGCGTCTCGCAAAACTGGATCGAGGCGAATACGCGGCGATCGTTCTTGCCGTCGCGGGTTTGCAACGGATGGATTTCGATGCGCGCATCCGTTCGCGCCTCGCGCCGCCGAACTGGTTGCCAGCGCCGGGTCAGGCGGCGATTGCGGTGGAAACGCGCGCGCATGACACGCGGGTGATCGAACGCGTGAAGGTACTGGACGACGGCGGCACGCGCCGCGCTGTCGCCGCCGAGCGTGCGCTCAACGCCGAACTCGGCGGCGATTGCACGATGCCGTTGGGTGCGTGGTGCGAAACCTGCGCGGACGGAACTCTGCGTCTGCGCGGGTTGCTGGGCGATGCGCGTGATGGCCGCCTGCTGCGCGCCGAGGCAACGGGCGCAGATCCGGTCGGTCTGGGTCGTGAAGTCGCGCTGCTTCTGAAACAGAAAGGCGCGGACGCATTGCTGCGTTCACGCCCCTGATCCCAAAACCCGAACTATCTGGACTGCCCGAAGCTGTACACCAGGTTGGTGGTGAACAGGCTGTCCATGTGCTTGGTGCCAGGCACGATGTTCGAGTTGTAGCGGTTCTCGTACGCGATCTTCAGCGCCAGCGTCTTGGTCATCGCCACCGCGAGACCGATATCGTTCTGGTAGTACTTGTTCTCGCTGCCGACTTCGGCGAGGAAGGTCTCCTGCAGGCTGGCACTGTCGGTCAGCGCGAGTTTGTAGTTGACCAACCCCCGACCGATCGCCTCGTTTTCCACCGGCGGCGTTATCACCGTCGCGGTCGGCGGCGTCGTGCTGGTGTCGACCTCGGTATAGGTCTGCGGTTGGTAGCGCTTGTAGCCGGGGCCGGCCTCGAACGACAACTCGCTGCGCGCGTTCTTCAGCATGATGTAGCCGAAGCCGATCGAGGCCACTTCCTGCCAGCGGTTGGGCGCGAAATCGTCGTGGTCATAGCGCGCGGCGCCGATCAGGTACGAACGCGGGTTGAACTTGTAACCGAGCGAGCCGCCGATGTCGAAGTGATTGGCGGTGGTCTGGTAGCTCGCGGCGTGTCCGACCACCACGCCATCCTCCACGATCGGCGTCTTGACGTTGCTCTTGGCACGGTTGGCATCGAGGAAGAACGCGTCCTTCCAGATGTCGTCCTCGTAGGCCAGCTTGAACTTGGCATCCACGTTCAGCGATTTGGTGTTGCCGGTCGCGTTGGCGAGGCCAAACTCGCCGCTGCCGCTCCAATTCGAGGCATCGGCGGGCGGGTCCGCCCATGCCAGCGCGGAAATGCACAACGTGGAAATCGCCGCCAACGCGGCGATGCGGGAGAATTTCATGCATCACTCCGATCTTGCTTGGTGAAACCCGCAAGGCTGCGGGTCAGGCACTGAATGCCTGTTAAATTTGTGTGACGGAGAGTGGGGTCGCGATGCGCGCTTTCAAGCCTGCATTTGCGGAAAGAACGCCGCCACCGCGTGGCGTGCTTCGGCGAAGAACAACCAGCGCTCCACAAACAGCCCGGCGGTGGTGACGAGCGCCGCAATGGGCGCAAGCCACGCTTCGCCGCTTGCAAGTGCCACTGCGATACCCAGTGCCGGCGCCAGTCCGAACAACACCAGCGCGATCCGTCGCAGGCGCGCGCCGTGTTTTCGCGCCAGCACGAAAGCCATCTCGCGCGTGAGGTAGCTTTCTTCCGTAACCGGCCCTTCGAAGGCGCGCACCCGGCCCAGCATGTCCAGTCCGGTCGCGTGGCCTGCCGTGTTCTCGGGCAAGGCGTCGACGCATTTCCAGTGATCGACCTTGATCACCGTGGCGACGATGGCGAGCCCCAGCAGGGCCAGCGGAAACGCGAGGCTGACCGCCGCCCCGGCGGTGAACGCCAGCCACGCCCACAGCCACAGGCCGCCGGACAACAGCGCAAACATGAAATAAAGCGGCAGCACTTGCCGGGTGCGCCACGCGGCGATGGTCTTCAGCGAACGATAGATGTTGGCGGTGCAAAAGATTGTCGCGAGCGCGCCCAGCGCCAGCAGCGCACCCGCCACGCGCAAACCGATCCCGGCGTGGCCTATGAATGCAAACCACGCCACGGCGAGCATCGGCAGGTACGTCACGAGCGAGGCGAGGCCCTCGCGCGACAGCCACGATGAACGCCACTGACTCAACGCACGCCACGCGCGCTCGGGACGACCGAGGTGTGCCGTCGACGCCAGCAGACCCGCGCTCACCAGCACGAACCCGAAGCCCAGCGGCACCAGCACGCCCGTTCCGGAAAGCGGGTAGATACCCGCCGCCAGCGCGAGTCCCAGCAGGCACCACAATCCGTAGCCCGCGCCACTCGTGACCGTGAAGAAAATCACCGAGAGCGCGGGCTTCATCGCGACAATGCCTTGTCCAGCCAGCGCAGCAGGGGCGGAAGCTGCGCGGTGTCGAGGGTTTCTTCAGCGGAAATCGATGTAGTCGCCGCGGCCCCGCTGCCATCCCGGCGCGGGCGCGGCGGCAGGTAACGATTCACCGGCTGGTAGCCGAACTCCGGCATCAACGCGAAACCTTCGCGTTCGGCAACCGCCTTCGACACGTCGGAATCGGGGTCGCCCAGGTCGCCGAACATCCGCGCGCGGGTCGGACACGCCATCACGCAGGCCGGCTGGCGGTCGTGCTCGTCCAGCGTTTCGTTGTAGATGCGATCCACGCACAGCGTGCATTTCTGCATGGTGCCGCGCTTGGAATCCTTGCGACCGGCGTCGGAAGTCGGCATCTTCGGGTGCGGCAACGCGATCTCGCGCGCGCCGTAAGGGCAGGCCCACGCACACAACTGGCAGCCGATGCACTTGTTCTCGTCCACCAGCACGATGCCGTCCTCGGCGCGCTTGTAGCTGGCACCGGTCGGGCACACCGTCACGCAATCCGGCGTCTCGCAATGCAGGCACGAACGCGGGAAGTGCACCATCTGGGGGATTTGCTCCCCTCTCCCTTCGGGAGAGGGGCTGGGGGTGAGGGTTCGGCGCGAGTGCGTACCCTCACCCGACGCGCTGCGCGCGCCACCCTCTCCCGGAGGGAGAGGGATTACTTCGTAACTATGCACCCGGTTGAACCACACGCCATGCGGTTCGGCGCCGTACGGATCGTCGTCGGGCAGCGGTCCGAAGGCGCCGCCGTCATTCCATTCCTTGCAGGCGACTGCACAGGCGTGGCAGCCGACGCAGATATCGAGGTCGATCACCAACCCGAGCTTTTTTTTCGCTGGCGCGGGGAGAGAGGTCATCGCACGGCCACCTTGCGCATGTGCTTGCACTTAGACGCTGCGACGTCCATGTCTTTTTCCGTCCGCCTCCCGGGCGGACGGGTAACTTTCTCTTGCGTGGCCAAGAGAAAGTCACCAAAGAGAAGGCCACCCCGCGAACACGTCCTGAGCACATCCGTGTGCTCAGGATTCGCACGCGGCCGCCGGGGTTCGCCGAAGGCACATCCGTGTGCCAGCGGCGAACTGGCGCACCTCCTGTGCGCCATCCTTCGGACTTTTCCGTCGTCCGCCCGCCGTGTTCGAGGGGCCCCTGCTTGGCGCGCTTCCTGCGCGCAGTTGTCGCAACGCAGATTGCGTGGTTTCGCTTTGAGCCAGGCCAGGATGGCCGTCGTCGAAGCAGAGCTTTTTCGAGGCCCCTGTGCTGCGGTGAGGGCCGGACGATCAGGCCCGAAGGGTGGGCGCAATGGATTGCGCCCACTTGCCGCCGCGCCAAGGATGGCGCGTCGGCAAGCCCGGCCGGACCGCACGGATTTTTCGTCCATGGATGGACGAAA
>DATEDI010000014.1:0-220095 GCA_035281745.1 Rhodanobacteraceae bacterium
CGCGAACGCTTCGGGGATGGGAAAAAACCCTGACCGCCACGCTTCGTCATTCTGGCGCAAGCCGGAATCCAGTGACTTTTTCGCGATTATCCGAAATGCGCGACGCTGACTCCCGAACATCGCTTCGCGATTCTGGGATGACGAACGAACCAAACGCCTCCCGAGGATTGGCCGGAATCGTCGGAACACAGTCCGTCACACGTGGCCGACAATCACGACAATGCGCACTCCTTCCATCGGGAGTGCGCCATGAAAACATTCGTTCTTGCCGCCGTGTGGGCGATGCTGCCGGTGCTCGGCGTTGCCGCTTCGAAACCGCCCACCAACGGCATGATCAAGGTCGCATTCGCGATCAGCAAGCACGTCAACGTGATGGACATCGCGGGCCCATGGGAAGTCTTCGCGGACACTTCGCTGAAGGACGCGAAGGGCAAGGACATTGCGCCGTATCAGTTGTACACCGTGGCTGCGAGCAAGGCGCCGCTGCACAGTGCCGGCGCGAATCATCCCGGTCTCACGATAACGCCGGATTACGACTTCGCCGATGTGCCGACGCCGGACATCGTCGTGGTGCCCGCGCAACACGGCAGCCCGGAACTGGAAACGTGGCTGAAGAAAATCCACGCGCAGCACGTCACGATCATGTCCGTTTGCACCGGCGCCTTCAAGCTCGCCCAAGCCGGGCTGCTGGATGGAAAGGCGGCCACGACGCATCACTGGTACTTCGGCAATTTCGCGCGCGATTTCCCGAACGTGAAGCTGGTGAAGGACGTGCGTTACGTGCAGGCCGATCCGGTCACCTTCACGGCCGGCGGGCTCACCTCGGGCGTCGATCTTGCGCTGCACATGGTGGCCGAGCGCTTCGGGCAGGATGTCGCGCAGCAGACCGCGAACTTCATGGAATACCTGGGCACCGGCTGGAAATCCAATCACGGCATCGCGGCGCTGGATTTGCCGGTGACACGCCAGGACTGGACCGGCCAGATCGACGGCAAACTCTTCATGAAGCTGCACATGATCACCTACGGTGCCAGCCCGACTTTCACCGTCGATATTCCGTCGCAGAACGTCAAGGACGTGCCGGTGACCCCAAACCAGCAAGGCATGCATGTGCGCTTCGACATCGCGATTCCGGGACACGCCGCCACGGTTGCCGGCATGATTGATAACGCTCGCGAAACCTTTGTTGGCACCTTTACCCAGAATGGCAAGTCCGAGCCACTGACCTTGAAGCTGGTTCACCTGGCACACTGAGCCACCACAGGAACACGCTGACCATGAAACGCTTTCGTTACTTGATGCCCGCCTTCCTGCTGGTCACCACTGCGGCCAACGCTGTCGTCATTCGCAGCGACGTTCCGGACTCCAAATACCGGGTGCCCGCGAACGTGTTGCCTGCGCTGGCGGACCTGCCCATGGAGGCCCACGGAACCCTGATCGCGAAGCGCTGGGTGCTCACGGCTGCACACGCCGTGCAGATGATGCTGGCCATGCCCGAACATCGTTACGTGACCATCGCCGGCAAGCGCAGGGCGGTCGCGCGCATCATCGTCTACCCGGATTTCCCGAAAAGCTGGACACAGTGGAACCAGCTGCTCAAACACATGAAGACGGAGGATCCATCAGCGTGGATAGCAGGCTTCGAATCGTATCGGGCCGCAATGCACGACATCGCACTGCTGGAACTGGCAGACCCTGTCGATGACGTCGAGCCGGTTAAGCTCTACCGCCGCACGGACGAGAACGGACGCGTGGTCGAGATTTTCGGCAAAGGTGCGACCGGGAACAGTTCGACCGGAGCCTCCCCGGATGCACCGCACCGAACCCAGCTGCGCCGCGCGTACAACCGGATCGTGGCAGCAAAGAACCAGTGGATCTACTACAAGTTCGACTGTGGCAGCGCGGCCCTGCCGTTGGAGGGCATGATGGCCAGTGGCGACAGCGGCGGGCCTGTCCTGATCGACGATCACGGCACGTGGAAGCTGGCCGGCATCGCCCAAGGCTCGAACGGAACGAAGTCGGACCTGCTGGCCATGCGCGCCGGAGCCTTTCGCTGGGGCGCCTGCGGACAGGAATTGTCCAGCACGCGCGTTTCCTTTTACGCGCGCTGGATCAACAAGACCATCGCGAAGCCTTGAACACCCACCGGGGAAACCGCCATGAAGCCACTCGCCACGCTTGCCTGCATCGTAGCCGTCGCGGCCGTTTCCGCATCGGGCGCCGCAGCGAAGCCGGATACAGGCGATTCGCCAGGTCGGCAGGCTTTGTTCGATACCGTCTCCAAGCTGGATGCCGATCTCTTCGGTACCTTCAACCACTGCGCCTCGCCGGACCAATTGCAGAAGCACGCCAGCTACTTCGCGCCAAACGTGGAATTTTACCATGACAAGGGTGGCGTCACGTGGTCGCGGCGTGACTACATCACCAACACCAAAAACAATGTTTGCGGAAAATTTCGCCGCGAACTCATCACGGACAGCCTGCAAGTCTTTCCGATCAAGGACTACGGTGCGATCGAACAGGGCAGGCAGAAGTTCTGCTGGCTGAAATCGGGGAAGTGTTTTGGCGAAGCCCAGTTCCTGATCCTCTGGCACCATCTGGATAACCGTTGGGTGGTCACGCGCGTATTCAGCTACGGACATCACGCGACCGAGTGACACCGCCTCGGCGCGGGAAACGAACCCGCTACAATGCGTCGTTTCGAATTTCACCTGCCGCCATGTTCGACAACCTGACTCAACGCCTTTCCACGACCGTCCAGCGATTGACCGGGCGCGGGCGCCTGACCGAGGAAAACATCCGCGAAGCGCTGCGCGAAGTGCGTGTCGCATTGTTGGAAGCCGACGTCGCGCTGCCGGTGGTGCAGGCGCTGATCGAGCGCATCAAGGTGCGCGCGGTCGGGCAAGAGGTGCTGAAGTCGCTGACGCCGGGGCAGGCGCTCATCAAGGTCGTGCGCGACGAGCTGACCGCGGTGATGGGTACCGCCAACGCGTCGCTGCATCTCGCCGCGACGCCGCCCGCGGTGGTGCTGATGGCGGGCCTGCAGGGCGCGGGCAAGACCACCACGGTCGCGAAGCTCGCCAGGCACCTGATCGGCCAGAAGAAGAAGGTGATGGTGGTGTCGGCCGACGTGTATCGTCCGGCCGCGATCGAACAGTTGCAGACGCTGGCCGGGCAGGTCGGCGCGGGTTTCGTGCCGTCGCAAGTCGGGCAGAAGCCGATCGCGATCGTCAAATCGGCGGTCGATGCCGCACGGCGCGAAGTCGCCGATGTGCTGATCGTCGATACCGCCGGCCGCACCTCGATCGACGAGGCCATGATGGCCGAGATCAAGGCGCTGCACGAGGCGGTGAATCCGGTCGAGACGCTGTTCGTGGTCGATTCGATGACCGGCCAGGATGCGGCCAATACTGCGAAGGCGTTCGCCGACGCGCTGCCGTTGACCGGCGTGATTCTGACCAAGGTGGATGGCGATGCGCGGGGCGGCGCGGCATTGAGCGTGCGCTACGTCACCGGCCGGCCGATCAAGTTCCTGGGCGCGGGCGAGAAGCCCGATGCGCTGGAGCCGTTCCATCCGGACCGCATGGCCACGCGCATCCTCGGCATGGGCGACGTGCTGTCGCTGATCGAGGATGTGCAGCAGAAAACCGATGCCGACAAGGCGGCCAAGCTTGCAGCCAAGGTCGCCAAGGGCAAGCGCTTCGACTTGAACGACATGAAGGATCAGCTCGACCAGATGCTCAACATGGGCGGGCTGGCGGGGCTGATGGAAAAGCTGCCGGGTGTTTCCTCGCTGCCCGACAAGGTGAAGTCGCAGGTCAACGACAAGGAAGTGAAGCGGATGATCGCGATCATCGGCTCGATGACCAGGAAAGAACGCCGACATCCCGGGCTCCTGAACGGCTCGCGGCGCGCGCGCGTGGCGCGCGGTTCCGGCACCCAGCCGGCCGACGTCAACCGCCTGTTGAAGCAATACACCCAGATGGAAAAGATGATGGGCAAGTTCGCGCGCGGCGGGATGAAGGGCCTGATGCGCCAGATGGGTGGCGCGATGAAGGGCATGGGCGGACGCGGATTCCCGGGACACTGACGGCAACGGGTTGCGTTGTAGGGCGGGTGACAACCCGCCTTCGGTGCCGCCCACGGCGGGATGCGCTGCGCTACTCCCGCCCTACGGATCTGGCAAAATCCCTCGCATTTCGACGGCTTTCCCCTTACAATTGCGCGTTTCCCGTGCCCGGACGTCGTCTGATCGACCCGCGGCCGTTCCATTCGGAGTCGATAGATCATGGTACGTATTCGTCTTTCGCGCGCAGGCGCCAAGGGCCGGCCGTTTTACCACGTCGTGGTGACCGACCAGCGCAGCGCCCGTGACGGTCGCAACATCGAGCGTCTGGGTTATTTCAACCCGGGTGCCGCCGGCACGCACGACAAGCGTCTGGTGCTGGACGTCGAGAAGTTGAACGCCTGGGTCGCCAAGGGTGCGCAGTGTTCGGACAAGGTCGCCGCGCTGGCGAAGGAAGCCGGCAAGCAGGCGCAAGAAGCCGCCTGATGCGATGAACGACGAGCGGCATGTGCTGCTCGGGCGCATCGTCGGCGTGCACGGCGTGCGTGGCGCGGTGAAGCTGGAATCGTTCACCGAACCGCGGCTGGCAATCTTCGATTACAAGCCATGGTTGCTCGAAGGCAACGCCGGTCGAATCGAGGAAATCGCCGAGGCGCACGGACATGCGCAGGGCAAGGGCATCGTCGCGATGCTGCCCGGCGTGACCGATCGCGATGCGGCCGCGGCATGGATCGGCGCACGCATCCAGGTTCCGCGCGAGGCGTTGCCGGAACCGGAAGCCGGCGAGTTTTACCAGACGGATCTGGAAGGGCTGCAGGTGGTGAATGAGTCAGGCGAGGACTTGGGCCGCGTCACTCATATGTTCGACAACGGCGCGCACGATGTGCTGGTGACGCGCGACGAAGCCGGACGCGAACGCCTGATTCCCTACGTGGTGGATGTTTACGTGAAAGCGGTCGATCTGGATGCAGCGCGCATCATGGTCGACTGGGACAAAGACGATTGACCCAAGGACGATTGACCGGGACGACCGATGCGCTTTGACGTCGTCACACTGTTCCCCGGATTCGTGCAGCAGTGCAGCGGCTTCGGGGTGATCGGCCGGGCAGTCGAACGCGGATTGCTGGAAGTGGCAGCGTGGAATCCACGCGACTACGCCCAGGGCGGTTATCGCCGGGTCGATGACAGCGTGTGCGGTGGCGGTCCCGGCATGGTGATGCTGATCGAACCGCTGCGGAAGACGCTGGCAGCGGCGCGGCAGGCGGCGACCGGTCATGCCGAAAAGCCGGCGCCGGTGATTTACCTGAGCCCGCAGGGCAAGCGGCTCACGCAGGAAAAGGTGCGGCAATTGGCTTCACTGCCGCGGATGATTTTGTTGTGCGGACGCTACGAAGGGATCGACGAGCGCCTGCTGCAACATGAGGTCGACGAGGAACTGTCGATCGGCGATTATGTACTGTCGGGCGGCGAACTGGCCGCGGCGGTTCTGATCGACGCGATCGGCAGGTTGCAGGAAGGCGCGTTGGGCGACACGCAATCCGCGGAGCAGGATTCGTTTTCGGACGGCCTGCTGGATTGCCCGCATTACACCCGGCCGGTCAGCCACGAGTTTGGCGAGGTACCGGCGGTGTTGTTGTCGGGCGACCACGCGGCGATCCAGCGCTGGCGCCGGATGCAGTCGCTGGGCCGCACCTGGTTGCGTCGGCCGGATCTGCTGGAAAACATGATGTTGGGCCAAGACGACCAACACTTGCTGGAAGAATTCAAACGGGAACACAAGGGTCACACCCATGAACAAGATCATTGAACAATTCGAAACCGCGCAAATGGGCCGCGAGCTGCCGCCATTCGCCGCGGGCGACACCGTGATCGTCAACGTCAAGGTGAAGGAAGGCAACCGCGAACGCGTGCAGGCGTTCGAGGGCGTGGTCATCGCGCGCCGCAACCGCGGCCTGCATTCGGCCTTTACCGTGCGCAAGATGTCGCACGGCACCGGCGTGGAGCGCGTGTTCCAGGCCCACAGCCCGGCGATCGATTCGGTCGAAGTCAAGCGCAAAGGCAAGGTGCGTGGCGCCAAGCTGTACTTCCTGCGCGGGCTGGAAGGCAAAGCCGCGCGCATCAAGGAAGACCTGGCTGCGAACAGCAAGCCGGGCGCTTCGCGCGTCAAGTAATCCCTTCGGTCTTGTCGTTCAAGCGAAGCCGCGCGGAGCGATCCGCGCGGCTTTTGTTTGCGCTCTTGACCCGCGACATGAAAAAGCCGCTGCGTGCGCGTATGGTGGAACGGATTGGACTTGCGCGAGGTGCGTGCGATGACTCCTCCCGATGCCGGCCACGCCGGCACGTTTTTGCTGGGCGGTGAGACGCCGATTCATCGGCTGGGTTTTGGCGCGATGCGCGTAACGGGCGCGGGCGTGTGGGGCGAACCCGAGGATCGCGTGGCGTGCCTGGCGACCTTGCGGCGCGTTCCGGAACTCGGCGTCAATTTCATCGACACCGCCGATTCCTACGGCCCCACGGTATCCGAACCGATGCTGCGCGAAACGCTGCATCCGTATCCCGACGACATGGTGATCGCGACCAAGGGCGGGCAGGTGCGACCGGGTCCGAACGAGTGGATTCCGGTCGGCCGCCCGGAATACCTGGTCCAGCAGGTGCACATGAGCTTGCGCTGGCTAGGCGTGGAGCAGATCGCGCTGTGGCAGTTGCACCGGATCGATCCGAAGGTGCCGCGCGATGAACAGTTCGGTGCGATCAAGTCGATGCTGGATGAAGGCCTGATCCGCTACGCGGGTTTGAGCGAAGTCACCATCGAGGAAATCCAGGCGGCCGAAAAGGTGTTTCCGGTCGCGACCGTGCAGAACCGGTACAGCGCGACGTATCGCGTGTACGAAGACGTGCTCGATTATTGCGAGTCCCGCGGCATCGGATTCATCCCGTGGTATCCGTTGTCGGGTGGCACGCTTGCCAAACAGGACTCGCCGCTGGCCGAAATCGCGCGGCGCCATCAGGCCAGCCCGACGCAAATCGCGATCGCATGGCTGCTGCACCGCAGCCCGGTGGTGCTACCGATTCCGGGAACATCGAAAATCGCACACCTCGAAGAAAACGTGGCGTCCGCGGACATCGAATTGTCCGACGACGAGTTCGAGGCCTTGGATGGCATCGTGGTCGCTGCACGCAAGCGTTGACGGCCGATCGATCGAACAGGTGGACTCGTTCGCCGCAGAGCATCGCCGGTTGGGCTGAATTCTGTAGGTTGGGCTGACGCCGGATTCATCAGGCGGAAGCCCAACGTTCCACCATGAATGTTGGGCTTCGCGATGAAGCCGCTCAGTCCAACCTACGAGATGAAACCCGCTCAGCCCGCTCCACCCATCAGTCGAACGGACGGATTTCCTCGCCGTCGTTGCCCGCTGCGGTTTCGGTGCCGTCTGACTTGTCGCCCAGCAACCTGCGCACCACCACGTAGAACACCGGTACCAGCATGATGCCGAGCACGGTGGCGCCGATCATGCCGCCGACGACGCCGGTGCCGATCGCGTGGCGGCTGTTGGCGCCGGCGCCGGTCGAGATTGCGAGCGGCAGCACGCCCAGGATGAAGGCGATCGACGTCATCAGGATCGGTCGCAGGCGGATGCGACAGGCTTCCAGCGTCGCCGCGATCACTCCCTTGCCCTGTTTTTGCAGGTCCACCGCAAATTGCACGATCAGGATCGCGTTCTTCACCGACAGACCGATGATCGCAATCAGGCCGATCTTGAAATACACGTCGTTCTCGAGCCCGCGGACGCTGGTGAGCGCGACCGAGCCCAGCACGCCCAGCGGAATCACCAGCATTACCGCCACGGGGATGGACCAGCTTTCGTAGAGCGCGCACAGGCACAGGAACACCACGAAGATCGACAGCCCGAACAGCATCGGCGCCTGTGCGCCCGACAGGATTTCCTGCAACGATTGCCCGGTCCATTCGTAACCGAAGCTGGCGGGCAGGTATTTGGCGACCAGATCCTGCATCGCGGCGATCGCGTCGCCCGAACTGTGGCCCGGCGCGGCGGTGCCGGTGATGCCGATGGAACCGACTCCGTTGTAGCGGTCGAGTTCCGGCGCGGCCAGCGACCAGCTCGTGTTGACCACACTGGACAGCGGCACCATCGTGCCGTTTGACGAACGCGTGTAGAAGCTGCCGATGTCGGAAGGACTCATCCGGAACGGCGCGTCGGCCTGCATCTCCACGCGCAGCACGCGGCCCTGGTAATAGAAGTCGTTGGCGTACACCTGCGACAGCATCAACTGGATCGCGTTGTACACGTCGGTGACGGACAGGCCCATCGATTGCGCCTGCACCCGGTCGACGTGCATGTCCACGGTGGGCGCGTCCTCCATGCCGTTGACGTGCACGTTGGCGAGGCGCTTGTCCTTGGCGGCCGCGGCGAGCAGCTTGTCCTTGGCGTCGATCAACGCCTGATGGCCGAGCCCGCCGCGGTCCTCCAGTTCGAAGTCGAAACCCGCGAAGCGGCCGAGTCCGCGGATCACCGCCTGGTTCATCGCGAACACCTGGGCGTTGCGGATGCCCGCGAACTTCGCATTGAAGTCGTTGATGATCTGGTCGGCGGTGCGTGAGCGATCGCTCCAGTCCTTCAGATGGATGAAGGCCATGCCGACGTTCTCGCCGCGACCGATGAAGCTGAAACCGCCGATGGTGAAAATATTGGAGACCGCGGGATCCTTTTCGACGATGCCTTCGATTTCATTCATCACCGTGCGGGTGCGTTCGACGGTGGCGCCCGGCGGCAACTGGATGGTCGCGACCACTTCGCCCTGGTCTTCCTGCGGCACGAAGCTGGAGGGCAGCTGCCACAGCAGCACGATCGCCACCACGATCGCGAGCGCGTAGCCCAGCATCCAGCGCGGCGTGTGGCGCACGGCCTTGCCCAACCGGCCGAGGTACGCGTGCGCCATGCGTTCGTAGCCGTTGTTGAACGCGCGCAGGAAGCGGTTGGCGTGTTCGTGTTCGGGGCGCAGCAGGCTCGCACACAGCGCGGGCGTGAAGGTCAGCGCCATCAGTGCCGACAGCAGCATCGACACCGCGATGGTCACCGAGAACTGGCGATAGATCGCACCCACGCTGCCCGGCATCAGCGCGGCCGGCACGAACACCGAGGCCAGCACCGTGGTCACCGCGATGATCGCGCCGGTGATCTGGGTCATGCCCTTGCGGGTGGCTTCCTTGGGCGACAGGCCTTCCTCGCGCATGATGCGCTCGACGTTTTCGACCACCACGATCGCATCGTCCACCACGATGCCGATCGCCAATACCAGCCCGAACAGGCTCAGTACGTTGATCGAGAAGCCGAACAGGTACAGACCCAGGAATGCGCCGGTCAGCGCCACCGGCACCACCAGCGTCGGGATCAACGTGGCGCGCAGGTTCTGCAGGAACAGCAGCATCACGAAGAACACCAACACGATCGCTTCGCCAAGCGTCTTCACCACTTCATTGATCGAAACCTTGACGAAGGTGTAGCTTTCGAACGGAATGGTCCAGCTGACGCCGGGCGGCAGGTTGTTGGCCAGTTCCCGCATCTTGGCCTGCACCGCCCTGGCGACCGACAGCGCGTTGGCACCCGGCAGCAGCGAGATGCCGAACGAGGCCACCGGCTGGCCGTTCAGCCGCGAAAAGTTGCCGTAGTTGTCCGATCCCAGCTCGACGCGCGCGACGTCGCCCAAGGTTACCGTGGTGCCGTCGGGTTCGGTGCGCAGGATGATGTCGCGGAACTGCTCGGGCGTCGTGAAGCTCGATTCGGCCGAGACGTTGGCGGTGATGCCCTGGCCGTTCGCGGCGGGCTCGGCGCCCACGGAGCCTGCCGCGAACATCACGTTCTGCGCGCGCACCGCGCCCAGCACGTCGGTGGCGGTGAGGCGGTAGCCCTGCAGCTTCAACGGGTTCAACCAGATGCGCATCGCGTACGGTGCACCGAACTGGTTGACGCTGCCGACGCCGTCCACGCGCGAGATCGGATCGATCAGTTGTGCGGCAATCACGTTGTTGAGCGCAGCGGGATCGAGGTGCCCGGTCTTGTCCTGCAGCGAGATGCCCATCAGGAAGCCGGAGTTGGATTTGCGTACCGTGACGCCGAGGTTGTTGACGGCCGACGGCAACCGCGGCTCCGCGGCGTTCACGGCGTTCTGCGTTTGTACCGCGGCGGTATCGAGATTGGTACCGGGATCGAAATACAGGCTGATGTTGGATGAGCCGGTGGAATCAGACGATGAACTGAAATACAAAAGATGGTCGATGCCGGACAGGTTCTGCTCGATCACCTGCGTGACCGTGCTTTGCACCACCTGCGCGTTCGCGCCCGGATAGTTGGCGCGGATCTGCACGCTCGGTGGCGCGATGGTGGGGTAGGCCTCGATCGGCAGGTTCAAGATCGCGATGGTGCCGCCCAGCGTGATCAGGATCGCAAGTACCCATGCAAATACCGGACGGTCGATGAAGAATTGCGGCATGGGGAAGCGTCAATCCGCAGCGGTAGCGGCCGGTGCCGCGCTTGCGGGTGCACGGTACGGAACCGGCTTCACCTTCGCGCCCGCGTTGGCCTTCTGGATGCCGGACACCACCACGCGCGCGCCCGCTTCGATTCCGGACAGCACGACCCAGTCGGCGCCGCGCTGGTCGCCCAGCTCGACGCGCTTTTCCACCACCTTGTCGTCGCCGCCGACCACGAACACATAGGCGCCATCGTTGTCGCGCTGGATCGCGCTCTGTGGCAGCAGGAACGCGTCGTGCAGCGTACCGAGCGTCAGGCGGATCTTCACGAACATGCCGGGCAGCAGCGCGTGGTCTGGATTCGGCACCAGCGCTCGCAGATCGACTGCACCGGTTTGCGGATCGACGGCGAGGTCGGCAAAATCGAGCGAACCCTTGTGCGAATACGTGCTGCCGTCGGGCAGCACGATCTGCACCTCGGCCTTGTCCGCCGCGACCAGCTTCATCTCGCCGGCTTTCTCCGCGCGGCGCAGGCGTTCCACTTCCGCCATCGGTTCGCTGAAATTGGCGTAGATCGGATCGATCACCTGCACCGTGGTCAGGGGGTTGGTGTCGGTCGGGGACACCAGCGCACCCTGGGTGACGTTGGCGCGGCCGGCGCGGCCGCTGATGGGCGCGGTGACGGTGGCGTAGCCGAGATTGATCTTCGCGTTCTGCACGGTCGCGCGCGCGGCCTTCACCGCAGCATCGGCTTCCGCTGCGGCCGCAGCGGTATCGTCGACATCCTGTTTCGCCAGCAGGCCTTTCGCGCCCAGCGCCTTGCTGCGCGAAGCCTTGACGGAGGCGTTGCGCGCGGTGGCTTCGGCCTGCGCGAGCTGGCCCTGTGCCTGGCGCAGGCTGGCTTCCAGTGGCGCCGGATCGATCTTGAACAAGACGTCGCCGGCCTTGACGTCGGTGCCTTCCTTGTACACGCGCTGCAGGACCACGCCGGTCACACGTGCGCGCACCTGCGCGGTGAGCGTGGCGGCAAGGCGACCCGGGTAGTTGCGCACCACCGGCACATCGGCGGCCTGCGCCGTCAGCACGCCCACTTCGGGCGGCGGCTGTGGCGGCGGGGCGGAGCGGTTGCACGCGCCGAGGGCCAGCGCCAGCAGCAGTGCACCTGCGCCACGCCACGGCAGATTCATCATCGGGGATTTCTCAAGCACTGCGAGGGTCAATCGTCAATTATGACGGGATTTCCGCCGCAGTTCCCTAGGCCAAGCGTCATGCCGTCGGCGTGGCGCGCGGGGTTTTGCGTCGCCACGGGCCGGCGCCTGACCCACGCTTGCAATGGTGCCTCGGGTGTACTGCCGCGGCGGCATGACTCCGAAGCCCCGGTCGAAACTGGCGGGGGGCGAGGTGGGCGGCGGCATGAAGCCCCTCGCACGCGGCGCAATTCCGCGCCGAAACTGGAATGCGAAGCCTGCGCGGCGCTATCCTATTCGTTCCTTTTCCGGGCTCGAACAGAAACGACATGAATGCATTGCGTGCCCCCGCCAGCGGGGCTGAAATCGCTGCGATCGCGGCGGATGTCCGGGTCAAATGCGGCAGCGCCGATGCCAACTTGGCCGAGGCTTTCGCGAAACAGGTCTGCAACGAAATCGGCGCCGAGGAACTGGCGCGGCGCAGCACCGAAACGTGGTCTGCGTTGATCGCGGAGCTGTTCGACTGGTTTCGCCGTCGGCCAGCGGGACAAGCAAGCGTGCGGGCATTCAACCCCGATCGCGAGCACAACGGCTGGTCGTGTCCGCATTCGGTGGTCGAGGTGGTCGCCGACGACGCTCCGTTCCTCGTCGATTCGCTGGAAATGGTGATTGCAGGCGCCGGCCTGCGCCTGCATCGTCTGGTGCACCCGATCCTCGACGTCGCGCGGGACGCAAAGGGCAACCTCGCCACCATCGGCAACCCGGACGACGGGATTGCGATGGAGTCGGTGATGTATGCCGAGATCGATCGCGTGGACGACGCCACCCTGCATCAGTTGCAGGAAGTGGCACAGGTGGCGTTGGGCGACGTGCGCGCCGCTGTCACCGACTGGCGGGCGATGCACGACAAGATGCTCGCGATTGCCGACAACCTCGGCAAGGACAACACTATCCTCGGCGCGGACGAAATTGCCGAGGGTCAGGCGTTCCTGCGCTGGGCCGCGGACAACCACTTCACCTTTCTCGGCTACCGCGAATACGACGTGCTGGCCGATGACGGCGACGAACTGCTGAAGGCGCGCAAAGGTTCTGGCCTCGGTATCCTGCGCGATCCGGATCTCGCGACCGCACCGCGTTCCGTCAAGAGTCTCGCCGCCAGCCGTCTGCCGCAGTCGGGTTCGATGGACGCGATCATCCTGACCAAGACCAACGCGCGTTCGCGGGTGCACCGGCCGGGCTACATGGATTACATCGGCGTGCTGCGCTTCGACGACAAGGGCAAGCCGGCCGGCGAGTCGCGCTTCCTCGGCCTGTATACCTCCACCTCGTACATGCGCCGTCCGCAGGACGTCCCGCTGGTGCGCCAGAAGTTCGACTCGGTCGAAAAACGTTCCGGCCTGCGCCCGCAATCGCATTCCGGCAAGGCGTTCCGTTCGATCCTGGAAATGCTGCCGCGTGATGAATTGCTGCAGGCTTCGGCCGACGAGTTGTTCGCGCTCGCCACCGGCATCTTCGACTTGAACGAACGCCGGCATGCGCGGCTGTTCGTGCGTCGCGATGCGTACGGCCGCTTCTTCTCGTGCCTCGTGTTCATTCCACGCGACCACTACAGCGCCGCGGTGGGCGATCGCGTGAAGGATATGCTGCTCGACGAGTTGCACGGCGCGCACGTGGACGCGACTGTCCAGATCGGCGACTCGCCGATGGCCCGTATGCACGTGGTGGTGCGTCCGCGCGCGGGCGAACACGTGGACGTCGACCTCGCCCGGCTGGAGGCCAAACTCGCGCCGATCGTGCGCAGTTGGCACGACGAATTGCGTGATGCGCTTGTCGGTGGCCTAGGCGAGGAACGTGGCGCGCAACTGGCCAATCGCTGGGGCCGCGCGTTCACCGCGGGCTACATCGAAGACACCACGCCGGCGCGTGCCGCCGAAGACGTGGGCATCCTGACCGCGATGGCGGGTGCGGGCGAAGACATGCGTCTGGCGTTGCACGATTCGTATCGCAAGCCGGGGGAGCTGCACTTCAAGGTATTCCGAGCTGGCAACGACATTCCGCTTTCGGATGCGCTGCCGCTGCTGGAAAACGCCGGCATGAAAGTGGACACAGAACAGGTGCACGCGCTGGACGTGCGCAACGGCAAGGCCTGCGTGCAGGATTTCGTCGTGCGCCCGGCGTCGCCGTTGCAGTTCAAGCTGGAAGACCTGCACGCGCGTTTCGAGGATTTGTTCCATGCCGCGTGGCATGGCCGCGCGGAAAACGACCATTTCAACGCGCTGGTGCTGCGCGCAGGGTTGAGCTGGCGCCAGATCGCGATGCTGCGCGGCTACTGCAAGTACCAGCAGCAGGTCGGCACGCCATTCTCCCAGGCGTACATGGAGGAAACGCTCAATCGCTATCCGATGATTGCAGGATTGCTGGTCGAGCTATTCGAAGCCAAGTTCGAGCCAGGTCGCGAAGAGGGTGATGACGCCAGTCGCCAGCGCGCGCGCAAGGCGCTGGAGCGCGAAGTGGTCGCGCTGACGCCCGAGGCCGTGATCGAGGGGAATCCCGATTTCGTGTCGCACGTTGCGGCGTTGCTCGATCAGCCGCGCGATGCACAGGTGGAAGGCCTGATCAACGCAATCAAGGCGCTGCTGACCAACGTGTCGAGTCTCGACGATGATCGCATCTTGCGCGGCTTCATGGGGCTGATCCGCGCGACGCTGCGCACCAACTACTTCCAGTTGCACGACGGCAAGCCTGCCGAATACATCAGCTACAAGTTCGATTCGCATCAGGTGCCCGACGTTCCGAAGCCGGTGCCGTACCGCGAGATCTGGGTGTACGCGCCGCGCGTGGAAGGTGTGCACCTGCGCTTCGGGCCGGTCGCCCGCGGTGGCATCCGCTGGTCCGACCGCCGCGAGGATTTCCGCACCGAAGTGCTGGGCCTCGTGAAGGCGCAGATGGTGAAGAACACCGTGATCGTGCCGGTCGGTTCCAAGGGCGGCTTCTTCGTGAAGCGTGCGCCGGCCGAACGCGACGCACAACTGGAAGAGGGCATTGCCTGCTACAAGATGTTCATGAACGGCCTGCTCGACATCACCGACAACATCGACACGGCCGGCAACAAGATCCTGCATCCGGCCGACGTGGTCCGCCACGACGCCGATGATCCGTATCTCGTCGTTGCGGCCGACAAAGGCACGGCCAAGTTCTCCGACATCGCCAACGGCATTTCCATCGCGCACGGTTACTGGCTGGGTGATGCGTTCGCGTCGGGCGGCTCGGCGGGCTACGACCACAAGGGCATGGGCATCACCGCCAAGGGCGGATGGGAATCGGTGAAGCGGCATTTCCGCGCGCTGGGCCACGATTGCCAGAGCGAAGACTTCACTTGTGTCGGCATCGGCGACATGTCGGGCGACGTGTTCGGCAACGGCATGCTGCTGTCGAAGCACATCCGGCTGGTCGCCGCATTCGACCATCGCCACATCTTCGTCGATCCGAATCCGGATTCGGCCAGCTCGTTCCCGGAACGCGAGCGCATGTTCAAGCTGCCACGCTCTTCGTGGGACGACTACGACAAGTCGAAGATCTCGAAGGGCGGTGGCGTGTTCGCGCGCAACGTGAAGGCCATCCCGATCACGCAAGAAATGCGCGCCGCGCTGGGTATCGTCGAGGACGTGGAGTCGCTGTCCCCGATCGAACTGATCAGCGCGATCCTGAAGGCGCCGGTCGACCTTTTGTGGAACGGCGGCATCGGCACGTACGTCAAGGCCGCCTCGGAATCGAACGCCGACGTGGGCGATCGCGCCAACAACGCGCTGCGCATCAATGGCGGCGACCTGCTCTGCAAGATCGTGGGTGAGGGCGGCAATCTCGGTTTTACCCAGAAGGGCCGCATCGAGGCCGCACAGAAGGGTGTGCTGCTGAACACCGACTTCATCGACAACTCGGCGGGCGTGGACACCTCCGACCACGAGGTCAACATCAAGATCCTGCTGAACGATGCGGTGCAGCGCAACGAGATGAACGTGGAAGCGCGCAACACACTGCTGCACTCGATGACTGACGAGGTCGGCAAGCTGGTGCTGTGGGACAACTACCGCCAGAATGTCGCGATCAGCCTGATGGAACGCATGTCGGTCAGCCGCATCGGTTCCAAGGCGCACTTCATCCGCACCCTGGAATCGCGCGGGCAGCTCGATCGCCAGATCGAATCACTGCCGTCCGACGCCGAACTGGCCGAACGCCGTACGCATCATCAAGGCCTGACGCGTCCGGAACTGGCGGTGCTGCTGTCGTATTCCAAGATCGTGCTGTACCAGCAGTTGCTGGATTCCGACGTGCCGGAAGACCCGTTCCTGTCGCACGAACTGGTGCGCTACTTCCCCGAGCCGCTGCACGAGAAGTACGCCGCGCACATGCAGCGCCATCGCCTGAAGCGCGAAATCATCGCCACCGCAGTCACCAACTCCATCGTCAACCGCATGGGCGCGACCTTCGTGCTGCGCACGCAGGAAGACACCGGGCAAACCGCCGCCGCGGTGGTCAAGGCCTACAATGCCGCGCGCCAGATCCTGCACGCGCGCGATCTGTGGTCCGGCATCGACGCGCTGGACGGCAAGGTCAGCGAGGCCGCGCAGATCGATGCGCTGATGAAGCTGTGGTCGTTGCTGCGCCACGTGTCCCGCTGGCTGCTCAACCGGCCGGGTACCGTCGGCATTTCCGATCTCGTGCAGCGTTACCAGCCGGGTATGGACAAGTTGCGCGCCGGTTTGCATGAGCTGCTGACGCAAACCGGTCGCGCCTCGATGGGCGTCGACCTCGAGAAATGGCAGGGTATGGGCTTCCCCGAAGAACTTGCGAAAAAGCTTGCGACGCTCCCGTCACTGGAAGTGGCGATGGACATCATCGAAACCTCGCAGGAATCGGGCCGGCCGGTGGGGCATGTCGCGCGCGTGTTCTTCGACCTCGGCGAGGCGCTGGACATCGAGTGGCTGCGCACGCAGATCGAAAAGCTGCCAGTGGAAAGCCGCTGGCACGCGCAGGCGCGTGGGGCATTGCGGGACGAACTCGCGGTGCAGCAACGCGCGATGGTCAGCCAGATCCTGGCATCGGAACAGGGCAAACAGGGCGCCGATGGCGCGGTGTCCGCATGGCTGCAACGGGACGATCCGCAGCTGCAGTTCACACGCGGCATGCTGGACGAAATCCGTGGCGTGGACGTCGACTATCCGATCGCCTCGGTCGCGCTGCGCCGCCTCGCGCAAATCGCGCAGTCGAGTTGAGGCATGGGCAGCCACGCAAGCGGCTGCCTTGCTGGGGCGGGCTGGATTTTCGAGGCTCGATGCGTGCGTGCTCCACTATTGGCTTTTTCGGATCGATCGCACGAGTCCGGCCGGGCAACGCGGTCCAACGGACCTTCGTCCCTATGGAAGCACTGATTTTGATCGTCATCCCGGAATCGCGAAGCGATGTCCGGGACCCAGCGACTTTGCATTTTGATGCGTTGTGAAAGTCACTGGGTCCCGGCTTTCGCCGGGATGACGAGTGATTGGATTGATCAGAGGATCGGCTGAAGATTCTTCCGTCGATTTTTCTTGGTGCTCGCGATGTGTACGGCGCGGCTTTTAGCGACGCATGAAGCGGCGTCGTGCCACGGATAGAAGAAGTCGTTGCAGCGGATTGTTGTTACCCCCAGGCCGCCATGTGTGCACGAGCTTGTTGCGGTAGGCATCGAAGTGCAGGCCGTGGGGCGCTGCATACACCTTGCCCCTGCCGAGCAGGATCTTCAACGTCTGGGTACCGGCGATGCCGGCGCAGATTTCGCAGGCCATGGGGGTCGAGGGTCCGCGATGATTGACCAGGTCCACGGCGGACGGATCGACCAGGTAAGACTGGTGGAGCACGGCAGGCGCCAGCCCCACCATGAAGCGCAGCAACTGCTCGTTCGTTTCTTGACCTTCCAGTCGGAAATATTCTTCGAAAGTCATTTGGCCCGGCAGGAACGCCAGCACGGCAGCACCCATGCCCAGCGGTGCTGCGGTAATCGCCGGAATGCCGCGTTCAGCGCACAGCGCGAACAGCTTGGCGCGGATGTCGAGCACGAAGAAGTCCAGGCCGTCGACGTACAGGTCAACCCCGGACAGGAACTGCTCCATGTTCTCGAAGGTGACGCCGCCGGGGAATTGGTTGATGTCCAGATCGGGATTGATGTCCTTCGCCATCCGGGACACCACCTCGACTTTGGGCTGGCCCAGCGTCGACTGGAACGCTCCGGCTTGTCGGTTGAGATTCTCGATACCGAAATGATCGAGGTCCGCCAGATTGAAAGACTCGATGCCGAGCCGGGTCAGCGTCAGCAGATGGGCGCCGCCCACTCCGCCAAGTCCGGCAATCGCCACACGCTTGGAACGCAGCTTCGGCTGCTCGGTCGCGGTCATCCAGCCGATCGTGCGGCTGAACGCGGTGGCGTAGTCGAACGGCTCGGAAATAGCCTCTGCATCGGACATCATGAACCACCCATCCTCGGCGACAACGCGCAGGGCTGCAGCGAGACCGGGAAGGTAACACCGGGCTGCGCCCGCATACAACCGCCATCGGCCGCTGAGCCGTGAATGGCGAGTCGATCCTGCAATGCAATAAAAATGGCGCCGCTCGGAAGCGGCGCCATCGATGGTCGACTGCGTGGGGGAGATGCTCCGCCTTAGACCTGCCTGTCGGACTCTTTGCGGCGACGCCACATGAAGAAGCCAACCAGACCCAGACCGAGACCGAACAGGCCGAGTTCGGCTGGTTCCGGAACTGCCGTCCTGCCGGTCAACGAACCGTTACCCTGAATCGGGTAAGTGCAGATGTCGTCCAGATTGGTTGTGACCGCCGTGCACGTGCTGGCTGGGAAGAACGAGAACGACGAAGAAAGTTTGAAATCCGCAAATCCGCCGATACCGTCGGACCAGTGATTGCTATCCAGAAACGTCCAGGCTGGACCACTCGTCGCATCCACCAGCCCGAAACCGCCGGATTGGTCGCCGGGTTGGCTCACGGAGCCGGTGACCGTGGCGTAAAGCTGGCCGTTCGGATCTGCAAAGCCAGCAAACGGCGCGGTATGGCCGGTCAAGGTGACCCATGGGGTACTTCCGGCTCCGCCGACGGACATGGGATTGCCGAAGTCGAAGCTTCCGGCAGCTTGCGTGTAAAACTGGAAGCTGCCCATGTTGAACACGACCTGGTTGCCGGTAATGCTGTTTACCGTGTAGGTAAACGTGAAGGTGAGGTCGCAACCCGTGCAAAAGCTGTTGTCCCCGTTGATCGAGCCGATCTGGCCGTAGCCGTACAACACGTCGCCTGGGGCTGCAACGCTGGTTTCGCGGAGGTTGAGTGACTGAATGGTCAGGTCGAATGGGCTGCTGCTATCCCAATGGACGCCGTTCACGTCGATCGGCGTCGCAAGCGCCGCGCCACTCGCGCCCAGCGCCAGAGCGGTTGCGAATGCGATTCCGAAACTTTTCTTGGTCAACATGCTTTTCTCCTCCTGAGAATGGTTCGTAAAGCCGGAAGGGTCTTGGCACGTGAGTGACATTTCCCTAGGGTTGAAAGAGCAACAAACGTGCCATCCATGTAATGCTTTGTTTTATATGTAATTTGTTGAAAAAAGACGCGTGATTTGCTGCATGTGTGTAAGAATATTCGACAGGCTTGGACAATCGCGGTGTGCAGCAAATGTTACTTAAATTACTGTTTTTAAATAAAATTCATAGCTGCACAACAAGAATCATACTTTTGTAAGAAATATCGACACAAAATCATTATTCCTGCATCTTCTGTCTTTGAGGCCCTGAATCATCGCCAAACCCCTGAAGACAGCGCGGTTAGTGCCCGGACTCCATGCCGTTGGCTAGCGGGGGCCTATCAGTGGAATGCGCCGAAGCTTGCGAGTTTGCGCCGGCCGCTGCGGGTACGAGGCGGCGACTTCGCATAGCCAAGTCGCAGAAATACCAGCCCGTGTCCCGCCCCGCACAAGTTGGTCAACGCCGAATGCACCTGTGCAAGCGGCCCCTCAAAGGCGGTCTCGACCGGCACGAATCCCAAACCGAGGACGCCTGCCGCTGCATAAGGTTGCACCGACAGTCCATCCAGCGTGGCCTGGAGCCAGACCCGCTGCAGGGCGCGGCCGCCCGCCAATACATCCGATCGCGCCGTGGATGGAATGACAATGAGACAGAGACCGGGTGACAGCCGGATCGGCAGCCAGGCCGAGCGTAAGCCGAGCATCGACGCCGCGCCCAGCCGGTTGAAGATCGTCATCAACCCGGGACGGCGCATGGCTTGGAAAATCGGGCGCATCGGCGCCTCGACGGCCAGCGTCGCCGGGGCCAGTCCTTCTTCACAGGTGCCGTGCCATCCGGCGGAAAAGCGAATGCTCGAAAACAATTCCGCGTGCAGTGCCTGGCTCCGGAACCGCAACGTTTCGGCCCGTCTGATGACGCTCAATGCGGCGTTTCTCTCGCGCGGCATTCGCGGCCACCAAAGCCCGAGGCCGGGGAGCCGCTCCGCCTGCGCAGTCAGGCGCGTCTGCACGTCAGGCGCGATCGGGCCTCGCCACGGGAAGCGCCGGTCGGTGTGACGTTCGTCGATGACGGTGGCCAGCGGCTCGGATGAATTGCCTTCGGGATCGCGATGCCAATGGGTGCGGGCGACCCAGAGTTCGTCTTCCGGTTGCGGGAACATCTGCAGATCCACCGAGTAGCCCAGCGATCGACCACGGACGATCATGTTTTCCAGACTTGCGCCGGCAGCCAGATCGCTGAGGACATAGCGGGTATCCGACACGTGGCCGCTGCGCTCCGCATCGATGCGGAGGTCCAGATCATCCCCGGACCACGCGAACCGCCACGGCTGCGAGTTGTCGGCCGAGGGCGCCGCGATGCCCGCGCGAAGAATGTCTGTTTTGGTTTGCTCGTCCAAAGCGCGCACTTGTCCTGCTGTCCTCGCCGCCCGATCGCGGCTGCCGTGCACGCGTCAATCCGCTGGCACACGAGCCTGCGAACACTATACGTGGGTCGATCTCGTGCAGCAAAATCCGTTCATCTTTTTGAACACGATAGCCAAGACGGTGCATCGAGTTGATGCAGCAGTGGCGATGACCGCACGTCAAAGCGCAAGTCGATGCCGCCGGCGCGGGCGACGACGGCCCCCGAGTGCGATTCCGAAACAAAACATTTCGTGAATGCAATTCCCAATCCGGGAAATTTCTCCGCATTTGTGGGAAAGAATTGGACGTGGTTAACACAATGAGAGCATTTGAAGTTGCAAAATGTCACGAAAGCGGGGGTGCAGCGGCTAGACAGGAAGCTAGTCGTTTTTGAGCGACCGGCGGGGAAGGATGACCCGCGGCGCGTCAGGTCAGGTTCGTCGCTCAATCGTGAACGTCTTCCACAGCTCGCAAAGCTGCTCGTGGCCGGGAGCCACAGCGTATCGCGGCATCCCGCCAGGGCCAGCACAGTTCTGCCGCCTTGCGCCCCGCGCGCAGTCGCGCGAATACCGACGCAGCACGTGTTCGGCCAGCCTCCGTCCAGCGCCTGAAGCAAGCTCTCCGATCGCCCCATATAGCGGCTCCCCGCAAAAGGAGACGCCGGCCAACTGCGGGCGGCAAAGTGCCGCGCGGCGTGCACTCCAGATTCCAGATCGCGTTTCGAACGCATCCATTGCAACACCGGCGACGCCGTTCGAGTCGACGTCGGCAAACACGGGAACCACGTCCATGCCGTCAAGGGAGCGGCATGTCTTGAAACAAAGTACGGATCGGCGATCGAAACATGCACGCACTCACAGCTTCAAATACACCTGACAAAGTCATCGACATCACCGCGCGGCTCGCGCGTTCAGCCGTACGCAGCAGTGAGCCGCCCTGTTCGTGCGCGACCAGTATCGAGCAAGTGGAATCGGCCTGGCGGTTGGTTTACGACCGTTACTCGGAAATGGGGCTGATCGACCAGAACCCGTTTGGCATCCATGCCGTACCCACTGCCGTGGGGCAACATGCTTGCGTGATATGGGGGCCTGAGGGACCGGCCGTCGGCTACACGATGACGCTGTTCCGCGACAATCCCAAGGGTCTCGCGCTGGATAGTGTCTATGCTTCACACTTGGACAAGTTGCGCAGGAAGGGGCGCCGCTTGCTGGAGGTAGGCATGCTGGCGGATCGTCGCCGGAGTGCCGCGCGCGGTGTCGGGGCCTTGTTCAGCATGATGCGCTGGGCCGTGCACTTCGGCTTGCACACCGACGTGACGGATATCGTGATTGGCGTGCACCCGCGGCACGCCCAGTTCTACGAGCGGTGCTACGGGTTCGAGCAGTTCGCGTCTCCCACCAGCTATCCACTCGTGCGGAACAATCCCGTGGTGCCGTTGCGCCTGCGCCTGCTGGAACAACTTTCGCACGACGTGTTGCCACGCGGACTTGCCGATGCACGCAACAATCCGATTCCCGCCAGTGCGTTCTCGCAACGCTTCGCGTTCGAACCCGGGCAACTGCGTGGCTCCCTGATCGCCGGTTTTTTGGATACCCGCTACGGTGTCGACCCGGGCCAGGCAATTGGCACTGCCCGGGCGAACTGCGCACTCGCGAAGACGGCATAGAACTTATCCGTCTTGCCCCGGCCGGGTTCAGTCTGTGGGCTGCTCATCGAATCCAGCGGGGCGAATGGCCGTTCCGATGATCCTTGTCGGGGAGTGCACCTGGCTGGCGATCAGGCTGATGGCGTCAACCGTTCACAGCTCGAACTGCTCGTCCAGAATCCGCTGCGCGAGACTGCGCTCGGGATCGAACAGCAAGGTGATGGCGCGTTCGCGCGCCTGGCGCACATCAATCTTCACGGCGTCGCGGACCTCGTGGAAATCGGCAGTGGCGCTGACCGGGCGATGATCGGGTTCCAACGTGCGCAGGCCGATTTGCGTGCCGACCGGCAGCAATGCGCCCCGCCAGCGGCGCGGCCGGAACGGGCTGATGGGGGTGAGCGCCAGCACGTTGGCATCCAGCGGCAAGATCGGCCCGTGCGCGGACAGGTTGTAGGCCGTGGAACCCGCGGGCGTCGCCACCAGCAGGCCGTCACAGATCAGGTTGGCCAATTTCACGTCGCCGTTCAGGGCCACTTCGATATGGGCGGCTTGGTTGGTCTGCCGCAGCAGCGAGATTTCGTTGAAGGCCAGCGCGTCGATTTCGGTGCCATTGCGTTGGGTGACGTGCATTTCCAGTGGATGCAACACGGCGGGGCGCGCGGCCACTATGCGCGCCGGCAGTTCCGCCGGGAGATAGCGGTTCATCAGGAAGCCGACGCGGCCGAGCTTCATTCCGTACACCGGCAGGCCGTGGCCGAGTTGCGCGTGCAGCGTGCGCAACATGAAGCCGTCGCCGCCCAACGCGACGATCACGTCGGCGTCATCGGGTGACGCCACGCCGTAGCGATCCTGAAGCTCATCGCAGGCCGCGCGCGCCTTGTCCGACGTGGAGGCGACGAATGCCAATCGTGGCGTGTCGGAAACGGGGCGCGGGGCGGTGGCCATGGCGTCAGTTTGATCGACATTGGCGCGATCGTCCATGATCGCCGGTTCGTCGCGCCGCCGTCTCGGCACGAGCGCGTCCACTCTCAACTCAACGAGCGCATCTCGGACGTGGGTTCGGCCAGGAAGTTGCCTTGCGCGAAGTTCACGCCGGCCGAGAACAGCGTCGGCATGCTGGCGGCTTCCTCGATCCATTCGACCATGGTGCGCTTGCCGGCGGCGTGCGCCTGCGAGCACAACTCGCGCACCTTCAATTCGTTTTCGGAACGATGGGCGAGGTCGACGGTGAGCGCGCGATCGAGTTTCAGGTAATCGGCGTCGATGTGTTTCAGTGCCTGGAACGAATTGAGGCCCGAGCCAAATTGTTCCAGCCCGAAGCCGCCACCGCTCGTGCGCCAGCGGTCGACGAATTCGCGCGCGGGTTTCAGGCAGGTCATGACCTTGGCCTCGGGCACCTCGAACACGAGTTGGGCGGCCTTCACGTTGGCCGCGGCGAGTTTCGCGTCGACCCAGTCTGCCAGACTTTCGTCGTGCAGCGTCAGCGTGGAAAGCTTGATGAACAAGGTGGCATTCGCCGAGCCTCTACTGCGCTTGCCGAGCGCCGTGATCGCGTGCTCGATCACCCAGCGGTCGATCGCCAGTAGCCGATCATTGCGTTCGGCGATGGGCAGGAAATGCGCGGGCAGCACTTCCTCGGTCGGTCCCCGGATCCGCAGCAGTACTTCGTAGAATTCGCCTTCCTCGCCCTGCAGGTTCACCACCGGCTGGAAATAGAGGACGAAACCGTCCTGCGCCAGCGCGGTATCGATCATGTCCAGCCATTGCTGCTGACGCGCGGCCTCGGCCTTGTCCGCGGCGGCTGGATCGTGGATATCGATGCGGTTGCCGCCCTGGCCCGAAGCCGAGCGAAGTGCATCGTCGGCGAGCGACAGCAGCACCTGCGATTTCGCGTTCTTCTCGCCGAGCAGGCTGCCGCCGATGCTGATGGTGAGGCTGGTGGAACGACCGCCGGCTTCGATGATGGCGGTCTCGACGCTCGCGCGAAGCGACTCGGCGATCTGCAGCACTTCAGCCTGGGTACGGCCCGACAGCAGGATGCCGAATGAATGGTCGCCGATGCGGCCGGCGCGATCCGTGGCGTGCAGGCGCTGCTTGATGGTGCCGGCAAGCTGGCGCAGCACATCGTCGGCGCCGGTGATGCCGACGGTGTCGAGCACCGCGCGGTAGTTGTCGGGTTCCAGCAACAGCAGCGCTTGATCGGTGCTGCCGTCGAGCGCGCGCGCCACGGCTTCGTCCACGCCTTCGAGGAAATGCGTACGGTTGGACAGGCCGGTCAGCGGGTCCTGCGTTTTCAGGCGGCGCAGCTCTTCTTCCGTCGCGGTGTTGGTGGCCGGTAGCCGGAACACGATCTGCTGGCAGGGCTCGCCTTCGTAGGTTGCGGGCGAGAATTCCATCACCGCTTCGAAGGTACTGCCATCCGCGCGCCGCGCAGTGAGGTCCAGTTTCGGCGGTGGCTTTTCGCCGCGCGCGAGTCGCTTCAGCAGATCCTTGAAATCGGCGGTGTGCTGGGGCGCGACCAGATCGAGGATGGTCAAGCCCTCGACATCTTCGAAGCTTTCGAAACCGAACATTTCGAGATACGCGTTGTTGGCGCGGACGTGCGTACCCTCGTGGATATACGCGATGGGATCGCGCGAGGAATCCAGCAGCGAGTCGCAGCGGCGTTCCGATTCACGCAGGCTCGCTTCCAGGCGGCGCACGTTGCGGCGGGTGTTCAGTGAATCCAGTTCGCGCCGCACCACGTTCTGCAGCTGGTCATGCCGATTGCGCAGCGCGATGCCGCGCACGTTGCCGTGCGACAGGATCGCGGCGATCACGTCATCGGTAAGCTTGTCGGCGAGCGCCAGCAGCGCGACATCCTTGCCGGTGCCGTCCAGCGCGCGGCCAATCGCGGCGAGGGAGATTTCCTTGCAGGCGGGATTGGCCAGTACCAGGTCCGGCGTGAACGATTCCAGCGAAGCTGCCAGTTCCTCTTCCGTCGCAATGCGTTGCGGGCGCAGCGCAATGCCGCTGTTGCGCAGCACGCTGATGATCTGCTCGGCGTCCTCGGCCTGATCTTCGGCGATGATCAGTTTGGTGATGGGTTCGGACAACATGGACGGCCTTCGGCTGATCTCTCTTCGGTCGGTTGCGTGCGGACGCGCGAGCGGCGACCGATGCTTGTGCGCCAGCGCTGGCTTGTGTCGATGCCAATCCCCGCCGGAACCCGTCTGGTTCCCTTCCGAGCCAAGCAGGCTTTGTACCCGATCGACAGCGATTCCGCCAGCGGATGCGTCACAACGGCCGCTTGCCCGTTTCGCCCGGCACTTCGCGCACCAGTTTCGGCACAAGATACCCCGGAAGCCGTGCACGCAACGTGCCCAGCAGTTCGCGCGCCCGCGAATCGTCGACTTCGAAATGCGCCGCGCCGCGCACGCGATCGAGCTGGTGCAGGTAATACGGCAGCACGCCGAACCCGAACAGGCGCTCGGAAAGCTCGACCAATGCATCGACATCGTCGTTGACACCGCGCAACAGTACCGACTGGTTGAGCAGGGTCGCGCCGGCTTCGCGCAATCGCACGCAGACCGCGCCAACGCTCGCGTCCAGCTCATTCGGATGGTTGGCATGCAGCACCACGACGCGCTGCAGGGGCAGCGCGGAGAGCCATGCGCACAAGGCATCGTCGATACGTTCGGGCAAAACAACCGGCAGGCGCGAGTGGATGCGCAGGCGGATCACGTGGGGCAGGTCGTGCAGCGCATTGGTGAGCTCTGTCAATTTTTGTGTCGAGAGCACCAGCGGGTCGCCGCCGGACAGGATCACCTCGCGGATCGAGGAGTCGTTCGCCAGGCAATCGATGGCTTCACGCCACGCATGGGCGGCGGCCAATTCCTCCGCATAGGGGAAATGCCGGCGGAAGCAATAACGGCAGTTGACCGCGCAGGAACCCGCCGCGATCAGCAGCGCGCGCCCTTCGTATTTGTGCAGCACGCCGTGCGCGGAGACCGCGCGGAGATCGCCCACCGCGTCGTCGCTGAAACCGGGCGCCTCGTCTTGCTCGGCCAGTTGTGGCAGCACCTGCAGCAGCAGGGGATCGTGCGGGTCGCCCTGGCGCATGCGGGTGATGAAGTTGCGCGGCACCTTCAATGCAAAGCCGGCATCGCCGGCCAGCAACTTGTCGGCGAGCTGCGACAGGCCGACCAGCGCCAGCAGTTCGTGCGGGTCGGTGACCGCGTCGCGCAGCGATTGGCGCCAGTCGGGCACGGCCTTCGGCTGCGTGAGCGGGTCGATTGCGGTTATCATGGCGGGCTTGTGCCCCGACCTTCACGGGCTCGGTAAACCCCTCATTCTAGGTCAGTCGTCCGGTCAGGGCCATTGCGGCACGGGCGGCGCCACGCATCCACGGAGCATGCAAATGGCCAGCTATGGTCTGAACGACGTCAAGAACGGTTTGAAGATCATCGTCGACGGCGACCCCTACGTGATCGTCGGCGCGGATTTCATCAAGCCCGGCAAGGGCCAGGCGTTCACGCGCATCAAGATCCGCAACCTCAAGAACGGCCGCACCACGGAAAAAACCATGAAGGCGACCGACTCGGTGGAGGGCGCCGACGTGGTCGACACCGACATGCAGTACCTCTACAACGATGGCGAGTTCTGGCACTTCATGGACCCTGCGAGCTACGAGCAGCACACCGCCGACAAGAACGCAGTGGGAGATGCTGCGCAGTGGCTGAAGGGCGAGGAGGAATGCATCGTCACCTTCTGGAACGGCATCCCGCTGTCGGTCACACCGCCCAACTTCGTGGAACTGAAGATCGTCGAGACCGATCCCGGCCTGCGCGGCGATACCTCCGGTGGCGGCGGCAAGCCGGCCAAGCTCGAGACCGGCGCGACCGTGCGCGTGCCGCTGTTCGTGAACCAGGAAGAAGTGATCCGCGTCGATACCCGCACCGGCGAGTATGTCAGTCGCGTAAAGTGATTGATTCGCAGCAAATCTGCGCAGCGGATTGCGTTGCGAATCAATCACCCCGATGCAGGCCGGGGTCCATGTTCAGATGTTCGCAGCAAATCCGCGCAGCGGTGCGTTGCGAATCAATCACCCCGGCGCAGGCCGGGGCCATCCACAATCCACGAATGGATTCCGGCATGTGCGCCGGAATGACGAGTAAAGCAGATCGTCATGACCGAGGATGCAGCCGAACGCTTTCGTTCCATCGACACCCTCATCACTGCGCGCTGGGTCGTGCCGGTCGAACCCGATCGCGTGGTGTTGGAGAACCATGCGGTCGCGATTGATGAAGGCGCGATCGTCGAAGTGCTGCCCGTCGCCCAGGCTTCCGCGAAATACGCGTCGCGCGAGCGCGTCGACTTACCCGAACACGCACTAATTCCGGGCCTCGTCAACGCTCACACCCACAATCCGATGACCCTGCTGCGCGGGCTGGCCGACGACCTGCCGCTGATGACCTGGCTGCGGGAATACATCTGGCCGGTGGAAGCGAAGGTCATCGGGCCGGAATTCGTGCGCGATGGCGTGGAACTCGCGATCGCGGAGATGCTGCGCGGTGGTACCACCTGCTGCAGCGAAAACTATTTTTTTCCGGATGCGCAGGCGCAGACGTACAAGGCACACGGATTCCGCGCGATGGTGGCATTGCCGATCATCGAGTTTCCGAGTGCGTGGGCGCAGACACGCGATGAATATTTCGAGCGCGCGCTGGCGGTGCACGACCAGTACCGCAGCGATTCTCTGGTTGGCACCACCTTCGGGCCGCATGCGCCATACACCGTGGCCGACGAATCGTTCGCGCGCATCCGCACGCTGTCCGACCAGCTCGACATTCCCGTGCACCTGCACCTGATGGAAACGGCGCAGGAGGTGGAGGATGGCAAGCGCGAGCACGGCGGTCTGCGACCGATGCAGCGGCTGCAGAAACTCGGGCTGGTGAACGATCGCCTGATCGCGGTGCACATGACCCAGGTGAGCGACCCGGAAATCGCGCTGTGCGCGGAATCCGGCGTGTCGGTGGTGCACTGCCCGGAATCGAATCTGAAACTCGCCTCGGGGTTTTGTCCCGCGGAAAAACTGCGCCGCGTCGGCGTGAACCTTGCACTCGGCACCGACGGCTGCGCGTCCAACAACGATCTCGACATGTTCGGCGAACTGCGCACCGCCGCCCTGCTGGCGAAGGGCGTGGCGGGCGACGCGGCGGCGTTCGACGATGCATTCGCGCTGCGCGCCGCGACGTTGAATGGCGCCAAGGCGTTGCAGCTCGATGCAAGGGTCGGATCCATCGAGATCGGCAAGCGCGCAGATCTCGTCGCGGTGAAGATGGACGAGGTCGAAACGCAACCGCTCTACAATGTGGTTTCGCACCTCGCGTACGCCGTCTCGCGCCGGCAGGTCAGCGATGTCTGGATCGATGGCGTGCGCAAACTCGATGGTGGCGCACTGGTCGACTTCGACCTTGCCGGCGTGCTGGAAAAAGCCGGCCGCTGGCGCGAGCGGATCGCGGCCCTTTGACGCCGGAGTTCCCGATGAAGCAGTACCTGGTTCTTGCGATGCGTACCCCGAATTTCGATGCCGGCCTCATCGCCGTGCACCGCGCGCACCTCGATGCCCTGAAGGATCGCGGGATTCTGGAAGCGTCCGGCCCATTCATCGACAAGTCTGGCGGCGCCTACTTGATCAGTGCCGAATCGCTGGAGGATGCGCACGCCATCGCGTTCGCCGATCCGCTCCACGTGACGGGCTCGTCGGACATCACGGTGCGCGAATGGGACGTCACGCGCGCGGCGGTGGAAGCGTGAACGCCAGCGCCCCCAACGTCGATCCGGAAGAACTGGCTCGGTTCGGCAAACTCGCGCATCGATGGTGGGATCCCGACGGCGAGTCGCGTCCGTTGCACGATCTGAATCCCGTGCGGCTCGGCTTCGTGGCCGAGCGGGTTTCGTTGCCCGGGGCGAAGGTGGCGGACATCGGTTGCGGCGGCGGTCTGCTCAGCGAGGCACTGGCGAAAGCCGGCGCGAACGTCACCGCAATCGACCTCGCGCCGGAAGTCATCGAAGTCGCGAAGCTTCACCTGCACGAAACCAATGCCGGGTTGTCGTCGCCGCTCGTGATCGATTACCGGCTGTCATCCTCGCGCGAACTCGCAACCGCAGAGTCCGCCGCATTCGACGCGGTGTGCTGCATGGAATTGATCGAGCATGTGCCCGATCCCGCGGCGCTGGTTTGCGATCTGGCGGTGTTGGTGAAACCCGGCGGCAAAGTATTCCTGTCGACGCTCAATCGCACGCCGGTGAGCTTCGTCACCGCCATCATCGGCGCCGAATACGTGGCGCGTCTGCTGCCGCGCGGCACGCATGATTACCGGCAATTCCTGAGACCGTCGGAACTCGCCACCCTGTTGCGTCGGGCCGGGCTGAAGTTCGATGAAATCTCTGGAATTGCCTATAACCCATTGAATAGAAAGGCGTGGCTGACGCGCCACACGGCGGTCAATTACCTGGTCTGCGCCAGCAGCGTGCCGGATCAGCACCGCGCCGCATGAAGCCGGTGCCGCAACCGCTCGCCGGGGTGTTTTTCGACCTTGACGGCACGTTGGTCGATTCGGCGCGGGACATGCACGACGCGCTCACTGCGTTGTGTCGCGAACTCGGCATCGAGGTACCGTACTACGAAATGGTGCGCGAAACCGTGTCGCGTGGGGCGCGCGCCGTGCTGCGCTGCGCGGTCGGCAACGATGAAGCGCGAATCGACGCGGTGGTGCCACGGTTCATGGAACTCTACGTCGCTACCGGCATGGTGAACACCCACGCCTTCGATGGCATGAATACCGTGCTGGATCACCTTGAAGCGCGCGGCGTGCGTTGGGGCGTGGTCAGCAACAAGGCCGGCTCGCTGGTCGCGCTGGCGATGACCAAGCTCGGCTACGACGGGCGAGCCGCCGCGGTGGTCGGCGGCGACACGCTGGCGAAACGCAAACCCGACCCGGGTCCTGTCCTGCACGCTTGCGCGTTGGCGGGCGTGGAGCCCGGGCAGTGCGTGTACGTGGGTGACGATCCGCGCGATGTCATGGCAGGACGCGCGGCCGGACTGTACACGGTGGCCGCTGGCTGGGGCTATCTGGACGGCGTCGACCCGCAGGCGTGGGAGCCGGACGCGGTCAGCGCCGATCCGCATCAGCTCGGCGCATTGCTGGGCTTGGCGTGAGCGAAAACGCATTCGACGATTACGTGATGCAGTGGCGGGATGCGAGCCCGCAGCGCGCACTCGCCTGGTTGTTCCTGCGCCACGACGAGCGCAACTGTTTCGGGGCACTGGCGGCGCTGGTGCACGAATGGCGCAAGGCCATGCGCGAGGTTCGCGAATCGCAAGTGGCGGCGGTCAAGCTCGGCTGGTGGCGCGAGGAAATGCAGCGCGCCACCCAAGGCCAGGCGCGGCACCCGCTGACGCAGGCGTTGTTCGCCGATGTACGGGCGCGTTCGATTCCGTTGCAGTATTGGGCCTCCCCGGTGGACGCGGCGGTCGGCCTGCTGGCGTTGCCGTCGCCCGCGAATGTCAAGACGCAATGCGAAGCGACGGCGCCGTTCGCGAACGCCGTTGCGGCGCTGGAGACGCGCGTCTGGTTCGGCGAAGGTGCCGATTCGCTGCGGATGTCACGTGTCGTTTTGTTGGCCGGTCTCGTGTCGACTGCACGTGCGCTGGTCGCCGAGGTCGAACATGGACGCTCGCCCGTTCCGATGAATTTGCTGGCCCGACACGGCCTTACCGTCGAAGCGTTGGGCAGCGACAGCCCCGCGCGCCGCGCGACGTTGCGCGATTATCTTGGCGAACTCGAACGCGCAGCATCCGACGCCGCTAGAATGCAGGGTCCGCTGACGTTGTTCCGCGCCGTCGACTTGCAGCGCGACCGGCAGGCACTCGGGCGCGCGCTGCACGCCGATGACCCGCTCGCAACGTTGCAGGCACCCGCGCACGGGCTGGGCGACGTGTTGAAAACCTGGCACGCGGCCCGCACGTGGCGAGGCATGGTCCGCAACGAGTCCCACCCATGAATACCGTTCTCGACAACACACGCTTGCCCGATGTTGCCACCGGCGCGCAGCCGGAGGCGGGCGGTGCGCTGGACTGGGTCGGCATGGATGGCATCGACCTGCCGGTGCGTTGCGCGGATGGACAGGCCGGCACGCTCACGGTTCCGGCGCGGGTCTCGGTGCAGGTGAACCTGTCCGATCCCTCGGCGCGTGGCATCCATATGTCGCGGCTGTATCTCGCGCTCGAAAAATCGCTGGGCGAACAGACGCTGACGCCGCCGGGCCTGTGCAGCCTGCTCCACGCGCTGGTGGCGTCCCACGCCGATCTTTCCAACCGAGTGCGCCTGCGCATCGCGTATTCGCAGTTGTTGAAACGGCGCGCGTTGGTCAGCGACAACGCCGGCTGGCGCGCGTATCCGGTCACCGTCGAGGCGCAGTTGCTGGACGAGCACTTCAGCGTGCAACTGGGTTGCGAAGTGACGTATTCATCGACGTGTCCGGCTTCGGCGGCGCTGTCGCGGCAACTCAACCAGCAGCGTTTCGATGGTGATTTCGCCGACACTGTTCCATCGCCACGCGCCGTGCGTGAATGGCTCGGTTCCGGGCGCGGCATGGCGGCCACGCCGCACGCGCAGCGCAGTACCGCGACGGTCATGGTGCGACTCGCGCCCGGCTTCGATCTTCCTGTATCGGAGTTGATCGACGCGGTCGAAGGGGCGCTCGCGACACCCGTGCAGACGGCCGTCAAGCGCGAGGATGAACAGGCGTTCGCGAAACTCAATGCCGAAAACCTGATGTTCTGCGAAGACGCCGCGCGGCGGATCCGCGCGGCGCTGGATGCCGACCAGCGGATCGCCGGCTACCGCATCCGCGCCGCGCACCACGAAAGCCTGCATCCGCACGATGCGGTCGCCGAGGTCGGCAAGAACCTCCCTGGCTGACTTTGCGGCTTCGATTCAGCGTTTGAATTGAAGTCGCATCCCCTCTGGCGTGTCGAGCACCTTCCCATCACGCGCAGCAAGATTGCCGTTGACGAATGTCGCCACGACGCTTGCGTGGAAGGTGTCGCCCTCGAACGGTGACCAGCCGCATTTCGACAGGACCTGATCGCGGCGCACGATCTGCGGCTTGTTCGGATTGATCAGGGTCAGGTCGGCGAAATAACCTTCGCGCAGATAGCCGCGGCCATCGATCGCGAACAACGTCGCCGGCGCGTGGGCACAGGCTTCGACCAATCGTTCCAAGGTCAAATGTTGGTTGAATACCGTCTCCAGCGCGGACTGCAACGCGAACTGGATCAGCGGAATACCAGATGGGCAGCGCGTGTAGGGATTGTTTTTTTCCGATGCGAGATGCGGCGCATGGTCGGTAGCGAGGATGTCGATGCGCGTGTCGGCCAGCGCCCGCGTCAGCGCTTCGCGGTCGGACGCCGCCTTGATCGCGGGATTGCATTTGATCTTGCCGCCCAGCGTCGCGTAATCGGCATCGCAGTAGCGCAGGAAATGCACACAGGTTTCGGCGGTAATCTTTTTGTTCGCGATCGGGCCGGGTTCGAGCAATGCCAGTTCATCGGCCGTCGAGACGTGCAGCACGTGCAGGCGCGTGCCGTGGCGGCGCGCGGTTTCCACAGCCCATTTCGTCGATTCGAAACAAGCTTCGCGCGAGCGGATCTCCGGATGCAGCCGCATGGGAATGTCGTCGCCGTACTGGGCTTTCGCGCGATCGAGATTCGCATGGATGATGCGGCTGTCCTCGCAATGCACCACCACCGTCACCGGCGATTCGCGGAACACGCCGTCCAGCGCAGCCGGATCGCTGACGCAAAGATTGCCGGTCGACTCGCACAGGAACACCTTCACGCCGGGCACCTTGCGTGGATCGAGCGCGCGGATCGCGTCGAGATTGTCGTTGCTGGCGCCGAAGTAGAACGCGTAATTGGCGGGCGACGTGCGCGACGCGGCCGCGTATTTGTCTTCCAGCAGTTCGGGGGTCAGCGTCGCCGGCTTGGTGTTCGGCATGTCGATGAAACTGGTGACGCCGCCCGCGACCGCCGCGCGTGACTCCGAGGCGATGTCGGCTTTCGCGGTGTAGCCGGGTTCCCGGAAATGCACGTGGTCGTCGATCATCCCGGGCAGCAGCCACAGGCCCGATGCATCGAAAACCTGTTCGCCCGCGCGGGCATCGAGATCGCCACCGATCTCCGCAATGCGCTGATCCCGAATGCGAAGGTCGGCCTGGAAACGGCGGCCTTCGTTGACGAGTTCGGCGTTCTTGATCAGCCAACCGGCCATTCAGTGTTCTCCGTGGGTGTGACCGCAGCGCCGCAGCGTGAAATGTTCGGGGACCGGATCATCGCCGCCCTCGCACAGCGGTTGGCAGCGCAGGATACGCCATGCCGCAAGCACGCTGCCGCGCAGCGGTCCGTGGCGCGCGATGGCGATGCGCGCATAAGTCGAGCATGTCGGATAAAACCGGCAGCGTGCGCCAAGCAAGGGACTCAGCAGGCGCTTGTATGCGGCAATCAGGAACAACAGGAAGCGTGTCACGGGCGGATGCCGTCCGCATGGCAGGAAAGGGCGCGGGCGGGGCTTTTGAAATTGGTTGCCCGACCGCATTGACTACGCTATAACACGCGGTCGCATCTCCACAACTTCGAGTGCACAGGACATGGCAAAACCGAAGCACGGCGCTGCCAAGCGCAGCGGCAAGCAAGCGAAGTCCCCGGCCAAGCCGGCCAAGGCCCGGCCCGCGAAGAAGGCGGCCGCAAAGCCGACGCGCAAGTCCGCGGCCAAAACCGTGCACAAGACGCCCGCGAAAGTCGCCAAGGCGGTCAAGAAGCCGGCCCGTACCGCCACCAAGGCGGTGAAGAAGGCGAGCCCGAAGAAGACTGCCCCATCCTCCACCATCAAGAACAAATCCAAGATTCCCACCGTGAAGAAAGCTGCTCCCGCAAAAAAACACAATCACACGCCCGCCCCGAAGAAGTCGGCCGCCACCCATGCCTCCACGGCCGAACACGACACGTCGCGTGCGGCGCACCATCCTGTCCGCAAACAGCACGCAAAGCCCGTCGGCGGTGTCGCGGCGCGGTTGAGCGTAGGCGCAGCCGCCGAACAGACCATCACCCGCGAGGATGGGCGCTACGCGCTGCCGGCCAGCGTCAACATCGAGTTGCCGAAGGGTTATCGTCCCTCGCCCAAAGAGGAATACATGAATCCGAAGCATCTGGCGTACTTCCGCCAGAAGCTGAAGGACTGGCGCGACCAGCTAGTCGAAGAATCGCGCCAGACCATGGAGAACCTTCGCGAGGAAGTGCGCGATGTGGGCGACGACGCCGAGCGCGCCACCCGCGAAACCGAGAATTCGCTGGAACTTCGTACCCGCGATCGCTACCGCAAGCTGATTTCGAAGATCGAAAAGGCGTTGCGCAAGATCGAGGAAGGCCGCTACGGCTATTGCGAAGAAACCGACGAGGAGATCGGCCTGGAGCGTCTCGAGGCCCGCCCGATCGCAACCCTGTCGCTGGATGCGCAGGAACGTCGCGAGCATCTGCAGAAGCAGATGGGCGACTGACCAAACGGCTTCCGCCCGCGTAGCGAGCGTGTGTATTGTCGGGCTTCTTCGGGGCTCTGCCCGGAATCAGCCCAACCTGGGCGTTTTGTTTCGCCACGGCAGGGCAGGTTGGGCTGAACGCAGTGGAGCCCAACGTATCTTGTTGCGTTGCGCGTCGCATGCGCGCTTCCGGCGGTGAAACTGCGCACCAGGTGCTTGATCGGGCGCCGCGCCGCCTCCATCCTCATGGGAACGCCCGCATTCGCGGGTTTGAAGCACTGCGAACCCTGAATCCGACATGGCAATCGAAACCAAAGAATCCCCCGTGACCGCCACCATCGAACTGCCGGTGCTGCCGCTGCGCGACGTGGTGGTGTATCCGCACATGGTGATCCCGCTTTTCGTCGGGCGCGAGAAATCGATGAAGGCGCTGGAAGCGGCAATGGAAGGCGATCGCCGCATCCTGCTGCTCGCGCAGAAACAGCCGGAGACCGATGACCCCACCGAAGCCGATCTGCACACCGTTGGCACCATCGGCAACCTGCTGCAGCTGGTGAAGCTGCCGGACGGCACCGTGAAGGTGCTGGTCGAAGGCCAGTCGCGCGCGCAGCTGCAAAGCTGCTTCGAGCGCGAGGGGATGTTGCGTGCCAATACGGTGTCGCTGCAGCCGCTGTTCGATCGCCCGACCGTGGAACTCGAAACCGCGGCGCGGATGCTGGTAAGCCTGTTCGAGCAACTGGTGCGCCAGAGCCGCAAGCTGCCGCCGGAAGTCCTGACCGGCTTGTCCGGCATCGATGACTTGTCGCGCCTCGCCGACTCGATCGCCGCGCATCTTTCCGTGCGCCTTGCCGACAAGCAGAAGGTGCTGGACACGCTGGCGGTGGGCGCGCGTACCGAAATGCTGATCGGGCTGGTCGAGAGCGAGCTCGACCTGCAGCAGGTCGAGAAGCGCATCCGCGGGCGCATCAAGACGCAGATGGAGAAGAGCCAGCGCGAGTACTACCTCAACGAACAGATGAAGGCGATCCAGAAGGAACTGGGCGACATCGAGGAGGGCGGCAACGAGATCGACGCGCTGGCCAGGAAGATCGACGGCGCCGGCATGCCGAAGCCGGTGCTGGCCAAGGCCAAGGCCGAATTCAACAAGTTGAAGCAGATGCCGCCGATGTCGGCCGAGGCCACGGTGGTACGCAACTACCTCGACTGGCTGACGGCCGTACCGTGGAAGAAGCACAGCAAGGTCCGCAAGGATCTGCGGATCGCCGAGCAGGTGCTCGACGAGGATCACTATGGCCTTGAGAAGGTCAAGGAACGCATCCTCGAATACCTGGCCGTGCAGCAGCGCGTGAACAAGATCAAGGGCCCGATCCTGTGCCTGGTCGGGCCGCCGGGTGTCGGCAAGACCTCGCTGGGCCACTCGATCGCGCGCGCGACCAACCGCAAGTTCGTGCGCCAGAGCCTGGGCGGCGTGCGCGACGAGGCGGAAATTCGTGGCCATCGCCGCACCTACATCGGTTCCCTGCCGGGCCGGATCATCCAGAACATGGCCAAGGTCGGGACCAAGAACCCGATGTTCATGCTGGACGAAATCGACAAGATGGCGATGGACTTCCGCGGCGATCCCTCTGCGGCGCTGCTGGAAGTGCTGGACCCGGAACAGAACCACGCCTTCAACGATCATTACCTCGAAGTCGATTTCGACCTGTCCGAGGTGATGTGGGTCGCGACGGCCAATTCCATGAACATTCCGGCGCCGCTGCTGGATCGCATGGAAGTGATCAGGATTCCCGGTTACACCGAAGACGAGAAGACTGCGATCGCCACCAAATACCTGCTGCCCAAGCAAAGGAAGGCGGCCGGTTTGAAGGATGAAGAGCTTGCGGTCACGGAAGGCGCGTTGCGCGACATCATCCGCTACTACACCCGCGAATCGGGCGTGCGCAACCTGGAGCGCGAGCTGGCCAAGATCTGCCGCAAGGTGGTCAAGGAATTGACCATGAAAGAGGGCGGCAAGGCGCCGGCGAAGGAAAAGAAAGCCGTGCCCGCCAAGGCCAAACCTGCCACGAAGAAGCATGTACCGTCCGCGGTCAAGGTCGAACCGAAGAACCTCGACAAGTACCTCGGTGTGCGCCGCCACGACTTTGGCCGCAAGGAACAGGAGAACGAAGTCGGCCTGGTCACCGGGCTTGCGTGGACGTCGGTGGGCGGCGACCTTCTGAGCATCGAAGCCACCGTGGTGCCGGGCAAGGGCAAGCTCATCCTTACCGGGCAGTTGGGCGACGTGATGAAGGAATCGATCCAGGCGGCGCAATCGGTGGTGCGCGCGCGCAGCCAGCGGCTCGGGATCGAGCAGGACTTCCACGACAAGTACGACATCCATGTGCACGTGCCGGAAGGCGCTACGCCCAAGGACGGGCCGAGTGCGGGCATCGCGATGTGCACGGCGTTGGTGTCGGCGCTGACGAAGAATCCGGTACACGCGGAAATCGCGATGACCGGGGAAATCACGCTACGCGGGCGGGTGTTGCCGATCGGCGGCTTGAAGGAGAAACTGCTGGCGGCGCATCGCGGCGGGATCACCACGGTGATCATCCCGGAAGAGAACAAGAAGGATCTCGCCGAGATTCCGAAGAACATCACCGAAGCGTTGACGATCCATCCCGTGCGCTGGATCGACCAGGTGCTGGACATCGCGCTGGAGCATCCGCTGACGCCGCTTCCCGCGGAAGTGGCGACGCCCGAGGTGAAAGAGCTTCCGGTCGAGACCGGGCACGAGCCGGCCGACGACAACGCGGCCAAGCGCACGCACTGAAGATCACGCGAGTCAACCGGCGGCACGCGCCATGCATGGCGCGTCGCCGTCCGGCACTTGCGTTTTTGCGTGGCCCATGATGGCGACGAACACGGGTTGCATTCGAACGGTCGATGCGCTGAAATTCAAGCCCTGCCTTTATTGCGGGCCTTGTGGGGCGCTGGTATAAAGGCCGGGCCGTGCGACGCAGACGCTCATGCCGCGCATCGATACGGGAATCGCAACACGACCGGACAGACGTGATCCTGGCGACACAGGGAAAACGTCCTTCCACCGAACAATCCACGGGCTGCTCGAAACCCAAGAGGGAGTCTCCATGAACAAAGCTGAGTTGATCAACGCAATCGCCGATCACGCCGATCTGTCCAAGGCCGATGCAGGCCGTGCACTCGACGCCGTCACCGACCAGATCAAGCGCGCACTGAAGAAGGGCGACGACGTGTCGCTGGTCGGGTTCGGTACCTTCGTGGTACGCAAGCGCGCCGCGCGCACCGGCCGCAATCCGCGCACCGGCGCCACCATCAAGATCAAGGCGTCGAAGGTGCCGGCGTTCAAGGCTGGCAAGGCGCTGAAGGACGCGCTGAACTGAGGCTCCCGGTGCGACCGGCGCTGCCGGTCGCACACGGATTTGGCGGCCGACGCACACTGCGTCGGCCGCAGCTTTTCGGGGGAATGGAATCTCCGTAGGTTGGGCTGACGCCGGCTTCACCGGCGGAAGCCCAACGTTACCGTCACGGTGTTGGGCTTCGCGGATGAAGCCCGCTCAGCCCAACCTGCGGATGCGGGTCTGGGGAGCGCGGAATATTCGCAAGTTTTGCCCTCACCCCAGCGCTACGCGCTCGGCCTGCGGCCGCCTCTCCCGCAAACGGGCGAGGGGAGTGATAATCGCGCCGCGCGCGATGCGGTGTTGATTGGATCTGCGGCATATGGATGTGCCGCGCGCGGAAGCCGCTCTGCGGCTGACGCGGAAAACGTGGCGCGGCTTGGCCGCGACCATTTTCGTGAGGGCCGTGGCAGGATGCCCGGTCCCGAACAACAACATGGGCGCTTAGCTCAGCGGTAGAGCGTCTCCTTTACACGGAGAGGGTCGGGGGTTCGAAACCCTCAGCGCCCACCATCATCATCGCGGCGCGGCGAGCGCCGCCTTGTCCTACAATACCCGGCTGATTGGGCCATCGTCACGGCGGAAACCATGCTGCAAGCCATTCGCAACCTGTTCAAGAGCTGGATCGTCATCGCGATATTCGGCGTGCTGGTGGTCGTCGCATTCCTGTTCTTCGGCATCGAAGGTTATTTCAGCCAGAGCAACGCAACGTGGGTCGCCAAGGTCGACGGTCACGAAATCTCGCAGCAGGATTTCACCACTGCCTTGAACAATGCCCGCCAGCAGCAGTTGAACCAGCCGGGCAACACCATGGACCCGTCCGAATTCGAGAAGCCGGCATTCAAGGAAGACGTGCTGAAGCGGGTGATCAATCGGCAGTTGCTGATCAACGCGAATGACGAGTACGGCGTCAAGGTGCCCGACGCCTTGGTGCGTGACCAGATTGCGTCGTACCCCGTCTTTCAGGTCAACGGCAAGTTCGATTCGTCGACGTATCTCGCTTGGCTCGCGCAGCAGGGCAAGACCGTGCAGCAGTTCCAGGACGAAATTCGTTCCGATCTCGCTACCCAGCAGGTGCCGCAGGCCATCGTTGCCACTGCCTTCGCCACCAAGGCCGAGGCTGAAGCTTTCCTGCGCCTGCAACTGCAGACGCGCGATTTCAGTTACATCGAATTGCCGCCGCCTGCGCCGACCCAACAGGAGCAACAGGTCACCGACGCGCAGATCGCGGATTACTACAAGCAGCACCGATCAGACTTCATGACCCCCGAAGAGGTGTCGGTGAGCTACATCGACCTTGACGCGGCCACCATGAAAGTCGTGCCCGACCTGAGCGACAAGGCCTTGCAGGCACGCTACGACAAGGAGAAATCGCGCTTCGTCAGTCCGTCGCAGTGGGAGGTTTCGCACATCCTCATCAAGCTGCCGGCCAAACCGACCGACGCCGAGAAGCAGGCGGCGCTGGCCAAGGCGCAAAAAGTCGACGCGCTCGCCAAGGCTCCAGGCGCGGATTTCGCCAAGCTCGCCGAAGCGTATTCCGATGATTTGGGTTCCAAGCGCCAGGGCGGTGATCTTGGCTGGTTGTCGAAAGGCGATGCGGGCCCCGAGTTCCAGGCCGCGCTCGACAAAATGAAGAAGGGCGAGATTTCCGGTCCGGTACCGACCTCGGACGGTTACCACATCATCGATGTGCGCGACATGCGCGAGGGCCACACCGAAACTTTCGCGCAGGTGCGCGATCAGTTGGTGCAGGAGGCGACCAAGGACGCTCGCCAGGACAACTATCGCGATATCGGCAGCAAACTCACCGACATGATCTACAACGACCCGACGTCATTGAAGCCGGCGGCGGAAAAACTTGGGCTGACCATCCAGACCACGCCGCTGTTCGACCGCAGTGGCGCCAAGACCGGGTTGGCTGCCGATCCCAAGGTGGTGAAAGCGGCGTTCTCCGATCTGGTACTGGTGCAGAACAATACCTCGGATCCGATCGACCTCGGCAATGACCACATGGTCGTGATCCACGTCGCCAAGCACGTGCCGGCGGCGGTCAAGCCGCTGGCGGAAGTGAGCGACACCATCAAGCAGGCGGTGGTCCAGCAGCGCGTGGGCGCGTCCGCCAAAAAAGTCGCCGATGCGGCATTCGCCAAACTGCAGGGCGGCGAGAAGCTGGATGCGCTGGCGCAAACCGCGGGCCAGGCCGTGCAGCAGAAAACCGGCGTGATGCGCAATGCCACCGATCTCGATCCGGGTCTGTTGAAAGCCGTGTTCGAGATGGCCCAACCCGCCAGGGGCGCCGATACGCGCGCGCTGGTGCCAATGGAAAAAGGCCGCTACGCGCTGGTGGTGCTGGGTGCGGTCAAGCCCGGCGACTCATCCAAGGTGCCCGCCGAAGCGCAGGATTTCCTGCGTGAGCAGATGGCGCGCGCCTACGGCGCTGCCGATATCGAGGCGTTCCTGGACGTGCTGCGAAGCAAGGCCAAGATCGAAACGGCGCCGCAGCGGCTCTGACGGTCGGTCGAGGTGCTGCGGTGAGCCGCCGCCAGTCGCGAGCGCATTCGTCGTTCGCGGCTTCACCATCAATGCACGTTACCGCGCGGGAATTCGCAACCGTCTGATTGATGGTCGGACCCGCGCCCCACGGACCTGGCGGATGGCGATGCGATCGAAACCGCCAGGCTCGGCAGGCGACTCCCGCTGCGCTACATCACACGACCGGGGCGCCAAGGTCCCCGGTCGCATGACGATTTCCCGTCAGAGATACTTCACCACGATTTCGCTGCGGTTCTCCGCGCTGTCCAGCGGCTGGATGCTGACCACGCGCGGCGGATCGTCGAACCGTCCGATTTGCGCGGCGGCAGGCGCCGTGGATCGGGTGGACGGCTGGGTGACCACCGGCACGGTGGCGGCGGTCGGGGTTGCGACGGCGCCACCGAACGTGACGTGTCCCCCGGCAACTGCAAACGCAATCAGAAACGGCACGGGTGCCATCTGCCTGTCCCTCCTTGGGATATCGACAATGGTTCCCTCCCACACGCGCCCTTTGTACAAGGCGCGACACATTGCAGTCTGGACGTCCGTCACACTCTTGGCAGCGCAAGCTTTGTTCACATTTGGATGGCGCGGTCCGCCCCGGCCATTGCGGGCAAGCCGGGGCAGGCGCTGCACAAGCGATTCGGCCGCCCGCGGCGGCCCGAACGAGTGTCGCGATCACGGTCGATGCTGCTGCGGATCGCCTGCGCCAATCACCAGCCCATGTAGTGGCCGCCGTTGATCGCGAGGTTCGCGCCGGTGACCCACGCGGCCTTGTCATCGAGGAAGAACGCGACGGCGTAGGCGATTTCATCCGGATCGCCCAACCGGCCGAGCGGGATCTGCGCGACGATCTTGGCGCGGACATCTTCGGGCACGGCCATCACCATGTCGGTGCCGATATAGCCCGGCGACACGGTGTTGACGGTAATGCCGAATTTCGCGTTTTCCTGCGCGAGCGAAATGGTGAATCCGTGCATGCCGGCTTTGGACGCGGCGTAGTTGGCCTGTCCGTATTGGCCCTTCTGGCCGTTGATCGAGCTGATCTGGACGATGCGTCCCCACTTGCGCGCGCGCATGCCCTCGATCACGGGGCGCGTGACGTTGAAGCAGCCATTCAAATTGGTGTTCACCACATCCATCCACTGCTGGTAGGACATCTTGTGGAAGGTGGTATCGCGGGTGATGCCGGCGTTGTTGACCAGGATGTCGATGGGACCGGCCTGTTCCTGGATGGCACGCACCATCTGCTCGCACGATTCCGGGTCGGCCACGTCGCCCTTCACCGTGAGTACGTCGATGCCTTCGGCGGCCAGCTTGTCGCGCCAAGCCCTGGTTTTTTCCTCGTTGCGGTAGTTGGTCGCGACCTTGTGACCCATCGTCGCCAATCGATGGACGATCGCGGTACCGATGCCGCCGGTACCCCCCGTTACCAGTGCCACGCGTGCGCTCATGACGCCTCCTTCGGGTGATGGTGCAGTCATCCTAACGCTTTGCTGCCGGCATCCGGTAGGGCAGGCTGCAATCCGTCGGCCTTGACGCGCCAAGACTTGCCTCACTCCGCAACGCGCGCCGTCAAATTCCGCAATCGGTCAAGGTCGAATTGCTCCGCGGCGGCGTGCAACATCGCCGCCGGGTCGGCGGCTTCGGGAATGTTCTGGGCGAGAAAGCGGAGCGCGCGCGCCACAGTCGTGCGCGCTTCGTGCAAGTCCACGGGTGGCGCATCACTGGATTTCGAGAGCTTGCGGCCTTCCGCATCGAGCGCCAGCGGCAGATGCAAATAGGCGGGTGTTGGAAGCCCGAGCAGACGCTGCAGCAGGATCTGGCGCGCGGTGGAGTCGAGCAGGTCGCAGCCGCGCACGACTTCGCTGATCCGCTGGTGCGCATCATCCACCACGCAGGCAAGCTGATAGCTCCACAATCCGTCGGCGCGCTTCAGCACGAAGTCGCCGACCGCCTCGCGCACGTTCTGGGCCTGATGGCCCTGCAAGCCGTCCTCGAAGGCGATGGTCTGATTGGGCGAGCGCAAGCGCCAAGCTGGCCCGCGGTCGTCGCGGGGCGGAATGATGCAGCGGCCGTCGCGGTGGAGGGCGCCGGCGGCTTCCAGATCGGCGCGGCTGCACCAGCACGGGAAGGCATGACCTTCCACACGCAAGGCTTGCAGCGCCTCCGCATAGGCTTCATCGCGCCAAGACTGAAACAGTGGCGGTTCGTCCGCGATCAATCCGAGCTTTGCCAGCGCGGCGAGGATCGCAGGCGTGGAACCCGCCACTTCGCGCGGCGGGTCGATGTCCTCGATCCGAAGCAGCCACTGACCGTGCTGCCCCCTCGCGCGCAGCCAGCTCGCCAGCGCTGCGACCAGCGAGCCGAAATGCAGTTCGCCGGTGGGCGAGGGCGCGAATCTTCCGCGGTAAGGCAAGCGCGCTCCTTTGACTGATGGTGCGCCGCGGCTAGTATGCGGCAGCTGGGTCCAAAGACGGGGAAACCGATGAGCGCAACCACCGCAACACCATCGCGTCGCGAGTTGACGATCCGGGGCGTCATCATCGGCATCGTCATCACCATCGTGTTCACCGCCGCAAACGTCTATTTCGGACTGAAGGCCGGCCTGACCTTTTCGACGTCGATTCCTGCTGCGGTGATCTCGATGGCGATCCTGAAGGCCATGCGCGACGCCACGATCCAGGAAAACAACATCGTACAGACGGTGGCCTCGGCCGCTGGCACGTTGTCTTCGATCATCTTCGTGTTGCCGGGCCTGGTAATCGTCGGATACTGGAGCGGATTCCCGTTCTGGATTTCCGCCGGCATCTGCGCGACCGGCGGCATCCTGGGCGTGATGTACACCATCCCCTTGCGGCGCGCGCTGGTGACCGATTCGGATTTGCCGTATCCCGAAGGAGTCGCCTGTGCCGAGGTGCTGAAGGTCGGCAGCGGGGCCGACGAGCAGATCGGCCGGATGGCCGAAGTGGAATCGGTGCCCGCCGCCGACGCAGTGCGCGGGATCGAAGCGCCCGCCCCCGTGGCGGCTGCGCAGGCGAGTGCGGCCGGGCTGAAGGCGGTGCTGTGGGGCGCGATCGTTTCGGCGATCTTCTACGTCATCGTGCAGACCCGGGTCTTCGCCGCCGCGGTCACCGATTATTTCCGGGTCGGCGGCGAGCGCGGTGGCGCCAGCGGCTTCGATTTCGGCCTCTCATTCGCCCTGTTCGCGATCGGCCATCTGGTGGGCTTGTGGGTGGGCGTGGCGATGCTGGTGGGCGCCGCGATCGGCTGGGCGTGGGCGGTGCCGTACTTCACGCATCTGCATTGGGCGGCCGGTCCGGCGGCAGAAGTGGCGCAAGCCGGCTGGAGCCATTATGTACGCTTCATCGGCGCCGGTGCCATCGGCGTGGCCGCGATCTGGACGCTGGCGAAACTGGTAAAGCCGTTGGCCGGCGGACTTGCGGGTGCCTTCCGCGCGTCGCGCGCGCGCAAGGCCGGCACCTTGCACGAATTGCCGCGCACCGAACACGACATGCCGATCGGCATGGTCGGCCTGGTTTCGCTGATCTGCATGATTCCGATCGCCTACTTGCTGTGGCACTTCAGCGTCACCAACGGGCTGGGCGAGGCGACCTGGCCGCTGGTGATTGGCGGCGTGGTGTTCGTGATCCTGCTGAGCTTCCTGGTGTCGGCGGTGTGCGGCTACATGGCTGGCCTGATCGGATCGTCAAACAGTCCGTTGTCGGGCGTGGGAATTCTGGTGGTGGTGATCGCGGCGCTGCTGCTGGTGGTCGGCATCAAGCCCTTCCTGCCGCCGGAGGCCGACAAGGCACTGGTCGGTTTCGCACTGTTCATCACGGCGATCGTGTTCGCGGTGGCGTCGATCGCCAACAACAACCTGCAGGATCTGAAGACTGGGCAACTGGTGGATGCCACGCCCTCGATGCAGCAATGGGCGTTGGTGATTGGCGTGCTGGCCGGTGCGGTCGTGATCCCGCCGGTGCTGGATCTCCTGCAAAGCACTTACGGTTTCCTGGGTGCGCCGGGCGCCGATCCGGCGATCGCCTTGCCCGCGCCACAGGCGGGCCTGATTTCCGCATTGGCCAAGGGCGTAATCACCGGCGAGGTGCCTTGGGACATGATCGGGCTCGGCGCCGGTATCGGCGTGGTCATCATCATCTTCGACGAGTTGTTGGGGTTCTCCAAGAAAAAACACGGGCCGCGGCTGCCCCCGCTCGCGGTGGGTCTTGGCATTTACCTGCCGACCTCGACCACCCTGATGGTGGTCGTGGGCGCGCTGGTGGGGGCGTGGTTCGATCGCCGCGCCGACCGCCGCCCTGGCACCGAGTCGACCAAGCAGCTCGGCGTGCTGCTGGCTTCCGGCCTGATCGTGGGCGAAAGCCTGCTGGCGGTGATCTTCGCCGCCATCGTGGGACTGAGCGGCAAGCAAGGGCCGATTGCGCTGGTGGGCGCGGAATTCGAGACGCCCTCGATCATCCTCGGCGGTGTGGTGTTCGCGGCATTGGTGGTCCTGCTTTACCGCTGGATTATCCGGATGGGCCGCGCGACGGCTTGAGAAAACGCCTGCGCATCACCAATTCGGGCGTGATTGGTCCGATTCGCCGACTCGCATTTTCGTCATTCCGGGACCATCGCCGGCTGCATCGGCGATGGAACCCGGAACCCAGCGACTTTTGAGGCCGGGAGCCAAGGCACTGGATTCCGGGTTCCGCCCGCTGGCAGCGCGGACGGCCCGGGATGACGAAAGCCCTGGATTCTCGTACCCGTGCGCCGGCCGGATTTGTGTGTTCTCCCTTCATGGAATGTCGTCATGAGCAACGTTGCCGAAACCCGCCCGTTCGAAGCCGAAGTCGCGCAAGTCCTGCGACTGGTCACCCACTCGTTGTATTCGCACAAGGAAATTTTCCTGCGCGAACTGGTTTCCAACGCGTCCGATGCCTGCGACAAGCTGCGCTTCGAAGCCATCGGCAACCCCGGGTTGCTGGGCGAAGATGGCGAATTGCACATCGACGTCGAATACGACAAGAACGCGAAAACCATCACCGTGCGCGACAACGGCATCGGCATGCGTCGCGATGAAGTGGTCGCCAACCTCGGATCGATCGCGAGTTCCGGCACGCGGCGATTCCTCGAATCGCTTTCCGGCGAACAGCAGGCCGACGCGCGCCTGATCGGCCAGTTCGGCGTGGGTTTTTATTCCGCGTTCGTGGTGGCGGACAAGGTGACGGTGCTGACGCGCCGCGCGGATGCCGCGACTGCGGAGGGCGTGCGCTGGGAAAGCGATGGCAAGGGCGAATATTCGCTGGCCGCCGAGGAAATCCCCGCACGCGGCACGGCCGTGGTCCTGCATCTCAAGGATGACGAATCCGAATTCCTCGACCACTGGAAGTTGCGCGAACTGATCCGGAAATATTCCGACCACGTCGCGTTTCCGATCCGGATGAAGAAATACAAGGACGGCCAACCCACCGACGAGTGGGAAACTGTCAACGACGCCTCGGCGTTGTGGGCGAAGAACAAGGCGGACATCAGCGACGACGAATACAAGGCGTTCTACAAATCGCTGGGCCATGACTTCAACGATCCACTGGCCTGGAGTCACAATCGCGTCGAAGGCAGCCAGCGTTTCACCACGCTGCTCTACATTCCCGCGCAGCCGCCGTTCGACCTCCTGGTGGGCGGGCGCGATGAACGCAAGGGCGTCAAGCTGTACATCAAGCGTGTCTTCATCATGGACGCGGCCGAGGAACTGCTGCCGAATTACCTGCGTTTCGTGCGCGGCGTGGTCGACGCCGACGACCTGCCGCTCAACGTCAGCCGCGAGATCCTGCAGCACAACCGGCAGATCGAGCGGATCAAGGCATCCTGCGTCAAGCGCGTGCTGGACCTGATCGAGAAGCTGGCGAAGGATGAACCCGAAAAATTCGAAACCTTCCGCAAGGCCTTCGGCAATACCTTGAAGGAAGGCATCGTCGAGGATCCGTCCAACCGCGAGCGCATCGCGAAATTGCTGCGCTTTGCATCGACGAAAGGCGACGGTGCCGAGCAGAACGTTTCGCTGGACGATTACCTCTCCCGGATGCAGCCCGGCCAGGAGGCGATCTGGTTCGTCACAGCGGACAGCTACAAGGCGGCGGCAGGCAGTCCGCAGCTCGAGGCGTTCAGGGCCAAGGGCATCGAGGTGCTGCTGATGTTCGATCGCGTCGACGAATGGATCATGGGCCAGTTCGGCGAGTACGAGGGCAAGTCCTTCCGCAATGTCGCCAAGGGCGAGTTGCCGCTGGACGAAGCCGACAAGCAAAAGCAGGAAGCGGCGGCGAAGGAAGCCGAGCCGCTGGTGAAGAAACTGAAGGATTTGCTGGGCGATCGCGTCGGCGACGTGCGCGTTTCCGCGCGGCTCACGGATTCACCTTCGTGCCTGGCGCTCTCCGACTACGAACTGGCGCCGCACCTGGCGCGTTTGCTGCGCGAAGCGGGGCAGGAAGTACCGGATTCCAAACCCACGCTGGAAATCAACCCCGCCCACGCGCTGGTGAAGCGCGTGGAATCGGAAGCCGATGAGGCGAAGGCGAAGGACCTGGCGCTGCTGTTGCTGGAACAGGCCGAGATCACCGCCGGTGCACAGTTGCCCGATCCGGCGGCGTTCGTGCAGCGGATGAACCGGGCGCTGCTGGGCGCGTGATCGCGCTCAGTGGCGAAGGCCCAGCTTTGCTGACCGCGCATTGATGTCATCCACGGCGGTTTTCAGGTCGTAGCCGTATTTCTGCCGGCACAGTTTGATGGCTTCGACCTTGTGGCCCATGCGCAGTTCGACTTCGATCTCCGCGTCGCTGATGTCGCTTCGCGGAGTTGTCGGCCCGGTTTGCTTGCCGCGATAAAACACCCGCGCCAGCAGATACCCCGCGGCGAAGCAGATGACCGGCAACAGCCACGGCTGGGCGAAAATGTTCATCGCAGGTCTCCAGAGGAGCCGGCCGCCATTCTAGCCTTGAGTGAGGCAACCGGATGACCGGAAATGATCAAGTTCGAATCGATGCCTGGCTCTGGGCCGCGCGTTTCTTCAAGACCCGCGCGCTGGCCAAACAGGCGATCGAGCGCGGCCGGGTGACGATCGACGGCGCCGCCTGCAAGGCCTCGCACACGATGAAGATTGGCGAGGCGTTGCGCATCACGCGCGGCGACGAAACATTCGAAATCACCGTGGCAGGGCTTGCGCACAAGCGCGGCTCGGCCGCGCTGGCGCAGACGCTTTACCAGGAATCCGGCGCTTCCATCGCGGCACGCGAAAATGCACGCGAGCAACGCCGCGCGGAACGTGCCGGTTACCAGCCGCCACCGAAACGACCCGACAAGCGTGCGCGCCGGTTGATCCGCGCCCTCGGCGACTTCGACGCGTCCTGAAGTTCATGGCCGGCCGGCGCCCCGGGCTGTCCGCTGGCGCGTCGTTCCGCGCCACCGATGCCGCGAAAGCCACGCTCTTCGTCACGGCCTGGGCGCCCGGCGCTTGCGCGCGCACCGCGCCGGCCCGAAACTAGCGCCTCGGGGCACCGGGGACGGCGATGGCGGTATTCGACATTTTCAAGCGGTTCAAGACTCCGACGACGGCACCGGCCGAGCGTCGCGAGGACGAACGCCTGCGCGCCTCGCTGGGCGCGCGCGTGCTGGTGGTGGACGACTCCGCCACCATTCGCGCGGTGCTGGGCAAGATGTTGATGCAGGACGGCTACGAAGTGCTGAAGGCCGCGGACGGTGAAAGCGCGATTGAAATGGCGCAGTCGCAGCTTCCCGATCTGATCTTCCTGGACATCGTGTTGCCCGGTCTGTCGGGGTTCGCAGTGCTGCGGGCGCTGCGGCGCGAGGGCGCCACCCGGACTACGCCCATCATCATGATGAGCGGCAATCAACAGGCCACCGAACAGTTCTACGTGCAGCGCTTCGGTGCCGATGGTTTCGTCAAGAAGCCGTTCGGGCGCGCGGAAGTGTTCCACGCGATCCGTTCGCTGGTGCAGGCGGGACGCGTGTCCGCGCGCGTCGAGACGATGCCGGTGAATGCGATTCCCGAGGGAATCTCGCCGGAGGAGTGGAACGCGATCCCCGACGTGGCAATGCCGGACGCGGCGCATCTTGCCGCTTTGCCGGCGGCTGCGGTCGCAGCTCCCGTCGCATCGAGTGCGTTGGCCGGTTCAGGTCCACACACGCCGCCGGAGGCACCGGGCACGTCGATGCGCCCTGGGCCATCCGCGGTCGTCGGCACATGGTCTGGTTCTGCCATCAGCATGGTGGCGCGAGCCACGCTCGGCCGTGCTGCGCAAACGGCGGTAATTTCGGTTGCGTCGAATCATTTCCCGGCACCGGGCGATGCGGAAACGGCAGGAACGTCATCGGACGTGGACAAAGCTTGATCGCGGCACGCGATGCCCTTCGGACGGGGCCGTGGACGGTTATTCGATCAGCGACCTCATCCGGTAAAGCGCCTCGAGCGCTTCCCGCGGGGTCAGCGAGTCCGGATCGAGCGCGCGCACGGCATCAGCCAGCTTGGTCAGCTGCGGATCGGCAGGCGCGGGCGTGAACAGGTCGGGCTGCGGAGATGCGGAGCCGCCTGCGCGCGCCGGCTTCGTGACCGTGTCGTGCTGACCGCGTTCGAGTGTCGCCAGCGTCTGTTTCGCATCCGCGATCACGGCTTTGGGCAAACCGGCGAGCGCAGCCACTTGCAACCCGAAGCTCTGGTTGGCCGGGCCTTCCTTTACCGCGTGGATGAAGACGAGCTGGTCGCCCTGCCTGGCGTCGTGGTATTCGACGGCGTCGAGGTGCACGTTGGCGATGACATCGAACTGCGATGCGAGTTCGGTCAGCTCGAAATAGTGCGTGGCGAACAGGGTGAACGCGCGGTTCGCCGTTGCGAGATGCACCGCCGCGGCACGCGCCAGCGCCAGGCCGTCGTAGGTCGAGGTGCCGCGCCCGACCTCATCCATCAGCACCAATGATCGGGCCGTCGCGTTGTGCAGGATGTTGGCGGTCTCGCTCATCTCGACCATGAAGGTCGATTGCCCGCGCGCGAGGTCGTCGCCCGCGCCGATGCGGGTGAAGATGCGGTCGATCGCACCGATCGTCGCGCTCGCCGCCGGCACGAAACTGCCGATGTGTGCCAGCAGCACGATCAGCGCGTTCTGGCGCATGTAGGTCGACTTGCCGCCCATGTTGGGGCCGGTGATTACCAGCATTCGACGTGCGTCATCGAGCGCGAGATCGTTGGGCTCGAAGGGTTCCGTGCGCACGGCTTCCACCACCGGATGCCGGCCGCGTTCGATGGTGATGCATGTTTCGTCCACCAGTTGCGGGCGCGACCAGTTCAGCGCGTCGGCGCGTTCAGCCAGTGCGGCCAGCACGTCGAGTTCCGCCAGTGATTGCGCGGCTTGTTTAAGCGGCGCGAGCTTTTCGATCAACGTGTCCAACACGTCGTCGTACAACGCGCGCTCGCGCATCAGCGAGCGTTCCTTCGCCGACAGCACCTTGTCTTCGAACGCCTTCAATTCCTCGGTGATGTAGCGCTCGGTGTTCTTGGTGGTCTGACGGCGGGTGTAGTGCGCGGGCGCCTTGTCGGCCTGCGCCTTGCCGAATTCCATGTAGTAGCCGTGTACGCGGTTGTAGCCCACTTTCAGCGTAGCGATGCCGGTCGCGGCGCGCTCGCGCGTTTCAAGTTCCACGAGGTACTGGTCGGCGTGCGTGGAAAGCTGGCGCAGCTCGTCCAGATCGGCGTCATAACCGTCGGCGATGGCGCCGCCTTCGCGCAACAGTGCGGGCGGCCGTTCCACGATTGCCGCTTGCAGCAGGCGCACCGTGCCGGCGTGTTCGCCAACCCGTTCCAGCAGTTCACGCAGCAACGGTGAATCGAGTGGTGCCAGCGTCTCGCGCAGGCTCGGTGCGGCAGCGAGACCGTCACGCAGTGTCGCAAGGTCGCGCGGACGCGCCGAGCGCAGCGCTACCCTGCTGAGGATGCGCTCGAGGTCGCCAATCGCGCGGAGTTTTTCGCGGAGCGCGTCAAGCACACCGGATTCGATCAGCGCCGCAAGCGATTGGTGGCGCAGGCGCAGTGTTGCATGATCGCGCAGCGGGCGATGCAGCCAGCGCCGCAGTGCGCGCGCGCCCATCGGCGTGATCGTGGAATCCAGCACGCCGAGCAGGGTGTAGCGCGTGTCGCCCGACGGATGGGTATCGAGTTCGAGATTGCGGCGGGTGGCCGCATCCATCGCCACGGTTTCATCGGCCGATTCGATCGCGAGGCCGGTGAGGTGCGGCAGCGCGGCTTTCTGGGTTTCCTGCAGGTAGCCGAGCAGGCAACCCGCCGCGGCCACGGCCAGCGACATGCCGTCGGCGCCGAAACCGGAAAGATCGCGGGTTCCGAAGAATCGCGTCAGCTCGCGCCGTCCGCTGGTCTCGTCGAAATGCCACGGCGGGCGCATGCGCAGCCCGTTGGATGCCGTGACGGCTGGAGGCCACGTTACATCCTCGCACACGAGGATTTCCGCCGGCGCAAGTCGCGCGAGTTCGGCGGCCAACGCGTCGGCGTCAGCGACCTCGCACAGCAGGAAACGCCCGCCCGCCAGATCGACCCAGGCCAGTCCGAAACCCGATTGTCCCGCGGCGATCGCCAGCAGCAGGTTGTCGCGCCGTTCCGGCAGCAAGGCCTCGTCGGTGAGCGTGCCGGGCGTCACCACGCGCACGACCTTGCGCTCCATCGGACCTTTGCCGTTGGGATCGCCGATCTGCTCGCAAATCGCGACCGACTCGCCTGTGCGCACCAGCTTGGCGAGATACGATTCCATCGCGTGGTAGGGCACCCCGGCCATCGGGATCGGCGCGCCGGCTGATTCGCCGCGCTGGGTCAGGGTGATATCCAGCAGCCGCGCGGCCTTGCGTGCGTCGTCGTAGAACAACTCGTAAAAGTCGCCCATCCGGAAGAACAGCAGCGTGCCCGGGTGCTCCGCCTTGGCGGCGAAGTACTGGCGCATCAGCGGCGTGTGGCGGGCGAGGTCGGCGTGGTCCATCTCGGGCGCAGCGGGTTCGGGCAAGCGCGAAGTGTCGCACGCGCCGGCCCAGCGCCCAAGCTTCATGCACTGCTCCCTGACTGACTTCCAGCCACACTCGTCAGGAACAACCGTCATTCCGGGGCGGCCCGCGGTTTCATGCGGGCAGAACCCGGAACCCGGCGCCTTGCTTCTGGAAAAAGTCACTGGCCTCCCGGTTCTAGCGCCGATGGAGCCGAAGATGGCCCCCGGAATGACGAACGCTTTGATTGTCACGAGGTTGTCATGTCGCGACGCTGCAATAATCCCGTCACAGGACTGCCAACAACCCCTGCATGCACAAGCGCGTACTGATCGTCGAAGACGAAGCCTCGATCCGCGACATGGTCGCCTTCGCGCTGCGCAAGGCGGACATGGAAGTGATCCACGCCGCCGACGCGCGCGCGGCGTTGACCGCCATCAGCGACACCCCTCCTGACCTGATCCTGCTTGATTGGATGCTGCCCGGCATGACCGGGCTGGAACTCGCGCGGCGTCTTCGCAGCGAAGAGCGCACTGCCGAAGTACCGATCATCATGCTGACCGCGCGTGGCGAGGAAATGGATCGCGTCAACGGCCTCGAAGCCGGCGTCGACGATTACGTGGTGAAGCCGTTCTCGACACGCGAACTGATTGCACGGATCAAGGCGGTGCTCAGGCGTGTGCAGGCCGACGGCGGCACCGGTTCGATCGAGATCGGCGGCCTGCGCATCGATGGTCCCGCTCATCGGGTGTACGCAGGAGAAACGCAGGTCGAGATCGGCCCCACCGAGTACCGCCTGCTGCATTTTTTCATGACCCACGCCGAGCGCGCCTACTCGCGCGCGCAACTGCTGGACCAGGTGTGGGGCGGCAGCGTGTACGTCGAGGAGCGTACGGTCGACGTGCATATCCGGCGCCTGCGCAAGACGCTGGAACCGTTCGGACTGGACGGCCTGATCCAGACCGTGCGCGGCACCGGCTATCGGTTTTCCGCGTCGCCATGAACGCCGATCACGCGCGTGCGCGGCGCCTCGCGGCCCAGTTGAGCGACCTGCGCACCGTCGCATGTGCCTTGCAGGATGCGTTGGTCTTGTTGGACCCGCACGGCTGCGTGCGCTGGTGCAATCCAGCTGCACAACGCCTGCTGGGCATTACGTGGCCGCGCGATCGCGGCCAGCCGCTGGCCGCGCATTTCGGCGACGGCGAGGCCGGCGCATGGCTGCGAGCGGGGCAGGGGGACGCCGACGACGTGGCCTCACCCGTCGATGCCGCGGTGCGACTGGAATTGAACCTGATTCCGTACAGCGAACATCGTCGCCTGCTGATTGCGCGCGACATCAGTCGCGTCACCAAGCTGGAACAGGTACGCCGCGATTTCGTCGCCAACGTTTCGCACGAGCTGCGCACGCCGCTGACGGTGATCCACGGTTACCTGGAACTGCTCGACCCGGAGGATGTGCCGGCGCTGGCGCCGGTGCTGGACGAAATGCGCACGCAGTCGCAGCGAATGCGGCAGATCGTCGAAGACCTGCTTGAGCTGTCGCGCCTGGAAATGCAGCAACACGTGCCCGAAGAGCGTGTGGAAATGGCGCCGCTGCTGGAATCGCTGCGCCGCGAGGCGGAAGCCTTGAGCCATGGCAAGCATCACGTCGCGGTCGAGAATGAAGGCCATGCCGACCTGCTGGGATCGCCCAAGGATCTCCACAGCGCCTTCTCGAATCTGGTCAGTAACGCCGTACGCTATACGCCCGAAGGCGGCAGCATCACGGTCCGCTGGCGACGCACCCCGACCGGTGCCGAGTATTCGGTCACCGACACCGGGTACGGCATTCCTGCAGATCATCTGTCGCGGCTGACCGAACGGTTCTATCGCGTCTCGTCCAGCCGTTCGCGCGCGACCGGCGGTACAGGACTCGGGCTCTCGATCGTCAAGCATGTGTTGAACCTGCACGACGCGCAGTTGCGGATCGAAAGCGAGGCAGGCAAGGGTTCGACGTTCACGTGTGTTTTCGGCGAGGAGAGGTTACTCGAACCCGATGCGTAGTTCGTTGCGCAACGTTAGTGCAGCGCATCCGCGGCAAGGCAAAGCATGAGACTGAGGCCAACGCGGAACGACACCGATACAGGGATTCCTCCGGTGGAGGGGTGTACATGACGACCATGCCGCTGAGGAAATGGGCGAAGGACCTCAGGCAGCAGACCTTGGTGGTCTATCATGCGGCCCGTGATCCGCGAACGCCATGGTTCGTCCGGGTCCTGGCGTTGGCAGTTGCAGCCTACGCGCTCAGCCCAATCGACCTGATCCCCGACTTCATCCCCATACTTGGCTATCTGGATGATCTCGTCATTGTCCCTTTGGGCCTGATGCTCGTGTTGCGGCTGACCCCAGGCGAGGTTCTCGCCGCCGCGCGGGTCAAGGCGGAGGCCGCGGCCGACCGGCCGGTGAGTCGTGGCATAGCCGCCGTGATCGTTGGCATCTGGACCCTCGCCGCGGTGGTTCTCGGCCTATGGGCATGGCGGATATTTCGCACCTGACAATTCAACCTTGGTCAACGCTTGTCAGTTTGCATGATGAACAGGGGCCCCGCGGGAGTTGGCATGCAGCTCGAATCGAATCCGGATTGACCCATCCGCGTTTCGCGCGGCTTGGCCGGCGGCCAAAACAAAAACGGCGGGCATTTCCTTGCCCGCCGCCACTGCTGGCCCGCCGAGGGCCGAACGTCCGATCTGGATGCCGGCTCGGCGCACCGCTGGACCTCGGCATCCCTGCCTCGGCGAGCGGCCGGCCTGTGGCACCCTGCCTTCGGCGAGCCCCGGTGCTGCCGAGATTCCGACATCCTGTCAGAACTTCACTTCAGCCCACGCGCCGATCTCGCGGCTATGGACGTCGACCGTGGTGTTGTTGCGCAACTTTTCGTCCTTGTAGGCGACCGCAACCTTCACGCCCTTGGTGACCGGGAACGCGACGCCGGCGTTCCAGTACGTGTCCTTGAGTGAGGGGTCGAGGTCCTTGCTGGGTTTGACCTGGTCGTAGCGTGCGAACACCGATGCGCTGGTGAAGTCGTAGCTGCCCCACAGTGAATAGCCCGATGCCTTGTCGGTGGCGGGCGTGGTGACGTTCTTCCAGTTGTCGGCCGTGAACCATTCCGCGCCGAGGCGCAGGCCGTCACGGTTCCACGCGGCCATCGCGTCGTAACGGCGCGCGCTGTGCAGCACGGGTGAGGATTGGGTGTCCTTGCCGAGATCGCCGTCGTAGGCACCGACCGCGAACATCAGGCCCTTGATCGGCTGCAGGCCGACGCGGCCCTCGAAATCGACGTGGTTCGAGCGCGACGGATTCTTGTAGCCGGCGCCGTTGATGGCCGACACCTGGTAGTTGAACATGCCGTTGTCGCCGAACAGATGCAGGCCCCAGTCGGCCGAATTGCCGTACTTCATGCGGTCGACCAGCGTGTTCTCGACGTAGCGGTAGCCGTACCATTCCTCGACGAACGGAATCCACGCCATGTTGGCCGAGCCGACGCGCAGCGTGGCGAGCGGGGAAAACGCGCCTTGCAGATAGGCCTTCTTAACGAACAACTGGGTTTGGCCATCGTTGCCGACGTAGTTGAAATCGGTGGTCAGGTTGGCCGACCAGATGTCGTTGAACTTGTGGTCCACCGTCAGGTAGAACCGCTTGACGTCGATGCCGGTGCCCGAAGCGTCGGTCTTCTTGCCGTTGCTGGTCTGATCGAGGTTGGTGAAATCAGCGAACATCGTGCCGCCGACCTTGGTGTTGTCGGCCCATGACGCGGCGGGCTTGGCCGGCGCCTGTTGCAACGCCTCGATGTTCTGCTGGGTGCTGACATTGATGCTGGATTGCGCATCGGTGCGTTCCTGCAGCGCCGTGACCCTGCCCTGCAGCGCCGCGAGTTGCGCCTTCAGGTCGGCCAGTTGCCGGGCGTCGCCGGACGCGGACTGGGCCATGGCCCCGAAGCTTGCAAAGGTCAGGCCGGTGGCGATGGCCACCGAGAGCATCTTGATACGCACGCAGATCTCCTTGCGGAAGTGGGTGGAGGAACTGCGGCGAAGATTGCGGTGCGCGTGTTACGCGGACTGGTCGCGGCGATGACCGTTGTATGACAGGCCGCCTGCGCGGTGCATGCGCGCTGTCATCGAACTGCAACAAACAGCTCATCGAACTGCAACACGCGGGCGCTGGAATGTGCGTCATCAACCACGACGCACCAGGAGACTCGCGTGACCTCGAACAACAAGCTTCGCCTGCTGGCACTCGCCACCACGCTTGCGCTCGGCATCGGCGCGGCGCATGCCACCGACATCACGGGCGCCGGTTCCAGCTTTGTCTATCCGGTGATCTCGAAATGGTCGGCGGCTTATGCCGAGAAAACCGGCAACCGCGTGAACTATCAATCGATCGGTTCGGGCGGCGGCATTGCGCAGATCAAGGCCGGTACGGTGGACTTCGGCGCCAGCGACATGCCACTGGACGAAGCCACCTTGAACAAGTTCGGCTTGGGCCAATTCCCGGATGTGATCGGCGGCATCGTGCCGGCGTACAACATCGCGGCCATCGCGCCCGGCAAGCTGGTGCTGGACGGCCAGGTGTTGGCGAAGATCTTCCTCGGCCAGATCACCAACTGGTCCGATCCCGCGATCGCGGCATTGAATCCGGACATCGCGTTGCCCAGCGCGAAGATCACCGTGGTGCATCGCTCGGATGGCTCCGGCACCAGTTTCAATTTCACCAACTACCTGTCCAAGATCAGTGCCGACTGGAAAGCCAGGGTGGGTGAGGGCACCGCTGTGAAATGGCCGGTCGGCATCGGCGGCAAGGGCAACGAGGGTGTGTCGGCTTACGTCAAGCAGATTCCGAATTCGATCGGATATGTCGAATACGCCTATGCCGTGCAGAACAAGCTGGGCTATGCGCGCATGAAGAACGCCGCCGGCAAGGTGGTCAGTCCCGAAACCGCCAGCTTCCAGGCCGCCGCCGCGACCGCCGATTGGTCGCACGCGAAGGACTTCAATTTGCTCATGACCAACGCGCCGGGCGCCGGCGCTTGGCCGATCACTGCCACCTCGTGGGTGATCATGGTCAAGCAGCCGAAGAACGTCGCGAACTCGAAGGTGGCGCTGGACTTCTTCCGCTACGCGTATACCGACGGCAAGTCAGCGGCCACTGCACTCGACTACGTGCCGCTTCCGGCCAGCCTGGTCAACCAGATCGAGGGCTACTGGAAGACCGAGTTCAAGCAATAGGCAGCGATGGACCCTTCCTCGTAGGGCGGGAGCAGCGAAGCGAATCCCGCCGGTGATAACCCAGGCGGGTTAGCACCCGCCCTACGCGAGCATTCTCGCAAAGACCTGCATGTCATCGATCCCCGCCACCATTGGACCTGTAGAAACCGATCGCCGCAGCCTTCGCGACGCGCGCCACGACACGTGGTTCCGCCGGCTGCTGAAGCTGTGCGCGCTGCTGGTGCTGGCGGCGCTGCTTGGTGCCGCGCTCTCTACCTTGTGGGGCGGCCGCGAGGTGCTGTTCGGGCAGGGCCTGCACTTCCTCACCAGCACCGAATGGAACCCGGTCACCGACACCTATGGCGCGTGGGCGCCGATCTTCGGCACCTTGGTGACGTCGGCGATCGCGCTCATCCTTGCGGTACCGCTGAGCTTCGGCATCGCGCTGTTCCTCACCGAGATCGCGCCAACCTGGCTGCGCGGTCCGGTCGCCACCGCCATCGAGCTGCTCGCCAGCATCCCGTCGATCATTTACGGCATGTGGGGCCTGTTCGTGTTCGTGCCTTTCATGGCGCGCGTCGAACCCGGCCTCTCTGCGACGCTGGGCCGAATCCCGTTGGTCGGAAGCCTGTTTCAGGGACCGCCGATCGGGCTGGGCCTGCTCACCGCGGGCATCGTGCTGGCGGTGATGATCCTGCCATTCGTCTGCTCGGTGATGCGCGAAGTGTTCCAGACCGTGCCCAACCGCCTCAAGGAGTCGTCCTATGCGCTGGGTTCCACCACTTGGGAAGTGGTGTGGGACATCGTGCTGCCGTACACGCGCTCGGCGGTGATCGGCGGCATCTTCCTCGGGCTTGGACGTGCGCTCGGCGAAACCATGGCGGTGACCTTCGTGCTCGGCAACGCCTACAACATCACATCGTCGTTGTTGATGCCCGGCACTTCGATTTCCTCTTCCATCGCCAACGAATTCAACGAGGCGGTGGGCACGCACCGCTCGGCGCTGATCGCGCTCGGCTTTCTGCTGTTCGTGGTCACCTTCGTGGTGCTGCTGATCTCGCGCCTGATGCTGCGTCGGCTGGCGCGGAGGGAGGGCGCGTGATGACCATGGATGTCTACGTCCGTCGGGGTGTCGTCAACGTGGCGGCCATGGTGCTCAGCGGATTTGCCGCGGCGGTGGGCCTCATGTTCCTGATCTGGATCCTGTGGATCACGGTGAAGAACGGCCTCAGCGCCATGGACCTCAAGCTGTTCACGAAAATCACCGCGTATGGCGCCGAGGGCGGCCTTTCGAATGCCATCGTCGGAAGCCTGGTGATGGATTTGGTCGCGCTCGCGATCTGCGCGCCGATCGGCGTGCTGGCCGGCACCTTTCTTGCCGAGTATGCGAATCGTTCGAAGCTGGGCGCCACGATCCGTTTCCTCAACGACATCCTGCTGTCGGCGCCGTCGATCGTGCTGGGCCTGTTCGTGTATGTGATCGTGGTGCTGCCGATGTCGAACCTCACCCATGGTGCGGTGTCGTTCTCGGGTCTGGCTGGTGCAATTGCGCTGGCGCTGATCGGCCTGCCGGTGATCGTGCGCACCACCGACGAGATGCTGCAACTGGTGCCGGGCACGCTGCGTGAAGCGGCGTTGTCGCTGGGCGTTCCGCAATGGAAGCTGACCGTGCAGGTGCTGATGCGTGCGGCCGTGTCCGGCATCGTGACCGGCGTGCTGCTGGCATTGGCACGGCTTGCCGGCGAAACGGCACCGCTCTTGTTCACGGCCTTCGGCAACAACTTCATGGTTGCCAATCCGCTGGACAAGATGGCGAGCATTCCGGCGGCGATCTACCAGTACACCAACGATCCCAACCCGGCGCTGCACGCGATCGCCTGGGCCGGCGCGCTGCTGATCACGCTGTTCGTGCTGCTGCTCAGCCTGTCCGCCCGCTGGTACCTGCATCGTCACAAGGTTGCCCATGACTGAGGACACCGCCTTGCTCAACCCGCCTCCCGCATCCGCGCAGACGGTTGCCGCCGCCATCGTGTCGCCGCCACCCAAGTTGGCAGTGCGCAACCTCAATTTCCTGTACGGCGATTCCCAGGCGCTGAAAAACATCAGCCTGGACATCCCGGAAAAACAGGTCAGCGCGATCATCGGCCCGTCGGGTTGCGGCAAGTCCACCTTGCTGCGCGTGTTCAATCGCATCTACGCGATCTATCCGAATCAGCGTGCGATCGGCGAGGTGCTGCTGGACGGCGAGAACATCCTCGACACCGGATATCCCGTCCACAAACTTCGCAGCAAGATCGGCATGGTGTTCCAGAAACCGGTGCCTTTCCCGATGACGATCTTCGAGAACATCGCCTGGGGCATCCGCCATCACGAGAAACTTTCGAAGGCCGAAATGGAGGGTCGCGTCGAGCAGGCACTGTGCCGCGCGGCATTGTGGGACGAGGTGAAGGACAAGCTGAAGCGCAGCGCGCTCGGCCTGTCGGGTGGTCAGCAGCAGCGGCTGTGCATCGCGCGCAGCATCGCGTTGAAGCCGGAAGTGCTGCTGCTGGACGAGCCCACCTCGGCACTCGACCCGATCGCCACCGGCCGCATCGAGCAATTGATCGAAGAGTTGAAGCGCGACTACACGATCATCATCGTCACCCACAACATGCAGCAGGCCGCGCGCGTGTCCGATCGCACCGCCTTCATGTACATGGGCGAACTGGTGGAATTCGACGAGACCGAAAAAATCTTTACCAAGCCGGCCAAGCGGCAAACGGAAGATTACATTTCAGGAAGGTTTGGATGATGCCCCTCTTCCTCCGGGAGAGGCGGCCGTAGGCCACGCGCGTAGCGCGGGGGCGAGGGTTCGGTGCCACGGCACGTTCCACGCCCACCGAACCCTCATCCGGCCCTGCGGGCCACCTTCTCCCGAAGGGAGAAGGAAACAACACGAGCCACGACATGAACACACAGCCCCATGACCACCTAGTGAAAAGCTACGACGAGGAAATGTCCCGCCTGACCGGCGAAATTGCCGCAATGGGCGAACTCGCAGCCAAACAACTGGAAGCGGCGATGGACGCGCTGGGCGAGCGCGACAGCAACGCGGCCCAGCGCGTCGCGGACAACGATGACGCGATCGACGATCAGGAACGCCGGATCAGCGGCGATGTCTTGCGATTGCTGGCGCTGCGCCAACCGATGGCACGCGACCTGCGCGAGGTCCTCGCCGCGTTGCGGATCGCTTCCGATATCGAGCGCATCGGCGACTACGCCACCAACGTCGCCCGGCGCTCGATGACGCTGAACCTCTCCGCGCCCGTGCCGCTCGTCGGCAGCCTCGCGCCCATGGCGAGGATGGCCTGCAGGCTGGTGCGGGACGCGATGCGGGCCTACGCCGCGCAGGATGCCAACCTGGCGTATTCCGTATGGGAACGCGATGCCGACCTCGATACCCTCTACACCACGCTGTTCCGCGAACTGCTCACCTACATGATGGAGGACCCGCGCAGCATCACGGCCTGCACGCACCTCCTGTTCATCGCCAAGAACATCGAACGCATCGGCGACCACGCAACCAACATCGCCGAGAACATCTGGTTCGTCGTGCGCGGCGAAACGCTCAACGAACCGCGCACCCGGCGCGACATGACCTCCGATTCTTAGAACCGTCTCGTGCTTGGCGTATGCGTCGGGTTGCGGTAGAACAGTGTTTTCCGACCGCGGCGCCATCGTGAAAACCGCTCCTGATGATGTGATGTTGTGCCGGAGCGCCGAGCAGGTTGCCGAAACCTTGCGCGCCCATGGCGAAATGCTGGCGACCGCCGAATCCTGCACCGGCGGCTGGATCGCCAAGGCCTGCACCGATCTGGCCGGCAGTTCCGAGTGGTTCGAATCCGCGGCGGTCACCTACAGCAACCGTGCCAAGCAGGCGCTGCTTGGCGTCACCTCGGCCACGCTCGAAAAATACGGTGCTGTCAGCCGTGAATGCGCGCTGGAAATGGTGGCGGGCGTGCTGGCGCGGTTCGAGGCGAACGTGGCGGTGGCAGTCACTGGTATCGCGGGTCCCGGCGGCGGCACGCAGGAGAAGCCCATCGGCACGGTCTGGGTTGCATGGCAGCGGCGAGGCCACGAAGCGCGGGTGGACGCCTTCCACTTCGGCGGCGACCGCGATGCCGTGCGACGACAGACCGCCGCCGTGGCGCTGGAGGGAGTACGGAAAATCCTTACGCCATGAGACGGCTTGCGCCGCTGTCCGGGAGCGGGTGGTATGAAATAATGGCAACGTCATCGCGATGGTGTGGTCTCAACCCATGAGAACCGCTCCCGCGACACTTCACACAGCACGATCAATCGAGGGTTGCACGATGGATGACAACAAGCGCCGCGCACTGGCTTCCGCACTGGGCCAGATCGAGAAGCAGTTCGGCAAGGGCGCAGTGATGCGCATGGGCGATCGTACGGCCGAAGCCATCGACACGGTTTCGACCGGGTCACTGGGCCTGGACGTGGCGCTGGGCGTCGGCGGCTTGCCGCGCGGCCGCGTGGTGGAAATCTACGGTCCGGAGTCTTCGGGCAAGACCACGCTCACCCTGCAGGTGGTCGCAAGCTGCCAGAAGAACGGCGGCACCGCGGCGTTCGTGGACGCCGAGCATGCACTCGATCCGTCCTACGCAGCCAAGCTGGGCGTGAATGTCGACGATCTTCTGGTTTCGCAGCCTGACACCGGCGAGCAGGCGCTGGAAATCGCCGACATGCTGGTGCGTTCCAATGCGGTCGACGTGGTGGTGATCGACTCGGTCGCCGCGCTGACGCCCAAGGCCGAAATCGAAGGCGAGATGGGCGACAACCATATGGGCTTGCACGCGCGCCTGATGAGCCAGGCGCTGCGCAAGCTCACCGGCAACATCAAGCGTTCCAACACGCTGGTGATCTTCATCAACCAGATCCGCATGAAGATTGGCGTGATGTTCGGCAACCCGGAAACCACCACCGGCGGCAATGCGCTGAAGTTCTATGCGTCGGTGCGCCTCGACATCCGCCGCATCGGCGCGGTGAAGAAGGGCGAGGAAGTGATCGGCTCGCAGACCCGCGTCAAAGTGGTGAAGAACAAGGTCGCGCCGCCGTTCCGGCAGACCGAATTCGAGATCCTGTACGGCGAAGGCACTTCCTACGAGGGCGAGTTGATCGAACTGGGCGTCACCAACAACCTGGTCGAGAAATCGGGCGCCTGGTACAGCTACAACGGCGAGCGGATCGGGCAGGGCAAGGAAAACGCGCGCCAGTGGTTCAAGGACAACCCGGCCGCCGCCAAGGAACTCGACACTGCGTTGCGCGCCAAGCTGCTGGTGGGCGTGGGCAACAGCGGCGTTGCCGCCACCGAAGACGCTGAGGAAGTCGAAGCGTAGGGCGGGCGGCTGAGGGCAAGACCATGACGAATCGCTTGGCGTCGTGCACGTGTGGCCAACTCACCGCGCGCGTCACCGGCGAGCCCGTTCGGATCTCAGTGTGCCATTGCCTCGCCTGCCAGCGTCGCACCGGCAGCATCTTCGGCGAGCAAGCGAGATTCCCGCGCGACCAGGTCACGACCTCGGGCGCGGCAACGAAATACGTCCGCGTCGGCGATGAAGGCGGTCGAGCAACGTTTCATTTCTGCCCGACCTGCGGGGCCATCGTGTATTACGAAACCGAGGGGCTCGATGAATTCCTGACGATCCCGGTCGGCGCGTTCGCCGACCCGGACTTTCCGCCTCCGCGCGTGTCCGTCTACGAGTCGAGAATGCACGGATGGTTGGTCATGCCTCCGGACATCGAACACATCCCGTGACGCGCGGCGATGCGAACGAGACGCGGACGAAATCCGGACCAAGGCACACGTGATCGCGATGCTTACGATCGCGCGCTCGGCATGCTGGCGCGCCGCGAGTTTTCGCAACGCGAATTGCGTACGCGGCTGGAGCATGCCGGGTGCGACGAAGCCGAATCCGAAACGGCCCTCAAAAAACTGCGCGAACAGGACTATCAGAACGACGCGCGTTTCGGTGAAATGATCGTGCGGGCGCGGGTGGGACAGGGCTACGGACCCGCCCGCATCCAGGCCGAGTTGCGCTCGCACGGCCTGGGCGATGCCGCGATCCGCGCACTGCTGGATGCTGCGGACGCCGATTGGGACGCCTTGGCGAGGGCGCAACTCCGCAAGAAGTACGGCAGCAAGCCCGCCGCCGATCACGCCGAACGCGGCAAGCGCGCGGCCTTCCTCTTGCGTCGCGGTTTCAGTGCCGCCACAGTTAGAATCGTCACCCATTCCGAGGTTGGCGACTCCGGCATTTGACGTTCCGTCATGGCTTTGGCGGGCTGGCCGGTGCGCCGCCTTGACTCGCCACCACCTGAGCTTTCCGACGCAACCGCATGAAAACTGCAGAGATTCGCGCACGCTTCCTCGAGTTCTTCAAGGATCGCGGCCACACCATCGTGCCTTCCGCGCCGCTGGTGCCGGCCAACGATCCGACGTTGCTGTTCACCAATTCGGGGATGGTGCAATTCAAGAACGTGTTCCTCGGCAGCGAAAAACTGCCGTACGTGCGCGCGGCGGACGTGCAGCGTTGCCTTCGCGCCGGCGGCAAGCACAACGACTTGGATTCGGTCGGTTACACCGCGCGCCATCACACCTTTTTCGAGATGCTGGGCAACTGGTCGTTCGGCGATTACTTCAAGAAGGAAGCGATCGAGTGGGCATGGGATCTGCTGACGAAGACTTTCGGATTGCCGCCCGAAAAATTGTGGGTGACCGTCTATCACACGGACGACGAGGCATTCGGCATCTGGAAGGATGGGGTCGGCGTGCCGGCCGAGCGCATCGTCCGGATCGGCGACAACAAGGGCGCGCCGTTCGCCTCGGACAATTTCTGGCAGATGGCCGATACCGGGCCATGTGGTCCGTGCAGCGAAATCTTCTATGACCACGGCGCCGATGTCGCCGGGGGGCCGCCGGGCTCGCCCGATGAAGACGGCGATCGCTACATCGAGATCTGGAACCTGGTGTTCATGCAGTTCGATCGCGCCGAGGACGGCACGCTGTCGCCGCTGCCCGCGCCCTGCGTGGATACCGGCATGGGCCTGGAACGTCTCGCCGCGGTGCTGCAGGGCGTGCACTCCAATTACGAAATCGACCTGTTCCAGCGCCTGATCGCTGCCGCGCAAAAACTGACGCGTTGCAGCGACCACGAAAACAAATCGCTGCGGGTGATCGCCGACCACATCCGCGCCTGCGCGTTCCTGATCGTGGACGGCGTGCTGCCGTCGAACGAAGGTCGCGGCTACGTGCTGCGCCGGATCATCCGCCGCGCGCTCCGGCACGGCTGGATGCTGGGCGTGCGCGGTGACTTCTTCTGGAAGATGGTCGCGCCGCTGGTTGCGGAAATGGGCCAGGCCTATCCCGAGCTTGCGAAGAAGCAGGCGTTCGTCGAGGAAGCCCTGCGCGCCGAGGAGCACCGCTTCGGCGAGACGCTGGAACACGGCATGAAGGTGTTCGACGAGGTGGCTTCGAAATCGGACAAGATCATTCCGGGCGATGATGCGTTTCGCCTCTACGACACCTACGGTTTTCCCGTTGATCTGACCGCCGACATCGCGCGCGAGCGCGGCATGAATATGGACATGATCGGGTTCGAGCGCGCGATGGAAGCCCAGCGCGAACGTGCGCGCGCGGCCAGCAAGTTCGAGAGCAAGGCGCAACTGTCGGCGGAGGTCGCGAGCAGGCTTTCGCCGACGCAATTCCTCGGCTACGAAACGCTGGAATCGCGAGACGGCGAGGTGCTGGCGATCCTGCGCGACGGCCGCGCGGTGGAAGAACTTGCACCCGGCGAATCCGCCGCGATCATTCTGGACCGCACCCCTTTCTATGCGGAGTCGGGCGGGCAGGTGGGCGACACCGGTGCGCTGGAGCATGCGAACGGTCGCTTCATCGTCGAGGACACGCAAAAGTTCGGCGGCCAGTTCCACGGCCACGTCGGCGCATGGCAAGGAAATGCGCCGCTGCGCGTCGGCGAACATGTATTCGCGCGTGTCGATGTCGCGCGCCGGCAGGCAACGGTGCTGAATCACTCGGCCACGCATCTGTTGCACGCGGCGCTGCGCGAAACCCTGGGTGCGCACGTGACGCAAAAGGGCTCGCTGGTCGCGCCCGACCGCTTGCGTTTCGACTTCTCGCATTTCCAGCCAGTGAAGCCGGAAGAGCTTCGTCGCATCGAGAATCGCGTCAACGAGCAGATCCGCCGCAACGACGCCGCGGAAATCCGCCAGATGGATTACGACGACGCGATCGCCACCGGCGCGATGGCGTTGTTCGGCGAAAAATACGGCGACGAAGTCCGCGTGTTGCGGATGGGCGACTTTTCGACCGAGTTGTGCGGCGGCACGCACGTCGCGCGCACCGGCGACATCGGCCTGTTCAAGATCGTCTCGGAATCAGGTGTCGCGGCTGGGATCCGTCGCATCGAGGCGCTGACCGGCGCGGGCGCAATGGCGCACGTGACGGAAGAAGAGCATCGGCTTGCCGACGTCGCCGGCCTGCTTTCATCGAGCGCGGGCGACGTGGCCGACAAGCTGCGCCTGTTGCTCGACAGGCAGAAGAAGCTGGAACGCGAACTGGATGCGCTGAAGGCCAAGGCCGCCGGCACGGCGACTGGCGATCTGGCATCTCACGCCCAAATCGTCGCCGACATCAAGTTGGTGGCCGCGCGCATCGACGGCATGGACGCGAAGGCCTTGCGCGACGCGGTCGACACGCTGAAACAAAAACTCGGTGACTGCGTGGTGTTGCTGGCGTCCGGCGGCGGCGGCAAGGTCGCCCTGGTTGGCGGCGTGCACGGAGCCGCGCTTGGCAAGGTCAAGGCCGGCGACGTGGTCGCGCATGTGGCCACGCAGATCGGCGGCAAGGGGGGCGGCCGGCCCGATATGGCGCAGGGCGGCGGCGTCGATTCACCCGCGCTGGATCAGGCGCTGCAAGGCTTGGCGGGCTGGGTGACGCAAGCGCTGAACTAGGCCTGCCATCGCCATCCCATGTGGCGGGGGCAATAGAACCCATCTTCGGCACCGTGCCAGAAGTCACGCCGATTTCATTGCGCGGGCTTGGCCCGTTCATATATAGTCGCGGGGCGTTTGATCGCCCCCGCACCGGTCTATTGCGGGAGATGGAGGAACCTGAACGTCGCGATGCATCCTGCGTCGGTTCGCGATCGTCCTGTCTTGCTGCGATTCGCGATCCGGAGGGGAACGCGCGTTGCGGTTTTCGGGTCCAATGGATCCGAGTGAATGGAGTTCTGTCATGTTGATTTTGACCCGCCGGGTTGGGGAAACCCTGATGATCGGCGATCAGGTAACCGTTACGGTGCTGGGCGTGAAGGGCAACCAGGTACGCATCGGCATCACGGCGCCGAAGGATGTCGCGGTGCATCGCGAAGAGATCTACCAGCGCATCAAGCAGGAACATGAGGCGGCTGGTGGCGTGCCGGTCGAGTCCGACGAGCCTGCCCGGCACGAAGCAACCCACGGCTGATGCGGGTAGGTCGTACGGCTTTACCGCAAGCGGAGATGCCTTTATCCTGATCGACCGGTTTCGCCGGCCGATCATTGCGCGCGCGAGCGGTGTGGAGGAGGCATGGATGCCGACTGGGAGGCGCACCAAGGATGGTTGGTTTGAATAAATTTTTGAAATTCGGAGAGATGCCCGAGAGGCCGAAGGGGCTCCCCTGCTAAGGGAGTATCGGGTCAAAAGCCTGATCGAGGGTTCGAATCCCTCTCTCTCCGCCATTCAATCGTTGACGTGATTGCAGCGACACCGGATAATTCGCGGCTCGCTTTGTGTTTCAATGCGTCCGTAGCTCAGCTGGTCGAACGCGAGGCGCTTGCGACAGTCCGGTGGACTGTCGCGCCGAGCGTGAGGAGGAGGCATGGATGCCGACTGGACGCTCGCACCATGGACGGTTCGAAGTACAACAGTTCCAATGCGCCCGTAGCTCAGCTGGATAGAGTACCAGGCTACGAACTTGGTGGTCGGGAGTTCGAATCTCTCCGGGCGCGCCATTCAACGAAGAGGCCGACGCGTTGTCGTCGGCTTCTTCGTTTCCGGCACCACCGTTTGCGTGCGTTGACCCGCGCGAGCGGACGAACGTACCATTGCCTGCCGCCGTGCTTGCGGGCCGTCGGTGGCGTTTCGGGGTATAGCTCAGTCTGGTAGAGCGCCAGCTTTGGGAGCTGGATGTCGGGGGTTCGAATCCCTCTGCCCCGACCAATGACAAAAGCGGGCCCTTGTGGCCCGTTTTTGTCATTGAATGAAGTGTGGATGAGAACTGGCGCCTTCGCCAGAAGGCGCCGTTCGACTGCGGAGCCATGGATGGCGGAGCGAACATCGCGCGCCAGCGCGATGGCCCGCAGGGCGAGCGCCGGCTAGGCGCGAGTCGTCTCTCTGCTCCGACCTTTGTTCGTGGTGGCGCGCCCGACTGGAATCGAACCAGCAACCGTCGGCTTAGAAGGCCGATGCTCTATCCGATTGAGCTACGGGCGCGTTGCTGGCGCATTTTGACAGGAACCAGTGGAGACGTGAGTCTTGGCGGCGGCGATGAGGGCTTCGCTGCACCGGTGTGCGCGCCGGAGTAGCATTCCGGAACATTCGGCTTCGGCCGCGGCTCTCCGGGAGACCCACATGCGATTCATCGGCGCGCTGATTTTCTGGATCGTCATTGCGATCATCGCCTACTTCGTCGTTGCCTTCACCGGCGCCTACCAGGTTGGAGCGGATGTCCCGCACTGGAGCATCACGCGACAGGCCATCGGTTTCCTTCGCGAGCACACGATCGAACGGCGTGCTACCGACATCAAGCCGCCGCCGCTGGACGATCCGGCGCTGGTCAAGCTGGGCGCCGAGCATTATTCCGAAATGTGCACGGGTTGCCATCTCGCGCCCGGCATGGGTCATTCCGAACTGCGCGACGGCCTGTATCCGGAGCCGCCGAACCTCACGCGGTTCGCGCCCGATCCCGCGGAGTCGTTCTGGATCATCAAGCACGGCCTGAAGATGACGGCGATGCCAGCGTGGGGCGCGACCCACGACGACCACACGATCTGGGCAATGGTGGCGTATCTCCAGAAGCAGCCTCGCATGAGCGCCGCGGAGTACCAGTCGCTTACGGCGAATGCCGCGGACATGGAGGAGCATGAAGCCGCTCCGGCAAGCGCGGCGTCAGTGCCGGTGCCAGCAGCGACGGCTGCTGCGCCTGTGACTGCTTCAAGCATGCATTGATTTTCGGTACGACTGCATCGGTCCGGTGCCTCGCGCGGCCTGGCCTTGTGCGCCGCATGAAAAACCCTTGACCCTGGACCATGGTCAAGGGTTTACACTGTGCGCATGAACACACATGCCGCACACCATATCACCATCGGCGGTGTCGCCCGCCGCGCCGGCGTCGGCATCGACACCATCCGTTATTACGAACGCGAAGGGCTGCTGCACGAGCCGCGGCGGCGCGCGTCCGGCTATCGCGATTACGGGCCGGACGTGGTCGAGCGGCTGCGCTTCATCCGCCGCGCCAAGGATCTCGGCTTCACGCTGGAAGAAATCCGCGAATTGCTGGCACTTTCCACCGATCGCGAGCGCGGCGTGAAAACCGTCAAGCAGCGCGCCGAAGCGCGACTGGGCGAAGTCGAGCAGCGCATCCGCGAACTGCAGCGGATGAAACGCGGGCTGAAACAACTCATCGACGCGTGCCCAGGGCATGGCCCGCTCGAACATTGCCCGATCCTGCGCGCGCTGGGCGGGGAGGACAAGGCATGAACGCGCACGAACACGCACATTGCCACGCGCATGCAGCGCACGACGAGAATGCCGCGGCGCAGGCAACCGATCCCGTGTGCGGCATGCAGGTCGCGACGACTTCGCCGCGCCACGTGGATCAAGACGGTACACGCTACTGGTTCTGCAGCGAGGGCTGTCGCGACAAGTTCCGGGCCGATCCGGACAAGTATCCGGCGAAGGCCGGATCGCCGCACGCCGCGCATGGCCATGCTCATCACGATCATGACCACGTGCAGGCGGCGCCGCGGGAAACGCCCGCCGGCACCATCTATACCTGCCCGATGCATCCGGAAGTGCGGCAGATCGGGCCGGGCCATTGTCCGAAGTGCGGCATGGCGCTGGAACCGGAATTGCCGAGTGCCGACGAGGACGATGACGGCGAGCTGCATGCACTCACGCGCCGCTTCTGGACGCTGGTTGCGTTGACGATTCCGGTGTTCGCGCTGGCGATGGGGCCACACCTGTTCGGCTGGCGATTGCCATCGCCCTGGAACATCGCCGCCGACTGGGTCGAGGCGGTGCTGGCGACGGTCGTAGTGCTGTGGGGTGGCGCATCGTTCTTCGCGCGTGGCTGGCGATCGCTCAAACCCTGGTCGCCCAACATGTACACGCTGATCGCGCTGGGCACCGGCGTGGCGTGGCTGTACAGCGCGGTCGCGTTCCTGCTGCCCGATGTGTTTCCGGTGAGTTTCCGGGACATGCACGGCCGCGTCGGTGTGTATTTCGAATCGGCTGCGGTTATCGTCACGCTGGTGACGCTGGGCGACTGGTTGGAACTGCGCGCGCGCCGGCGCACCGGTTCCGCGCTGCGGGCGTTGCTGGACCTCGCGCCCAAAACCGCGCGCCGCATCGCCGCGGATGGCGGCGAAACCGACGTGCCGCTGGATGCAGTCCAGGCCGGCGACACGTTGCGCGTGCGGCCGGGCGAAAAGGTGCCGGTAGACGGCGTGGTCATTGATGGCACCAGCCATGTCGACGAATCGATGCTGACCGGCGAATCGATGCCGGTCGCGAAAGTCGCAAACGATCGCATCACCGGCGGCACCGTCAATCAGGATGGCGCGCTGACCATGCGCGCCGAAAAGGTCGGTGTCGACACCATGCTGGCGCGGATTGTTGCGCTGGTCGCGCAGGCGCAGCGCAGCAAGGCCCCGCTGCAGCGCGTCGCCGATCGCGTGGCCGCATGGTTCGTGCCGGCGGTGGTCGCGGTGGCAGTGCTGGCATTCATCGCGTGGGCCGCGATCGGTCCGGAACCGAAGGCGGCGCACGCGCTGATCGCGGCGGTGTCGGTGCTGATCATCGCCTGTCCGTGCGCGTTGGGCCTCGCGACGCCGATTTCGATCATGGTCGCGAGCGGGCGCGGCGCGCACATGGGCGTGCTGTTCCGCGATGCCACCGCCATCGAAACCCTGCGCAACGCGGACGTGCTGCTGGTCGACAAGACCGGCACGTTGACCGAGGGCAAACCTTCACTGCGCAGCGTGGAAACATTCGGTGGGGTTGGCGAACAACGAGTGCTGGCACTGGCCGCGGCGTTGGAACGCCCGAGCGAACATCCGCTGGCGCGGGCGATCGTGGCGGCCGCCGAAGCGCGCGGCATTGCGATCCCCGATGTCGAGGATTTCAAGACCTTGACCGGCCGCGGTGTCAGCGGACGCGCGGATGGCCACGACGTGGTGATCGGCAACGCCAGGTTGCTGGACGAAGCTGGCGTGCACGCCGAAGCAGCCATTCGCGGGAAGGCCGATGCCTTGCGCGGTGACGGTGCGACCGTGATGTTGATGGCCGTCGACGGCGAGATGATCGCGCTGCTGGCGATCGCCGACCGCATCAAGGACGACACGCCGGTCGCGCTCGCCGCGCTGCGCGAGGACGGCATGCGCATCGTGATGTTGACCGGTGACAACGCCACCACGGCAAAGGCCGTCGCGAAAAAGCTGGGTATCGAGGAAGTGCACGCGGACGTGTCGCCCGCGGACAAGGGCGAGGTGGTTGCGACGTTGAAGCGGGAAGGGCGCACGGTCGCGATGGCCGGCGACGGCATCAACGACGCGCCGGCGTTGGCGGCGTCGGACATCGGCATCGCGATGGGTGCGGGCGCCGACGTGGCGCTGGAAAGCGCGCCCGTCACGCTGGTGCACGGCGATCTTTCCGGCATTGCGCGGGCGCGGGCGTTGTCGCGCGCCACGGTGCGCAACATCCACCAGAACCTGTTCTTCGCGTTCGTCTACAACGCCATCGGCGTGCCGATCGCGGCCGGTGTGCTGTATCCGGCGTTCGGGATCGTGCTGTCGCCGATGATCGCGGCGCTGGCGATGAGCCTGTCGTCGGTGTCGGTGGTGTCCAACGCGTTGCGCCTGCGTGCGGCAGGTTTGGAACCCCACCCGTGACGGACGATCCACGTGAAATAACAAAGCCGCGCGGATCGCTCCGCGCGGCTTTGTTCGATCCGCTGATCCGGCGCCGGATCAGCGCGCGAACAGCGGCTTGTTGAGACGCGCGATCAGGCGCTCGCGGCGTGATGTGCGCGGAGCATCGTCATCTTCCGCCTTCGGTGCGGCTTCCAGCCGCCCGCCGGCGAAACTGCCGTTCATGTAATCGACCACTTCTTCGTAGGTCATGCCCGACGCGGCCACGATTTCATCGAGGGTGGCGTAGTCCTTCACCATTTCCTTGGCGAGCCGGAAATGCTTCGGGTATTCGCGTTCGGTTTCTGGCCAGCGCGACAGCTTGTAACGCTCGCTGCGGATCAACTTGCGGCCCAGGATGCCGGGCGTCGCGATGAAACCGGCGTACCAGCGCAGGCGGCCCAGCGGTTGTGCGGGGTTGGCGGCGCGCGCGGCGTTGAGCGCCTCGGAGTAGATCGGTGTCCAGGCGCTGGCCGGCTGCTGCAACAGCGCGGCAAGCGGCTTCAAGGCGGTCGCTTCGAAGTGGTAGACGTCCTTTTGAGGATCGACCACGAGCTCGGCGCCGTCGGGTCCGACCAGTTTGCGCGGGCTGGAGAACGTGCCCTGCACGAGTGCGAGTGCCAAGGCTTCGGCCGCGTTCACCGGGCCGACCTCGACGACTTCCGCAGCCTCGACTTGCACCGGTTCCGGCGTCTCGATGATCTCGGACGGGATGTCTTCGACCTGCAGGTCTCCGGCGTGCGCGCCGGCAAGCCACGCCTCGAGACCGACGGCGGTAGTGCGCGGCGCGGCGGAAACCGCGGATTCCAAATCGAATGTCATTTCTTGGTCACCTTGCATGTCGGCGTTCCCTCCGAATCCAACACGAACCTGATCGGCGCGGATCGAACTGCCTCTGCGCAGACCGCTGCAATGCGCGTGCCAGTTTACGCAGCAGAACCCGCCACGACGCGTGCCGCGACGTAAACATTGGTTACACCGTGCGTGACGATTGGGCGGCTGTCGTGAGAAGTCAGGCCGGGGAAGGCTGTTTCGGAATTCACCGGGCCGAACCGGTCATGTTGGCGGGAACGTTGGCGCTGCAGCGATCAGGGACGATCGCAAGGCTGTGGTGGAAAGTCAGGGCATGGATGCCCGTTCTGGCGCTCGTGACCTCAAAACGGCTCGGATCGTCAGCCGATCTGTCGAGGCAGCGATCATGGACGATCGCACCAGTCAAGCCTCCACGGGCTGCCTGGCCTGCAGCGCCCACAGTGCGGCATAGCGGCCGCCGAGCGCGAGTAGTTCGGCATGGCTGCCGGACTCGACCACGCGGCCACGATCCAGTACCAGGATGCGGTCGGCTTCCACGATGGTCGAAAGCCGGTGCGCGACCATCAGGGTGGTGCGCCCGCGCGCGATCTCGGAAAGTTCGGTCTGGATGATCTTTTCGGTGCGGGTGTCGAGCGCGCTGGTGGCTTCATCGAACACCAGGATGCACGGGTTCTTCAGCAACGCGCGTGCGATCGCAACCCGCTGCTTCTCGCCGCCCGAGAGCTTCAGGCCGCGTTCGCCGACGGTGGTTTCGTAGCCTTGCGGCAACGACAGCACGAAGTCGTGGATGTGCGCGGCGCGCGCGGCGGCTTCCACTTCCTCGCGAGTGGCGTCGGTACGCCCGTACGCAATGTTGTAGTAGATGGTGTCGTTGAAGAGTACCGTGTCCTGCGGCACGATCCCGATCGCCGCGCGGAGGGATTCCTGCGTGACGTCGCGGATATCTTGGCCGTCGATCGTGATGCGGCCGCCGCTGACATCGTAGAAGCGGAACAGCAACCGCGACAGGGTCGATTTGCCCGCGCCGGTTTCGCCGACCACCGCCAGCGTCGTGCCGGGCGGAATCGTGAAATCGATGTCGTCGAGGATCGCGCGATCGGGGTTGTAGCGGAACGACACGTGCTCGAAGCGGACCTCGCCACCGCGCGCCACCAGCGACTTCGCGTCGGGCACGTCCTGCACCTCGGCGTGCTCGTCCAGCAGGCCGAACATGTGTTCCATGTCGATCACGCCCTGCTTGATCTGCCGCCAGGTGAAGCCGAGCATGTTGAGCGGGATCGCCAACTGCAGCAACCAGCCGTTCACCATCACGATGTCGCCGACCGACAAGGTGTGCGCGACCACGCCTTCCGCTGCCATCACCATCAGCAGGGTCACGCCGATCGCGATCACCAGCGCCTGCGCGCCATTCAATACAGCCAGCGAACTCTCGGTCTTTACCGCCGCGTCTTCGTAGCGGCACAGGTCGGCGTCGTAGCGGCGCGCCTCGAATTCCTCGTTGCCGAAATACTTCACCGTCTCGTAGTTGAGCAGGCTGTCGATCGCGCGCGCATTGGCCAGGCTCTCGACCTCATTCATCACGCGCACGCCGGCGGTGCGCCATTCGGTGATCCAGATCGTCACGATGATGTAGGCCACCATCGTGACCAGCGTGACGGCGGCATAACGCCAATCCAGTTGCCGCAGCATGAAGGCGATCACCACCACGATTTCGAAGATCGTCGGGATGATGTTGAACACCACCCAGCCCAGCAGGTTGTACACACCGCGCGTGCCACGCGAGATGTCGCGGCCGACGCCACCGGTGTGGCGATCCAGATGGAAGCGCAGCGACAGCCGGTGCAGGTGCCGGAACGCGTCCAGCCCCGACGCGCGCATCGCGCGCTGACTGACGCGTTCGAACACGGTGTCGCGAAGCTGCCCGAACAAGGCGCCGATCAGGCGCAGCAGGCCGTACAAGGCGATCAGGGCAATCGGCACGGTCAGCGCGGCGATGCGCGGATCCAGATGGTCGACGATGCCCTTGAACGCGAGGGGCACGTAAACCGTCGCCATTTTGGCGATCACCAGAAGTGTCGCGGCCACCGCCATGCGCGCCGGAAAGCCGCGGATGTACGGCCACAGCATCGCCAGCACCCGCAGCGTGCCACTGCCCGAAGGAGCTTTTGCAGGCGTTGCCACTTGCGCGGCAGGTGTTTCCGAGGTGGTCGCGCCCGCATGCTCGTTGCGCGGTGCTGCGGTCGCGTGCGGCGTCACCGCCGGTTTCGGCTTGGCCGGGTCGGCATCGGGCGGCTGCTGTTCGGGGTGTTGCGGGTCGGCCATCCGCGAATCATGGGGGCGCCGCGGCCGGGCTTCCAGCCCGATCCGCTAAACTTCCGCGTTCCCACAATGCTTGTTTGCCGATGACCTTCCGCACCCGCTTCGCCCCCAGCCCAACCGGTTTCCTGCACATCGGCGGCGCCCGCACCGCGCTGTACTGCTGGCTGGAGACGCGCCACCGCGGTGGGCAATTCATCCTGCGCATCGAGGATACCGATCGCGAGCGCTCCACCGACGCGGCGGTGCAGGCGATCCTGGACGGCATGCACTGGCTGGGGCTCGACCCCGACGAGGGCCCGTTCTACCAGACGCAGCGGATGCAGCGTTACCGCGAAGTCGCGCAGCAGTTGCACGATGCGGGCAGGGCGTATTGGGCGTATGAATCGAAGGAAGAACTCGATGCAATGCGCGCCGCGATGAAGGAACGCGGCGAGAAGCCGCGCTACGACGGCCGCGCGCGCGACGCCAACCTTCCGTATCGCGATGATCCGAACCGCGTGCTGCGTTTCCGGAATCCGCAGTCGGGCAGCGTGGTCTTCGACGACAAGATCAAAGGGCGCGTCGAATGGGCCAACGCCGAACTCGACGACTTCGTGATGCTGCGTTCGGATGGTTTTCCGACCTACAACTTCGCGGTGGTGGTGGACGATCTCGACATGAAGATCACCGAGGTGATCCGCGGCGACGACCACGTCAACAACACGCCGCGCCAGATCAACCTTTACGAGGCGCTGGGCGCGCCCGTCCCGACGTTCGCGCACTTGCCGATGATCCTGGGTCCGGACGGCCAGAAACTTTCCAAGCGCCATGGCGCGGTGGGCGTGATGCAATATCGCGAAGATGGTTACCTGCCGCATGCGCTGCTGAATTACCTGGTGCGGCTCGGTTGGTCGCACGGCGACCAGGAAATCTTCTCGATCAAGGAAATGGTCGACCTGTTCGACATCGCCAACGTCAACCACTCCGCGGCGCGCTTCGACTTCGCCAAGCTGGGCTGGCTCAACCAGCACTATCTGAAGGAAGGCGATCCGCGCGAACTCGGCAGGGAACTGGCGTGGCATCTCGAGCGGCTCGGGCTGGATGTGTCCAATGGGCCCGATCCCGCGGAAGTCGTGATCGTTTTGCGCGAGCGCGTGCAGACCCTGAAGGCGATGGCCGAACAGGCACGCATCTGGTATGCGCCGATCGAGGCGTGGGACGACAAGGCGGTCAAGAAGCATTTGCAGGCGGAAGGCGCCGCCGATGCGTTGCGTGCCATGCAAGCGAAGCTCACCGCATTGGCGACCTGGAAACCGGCGGACATCCACGCGCTGGTCGCCGAAGTCGCCGCCGAACGCGGCATCGGCATGGGCAAGGTCGCGCAGCCATTGCGCGTCGCGATGACCGGTACCGCGGTGTCGCCGTCGATCGAGGACACGGTGTATCTCGCCGGGCGCGATGTCGCGTTGCGCCGCATCGACGACGCGATCACGCGGGCAAGCTGAGCGCATCGCGGCCAATCCGCACGACCTCGTTGTACCGTGATGGCATCGAGGATCAGCGTTTGGCCCCGTCGATCGCGACCAGGCCGGCCATTCGGTTCCGGGCTTGCCTGGGACTGCGCTGCAATCCGTGCCGGATGATGCCGCCGGTACCTTTGCGCATCCACAGCGCGTACAGCCCACGGTAGGAGCTTTGCATCATCTGGGGTAGGCGCGCGGGCGGGTGTGCGAGTGTCTCTGGTTTTCGCTAGCCGAGTCGAATGGTGCGAGACAGGCCATCGTCGCCCGCGGCAAGAAGCTGCTTGGGGGCACAGTTTGGCCGTCGTGCCGCCGGCCATTACAGTACCCTTGCTTCCGCAAGTCGAGCGGCACATTCCTGTCACTGGTTGGGGATACGCGTTCCGAGGCGCTGCAGCCTGCCGGAATTTCATCGCGCGCGGTTTGGCCATGAACGAGTTGCTGCACAAACTTCTGCAAGGCGTCGACCCGAATGCGCCCGGGGCATTCGGGAAGTTGCTGCACAACATGCTGGCGCTGGTGCCGTGGTGGCCACTGATCTGGTTCACGATTGCGTGCGCGGTGTTCGGCGCGGTGCTCGGTTGGTGGCGGGGCAGGATCGTGCTCGCCGTCGCGCTCGGTCTGGTGGTAGGGCCGATCGCGTGGGCGGCATTGTGGGCGTTGCCGCCGGGACGTTACGGCCCGGCGAGGCGAAGGCTGGATCGGCGGCGGGCATTGAATCGCGAACTGGCGTGATCGCACGCGGGAATCACGCTTGCAAATGCACGCATTCGACCCGAAATAGCTTCAGCCCGTGCCTTTCCGCGCGAGCGCTAGAATGCAGCCATGGTCACCGCACCCAAAGCCGCGCACCACCATCACCACCACGACGCCGCCGCCATCGTGCGCGAGGTGGCGCACGAGTGCGATGCGCGTGGCCTGCGCCTGACGCCACTGCGGCGCGAGGTGCTGGAACTGGTCGCCAAGGCACGCAGGCCGGTCAAGGCGTACGATCTACTGGAATCGTTGCGCGACCGCCACGCCGGTGCGGCGCCTCCGACCGTTTATCGTGCACTCGACTTCCTGCTGGAGAACGGCTTCATCCACAAGCTGGAATCGATCAACGCCTTCGTGTTCTGCCAGCATCCGGCCGAAGCGCACCAAGTGCCGTTCCTGATTTGCGATGTATGCGAGAGTGCCACTGAAGTCTGCGATGAGGGCGCGATCGCGCAGTTGATCGAACGGCAAGCGCGCGACTTCGGTTTTCGCGCCAAGGCGCAGACACTGGAAGTGCATGGCGTCTGCAGGCGGTGTGGTCCGGCCTGAGCGGCCTCCACGTTTCCGTGTTCCGGGCGCGCACTTTTGCGTACGGCTATTGCAGATCGCGCATGAAATGTTATAACATAACATTCATGAGATCGTCCACATATCTGTTCAACCCGCGCCAGAAGGCATGCTTGGCGGTCGTCACCGCCGCGTTCGGGTGTCTGGTCCATGCCACGGCTTTCGCCGACGATGCGGTCACGAAAAAACTGCAGGCGCCACGGCCGGCGGATCACAGCGCCGAAACAAATGCGCCGCATCCCGTGGCACCCCGAACCGATGCCCCGTTGACGCTGGATACGGTGCAGGTCAATGCGCGTCTCGACCGTGCTCGCAACGCGTTGTCGCCGGATACCGGCACCAGCCGCACGGTGTTCGACCGCAAGGCCATCCGCCAGTTGCCGCAGGGCGAGGACACGCCGCTGAACCAAGTGCTGCTGCAGGCGCCGGGCGTGGTGCAGGATTCGTTCGGGCAATTGCACGTGCGCGGCGACCACGCCAACCTGCAATACCGCATCGATGGGGTCATCATCCCCGAAAGCATCAGCGGTTTCGGGCAGACCCTCGACACCCGCGCGATCCAGTCGCTCACTTTCCTGACCGGTGCGCTGCCCGCGCAGTACGGCTACCGCACGGCGGGCGTGGTGGAGATCGACACCAAGTCCGGCGCGCAGCTCGGCAACGGCGGCACTGTGAATCTGTACGGCGGGTCGTTCGGGACGTTCAATCCGGGCTTCGAGGTGCACGGCAATCAGGGACGTTGGTCGTATTACCTGACCACGAACTTCCTGGAGAGCGACACCGGAATCCAGAATCCGACACCCGCGCGCAACGCGATCCACGACCACGCCGACCAGTTCAAGGGCTTCGGTTACGTCTCGTATCTGATCGACGACAACGCGCGCGCCGGCTTCTATTTCGGCACAGCCAACAACCGTTTCCAGATTCCGAACAACCCAGGCCAGTCGCCGCAGTTTATGTACGGCGACATCAGCGACTTCGATTCATCGAAACTGGATGAGGCCCAGCGCGAAGTGACGCGCTTCGGCGTGTTCAACCTGCAAGGCCACCTCGGGAACCTGGATACCGACTACCGTGTCGCGCTCGGGCAGCGCTTCAGCAGCGTGGCGTTCCGTCCGGACCTCGTCGGTGACCTGATGTTCAACGGCGTCGCGTCCTCGGTCCACCGCGGCGATCGAGCGGCCACCTTGCAGGCGGATTTTTCGACGCCGCTCGGCGAGTCGCACTTGCTGCGCTATGGGTTCTATGCGGAGAACGAAGGCGCCGCCTCGAACAATGATTCGTGGGTGTTTCCGGCCGACGCCGAGGGTGCGCAGACCTCCACCACGCCATTCCACATCGCGGATGAGCATTTCCAGCATGCGCATACGTTGGGTGCATACGTGCAGGATCAATGGCAGGTCGCCCAGGATCTCGTGGTCAATTACGGCCTGCGGGCAGACCGTTACAGCGCGTGGCTGAAAGAAGGACAGGTCAGTCCGCGCGTGGGCCTGGTATGGGATGCGACGCCGGGCACGACCGTGCACGCCGGCTACGCGCGCTATTTCACGCCACCCGATACCGAACTGATCGCGTCCGAGGATATCGCGCTGTACGCGGGCACCACCAATCAGTTGCCGAACGACCGGACCGGACCGGTGAAGGCCGAACGTTCCAACTATTACGACGTGGGCGTTTCGCAAAAACTGGGTCGCCATCTGACGATCGGACTGGACGGCTATGACCGGCAGGTGAAGTACCTGCAGGACGAGGGCCAGTTCGGCGCCGTGCTGGTGTTCTCGCCATTCAATTATGCCCGCGGTCGCGCGCACGGCATCGAGTTGTCGGTCAACTATGAAAACGGGCCGCTGAACGCGTATTTCAATCTCGCGCAAAGCCGCGCGATGGGGAAGGGCGTCATCTCGGGGCAATACAACTTCGACGAGGATGAACTCGACTACATCGATGCCCACTGGGTGCATCTGGACCACGACCAGAAGTTGGCGGCATCGGGGGGCGCGAGTTATGCGATCGACGCCAGCACTCGCGTGGGCGCGGACTTCCTCTACGGCAGCGGGCTCCGGCGCGATTTCGCAAACACCGCCTCGCTGCCTTCGTATTTCCAGTTGAACCTGAGCCTGGAACACGGCTTCAAGTTGCCCGGCTTCGGCAAGCTGGATGCGCGCCTGACCCTGATCAACGCATTGGATCGCGTCTACGAATTGCGCGACGGCTCCGGAATCGGCGTTGGCGCGCCGCAGTACGGTCCCCGTCGCGGGCTGTACCTGGGCCTGGGCAAGGATTTCTGAACGGGCGGCCATCGTCTGTCGATCGGCCGCCGCCCACCACGGCGGAAACGTTATAATGTTGCACATCCCTGCGGATCCCGGGCTCGATTCAGCCAATGCACGCAACGATGCGGCGCGTGCCGGCGACGAGAACTTCAAGCAAGTGGACATGCCTTCCTTCCAATCTGCCCCCGCTTTCGTTCCATCGTCGCCGTTGGTGCCAGCGCCCCGGCGTTTCGCGGCGCTGGTCGATCGCGTCGGCGCGACCGCGTCGATGCTGTGCGCGGTGCATTGCGCGTTGCTGCCATTCGTGTTGGCGTTGCTGCCATTGATCGGGCTGGAATTCCTGGCCGGCCATACGTTCGAACGAATCTTCGTCAGCTGCGCGGCCGTGCTGGCCTGCGCCAGCCTTGTCACCGCGTATCGTCGCCATCGTCGCCCCCACGCCCTGTTCCTGATGGTGCCGGGCATCGCGCTGCTGGTGATTGGCGTCGCCGTGAATCTGGACGTGCACGTCCTCGTCCACACCACGTGCGTGGTGACCGGCGGCCTGCTGGTGGCCAGCGCGCACGTCGTCAATCTCGTGTTGGCGCATCGACATCACCACGCGACCTGCGCACATGCACCGGCCCGAGCTTGATGCACACGTGGCTCACTGCGGCGGCGCGAACGCTCTCGTGATGCAGCAATCAGGATGATCGAAGAGCTTCGTGGAAAGTCAGGCCACGGAAGGCCGTCCTGATGTTGCTGGCGCGGGAGTGGTAGCGAGGAGGCCGAGGTCCTGTTAGGCAGCGATCATGGACGATCGCAGAGGCATGGTAATTGTGTAACCCCGGCGCGAGCCGTACGCTGCGCGCATGGCGAACCCTCACGCTCACGTCCATGACCACGAACACCCCCGCGGCAGCCGCGGGGTATTGGCGTTTGCATTCGCACTGACCTGCGCGATGCTGATCGTCGAAGCGATCGGCGGCTGGTGGTCGGGTTCGCTGGCGCTGCTGGCCGATGCCGCGCACATGCTGGTGGATGCCGGCGCGCTGGCGCTGGCCTGGGCCGCGGCGGCGTTCGCTTTGCGCCCCGCGGACGCGCGGCGCAGTTTCGGTTACGCGCGGCTGGAGGTGCTGGCCGGATTCGTCAATGCGTTGGTGCAATTGCTGCTGGTGGCGGGCATTGTCTACGAGGCCGTCAAACGCCTGCTGGCGCTGGACGCGATCCACATCGAATCCGGTGTGATGCTGGTTGTGGCGGCCGTCGGTTTGATGGTCAACGCGGTGGTCTTGCGCAGCCTGCACGGTCACGACCATGACGACCTCAACACCGCGGGCGCGCGGCTGCACGTGTTCGGCGACCTGCTGGGTTCCATCGCGACGGTGCTGGCCGCGCTGCTGGTGCGCTACCTCGGCTGGGGGTGGGCCGATCCGGTGCTTTCGCTGCTGGTGTCACTGCTGATCCTGCGCGGCGCATTCGCATTGTTGAAACGCTCTTCGCACATTCTGCTGGAAGGTGTGCCCGAAGACGTGGCGCCCGAGGAGATCCGCGCGGCCCTGGCCGACGCGGACCCATCGATCATGGAAGTGCATCACCTGCACGTCTGGCAGATCGCGTCCGGTTCGCGCATGGCAACCTTGCACGCGCGGGTATGCGAAGGAGGCGATGCGCGGCACGCGCTGCAAGTGATCCAGCGGGTGTTGCGCGAGCGCTTTTCGATCAGCCATGTCACCGTGCAGATCGAAACGACGGAGTGCCTCGATCCACAAACCGGTTGTCGCGAGCCCGGACACCCGCAGCATCACGTGTGATGACAGGTGTCACCGTGGAATCGGTGACTTCCGGCATTTTCGCGAACCTGTCTGTCGGCACGAAGCTGGTTGCATCTCGTGACGAAAGGAGATGCCCTCGTGAAACTCAAGTTTCCATCCGGCCAGCGTCTGCTGATGATCTATTCCGGCGTGCTGACGCTGGTGTTCGCCGGGACCGTGCTGATGGGCGCGACGTCGAACGCGGGACGCGCGACGTTCGATGAAATCACCGTGCATCGGATCAACGTGGTCGAACCTGACGGCACGCTGCGGATGGTGATTTCCAACGCCGCGAATTCCCCGGGGACGCCCATCAAGGGACACGATTACGGTCGCGCGGATCGCAAGATCGCCGGCATCATCTTCATGAACGACGAAGGGACCGAGAACGGCGGCTTGATCTTCGGTGGCCGCAAAGGCAAGGATGGCAAAGTGTCAAGCCACGGACACCTCAGCTTCGACAATTACGACCAGGATCAAACCATGGTCATCCAGGCCAGTCAGGACGACACCGATCAAAAATCCGCATACATCCAGATCAACGACCAGCCCGCATGGGACATCGAGGATCTTTTCAGGCTGGACGAGAAGAACCGTGACCTGCCGAAAGCCCAGCAAGAAGCCGAGGTACATCGGTTTTTCGAAACCCATCCTCGCGGTGCGCACCGCATTTACCTTGGCACCAAGGAGGATCACTCTTCGGAGCTGGCGTTGCGCGACGCCAAAGGCAGGACGCGCATCGCCGCCAAGGTGGCCGCCGACGGTAAACCCGTCCTGCAATTCCTCGACGCCGACGGCAAGGTGATCGAGCAATTTCCGCAGGCATCGGCGCACTGATTGAAACGTTGTGCTGCGTCGCTGTTACCATGCCGGCAACCGCGCATGGTGCGCGGATTCCACACGACATCAGGAACCGACATGGGCAAGGGCGACAAGAAGACACGCAAGGGCAAGATCTACGCGGGCAGCCACGGCAACACCCGTCCGCACTCGCCGAAATCGAATGCGGCGGTAAAGGGCACGGCCGCCAGGACCCCCAAGCCGGCCGTCAAGGCTCCGGCCAAGAAGGCACCAGCCAAAAAGGCGCCGGCCAAGAAATCCGCGTAAATTCTGCGTTCGAGCGTTTCAGAGGAAGGCCCCCGCGCGGGGCCTTCCTTGTGTCAGGGGCAGGTCGAAACTTCGACGCCGCCCGCGAATACGCGCGGCGCGAGTGTGCCACCGATCCAGTAGGCGAGTTCGGCCGGGTGTTTCGCGTTCCAGACGACCACGTCCGCGCGTTGGCCTACTGCGAGGGTGCCGCGATCGCGCAAACCCAGCGCGCGCGCTGCATGAACGGTTGCGCCGCGCAAGGCTTCCTCGGGCGTCAGGCGGAACAAGGTGCAAGCCATGCTCATTGCGAGGCGCAACGAGCGCAGCGGTGAAGTACCGGGATTGAGGTCGGTCGCGACGGCCATCGCCACGCCGTGTTCGCGCAACGCCTCGATGGGCGGCAGGCGCGTTTCGCGCAGCGCATAGAAACTGCCGGGCAGCAGCACTGCCGTGGTGCCGGCGCGTGCCATAGCCATCACCGCATCAAGACCCGCGCACTCCAGATGATCCGCGGACAGGCCACCGAATTCCGCCGCGAGCGCTGCGCCGCCGAGGTCCGACAATTGATCGGCGTGCAGTTTCACCGGCAGGCCGAGCTCGCGGGCGCGGCTGAAACAGCGCCGCACTTCATCTGGCGTGAATGCGATGCCTTCGCAGAAGGCGTCGACTGCATCGGCCAGACCTTCGCGCACCACCGCCGGCAACCATTCGTCGCATACCGTCGCGACGTAATCCTCGCGGCGCTCCTTGAAATCCGGCGGCAGCGCATGCAGGCCGAGGAAGGTCGTGCGCACGGTGATGCCGAGTGCCTCGCCGATCCGGCGCGCGACGCGCAGCATTTTTGTTTCTGTGTCGAGGTCCAGTCCGTAGCCGGACTTGATTTCCAGCGTGGTCGCGCCGTCCCGAACCAGGCCCAGTGCACGCGGCAGCGACTGCTCGAACAGTTCGTCTTCGCTGGCTGCGCGGGTGGCGCGGACGCTGGAAAGAATGCCGCCGCCGGCGCGCGCGATGGCTTCGTAGCTTTCGCCGTTGAGCCGCATCTCGAATTCGTGGGCACGATCGCCGGCGAACACCAGGTGCGTGTGGCAGTCGATGAGCCCCGGCGTGACCAGTGCGCCATGTACCGATTCGACGCGGCGCGCAAGATCGGCCGGCGCGCCGGGCAATGCATCCATCGGACCGGCAAACGCGAGCTGGTCGCCGTGCCATGCGAGCGCAGCATGCTCGATCATGCCGTAGCCCGCGCCATCTGCAAGCGTCGCAAGCGTGCAATCGAGCAGCAAATGGTCCCAACGTTCGCCCGCGGAAGGAATGTCGCCTTGGGCGCTCATCGTCTGGATGGCCATTGCAATTGGTAGAGATCGTGCCGGCGATCCCTGAGGTTCTGCACGGTGCCGTTGTTGCGCGCGCGTGCCAGATCCTCCAGTCGCAGATCGGCGAACAGCACCGTTTCGCTGTTGGGGGTGGAATCGGCCGCGACGCCGTCGCGGGCGAAAGGAAAATCGCACGGCGTCAGGATGCAACTTTGCGCATACTGGATATCGAAGTTGTTGACGCCCGGCAGATTGCCGCAGTTGCCAGACAGCACCACGTAACATTGGTTCTCAATCGCGCGGGATTGCGCGCAATAGCGCACGCGCAGGTAGCCTTCGCGGGTATCGGTGCAGAACGGCGTGAACAGGATCAACGCGCCTTGGTCGATCAGATGGCGCGCGACTTCCGGGAATTCGATGTCATAGCACACGGCGATCCCGATCGGGCCGCAATCAGTCGGAATGGTGCGCGCGGTGCTGCCGCCCTTGATGTTCCACAAGCTGCGCTCGCTCGGTGTGATGTGCAATTTCATCTGCTGGTGGATCGAGCCGTTGCGCAGGCACACGAAACAGATGTTGTGGATGTCGCCGTCGTCGCTCAGGGCAGGGTGGGTGCCGGCAATGATGTTGATGTTGCGGCGCACCGCGAGATCGCTGAACAGTTCCTTCACCCGCGGCGTGTATTCGGACAGCTTCAGGATCGAATCGACCGGCGATAGCGGCGCGTTTTCGATCGAGAGCAGTTGCAGCGTGATGAGCTCGGGGAACACCACGAAGTCGGCTTCGTAATTGGCAGCGATGTCGACGAAATATTCCACTTGGGTCGCGAACTCGTCGAAATTCTTGATGCGCCGCTGCTGGTACTGAACGGCGGCGAGGCGGATCACGTCCGGCAGCCGTTGCGTCACCGCGTGCGGGGGCATGTCCGGCTGATCCATCAGCCGCGGATTGCGCCACACCAGGTGCGCCGCATAACCCAGTGATTCGCGGTCGTAGGGAAGGTAGCCTTCGAGCAGGCGGATGACCTCGAAGCCGTTGCGCAACTGGAAACTCAAGGTCGGGTCGCGTTGACGGCCATGGATCACCGCCTTGAGGTAATCCTCCGGCGTGGTGTATTTGCCTGCGCGCTTGGCGAGGCCCGGCAGGCGTCCGCCGAACACGATGCCGCGCAGACGCAACCGCTGGCACAATCGTTTGCGCGCGCTGTACAGGCGCCGGCCGATGCGCATGCCGCGGCAATCGGGGTCGACGCCGACGTCCATGCCGTACAACCAGTCGCCGTGCGGATCGTGGCGCGATGCGAAACCGCCGCCGGTGATTTCGGCCCAGCTGTGCGGGGCCATCGCCACCGCTTCGCTGATGCGGAAGGTCGCGCAGTAGCCGATCACGCGGTCGTCGTACACCGCCACGAATTGCCCTTCCGGAAAGTGCGCGAGCTGGCCGGCGACCATTTCCGGCGAGTAGCCGAAGCCCGGCCCGTACACGCGCTTGCCCAGCGCGACGATCTGCGGGATGTCATCGTCGACGGTGTTGCGCACCATCAACCGGGGCGTATGTTCGAGTGCGGTGCTCACGTAGACATTATGACGGCGACCGATCGGGCCATGGTGGTAGCGCTTGCGACGGGCGGCCGCTAGCCTTCGATTCGGTCCGGAAGCGCAAGCGGGAGCGGTGAATGTTGCAAGCGGAATACCTGTGGATGCCGCACGAATGGCAGCGCGACGCGGCGGTCGGGCACGGCGTGGATACGGTGCGCGCGCACTTCGCCTTGGCCGGCATGCCGAACCTGCACTCGCACGCTTTCCAGCGCGCGATGGCGGGCCTGGCGGAGCGGCGCGGTCCCGGCGACGATTCGTTCTGGACGTGGCGCGAAGCGATGTACGCGTTCGCCTCGCGCATCGGCCCCGATCAATTGCAGGCGATCGCGGCACAGTTGTACGTCGAGATGCTGAAGGCGGGCTATACGCACGTCTGCGAGTTCCATTACCTGCACAACGCGCCCGATGGCAAGCCCTATGCCGACCCCGCAGCGATGTCGCGCGCGATCATCGCGGCCGCGCGCGAAGCCGGTATCGGATTGACGTTGCTGCCGGTGCTTTACATGACCGGCGGGTTCGACGGGCGAGCGCTGTCGGATCGGCAGAAGCGTTTTGGGTTGTCCGCCGATGCGTACCTTGAACTGGTGGAATCGCTGTGCGCGCTCGAATCGGACCGCGTGCGCGTGGGCGTCGCCCTGCATTCGCTGCGCGCGGTCCCCGAAACCGCGATGCGCGAGGTGCTGGCGGCCACAGCAGCTTTTTCCCCTCTCCCCCCGGGAGAGGGTGCCCCGGAGGGGCGGGTGAGGGTTTGGGCAGGGCGAGGTGAAATGGCTTTATCCGAACCCTCACCCCAATCCCTCTCCCGAAGGGAGAGGGGCTTGATGCCCATCCACATCCACATTGCCGAGCAGATCGGCGAAGTGCAGGATTGCCTCGGGATGCGCGGCGCGCGCCCGGTGCAATGGCTGTTCGACCACGCGGACGTCGACGGACGCTGGTGCCTGGTGCACGCGACGCATCTGGATGATGCGGAGTTGCGGGCGATCGCGGCATCGGGCGCGGTGGCGGGGCTTTGCCCAACCACCGAGGCGAATCTGGGCGACGGCCTGTTCCCGCTAGCGAACTATCTCGATGCGCACGGTGCGCTCGGCATCGGTTCCGATTCGCACATCTCGGTGTCGCCGATCGAGGAATTGCGCTGGCTGGAATACGGGCAGCGGCTGGTGACACGCCATCGCAACATCGCGGCGCGTATGCCCGGTGCAAGCGTCGGCGAGGCGTTATGGGGCGCAGCACTGCAAGGCGGGCGCCGCGCGGCGGGCATTGCGGACGATGATGCCCGCGCGGATTTCATCGTGCTCGACGATGCTTCGCCGTTGCTCGCCGCACGCGACGAACGCAGTGTGATCGATGCGTTCCTGTTCGCGGGCAACGCGCCGCTCGTGCGTGACGTGATGGCGGGTGGCGAGTGGATGGTCCGGGATTTCCGGCACCGCGACGAAGCGCGAATCGCGGCGCGTTACCGCGAAACCGTCGAAGCACTCGCGGCCGGTTGATCCGCCGGTTCGGAGAAACGCAGGGACCGGAGCGCGTCGTCCATCACCTCGAACGCATGGGCGTCGGAGAACGGTGGCGTCGCGGGCGGGTCATAGACGGCCGGGTTCACACCGAACACCAGCAGGTCGATTGCGTAACACACACCGTCGTGGACGGTGCGATAGGCGTGTACGTCCAGATGATGGCTCATCGCGGCGTCGGCGGCCTCGAAGGTCGTGAAGGTGGCGCCGCTGATGATGCGGGTCGCGACACTGCCGGGACGCACGGCGGTCGGCGGCGTGGTACAGCCGTGCACTTCCTTCGCGTCACGGCTCGCGCCGATCCGGATTTCGGCGTCGGTAATGTTGTTGGAGTCGGGCACGGACAATGCCACCACCGGTTGTCCGTGTGAATCCGGAGGCGCGAAGCTTTTCCACGCGCTGTTGGCCAGATAGCTCGACTGGAAATCACGCCTGACCGTCCAGCCAGACGGCACATCGATGCGGAAGTTCCAGGCCTCGCTCACGAATGCATTCGTGTGATCCGCTGCCGGGGCCGCGGATGCGTCAGTCGTCGCGGGTATCGACGCCGCAGGACGAGGCATCTGCGTCTCGCTGTTGGCGCCATTCCTGCCCGAACAGGCTGCGATCAAGACACACGATGACAGCAACCACGCCAAGCGGGTGCCGGCTCGGGTCCGGCGTCCGCTGCACATCGATGGAAATGCCGCTCGCCGTCGCGTCACTGCGCCGCTGACGATGCCGGCGCGTTGCCGGAGCGCTTCTGCATGTGCGATTCACGCCACTGCTTCATCTTCGTTTGGTGTTGCGCGCGGAGAGTCGCATATTGCGTACGCTGCTCCGGGGTCAAGAGGTTGTAGATCTTGGTGCGCAATTCGGCTTGGCGCAGCACTTGCGCGTGCGCGGCATTGGACTCTGCCTGGGCGAGGTCGTTCGCCGCGCTCTGGTACGCGGAGCTGCCGGGGGTGGCATTGTCGAACGCCATCCGCTCCTGGCGCAGCGTCTGCATCTCGGGACGCGCCTGCTCGAAGTTCTGCTGGAACAACTGATGCACGCTGGTGCGTTGCGTGTCGCTCAGATTGAGCTGGTCGAGCAGCTTCATGTGGTGACCGTTCATGTGGTGCCCGCCGCGATGTTTGACGGGCTGCGACATGCCTGTGGCGGCGGTACCGGCCGACGGCGGTACCGCCGCAAAGGCAAGCGACGAGCAGGCGAGCGCCGTGACAAGCAAGGCGGAGCGGAAGATTGGTTTGTGCATCGAGGTGTCCTCGGTGATGGTGGATGGATGGTCGCCGATCCGCGACGCGGGTTCGCTAAATTTGCGTGATGGCGTGCGGACGATATGGCGTGCAGTCAGCTTCGGCACGCACGGTGGAGGGACGTCCATAACCTCTCAACGCAGACAAGGGCGTTGCGTTGACACGCGTGCGCGTCATCCCATCCGCTGCTTCAGGAAATCGATGAAGACACGCAGCTTCGGCGGCATCTGGTAGCGGCTCGGGTAATAGAGATACAGGCCGTCATAGACGGGCAACCAGCGATCCAATGCGGTTTCCAGCCGTCCGTTGTCGAGGTCCGCCTGCAACGAGGGCGCGGGCACGTGGGTGAGGGCAATGCCACTGCATGCCGCAGCGCGTGCCAGCGCGTTGTCGTTGACGATCAGGTTGCCGCCGACCTCGATCTCGAACCAGTGTCCGCGCTTTGGCCCCGCCGGGTGCGCGAACTCCCAGTTGTAAAGCCCGCCGCTGGCGAAGCGGAATCGCGCGCAGTTGTGTTGCGACAAATCCCGCGGATGCGTCGGCTTTCCGTGGCGCTTGAAATACGCCGGCGAACCCGCCACCACCGACCGCATCGGCCCGCCCAGCGGCACCGCGATCATGTCCTTCTCAAGGCGTTCGCCCAACCGGATGCCGGCATCGAAGCCTTGCGCGACCAGGTCGGAAAGCGCGCTGTCGACGTTGATCTCCAGCGTGATTTCGGGGTAGGCCGCGATGAATGCGGCAAGATGCGGTGCGAGCATCGACCCCATCGCGGCGGTGATGCGCAAGGTGCCGGCCGGGCGTTCGCCGTACTGGCGCGCGCTGTCCACTGCCTCGTCGATCACGCCCAGCGCCGGCGCGATGCGCTCGAGGAATGCGCGGCCGGCTTCGGTCAGGCCGACCCGTCGCGTGGTGCGCGCCAGCAGACGGACGCCGATCTGCCGTTCGAATTGCGCCAGCGTCTGGCTCAAGGCCGAGGCGGTCACGCCGATTTCGCGTCCCGCGCGGGTGAAGCTGCCGTGGCGCGCAATCAGCACGAAGGCGCGCAGGGCGGGGCTGTGATCGTGCTGCATTGTTTAGCCCTGCTTGAAAGACCATCCAGAGGATCGGGATTTTTTCTGCGCTATGCAAGTCGCATACTTTGCGCCGTCCCGTTCAACGAAAGGAACTCACGATGTCACTCGATCAATACTTCACGCTCGGCCGCTCCGGCCTGCGCATCAGCCGGCTCGCACTCGGCACCATGACCTTTGGTGACAGTTGGGGGTGGGGCGCCGACGCGAACGTTTCGCGTGGCATGTTCGATCGCTACCTCGCCGCGGGTGGCAACTTCATCGATACCGCCGACCTTTACACCCATGGCGAAAGTGAAACACTGCTGGGCAAATTCATAGCCGACAGTGGACATCGCGATCGCGTGGTGCTGGCCACCAAATTCAGCTACAACGCCGAAGCCGGCAACCCGAACGCCGGTGGCAACGGCTGCAAGAACATCGTGCGCGCGGTGGAAGGTTCATTGCGACGCCTCGACACCGACTTCATCGATCTATACCTGCTGCACACGTGGGACCGGATCACCCCGGCGGAAGAAGTGCTGCAGACGCTGGACGACCTTATCCGCGCGGGCAAGATCCGTTACGCCGGCCTCTCCGATGTGCCGGCCTGGTACGCCGCGCAGATCCAGACATTGGCGCGCGCCTCGCACATGCACGACCTGGTGAACCTGCAACTGCAATACTCGCTGGTCGAACGCAACATCGAACGCGAATACGTGGACCTCGCGCAGGAATTCGGCTACGGCATCACCGCGTGGAGCCCGCTTGGCATGGGCCTGTTGTCCGGCAAGTACCGGCCGTCGCAAGGCGGCGTGGACAGCCAAAGCGAAGGCCGGCTGGGCTTGTTCAGGCAAGGCGGCGTGCCGGCGCTCCAGGACAAGTTCACGCCACGCAACTTCGCGATCGTCGCAGCCGTCGAGAAAGCCGCGCGCGCCGAAGGCCTCAGCATGGCACAGGTCGCGATCCAGTGGGCGGCGCGCCAGCCGGGCATCGGTTCGGTGATCCTGGGCGCGCGCACGCTGGAACAGTTCGACGACAATCTCGCCGCATTGGACAAGCCATTGTCCGATGAAACGCTGCGCGCGCTCGACTCCGTGTCCGCGTTGCCGCCGCAATTCCCGTACAGTTTCTTCGATGCATCGCACCAGATCGGCATGAACGGTGGCGTGGGCGTCGGCGACAAACCCGCGGGTTACGCGCGCCGGGTCTGGATCGATGCGGCACCGCCGCCGAATTTCGCGCCGGACGCCGCGACTCCCGAATCGCAGGTCGCGTGAGACCATTCGTTTTGGACGAACCATTCAACAAGCATGGAGAACACCGCATGAAATTCCGCACACTCGGCCCGAAGGGCCCGCGCGTTTCCGCCATTGGCCTCGGCTGCATGGGCATGAGCGAGTTCTACGGCGCGCACGACGACGCCGAATCGATCAGGGTGATCCATCACGCGCTGGATGCGGGGCTGAACTTCCTCGACACCGCGGACATCTACGGGCCGCACACCAACGAGGTGCTGGTCGGAAAGGCGATCCGCGAACGTCGGGATGAGGTGTTTCTCGCGACCAAGTTCGGCATCATGCGCGACCCCGAGGAGTCCACGAAACGCAGTGTCAACGGTCGTCCCGACTATGTGCGCACGGCATGCGACGCCAGCTTGAAGCGCTTGGGCGTCGATCACATTGATCTGTACTACCAGCATCGCGTCGATCCCGAAACGCCGATCGAGGACACCGTCGGCGCGATGGCCGAGCTGGTGCGTGCCGGCAAGGTGCGGTTTGTTGGCTTGTCCGAGCCTTCCGCGCAAACCATCGGGCGTGCGCATGCCGTGCATCCGATCGCCGCGGTGCAAAGCGAATACTCGTTGTGGACGCGCGATCCCGAGGACGGCGTGCTGCAGACTTGCGAAAAACTCGGCATCGGTTTCGTGCCATATTCGCCGTTGGGGCGCGGCTTCCTGACCGGTGCGATCAAGAGCCAGGACGATTTCGAACCCGACGATTACCGTCGCAACAGCCCGCGTTTCCAGGGCCAGAATTTCGCCAAGAACCTGGCGCTGGTGGAAAAAGTGAGCGAGCTGGCCGAAACCAGGGGCTGCACGCCTTCGCAACTTGCCTTGGCGTGGGTGCTGGCGCAGGGCCCGCACGTCGTGCCGATTCCGGGTACCAAGCGCATCAAGTATCTGGACGAGAACATCAGCGCGCTCGATGTGGAGCTCGGCAACGACGACCTTGCCGCGATCGGTGCGATTTTCCCTCGCGATGTGGCCGCGGGCGCGCGTTACCACGCGCCGATGATGCAACTGCTGCGTGGCTGAAGCGGCAGCATTCTGAACGTGGGTCGTTCGCACAAGGCCCGCGCGTCAACGCCGCGTCGCCACGATGCGTTCTACGTGACAACTCGATCACGGAGACGCGTCATGAAACATCGTGCTTTCGCATTGCTCGTGCTGGCCGGCTTTTCCGGACTTGCGCTCGGCGGCTGCGTGGTCACGCCGCCGCGCGGCCGGGTGGTCGCGGTGGCGCCCGCGCGGGTCTGGGTGCCCGGCCACTGGCATGCCGGTTTGTGGGTTCGCGGGCATTGGCGGTACCGGTGAGCTGAAAAGGTAATCGTCCGTGCGTCGCTATGATGCACAGATGATCGATGTACGCGCTTCAGCACCGGATGCTGCCGCATCCGACGAATTCATCCGTCGCGGCACGCCGGCATTCCGGCGCGTGAACCTGGCGTTGTTCGCAGCCGGTTTCGCGACGTTCGGATTGCTGTATTGCGTGCAACCGCTGTTGCCGGAATTCACGCGCGACTACGGCGTCAGCGAAGCCGTCAGCGCGTTGTCGCTTTCGCTGACCACGTTCGTGCTGGCGTTCGGCATGTTGTTCGTCGGTGCGCTTTCGGACGCCTGGGGCCGCAAACCCATCATGGTCGTGTCGACACTCGCGTCTGCGCTGCTGGTGCTGGCGTCGGCGTTGATGCCGGACTGGACCACGTTGCTGATCGTGCGCACGCTGCTGGGTTTGACGCTGAGCGGACTGCCGGCGGTGGCGATGACCTATCTCGCCGAAGAAATGGACGTCGCCTCGATCGGACTCGGCATGGGTCTCTACATCAGCGGCAACGCGATCGGCGGGATGGCGGGCCGGCTGATCACCGGCGTGCTGACCGATTTCGCGAACTGGCGCGTGGGCGTGATCGTGGTCGCGATCATCGGCTTGGCGTGTGCGTGGATGTTCTGGCAACTGCTTCCGCCGTCGCGGCATTTCGTGGCGCAGCCGTTGAACCGGCGTGCGCTGGCCGGGCGCCTCGGCGTGGTCTTCCACGACCGTGGACTGCCGTGGCTGTTCGCGGAAGGCTTTCTGTTGCTGGGCGCGTTCGTCACTGTCTACAACTACATCGGCTACCGGTTGCTGGCGCCGCCGTACAACCTGAGCCAGGCCGTGGTCGGCGCGATCTTCATCATTTATCTGATCGGCACCTTCAGCTCGCCGTGGGTGGGGCATCTTGCCGGCAAGTTGGGCCGACGCAAGGTGTTGTGGACGATGATGGCGTTGATGCTGATCGGCACGGCGCTTACGATATTGTCGTCGCTGTGGGCGATCGTGCTGGGCGTGATCGTGCTGACCTTCGGTTTCTTCGGCGGCCATTCCACCGTCAGCAGTTGGGTCGGTCGCCGTGCGGGCGAAGCGAAGGCGCACGCGTCGTCGCTGTACCTGTTCTGCTACTACATGGGCTCCAGCATCGCCGGTGCGCTGGGCGGCGTGTTTTACGCGTCGCACGGCTGGAACGGCATCGGGATATTCGTGGGTGCGATGGCGCTGGTCGGACTCGCGATCGCGCTGGGACTGTATCGCTTGCGGCCACTGCCGCAAAACACCGCCACGCCGCCGACCCCGATGAGCCGCGGCGCGATGGGCTGACGCTTCACCGGCAGGCGTCGGTTCGAGGTGCAGAAAGGTCGGCGATGTGCCACGGCTTGACCGTGCCATCCGGCAGGGTCACCGCCACGATCCGGTTGCCGTCGCCTTCGGCAACCAGCAGCGTGTCGGGCGCGAGCGAGGCCACCGCGAGCGGGCGATTGAGCAGGGCCGCGACGGTGCTGACCTGGTGCGATGAAAGATCGAGTTTGCGCAGCGCGTTATTGAACGTGTCGGCGATGTAGAGGCTGTCCGCGTTCCACGCGACGGCTTCGGCATGTTGAAGCTGCGCGTCGCTCGCTTTGCCGTTGCGCATGCCGAAGTCGAACAGGCCGCGTCCGACGAGCGTGGTCACCTTGCCATCCGGCAGCGCGATTGCACGCACGGACGAAGATTCCGGATCCGTTTCGTACAAGGTATCACCGTGCACGCTCATGCCGCTGGGCTGCGCAAATTGCGCATTGCCGCGAGCGCCGTCACGCAGGCCTTCTTCGCCGGTGCCGGCCCATGGGCCGATCGTTGGTGCTGCAGGATCGTAACGCCAGATCTGGTGATCGCCGGCCATGGAAACGTACAGCGCGTTGCCGCTCCACGCGACATCCCACGGCGAGTTGAGCACGGCCGCGCGCGCGGAAAATTGACCCGAGATGGCAAAGCCGCGTTGGCCATTTCCCGCCACCGTCGCAACGGTCTTGTGCGCGAGGTCGATGCGCCGGATCAGTTGGTTGTCGGTATCCGCGACGTACAACGTGCCGTCGTGGAAGGCGAGTCCGTGCGGGCGATTGAACTGCGCGTGCGCGTAGTCGCCATCGGCGCTGCCCTCGCAGCCGGTTCCGACGACGTCAACCAGTTTGCCGGAGTGGTCGGCCAGCACGATGCGATTGTGGCCGGTGTCGGCAATGGCGACGAGGGAGGGCGATACTGCAACGCCACCGGGCGTCGCCAGTGCGCGGGGTTTCGCGGCGATCGGTTGCAGCGGCAGTTTGGGCAACTTCGAGGCCGGCGGCGCGTTCACCAGCGCAGCTTCGACCGGGCCGGCCAATTGCTCGTAGGACTGCTCGCCGATGAAGGTCTTTTCCACGTTGCCGGCCGGCCCCAGCAACACCAGCGTCGGCCACGCCTGCACGCCGTAGGCGTTCCACATCTGCATGTCGGGGTCGAGCACGATCGGGTGGCGCAGATCGTAGCGCTCGATGAATGCTTCCAGGCCGTCTTTTGTTTTCGATGCCTCGAACTTGGGTGAGTCGATGCCGATCACGGCGAGCCGCGCGCCGAAGTGCTCCTCCAGCTTCTTTTCGTCCGGCAGCATGTGGATGCAGTTGATGCAGCCCGGCGTGAAGAAATCCAGCAGCACCGCGCGGCCTTTCAAATCGTCCAGCGTCAACGGCCGCGCAACGTTGAACCATGTCAGGCCCGCCGGAAAGTCGGCCGCGTGCCCCGCGTACGCGCGCGGCAATCCCATGGTCAACACTCCGCCGGCCACGACGATCGCGGCGAGCAACACAAGCAGGATGCGCTTCATCGAATGGATCCGATCGAATGTTCAGCGATGACGTGTCAATGCGTATACCGCGGTATGCAGGGCCGTCACGCCCTTTTCCGCGAACGACGGTTGCGAAGCCAGGATGTCGCGGCGCTCAACTTGCCGGATGTCCCACTGTGAATCGAACAGCCGGTGCACTTCGGCTTCATCGACGCTGAAGGGCGGCCCTTCCATTTCGCCCGCCGGGTAATCCAGCGTGATCAAGAGACCACGCGCACCGGCCGGAAGTTTCGCGTAAACCTCGCGCGCGAGGCGATCGCGCATCGGTGCGGGAAAGGCGATCAGCGCGGCGCGGTCGTAGAACGCGCCGCATCCTTCCGGCAGGCCGGCGGCGACACCGAAGACGTCACCATTGATGATTTCGATGCTGCCCCCCGCGGCTGCCTCGGCGATCCGGTAGTGCGTGCCGTCCGCGGCTTCACTCTTGCGTGCCTGCAGATGGTTCTCCGCAAGAAATGCTTCGATTGCCACGGGCGAGATTTCGACCCCCAGCACGTGCAGCCCTTGCCGCGCGAGCCACAACATGTCCAGCGACTTGCCGCACAGCGGTACCAGCACGCGTGTGCCGGGCGCGGCGCCGGCTTCGCTCCAATGCTTTTCCAGCAACGGCATCACCGATTCGTGGTGCCATCCCGTGCGGCCTTCCTCCCAGCGTTGCAACCAATACTCGGCGTTCATGTTTCCGTTCCAAAAAGAGGCGTTGTCAAACCCCGGGTTCGTGGCAAACCACTTCGATGTTGTGTCCGTCCGGGCCGATTGCGAAAGCGGCATAGTATTTTCCGCTGTAATTCGGGCGCAGGCCGGGCGCACCATTGTCCTGGCCGCCCGCTGCCAGCGCCGCGCGATGGAACGCCTCGACCTGCCGGCGGTTCCCGGCCCTGAACGCCAGGTGGAGATGCGCGGGCTGTTCGTCGGTCGGGAACAGACACAACGACGATTGGCCGTCCGCGCTGAGCTCGATTCCGAGCGGCCCCTCCGAAACGATGGCCATGCCGATCGGTTCCAGCGCCTTGAGAAAAAACGCTTTGCTCGCTGCGTAATCGCTGACGCCGAATACCACGTGATCAAACATGGGTTCTCCTGATGCGTGTGGGGTTGCGTGAGGTCGCTCAGCTCTTAAGCAATCGCACTTTGCCCGTGGCGAGCTCGTATTCCGCGCCGACCACGTGCACGCGGCCGCCCTTCACCGCGTCGGCAATGATTGGCTGCGCCGAAGCGACGCGCGAGACGTTGTAGCCGACGTTTGCGTCGATCGCGCGTTCGAGCAAATCGTCGCCGCCGCCTTTCACCAGGTTCTCGATGCCGGGCCGCACCGCGTCGGTGATGTCCCAGATGTGGCCGGGCAGCGGTTTCGGATCCTGGATTTCCTGGATGGCCGCCTTGATTGCGCCGCAGTTGCTGTGGCCGAGCACCATCACCAGCGGCGTGCCGAGTACGCCCACGCCGTATTCCATGCTGGACAGTGCATCGTGGTTGAGATAATTGCCGGCGATGCGCACCACGAACAGGTCGCCCGGCGCCTGGTCGAACATCAGTTCCGGCGCAACCCGCGAATCGGCGCAGCTCAGGATCGAAGCGATCGGATATTGCGCCTTCGCCCGCGCCGCGCGGCCCACCGAGAAATCCTTGGCGTCGAGCTTGCCCGCCGCGTAGCGCGCATTGCCGGCCATCAAGCGGTCCAGCGCGGCTTGCGGCGTGATGGCGTTCTGTGCAGGTGCATTGGCCCATGCGCGGCGCAGTGGTGCGGCGATGGAAAGCGCGACGATGCCGAGGCCGGCATGTTGCAGGAAACGGCGGCGGGAATTGCGGTCGGTTGCATGCATCGCACTTGCCCCTTGTCGAGTGGAGTGGATGAAAGCGTCTCTCTAACCAGCGCGGCGATTCTACGCCAGTGCGTGGATGGCCGTGGCGGACGTGCGGGCAACGCCGATCGGCCGCATAATCGGGGTCTCTTTCTGGCTGGAACATCCATGAGCGCACCCACCCGCATCGACACTGCACGCGTGATCCATCCGCCGCGCGGCACGGAACTCACGTGCAAGAACTGGTTGATCGAGGCGCCGTACCGGATGATCCAGCACAACCTCGATCCCGAGGTGGCGGAAAATCCGGCGGAACTCGTGGTGTACGGCGGCATCGGCCGCGCCGCGCGCAACTGGGAATGCTTCGATGCGATCCTGAAATCCCTGCGCGAATTGGATCCGGACGAAACGCTGCTGGTGCAATCGGGCAAGCCGGTCGGCGTATTCAAGACCACGACCGACGCGCCGCGGGTGCTGATCGCCAACTCGAATCTCGTGCCGCACTGGGCGACGTGGGAACACTTCCACGAACTCGACAGGAAAGGCCTGATGATGTTTGGCCAGATGACGGCCGGCTCGTGGATCTACATCGGCTCGCAGGGAATCATCCAGGGCACCTACGAAACCTTCGTCGAGATGGGCCGACAGAGTTACGGCGGCAGTTTGAAGGGCAAGTGGATCCTCACCGCGGGACTCGGCGGCATGGGCGGCGCGCAGCCACTGGCGGCAGTGATGGCGGGCGCATCCATGCTGGCGATCGAATGCCAGCAATCGCGCATCGATTTCCGTTTGAAGACCGGGTACATCGACGAGCAGGCGAAGGACCTGGACGACGCGCTGGCGCGCATCGAGAAATACACCAAAGCCGGCGAAGCGAAATCCGTCGCGCTGCTCGGCAACGCCGCCGACGTGCTGCCGGAACTGGTGAAGCGTGGCGTGAAGCCCGATGCCGTCACCGACCAGACCTCAGCGCACGATCCAGTCAACGGCTACCTGCCGCAGGGCTGGACGGTCGAGCAGTGGTTCGAGCGTCGCAAGTCCGACCCCGATGGCACGCGCGACGCAGCCAAGCAATCGATGAAGACCCACGTCGACGCGATGCTGGCGTTCCACGCACAAGGGATCCCGACCTTCGATTACGGCAACAACATCCGTCAGATGGCATTCGACGTCGGCTGCAAGAATGCATTCGATTTCCCCGGCTTCGTGCCGGCCTACGTGCGCCCGCTGTTCTGCCGCGGCGTCGGGCCGTTCCGCTGGGTCGCGCTATCCGGCGATCCGGAAGACATCTTGAAAACCGACGCCAAGGTCAAGGAACTGATCCCCGACGACAAGCACCTGCACAACTGGCTGGACATGGCCGAGCAGCGCATCCGCTGGCAGGGGTTGCCGTCGCGCATCTGCTGGGTGGGGCTGGGGCAGCGTGACAAGCTCGGGCTCGCGTTCAACGAGATGGTGCGCAACGGCGAACTGAAGGCGCCTGTGTGCATCGGCCGCGACCACCTCGACTCCGGTTCGGTCGCCTCACCCAACCGCGAAACCGAATCCATGCGCGACGGTTCCGATGCCGTCTCCGACTGGCCGCTGCTCAACGCACTGCTCAACACCGCCAGCGGCGCAACCTGGGTGAGCTTTCATCACGGCGGCGGCGTCGGCATGGGCTACTCGCAACACGCCGGCCTCGTGATCGTCTGCGACGGCACCAGGGAAGCCGACGCCCGCATCGCCCGCGTGCTCTGGAATGACCCCGGCACCGGCGTCATGCGCCACGCCGACGCGGGCTACCCCGAAGCCATCGAATGCGCGAAGGAGAAGGGGCTGAAGTTGCCGATGGTGTGATTTTTGCCCATCGCTTCGATGCATTGCGGGAAATGCGAGAACGCCTTACAATCAGGTAAGGCATTTTTGCGAGGTTCTTGCCGTGACTACCGCAACCATTACATCCAAGGGGCAGATCACGATTCCGGCCGTGGTTCGCAGCGGCATGGGCGTCGATACCGGCGACCGTGTGGAGTTCATCGAAATTGAACCCGGCCGCTATGAAATGGTGGCCGCGACGCTACCCGTCACCGCGCTAAAAGGCTTGATCCCGAAGCCACGCAAGCCCGTCAGTGTCGAAACAATGAACGCAGCGATTCGTGCGCGTGCCACCAAGGCAGGCCGGGAGTGATTGGTCTGGATACCAACGTGCTGGTGCGCTATTTGGCACAGGACGACCCGAAGCAGGCCGCGCTCGCCACCAAACTGATCGAATCGTTGACGACGGACGAACCCGGGTTCATCTCGCACGTGGTGCTGGCCGAAACCCTGTGGGTGTTGGAGTCCTGCTACGCCGCCGATAAGGCCCGCGTGCAGCAGGTTGTGGATGCCGTGCTGCGCACCAGCTGCATTGTCGTCGAACGTGCCGAAAGTGTCTGGCGAGCCCTCCGACAGTTCAAGCAAAACGACGGAGAATTCGCCGATACCTTGATCGCGGTATCGGCGGCCGATGCCGGCTGCCGGGCCACCTACACGTTCGACAAGGGTGCGGCCAAACGATCCGGCATGACGCTGCTGGCATGAGGGCGTCATTTCGGCGTGGCTTGCCGAGCCTGCAGAGGAGGCTTTGTATGCTCAATGAAAAACTGAAACAACGCATGCTGCGCGATCGTCCCGTTACCAGCATCACGCTGCGCATCCCCGTGGACGTGGTGGACAGCCTGAAAGCCGATCACCAAGTGGGCCAACGAGGATGAGGCATTCCTCGACGTGGTGCAGAAAATTCGGGCAGCGCTACCGGCAAGTCACCGCCACGAGGTCGGAAGTTCCCGAAGCGGTTCTGGCACCACGGGACCAGTCATGGTCCAGTCGGGTCCGCGCTCCAGCAATCTGCGCCTGCGCAAGACCTTCACCGACGCCGATCGCGATCGCTTTCTGGACGAAGCTTTCGCCTACACGGCGCGTCTCTTCGAAAATTCGCTCGCCGAATTGGGCAAACGCAATCGGAACGTCGAGGGCCGCTTCAGGCAACTGGACGGAACCCGCTTCACCGCGGTGATCTACGAATCCGGTGCCACGCGGGCGCAGTGCACGATCAGCCTCGGTGGCTCCTTTGGGCGTGGCATCAGCTATTCGAACGCCGTCGGCGGTTCAGGCAACAGCTACAACGAGATGCTTACGGTCGAACACGACGAACAACATCTGTATCTGAAGGCAATGGGCATGTGGATGATGGGCAGCGAGCGCAATGCGCAACTCAGCGCCGAAGGCGCTGCGGAGTACTTCTGGTTTATGTTGATCGAACCGCTGCAACAGTAGGCGAAGGGCGTGGACCTTCTCAGGTTATGAGAATCCAATGAACTAGGGTCCCGGTTCTCTTCAGAACAAAGGGCCGGCAATGAACATCGTGAAAATTGGATCGCAGGAGCGTTCACTGAATGATGCGGGTCCTCATTGGATCGAGCAGCGAATCAACGGTCTCAGGCGCGACGGGGAGGCGGTCACCGTTGTGGTAAGAATTCAGGTCGGGGACGGCGATCTTTGCTTCGTGGCGCCCCCATCTGGCGGCGGTGCTCCAAGGCAATACTCGACAGCGCAGCGTGCAATCATTGCCCTGTGGAGCAAGTGCGGGATGAACACCGTGAGGTTCTCTCCTGGCGACTTGATCTCGTTCCTGAAGCAGTTACCGCACTATCTGCCGTAGGGCGAATGTTGGGGTGAGCATTCAAGGGCGTTCACTGCCTTCGTTGCATTTGTGCTGCCACTTCGGCGTTGATGGGATCATTTTCCGCAGTTTGGCGGCAGGATCAGGCCGCGCATCACGAACACGTAGGAGTCGTCCCGGACAAAAAGGGACGAAGGTGATTGCAAGTGGACGGGCGATTGCGGTGTTCTCATGTGGCGCCAAGCACCTGCAAGGAGCCGTCCGCTGGCGGTCCTCTCTGGAGGGTGGTATTGTCTGCATCGCAAATGCAACGCATGAGGTCTCCGCATGAAAACCGCAACCCTGCCGTCGCTGCGCGTTGAGCCCAAACTGCGCAAAGCGGCCGAATCCGTTCTGCGCGAGGGCGAAAGCCTGTCCAGCTTCATGGAGCAATCCCTGCGCGATGAGGTGAACCGTCGCCGGATGCAGGCCGAATTCATCGCGCGCGGTTTGGCTGCACGTGATGAAGCCAGGCGCACAGGCGTGTACCACGAAGCCGATACCGTACACGGCGAATTGCGCGACATGCTCGCCAAGGCCAAAGCCAAAGCCAAAGCGAAGCCCAAGGCGTGAGCTGGCGCGTCCGCTATACACCCGCGGCGCGCGACGATCTCAAGCGGCTGTACGCCTTTCTGCTGGATCAGGACATGGGTGCGGCTCAGCGCGCATTGGCGGCGATCGTCAAGGGCGAGGAACTGCTGCGGTGGTCGCCTTACAGTTGCCGCAAGGTCGAACCGGACAATCCCTTGCTGCGTGAACTTCTGGTGTCGTTTGGCAACGCGGGCTATGTGCTTCTGTACGAGATCGAGGATGACGCCACCATTACCATTCTCGCCGTGCGCCACCAGCGCGAAGACGACTATCACTGAAGAACAGAAAAAGGGGACGCGAAAAGGGGAGAAACCGGGTCAGAGTGCACTTTTCGAAGTCGGTTTTTGGGGTCGACTGGTTTTGCGCTGACACTCGTGCTCAGCCTTGCAACCAGCGCATGGCCGCGTCGCGCTGGTCGTAATCGAATTTGCGGACCTTGGCCAGCATCAACGGATCAAGTACGTGGTCGGCGAACGTGCCCATCGGGCTGTTGGTCACCAGGGCGATCTTGCCGATCTTGTCATGCACGACGTTGACGAACTTCAGGTGTGCGAACAGGGCGCCGACGCTCTGCCAGCCTGGAAATTGCCGGCTGTGTACCAGGATGCCGCGAAGTCGGTCATGATCCTTGAGGTAGTTGCCGATCGTCTTGCCGACGGCCTCGAAATCGTCTTCGCTCAGCGCCATGTCGGCGACGGGCTCCAGCACCAGGACGCCGGCGTCGCCATCCAGCGTGATGTTGATGCGCGCGCGATCGAGCTCGCAGACCCACTCCCTGGAAACCTCGTAATCGGCACTGCTGAAGTGCCGTAGTTCGCCGGGCGAGAACAGCCGGAACAGCTTGATGGCGTTCTCCATCCATTTGATGTCGGTGACGACGGCCATGCGCGCCCAGTGGCCGATCTTTCCCAGTCCCAGCCGCAGGTCCTGCCACATGGCGCCGGCCTCCATGCCTTTCCATTCGCCTTCGATGCAGCACAGCAAGTCGAGCTTCTGGTGGTTTTCCAGCTTCTCGTTGACCAGCGGGATGAGCTGCGTCTCGTAATCCTCCGCGCGCAGCTTGTCGGTGATCCTGATGCCGATCACGTGGTCCGGAAGTCCTTCGATGATGGTCAACATGGTGTTATCCCTCTTTCGGAGTGCATCTCTGCAGCCGTCGCCCCGTCACTGCCGCATGCAGCGCTGGTAGCGAGTGTCGACGCGCGTGGCAAACCACGCCGTGGTCAGTTTGCGGGTGATCTTGGGGCTGTCCAGTCGGATGGACGGAACCATGGCGCGAGGCACCGGCTTGCCTGCGCGCGCGTCCGCCAATGCATAGGTGTGGGTATAAAGCGGAGTCTCGTCAAAGTCCAGGCGGTCGCTGCGTTGCAGCGCGTTGCGGATGGCGCGGTCATCCATGCCAAGGTCATTGGCCATGGCGCGCACGGCGCGTTCGGTTTCTCCGGGACGGTCCAACGGCGCGCCTGGGTTGAGCAGGTCTCCGTCCAGCGCCAGCGGGATGCCCGTGACGATGCTGACGGCGTTCTGGAACGCGGCATTGCGGCTCGAGTATCGGCCGGCGTTGTAGTCGGCGAAGCGATATATCTTGCGCGTGTAGGGAGTCTCGTAATCCAGCAGGCGCATGATGCCGAAGTACAACCCGCCGCGGCGGGTGAATACTTCGTCGCGGACGCTGCTCGCGATCGGATACGGGTAGTCGCCGGCATTGGCTTCGGCGAACGTGATGTTGACCTGCATCGGTCCGCCGGTTTCCACCGGATTGAAGTCCGCGAAGAGACGCTTCCCCAACGGCACGCTGGCGATCAGGTCTTCGTAGATGCGGCTCAGCTCGCGCTCGGTGCGTACGTCCCGCAGGCGGTCGCTGTACGAACGGCCGTTCGGCGAATGGATTTGCAGTGCCGTATCGACCAGAAGTCTCGGTATGTGGTGCGCGGCGGCGCGCCGGTCGATCTCATCGCGTGCAATGCGCGGCAAATTGGGTACGCTCGGGTCGGCGTGGTAGCCGGATTCCTGCGCGATCACCGCCAGTACCGCGCAGATGTTTTCGGGATTCGGGTCGATGCGTTCGGTGCTGAATGCCGTCTGGATGTCGGTGGCCCAACCGGTACGATCCGGCGCATCGACTGGCAGGCGACGCAAAATCTCCGCGCGTATCTGTGACGGCGGTAGCCGTGAAGTCGGCGGAGTGGACACCGTGGCGCACGCAGCCAGCAGCAGCGGCAGGCACCACGCGGGAGCCGTGAGCACGCGGGAGCGAAGTGCCGACATCGGGTGTGTCATGCGCGCAGGATACTGAAACTGTCAACGAGAACTGCAACGCACGCGGGGTCCCGCAAAAGGGGACCGAGGTAATCAAGCACAAACGCGATTACCATCGGGTCTTCACCGCGCACGCCATTGCAACCAGCTCATCACAACTCGGCGTCGGCGTTTAACGTTGAGTCCGTCAAATAGCGATATGCAGCGGAACCACGAATGAAACAGGTTCTTTCTCCGATTGTGCTTGCCGCCTCGCTTGCGGTGCCATTGAGCGCGCAAGCGGGCGATCTCCCGAACGATGCTCGGACGAAAATCGAGCAGTACATGAATGCGGCAGTGAAGGCGGAGCACTTCATGGGCTCGATCCTGGTTGCTCGTGGCGACCATGTGATCATTGCCAAGGGCTACGGGATGGCGGATCTGGAGAACCAGGTTCCGAATACGCCGGATACCGAGTTCCGGATCGGCTCCGTGACCAAGCAGTTCACTGCCATGGCGATCCTGATGCTGCAGGAAGAGGCCAAGCTGAACGTGCACGATTTGGTATGCAAATACGTGCCGAAGTGTCCGAAGGATTGGCAGCCCATCACGATTTACGAGCTGTTGACCCACACCTCCGGGATTCCGAATTACACCGAGTTCAAGAACTTCACGGAGGTGATGTCGCAGTCGATGACGCCAACGCAGATGGTCGCGCTGTTCAAGAACAAGCCACTCGATTTCAAGCCGGGGACCAAGTTCAGCTACAGCAATTCCGGCTACGTGTTGCTCGGTTACATCCTCCAACGCGTATCCGGCGAGAGCTACGAGCAGTTCTTGCAGCAACACATCTTCGGTCCGGTGGGGATGAAGGACAGCGGCTACGACGAGAGTCACCCCACCTCGGCGAACCATGCGAAAGGCTACCGTTACGACGGCAAGTATGAGCCGGCTCCGTACGTGGACATGTCGACACCCTTCAGCGCGGGCGCCCTCTATTCAACGGTGCGCGATTTGTACACGTGGGACCGTGCGCTCGCCGCAGGCAAATTGATCCCCACGTCGTTGCAAAAGCAAATGTTTGCGCCGCAGGTGCCCGTACGAGCGGGAGGCGGCAAGGAACCCGTTCACTACGGCTTCGGCTGGTTCATCAGCAAGGAGTTCGGGCACACCGAGTACTCCCACGAAGGCGGGATTCCCGGCTTCACTTCATTCAACAGCTGGTTTCCGAAGCAACATGTGTACATCATCGTGCTCGACAACATGCTGTCTCCCCAGGTGGCCACTACTGCCAACAGTCTGGCGGCCATTGTCTTCGGACAGAAATACGAGATCCCGAAGCCCTTCAAGGCCATCTCCCTGCCGGCGAAGGAACTGGAAAAATTCGTCGGCACCTACCAGATGGCTCCCAACGTGTTTCTTGTCATCACGCGAACGGGTGATCAGCTGAAAGCGCAAATGACAGGGCAGCCCGCCTTTCCAATTTACCCGGAGTCGAAGAACCACTTCTTTCTCAAGGCCGTCCGTTCGCAGATTTTCTTCCGGACCAATGCCCAAGGCAAAGTCACCGGGCTTGCGATATTGCAAAACGGTCAAACCCATCCGGGCAAGCGCGTTGACGCTGCGAAGACCACGAGCAAGCCGAAGCCGTGACCGGGAACGGGGTCGGGTTCACTTTCGAATTGGGCGAGTCCGTCATAATGGACAGTCCATTTTGCGGTTAGCGAGCTTTCTCAAGCATGATTCCCCCAGCCGGCCTGCAGGCGCTGATAGACAACGGTGTGATCGACGAGGTCTTGCGTCCGCTGAAAAGCGGCAAGGAAGCTTCGGTCTATGTCGTGCGCTCGGGCAGCGAGGTGCGTTGCGCCAAGGTCTACAAGGACATGGCCCAGCGCAGCTTCCAGCAGCGTGCCCAGTATCAGGAAGGCCGCAAGGTGCGTGGCAGCCGCCAGGCGCGCGCCATGGGCAAGGCCAGCAAGTTCGGGCGCAGGGAAGCCGAGGCCGCCTGGAAAAATGCCGAGGTGGATGCGTTGTATCAGCTGGTCGGCGCCGGCGTGCGGGTGCCGCAGCCGTACGGCTATTTCGGCGGCGTGCTGGTGATGGAACTGGTTGCCGATGCAGATGGCAGTCCGGCACCGCAGCTCGGCAGGGTGGAGTTGTCGGCGCAGACAGCGCGCGAGTACCACCGCTTCCTGGTCCGCCAGATCGCGCGCATGTTGTGCGAAGGGCTGATCCACGGCGACCTGTCCGAATACAACGTGCTGGTGGCATCCGATGGTCCGGTCATCATCGATCTGCCGCAGGTGGTCAGCGCCGCCGGCAACAATGCCGCACGCACCATGTTGCGACGGGACGTGGGCAACATCACGATCACTCTGTCGCGCTTTGCGCCGGAACTGCTCGATACCCATTACGCCGAGGAAATGTGGGCGTTGTTCGAGCAGGGCCAACTGCGGCCGGACAGCGAACTCACCGGCTACTTCGTATTCGACGAGGGCGAGGCAGACGTCGACAGCGTGATGCGATCGATCATCGATGCGCGCGAAGAGGCCATCATCCGCCAGCGGGGGCGCGAGTTGACGGAGGCGGAAGGGTGAGGTTGGCTGTTACGTAGGCATTGGCGATCGGCGGGATACGCCGCTATGCGGCTTCTCCCGCCCTACACGCTCTACCCGACAACAGGGTCAGGTTCACTTCGACAAGCGAATAAGTGAACCTGACCCCGTTTCAGTCAAAGTGGCTGTGCGCTTTTGCGCTTGCGGGCGTACAGCGCGGTCAGGCCGAACAGGCCAATCGCGAACAAGGGCAGAGAGTCAGGCTCCGGCACGGACACGAGACTGACGGTAAAGGAGCCGTAGCGGCCGGGCGGCGCGGTGCCGTCGGGGCCGGCATTCGGATTGTCGACCAAGCCATTCGCATCGGCCAGTCCGGCCGCGTAAATGATGGGACCACCGCCCACGTTGCCATTGCTCCAGAATGCGCCGGTGTACCCTCCGGCGACATTGAATGCTACGCCGAAGATGTCGAAGTAGCCGCCGGAAAACGGATAGGTCAGCGTGGGTACGCCCTTGGTGAGCGTAAGACAGACGGCGGGGGAGTTGCCCGCTGGGTAAAACAGATCATCGTAGGACAAGCCGCCCGCGGTAAACGCAACGCCGGGGTTGGCAAGCGTGTTGCTCACGTAGGACACCGGTGTGTACAGCCCGGTGATTGCGCCGGAAACGCCGACATTCGTGTCGGAGAATGTTCCGCTGATGCCGGTGATTTCATAGCCGGGTGGCGTTGCAGAATTTGCGCTCTGGGATCCCACCTGGAATGTTCCGGACGCGGTGACGCCGTTTCCGTTGAACGAAAACGCATAATTCATTTCGTTTGCGAACGCGGCCGGCGCACACGCCACCGCTGCCACCAGCCCAAGTAACGCAAGATGCTTTGTCTTCATCGCAGGACCTCCAGGGATAGGAACGCGCATTTGTGAAGTCGATGCAGGCCGGCATTAGGAAGGCTGTTCCCGGCTTGAGGCTGTCGGCAACGCTGCGTTCGGTTGGCCTGCGTCTCTGCGCAATGCAGGTCTTGTTGGCCGGTCGATCAGAAACGCTTCCAGCATTTCCCGTGCCATGATTTCAAGTAATTGTTTATGGGGGATTTGCGGCAGAACGTCTGAACGCATTTATACAAAAAACGTAAAGGAATTCGACGTTTCGGGCGAGCAATCAAACGCCGAGGGAGTGCCGCAAACCGCTGTCACCTGTTATCAGTGCATCGATTTTCGCGGCAAGCCTTCAACGCTACGCGCACCGTGCATCGCGCTACGATGCAAGATGTTCATTGGAGGAGGGCAGCGATTGTGCGACCGGATGACGACGCTTGCTGGCCCGCGTTGCCGTATGACGCATGGAAGGACACCTACGCTACGTTGCATCTGTGGTCACAGGTGGTCGGCAAGGTCGCGCTGGCGCTTGCCGCCCCGCTCAATCACTGCTGGGGCGTGGCGCTGCGGGTCACGCCGCGCGGTTTGACGACCCGGCCGTTGTCGCACGGCGAACGTGCTTTCACCGTCCAGTTCGATTTCGTCGATCACCAGTTGCGGGTGCTCGCGTCGGATGGCGAGACGCGCACGTTGGAACTGCGTCCGCGCAGCGTCGCTGATTTTTATCGTGCATTGCTGAACACACTGGACGACATGGGATTGCCAGTGAAGATCCATCCGATGTCGACGGAATTGCCCGAACCCGTTCGACTGGATCGCGATACGCAGCACCACAGCTACGACCCCGACTACGCGAACCGCCTGAGCCGCATCCTGGTGCAAGTGGATCGCGTGTTCACCGATTCACAGTGTGCATTCGTCGGCAAGTGCAGTCCGGTGAATTTCTTCTGGGGCAGTTTCGACATGGCGGTGACGCGCTTTTCCGGCCGGCGTGCGCCGCCGCGCGAGGGGCCGGCGTTCGAGCGCGATGCGTATTCACACGAAGTGATCAGCCACGGTTTCTGGCCTGGCAGCGGACCGGTGCCGGAACCGGCGTTCTACGCGTATGCCGTGCCGCAGCCGGCGGGATTGAAGGATGCGCAGGTGCAACCGGATGCGGCGTATTACCACGAAGGCCTTGGCGAGTTCATCCTGCCTTACGAAGCGGTGCGCCAGTCCGACGCGCCAGATCGCGTGATTCACGCCTTCATCGACAGCACTTACGCTCGGGCCGCGGATCTCGCGCATTGGGATCGCAACGCGCTTGATCGAGTAACGGCGGTCGGATGAGCTGAGCACGCGTAGGGCGGGAGGAGCGCAGCGCATCCCGCCGTTGTGCGAACGGTTGACGGCGGGATGCGCTGCAGCACGGCTACTCGCGCCCTACCTTGCAATGATCGAGCGAAGCGCGTTCGAGACTGCCCGATGTGCAATCACTTCGCAAACAACTTCGAGCGATCCGCGAACGCCTTGAACTCCAGTGCGTTGCCCGATGGATCGAGCAGGAACATCGTGGCTTGTTCGCCGGGTTGACCTTTGAAGCGCACGTGCGGTTCGATCACGAAATGCGTGCCGGCTTCGCGCAACTTCTCGGCGAGCGCGTGCCACGCATCCATGTCCAGCACCACGCCGAAGTGGCGCACCGGCACGTCGTCGCCGTCCACGTCGTGCGCGGCCGCCGCGTGCAGTTCTTCCGGCGCGACGTGCGCGACGATCTGGTGGCCAAAGAAATCGAAGTCCACCCATGCGTCGCTTGAGCGTCCTTCCGCGCAACCTAGCAGGCCGCCGTAGAAACCGCGCGCTTCGCCCAGCGAGGCGACGGGAAAGGCGAGATGGAAGGGAGGCAGGTCGTGCATGGTGGCTCCGCGCTCATTGCGTCACGTCAGTATGCACGAAGCGCGAGGACGGTACGGCGCCGGCGTTTCGTTGCCGTTGTGTTTGCGGTCGTAGCATGGCACGGGCCTCGACAGGAGCATGCCATGGCCGACGAAAATGCCAGCAAGCAACTCGAACACGTCACCGACACGTTGACGCAGCTCAAGGAGATGCACCACTACGCGAAGAACAACGTCGAGCGGCTCACCGCGATCTGGCTGCTGTTCGACGGTGAACTGTCGAAGCTGAAGCAGACCGACACGATCGACGACCTGATGAACCGGCAGGGCCAGTTGCACGACGCGCTTGAGAAAGCGATCGGCGATCTCGAAGCGCTGCAGCAAAAGCTGCAACCGCCGCCGGAGGAAGCGGCGGGGTGAGCCTGGCGAAACTCTCCAAATCATCCCACTCATAACCGGCATTAAGGCCCCGCCTGAGTCCGGCGGCTGGCACCGTTTGCGGGTGCTATTCCGGACAGGATGCGCCGCCGATATAGTCGCGTCGACCGTCGGCGGCCTGCGTTGCGCCGGGCGGCAGCGGCGGTATCGGCGAGTGGCTTTCGGGTCGCAAATGCATGGGCGCATTCGATTCCTTCCTGCTCGAACTCAAGCGCCGGCATGTGTATCGCGTGGCCGTGGCCTATGCCGCCATCGGCTGGCTGCTGGTGCAAGTCATCACCCAGGTGTTCCCGGTGTTTGCGCTGCCGTTGTGGTTGCAGCAGGCGGCGGTGCTCGTGGTCCTGAGCGGGTTTCCGGTCGCGCTGGTCTGGGCGTGGGGCAGGGAAGTGAAACTGCGGCGCAAGCGCGCAGCGGCGGTTGCGCCCGGCACGCCTGTGCATGGCCGCCACGTCGATGTATTCGTGCTGCTGATGCTGGTTCTGGTGGTCGGCCTGGTCGCCGCGCTGTGGTCGGCGCAGCATGTGTTGTTGCGCAAGCCATCTAACTTCAGGGCGGCGACCGGTGCGGCGGGGGGCGGCGGCAAATCGATCGCGGTGTTGCCGTTCGAGAACCTCTCGCCCGATCGCGACAACGCGTATTTCGCGGACGGCATGCAGGAACAGATCCTGACGCAACTGACCCGCCTGAGCGGATTGAAAACCATATCGCGCACCTCGACCGCGAAGTACGCCAGCCATCCGGAGGACGTGAAGGCCATCGGCCAGGAGCTGGGTGTCGGCAACGTGCTGGAAGGCAGCGTGCAGAAGGCCGGCAACCAGGCGCGCATAAGCCTGCAGTTGATCGATACCGACACCGACGCGCAGGTGTGGGCAGAGACCTACGACCGCAATCTGGACAACGTGTTCACCGTCGAAAGCGACGTCGCCACGCAAGTGGCGGATGCGTTGCAGGTCACGTTGTTGCCGAAGGAGAAGCAAGCACTGGCGAAGGCGCCGACGCGCAACGCGTACGCTTACCAGGCGTTGCTGCGCGGCGAAGCGGCACAACAACGCGCCGACGTGAGTTGGAAGCAACCGGACATCGATGCGGCGATCTCGGCGTATCAGGAGGCCGTCGCCGCGGACCCGCAATTCGCACTGGCCTGGGCGCGGTTGGGCTATGCCTATGCGTGGACGATCAATTTCGTCCCTTCGATCGATGCACACGCGATGGCGGCCAAGAGCAAGCAGGCCTTCGGCAAGGCGCTCGCCCTGAATCCAAACTTGCCGGAAGCGCATGTCGCCGCGGGCTTCTATCACGAGTGGGCGGAGAACGACGACGTGGCCGCGCAGGCGCAATTCAAGCAGGCGTTGGCGCTGAATCCGCGGAATGCCAACGCCCAGTTGGCATTGGCCGATACGGAATACCACCTCGGGCGTCTGGGCGACGCGAACGCGGCCTACGAGCATGCGGTGAGTCTGGACCCGCGCAACGTGCTGGCGCTGCAGGGATTGGCCTGGCTCGAAGGCGAGCGCCATGAATATGTCGCGGCGGACCACAACCTGCTGAAGGCGCTAGACGTCAACTACCACGCCGGGCTGACCTGGGGCATGCGCGATTTCATGGCCTACTTTTCCACCGGCAGCGGCGCCGCGCAACTGGCGATGATCATGGCCGCGCCTCCCGATGTGCGGGCGATCCCGACCCACCTTGTCGATCATGCGCAGGCGCTGTATCACTCGCGCGATTACGCGGCGGCGCTGGCATTGTTCACTTCGAGCCGGGGCTCGGCGTACAGTGAGCAGTCCCTTTGCATTTGGCGGGCCGATACCCAATGGCAGCTTGCGCAGCACGACGCTGCACTGGCCGAGTACCAGCATTGCGCGGATTTGATCCTGGCGGATCACGATCATGAATCCCATGCATATGAATCGGCGCAGCTGGGTTGGACCTATGTACGGCTGGGGCGCAAGCAGGATGCCGAGCGGGAAGGCCGGCACGCCGTGGCGATCCTGCCGATTTCAAGGAATTGGGAGAGGGGAGCCGACATGCTGATGGCCCTCGCGAAAATCGAGGCGCAGTTGGGCCATGCCGACAAGGCGGTGCCGATCCTGGATGCACTGGTGTCAACCGCCCACGGCGGCACGATCACGATTGCCACGGTGCGCACCGACGTGGATCTGGACCCGATCCGGGATACGCCTGAGTTCAAGCGGCTGCTGCAACGCTACGCCAGCGTGCACTACTGAACTGCTGCTCCTTAGACGCTTTTGTACTGCTCAATCCACTTGTCGATGGTGGACTTTGGCAGCGGGAAATAGCCGTTGCTGACTTCCGGATCAACGGCATGGGCATCCGCCATCAGGTGCACGTGCCATGCGCCGACGCGTGCGACCTGCACGCAGTCGTCGATTTCGTGCAGATCGTCCTTGTGGGTTTCTACGTGGTCTTGCAGCAACGTTTGTTTCGCGCGTTTCTTCGCCTCGGTCTTGTTCGGCGCCCCGAAGAATCCCCACGCGTGGTGTTCGCCGAACACGCCGGGCTGGTAACCGCCGATGTTGATGAAGTAGAGGTGCAGTCCGTTATTGGGCGGCGTGCGCGACAACCGCACGCGATAGCCTTCCACACGGTCGAGAAAACACCATGCGTCCACGTGCAGCCCGCGTGGATCGCCGAACCAGCCATCCAGCAGCTGGTCGTGCACGGATTCCAGTGAATCGCCGACGGCGAACGCGACATCGTGCAGTTCGGTTTTCGCGCGGGGCGCGGTGCCGCCCAGTACGGCGGCGATCAGGCGTTCGGTCATGCTGGAGCGGGTCGGCAAGGACGTCGCCATCATGCCATGCGGTGCCTGCGGCGTCTGCTCAAGGTGCACGTTTCACGCCGCTTTCAAGCAGGCGTGCGTAGGCTTCCAGGCGATTCCTCTGCCTTCATGGATGAAGCGAAATGAAACACAAGACGTTGTCGCTGGAGTCCGATTTCGAGGTCGCGTTCGCGGTGTGTGAGGTGCAAGCAGCGGAGATGACGCTTGCGCCGGGTTCGAACACCGGCGGCCCGGACAACCGCCACCGCGGTGCCGACCAATGGATGTACGTGGTTTCCGGAAATGGCGTCGCCATCGTCGATGGCATGCGGCAGCCGCTGCAGGCCGGAAGCTTGCTCGTGATCGAACGCGGCGAAACCCACGAGATCCGCTGTACCGGTGACGAGCCGCTGCGGACGGTCAACTTCTACTCGCCACCTGCGTACGACGACGAAGGGAAAGAGTTGCCGGCGGGCGAGGCATAAGCTGGATCGAAGCGGCCGACGGGCGGCGATTGACTGCCGTTCGATATCGCCCTTGACGTATTTACTGTCGTGCGATTCGCGGAGCGCCCGCAGGCCTTGGCGCCGCGTTGCCGGAGAAATTTGCACGCACGGGCATCGCGGCGACCGGGGCCGCAGCGCGGGCAGCCGATCGTGGCGCGGCAGATGCATGCGGCGCGAAGCGCGGCGACTGCGATTGATAAAGCGGATGCGCAGGAAAGCGTTCGAAGTGGCGCAAGGCGTGGTCTGCGCGACGACCCGTGTCATCGGAGACGAGCGCCAGTTCGAGACCGCCGTTGATCACGTTCCAATGCAGCGCACCGCCATAAGCGAGCGGCATGCTTTTCACGTACACGAAATTCGCGTCGTACTTGCCGTCCTTGCGCGGCTGCACGCGCATGGCGATCTCCATGATGAACCGGCTGGCGGTCGGCTTGCCGCGGTTCATCGCGGGTTCGGCAATCCATGCGTCGATCTGCTTGACCAGCATTTGCCGCACCCAAGGCTCCAGTTGCTGGCTGGGAAGAATGTCGGTGACACGGCCCTGGGCGTTCACCTGCACCACTACCGGCATGACCCGCGGCGTGAATTCAACGAGCGAGCCGGATGATGCCATTGCGGTTCCCGCGAAAGCGGCGGCGACGCACCCAAGCAGCCAAGCATGACGTGATTTCATCAACCTCTCCTTCAAGGCTCGTGAAGGCAGCCAGGCACATTCACCGGCTTCACGCCGCATCATACCCTGCTCATCGGCATACGTGGCTCCCGTTTCACGCAACGGTAACGAGCAGGGCAGATGCGCGAGGGTTCAGGCCGCGCCTGCTAGACATGGATGGCGTGGCAATGGATGCCACGCTTCACATGAGGACATGGCGATGGGCAGCAACAAGATGCAGGGCGAAGGCGATTACGAGAGCGCGCGCCGCTATCGCAAAGCCACCGAGGAATCCGCGAAGGAACAGGCCAAGGGCGGCAAGCCGATCAAGGGTGACGCGCGCCAGGCGTCGGACGCATTGACGCCGGAAGAACGCGAAGGACGTTCGCGGGCCAAGGCGCCGGGACAGGACAAGCGTGACGCCGCGTACATGGAAGAGCTGGAGCGGAAGAGCAAACATTGAACGCCTGATCGTTGCGCGGCGCACGGGCTGCGCAGCGACGGCGATCATTCCCGCGATGGCTTCAAGTGCACCGCCGTGATGCGCCAGCCAAGGCTGGTGCGCGCGAGTTGCAAGGTGATGGCGCGGCGCATGAAGATGCCGCCATGCGCCACTTCGTTGCTGGTGATGTAATCGACGTTGCCGGTGGCGCGGCAGCCGTCGTTGCGCGCGCATTCGATTTGTTCGATTTCGATGCGAGCGGGCCACGGGCTCGAACCTTCGCGGCCCACCGCATGATCTGGATGCGCTTTCCAGTCGGCGAGCAATTCGGCCGACAGCACGTTGCCGTAGACCTGCGGCAATTCGTGGCGGATCGCTTCGGGCGGTGCCAGCGTCGACACCTTTTGCATTTGCAAGCCAAAGCGTTCCACCACCTTGCGCACGGCGGCATGCGTGTCGGCGGTGGCGGCGCTCGCCTGCGGGGACGAGGACGGCGCCGCGTTGGCTTGCGGCTGCTGGGACTCGTTGTGACTGGAACAGCCTGCGAGCGCGAGCACCGCCGCCATGCAGACCGTCAGAAGTCTGGACGGGGTCATGCGAGGATTGTAGGGCGGGTGAAACCCGCGGTCTTGGTGTTGCCGGTTTCGCGGCGGCGGCGGGATGCGCTGCGCTCCTCTCGCCCTACCTGTCACGTTGGCCATGTAGGGCGGGTGAAACCCGCCGTTTCGGCGTATGGGTTTCACGTTGGCGGGATGCGCTGCGCTCCTCCCGCTCTACCCGTCACGTTGGCCATGTAGGGCGGGTGAAACCCGCCGTCTTGGTGTTGTCGGTTTCGCGGCGTCGGCGGGATGCGCTGTGCTCCTCCCGCCCTGCGAGTCAGGCGGCCTTGGCCTCGTCTTTCAGCGTTTGCATGTCGATCACGAAACGGTACTTCACGTCGCTCTTCAGCATGCGTTCGTAGGCCTTGTTGATGTCACGCATCGCGATCATTTCGATGTCGCTGACGATGCCGTGCTGGGCGCAGAAATCCAGCATTTCCTGGGTCTCCCGGATGCCGCCGATCAGCGATCCCGCGATGCCGCGGCGCTTCATGATCAGGTTGAACACCGTGGGCGAGGGATGCGGCGAATCGATCGGCGGTGCGCCGACCAGGCACATCGTGCCGTCGCGTTTCAGCAGGTTCAGATAGGCGTCGAGGTTGTGCGGCGCCGCGACCGTGTTGAGGATGAAGTCGAAACTGCCGGTGTGCCGCGCCATCTGCGCCGCGTCCTTCGAGATCACCACCTCGTCCGCGCCAAGGCGTTTGCCGTCCTCGATCTTGTTCGGTGATGTGGTGAACAACACCACGTGCGCACCCATCGCGTGCGCCAGTTTCACGCCCATGTGGCCGAGCCCGCCCAAGCCCACGATGCCGACCTTCTTGCCCGGGCCGACGCCCCAGTGCCGCAGCGGCGACCAGGTGGTGATGCCGGCGCACAGGAGTGGCGCGACCGCCGCAAGATTCTTGCCGTGTTTGATGTGCAACACGAACTTTTCGTCGACGACGATCCGGGTGGAATAGCCGCCGTAGGTGTTGCCGTGATCTTCCTGCGCGGGGCCGTTGTAGGTGCCGGTGAAACCGTTCTCGCAATAATTCTCTTCGCCGGCCTTGCAGGAATCGCAATGCCCGCAGCTGTCCACCATGCAGCCGACGCCCACGGTTTCACCCACCTTGAAGCCGCGTACGTCCTTGCCGATCGCCGTCACGGTACCGACGATTTCGTGACCGGGCACGGACGGATAAGCCGTGTTGCCCCATTCGTTGCGCACGGTGTGCAGGTCCGAATGGCACACGCCGCAATAAAGAATGTCGATGGTGATGTCGTGCGGGCCGGCCTCGCGACGTTGGATCGCGTGGGGGCCGAGTGGCTTGTCGGCGGATTGTGCTGCGTAGGCGGGGGTGTTGGTCACGAGGGGATCTCCTGCTTGTTGTTGTTCGTCATCCGGGGCCATCGCCGGTTTCATCGTCTGCAAAGATAGATCGCAGACAGCCCCAAAATGACGATTGGAAAATTCCGGATAATCAACCCGCCGCTTTCTCGCGCACCGGCAACTTCCAGTCCGGCCGGATGAAGTGGCAGGTGTAGCCGTTCGGAATGCGTTCCAGATAATCCTGATGCTCGGGTTCGGCTTCCCAGAAGTCGCCGGCAGGCACGACTTCGGTGACGGCCTTGCCGGGCCACAAGCCCGACGCGTTGACGTCCTCGATGGTGTCTTCGGCAATCCGTTTCTGCTCGTCGCTGGTGTAGAAGATCGCCGAGCGATAGCTGGTGCCGACGTCGTTGCCTTGCCGGTTCACCGTCGAGGGATCGTGGATCTGGAAGAAGAATTCCAGCAGCTTGCGATAGCTGGTGCGAGCCGGATCGAACACGATCTCGATGGATTCGGCGTGGGTGCCGTGGTTGCGGTAGGTGGCGTTCGGGACGTCGCCGCCGGAATAGCCGACGCGCGTGGACACCACGCCCGGTTGCTTGCGGATCAGATCCTGCATGCCCCAGAAACAGCCGCCAGCGAGAATGGCGCGTTGGGTGGTCATTGCAATGTCTCCAAGATTTTCATTGTCATTCCGGACAAGCCCGCGCAGCGGGCGCGATCCGGAATCTGCTGCGGCTTGATCGAAAAAAGCGGAGCGCGGCCGCGGAATGACGCTCAACCAGTCAGCCATTGTCGAACAGGTGACGGTACTCCTCGTAGCCTTCCTTTTCCAGATCGGCCAGCGGGACGAAACGGAGCGATGCCGAGTTGATGCAGTAGCGCAGGCCGCCGCGCTCGCGCGGGCCATCGTCAAAAACGTGGCCGAGATGGCTGTCGCCATATTTCGAGCGCACCTCGGTGCGGGTCATGCCATGGGTGGCGTCGTGCTTCTCGACCACGTTGGCTGCTTCGGCGGGCTTGCTGAAACTCGGCCAGCCGCACTGGCTCTGGAATTTGTCGAGCGAGGTGAACAACGGCTCGCCGGAAACGATGTCGACGTAAAGGCCGGGTTCGTGGTGTTCGTTGAATTCGTTGTCGAAAGGTCGCTCGGTGGCCGCTTCCTGGGTGACGCGGTACTGCAGCGGGTTCAGGCGCGCAAGCGCTTCGGGCGTTTTGCGGTAATCGGGCATGGCGGGTTCCAGGCCGAGCGGGCCGAGTGAAGGGCTGGATGCGACATGGAGGCGACGCGCACGCGCCTCAAGGTGCGACTGCGCAGGGCGGGTCTTGACCCGCCGGTTTTGAATCGCAACCGCGACGGCTGGTCAAGACTCGCCCGACACCGTGGACAGACCCCGATTGGGATTCGCGTGCATACTCCGCCCGTTCTGGTCACCGGAAAAAACATGCAGCGTCGCGACTTGTTGAAGGGTCTAGTTCTGACGGGCGCCGCGGTCGCGCTCTCACGGCCGGCGCGAGTGATGGCGAAAGAAAGTGACGTCGAAGCGCGCCTGACCGCGCTGGAACGCCAGCATGGCGGTCGACTCGGCGTGGCGATTCTCGACACAGGCAATGGCCGCCGCTTCGCGCATCGCGGCAACGAACGGTTCCTGATGTGCAGCACGTTCAAGTTGCTATTGGCGGCGGCGGTGCTGCATCGCGTGGATCGCGGTGAAGAAAGGCTCGACAGCCGCGTCGTGTTCGGCAAGGAAGTGCTGCTGGAATGGGCGCCCGTGACGAGCAAGCGTGTTGGTCCGCCCGGCATGACGGTTTCGGCATTGTGCGAGGCCGCGGTCACCTTGAGCGACAACACCGCGGCGAATCTTTTGTTGAAGCAGATCGGCGGTCCGCAGGCCGTGACCGGATACGCGCGCAGTCTTGGCGATCCGGTGACGCGACTGGATCGCACCGAGCCGACGCTCAATCGGCATGATGGCGACAAGGACACCACCACGCCTGCCGCGATGCTAGGTGACATGCACACGCTGCTGCTCGGCGCCGCGCTTTCGGGTGCTTCGCGCCAACGCCTGACGAACTGGCTGCTTGCGAACCAGACGGGCGGCAATTCGCTGCGCGCCGGGTTGCCTTCCGATTGGCGCGAGGGTGACAAGACTGGTTCAGGCGATACGGCCACCAACGACGTTGCGATCCTGTGGCCACCGCAACGCAAGCCTGTCCTGGTCGCGGCGTACTACGAGGATGCGAAAGCGTCCGGCAAGAACCGCTATGCGGTGTTGGCGAAGGTCGGGCGAATCGTGGCGTCGCTGGCCTAGTCAGTCGCGCCCAGGTGTAGGCTTCGCGCTCATGCATCCGTGCCTTGTCCAACCATGGTGACCGCTCCATCGCTGCCGCCCCAGCTTCTGGGCGCGCTGCAAAAGGCGCAGGGTGAATTGGCGCGCTGCCAGTTCGACGCGGTTTCCGCCACGCTGGCTTCGGTGCTGGCCATGGCGCCGGATTGCGCGCCGGCGCTCGGCATGGCTGCGATCGCCGCCCAAATGCAGGGACGTCACGATCGAGCCATCGCTTGTTTTCGCAAGGCGCTCGAAACGCAGCCACAGGATGCGGGACTTCACGCCGGCCTCGGCATTTCATTGTTCGAATCCGGTGACGTCGAAGGCGCGGTCGCGATGCTGCGACGCGCGTGTGCGCTGGCTCCCGACGTGGCCTCGGGTTGGTACAACCTCGGCAAGGCGCTCAAGCTGCAGGTCCATACGGAGGAGGCGATCGATACGCTGAGACATGCGTTGCAGATGGATTCTTCGAACGTTCCGGCGCGGCTGACGCTCGCGGATGCGCTGGCCAGCGTCGGCGAGACCGACGCGGCGGCTGCCGAATTGCGAGGCATTCTGAAGGCGCATCCGGCTGAGGCGCATGCGTGGTTCGCGCTCGTCAACCTGAAGGTCGTTCCGCTCTCCGCCGAGGATGCCGGCGCATTGCGCCGGAATTTCGAACAGGCGACCGGGGCGCCGGAAGATCGCGTGCTGTTCGGCTTCGCGCTGGCGCGGGCGCTGGAAGATCAGGGCGATTACGTGGAATCGTTCGAGGTTTTGCGGCGCGCGAACCGTCTGCAACGCCGCCGGATGCGCTGGGATGCAGCGGAACACCGCGCAGGTATCGCCGCGATCGAAAGCGCCTTCGCGACAAGCGTGCCCGCGCCGGTCGATCCGGAGCAGGGTCGCGAGGTGATTTTTATCGCGAGCATTCCGCGTTCGGGTTCATCACTGATCGAGCAGATCCTCGCTTCGCATTCGGAGGTCGAAGGCGCCAATGAAATCACGGATTTGCCGCGCGTTCTGGATGCCGAATCGACGCGGCGCGGCCGTGCCTGGCCCGAATGGGTGCAGGACGCGAATGCGGCCGACTGGCACAGGCTCGGCCGGGAATACCTTGCACGCACGGCGCCCTGGCGAGCGCACAAACCACGCTTCACCGACAAGAATCTGGTGACGTGGAAATACATCGGCGCGGTGCGGATGATGCTGCCGGCTGCACGCGTGGTGGTAGTGCATCGCGACCCCGTCGAAGCCTGCCTGGCCTGCTATCGGCAGTGGTTTGCGAGCGGCACCCAGTTTGCCTACGACCTCGACGATTTGGCGGATTACTGCATCGACTTCACTCGCCTGACGCAGTTCTGGATGCGTCGATTTCCCGAGCGCGTGTTGGATCTCGAATACGAGGCATTACTGGCCCGTCCGGAAACCATGATTCGCCGGTTGCTCGATTTTTGCGGGCTGAGGTTCGATCCCGCGTGTCTGGATTTCCATCGCACCCGGCGAACCGTGGTCAGCGCGGCCAGCGCCGCACAAGTGCGGCAGCCCTTGCATCGCGATACCGCGCGCGCGGCGCGGTACGGACGCGAACTGGATGCATTGCGTGCGAGGCTGCGTGGCGCCGGATGACGGCGATTGGTCGGGAAAGCTTTTCGTGTGATTTGTATTTCTCCGGTGGCGTTGTTGTTGTGAACCAACCCTTGCATTCAAGTTAATGCGTGGTTAAGGTGCAAGACGCGCCGTTACGAGGGACGGTGCAGACCGCGTCTGACGACCTATCGGCCGCCAAGGCGTAATCGGGTGCGGTCGTGTGCCCGCCATGGGGAGAGACGGACCCTCGTCCGCGCCGTGTTGCCCATTGGGGGTGCACGTCGCATGAAAGTCCATTCCTGGCGCGCTTCGCGCAATCGCATCTTCCAGCGCAAGGCGCTGGCACTGGCAATCGGGGGTTCCGTCGCGTTGGCGTTCGCGGGGGGCGCATTCGCGCAGGCCGTGAATGGCACCATCCGCGGCATAGTGCCCGTCGCGCCCAATGAAACGATACAAATCACGGGCGGCGCGGGCTTCAATCGCACCATCAGCGTCGGTCCTTCCGGCGAATATGCGGTGATCCTGCCTGTCGGCACCTACACGGTGAGCCTGCTGCAGAATGGCCAGGTGGTGCAGACCCGCACAGGCGTCACGCCAACGGCAGCCGGCGCAGTGACGGTCGACTTCACGTCCTCCTCGGCGAATGCCCAGACCTTGTCTGCGATCAACGTCACCGCCAATGCCGTTCCGTCGATCGACGTTACCAGCACCAATCAGACCAGTACGGTCACTGCCAAGCAGTTGAGCCAACTGCCGATCGGCCGGAATGCGGAGAGCATCGCCTTGATGGCCCCCGGCGTGACGCAAGGGTCGGCGTTGCTGCAAAACGCAAACCCCACCGCAACCGGTAGCCCCTTGTTGGTATTCGGTGGGGCTTCGGTGGCCGAGAATGCGTATTACATCGATGGCATGAACACCACCGATCCGCTCACCGGCCAGGGCGGCGTCAGCCTTCCATATGGCGCCATCGAGCAGCAGCAGACCATCACCAGCGGTTACGGCGCCAGGTACGGTCGTTCCATCGGCGGCGTGATCAACCAGATTGGCAAAGCGGGTTCCAACGAATGGCATTTCGGCTTCCAGGGCGTCTGGGAACCGGGCAGGTTTCGCAACGATTACGTCGACCAGGTCTACAACAACCCGCGCAATACCAACGCCGGTCAGCTCCCGGGCGACCTGTATCGCCGTCGCGCCGACAACCATCGCTCCGAGACCATTTACGACGCCTACGTGAGTGGGCCGATCGTCAAGGACAAGCTGCTGTTCTTCGTGGGGGTTGAACAGGACAACATCCATTCCAACTCGGTTACTGCGAAAGGTGCGACTGCCTTCAACGACTTCTCGACTGTCCATCGCCCGAAGATCTACGCCAAGCTCAACTGGAACATCAACGACAACAACTACCTCACCGTAACGGGCGCCCAAACCGAGAACAAAACCTGGGTGTCACGGTTTGACTACGACTACGACACCCGCCAGACGGGCGATTATCTGCTGAGCTTCCCCGCTACCAAGAATGCGTTCCGGCTCTGGACGGCCAACTACACGTCCTACCTGACTGACAACCTGACCTTGCACGCGATGCTTGGCAAGTTGCACGGGGAGTACTACCAGGAGCCGCCGTCGTCGCCGTTGCCGTACATTTTCGGCGCGGCTTCCCAGAATCCCGCATTCGCGCCGCCGGGCGGCATCGTCAATACACAGACCAATGCCGACGTCGGCAACCCGGCCCACAAAGACACGGTGATGAATTACCGCGTCGACCTGGACTGGAAATTGCCGTGGAATCTCCTGGGTACCCACGACCTGGAAGTCGGCATCGACAACAGCACGGTCTGGGACATCGGTGACGGCTCGGTCATGACCGGCCCCGGTTATGCGTGGTCTTATGGCCAGCAGACCGGCGCTGGCGGAACCAAGGGTCCCGGCGACACCATCACCGGCACCGATCCCTCGGTCGCTCCGTACATTGGTCCCCCGAATTCCAATCCGGACGGTGCCACCGGTTATTACGTGAGCAAGTACATCTTCGAGAATGCGGCCAGTGTACGAGTGGTGCAGCATGCGGAATACATCCAGGACAACTGGCAGATCACGCCCAACTTCCTGATGAAAGTCGGCTTGCGCGACGATTCATTTGTCAATTACAACCCGGCCAACGAGCCGTATATCCGGCTGACCAAGCCGCAGTGGGAACCGCGCATCGGCTTCAGCTGGGACGTGCACGGCGACTCCTCGCTCAAGGTGTACGGCAATGCCGGCCGCTATTACCTGGCGCTGCCTGCAGGCGTGGCGTTGCGCGGTGCCGGAGCCTCCACCTTCACTGACCAGTACTTCACTTACAACGGCATCGATTCGAACGGCATCCCGCTAGGCCTGACTCCGATTCCCGAAAACCCGGTCAACGGCGTGTCGCAGAACAACGAGTATGGTGAGCCGCTTGACCCGCGCACCGTGGCATCCACCAACATCAAGGCCGAGTATGCCGATGCTTACGTGCTGGGCATGCAGCAGAAACTGGACTTCCTGGGCACGGATTGGGTACTCGGCGCCAACGGCATCTACAAGAAGCTGGGCCGGATCGTGGACGACTGGGACGACCAGCAGCGGATGTGCGCGGCGGGTTTGGCGCAGGGATATGCGTGGCTGACCCCGGACGCTTGCACCAACTACACCTTGGGTGCGGTGTTGATCAATCCGTCCGAAACTCAAACGATCATGGTCAAGACGCCTACGGGCGGCCTCGTGCCGGTGACGGTAGATCAAGCCGCGCAGGGTTTTCCTGACAAGGTCAAGCGCGATTACTACGCCATCAACCTGTCCCTGGAGCACCCTTGGGATGGCAAGTGGTGGGGCGAGATCAGTTATACGTTCGCGCGGAACTGGGGTAACACCGAGGGTCCAGTGGATTCGATCATTGGCCAAGGCGGTTCTTCGGTTTCCATCACCGAGCAGTGGGACTTCTACCAGATCATGCAGGGGGCCTACGGTCAGCTTCCCAACGACCAGAGGCACCAGTTGAAGATCGCCGGCGAGTATGCGATCACCCCCGAATGGATGGTAGGCGGCAATCTGTTCGTTGCCTCCGGACATCCCAGGATCTGCCTTGGCGATTATCCCGTCGCCGTCACGCCGGACTACGGCCCCAGCTACCACTTCTGCAACGGACAGGTGGCGCCTCCTGGATCGACCGGCTACACCCCGTGGACGCATCAGCTGGCTCTCAATGTGATCTATACGCCAGCCTGGGCCAACCACAATCTGTCCTTCAAGCTGGATGTCTTCAATGTGTTCAACAGCCAGACGCCACTCCAGTATCGCGCTTATTACCCGTTGACCACTTATGGCAGGGTGGAAGGCTGGACGGATCCGCGCTATGTGCGTTTCTCCGTCGCCTACAACTGGTAAATGGCGCCACGCGTGACTCTCCATCCGCCGGGACTCGTGCCCGGCGGATTTTTTTGAATCCAGTCGGCAGTGCTTGGCATAATTCCGGTGGCAAACCGGCGAAGTCGCGATACGGATCCAGAACCGCTGTGAAAATGGGCGCGAAATCCGAACCGTTGTCACCCGTCGCCCGGCGATTGCTGAAACGTGCGCAGAGTGAATCGCAGTCCGGGAACGCCGACGCCGCGATGCGCACCATGATCAGCGTGTTGGCCTTGGCGCCAGACAACGCCGAAGCATTGCGTTGGAGGGCCATTGCGGCGCAAAACTGCGCAGACCACGCTGGCGCTGCGGAATGTTTCCGGCGTGCGCTGGCTGTGCTGCCCGACGATCCCGACTTGCACGTCGGCTTGGGCGTCGCGTTATACCGGATGGGACAGGAAGACGAGGCCCTGATTCACTTGAGGTGCGCGTGCGAGTTGGCGCCGGATTCCGCATCCGCGTGGTACAACCTGGCCGAGGCTTTGAAGCCGCAGATGCAGGCAGAGGCGGCGATCGACGCATTGCGACGCACCTTGGCCATCGACCCGTCGCACATGCAGGCCCGGCTGGGGCTGGCTCGTGCGCAGACGAGCCTTGGCCGGATCGATGCGGCGGCGGACACGTTGCGCGAAATCCTGCGCCGTGAACCTGCATGTGCCGACGCGTGGTTTGCGCTCGCGGATTTGAAGACGGTCGCCTTCAGCGAGCAAGATGCGCGGCAGCTCGAGCAGTTGCTGGAGGGAAACGGACTTGCGCCGAATGCGCGAAACCAACTGGAATTCGTATTTGCCCACGCATTGGAGGACATGGGCGACTATGCGCGAGCCTTTGATGTCATGCAGCGCGCCAATGCCGTCCAGCGTGAGCATCTGAAGTGGGACGCACAGGGCGAACACGAGCGGGTGGAGGCCATCCTGCGGGCGTTCGCCAAGCCGCTGGCAGGGACGCCAGATGGCGGGTTCGGCCACGAGGCGATCTTCATCGCGAGTTTGCCGCGCTCTGGTTCGACGTTGGTCGAGCAAATCCTGGCCTCGCATCCGCAGGTCGAAGGTGCCAACGAAATTGGCGATTTCGGCCGCCTGATCGAGACGGAAACACGGCAGCGCCAAGCAAATTTCCCGCATTGGGTTGGCGAATTGACTCCGCAGGACTGGCAACGGCTTGGTGGCGAATACCTTGTCCGCACCAAACGCTGGCGCGAACACAAGCCGCGCTTCACCGACAAGAACCTTCTGAACTGGATGTTGGCCGGCGCCGCGTTGACCATGTTGCCGGCCGCGCGCGTGGTGGTCGTTCGTCGCGATCCGGTGGAAACATGCCTTGGTTGCTATCGACAGTGGTTCACGGGGGATGCGGGCGTTGCTTACGACCTTGACGACATTGCAGATTTCTATGCCGAATTCTGGCGTCTGACGCGATTCTGGCTGCAACGATTTCCAGTTGGTGTGTTCGACCTCGAGTACGAGAAATTGATTGCCAAGCCGGAAGCGACCATTCGGCAGTTGCTCGACTTCTGCGGGTTGCCGTTCGATCCGGTCTGCCTCGAATTTCATCGCACCGAGCGCACCGTTCTGAGTGCCCCCAGTGCCGCACAGGTCCGCCAACCTTTGCGGCGGGATACCGCGCGCGCGTCGCGTTACGGCGACAAGCTGGATCGCTTGCGTGCACGTTTGCGTGATGCCGGCTTGCCCGTTTCCGCTCGTCCGGCAGCGTCGTCCTGAGGTATTGCCGTGTGGTGCGGGAGCGGGGCACTATCATCCGTGATGTCCTCTCGGAGCCACACATGTCTCGGATCGAAAGCCGCCTTGCCGCGCTGAGATTGAATCTGCCTCCTCCGGTCAAACCGCCGCCCGGCGTGGTGCTGCCATTCCGGTTCGTGCGCGTCGTCGGCAGCCGTGCGCTGATATCCGGACATGGCCCGCAAGCGGCGGTTGGTTCCATCGCGGGACCGTTTGGCAAGGTCGGCCGCGACTTGACGGTGGAGCAGGGCTACGAAGCCGCTCGGCTGACCGCCTTGTCGATGGTCGGCAGCTTGCAACGGGAACTCGGTGACCTCGATCGCGTGAAGCACTGGGTGCGCGTGTTCGGCATGGTCAACTCCGCGCCGGGCTTCGACAAGCAGCCCGCGGTGATCAACGGTTTTTCCGACCTGATCCTGCGATTGTGGGGAAGCGAAGCCGGCGCCCATGCCCGTAGCGCGGTCGGCATGGCCGAACTGCCGTTCGGCATTCCTGTGGAGATCGAGGCGGAAGTGGAGATTTCGCAGGGCGGATGACAACCCGGCTTGCGGCTCGATCGGCGGGATGCGCTGCGCATCTCCCGCGCCATGTCGCCTGGCGTTCGGCATTCCGGCGGAAGTCGCGGCAGAAGTAGAGATTCTGCAGGGCGGGTGACAATCCGCCTCCCGGCTCGATCGGCGGGATGCGCTGCGCTTCTCCCGCCCTACGCCGCTGCTTGCAACCGCCTGCGCATCAGGAAAGTGCTGGCGTGAGCAGAAACGCCGCCAATTTTTCGTAATGGGGGCGGCATTGATCGGCGAGTCGTTGCTGGAACGCGGTGGGTTTGTCGTCGCGCGGCCGATACGGCGCAAAGCCCGTCGAGCGCTCCACCGCCGCGTACCAATGCGGCGCCCACACGCCGTCGCTGGCGCGCGGGCCGGGCGGCCAGTCCAGCATGCGATCGGTGAAAGGGATACCGAGCTTCGCGCACAGTGCCCCCAATGTTCCGCGCGGGTTCTTCAGCACGTCGGCCGCATCCATCACCGGCGGTGCATGGCCGAGCTTGTCGCAGACGTGGTCGAACAATCGTGCTTGCTGTTCGAAACCGAGCTCCCACGCGGCGGCGTCGGGCCGCTGGATGGTGAAGGAGGCGGCGACACGTTCCGGGTCGCGGATCAGGAAGCAGTTGCCAACTTGATCGAGCCAGTCCAGCGGCATGTCGGGCAGCATGTGCTGGGTCATGTGCTTCTGGTACCAGATGGCTTTGCCATCCGGAATCGGGCCGGTGAGCATCGCCGCGACTTTCGCGGCATCGTTTTCCTGTGCGGCGATCACGTCGTCGCGTCCAGGATGGTTCACGCCGGTTTCGACGAGGTAGTGTGCGTAGAACGGCTCGTCGATTACCGCCGTGTCGCCGCGATTCTCCCACGCACGCATCATCGCGGTGGAGATGTTGCGCGGCCCCGACCACATCGCGATGCGCAAGCCGTCGCGCTTTGTCACACCTGCACGCCCGCGCGGCTTGCGGTTTCCACGAGCTGCATGTAAACGTCCTGCAGGTGCCTGCACGTCGGGCCGCGCAAGCCGTCGCCGATGATGCGCCCGTCGATTTCGTGCACCGGCGTCAGCCCCGCGAAGGTGCCGGTGACGAAAGCTTCGTCGGCGCCGTATACGTCGGTGAGGCTGAAATCCTTTTCGAACACCGGGATCGAGTGGTCGCGACACAGGCGTACCACGTTGGCGCGGGTGATGCCGCCGAGGCAATACTTGCCGGTGGACGTCCACACCTCGCCCTTGCGCACGATGAAGAAGTGCGTGGAATTGCAGGTGGCGACGAAGCCGTGCGGATCGAGCATCAGCGCTTCGTCGTAGCCGGCCTTCTGCGCCTGGATACAGGCGAGGATGCAGTTGAGCTTCGAATGACTGTTGAGTTTTGGATCCTGCACGTCGGGCGCACCTCGACGCACATGCACGGTGAACAGGCGGATGCCGCGCTCGACGGTTTCCGGCAACGGCTCCTTGTATTCGGGCACGATCACGATGGTCGGTGGGCCGATCACGAAACGCGGATCCTGGTGCGGCGTGGCCTTGAGGCCGCGCGTCACCATCAGGCGGATGTGCACGTGGTTGCGCATTTCGTTGGCGCGCAGCGTTTCGATGATCCGCTGCGTCAGTTGCTCGCGCGTGAGGCCGATGTCGAGATCGATGGCTTTCGCGCCTTCGTACAGACGGTCGAGGTGCATGTCGAGGAAGGGCAGGCCGCCATCGTGCACCCGCAGGCCTTCCCAGACGCCGTCGCCGAGCACATAGCCGGCGTCGAATACGGAAACCTTGGCCTCGTCGCGCGGGACCAGTGCGCCATTCAAGTTGATCATGATGGCGGCGTTGCGCGCATCGGGCGTGTAGTCGTGGGTGCCTTTGCTCATCGTATGCTCCGCGAAAAACCATTGCCTGCGTAGGTCAAGGACCCCGGATGATAGCCATTCCGGCGAAAGCTGGAATCCAGGAGCGCACGTTCGTGAAAGCAGTTGCGCTATTCGCGCAACTTGAACCCGGCCTGCACCGGGGCCGCGAGCCGTCGTCGTGGGCGGTTCAGGCTATCCAGATTTCCTCGAACACGCGGCTGAAGTTCAGGCCCAGCACCTTGTCGGTCGCGCGCGCGGAATGGCCGTGTTTCAGCAGCGCATCGGCGACGCGTTCCAGCTTGCGCGGCGTATTGGTGTCCGGGATGTAGGGCGGCCGGTTTTCGCCGGGCGCGCCGACGCCGATCTTCCGGCGATGCTCCTCGTCTGCCTTGATGGCTTGCAGATCCTTGTCGGTGACGGTGAAGAACATCGAATCGGTACCGATGCCGACATGATCCTCGCCGCAAACGTCGAGCGCGTGGACCATGTGCTGCATGTAGTCGGCGAGCATCGGTTGTTTGTCCTCCGGCGTCAGGAACGGCAGCATGTAGATGCCCATCACGCCGCCTTTGTCGGCCAGCGCCTTCATTTCCTGATCGCGCTTGTTGCGCGGGTGGTTGAACACCGCACGGCAACCGGAATGGGTGATCACCGGCGGCTTGGCCGAAAGCGCGATGCCTTCGGCGGTGCTCTGGGTGTTGGAGTGGCTGAGATCCAGTGCGACGCCCAGTTCGTTCATGCGCGCGATCGCCTTGCGGCCGAGCTCGGTCACGCCACCGGTTTCGCCGTCGAGGCAACCGACGCCGAACGGGGTGGTGTGGTTGTAGCTCAACTGCATGATGAGGACGTCGAGATTGCGGAACAGGTCAATCCGGTCGAGGTTGTCCTCCAGCGGCGATGCCGCTTCGAACGAGAAGATCACCGCGACCTTGTTTTCGGGCTTCGCGCGTTCCAGGTCGGCGTGCCGCACGACCTTGATGAACAGTTCCGGATGCTGCTCGATCAATTGCTGTGCGGCAGCGATGTCGGCGACCGCTTCCTCGAACGTCCCATTGGCGCCGCCGAGCGTGCTTTTCAGCGCACCAAGTCCGGAATCGCGGATCGCCTGCAATTCGCTGGCCAGATTGCCATCCTTCACCAGCAGGCCGATCGAGGCAAGCGTGTTGCAGTCGAGTACGAAGGCGTTGCGGTAGATGTCGGCGCTGTTCATTCGACCTGTTGATCCTGTGGCTCTGGTCAGGGTGGGCGTCAGCACCGCGGCAGCGGCGCCGCAGGAAATGCCCAGGAATTGCCTGCGTGTCCATTTGGCGTGCACAGCTTTCCCCGGAGTGGGAGCCGGTCCGTTGGGGCGCCCCGGCGCAACGTCGAATCTAGCAGGAGACCATGGCTTCCGAAGCTGCCGAAAGGAAGCTGCGCGACGTGGCGTTCCGGCAGGCAGGGACGACGACGCGTGCCGAGCCGGCAGTACTCGTCGATCCTTCGCGCACCATTGAACCGTGACGCCGGTGCCACAACGTGCAGGGTTTCCCGACAGGATTCGATCATGTTGCTGGAACCGATCACGCTGGGCACGTTGAAGCTGCGCAACCGAATCGTGGTATCGCCAATGTGCCAGTATTCCTCGCCCGATGGTGTGCCGACCGATTGGCACTTGGTGCACTTGGGCAGCCGCGCGGTCGGCGGTGCGGGGCTGGTGTTCACCGAGGCGAGTTCGGTTTCGCCTGCAGGTCGCATTTCACCGGACGACGCCGGCATCTGGAACGACGCGCAGGCTGAGGCGTGGGCGCGCATCGTGCAGTTCATCCGTGGACAAGGCGCAGTGGCGGGCTTGCAGCTCGCGCACGCTGGACGCAAAGCCAGCACCGACGCGCCATGGCATGGCGGCGGTCCACTGGATGCCGCGCACGGCGGCTGGACACCCGTTGCGCCCAGCGCGATTCCATTCGACGAAGGTTATCCCATGCCGACCGCGCTGGATGCGGCGGGCATCGCGAAAGTCATCGACGATTTCCGTGCGGCCGCGCGCCGCGCGCGCGACGCCGGGTTCGAAGTGATCGAAATCCATGCCGCGCACGGTTATCTGTTGCACCAGTTCCTGTCGCCGCTGTCGAACACGCGCACCGACGAATACGGCGGCGCGCTGGAAAATCGCGCGCGGCTGCTGCGTGAAGTGATCACCGCGGTGCGCGAGAGCTGGCCTGCGCCGATGCCATTGTGGGTGCGGCTGTCCGCAACCGATTGGGCCGAAGGTGGCTGGGACATCGACGAATGCGTGCAGCTCGCGCGCAGGTTGCGCGCCGACGGTGTCGAGGTGATCGACGTTTCGTCCGGCGGCACGGTACCGCATCCGAAGATTCCAGGAGGCCCGGGTTATCAGGTACCGTTCGCCGCGCGCATCCGCCGCGAGGCCGGCATCGCCACCGCGACGGTCGGCCTGATCACCAGTGCGCGGCAGGCCGAGGAAATTCTTCAACGCGGCGACGCCGACCTGATCGAGATGGCGCGTGAATTCGTGCGCGATCCTTACTTTCCGCGACGCGCGGCCCGGGAGCTAGATGCAACGATCCGCGCACCGGAACAATACGAACGCGCGTGGTGACCAGGATCGCGGGCGTCAATTCATTCCAATCTGGCCCTGCATGGACTTGAATAGCGCGGCGGTGTCGTAGCCGACGCCGTCCTTGAACACCAGCGGCATGCGCTCGACCGCGCTGACGTCCTTCACCGGGTCGCCATCGATCACCACGATGTCGGCGCGCTTGCCGACACTGAGTGAACCGATGTCCCTGTCGCGGCCCTCGAACTTCGCGGCATTCAGCGACATGATCCTTATCGCCTGCGGAAACGTGAAACCGTCCGCCTGCACCAGCAGTTCGATCTGGCGCTTGGACGAAAAACCCGGGATCACACCGCCGTAGCCGGTCGGGTCGCTGCCGCCCATCAACAGGCCGCCGGCCTCGACGAAGCGCTTTTCCAGTTTGCTGGCTTTGGCGAACTCGTCTTGCATCGTCTTCGCGCGTGGCGCGGGCGTCGTCTGCACTTTCTTCCAGGTGGTTTCGTAGAGGTCGCGCAGCGCCGGGTTCAGCAGACCCAGCGCCGCCGGTGACAATGCCGGCCTGCCGGGCACGAAAGTTTCGAACACGCCGAGCGTGGAAGTCAGTGCAACGTGTTTGGCGACGAGCAGCTTGATCAGCGATGTCACTTCGGGCGAATCCAGGTCCAGTGACGCGATGGATTCGTTGCCACCCTTGGGGCATTGGTCCGGCTGCTTGTCCTTGACGAAATCCGTGGCCACGAAGAAACCATGTTCCAGATTGTCGATGCCAAGGTCCGCCGCCTCGCGGAAGGTCACCGAGCACAGGTGTCCGGTGATCTTGTCGTGGTGCGCGTGGGCGGCATCGATCGCTGCCTTCAATTCCGCGCGGGTGATCTGTTGGTAGGCCTTGAACGAGGTGACGCCTTGTTCGGCCCAGTAATCAACGGTACGCGTGGCATCCGCCGGGTCGGTGAGGCGAGCCAGGTCCTCTGTGAATCCGCCCGGGCCGTTGAGGTAGGGACCGGTGACGTCGATGTCCGGCCCGATGCGCTTGCCGGCGTTGATATCGTCGCGCACGTTCAGATCGACATACGGCGTCATCGAGCCGGTGGTGCGGATGGTGGTCTCACCGCCTGCGAGGTACAACGGCGGGAAGCTGTAGGACATCGGGGTGATGAAGTAGGGGCTGAGGCGAGTCGTGTAGAACAGGTGCTCGTGCATCATCACGAAGCCCGGCAAGAGCGTCTTGCCGCGCGCGTCGATCACGGTTGCGCCGGTTGGAACTTTTGTGGTGGCTGCCGGACCGAGTGCGGCGATGCGACCCTTCTCGATCACCAACGTCTGGTCGACTTTCGGCGCAGCGCCGGTGCCGTCGACGATCATGGCGTGGGTGAAGGCGATTACCGGCTGTTTGTACGCGACCCAATCCTTCGGGTCCGCGTGCGCGATCGACAGCGATGCGAGCGTCACGACCAGCAAAACGAGAGTGCGTTTCACGAGAGCCCCTTTGCGTGGATGCCGAACGCATCGCGCCCGGCGGCAGATCAACCGCCGGGATGGTACACCTTGAGGGCGTGCGGCTCAGGCGAACCCGTGGCACGGCATCATGAGGCGGGACTGGTCGTAGCCGGGCCAGCACTGCCGACGGTGGCGTTGTGGACGCGGCGCCACGTGACGAAACCCGTTCCCCAAAGTGCGACGGCACAAGCCAGATCGACAATGCCGTTGGCGGCCACTCCGGGGCTACCGGTCGCCATGGCCGCAGCCGCCACGACGCCGGCCAGCGTCATCACGACGGCCGTGGCGAAGAAGTGGGGAGCGCGAAATATTTGTGCGAGCGGCAGGAAATGAAGTCCGACGATGACCGCGATGACGGGCGCGAGGTACTGCGCCATGTGATGACCGATCAAAAAATACGCAGCGATGTTCAGCGCCACGATTTCCGCGATCAGCACCAGCGTGAACCCGCGGCGCATCGGACGCGGCGCCATGTCGCCAACGCCGGTAGCCTTCGACAAGCGTCGCCCCCCGCGAATCATGGACACGCCGACGAGCAGCAGCGCGCCGCTGATCACTGCAACGACGATGGCGGCGGCCCACGCCCAGGACGCTGGCGCACCCATCAACCATGGGCGTGCCCAGTTTGCCCACAGCGCCGCGAAAATCGCGCAGACGACGATTCCGATGCCGCGCCCGCGCAGCGCGGATGGCGTGACGGCCGGTGTTGCGTGCTCGTTCATGGCGGTGCCTTGGCGGTCACGGGATCGTGTGACTGCGATGTTGGCGATTACCGCCCGCGCCCGAAAGTAGGGACTGTCAGCGCCGCGAAGTGACAGCCATCATTTGTCGCGCAACTGGTGGCAAGCTCCGCAAAGGCGCAGCTTCTGCAACCTTGTGCATCACATGAGCCGCAATGCCGGGGCGGTTTCCGGGCAGGCGGCTCAGTGGCCCGGATGGTAGGTCCGCTGGGTGTGCCCTTGCAGCTGTTCCGGCCAGAAGTACACCGAGCGCAGGTCGCCCGATGCCCAGCGGTGTTGCTGGTCGGTGAAGTGCGGTGAATTCGGATCGCCGCTCTGGCCGCCCACGTGGATCGCGCGTGCGCTGACCTTCGGGCCAAACTCGATGGCTGCCACGAAGCTGTTGCCGCTGCGGCCGTAATATTTTTTCGTGCCGGGCCACTGGTGCGTGTTGGATGCGGCCAGCGAACCCCAGCGTGAGGATGTAAACGGCACCGCGATGCTGGGCTTGCTGTCATCGAAATGCGGATGCACGGAATCGTCCAGTCGCTGGTAACGGTTGACCTGGCCCCACGGCACGCCCCAGTAACCGAAATCCTTTTGCAGGCGATCGATCACGTCGGCGAGCGCCTTGAGCCGTGTGGCGGAATCCGTCTTCTCGGCGATGTAATCGATTTCACGCATGTCGGTTTCGTGCGCATCGAGGCCACTCGCTTCCGCTTTCGCAGAAAGCTGGTTCCACAGCGTATCGCCCCACCACACGGCGAGCGTGGTCGGAATCGAGGCGATGCCCCAGCGATCGTCCCAGGTGCGCAGCACGCCGATCGGACCCGCGAGGTTCTTTCGCATCGGATCGGCGGTGGGCAGAGCGTCATAGTCTTTCACCAGGATCGGAATCAGCCGCGCGAATGCCGGCAGGTACGAATCGAACGCGTCGGTGATCAACTTGGCTTTGCTGAAATCGCTCGCGCCGGTCAGCATTCTGGTGGCGTGTTCGCCGCGCGCGTTGGGGCCGAACGAATCCATGTACTGGGGAAAATCGGCGCGCTTCGGGCTGTGCTTGCCGGCCGCGGAGTAGGGCCAGTCGTTGGTATTGAACACCCAGCCATTGGGGGGATTGATCGCGTTCGGCATGTCCTTGATGGGCGTCATGCCTTGCCACGCCGTCGCGGGATTGCTGCCGTCCACCGGCTTCAGGTAGTCGAACGCATTGTCGCGCTTCGGGATGAACTGCGGCGCGAGGAATGCGATCTCGCCTTTGTCGTCGGCGAACAAGGTGTTGTTGGACGAGTTGGCCTTGAGGTCGGCCACCTTCATGTAGCTGGCGAGGTCACTGGCCTTGGTGCGCAGCCAGCTCTGCTCCAGTGCCGGGATCGGGCGATTCATCAGCGCCTCGGCAATCCATTTGCCGTTTGCTTCCGCGACGACAGGACCGTGTTGCGTGAAGTACGCGGTCAACGTGCGGATCTTGATCGAACCGTCGTCGGCGCGGTAACGAATGGTGACGTCACGGCTGGTGACGGGCAGTTCCTTGTCGCCGAACTTGTAGAAATACTTGCCATCCTTCTTCGAGATGGTTTCGGCGAATTCATCGACCGCGTCGACGCCGGTGGAAGTGTGCATCCAGCCGATGTGCTTGTTGAAACCCTGGTAGATGAAGAATTGGCCCCAGGTCGAGGCGCCGTAGGCGTCCAGGCCTTCGTCGCTCGACATCTGCGATTCGCTGCGAAAATTGAAGGTGACGTGCGGGTTGATCAGCAGCAGCGCGTGGCCGTCGACGGTGAGTTTCGGCGCGATCGCGATGCCATTGGAGCCGGTCGGTTCGATCCAGGTTGGCGGCACGGTTTGCGCCAGCGCGACGGTCGTTGCGTGGTCCGCGCCGTAGAATTCGGCGAGCTTCGCCAGATCCACGCGCTCGATGTCGCCGCCGATGCTGCCCTCGGTGAAGGAAAGTGCCATCCACGGCTGGTAATGCTTGATGACCCTGGGCTGCACGTCCGGGTGCGTGGCGAGGTACCAGTTCATCCCGTCTGCCCAAGCGTTCATCAGCTTCTTCAGCCAATCCGGACTTTTCGCGTAATCCTGCTTCAACACCGCGGGGTCGATGAAAAGCTGGTAGCGCAGGTTGTCCCAGATCGCCGCTTCGCCCAGGGCCTCGGCGCTCCAGCCGAGCGCGGTGAGGTAATTCATCTCGACGCGGTTGAAGTCGTCTTCGCACTGCGCGTAGATCATCCCGAATACCGCATCGGCGTCGGTTTTGCCGTGGATGTGCGCGATGCCCCAATCGTCGCGGGTGATCGTGACGGCTTGCGCTTCCTTTTGCAGCCGCGCGTATTCGGCGCCGGTTCTCGCGATGGGCGTCTGCCATGCCGGTGGCGTGGCTGTATCGGCATACGCTGGTGCACTCGCACCGAACGACATTGCAAGAAGCCCCGCGAGCAGTACGCCCGCGCCGCCGCGCTGAACCTGATCGAGATGCAACGACATCGGCTACCCCTCCTTAGATCCTGCAATCGCGCAACCTTAGCGCGAAAACGCGGCCGTCGCGCGGTGAAGCGCGGCGCATCAGAAAGTTGGACGATCGGGCGGCGTGGTTCCCGTATTGCAGCTACATGACGGAGCGGGCGGTGTCCCGGCCACTCTCGCCCCAGTCCCCTCGCCAACTCGGAGCCGTGGAGAGCGCGTGGCTTCAATGCAGGGCGGGTGGCAACCCGCCTTTATGCTGCGCACGCGGCGGAATGCGCTGCGTTACTCCCGCCCTGCACCAGTTACTGGCGTGAAGCGCCGGTGGAGAGGGAGTCGCGCCGAGTCAGCCGTTGTCGTTCGAGCTGTTCGACGCTGGCTGCGAATCGGTCGCGTCCTTGCGGATCCAGGTTTGCGTGCGATGGAAGAACAGCAGGAAACCTTTGACGTCGAGCTTTTGTCCATCGTCGCGCAACGACAGTTCGACTCGATAACTCTTGCCTTTGGCGGGATCGAGGATCTGGCCGCCGTCCCACTTGTCGCCGTCCTTCTTCACGCCCCACATGATCACCATGCCTTCGATGGGCTGGTTGTGGCGCTCGCCCTCGCACTTCTCGCAAACGGGATGCGGTCCTTGCTCCGAGAACAGCACCTGCTTGACCGTACCTTGCAGCGAGCCGTCCGGTTGCTCGGTGATCTCGATGATGGATTTCGGTTTGCCAGTCGCGTCATCCACCTGGGTCCAGGTGCCGACCGGCGTGTCGTTGGCGGCGTACGCGCCGGTGGCCAGCACCAGCGCGAAGGCAATCAGGATGGAACGGACGGTGGTGCGCATGACGGCAACTCCGGGTGGTGGTGGGGTTAGCCTGCGCGACCCGGCGGTGCGCGTCAACTGCATCGGGTCGTGTGGCGTGAGTGACCCGCATCAATGGCGCGGCGGAGTCCTCTGGCATAATGAAAAGCTGTTTCTTTGCGGTGTGATGCAACCATGTCCGACCTCAGCGACGCCCGCGTCCGCGAACTCCTTGCGGGCATCGTCGATCCGCACAGCGGTGCCTCGCTCGCCGAAGGCGGCGCGATCCGCGGGGTGGGCGTAGATGGCGAAAAGGTTGCCGTGGAAATTGCGCTCGGCTATCCCGCACGCGATTGGCGCAATACATTCGCCGCGGAGATCAAAGCCGAGTTGGAGAACGATCCCGCGATCGCACAGGCCACGGTTTCCGTCACGGCGCGCATCGCCACGCACAAGGTGCAGGGCAATTTGATGCCACTGCCGGGCGTCAAGAACATCATCGCGGTGGCATCGGGCAAGGGCGGCGTGGGCAAATCCACGGTCGCCGTGAACCTTGCGCTGGCGCTGGCCGCGGAAGGCGCGAACGTCGGCGTGCTGGATGCCGACATCTACGGCCCGAGCCAGCCGCTGATGCTCGGCATCACCGGGCGGCCGCAATCGCCGGACGGCAAGACCATCATCCCGATGACCAACCATGGCCTGCAGGTGATGTCGATGGGGTTCCTGGTCGGCGAGGACACGCCGATGGTGTGGCGCGGGCCGATGGTGACGCAGGCGCTGACGCAATTGTTGACTTCGACGCACTGGCACGAACTCGACTACCTCGTCGTCGACATGCCGCCCGGCACCGGCGACATCCAGTTGACGCTCACGCAGCGCGTGCCGGTGGCGGGCGCGGTGATCGTCACCACGCCACAGGACATCGCGCTGCTGGACGCGAAAAAAGGGCTGAAAGCGTTCGAGAAGGTGCAGGTGCCGGTGCTCGGCATCATCGAGAACATGGCGACGCACGTGTGTTCGAACTGCGGCCACGAGGAACATGTGTTCGGCGAAGGCGGCGGTGCGCGCATGGCGGAGCAATACGGCGTACCGTTGCTGGGTTCGTTGCCGCTGGACATCCGCATCCGCGAGCAGGCTGACAGTGGCAACCCGACCGTTGCGGCGATGCCGGATTCCGATCTCGCGATGCGCTACCGCGAGATCGCGCGCAACACCGCGGCGCGCCTGTCCCTGCAGGCCGAGCGCGACATGACCGGTGTGCCGAACATCCGCGTCCTCGATGACTGACGCTGTGGCGCCGCGCCGGCGCGTGTTGTGCCTGTGCGGCAGCCTGCGCCGGGTTTCCGCCAATCGTGCGGCGCTTGAAGCTGCGCGCGAGCTGGCGCCCCGATCCCTGCGGCTCGATCTTTACGGCAACGCGCGCAGCTTGCCCCTGTTCGATCCCGACGTCGAGGCCGGCCCGCTGCCGCAAGCCGTGCGTGAGCTGCGCGAAGCAGTCGGCCACGCCGATGCGCTGCTGATCGCATGTCCCGAATACGCGCACGGCATTCCGGGTGCTTTCAAGAACCTGCTGGACTGGCTGGTCGGTGCACTGGAATTCCCGGGCAAGCCGGTGCTGCTGCTGAATACGTCGGCACGCGGTTCGCAGCACGCGCAGGACGCACTGATGGAAGTGCTGAAAACGATGTCGGCGCGGCTGTTGTCGGCCGATCCGCTGTCGGTGCGATTGCCGGGTTCCGGTTGCAACGTGGATGCGGTGCTCGGGAGCGACGATCGCCGGTGCGAGATCGAGGTCGCGCTGGGCGTGCTTGCCGCCGGTCTCGCGTGATGCTGGCGCGTGTTCGGCAATCCCGTTATTTTGGCAGCTTTGGCCGGGCCTTCCGGCATCCAACGAGAGTGGAACGTTCGTGAGCATCAAGAGCGACAACTGGATCCGCCGCATGGCCGAGCAGCACGGCATGATCGAGCCGTTCGAACCCGGCCAAGTCAAGCACAACGATGGCGGACGCATCGTGTCGTACGGCACGTCCAGCTACGGCTACGACGTTCGCTGCGCGGGCGAGTTCAAGATCTTCACCAACATCAATTCGACCATCGTCGATCCCAAAGATTTCGATTCGCGCAACTTCGTCGATTTCGCCGGTGACTGCTGCATCATCCCGCCGAACTCGTTCGCGCTGGCCCGCACCGTCGAATACTTCCGCATTCCGCGCAACGTGCTGACGATCTGCCTCGGCAAGAGCACCTACGCGCGCTGCGGCATCATCGTCAACGTGACGCCGCTGGAACCCGAATGGGAAGGGCACGTGACGCTGGAATTCTCCAACACCACGCCGCTGCCGGCGAAGATCTACGCCAACGAAGGCGTGGCGCAGATGCTGTTCCTGGAGTCCGACGAAGTCTGCGCGACCAGCTACAAGGATCGCGGCGGCAAGTATCAGGGACAGAAGGGCGTGACGCTGCCGAAGACATGATTATGCGATCGTCCCGGATCGCCGCCTCACGGTGCGCTGCTGGTCAAGGCGCCGTCGTTCGGCCGGCAGCACCAGAACGGCCATCCATGGCCTGATTTTCCACGAAAGCACGGCGCATTCAGCCCGCTTGTGGCAGACTTGCGCAGCTACGGCCGCACGGCCGGCCATCACGATCAGCCACGGAGACCGATTCCATGAACCTGCGTTCGTTTGTTGTGCGCCTTGGCGGCGCGGCCATGCTGGCGACGATGTTCACGCTCGCCGGGTGCAATGGCGTGGTGCGCAGCGGCGGTGAAACCACGGTCAACGTGCCACACCAGTACGACATGACGATCGGCGCCTTCAAGGACAACCAGTACCAGGTGGACGGCGCGGTCCTGAGCGCACCGGATCTGGAAGCCCACTTCCGTTATCTCCAGGATCAGAAGCAATTGCCCAAGACCGTGCTGCTGGAAGACACCGATTCGGCCAAGGTCAACAACGCGGCGTTGGAAGAATTCGCGACGCTGCAGTTGAACTTTCACTTCACCGGCTATGTGATGCACAAGGGCAAGCTGACCTTGATGAGCGCGGTGGAAGCGGCCAAGGACAAGGACAAGAAGTAGCGCCAGCGGCGGTCAGGACACCGCGCCGGCCGCAATGCGAAGGTCGGTGCGTGTGGTCAGCGCGGTGTGCACGATCACCTCCAGCGCGCGCGTCATCTGACCCAACGGCATGCCGGGCTGGCCGTGGGCGGCGGCCTGTTCCGGCAACCATGGCACGTGCACGAAACCCGCGCGGGTGTTGCGGCAGCGGCGCAGCGCGTGCATCAGCGCGTAGAACACCTGGTTGCATACATAAGTGCCGGCCGTCTGCGAAATGTGCGCCGCGAGGCCGGCCTCGTGCAGCGCCAGCAGCGACGCCTTGATCGGCAATGTCGAAAAGAATGCGCTCGTGCCACCGCGTAGCACCGGCAAATCCACCGGTTGCGCGCCCGCGTTGTCCGGGATGCGGGCGTCGATCAGGTTGATCGCGACGCGCTCCAGTGAAATGCCTTCGCGCCCGCCGGCAAGGCCGACGCCGATGGCGACTCTCGGTTCCGCCCTGCGCAGCGCATGCCACAGCGCCGGCGTCGAGGCGTCGAATTCGCACGGCAGTTCGACCGTCACGATGCGATGGTCTTCGACCATGCGGCCATCCAGCGCACGCACCGCCTCCCACGACGGGTTCAACTTTTCGCCAGCGAACGGCGCAAAGCCGGTCAGCAATACGGTGCGTTCGCGCTGGCGGGTGGATCGTTGCAAGTGAGGATGGTCAGAAGCGGAAGATCAGGAAATACATCAGCGCCAAGTTTACGACGAGCAGGATCGCCCCGGTTTTCCATTGTGCGCGGATCACGTCGTTCTGGTTCGGCAGTTCCAGCAACGCGACCGGCACGATGTTGAAGTTGGCGGCCATCGGCGTGAACAGCGTGCCGCAATAGCCGGAGAGCATGCCCAGCGAGCCGAGGATCGCCGGGTTAGCACCATGCAGGTGGATCAGCAGCGGCAGCCCGACGCCCGCGGTCAGCACCGGAAACGCGGCGAACGCGTTGCCCATGATCACGGTGAACAGCACCATGCCGAGGCCGTAGGCGATCACGCACGCCAACGCGCTGTTGACCGGGATCATCATCCGCACCAGGTCCGACACCACGGCGCCCACGCCGGTGGCGGCGAATACCCCGCCCAGTGCGGCGAGTGTCAGCGGCAGCAGCGCGGCCCAGCCGAGTGTGTCGAGCAGGCGCCGGCCTTCCGCGAGACCGGCGGAGGGTTTCGCGCGCGTCACCCACAGCGCCGCGATCAGCGCGATCACGCAGGCCAGCGCCAATCCCGTCAAGGTCATCCGCACGGGATCGAACACGCGTACACCGCCGATCACGACGTACCCGCCAAACAACGCGACCAGCAGCGTCACCAGCGGAATCAGCACGGCCGGGCCGAACAGCCGATGGCCGAGACGCTTGGCATCGGCTTCGCGCGCGGACACATCACGTTCGACGATCTGCCCGCGCTGCATCCGCGGCGACAGCACCGCCAGGGCGATCACGCCGACGCCGGCCAGTTGCGCGGGCAGGTGGTGGTGCGCGGCGGTGGCATCGAGCACGTACTTGCCGCCGGCCGTCAGGGCGGCCAGCACCAGCCAGAATCCGGCGTGCGACCAGCGCCGCTCGCGCAGATTGAGCCAGGCCGCCCCGGCAAGGAACAGCGCGATCAGCCAGTAGGCTTGTTCGATCTTCAGCACGATTCGGATTTTCCGCCGTCGTCGGGCCGCAGCGTCGGCGTCGCCGAGTTCGGTGCGTTGCCGGCAATCCGGCGCGCGAACAGCACCGTGCGGATTGCGTGGATCATGAACGCCGCGATTGCGGTCGGCAGTGCCCACAACGCGATTTGAAGCGGTTCCAGTTCGATCCCGTGCTGCGAATAGAAGCCCTGGATCAGCAGCACCGCGCCCAGCGCGATGAACACGTCCTCGCCGAAAAACCGGCCGATATTGTCGGTGGCGGCGCAGAACGCGCGCACGTCATTGCGTTCCGGCGTGTCCAGCGGCGTACCGCGTTTTTCTGCCGCACCTTCGGCCATGGGTGCCAGCAACGGGCGCACCGTTTGGGCGTGGCCGGCGACATCGTACAAACCGAGCATGGCCAGTATCTGACGGATCGCGAGATAGACCATCAACAGCCGCGAAAGAGTGAGTCCACGCAACGTGGCGATCCAGTTGGTTACATGCTCGCGCAAGCCCGCGCGTTCCAGCACGCCGATCGCGGGCAGCGTCAACACGAACAGCAACAGTGCGCGTTCGGACACGAAGCTGTTGCCGATCAACGCCAGGATTTCGCCGATGGATTTGCCCGCCGCGAGCCCGCTGACGATGCCGGCGACCACCACGACGGGAACCGGATTGAAGCGCAGCGCAAATCCCGCGACCACCACCAGCACGCCGAGCAGCGGCAGCCAGTGCAGCAGGGTGGTCATGCCGGCCGCGCCACCGCGGCGATCCGCACGCCGGCGCCTTCGAGCGCACGTCGCAGGTGTTCCGCGAAGGCGGCCGCATTGGCGCGATCGCCGTGCACGCACAAGGTGTCGGCCTCGATGCGCACCGTTTTGCCATCGATCGTGAAGGCTTCGCCGCGGGTGGCGATCGACACGGCCTGCGCGACCGCCGTGTCGATATCCTCGATCACTGCGCCCGGTTCCGAGCGCGGCGTCAGCGAACCGTCGATGCGATAACGTCGGTCGCAGAAGCCTTCGCACTGGGTGGTCAGCCCCGCATCGCGGCCCGCGTCCGCCAGCGCGCTGCCGGCGAGGCCCACCAGGATCAGGAGCGGATCGAGATCGCGCACCGCAATGGCGATCGCATCGGCCAGCGCACGATCGCGGGCTGCCATGTTGTACAGCGCGCCATGCGGTTTGACGTGATGCAGTTGCGTGCCAGCGGCTTTGGTCAGCGCGTGCAACGCACCCAGTTGATACAGCGTTTGGGCGTACACCTCGTCGGGCGGAATTTTCATTTCGCGCCGACCGAAGCCTTGCAGGTCGGGCAGCGAGGGATGCGCGCCGATCGCGACACCGTGCTGCGCGCACAGCGCGATCGTCGTGCGCATGGTGGGCGGATCACCGGCATGGAATCCGCACGCAATGTTTGCCGAGGTGATCCACGGCATCACGCCAGCGTCGTCGCCCATGCGCCAGGCGCCGAAGGATTCACCGAGGTCCGCGTTGAGGTCGATGCAGTTCATGGGCTAACCGGGCGGCGATATTGACCGTGAGCGCGTCGAGTGCGCGCTCGCGTTCGCGCAACGCGCCCAGTGCGTCATCGAAAGAACATGGCGTGAAGCGTAACGCATTGCCGGGTCGCATTTGCGCGAGCCGCGGCATGTCCACGGCCGCGATCTGGCCGATGCGCGGATAGCCGCCGCTGACCGGGCACTCGGGTCCGAATGCGATCGGTTCTCCTGAAGGCGGCAGTTGCAGCAAGCCGGGCCCGCAACCTTCGCTGACCATCTCGATGGGAGACATCCACGCGAGGGCTGGCCCGACCAAACGAACACCCACGCGGTTGGAGTTCGCATGCATTACAAAGGGCTCTGAAAACAGTGTATTGCGGGATGTTTGTGTCAATCGATCGAGGTGCTTTCCCGGCAGCAGGCGCAGCGGTTTGCTCGTGTCACCTGGGAACCATGGGCGCGGATCGAGCCGCCATTTTGAAATGGGGTCAGGTTCGCTTTCTCCGGCATTTTGCCGAATCCGCCAATCGGTACGGGGAACTGAACCTGACCCCGGTTGAGGTGCAGACCCCGTTTGAAGCGCGTCGCCGGCGCGCAACGGCCTGCCACCGTTCGGACCGAGACCTGCATTGACATCCATGCTGCGGCTGCCGAGCACCGGCGCGGCATCGAAGCCGCCGCGCACCGCGACATAACTGCGGCAGCCGGAACGCATCGCGCCGAGTTCGATCGTTGCGCCAGCAGGCACGCGCACCGGCGCCCACATCGGTTGGTCGAGGCTGTCGATCCGGAGCGGAAGCGGCGCACCGGCCACTGCGACCCACGCGGCGGCGTTGAAGCGCAGGGTCGGCCCGAGCAGGGTGACTTCCAGCGTGCACGCATCGCGTGGATTCCCGCACAGCGCATTCGCGATGCACGATGCCGGTTCGTCGAACGCGCCCGCGCGACCGATGCCGAGATGGGCGAACCCGAGCCGCCCGATATCCTGCAAAGTCGTCAGCAATCCCGGCTTGAGGACTTCGATCGTCACGCACGCCGCTCCGCGTGCTGCGCGAATTCGTCCGCGTCGATGGCCCGGAACCACACGCGGTCGCCGGGTGCGAGCAGGCAGGGCGGGGCGCGATCGGGGTCGAACAATGCGAGCGGCGTTCGCCCGATCAGGTTCCAGCCGCCCGGCAGTTCACGCGGATAGATGCCGGTCTGCGCGCCGCCGATCGCGACCGATCCCGCGGGCACGCGCGTGCGCGGATCGGCGCGCCGCGGCACGTGCAGTGCGGCGTCGAGGCCCAGCAGGTAGGGGAAGCCCGGTGCGAAGCCGAGCATCGCGACCGTGTATTCGGCGGCGGTATGGCGTGCGATCACTTCCTGGCGTGACAGTTGCGCGTATTCCGCCACGGCTTCGAGATCCTGACCGAACCCGCCTTCGTAGCACACCGGGATTTCGACACGTTGCGCCGCCGGGTTTCCGGAGACCGCTGCCGTCAGCCCGTCACCTCCGCGAAAGCGGCGACACAGTGCCCGCGTGATGGCTTCGGACAGCGCGTCGCCATCCCGCACAAATGCATTGAACCGCACCAGCAACGTCGCATAGGCCGGCGCAATGTCGATGACGCCGGGAAGATTCACCGCACGAAGCGCGCGTGCTGCCGCATGCACGCGTGCATTGATCGTGGCGTCGATGCCGTCGCCGAAGCGCAGCAGCAGGGCATTCTCGGCGAGTGGCTCGATCGCAAAATCCACGATCACCGCGCCGGACGCAAACGCCCGATCAGCCCGTCACGCGCCTCCGGCGTGTAACGTTGCGCCGGCCCGTGCCCCCAGACCGGTCCGGGCCACGCGGCATCGCGCTGGTGCCGCGCCACCACGTGCACGTGCAGCTGGCGCACGATGTTGCCGAGCGCGCCGACGTTGAGCTTGTCGCATTCGGCGCGGCCGCGAAGCGTTTTCATCGCCCGCCGGATTTCGTGCATCAGCCGCGCGTTGTCGGTCTCGTCCAGATCGTCGAGTTCGGCCAGCCCCGCGCGACGCGGCACCAGCACCAGCCACGGGAATCGCGCATCATCCATCAGCAGCACGCGACAAAGTTGCCAATCGGCAACGAACGCCGTGTCGTGCGCCAGGCGCGGGTCGAGTTCGAAACCTGCTTCGCCAACGTCGCTCATGCGTTGCCCGCGAGGTGCTTGTCGAAGAACGCCAGCGTGCGTTGCCACGCGAGCTTGGCGCCGGGTTCGTTGTAATGCGTTGGATCGACGTCGCGGTTGAATGCGTGCCCAGCGCCTTCGTAGACATACACCGGTGCATCAGGCCAAGCCTTGCGGTGTTTCTCGACCGCTTCGGCCGTGATCGATCGATCCTTCGATCCGACGTGAAACATCACCGGCGCTTGCAGGGGTTGATCGAGGAATCCGGTATTGCGCGCGCCGTAGTAACTCACCGCCGGCATGCCGAGCCGCTGCGCGCCGAGCAAAGCCACCGTGCCGCCCCAGCAATAGCCGACCACGCCAATCCTGCCCGACGAAGCGATGGATTCGGCCGCGCTCGCGACCGCTTCCGCTGCGCGATCGAGGCCCACCTCGATGGCCAGTCCCTTGCCGCGCTCCATGCCTGGCTTGTCATAGCCGAGTTCGACATCGTTCTCCACGAAATCGAAGAATGCGGGCGCGATGGCGGTGTAACCCGCCTCCGCAAAACGGTCGGCGACATCACGGATGTGCGGCGTGACGCCGAAGATTTCCTGCACCACCACGACGCCGCCCTTGGGCTTGCCCGCGGGTTTCGCGAGGTAGGCGCCGATGCAGTGCGTGCCGGCGGTCATGATGTTGATGCGTTCGCCCATGAGGATCCTCCGGAAGTCTTGATCGGAGCAGCGTACTACGCAGCATCGCTTCCCGAGGCCGCGGCCCCCGAGTCCCGCTAAAATCGCCGATCCCCCTCATCCTTGCTCCCGCATGCCTGCACCATCTCCCAAAATCGGCTTCGTCAGTCTCGGCTGCCCCAAGGCGCTGGTTGATTCCGAACGCATCCTCACCCAGTTGAAGGCCGAGGGTTACGACATCGTGCCCCGTTATGACAAGGCCAATGCGGTGATCGTCAACACCTGCGGCTTCATCGATGCGGCGGTGCAGGAATCGCTGGACGCGATCGGCGAAGCGCTGCACGAAAACGGCAAGGTGATCGTTACCGGATGTTTGGGCAAGCGCGACGCCTTGATCCGCGAAGCGTATCCCGACGTGTTGGCGATCACCGGCCCGCAGGACTACGCCAATGTCATGGGCGCGGTGCACGCGGCACTGCCGAAGCCGCACGATCCGTTCGTCGATCTGGTCCCGGACACCGGGATCAAGCTGACGCCGAAGCACTACGCGTACCTGAAGATCTCCGAGGGCTGCAACCATCGTTGCACGTTCTGCATCATTCCCTCGATGCGCGGGAATCTCGTTTCTCGGCCGATCGACGAAGTGCTGGTCGAAGCCGAAAAGCTGGTGCGTTCGGGGGTGAAGGAACTGCTGGTGATTTCGCAGGACACCAGCGCGTACGGTGTCGACGTCCGTTATGCCGAACGCACATGGCGCGGCAATCCGTATCAGACACGCATGACGGATCTTTGCCGGGGCCTGGGCGAACTTGGCGCGTGGGTGCGCCTGCATTATGTGTATCCGTACCCGCATGTGGACGACGTGATCCCGCTGATGGCGGAAGGCAAGATCCTTCCGTATCTCGATATTCCGTTCCAGCACGCCAGCCCGCGCATCCTCAGACTGATGAAGCGCCCCGGCAACATCGACAAAACGCTGGAACGCATCCGCGCGTGGCGCCGCGCCTGTCCGGACCTCACCATCCGCAGCACCTTCATCGTCGGCTTTCCCGGCGAAACCGATGCCGAGTTCGAAGAGCTGCTGGAATTCCTCGGCGAGGCGCAGCTCGACCGCGTGGGCGCGTTCGCCTATTCGCCGGTGGGCGGCGCCAGGGCCAACGAACTGCCCGATCCGGTTCCGGAAGAATTGAAGGAAGATCGGTTGGAACGTTTCATGCAAGTGCAGGCAGCGATCTCCGCCGCCAAGTTGCAGAACAAGATCGGCCGCACGTTGACCGTCCTGGTCGACGAAGCGGGTGCCGATGGCGCGATCGCGCGCTCGATGGCTGACGCACCGGAAATCGATGGCGTGGTGCGCATCAGTGATGGCTCATCGCTGAAGCCGGGGCAGTTCGTCGAGGTGCGCGTGACGGACGCCGGCGCCCACGACCTGGACGCGCGCGTGGCTTAGCGTGACCAACTTCGTCGAATCGGCGTGTTCCAGCCTTCTCCGCCTCCTGCATCAGGAGAAACGCGGCGTGAATCTCCGCGATGCGGTGCGCCTGATGCAGGAGGAACCTGCTTCTTTCAGTGTGCCATCGGCGCCACGTGCACGGGTACGTTCTGATTGACGAAAGCCGCTTCATGGGTCACGTCACCATTGGCGACCGAGTAGACCGAGCCGTCGGGGGCGTCCTGGATGGTCCGGACATCGTCGCGATAAACGGTGCTCCAGTCACGCTTTGCATCATCCGCACGTTGCGGCTGCTGCTGGTCAAGGTCCAGCGCCAGCATCCGGGCGGTTTGCGCGCCGCCTTCGGCGATGAGCTGCTTGAGCGACGCAGCGTTGTCCGATTGCCACTGTTTCACGAATTGGTTCGCGCGCTCGTCCGGGTTCCACAACGGGGATGCGATCTGCTTCAGCCTGGCTTGGTGCTGCCACTGCTCGTCGTGGATCTTCTCGCGCAGTTTGGCGTTTGCCCGGTCGTACGGATCGGCGGCGTTGGCTTTCGCGATTTGCTGGCCGATGCCAAGCTGCGCGTAACGCGCATTTTCCTCGTCCGTGAGCCGTTTGCGTAAGGCCTCCGTTTTCTCCGGCATGTGCAGCAAGGCCGACTGGTAGGTGAAATCGTTCTTGTAAACCGGAGTATCGGGCCAACCCGAATTCTTTTCGTCCAGGTAAAGGCTGGCCTCGGTGGTGACCTGAAGGCCCGAGAAATCGGGTGTCATGGAATAGCGCGTGTGCATGATCAGCCAAGCCGAGCCGGCAGGTGCATTCGCTGGCAGCAGATCGTGGTCCTTGGCTTTGGTGTCCACGCTGCGCCACTCGGTCGAATGCACGGGCAACGCACCGAGATCCTGCTGCAAAGTGTGGCGCACCGCAGCGCGTGCGTCATAACCGGCGAGGGTGGCCAGCAACGGTGCAATGTGGGTTTCCGCGAAAACATGTGCCTCATGGTTGGCCTCCGCCGAGATCAGGGCACCGGCGATAAGTCCGCCTGCCAATGCGGGGACGATGGGGGCTCCGGTGACTACCGGATTCACGAGCGTGGTGTTGTACTGGGCATCGAGCTTGTCCTGGTCGATGACCGAAATCACGTGGAGAGCGTGGATCGCAGCGAGCTGGTTGCTGCTCGCATGCCTCGCCCTGTAGGTCTGCGTGGCGCACCCGGCAAGCAACAACAAGCCACACGCAAGTGCGGCATTGCGCAAGCTGTTCATGAAGTTTTCCCCTTTCTGGAATGTGATACTGCATCTCACTGCGGCACGCTCCCCGTCATCCGGGAGTGCAACGCCGCAACAGATTCCGTTCCCCTTGAGCCCCGCGCGAAAAATATCACGACGCGAAGCGAATCGGGAATCCATTGGAGGAAGTTCTGGACTACTGGTCGCGGTGCCCGTAGATCACCGAAGTCACCACGAAGCGCGCCCGACCGCCCGGCAACTCGGCTTCGAATTCCTCGTCCGCACGTTTCTTGAGTGCCGCGCGCGCCAGCGGCGAATCCACGCTGATCCAGCCTTTCTTCGCGTCGGTTTCATCCGGACCGACGATGCGATAGACATGCGTTTCACCGCTGTCGATGTTTTCGACCTCGAAGCTCGCGCCGAAGAACACCGCATCACGATCGGTCGGTACGCCTTCGGCGACTTTCAATGACGGAATGCGTTTGGACAGGTAGCGCACGCGCCGGTCGATTTCGCCGAGCTGCTTCTTGCGATAGGTGTATTCGGCGTTTTCGGAACGATCGCCTTCGGCGGCGGCGGCGGCCAATGCCTTGACGACCTCGGGACGCAATTCGCGCCACAGGTGATCGAGTTCCGCCTTCAGCGCATCGAAGCCGGCGCGCGTGATGATCGCGGTGGAGCGGGGCGGGGGCGGGCGCCAGCGGGACATCAGGAATCCAAAGGCCATGGGTTCCCGCTTACGCGGGAATGACGGCCAAAATCCATTCGCATATTTCGGCGCTCATCCGACTGCGGCTTCAGCGGCGCCCGCCGAAGATGCCGCCCAACACACCGCGCAGGATCTGCCGGCCGAGTTGGCTGCCCATGGTGCGCACCGTTTGCTTGGCCATGGTTTCGATCATGCCCTGGCGCCGCTTGGTGCCGAAAATCGCGTCATGCATCGCGCCGCCCCATGCGGAACCTTGCGGCGCGCTCGCGGCTTCCTTCTGCGCGACTTCGGTCGGATGGTCCACGGCCTTTTCATCGGCGCGCCTGGCCAGCATTTCCGCGGCGGATTCGCGGTTGACGGGCGTATCGTATTTGGGGCCGACCGGCGAGCGTGCGCGGATCGTTTCGCGTTCCTCGTCCGTGATCGGACCGAGCCTGCAGGTCGGCGTCGAGATCAGCACGCGCTCGACCGGCGTGGGTGCGCCTTTGTCGCGTAAAGTCGATGCAAGCGCTTCGCCCACGCCCATCGTGCCGATCACCTGCGCGACATCGAGCTTGGGATTCGGCGCGAAGGTTTCCGCGGCGGCCTTCACCGCTTTCTGGTCGCGCGGCGTGAAGGCGCGCAGCGCATGCTGGATGCGATTGCCCATCTGGCCCAGGATCACGTCGGGCACGTCGTCGGGATTTTGCGAGCAGAAATACACGCCGACGCCTTTCGAGCGAATCAGCCGTACCACCTGTTCCACTTTCTGCTGCAGCGCGGCCGGGCAATCGTCGAACAGCAAATGTGCTTCGTCGAAGAAGAACACCAGCTTGGGCTGGTCGGGATCACCGACTTCCGGCAATTGCTCGAACAGTTCCGACAGCATCCACAAGAGGAATGTGGAATACAGCTTCGGCTTCAGGATCAACTGGTCGGCGGCGAGGATGTTGATGATGCCGCGCCCGGACATGTCCTGGCGCATGATGTCCTTCAAGTCCAGCGCAGGTTCGCCGAAGAATTGCGACGCGCCTTGCTGATCCAGTTGCAGCAGCGCGCGTTGCACCGCGCCGAGACTGGATTTGCTGACGAGGCCGTAATGCTGCGAAACGTCCTTGGCGTTGTCGCCGACGTGGTTCAGCAGCGCGCGCAGGTCGTCCAGGTCCAGCAGCAGCCAGCCGTTGTCGTCGGCCAGCTTGAACACGATTTCCAGGACGCCTTGCTGGACGTCGTTCAACTCCAGCACGCGCGCGAGCAGCGTCGGGCCCATTTCGGAAACTGTTGCACGCACCGGCGAGCCGAGCTTGCCGTACAAGTCCCAGAACACCACCGGGTTGGCGGCGGGCTGCCAGGACTTCTCGATGCCGAGTTTTGCGAGCCGCGCTTTCAACTTGTCGCCGGGCGGTGCTGCGGCTGGCTGCGACATGCCCGCGATGTCGCCCTTCACGTCGGCGAGGAACACCGGCGTGCCGAGTCGCGAAAAGCCTTCGGCCAGCACCATCAGCGAAACGGTCTTCCCGGTGCCGGTGGCGCCCGCGATCATGCCGTGGCGATTGCCGAAGCGCGGGTCGAGCTCGACCGCGGTGGTTTCGTTGTTTCCGATCAGGATGTCGTTCACGCGGTCTCCCGATTTGCCGGGCTGTGACGGATTTGGGATTGTACGTGCGCTTTTTGCCTTGAGTCGCCCGGCGCGACGCGTTAGGGTTCAAACGTTGTCGGGTGAGCAGGTATTTTCATATGTGGCGGCGTTCGGTTTGGTTCGCGTGCGCATGCGCGTGGGGATTGGTGGCGGGTTGTGCGCAAACGCCGCCGCGGGGCGATGGTTCCCCGTCGGGTTTGAATGGATTGTATGCGCAGCTCGATCGCGCCAGCGCCGAGTACGATCAGGCGCTGCAGCAGGCGCGGCGGGGCGACGACGCGCAATCGCAGAAAACGCTGCAGACCGCGCTGGATGCGATGCGCAGCGCCTCGGATGCGTGCGTCAACACCGAAGGCTGCGACCCCCAGCGTTTTCTTTCGGCGTATGACCGCGCGTTGCGCCTGAAGGACGGCAGCTTCCTCGGCACCGAAGACGATCAGCAGCCGCTGGACACCGAAGACCAGAGCACGGCCGGCGCCGATTCGAGCGTCTTGACGACGTTGCCGGAAGCGCAACGCACGGTGCAGTTGCTGCACGACCACAAGCTTTCCGAGCTCGTCGCCACCAATGGTACGGTGCAGGCCGCACTGCAGGTTTGGCTGACGCGGATGCGCCCCAACCTCATCCGCGCGTACGTCGATTACCAATACCTGCGTTTCCAGATGGAACCCGCGTTCCATGAGGCGGGTTTGCCGGAAGCGATCCTGTTCGGACTGGTTGCCAAGGAATCCGGCGGCAACGTGCACGCGGTGTCGCGTTCGGGTGCGGCGGGTCCGTTGCAATTCATGCCGGCCACCGGTTCGCGGTTCGGCTTGAACACCATCAACGGTTTCGACCAGCGCTTCGATCCGACCATGGCCGCGCAGGCGACGGCGGCGTATTTCAACGAGCAGATGGCGCGGCTCAATGACAACCTCGCGCTGGTGCTGGCGGCCTACAACGGCGGCGAAGGTCGCATGGGGCGGCTGGTCGCCGGTGAATCCGATGCGAATTTCTGGGATCCCGGCGTCTACTTTTCACTGTCCGACGAGACGCGGGATTACGTGCCGATGGTGCTGGCGGCCGCGTGGCTGTTCCTGCACCCGGATCGTTACAACCTGCATTTCCCGCAGGTGGACGGCGTGCCCGGACATGTCGAGCTCGCGGCGGCGGCATCGTTGAACGAGCTGTCGGTCTGCCTCGGCAATGACGACAATGCGCATTACGGCTGGTATCGCACGCTGCGCAACCTCAATCCGCAGATGGACCCGTCGCAGGTGCAGCCGCAGGGCACGCGCGTCAATCTGCCACGGCTCCTGCAGAACGTCTACAAACAATCCTGCACCAGCGGCAAATGGGTGGCGCTGGCCGACCAATTGCAGAACGCGCAGCTTCCCACCGCGCTGGCAAAGGCCAAGGCCGATCCTCCGCCGTCGAAGCGGACCCGGCACTACACCGTGCGCAAGGGTGACACCCTTTATGCGATTGCACTCCGCTTTGATTGCGGCAACGTGCGCGAACTGGTGCGCGGCAATCGCCTGCATTCCGCTGGCGACTTGCAGATCGGCAAGCGGTTGCAGTTGGTGGGATGCAAGCGCTGACGGTTTTGGTGGCTTCCGGCATGCGTCTGCAACAAGGGGGCTCAACGGCCCCCTTGTCGTTTCGGCCCCGGGCCGGGCAGGCCCTTCGCGGAACCGTGCCAGCCGAATGGCATCGCTGTCATTCGGGTCCCGTCGCAAGTCAATGGCGCGCGTCCGGCCACATTTCGAAGGACGCGATCATCATGATTTCATCGCCCGGAATCAGATCGCAGGCCGAGCCGCTTCCATGTGATGCGCGCGTGAAAGCGGCTCGGCCCTGCAAACCTCGGGAAAATGGAGCATGATGCAGACTTTTCGACACCGTTCAGCTGTGGGTGCGATCGCGCGCACTGCCCGTCCACGTTTGCACGCCCGTTCGACGCGTGTCCGAGGACGGGTCGCTCTCGTGGCTGCCCCGGCTGCTTCCGCGGCCATCTCCCTGTGAGATCACCATGAGCGCCAGAATCAAGAGCCGGCAACTCCCCGGATCCACCGCAGCGTCGGCGGCCGTCGAGCCGCCCATGCATGCACTGCTGACGGCGATGCAGGCGGTGCAGCGCGGCGATTTCAGTGTGCGGGTCAGTCGCGACTGGGATGGTCTGGAAGGCAAGCTTGCCGACAGCTTCAACGACATCATCGAAGCCAACCAGCGCATGGCGCGCGAACTGGAGCGCATCGGCCACGGCGTCGGCAAGCAGGGCAAGACCCGGCAGCGCATCTCGCTGGCCGGCCGCGGTGGCGCGTGGGAAGAAATGGAACGCTCGGTCAACGGCCTGATCGACGATCTGTTGTGGCCGACCACCGAGGTCACGCGCGCGATCGCCGCGGTGGCCAAGGGCGACCTTTCCCGCACCATGGCGCTTGAATTCGAGGGCCGTCCGCTGGAGGGCGCGTTCCTGCGCACGGCGACGATCGTCAACACCATGATCGAGCAGCTCAGCGTGTTCAGTTCCGAGGTGACGCGCGTGGCACGCGAGGTCGGCACCGACGGCAAGCTCGGCGGCCAGGCCAAGGTGCGCGGCGTCAGCGGCGTGTGGCGCGAGCTGACCGAGTCCGTCAACCAGATGGCCTCGAACCTGACCGCGCAAGTGCGCAACATTTCAGAGGTCACGATCGCGGTGGCCAACGGCGACCTGTCGCGCAAGATCACGGTCGACGTGCGCGGCGAGATCCTGCAATTGAAGGAAGCCATCAACACGATGGTCGACCAGTTGCGCTCGTTCGCGGCCGAGGTGACGCGCGTGGCGCGCGAGGTCGGCACCGACGGCAAGCTGGGCGGCCAGGCGGTGGTGCCCGGCGTGGCCGGCACGTGGAAAGATCTGACCGATTCGGTCAACGCGATGGCCACCAACCTCACGTCCCAGGTGCGCAACATCGCCGAGGTCACGACGGCCGTGGCGCGCGGCGACCTGTCCCGCAAGATCACGGTGGACGTGCGCGGCGAAATCCTGGAGCTCAAGAACACCATCAACACGATGGTCGACCAGTTGAACGGTTTCTCGGCCGAGGTGACGCGCGTGGCGCGCGAGGTCGGCACCGAGGGCAGGCTGGGCGGCCAGGCCGAGGTCAAGGGCGTCAGCGGGGTGTGGAAGGAGTTGACCGACAACGTCAACTCGATGGCCACCAACCTGACGAACCAGGTCCGCAACATCGCCGAGGTCGCGACTGCGATCGCACGCGGCGACCTGTCGCGCAAGATCACGGTGGACGTGCGCGGCGAATTGCTCGATCTCAAGGAAACGCTGAACACGATGGTCGAGCAGTTGCGTTCGTTCGCGGCCGAGGTGACGCGCGTGGCGCGCGAGGTCGGCACCGAAGGCAACCTCGGCGGGCAGGCCGACGTGCCGGGCGTCGCGGGCACCTGGAAGGATCTCACCGACCACGTCAACTCGATGGCTTCGAACCTGACCGCGCAGGTCCGCAACATCGCCGAGGTCACGACCGCGGTCGCGCGCGGCGACTTGTCGCGCAAGATCACGGTGGACGTGCGCGGCGAAATCCTGGAGTTGAAGAACACCATCAACACGATGGTCGACCAGTTGAACAGCTTCGCCGCCGAAGTGACGCGCATGGCGCGCGAAGTCGGCACCGAAGGCGAACTCGGCGGTCAGGCGATGGTGCCGGGCGTGGCCGGCACCTGGAAGGACCTGACCGACTCGGTCAATGCGATGGCCACCAACCTGACCTCGCAGGTGCGCAACATCGCCGAAGTCACGACCGCGGTGGCGCGTGGCGACCTTTCGCGCAAGATCACGGTGGACGTCAAGGGCGAGATCCTGGCGTTGAAAAATACCGTCAACACGATGGTGGACCAGTTGAATGGCTTCGCCGCCGAGGTGACGCGCGTGGCGCGCGAGGTCGGCACCGAGGGCAAGCTGGGCGGCCAGGCCAAGGTGGTCGGCGTCAGCGGCGTGTGGGAAGAGCTGACCGACAACGTCAATTCGATGGCGACCAACCTGACGACCCAGGTGCGCAACATCGCCGAGGTCACGACGGCGGTGGCGCGTGGCGACCTGTCGCGCAAGATCGCGGTCGACGTCAAGGGCGAAATCCTGGAGTTGAAGAACACCATCAACACGATGGTGGATCAGCTCAACAGCTTCGCCGCCGAGGTCACCCGCATGGCGCGCGAAGTCGGCACCGAGGGCAAGCTCGGCGGCCAGGCGATCGTGCCGGGCGTCGCGGGCATCTGGAAGGACCTGACCGACAACGTCAATTCGATGGCGTCGAATCTCACAACCCAGGTGCGCAACATCGCCGAGGTCGCGACGGCGGTGGCGCGCGGCGATTTGTCGCGCAAGATCGCGGTCGATGCCAAGGGCGAAATCCTGGAGCTGAAGAACACCATCAACACCATGGTCGACCAGCTCAACAGCTTTTCCGCCGAAGTGACGCGCGTGGCGCGCGAGGTGGGCACCGAAGGCAACCTCGGCGGACAGGCGCGGGTACCGGGCGTGGCCGGCACCTGGAAGGACCTGACCGACAACGTCAATTCGATGGCTTCCAATCTCACGACGCAGGTGCGTGGCATCGCCCGGGTCGTGACCGCGGTCGCCACCGGTGACCTGAACAAGAAACTGACGGTGGAGGCCAAGGGCGAGATCGCGTCGCTGGCCGACACCATCAATGGCATGACCGACACGCTGGCGATCTTCGCCGACCAGGTCACCACGGTGGCCCGCGAAGTCGGTGTAGAGGGCCGTCTTGGCGGCCAGGCCAAGGTGCCGGGCACCGCCGGCATCTGGAAGGACCTCACCGCCAACGTGAATCGGCTGGCGGCCAACCTCACGACGCAGGTGCGCGCCATTGCCGAGGTCGCGACCGCGGTGACGCAGGGCGACCTGACGCGTTCGATCCAGGTCGATGTGCGCGGCGAAGTCGCCGATCTCAAGAACAACATCAACGCGATGATCGGCAACCTGCGCGGCACCACTGAGCGCAATCGCGAGCAGGACTGGCTGAAGACCAACCTCGCCAAGTTCAGCGACATGATGCAGGGCCAGCGCGATCTGATCACACTGGGCCACATGCTGTTGACGGAACTGGCGCCGCTGGTCAACGCGCAGCAGGGCCTGATGTACGTGGTCGACGTCGAATCGAGCACGCCGCGCCTGCGCCGGTTGGCCGGCTACGCTGACGCCAATTTGCCGAGTCCGGAACACCACGTCGCGATCGGCGAGGGCCTGATCGGGCAGTGCGCCGCGCAGCGCCAGTTGATCCTGCTGCAGGATCTGCCGAACGAGGCGGTGCAGATCCGCTCGGGCCTGATCCAGGCGCGGCCGCGCAGCGTGGTCGTGCTGCCGGTGCTGTTCGAGAACGAGGTCAAGGCGGTGATCGAGCTGGCCTCGCTGGCCGACTTCACCGAAACCCACCGCGCCTTCCTCGAACAGCTCACCGGCAGCGTCGGGATCGTGCTCAACACCATCTCCGCGACAATGCGCACCGAGCGCTTGCTGACCCAGTCGCAGCAACTCGCCGGCGACCTGCAGGCGCAGCAGACGGAGTTGCAGCAGACCAACGAGGAACTGGCGTTGAAGGCCAAGCTGCTGGCCGAGCAGAACGTCGAAGTCGAGCGCAAGAACCAGGAAATCGAGCACGCCCGCCGCGCCGTCGAGGAAAAGGCGGCCGAGCTCGCGACGACCTCGCGCTACAAGTCCGAGTTCCTCGCCAACATGTCGCACGAGCTGCGCACGCCGCTCAACAGCATCCTGATCCTCGGACAGCAACTGGCCGACAATCCCGACGCGAACCTGAGCGAGCGGCAGGTCGAATTCGCGCGGACCATCCACGACGCCGGCACCGATCTCCTCAATCTCATCAGCGACATCCTGGATCTCTCCAAGATCGAGTCGGGCACGGTCACCGTGGAAAGCGAGGAGATCGCGTTTGCGGACTTGCGCGGCATGATCGAGCGCAGCTTCACCCACGAAGCCGAACGCCGCAAACTCGGGTTCTCGGTGGAGTTCGACGATGCGCTCGGGCGCGCGATCAACACCGATCCCAAGCGCCTGCTGCAAGTCATCAACAACCTGCTTTCCAACGCTTTCAAGTTCACCGAAAAGGGCAGCGTACGGCTGCACGCGCAAGTGGCCGAAACGGGCTGGACGCTGGGTCACCCCATCCTCGACAAGGCGCCGGTGGTGGTGGCGATCACGGTCGAGGACACCGGCATCGGCATATTGCCCGACAAGCAGAAGATCATTTTCGAAGCCTTCCAGCAAGCCGATGCGGGTACCGCGCGCAAGTACGGCGGCACGGGCTTGGGGCTGGCCATCAGCCGCGAATTGTCGGCGCTGCTCGGTGGCGAAATCCAGTTGCGCAGTCGCCCCGGCGCGGGCAGCACCTTCACGCTTTACATCCCGCTCAATTACATGGGGCCGCCCGTCGGCTACGCGGACGAAGCCAAGCCGGCAGTGGCGCTGGCCGCGCATCCGCTGCACTTGCCCGAGCAAGTCGACGATGACCGCGCGGTCGTCGCGCCCGGTGAACCGACCTTGCTGATCATCGAGGACGATCCTCGTTATGCCGGCGTGCTGCGGGACCTCGCGCGTTCCCGCGGCCTGCGCGCGCTGGTCGCGACGTCCGGCGCCGACGGGTTGCGCCTGGCCCAGCAATACCAGCCCACCGCAATCAGCCTCGACATCGTCTTGCCCGACATGCTCGGCTGGACGGTGCTGGCGCGGCTGAAGCAGACCCCTGAAACCCGCCATATCCCGGTGCAGATCATCACGGTCGAAGGCGAACGCCACCACGGCATGGAGCGCGGCGCATTCTCCTATCTGATCAAGCCGGCCACGGCCGCCGCAATCGAGACGTCGCTGGCCAAAATCACGCAGTTCGCGCTGCGTCCGGTCAAGAAGTTGCTGGTAGTCGAGGACGATGGCGCCGCGCGCGACAGCATCGTCACCCTGATCGACCACGAAGACGTGGAGATCACCCCCGCCGGAACCGGCAAGGACGCGCTCGAACAGATCCATTCGGGCGCGTTCGACTGCGTGGTCCTCGATCTCCGGCTGCCGGACATGAGTGGCTTCGAGTTGCTCGACCTGATCAAGGCTGACGTCGGCGCACGGGATGTGCCGATCGTGGTATTCACCGGCAGGGACCTGTCGCCGGAAGAAGAGCAGCGCCTGCTCACCGTCGCGCGCAGCATCATCGTCAAGGGCGTGCATTCGCCGGAGCGACTGCTCGACGAGACCGCGCTGTTCCTGCACCGGGTCGTGTCGAAGCTGCCGCCGGCCAAGCGGGGGATGCTGGAGACACTGTACCAGTCGGACAGCTCGCTCAACGACAAGAAAGTGCTGGTGGTCGACGATGACGTGCGCAACATCTTCGCGATCAGCAGCATCCTCGAGCGCCACGGCATGCAAGTGCTGAAGGCGGAGAACGGCCGGGACGCCGTCGCGCTGGTGGAGGCCCAGGACGACATCGCCATGGTGTTGATGGACATCATGATGCCGGGCATGGATGGCTACGAAACCATCCGCGCCATCCGCGCCACCCCGAATCTGCGCTCGCTGCCGATCATTGCGCTGACCGCCAAGGCGATGAAGGGCGACCGCGAGAAATGCATCGAAGCCGGCGCGTCCGACTACATCGCCAAACCCGTGCACACCGACCAGTTGCTGTCGTTGTTGCGCCAATGGTTGCATCGCTGATGAAGAACGATGCGTTTGTCCATGGCGAGCCTGCCAACGTCCTGCTGGTCGACGACAATCCGGCGCGACTGCTGAGCTACCGCACGATCCTGGAGCCGCTCGGCGAGCGGCTGATCGAGGCCAACTCCGGCACCGATGCATTGCGCACGGTGATGGACACCGACTTCGCGGTGATCCTGCTCGACGTGAACATGCCGGGCATGGACGGCTTCGAGACCGCCAGCCTGATCCACCAGCATCCACGCTTCGAGAAGACGCCGATCATCTTCGTGTCGGCGATCAACGTCAGCGACATGGACCGTTTGCGTGGTTACAAGCTGGGTGCGGTCGACTACGTGATGGTGCCGATCATCCCGGAAATCCTGCGGGGCAAGGTCGCGGCGCTGGCCGAACTGTTTCGCAAGCGGCGTGAACTGCAACGGCTCAATGCGGAACTGGCCGACACCAACGCGCGGCTGGCGCGCAGCAACGAGGCGTTGCGCATCGAGCGCGAGCGCGAAGTGCACAAGCTCAACCAGGCGCTCGCCGACAGCAACACGAAACTGGCGACCAGCAATCGCGAGCTCAAGCAGGAGGTCGACGAACGTCGCCGGATCGAGGAGCGGCTGCGCGAGGCGGACCGCCGCAAGGACGAATTCCTGGCGACGCTGGCGCACGAGTTGCGCAACCCGCTCGCGCCGATCCAGAGTGCGCTGAATGTCTACCGGCTCGGGCATGACGCGGTCGGCGGCACGATCTACCGGATCTTCGAGCGCCAGACCGGGTTGCTGGTGCACATGGTCGACGACCTGCTGGATGTTTCGCGCATCACCCGCGGGCGACTGCAGTTGCGGGTCGAACGCGTTTTGCTCGGCGACATCCTGGCGGCCGCGATCGAAACTGCACAACCACTGATTGAAGAAGGCCGGCATCGGCTGGAACTGGACCTGCCGCGGCAGCCGGTGCACCTCGACGCCGATCCACACCGCCTGGCCCAAGTGTTCGGCAACCTGCTCAACAACGCCTGCAAATTTTCCGACCCGGGTGGCGCGATCAACGTGCGGGCCACGGCCGGCGACGGAATGGTGGGCATCGAAATCCGCGACACCGGCATCGGCCTGACCGGGCAGCAGGTGCGCTTCATCTTCGACCTGTTCGCGCAGGCGGACACCTCGCTGGAACGACCGCACAGCGGCCTCGGCATCGGACTCACGCTGTCGCAACGGCTGGTCGAGTTGCATGGCGGCCAGATCCACGCCAGCAGCGAGGGCCTCGGCACCGGCAGCACCTTCAAGGTGACATTGCCGATCGTCGTTGCCCCTGCCGTCGCGCCCGGAGAGTCTACGGCGGCGCCGGTAGAGGTGGCCATGGGCAGCCTGCGGATCATGGTGGTGGACGACAACCGCGATTCGGCCGACATGCTGGCGATGTCGCTGCAGATCATGGGTCACCAGGTGCGCGCCGTGTACTCGCCGCTTGGGGTGCTGGAGGCCTGCGGCGATTTCGAACCGGAGTTGATGATCATCGACATCGGCATGCCGGAGCTGAATGGTCTTGCATTGGCCGAACGTTTGCGGGCGTGCGCGTGGCGCGGTCATCCGCCAAGGCTGGTCGCCCTGACCGGCTGGGGCCAAGCCGAGGATCGCAAGCGTTCCCTGGCGGCGGGCTTCGCCGATCATCTTGTCAAGCCGGCCAATCTCGCCACCATCGAGCGTGTCTGCCGCGAAACATGGATGGCCTGCGAAAGACAACGCAAGGAAGTCGCGGCGCGGCAACGCGAGTAATCACCGCGGATCACGCCTCTGGCGATCGCCCACACCAGCGCTGCTTCAGAAACGCAAAACGCCCACAAAGGGGCGTTTGCTGATCTGGCGGAGAGGGTGGGATTCGAACCCACGTTACGGCATAACCGTAAACCGGATTTCGAATCCGGCGCATTCGACCACTCTGCCACCTCTCCAAAACTGTAGCGCTCGGTTTCGTAACAGACCTTGCCGGCGCATTGTTCGCATCATCCCTGATGCTCACCCCTCGCTGTGCTCGGGGCCAGCCCTTCGGCTGTCCAAAATCGCTCCGGGCGATTTTGTCGACCACTCTGCCACCTCTCCAAAACTGTAGCGCCCGGCTACTGGCAGCGGTACCGGCGCATTGGTCGCGTCATCCGTATTGTTCACCGCTTCGAAAATCGTGCGTGGAATGGCGGGCGACAGTTGCAGGCGCGCCGTTGGCCTCGCCGATCAGTACCGTCCGCAATGGGTTTGCAGGTGAGCCGGTCATGATAGTTGCGAATACGCGGCCGAGGCAATACGGACCGCATTTCGGGCGCTGTGCGTCCTCGCGCGACGGATGAACGAGTGTTTCAGCCGATTTCGGCGGCGGTGGGCGGGGCGTCGCAGTCGGGGATTGCGAGGGCTGTGGTGACGCAAGGGTGCGGTACTTGTGGCCTATTGTGCCTCATTGGCTTTGGCGGAAGGATTCCATGTGGCCGTATAGACTGCTGTGGGGTTGACGACTATGTCTGCTCACAAGCCGCTGGAGGATGCGGGTGGCGACGCGTTCGGGTTGGGAGCGCTGAGCGTCCCGGAACGTTTCGACGGCTTCATCCATGAGCAGTATGGCGAATTGCTGCGGTTCTTGCGGCGCCGCATGAGCGGCTCCCAGGAAGCCGAAGACGTCGCCCAGGAAAGCCTTCTCAAATTGTTGCGGTATCGGGATTCGGCGCCGGTTCCCGATTGGCGGCGATTGCTCTACCGCATTGCCATCAATTCCACGCACGATCTGTTTCGTGACAGCCGCCGCCGACGGGCGAAAGCGCAGGCGGTGGCTGAAGATGGCGGAACCATGGCGTCGGAGCGCCTGCCCGATGAGTTTGCCGCGCACCAGCAAAGGCTGGCGCGGCTGCGGCAGGCCATTTTGCAATTGCCGCCCAAGCGCCAGCGGGTATGTCTTCTCAGATTCGCGCAGGGTATGACCAACGCACAAATCGCGAGGCACTGCGGGGTCTCGGTCAAAACGGTCGAGAAACACCTCACAAAAGGCCTGGCAGCACTGCGGGGGAGGGTGGGCGACCCGGCCATGGATCCGTTTAAGCAGGCATGACGGCACCTTTGACCAATGGTGGCATCGACCGGCGCGTGCGGAGCGAGGCCGAACGCTGGCTTGTTCGGCTGCTTGATGTGGACACGAACGATCCGCGTCGCGTCGAATTCGAACGGTGGATCGCTGCCGATCCCGTTCACGCCAAGGCTTATCGCCAAACCGAGGAGCTGTGGCGCCTGGGTGTGGAAGCAGCCCGACATCCGGACCTGCGGGCGGCCGCGAACCGGGCCGTGGGCCGGGCGCACTCGGGGCCGGGCCGACAATTGCGGATTTGGCTTGCCCCGGCGATGGCTGTCGCTGCCGCCGTTTTCTTCCTGGGCGGCGTGGTCGCGCTCTGGTGGCCGGCCCACCAGGTTCCACCCTACGGTATTCGTTATGCGACGCGCACGGGCCAGCAACAGACGATTCAACTTCAAGACGGCTCCGCGTTGCTGCTGGACACCGATTCCGCCGTGATCGTGCGTTATGGCGTCAAGGCACGCGGAATAGTCCTGCTGCATGGCAGGGCAGAGTTCCGGGTACGCCACGATGACGACTGGCCGTTCATCGTGAGTGCCGCAGGCGGTACGGTGACCGACGTGGGTACCACCTTCCAGGTGAGTATCGGCAGTCGTCACGAAGTCAGTGTCGTGTTGCTGGAAGGGAAGGTCTCGGTGGCAACGGCACATTCGAATTCGACACTGACCACCGGTGAAGCGCTGCGCTTCGATCATGCCCGCGTGGTTCGTGTCCCCCATCCGGCCGATTTGCAGGAGGCTCTGGGTTGGACTTCCGGCGAAGTCGTCGCCAGCGGCTGGACCCTGCCGCGGCTGCTGGCCGAGATGAATCGCTACAGCGGTACGACACTGGAAATGGGCGACGCCAGTTTGCGGAATATCCGCGTCACCGGCACGTTCCGCGCCGGAGATCAGGCAACGCTGCTGAAAGTTCTGGAATCCGGATGGCCCATTCGCGCGCACCGGTTGTCTTCCACCAAAATCGTGCTCCTGCGTGATCAGCGTGCGCAGGACTAACCGCGATTTCCGTGAGGGTGGATTCGAGACACACCCGAGCGACCGTCAGCGGGGATAGCGATCATCGTCGGCGATCCTTTGCGCGTAGCGATCGGTGCGGCGCTTTGCACAGTCCGGCATGGCGGTTCCTGGATCGCGAGGTAGGGTTTCCGGCGGCTCGTGCCGTTGAATGCTTGAAAGAGAGGCTCGGCGCGACCTGCACCGCCGCCGTGATCTCGCCTGCTGGAGAACGCACGTGAAAGCCAACCGACATCCCGCTCCACGCCGCGAACACAACATCCTTGTCCTACGCGGGTGCACCGAGGGCCTACGGCTTCGGCGTCGCACGCTCACGATTTCCATCGCCATCGCGATGACGGCGGCGACTGTCACGGTCGCGGCACCGATCCACGCGGCGGCCGCTCAAACCTCGCAATCAAGTGCAGACAATTCCCCGCGCGCCAGCGATTACAAGGTTCCGGCCGGACCTCTCGATGCGGCGCTGAGCATCTTCGCCGCGCAGGCCGGCGTGCACGTGGACTATTCAACCGATCTGGTGGCCGGCAAGACTTCGCGCGGCGTGTCGGGACATTACGTTCCCGCGATGGCGTTGCGTACCCTGCTGCGCGGGACAGGCCTGGAATCGCGTTCCATTGACGCAACGACTTTCGTCTTGCAGATGGACCCACCGAGCGGCCAGGCCGATCCGCCGCAGGCGCCGCCTCCACCACCGCCCAAACCGCAGACGCTGCAAACCGTCCAGGTAACGGGCTCCCATATCCGTGCGGCAGAACTCGCGACGGCCAATCCGGTAGTCGGGATCTCCGCGCAGCAGCTCCAGCAGACCGGCGAACTGACCATAGGGCAGGCGCTGCTGAACCTCCCGTCCGTGACCGGCGCCGTGGTCACTCCCAACATCGATAACCAGGGCACCAGCGGTGTGCAGGCGGTGGGCCTCCGCGGGCTGACGCCGGCACGCACCCTGGTGTTGATCAACGGGCAACGCATCGCCACCAATGACCTCGGCAGTATTCCGCTGGAGGCCGTCGAACGGGTCGAAGTCATGACCACCGGTGCGTCGATGGTTTATGGTTCCGATGCCATCGGAGGCGTGGTCAACGTTATCCTCAAAACCAACTATCAAGGCGCCCAATTCCAAGTCGACTATGGCATCTCCGATCATGGCGACGGGATGCGCAAGGGCTTTTCGTTCATCTTCGGCCAGAGTTCGGACAAGGGGAGCATCCTTGCGGGCGTCGATTACAACAAGACCGATGCGATTGCCCAGATCAACCGCGAGTTTTCGAGCCATACCCTGTCGCTCACCGGGGGTACCAACACGCCGATCCACACTGTTCTGGGCGGGTCGAGTTTCACGCCGGGCAGCGTCACGTTTCTGCCGCCGAGTTTGAGCGCGCAGTTCGGCGGGTGCCGGTCGTTCACGCTGAACGCAAGCGCTGAAGGACAGAGCCAGCCTGTCACCCCTGCGGACTTTCACTGCACGACCCGTGCGGATTTTTACAGCTACTCCGTGGCTCGACCGTTGACCCAACCAACGGAGCGCACCAATGCATTCTTCAATGGAACCTACCATTTGTCTTCGAACGTCGACGCGTTCCTGACGGTGCTCCACAACAAGACCAACAGCAGCTTCACGCTCGGTCCGCCCGTATGGTCCGACCTGACCGGCACGGTGGTGTCCCAATACAGCTACTACAACCCGTTCGGAAAGTACGGCGTCGAGTTTTCACCTACGAGTGGCAATGTGCTGGAGTCGCGCTTGACGACCATCGGCAATCGCGTGACGCCAAGCGCGGTTACGACCGACAACGTCATGTTCGGGCTGCGCGGCGTGGCCACGATTCTGGGGCAGGACTGGCAGTGGGACGTCGGCTACGACTACGGACACCAGAGCGACTTCACGAAGGCTGGCGGACTCCCCATCCTGGCGAAGCTGAATCCCGGGCTGGGCCCATCGATGCTGGACCCCGCCACGGGTCAGGTCGTGTGCGTCGGCACGCCGGGCGACCTGACTACCATCATTTCGGGTTGTACCCCTTGGGACACGTTCAATCTCAACAATCCGGCGTCATTGGCGGTGGTGCAGGCGCCGGGCACCACGGCGACCGGCATGTTCAACACGTTTACCCAGCAGCGCGTCAAGTACGCAGACATCACCGGTGGCGTGTTTGACCTTCCGGCCGGAACGGTACAGTTGGCTCTCGGTGCGTCGTACCGGACCGAATACCTCAACAGCGTCGTCGGCAGCGGTTTGCTGGCGGATGAGCACGGCTTGTGCCCGCTCAGCAGTCAATGTACGTCCCCGGTGCGTGGCGGGTACGACGTGAAGGAGGCCTACGGCGAATTGTTCGTGCCGTTGCTGAAGGATTTTCCGGCTGTGTACAGCGCAAGCCTGGACCTGGGCGAGCGTTATTCGAAATACAGCGATTTCGGGAGCACGTCGAACTGGAAGGTGGGCATCCAGTACCGGCCGATCGAAGACTTGCTGATACGCGGCAACGTTTCGAAGGTTTTCAGGGCGCCGACGATCGGGAACATCTTTGCCGGAATCGGATTTGGCGGTACCACACTGGGCAGCGATCCTTGTGACCACATCACGGTGGCGAACCCGGCGTGTGTCGGCGTGCCAACCGATGGATCGTTTGTCAATGCCGCGGTTGCCACGCACTCGCAGGTCAACACGCTCGGATCGGGTTCGGCATTGGCCGGGTTTCCACTGGGGCCCGAGAACGGCAAGTCGTTCGACTTCGGCATGGTGTGGTCACCGAAGTTCATACCCGGCTTCGATGCCACGGTCGATCTTTGGCGCATCTTCCTCGACAACGAGATCACCGGGGTATCCGCAGGCACGGTACTGACAGCGTGCTTCAATGGCATCACCCAATTTTGTCCGCTCATCGACCGTTTTGGCGCAGGCGCGCCCAACCCCGGCCAGATCCGGGAGATCAAGGCGCCCACCGCGAACCTTGGCCGAATCGACGTGAAAGGTGTCGACCTCAATGTGTCGTACCGGCTTCCGCCTTTTTCATTCGGACAGTTCGTGGTTGATTTGCACAGCACGTACATGACCCAGTACAAGGAGCAAACCGCACCCGGACTGCCGGGCAACTCGGCCTACGACCTGGTCGGCAATCTCAATACGGACCTTGGCGGCGGTATCGGGATATTGATGCCTCGCATTCGTGCCCTTGGCCAATTGAATTGGCAACTCGGGCCATGGAGCGCCTTCTGGCAGATGCAGTTCATCGACCACTTCGATGTCGGCTCGCATGTCGTGGCACGCCACTACTCTGCCGCGCGCGGTTTCGCGGTTCCGTACGTACTCCGTTACGGCTCGTTCGTGTACAACAACTTCGCGGTCGGTTACGACATACCGAAAATCAACTCACGGATCAATTTCGGCGTCAACAACGTATTCGACAAACAACCGCCCATCCTCTATTACAACTTCTACGGGCTGGGCAATGGCGCGGCAGACGGTGCAGACTTCGACGTGGTGGGCCGCTATTACTGGGGACGTGTGACGGTGAATTTCTAGGGACTCGTTGGCGATGCGAGTCGGCGCCGCGGCGGACTGCCCATCCACGACGGATGGTTGGAGGCGCTCCGATCAATTGGCGGTACGCCCGACGCTCGGCACGGCAGCGGGCGCCGGGGGTGGTAGCGCACGATGCATTCACCGGGTTGTTGCTGGAGATATGACTTGATCGAGTCCACAAGCGTTGCAACGCGACCACAACGTCGCGCCGCGTCGATTTCCAAGGCCGTGCTGACGGGTGCAGTCGGCCTGTTCACCGGCTTGGTGGCCATCGGACCGGTGTACGCGGGCACCAGCCGCGGCGACCACTACGCTGGCTCGTCGTGGCAGTCGCGCTCGCCGGTGCTCGCGCAGCACGGCATGATCGCGAGCGAGCAGCCGCTGGCCTCGCAGGCCGGCATCGAAATCCTCAAGAAGGGCGGCAGCGCCGTCGATGCGGCAATTGCCACCAGCGCGATGCTGTGTCTCACGGAACCCGTGTTGAACGGGCTCGGGGCCGACGCGTTCGTGATCGTGTGGGATCCGAAGACGCACAAGCTCTACGGTTACAACGGCTCGGGCTGGTCGCCCAAGGATCGCTCGCTGAAACAGATGCAAGCCGCGGTCAAGGCAGCCTACGAAAAGGCCGGCGTGAAGCCGACGAACCAGATTCCATTGCTGGGCCCGTTGCCGATCACGGTGCCGGGGGTCGTCGACGCCTGGTTCGCGTTGCACGAGAAGTTCGGCAAATTGCCGATCAGCGAAGATCTTGCGCCGGCCATTTACTACGCGACCCACGGGTTTCCGGTGACCCAGGTGGTCGCCGAATACTGGAAGGGCAACTGGGCGGCATTCGAAAAGCATCGCGGTCTGATCAAGGAATTCGAGAACGCGCAGAAGGTTTTCCTGATCGGCGGCCATACGCCGCGCGAGGGTGAAATTTTCCGGAACCCGGAGATGGCGCACACGCTCGCCCTGCTTGCGAATGGCGGCCGCGACGCGTTCTACAAGGGTGAAATCGCGCATGTCATGGCGGATTTTTTCAAGCGCATCGGTACCGGCCCCGCCTATTCGGATTTCGCGGATTTCCACGGCGAATGGGTGACGCCGCAGTCGGTGGACTATCGCGGCTACGACGTCTATGAGCTGCCGCCGAACGGCCAGGGCTTCGCCACGCTGGAAATGCTCAACGTGCTGAAGGGCTTCGATCTCAAGAAGACGGGGCTCGGCAATCCCGACACATTGATGGCCGAGATCGGCGCCTTCCGGCTGGCTTCGGCGGATCTGTCCAGGTGGTATGCGGATCCCCGCTTCTATCACGTGCCGGTAAAGGGCCTGCTGTCGCGAGCATATGCGGACCAGCGCCGCAAGCTGATCGATCTGCAGCACGCCAACCCGGACATCGCTCCGGGCGATCCCTTGCCATACCAGACGGGTGTGTACCCTTCGGGAAGCGGGGACACGACCGACTTCGAGGCAGCCGATGCTGACGGCATGATGGTTTCGATGATCGAATCGAACTACGCGGGAATGGGGTCGGGCGAAGCGGCCCCCGGGCTCGGTTTCATGTTTCAGGATCGCGGTGCCTTGTATTCGCTCGATCCCAAGAGCGCCAACGTGTACGCGCCGCGCAAGCGGCCGTTCCACACCATCATCCCGGCGTTCGTGATGAAGGACGGCGAGCCGTGGATGGCGTTCGGCGTGATGGGCGGTTATTTCCAGCCGCAGGGGCAGACCCAGGTGCTGGTCAACATGATCGATTTCGGCATGGACGTGCAGGAAGCCGGTGACGCCGCGCGTTGGGCGCACGTTGGCGATGCGACACCGACGGGGCTGCCTTCGAAAGGCGCGGGGATGGTGATGCTGGAATCCGGCTTCGACCCGCAGATTGCCGCAGCTTTGCGCGAGCGCGGCTACAAGGTCAAAGTCACCACCCATGCCCCGGGCGGGTATGGCGGCTACGAGGCAATCCAGTACGATGCGAAGCATCACGTGTATTGGGGCGCGACCGAGATGCGCAGGGATGGCGAGGTGATCGGGTATTGAGTTGCCGGGCGTCGGAGTGCTGTGTGGCAGCCGTGCGGCCTTGCTTGCAGCCACTCGCCCGATCGTTGGCCTGACACGCTGCTGAAGAACGGCCGCGTGCAGGCATGCTCAGCCGGGAGGTGGGTGATGGAAATTCGAGTGCTTGGCGGGTGCGCGGTTGTGCTGCTGGCCATGTCGGTCATCGCACCGGCCGCGCCGCCGGCGTCGTCATCGGGAGCGTCGAATGATCAGGCGATCGATTACGCCGGTATCACGACATTGCGGGACCGCATGGCCCGAGGACAGCTCGATTCGCAACGGCTGGTCGGGGATTTCATCGAGCGCATCGATTCTCTCGACCAAGCCGGCCCGCGCGTGAATGCGGTCCTGCAATTGAATCCCGACGCGCAGAAGATCGCTGCCCAGCGCGACCGGCAACGCAAGACGGGCGACCACGGGCTGTTGTGGGGCGTTCCGGTTCTACTGAAGGCCAATATCGACACCGGCGACTCGATGCCGACCACGGCCGGGTCGTTGGCGTTGCTGGGCGCGCCTGCGCCGCACGACGCGACGGTGGCGGCGAAGCTGCGGGAAGCCGGCGCCGTGATTCTCGGCAAGACCAATCTGAGCGAGTGGGCGAATTTTCGATCGACCCGCGCGACCAGCGGCTGGAGCGGGCGTGGTGGACTGACGCGCAATCCCTACGTCCTGGACCGCACCACGTGCGGATCGAGTTCCGGCTCGGCCGCGGCCGTCGCGGCCGGGTTCACCACCGTGGCGATCGGCACCGAAACCAACGGTTCGATCATTTGCCCTTCGGCCGCAAACGGTGTGGTTGGCATCAAGCCCACGGTGGGATTGGTGAGCCGGGCCGGCATCATTCCGATCAGTTCGACGCAAGACACTGCGGGGCCGATTGCGCGCGACGTGCGCGACGCCGCCATCGTGCTTTCGGCGATCGCCGGCAGTGACCCGCGCGACCCGGCAACCCGGGATGCCGACAAGCATGCGACGGACTACACGAAATTCCTGGATGCGGACGCGCTGAAGGGCAAACGCATCGGCGTGGTGCGTGAGCTGGCCGGCAACGATCCCGGAGTGAATGCACTGCTCGACCACGCGATCGCGGTCTTGCGCGCCCGCGGCGCTTCCGTGATCGACAACGTCAAGATTCCTCACGTGAACGACTACGGTCACGCCGAGACGACCGTGCTGTTGTACGAATTCAAGCAAGGCGTCAATGCTTACCTCGCCACACGCACGGGCCTGAAGGTGCATTCGCTGGCCGACCTGATTGCGTTTGACAAGGCACATGCCGCCGAAGAAATGCCGTGGTTCGGTCAGGAGCTGTTCGTCGAAGCGGAGGCAAAGGGCCCACTGACCGACAAGGCATATCAAGACGCGCTGGCGAAGCTCAAGAAGCTGGCCGGCCCGGAAGGCATCGATGCCGCGATGGATGCGAAACACCTGGACGCATTGTTCGCACCCGCACAGGACCCGGCCTGGCGCATCGATCTTGTCACCGGCGATCCGGGCGGTACCGCCAGCGCCTACGGTCCCGCGGCGGTGGCGGGCTATCCGTCGATCACGGTGCCTGCCGGTTTCGTGCACGGGCTGCCGGTCGGCATGCTGTTTTTCGGGCGCAAATGGAACGAACCGGGTTTGATCGGGATGGCCTATGCCTTCGAACAAGCCACCCACGCACGCCGCGATCCGCGATTCCTGACGACGCTGCCCGCGCCGGACGGCATCGACCCGTACACCCAGAAATCCAGCGCTTCGGCACGGCCCGCGAAGCCCGGGAATTGATTGCTCACGCGGCTTGCGCGCGGCGCTGCTGCAACTGTTCCAGCAGCGCCTTGGCCGCACCGGCCGATGAAGCCGGGTTCTGCCCCGTGATCAAGTTTTCGGAAGTGACCACGTGCGACTGCCAGTCGGCGGCCTTGGAATAATCGCCACCGGCTTCCTTCAGCGCGTCTTCGACCAGGAACGGCACGGCGTCGGCCAGCCCGGCGGCGCGTTCTTCGGAGTCGGAGAACCCGGTCACGGCCTTGCCGCGCACCAGCGGCAACCCGAAAGGTCCGCGCGCGTCGCGCAACGCGGCCACGCCGTGGCACACCGCCGCGACCGGCTTGCCGCCCGCGTACATCGTTTCGATCAGTCGCCGCGAATCGTCGTTCCCGGCGAGATCCCACAAGGGTCCGTGCCCGCCGGCGTAGAACACCGCATCGAAAGCCTCGGGATCGATGTCCGCCAGCTTTTGCGTACTGGAAAGCGCTTGCATCGCCGCGGCATCCGCGCGGAACCGCTGGGTGGCCTCGGTTTGCTTGTCCGGCTGCTCGCTGTTCGGGTCGATCGGCGTCTGGCCGCCCGCCGGGGACGCCAGCGTCACTTTCGCGCCGGCATTCCGGAAGAGGTAGTACGGTGTGGCGAGTTCCTCCAGCCACAGGCCGGTTTGCTGGCCGGTTTCGCCAAGCCGGCCGTGCGAGGTCAGCACCATGAGAATGTTCATCGCAGGACTCCACAACTTGCGTGCCGCATTCCGGCACTAGGTTGCACTTTGGGGGAGTGCGTGCTGGTTGCAAGGGAAGGATGTGTGAAGATCGTGTTGTTGTTAGGCTTGGCGTAATTTTTTTCTGGGCAGCCATGAAATGAGCCTGATCTCCGCCCCCGTGTCCTTCGGCGAACTGATCGACAAGATCACCATTCTCGAAATCAAGTCCGAGCGCATGACCGACGCGGCCAAGCTGGCCAACGTGCGCGATGAGCTGGAATTGTTGAGCGCGTTGTGGCAGCGCGCTCCTGCAGCCGATACCGACATTTCCGCCGAACGTGCCGAATTGAAACGCATCAACGAGGCGTTGTGGGAGATCGAGGACGAAATCCGCCTCAAGGAGCGCGATCAGGCGTTTGATGCGCGTTTCATCGAACTGGCGCGCGCGGTGTACCACACCAACGACAAACGCGCGGCGGTCAAGCGCGCGATCAACCTCAAGCTGGGTTCGCGATTGGTGGAGGAGAAGTCGTACCAGGACTATCAAAGTGGAGAGTGAGACCGATCAGGATATGGCGATGCTGCAAGGCCAATGGGTGCAGATTGGGTTTGAGGAGGACGGGCTGGCTGTCCCAATGAGCGAACACAGTGCTTCGGGTGCCATCACGACGATCGATGGTTGCCGGTTCAGCGTTCGCATACCCGGTGGCGAGTTGCTGCTGGAAGGAACGTTTGTGCTCGACGCTTCGGTGAGGCCCAAGGCGATTACCTGGACCGATTCGATCGGAGTGGATGCTGGGAAAAAGCTGCCGGCAAGCTACCAATTGGACAATGATCACTTCGTGTTCATTGCGGCCGACGAAGGCGCTTTGCGACCAACCGAATTTCGCACGAAACCGGGTCAGGTCATGCGCAGGTTTGCCCGCAAGCGGTGATCGTCTCGAGACGACAGGAAATCTAGTCGGGCCTCGCGGATGTCGCGACTTCCAGTTTCCCGATCACGTCATCGACGGTCACCAGATCCATCACGCCGGGATATTCGATCTTGCTGCCCCAGGGGATGTCCGCGGCCGGCTTGTGCAGGAATTTGCGTGCCGCGTCGTCGTAGCGGTCCACGCACCAGCGGCGATCCGAGTAGGGGCCCGAACGCGCGGGGTTGCTGGCGGCGTGCAGGCCCAGCACGCGCGCGCCGACCGCGTTCGCCATGTGCATGGGGCCGGCATCAGGCGTTAGTACAAGCGCGGCGCGCTGATACAGCGCCAAGGCGCGTTTCAGGGTGTCCTTGCCGATCAGGTCCAGCGGTTTCGTTTGCATGTGTGACGTGATGGAGTCGCCCAGCGCGCGCTCTGCCGGCGATGGCCCGCCGCTCAGCACGACGCGCATTCGCAACGCCTGCGCCGCGTGGTCGGCGACCGCGGCGTAGCGCTCCGGGCGCCAGTTGCGCAACGCGTGGCTGGACGCGGCGCTGATGACAAGCGTCGGCTGGCCGTCGCGGGGCCACTGCGCGTCGGCCCATTCTCGCGCTTCGTCCGGAATCGGGATATCCCAGCGGACGCGGGTCTGTTTCAGACCGAGTGGTTCGACGAAACTGCCGATCGCATTCAGCACATGTTCGCCGGTGCGCGCCGGGATGCGTTCGCGCACGAACAGGCCGTGCAAATCCTTGCTGCGTGCGCGGTCGTAGCCGATGCGCCGTTCGGCCTGCACGGTGAGGCTCAACAGATTGCTGCGCAGTGCCACCTGCATGTGCAGCAATGCATCGAAGCGGCGCCCGGCCAGCGCGCGGCGCACGTTTCGGTAACCCGTGCGGCCCGCGGTCTTGTCGAAGGTCACGAATTCGACACCGGCGATGTCGCCGACCAGTTTGCGTTCCAGTTTGCCGATGATCCAGGTCAGGCGCGTCGACGGCGACGCGGTTTGCAGCGTCCGCACCAGCGGCACGACGTGCGTGACGTCGCCGAGCGCGGAGGTGCGCAAAAGACACAGCGATGACAAGGTTTCGGGCATCGGGCTTGCTAGACTTGGGGCGTGAATCACTCAACGCGGTCAAACACCGAACACCGCGCGGTCGACCCGCGCATTGTCGCATCCGGCCGCGATGCAATGGTGTTCGATGCGACTCTGCCGGAAGCGCCGACCGCGGAATGGTTCGATGCCTCCTGGTGGCAGGCGCGCGAACGCATGCAGCGCGTCGATGGGGGGCGTGGCGGGGTGGCGTTCCTGGACACGCCGCTGGGCGCGTGCGTATTGCGCCACTATCGTCGGGGCGGCTGGATGGCGCCACTGATGGGCGACCGCTATCTGTGGAACGGGCGCGCGCGCAGCCGCGGATTTGCCGAATTCGATTTGCTCGCGGCGCTGAGCCTGCGCGGCCTGCCGGTACCGCGCCCGATCGCGGCGCGTTTTCAGCGACGTGGCCCGTATTACCGTGCCGATCTGATTACCCGCGCAATCGAAGGCGCTTCGACGCTGGCGCAGGCGGTGCGCGACCGGCGACTCGATTCCGCCTTGGCCGAGCAGGTCGGGGTCCTGGTGGCCCGGTTCCATGCGGCGGGCGTGGATCATGCCGATCTGAACGCGCACAATATCCTGCTCGATCGCGAGCAACTCTGGCTGATCGATTTCGATCGCGGCGAGATCCGCGTGACCGGCACGGCATGGAAGCTCGCGAATCTTGCCCGGCTCAAGCGTTCGCTGTTGAAGGTCGGCGCGTGCGATCATGACGAAAGCGCGCTGGATCGCCGGATTTGGGCGCCCCTGATGCGCGGTTACGAACGGGTTCTCGGAAACGCTGCATGAGCAAGCAGAAGGCGGAAACGCAGGTGCAAGATCGGAAACACGACGCGTCGGTCTGGTCGCTGCACGTGCTGGGCACGGGCGCCGCGAATGCGATAGCTTTGGGTTCGTCCGCGGCTGTGCTGGAACGTGATGGCAAGCCGATGCTGTTGATCGATTGCGGGCCGGGCACGCTCGAACATTTCCTGCGCTGCTATGAGACGCTGCCGCCTGCGGTGTTCGTCACCCACGGCCACATGGATCACGTGGCGGGGCTGGAGCGCCTGTTCCACGAATCGTGGTTCGATCCCGCGTGGCGCGGCAAGACCAAGATGTTCGTGCACGCGAATCTGCTGCCGGTGCTGCAGGCGCGGGTCGCCGATTATCCGAGCGCCATTGCCGAAGGCGGCGCGAATTTCTGGGAAGGCTTCCGACTGATCCCGTTTTCGCGCGGGTTCTGGCTCGACGGCTGGTGGTTCGACGTGTTCGCGACGCGGCACCATGTGCCGGGCACTTCGTACGGCGTCGCGCTGCGCGGTTGCTTTGCGTGGACCGGCGACACCCGTCCGATTCCGGAAGCGTTGTCCGCGGTCGCCGATGCGCACACGTTGGTGGCGCACGATTGTTCGCTTGTCGGCAATCCCTCGCACACGGGCGTCGATGACATCGAACGCGAATATCCCGGCGATTTGCGCGCGCAACTGCTGCTGTATCACTACGGTAGCGAAGCCGACGCGCAGGCGTTGCGTCAACGCGGCTTCAATGTCGCCGACCCGGACGGCCGCTATCCCTTGCACGCGCCGCATCCGGTGCGTGCGGACGCCGGCTGATGAAACCGGAAGCACCGCGCGCACTGCAGGCTTCGGCAGCGCCCCCGGATGCGCTGGGACGTGTGTTGGCGGACCTGCGCATTTCGGTGATCGACCGCTGCAACTTCCGCTGTCCGTATTGCATGCCGGACGAGGCGTATCCGGCCAGTCATGCGTTCCTGCGCGCCCGCGAGCGGCTGGACTTCGATGAAATCGAACGCCTCGCCCGTGCGTTCGTGTCGCTGGGCGTGCGCAAACTGCGACTGACCGGCGGCGAGCCGCTGTTGCGGCGCGACTTGCCCGTGCTGGTCGCGCGCCTCGCCGCTATCGAGGGTGTCGAGGATCTGGCCCTCACCACCAACGGCGCGTTGTTGCCGCGTTATGCGGTTCCCTTGCGCGATGCGGGCCTGCGGCGGCTCACCCTCAGCATGGACAGTGCCGACGCCGAGGTATTCCGACGCATGTCGGGCGGCCGCGGCGAACTGGCACAGATCGAAGCCGCCATCGCCGCGGCGGAAGCGGCGGGCTTCGTGCGGCTGAAGATCAATTGCGTGGTGATGCGCGGCGTCAACGATGACGGTGTGCTGGATCTGGTCGCGCGTTTTCGCGGCACCGGGCACGCGCTGCGCTTCATCGAATACATGGACGTCGGGACGGTCAATGGCTGGCGCGGCGATCGGGTGGTGCCGGGTGCCGAACTCGCGCGACGCATCGGTGCGCGCTGGCCCCTGGAGCCGCTGCCACGCGACGCGGCTTCCACCGCGCGGCGCTGGCGTTTCCGCGACGGCGCCGGCGAGGTGGGTTTCATCAATTCGGTCACCGAGCCGTTCTGCGGCGGTTGCACGCGCGCGCGGCTGTCGGCCGACGGCAAGCTGTACACCTGCCTGTTCGCCCGCGCCGGCCACAATCTGCGTGCGCTGTTGCGCGCCGGTGAATCGGACGCGGCGCTGCGCGCGACCGTCGCCGGCATCTGGAGCCATCGCGGCGACCGCTACAGTGAACGTCGCGCGGAACTGCGCGCGGCGGGCGTGCTGGAGCACGTGGAAATGTTCGCGATCGGAGGGTGAGGGTGCGCGTTTAGCCGATGCCAGTGGCATCGGTTGCGCGCCCGAACGACCGGACATGGATGTCCGGGCGGGCGCCACGCACCATGGACGGTTTGTACAGGAGTGAATTTGGCAATGAGCCGCACGAAACTCTCCCATCTCGACGCATCCAATCGCCCGCGCATGGTGGATGTCGGCGCGAAAACCGCCACCGCGCGGAGCGCGGTTGCCGAGGCCGTGGTGCGCTTTCCAAAAGGCGTCGCGGATGTCTTGCGCGATGGCGGGATGCGCAGCAAGAAGGGGCCGGTGATCGATACCGCGATCGTGGCCGGCACCATGGCCGCAAAACGCACGCACGAATTGATTCCGTTCTGCCATCCGCTGGCGATCGAACGTTGCAGGATTGAAGCGGATTTCGTGTCGGACACCGAACTCGCCATCCGTTGCGAAGTCGCGATCACGCACAAGACCGGCGTCGAAATGGAAGCGCTGACGGGCGCCAGCGTCGCGGCCCTCACGATCTACGACATGTGCAAGGCGCTGTCGCATGAAATCTTGATAGAACGTGTGCGGTTGCTGGAGAAATCCGGCGGCAAGCGCGAAGTGAGGGCGGGGAAAGCCGCGCCGCGCAAGCGGTCGAGGGCGCGATGAGTTACCGGCTGCTGTACTTCGCTTCGTTGTGCGACGCCGCCGGCCGCGCCGAGGAACAAGTCGCAAGCGACGCCGGCAACGTTCGCGCACTGTACGCGGAACTGGCGGCGCGGCATGGGTTCACATTCACGCCGGACCGCCTGCGCGTGGCGGTCAATGGCGCCTTCACCGATTGGAACCACCGGCTCGTCGACAATGATGAAGTCGTGTTCGTGCCACCAGTGAGCGGAGGCTGACATGTTCGCGATCAGCGAGGCGGCCATCGATGTCGCCGGCCTGCAGCACGGACTTGAAGCGGATGGAGCGGGCGCGGTCGTGTGTTTCGAAGGGCGCGTGCGCAACTACAACGAAGGGCGGGCAGTGAATGGGCTTTCGTACCAAGCCTACATCGAGTTGGCGGAGGCCGAGGGGCGCCGGATCGTCGAGGAAGCGCGCGGCCGGTTCGCGGTCGAACGCATCTCATGCATCCACCGTGTCGGCGATCTCGCGCTGGGTGATGTCGCGGTGTGGGCGGGCGTGTCGGCGGGTCACCGAGCGGCGGCGTTCGAGGCATGCCGCTATGTGATCGACGAGGTCAAGGCGCGCGTGCCAATCTGGAAGCGCGAGCACTACGTCGAGGGCGATTCCGAGTGGCTGCACCCGGAATCCGCACCGAAATGATTGCCTGAAAGCAGCGACGCCGGTACTCTGCTCCGTTCACTTTCTCGGAGAGGTGTCCGAGCGGTCGAAGGAGCACGCCTGGAAAGTGTGTAAGCGGCTAAACCCCGCTTCAAGGGTTCGAATCCCTTCCTCTCCGCCAGTTTCAAGTTCATGGTGGCCCCGTTGGTGCCTCCGCGACGATAGATCGAAAACCCCGCCAGATCCGGAAGGAAGCAACGGTATCGATTGACTCGTGCGCCGGAGATCCGCTGACGGGGCCGCCGCCATTCCGGGCGAGCAACCATCCATGGTGCTGGGCGCCGGTGCGGCCATCCATGGCCGCCCGTTCTAAGCGGCACGCGATGCCACCGGCATCACGTAAACGCCGCTTCTCACCCCCCGACGACGATAGATCGAAAACCCCGCCAGATCCGGAAGGAAGCAACGGTATCGATTGACTCGTGCGCCGGAGATCCGCTGACGGGGCCGCCGCCATTCCGGCCTTGGTCTCGCTGCCCCGACTTGGCACAATGGGTAACCGCCCACAGATCGTGCCCATGACTTATCAGGTCCTCGCCCGCAAATGGCGCCCGAAGCAGTTCGGTGAACTGGTCGGGCAGGAACATGTCGTCAAGGCGCTGACCCACGCGCTGGATTCCGGACGCGTGCACCACGCGTATCTGTTCACCGGCACGCGCGGCGTCGGCAAGACCACCATCGCGCGCATCTTCGCCAAGTCGCTCAATTGCGAGCGTGGCATGTCGGCGCATCCGTGTGGCGAATGCGCGATCTGCAAGGCGGTCGATGCCGGCCGTTTCGTGGACCTGATCGAAATCGACGCGGCCAGCAACACCGGTGTGGACGACGTCCGCGAGGTGATCGAGAACGCGCAGTACGCGCCCGCGCAGGGGCGCTACAAGGTGTATCTGGTGGACGAGGTGCACATGCTCTCCAAGAGCGCCTTCAACGCCTTGTTGAAGACGCTGGAAGAGCCGCCCGAGCACGTGAAGTTCCTGCTCGCCACCACCGATCCGCAAAAGCTGCCGGTGACGGTGCTGTCGCGTTGCCTGAAGTTCGGCTTGAAGCGCTTGCTGCCGGAGCAGATCGCCGGGCAGATGCGGATGATCCTGGGCCGGGAAAGCGTCGGCTTCGACGATGGCGCGATCGAAGCGCTCGCGCGTGGCGCGGATGGTTCGCTGCGCGACGGCTTGTCGTTGCTCGATCAGGCCATTGCACATGGCGGCGGCGCGCTGCGCACGGACGACGTGCGCGCGATGCTGGGCACGATCGCCGACAACGACGTGGGCGCATTGTTGCGCGCGTTGGCCGACGGCGACGGCAAGGCGTTGATGGACGAGGCCGATCGCGTCGCTGGTTTGTCCCCCGATTTCGCGGTGGTGCTGGAACAACTCGCGACCGCGCTGCATCGTATCCAGTTGCGGCAACTGGTGCCGGGTTTTGCGGGCGACGAAGCCGAACGCGAAGTGCTCGACGTGCTCGCGATGGAAGTCGACCCCGAGGACGTGCAGGTTTGGTACCAATTTGCGTTGCAGGGGCGCCGCGATCTGCCTCTGGCGCCGGACGTCCGCTCCGGATTCGAAATGACCTTGTTGCGGATGCTGGCGTTTCGCGGGGGCGGATCCGGTGAGGCAGGCGAAGAGCGCAAGACGTCGGCCCGCGAACGTACACCAACCGTGCGCTCCGAAGTTGCAGTATCGAAGCCGCCTGCGCCATCACCCATCATGCGGCACAGTCACGGTGTCACCGATGCGCCCGATCAACCCGCTCCGCCAGAAGCGCAGGCGCCGCGCATCGAGGGCCTGGCCGATTGGGAAGCCTGGATCCGGCGGGCCGGGCTGGGCGGTCCGGTCGGGTTGCTCGCTCAGCACGCGGTGCCGAAATCGTTCGAGGGCGACGTGCTGATGCTGGCCCTGAAACCAGAGCACATGATTTTTTGCAGCGACGCGTTGTGCAAGCAGCTTCAGGACAAGCTGGGCGAGGCGATCGACCGCAGTCTGCGCGTGCGCATCGTGCACGAAGCGGTGGCCGAAACGCCGGCCACGCGTGCAGCCAAGGCGCGTTCCGACGAACAGGCCGCGGCCGAGCGTGCACTGGCGGATGATCCATTCGTCCAGGACATGCAGCGTCAGTTCGGCGCGCAAATCATCCCCGAGAGCATTCGACCCGCAGGCAGACAGGCATGAAAGGACAAATCGGACAATTGATGCAGCAGGCTCAGCAGATGCAGGAGAACCTGAAGCGCGCGCAGGAAGAAATTGCGAAACTGGAAGTCACCGGCAGCGCCGGTGGCGGCATGGTCGAGGTCACCATGACCGGTCGCCACGAGGTGCGCCGCGTGCGCATCGATCGCAAGCTGATCACGGATGACCCGGAGATGGCCGAAGACATGGTGGCGGCAGCCGTCAATGACGCCGTCAACAAGGTCGCCGAAGTCAGCCAGCAGAAACTCGGCAGCGTCAGTTCCGGGATGAATCTGCCGCCCGGTTTCAAGCTGCCGTTCTGAACGAAGGAACGGGGTCAGCGTCACCCCGGTGAGTGGGTGTCAGAGTCACTTTTCCAGCCGTTCGTTCGCAAGTAGCCACGCTTCAGAAAAGTGACTCTGACCCCCGCTTTCGACCCTGCTTCCCATCCCTCACGAAGTTGCGTGTGCATGCCTTCCGAATCCAATCTTCTTGCCGAACTGATCGAAGCCCTGCGCTGCCTTCCGGGCGTCGGCGCCAAGAGCGCACAACGCATGGCCTTCCATCTGCTGGAGCGCGACCGCGAAGGTGGTACGCGTTTGGCGGCGTCGCTGCAGCAGGCGATGCAGCGGATCGGACACTGCAAGTCGTGCCGCAACTTCAGTGAATCGGATGAATGCGCGATTTGTGCGAGCGCATCGCGCGATGCCGCACTGCTGTGTGTGGTCGAGACACCCGCCGATCTGCTTGCGATCGAACAAGCCACCGGCTATCGCGGTCGCTACTTCGTGTTGATGGGGCGGCTCTCGCCGCTGGACGGGATGGGACCGCATGAACTTGGCGGCGATCTTTTGACGCGCAAACTCGGCCACGGCGAAGTGCGCGAACTGGTGATCGCGACCAACCCGACCGTGGAGGGCGAGGCCACCGCGCACTGGCTGGGACAACTCGCCCGCGCGGCCGGCGTGCGCGCCACCCGCCTCGCGCACGGTGTGCCGCTGGGCGGCGAACTCGAATATGTCGACCGCGGCACGCTCGCGCACGCATTCGGCAGTCGCCTGACCATGGAGTGAACGATGTCGGCACAAGCAGAACCCGAGTTGCAACTGCAGATTCCCGCCGTGGAGGAATATCTCGCATTGCGGGTGGCCGCAGGCCTGAGCGCGATGAGCGCTGCGGGTGCGCGTGAAGGACTTCGGGCAAGTTGGTGCGCGGTCTGCATCCGCGCCGGTGGTGAATTGATCGGCATGGGGCGCGTGGTCGGCGACGGCGGCCTGTTCCTGTTCGTGGTCGACATCGCAGTGACGCCGACCTGGCAGCGGCGCGGTCTGGGCCGGCGCATCATGCAGGCGCTGATGGAGCAGGTGCACACGCGTGCATTTCCCTACACCCAAGTGGGCCTGATCGCGGACGGTAGCGCGGATCGCCTGTACGAGAAGTTCGGTTTCAGACTGGTCGCGCCCGAATCGCAGGGCATGTCGTTGCGGATAGAGAAAGGAGAGCGCGCGTGAGCGACACGATTTTCGACAAGATCATCCGCCGCGAGATTCCAGCCGATGTGGTGTACGAAGACGAAGACGTGCTCGCGTTCCGCGACATCCACCCGCAGGCGCCGGTGCATGCGTTGTTCATCCCCAAACACAAATCGTTGCCGACCTTGAACGACTGCGGCGAAGCCGACGCACCACTACTCGGCAAGTTGCTGCTGGCGGCGTCCGCATATGCCAAGCGCGAAGGCTTCGCCGAGGATGGCTACCGCTGCGTGCTGAACTGCAACGCCGGTGGCGGACAAACCGTGTTCTACCTGCACGTGCATCTGCTGGCGGGCAGGAAAATGCCGGAACGGATGTCCTGAGGCGGCGATCCGGCATGAAGACGCCCGCTGGCGCGGGCGTCCGCGAACACATCGTCAGCCTTTCTTCGGCGGCGGTGGGGGTGGCGCGGGGCGCGGCACCACGATCACGCGCGGCGGGAAAAACGCCGGTCCACCCCAACCGCAGCCCCAAGGTGACCAGAACGGATCGCAGAACCCGCCCCCCCATGGACCCCACGGTCCGTAAGGGTAGGGTGTCGCCGTGTACACGGGACGCGGTTTCCACAGGTACACGTTGTTGGCCTCGACCTTGGGATAGGTGTAATCGAACTGGCCGATCTTGTGCTGGACCGTGCCGCCGAGCGTACCCGTCACGGTGATCTCGCGACCCTTGGCGAACACTTCCGGATCGTAGAAGCCCTGCTTGCACGCGACGAAGCGGCCTAGGCTGTCCTCGCCGGCCTTCGGCCTTGCCTGCGAATCGAGCGGTTCGGCCAGCACGAAGAAACAGGTTTGCTGTTGCTGTGGTTGGGTTTCGACGATTTCGCCGCCCCAGCGCACTTGCGCGGCGTTGGAGGTGCCGCTGCGGGCGGCATCCAGCGTCACCGGTGCGTAGTTGCCGGCCAGCGGCTGCGGAATGGTGGCGCAGCCGCCCAAAGCCAGCGCGCCGATGATGGAAAGAAACAAGACGCGACGTGACATGACATGCCTCCGAGATGGACCGCTTCAGCTATTTGACCACACGGCGCGGCCGGAAATGACGCACGCGTCGCACGAATTCCCGGATTCGTTCAGGCGGCGGTTCGGGAACGGCGTAACGCAGATGCAGGTATTCGGTGGCGAGTTCCCCGAGGGCAGCCGACGAATCGGGCAGCGCTGCGGCCGAACGCGCGTAGAAATCGCGCGGGCCTTCCGCGTGGCCGCGCACGATACCGAACCGCGCCAGTCGATGCTGCAGGCGCTGTTGCGCAGCGGTCAGCGCGTCGCGCGGCCTGGCGCGCGGACGCAAGGTTGCCAGCAGCGCGCCGAGGCCCAACGCGGCGAACACCACAATGGCCAACGCCACGCCCAGCATCTGCGCGGTGGCGTGCTCGATGCCGAACGGCCGCAGCAGATGTGCCTGGGACAACGCGTCGAAACCGACCACGGTCTGTCCCCACCAGCGGTTGATCACGTCCAAACGGTTGCGCCACGGCATCCAGCCATTGCTTCCGGCGCCGGTCACGTCGTCGGCCGCGCCGCCGGTGCTCGCGAGAATCACGCGGCTGACCGCGGCGGTGGGATCGGCGCGCACCCAGCCGCGCCCGGCGAGCCAGACTTCAGACCATGCGTGTGCATCGGACTGGCGGACCAGGAGATAACGCGCGAAGTCGTTCCAGTAGCCGCCCTGGTATCCGATCACCACGCGCGCGGGGATGCCCGCGGCACGCATCAGGAAGGTGAAGGCGCTGGCGTAGTGTTCGCAGAAGCCGGTCTTCGTGTCGAACAGGAAATCGTCGATGCTGTTGCGACCGAGCGGCGGCGCGTCGAGGTCGTACACGAAGCCGCCGGCGTGAAAAAGATCCAGTGCATCGCGAATGATCGCGGCGTCATTCGCGCCGGCCGTGCGGCGCCAGCCTTCCGCAAGCGCCCGCGCACGGGGATCGAAGCCGGCCGGAAGTTCCAGCGCCGCCGCGCGGACGCGCGGGTCGAGCGACTCCGGGGCAAGCCGGTAATCGGTGGCCGATGCGACGCGATAGCGCAGCGTCTGGTCAATGGGTTTGGTGGACCACAAGGTATGGTCCGGTCCCATGACCGCGCCTTCGGGACTGTCGATCGGCACGTCCAGCGCAAACATCCAGTGTCGATGGCTGGGCAGCAGCGTGACCTCGTAATGCGTAGCCGGATCGCGGACGCCGATCGGGACCGGGCGCGATGGTCGGCGCGCGGCGGGGCCGGGCAGCCACGCGCGGCCATCGAACTTCCACAACACCATGCCGCGGAAATAGCGTTTGCTTTCCGGCGGCGGTGCGCCATCGAAGCCGACCCGCATCGCCACGGCATTGTCGGTCAACAGCGAGTGCAGGTCGCCCGGTGCCATGCGATCACCGATCCCGGTGCGCGCGACGCCGCGATCGGGGGCGCCCCACAGCGGCGTCGACAGGCGCGGGATCAACAGGAATCCGAGCAACGCGGCGGGCAGGCTGGCGGCCAGCAGCACGGTGCCGGCCTTGAAAGCCGGCAGCCAGCCGAAGTCGGGCAAGCCCGGCTGCAATGCGCGCAAAGTCGCCAGCGCAGGCAGCAGCATCAAGCCAACCAGAATGGTGAAGCCGAATGACTGGTCGAACAGCAGCGCGCTCATCAGGATGAAGCATGCGAAGCCGACCGCCATGCGCGCGTCGCGCACCGATTCGCTTTCCAGCACCTTCAGTACCAGCAGCCCGCACACGATCGCGGCGCCGGGTTCACGGCCGAGCGGCGTCCCGTATACGGCGATGGCGTTTGCCAATACCGCGACGAGCATGGTGATGCGCAACCAGGCGTCGACGCGTCGCGGATGCCGACGGCGTTGCCACCAGCGCGCAGCCAGGACCACCGCCAGCGCCGCGGTGTACCAGGCGGGCAGATGCGCCGCGTGCGCGACGAGCACGCACAACACCGTCACGCACAGCAACGAGAAAGGCAGCGGCGCCAGCGTGGACGCCACGATGCGGGTGCCGGGCGGGGCAGCGTGCCCCGTCATGGCAGCTCCGCCAGCGCAGTCAGGCAACGGTGGTAGTGCGCGGCATCGTTGGCGGGTCCGATCGCACGCAGGTCTTCCAGGATCAGCACCCATGGATGTGCCGCGGCGTAGGCGTCGCAGACCCAGCCGGTCAGGCGGGAAATGCGGGTTTCGCGGTCGATGCCCGAAAGCGCGCGCCAGTCGAACCGCAGCGGGTGGCCGGGCGCGGCGCGGTCGAACTCGCGCACCAGCAGGTGCGCGTGGCGCGCGCTGGCTTTCCACGCGACATGCCGGATAGGATCGCCGGGGTGGTATTCGCGAAGGCCTGCGAATTCATCGCCGCCAGCGATACGTTCGTTGGGATCATCGCTGCGCACGACCGGCTGGACGTCGGCAAGGATGCGCGGATACACCAGTACGCGTTGTGCGGGGGTCATCCAGCTCCATGCGCGGAACAACCCGAACGGCAGCGTGCTGGAAATCCGCATCCGCGGCACCTCGACCCAGCCGCGCGCGTCCGTGGGCATGGTGACGCGGGCGCGTTCGGTGCCCGGACGAAGCGGGCAGGGTTGTTCCAGCTCATCGACGGCAATGGTGAGGCCCGGCCGGCTGCGGCCGTCATCCGCAAAGGCAAGCTGCAGCGACAGGCGTGCGCCGCAGAACCCGTGTTCCGCGTGCAGCGCGCGCAAGGTCAGGTCGTGCAATTCGCGCCAGGTCAGCAGCATGCTGCCAGCCAGCGCCGCACCCAATATGCAGGTCAGCAGCAGCGCGGCGTTGTTCTGGTAATTCAGGGCGCCGAACAGCATCACCAGTAGCACCAACCCGAATCCGAACCCTGCGCGCGTCGGCACGATGTAGATGCGGCGGCGATCCAGGGTGATCGGCAAGGCTTCGGGCTTGCGTCCGCGCGCGCGCACCGGAATGCGGTTCAGGGTGCGCGCTGCGACGGCCAACGACCCGCGGTGCGCGACGCCATCCATCGCGCTATTCCACCGCCACGGTGTCCAGCAGCGTCTGTGCCAAGGCGTCGCGCGCCAGCGTGCGGGCCGGGATCAGACGGTGTCCGGCTACTGCCACGAACACCGTCTGCACGTCTTCCGGCAAGGTGTAGTCGCGATCGCCCAGCAGCGCCCAGGCACGCGCCGCCGCCAGCAGTGCAAGCCCCGCGCGCGGCGACAGGCCGGTGCGAATGTCGTGGTGCTTGCGGCTGGCGATCACCAGTGCCTGCACGTAATCGATCAGGGCCGGATTGGCGGTGATCGCACGGGCGCGCAGCCGCAGCGCCACGATGTCGGGCGCGGACAGGCACGGCGGCAGCCGGCCCACCATGCCGGAACGGTCCTCGCCGACCAGCAGCCGGCGTTCGGCCTCGGCGTCGGGATAGTCCAGCGCAATCCGCAACATGAAACGGTCGAGTTGCGAGTCGGGCAGAGGGTAAGTGCCGGCCATGTCCAGCGGATTCTGGGTCGCGACCACGAAGAACGGTTGCGGCAAGGCACGGCTCGCGCCATCCACTGTGACCTGGCCTTCGGCCATCGCTTCCAGCAGCGCGCTCTGGGTCTTCGGCGTCGCGCGATTGATTTCATCCGCCAGCAGAAGTTGCGCGAAGATGGGGCCCGGCTGGAACCGGAAGCCGCCGCTGTCGCGATCGAACACGCTGACGCCGACGATGTCGGTGGGCAGCAGATCGGACGTGAACTGGATGCGCCGGAAGGTCAATCCCAAGGTGGCCGCCAGGGCATGGGCCAGTGTCGTCTTGCCGACGCCCGGCACGTCTTCGACCAGCAGATGCCCGCCCGCGAGCGCGCACGCGAAGGCCATCCGCACCGCGCGGTTCTTGCCGACCAGCACCTCGTTGACTTGCGCAATGGCGCCGTCCAGTCGCTGGCGCAACAGGGCATCAGTGGGCGCCGCAATGGCTGAAGGTACGCTTTGGTCCATGCCGGTTTCCGGGCAAATCGAGACGTCCGGCCAGTGTACGGCAGCCTGCGTCACGTCTGCGCGAAGCGGGTCAAGGTACGGGAATGCCGGCCTCCCGCAGTAGTCGTGCCAGCGCGATCAACGGGAGTCCGATGAGCGCGGTGGGATCTTCGCTTTCGATGCGTTCGAACAGGGCGATGCCCGCGCCTTCGGACTTGAAGCTGCCGGCGCAGTCGAACGGGCGCTCGCGCGCGACGTAGTGCCGAATTTCCTCGTCGGACAGCGCGCGGAATACCACACGGGTATGGTCAATGTGGGTCTGCATTCGCCCCTCGCGGCCGTCAAGCACGCAGAGACCGGTATGGAAATCCACGGTATTTCCACTGCTTGTACGCAATTGTTCGTGCGCATTATCGCTGCTGCCGGGCTTGTGCAGGATCGTTTCGCCCAGCGCCGCCACCTGGTCCGAACCGATCACCACCGCATCGCGGTGCTGCTTCGACACGGCCGCAGCCTTGACGGTGGCGAGCCGGGCGGCCCGCGCCGCGGGCGCCTCACCGGGCAGCGGCTGCTCATCGACGTCGGGCGCGATCTGTTCGAAATTGTCCAGCAAGCGGCGCAGCAATCCGGCCCGGTAGCGCGAAGTCGATGCCAGCACGATCCGCGGCGTGCTCATCGCTGCGAAAGGTCCTCGATTTTTTCCCGCACCGCGGTTTCCAGTGCGCGTTGCGCGGAATCCAATTCCTGAAGCTGCCTGCCCAAGGCACCGCGAGCCTTGCCGATCGCGCTGACGGCGGCATCCAGCTCGCGCTGATTGGCATTGTCCGCTTCATCGCGCAGCCACAACCGGTGCGCCAGCAATTCACGGAGTGCAGCATCGACCGCCAGACGCGCCTCGGTTTCGCCGGCTGCAGGCTGGTTCGGTCCCATCGACATGGAGGCATGCGCGCGCGCGAGCCGATTGCGGCATTCCTTCAGGTCGTGTTCCAGCCCGTCGGCCTCCAGATACAGGGTGCGCATCGCGCGCTGATGGCGTATCTGGCGGGCCAGCAGAAACACCACGACCGCGCAGACGATCACGGCCACCACCGCGGGCAGGACGATCGCGAGCAAGGTTGCGGGCAGGGCGGTCAAGGGTCGGGCTGGTACAATGGCATGCGGATTTGGCAAGCATGATACGGGCCAAGCTGAAGGACTGCTCGGCGGTTGACTTTGTGCAGTGCGGAATCTAGCATTCCGCGCTTATGTCCGCGTCCCTGCCAGCGAGTGTGGACGCCGAACGCATGGTGGCCGGGCGGCGGTCTTTTGAAGGTGTACTGGCAGTCGCGGAATTGCCGCGATTGGTCGAAACACTGGCGGATGATCGCGGCGAAGTCACCTATCGACTGGACTTCGAGCAGGGCGAACTGGGTGGTCCGCAACTGCACGTGGTGTTGAGTGCGGGGCTGACGCTCGAATGCCAGCGCACGCTCGAACCGTTCGTGTATCCGGCGACGGTCGACACCCGGCTCGGTTTGCTGGCGGACGAGCAGGATGCCGACGCGCTGCCGGGCGATTGCGAACCGCTGCTGCTGCAAGGCGGCGCGTTGTCGCCGCGGCGGGTGATCGAAGATGAATTGTTGTTGACCTTGCCGCTGGTGCCCGTGAAGCCCGGCAGCGAGATCATGCAGGGCGAATGGACCACGCCCGGTGACCCTCCGCAGGATGCAGAGCGGGACGAGCCCACCACGCGTCCGTTCGCGGACTTGCGCAAACTGCTCGAAGACCGCACGAAACATCGTTGAACACCGCCGGCGTCACGCCGGCCACGGCACAGGAAGTGCCGGTGCATCCGGCGCCCCGGCGGCGCTACGACAAACTGACGCGGCTTGGCCGCGGGCGTTTGTTTGCAAACCGCGGCAGGATGCCCGGTTTTGCGTGAGTAAACCTTCAGGAGAGCCATCATGGCCGTTGCAAAAAGCCGCAAATCCCCGTCCCGCCGCGGCATGCGCCGTGCGCACGACGCACTGAACACGGTGCAGCTCGCCACCGACCCGACCTCGGGCGAGATCCACCGCCGCCACCACATCACCAAGGACGGCTACTACCGTGGCCGCAAGGTGATCGAGGACAAGCAGGCGATCGTCGACGAGGACTGAACGTCCTTGCCGCGATGTGCACAAGTTGCAGATCGACGAGCGGCGCGATGATCGCGCCGCGGCGTTTTCACGCGCCCGCAACGCCTGAATCGGGATCCAGACCTTGACCTACGCCCGCATCCTCGCCACCGGCAGCGCGCTGCCGGAGCGCGTCGTCACCAACGCCGACCTCGAGAAGCTGGTCGACACCAGCGATGAATGGATTCGCAGCCGTACCGGCATTCGCGAGCGGCGTGTTGCCGCCGACGGCGAAACCACCGGCGACCTGGCCTATCGCGCCGCGCTGCAGGCGCTGCAAGACGCGGGCGTCAAGGCCTCCGAACTCGACATGGTGGTGCTCGGCACCACCACGCCCGACATCATCTTTCCGGCCACAGCGTGCCTGATCCAGAACCGGTTGGGCGCGAACGGCTGCATGGCATTCGACGTCAACGCTGCCTGTTCCGGGTTCATGTATGCGCTGGGTGTCGCCAACAATTTCGTGCGCACCGGGCAGGTGAAGAAGGCGTTGGTGATGGGCGCGGAAACCCTCACCCGGATGGTCGACTGGTCCGAACGCGAAACCTGCGTATTGTTCGGCGACGGCGCAGGCGCGGTGGTGCTGGAAGCCTCGGACGAACCGGGCATCCTCGCGACTTGCCTGCATGCCGACGGCGGCTACAAGGACCTGCTGTACAACCCGGTCGGGGTGTCGGTGGGCTTCAGCGACGAAAAGAATCACGGCGTGCGCATCCGCATGAGCGGACGCGAAGTTTTCAAGATTGCGGTGAAGACGCTGGACGCGCTGGTCGACGAGACGCTGCAGGCCGCCGGTATGCACGAGGACCAGATCGACTGGCTGATCCCGCACCAGGCCAACCTGCGCATCATCGAGGCCACCGCCAAGCGCCTCGGCATGTCGATGGAGCAGGTGATCGTCACGGTCGACAAGCACGCCAACACCTCGTCCGGCTCGGTGCCGCTGGCGCTGGATGCCGCGGTGCGATCGGGGCGCATCAAGCGTGGCCAGAATCTGCTTCTCGAAGCCTTCGGCGGGGGGTTTACCTGGGCTTCCGCGATGGTGAGGTACTGACAGGGACCGGCAAAAGCCGGGACGGGATCCTGTCCTGCCAGTTCGCTGTTTTAATCCCGTATCCGATTGGCAATCTTTTGAAATGAGCGACAGCACATCAAGCGATCCGGTCCCGGGTTCCCGGCCCCCGATCCCACAACTTGCCTTTGTGTTTCCGGGCCAGGGTTCGCAGTCGGTCGGGATGCTGGCCGAACTGGCCGCCGAGTTTGCGCAGGTCGGCCAAACTTTCGAGGAAGCCTCGGACGGCGCCGGCATGGATCTGTGGTCGCTTGCGCAGAACGGTCCGGAAGCCGAACTAGGCAAGACCGAAAACACCCAGCCGGTATTGCTGGCTGCGAGCGTCGCGGTGTGGAAAGTCTGGCGGGCGAAGGGCGGTCCGTTGCCGGCCCAGATGGCCGGCCACAGTCTGGGCGAGTATTCGGCGCTGGTCTGCGCGGGGGCTTTGCCATTGCACGATGCCGCATCGCTGGTCGCCGAGCGCGGTCGCCTGATGCAAGCCGCAGTGCCCGCGGGTGTCGGTTCGATGGCGGCGGTGCTGGGTGCCGACGACGAAGTGATCCGGCAGGTCTGCAAGGAAGTGTCCGACGAAGAAATCGTTACCCCCGCCAATTTCAACAGCCCCGGCCAACTTGTGATCGCGGGTCACGTCGCCGCCGTCGATCGGGCCATCCAGCGCCTCGGCGAACTGGGCGTGCGCAAGGTCATCAAGCTGCAGGTTTCGGTGCCGTCGCATACGCCACTGATGCGCGATGCTGCCCAGCAGCTCGCCGCACGCATGGCCGACCTGCCGTGGCAGGTGCCCACGATTCCGGTGCTGCAGAATGCGGATGCCAAGGCGCACGTCGGCATCGAATTCATCCGCGCCGCGCTGGAGCGCCAGTTGTACATGCCGGTGTTGTGGACCGACACCGTGCAATCGATGGTACGCAACGGCGCCACCCGGATTTTCGAATGTGGTCCCGGCAAGGTGCTGGCCGGCCTCTGCAAGCGCATCGACAAATCCATCGACGCGCGCGCGCTCGGCACGCCCGTGGAAATCACCCAGGCGATGGCCGACGTTTCCAGTTGATCGAGGGAATGTGATGAGCAAGCCACCCGGTGATTTGCCGATCTATCGAGTGCTGACGGGTCCGGACGACGCTGCATTCTGTCATCGCGTCAGCGAAGCACTGGCGCTGGGATACGTGCTGTACGGATCGCCCGCGGTTACTTTCGATGGCGAGCACGTCATCGTGGCGCAGGCCATCGTCTGGCCCGAATCCTGATCTTTTCACGGAGCGTGGCATGACGAACGTATTGCAGGGTGAAATCGCGCTGGTCACCGGCGCATCCCGCGGCATCGGCGCGGCGATCGCGGACGAACTGGCGGCGCAGGGTGCAACGGTGATCGGCACCGCGACGACCGAAGCCGGCGCGCAGGCGATTGGCCAACGGCTCTCGGCGCACGGCGGCGAGGGCCGCGTGCTGGATGTCACCGACGGCGCGGCGGTCGAAGCGCTGATCGAGTCGATCGTCAGGAACCACGCCGGTCTTTCCATCCTCGTCAACAACGCCGGCATCACCCGCGACCAGTTGCTGATGCGGATGAAGGACGAGGACTGGCAGGCGATCCTCGACACCAATCTCACCTCGGTCTATCGCACGTCGAAAGCCGTGATGCGCACGATGATGAAGGCGCGCAAGGGCCGCATCATCAGCATCGCCTCGGTGGTCGGCGTCACCGGCAATCCCGGCCAGACCAACTACGCCGCGGCCAAGGCCGGCATCATCGCGTTCTCGAAATCACTGGCACGCGAAATAGGTTCGCGCGGCATCACGGTCAACGTGGTCGCGCCCGGATTCATCGACACCGACATGACCCGTGCGCTCACCGACGATCAGCGCAAGACGCTGGAAGGCACGATCGCGCTGGGGCGGCTTGGTGAGCCGAGCGATATCGCGCATGCCGTCGCGTTCCTGGCGTCGCCCGCCGCGAGTTACATCACCGGCGAAACGCTGCACGTCAACGGCGGCATGTACATGGCGTAATTTGTGCGATCGATCCCTGATCGCTGCTTCGTTGCAGGAACGAATCGGCCGGACCGTTCCCGATTCGTGAAGACCAGAATGGGCTTCCTGCCCTGACTTTCCACAACAGCCGCTTCGGATGACGCATTGGCCGGTCGGGCTGGCGGGACGGTTCCCGTGGCTGGTGGAACCTTGTAATATGGCGTCTTTCGTGTGGCGATCTGTAGGTCGAACAACCGCTGCACCGGCCCTTCGGGGTCTTGAATGAAAACCTGTACCGTGCGAGCCCTCCGCGGCGCGTGCGGGTCGAGTGGGGAAGGGTCAGTCCCGACCTCGAATGCCAATGTCCCGGGAGGCACTGTCTCATGAGCAGCATCGAAGAGCGCGTCAAGAAGATCGTGGTCGATCAGTTGGGGGTCAAGGAAGAGGACGTCACGCCGAATGCCTCGTTCGTTGACGATCTGGGTGCGGATTCGCTCGACACCGTGGAATTGGTGATGGCGCTCGAAGAGGAATTCGAAACCGAAATTCCCGACGAGGAAGCCGAGAAGATCACCACTGTCCAGCAGGCGGTGGATTACATCAAGGCGCACGTCAAGTCCTGATCGAAGGACTTCGGCGCATGCCCTTCGGCGGCGCGACCTTGTGCGATGCGGCAACCCGAAAGCTGCGCCTTCCGTGCGCAGCTTTTGCGTTGATGGGCTACGGACAATGCGCCCGCGTATGGGTGAGCAGCGGCGCGCGGGAGCACGCAGAACAGTCCACACGGACTGAGCGCACATGAAGGGCGCGAGTGACGGTGATCAAGTAAACGTGGCCGGGTGCCCGTTGCCAGGCACGGTTGCGTGAACCGAGTTTTCCAATCTGGAGTTCCCATGAGCAAGCGGCGTGTAGTGGTCACCGGCCTCGGCATGATTTCGCCCGTCGGCAACGACGTCGCGACGGCGTGGCAGAACGTGATTGCGGGCAAAAGCGGCATCGGCCCGATCACGCACTTCGACGCCAGCGCCTTCCCCACCCGCATCGCGGGCGAGGTGAAGGGCTTCGACCCGGCGCAATACATCCCGCCGAAAGACGTCAAGAAGATGGACACCTTCATCCACTACGGCATCGCCGCGGGCGCCGAAGCGCTGAAGGATTCCGGCCTCGAAATCACCGAGGCCAATGCGCCGCGGATCGGCGTCGCGGTGGGCGCCGGCATCGGCGGCATCGCCAGCATCGAGCGCACCACGCTGGCCTATTACGAAGGCGGTCCACGCAAGATCTCGCCGTTCTTCGTGCCGGGCTGCATCATCAACATGGCGTCCGGCAATCTTGCGATCATCCACGGACTGAAAGGTCCGAACATCGCCTGCGTCACCGCCTGCACCACGGCGACGCACAACATCGGCTTGGCCATGCGGATGATCCAGTACGGCGACGCCGACGCGATGTTGACAGGCGGCGCCGAATTTTCCGTCACCGCGACCGCGGTCGGCGGGTTCTGCTCGGCACGCGCGATGAGCACCCGCAACGACGACCCGACCCGCGCCAGCCGGCCGTGGGACAAGAACCGCGATGGCTTCGTGCTGTCCGACGGTGCCGGCTTGCTGGTGCTGGAGGAATACGAACACGCCAAGGCGCGCGGCGCGCACATTTACGCGGAGGTGGCCGGCTTCGGCATGAGCGACGACGCCTACCACATCACCGCGCCCAGCGAGGGTGGCGAGGGCGCGGCCCGTTGCATGGAGGCGGCAGTGAAGGATGCGGGCGTCGATCCGGCCGCGGTGCAATACATCAACGCACACGGCACTTCGACGCCGCTGGGCGATCTCGGCGAGGTGCATGCGGCCAAGCGCGTGTTCGGGGACCATGCTTACAAGCTCGCGATGAGTTCGACCAAATCCACAACCGGACATCTGCTCGGCGCGGCCGGTGGTGTGGAAGCGATCTTCACCTTGCTGGCGATGCGCGACAACGTGTTGCCGCCGACCATCAACCTCGACGAACCCGGCGAAGGCTGCGATCTGGATTTCGTGCCGAACACCGCGCGCGACGGCAAGATCGACATTGCAATTTCCAACTCGTTCGGCTTCGGCGGCACCAACGGCACGCTGCTGTTCAAGCGGATCTGATGGGTGCACGGGCGGTCTTGCAGCCGATCACGATCGTTTAGACTGGCCGGATGATCCGGATCGACACCCCACACGCGCGCCTCAGCAACGGCAACGCCATCGTGCGTACCTTGTCGATCGTCATCGTGTTGGCGATCATCGCGGCCATCGCGTGGGCCGGCATCACGTATCTGCACTTCACCCGCACGCCGTTGAACGTGCGCGCCACGGGACAGACGGTGGAAATCGCCCGGGGGGAGGGTTTCAACGGCATCGTTGCGCAATTGCGGCAGGAAAAATTCACCGATGCGCCGCCGCTGCTGTGGCGCGCGCTGGCCATGCGCCTTGGCGTCGCCAACAAGTTGCACGCCGGCGAGTACGCGCTCGCGCCCGGCATGACGCCGACGGTGCTGCTGGAAAACATGGCGGCTGGCAAGGTGCTGCATCGGCGCGTCACGCTGGTTGACGGATGGACTTTTGCGCAGGTACGGCAGGCCTTGCAGCACGCGCCGAAACTCGCGCATGCCATCGCAGGCTTGAGCGACGATCAGGTGATGGCGAAGCTTGGCGATGCCGGCCGGTCGCCGGAAGGCGAATTCATGCCCGACACCTACGATTACGTGCTCGGCATGTCCGACCTCGACATCCTGAAGCGCGCGCACAAGGCGATGCAGGACTTTCTTGCGGAGGAGTGGGCCGGGCGCGACACCTCGATCTGGATCCAGCAGCCGTATCAAGCTTTGATCCTCGCCTCGCTGGTCGAGAAGGAAACCGCGGTGCCGGCCGAGCGTCCGCAGATCGCGGGCGTGTTCGAGCGGCGGCTGAAGCTGGGCATGAAGCTCGATACCGACCCCAGCGTCATCTTCGGCATGGGTTCGAGTTACGCCGGCAAGATCCACAAGTCGGATCTCGAAACCGACACGCCGTACAACACCTACATGCGTGCCGGCCTGCCGCCCACGCCGATCGCGCTGCCGAGCCGGGCCGCGATCCACGCCGTGCTGCATCCCGCGGCGGGCGACGCGCTGTACTTCGTCGCCAAGGGCGACGGCACGCATGAGTTCTCCGCGACGCTGGCCGAGCAGACTGCCGCGGTAAGGAAATACATCCTGGAAAAAAAGAAGCAATGAAGGGGCGCTTGATCAGCCTCGAGGGTGGCGAGGGCGCGGGCAAGAGTACGTTGCTGGCCGGTCTTCGCGCGCATTTCGAACGCAGCGGGATGGACGTGCTGTACACGCGCGAACCCGGCGGCACACCGGTGGGCGAAGCCATTCGCGCGCTGGTGCTCGATCCGGCGCATCGCGGCGTGGCGGTGGAAACGGAATTGCTGCTGATGTTCGCGGCGCGCGCGCAACTGGTGCGCGAAGTATTGCAACCAGCATTGGTGTCCGGTCGCTGGGTCCTGTGCGATCGTTTCACCGACGCGAGTTACGCCTATCAGGGCGGCGGACGCGGCGTCGACGCCATACGCATCGGCGAACTGGAACGCATCGCCACCGGCGGCTTGAAGCCGGACCTGACCTTGCTGCTGGATCTTCCGGTCGCGCACGGCCGTGCGCGTGCCAGCCAGCGCAGCGATGCGGATCGCATCGAGGTCGAGCGCGACGATTTCTTCGAGCGCGTACGTGCGACGTATCTCGCGCGCGCGCAGGCGGAACCGGCGCGCTTCCGCGTCATCGACGCCTTGCAGCCTGCCGACGCCGTGCTGCAGGCGGCGGTGGCGGCCATCGACGCATTGCGGGCGGACGTCACGACATGACGGACGAGGAAACCATCGTCACCGCCATCGCGCCGGGCGATCCGTTGCCGGCGTGGTGCGAACCCGCCTGGAGTCTGCTCGCTGCGCGCGCGGCCAATGGCACGCTGCCACATGCGCTGCTGGTGTGCGGACCCGGCGGCCTCGGCAAGCGGGCCCTGGTCGAGATGTTCGTGCGCGCGCGCTTGTGCGAGACACCGAAAGGCGGTCACGCGTGCGGCTCGTGCCGCACGTGCAAGCTGCTCGCGGCCGGCACCCATCCCGACCGGATGCGGGTGAAGCTGGAGCCCAATCCCAAGACCGGCGTGATACGCAAGGAAATCGTGGTCGACCAGATTCGCGAGCTGTCGGCACGCCTCGCGATGTCCAGCCAGCTCGACGGCTGGCAGGTTGCGGTGATCGACCCTGCCGACGCGATGAATGTTGCGGCCCAGAACGCCTTGCTGAAGACGCTGGAGGAGCCGACCGGGGCCAGCCTGATCGTGCTGGTGGCCGACCAGCCGGGACGGTTGAGCGCGACGATCCGCAGCCGCTGCCAGCGCATCGATATTGTCGTACCGCCGCCGAACGAGGCGTTGACGTGGCTGGAAACGCGCGGCGTCGAATCCGCGGACGCCGTGCTGGCCGCAGCTGGCGGCAATCCGGGTCAGGCTTGGCTGCTGGCGGAGCAGGGCGGCATGCAGCGCCGTCAGGAAGTCGCACGCGATTTGCTGGCGCTGGCCGCGGGCCGTGCCGATGCCCGGGCCATCGGGCGGACCTGGGCGGGTGATGAGCCGCAACAACGGCTGGAGCAGGCGTCGCGCCTGCTCGAAAGCGCGTTGCGCACGCGCGCCCACGGTGAACGCGCACGCTTCGATCCGGGCTGGAGTGACGAAACGGTAGCCGAGCGCATCGCCGAGGCGAATCGCCTGCGCGCGCTGTTGAACGGTCCCTTGCGCGGCGATCTGGCCTTGTTCGACTGGTTGAATGGCTTGCCGGTCGTGGCACGCTGAGGAGGCTCTTTTGCTCGTCATCCAGGCTTTCGCCGGATGACGGGTGATGGGATTGATCGGAGATTGCTTGATCGTCCGAAGACTGCTCGGACGCCAGGGCGATGTGTGGATGTCCGGTCAGTGCCGGGTCAACCACTTCCGGGCACAATCGCGCCGCGCTCCGCTCCGCGGTCAAACCCTGCGCGCAATGAAAGGATGCCGGTTTGCGTCTGGAAAAACCCTCTGACCTGCTCGATCCCGATGCGCTGCTGAAGCGTCCGGGCGCCAACCTGATGGTGATGGCGCCGCATCCGGACGACGAGTCACTGGCGACCGGTGGCTTGATCCAGCGCGCGCTTGGCTACGGCGCCGGGGTCAGTGTGGTGTTTGCCAGCGACGGAGAAAACAATCCCTGGCCGCAGCGCGTGCTGGAACGGCGCGCCTGGATCGGCCCGCACCAGCGGGCAGGCTGGGCGGCGCGGCGGCGCGGCGAAGCCGACGCCGCATTGCGTGCGCTCGGTGTCGATGCCGATCATGTACACCGGCTCGGCTGGCCGGATGGCAGCGTCACCTGGATGCTGCTGGACGACACGGCGGCGATGCTGGCGACAATGCGCGAACTGCTCGTGCGCGAGCGCCCGACGGTGTTGGCATTGCCCGATCTGGTCGACAAGCACCCCGATCACAGCGCGATCCACGTGCTGATGGAAATGGTGTTCCAGACCTCACCCGGTTTGCGCAAACCGGACTGTCTCGGTTACCTGCTGCACGGCCGCTCGCAATCCGGCGTGCCGCAGCGCGCGGTGTTCGCGCTGAGCGACGACGAGCGCCTGCGCAAGCGTCGCGCAATCGAGGCGCACGCCAGCCAGATCGCCCTGAGCCGTGGGCGCTTCCTGCGCTTTGCCGCCGCCACGGAAGATTTCGTGGCCGGACTGGATTGCCACGACCGCGCCGGCGCGACCCTTCCATGGTTGCCGCCACGCGCCTTGCGTCCTTTCCTGGCCTTGCTCGCGGTAGACGCGGCCGGTGGCGAACGGGTGCGGCTGGGTGCCGGCGACGACGCCACGCTGTTCTGGCGCGACGGCAATCCCGCCGCGCGCCCCTCGCGCGTGCTGCGACCGCCGTACTACGTCAAGCTGTATTGCCCGCTGCCATCGCCATGGGTATTCGACGGCTGGGGCTGGTGTCGTTTCGGCGCTTGACCGCGGCTTGTCTGTGGCGGCAAGCTGATCGCGTTGATCACCAGGGGCGGAGACATGGCAATGATGGGTGGTGCAGGCGGCATGGGCGGGATGGGCAGTCAAGGCATCCTGCCGATCGTCATCAGGGACAAGCAGACGCTGTACCAGTCCTACATGTCGTTCGTGAAGGGCGGCGGCCTGTTCGTGCCCACCAACAAGCGCTACAACCTCGGCGACGAGGTGTTCCTGCTGATGACGCTGCCGGAGGAGACCGAACGCGTGGCGACCACCGGTCGGGTGGTCTGGATTACGCCAATTGCCGCACAGGGCAATCGTCCGGCCGGCATCGGCGTGCAGTTCGCCGAGAACGCCGACGGCGACAACGCCCGCACCAAGATCGAGACCCTGCTGGCCGGCCTGCAGGGCGGGGACAAGCCGACGCATACGATGTAGCGTGGCTTTTCCGATGTAGCGTGGCTTTTCGGCTATCGATCGCCGCGCGTCCGAAAACCAACGGCAACAGTTCGGCTTCGGGTGAGCATCCACCAGCAACAGCAAGCGGGCGGCGGCGAGCTGAGGCAGGCAGCTCTTCCGCAACGATTTGGTCGGGGAGACAGGATTTGAACCTGCGACTTCTACGTCCCGAACGTAGCGCTCTACCAGGCTGAGCTACACCCCGACGGTTCGCACGGGGCAGGAACCCCGCAGCGAGCCGCAAATGATACTTGGCGGAGCTTCGCGTGCGCAAGATGGGGCTGCGCGCTGCTACTCTTGCGGTTTTATCACGAGACGCAACGATGGCGCTGACCACGCCCCGCACGATGCCGGGCACGCTGGAACTGCTGCCACGCGAGCAGATCGCGTTCCAGTCGATGCTGGACACAATCCGCCGAGGGTTCGAGATGTACGGGTTCCTGCCGATCGAGACCCCGGCGATTGAATTCGCCGACATTCTTTTGACCAAGAGCGGCGGCGAAACCGAGCGGCAGGTGTATTTCGTGCAGTCGACGGGCGCGCTGGAGCGGGCGCCGGATCAACCGGGCCGCCCCGAACACGCGTTGCGCTTCGATCTCACCGTGCCGCTGGCGCGCTACGTGGCCGAACACGAGCGCGAATTGGCGTTTCCGTTCCGGCGCTACCAGATGCAGCGCGTGTATCGCGGCGAGCGCGCGCAACGCGGTCGTTTCCGGGAGTTCTATCAGTGCGACATCGACGTGATCGGCAAGGACAGCCTGTCGATCCGTTACGACGCCGAAATCCCGGCAGTGATCCACGCGGTGTTCCACGCGCTGGACATCGGCGCGTTCACGATCCAGCTCAACAACCGCAAGCTGATGCGCGGTTTCTTCGAAGGCCTCGGCATCAGCGACAGCGAAAAGCAGATGCTGGTGCTGCGCGAGGTGGACAAGCTGGACAAGCGCGGCGCGGATTATGTGCGCGGCGTGTTGACCGGCGAGCAGTTCGATCTCTCCGCAGAAGGCGCGGAGCGGATCATGCAATTCGTCGAAGTGCGTTCCACGTCGCTGGCCGACGCACACGCGAAACTCGATGCGCTCGGCAGGGGAACCGATACCTTCGAGCAGGGCAGGGCGGAGCTGCGCGACGTGCTGGATACGGTAGCCGGGTTCGGCGTGCCGGAGTCGGCGTACGCGTTGAACCTTTCGATTGCGCGCGGGCTCGATTACTACACCGGCACCGTGTACGAAACGATCTTGAACGATCACCCGGACATCGGTTCGATCTGTTCCGGCGGACGTTACGACAGCCTCGCAGCGAATTACACCAAGTCGACACTCCCGGGCGTCGGCATTTCGATCGGATTGACGCGCCTTTTCTGGCAACTTCGCGAAGCCGGGATGTTGAGGGCCGCCGACAGCAGCGTGCAGGTGCTGGTCACGCAAATGGATGCCGCGCAGTTGTCGCACTGTCTGACGATCGCGAAGGAACTGCGCGACGCCGGGATCGCCACCGAAGTCGCGCTGGAAGGCGGCAAGCTGGGCAAGCAGTTGAAGTACGCCGATCGCGCCGGCATCCGGTTCGCGGTGGTGGCGGGCGGGGACGAGCTTTCGCGCGACGCGGTGGCGGTGAAGGATCTCCGTCGCGGCGACCAGTTCGAGGTGCCACGCGCGGAACTGGTGAAGTCGTTGCGGGTGGAACTGGCGCAAGAGAAGGTGCAAGTGGCATGACGACGGTTCGGCTGGATGGCAGCCATCTCACGCGCAACGACGTGATCGCGGTGGCACGACACGGCGCGATGGTCGAACTCGATGCGGCGCAGCTCGAAAAGGTGCAGCGCGCCGCCGACTTCATCGCCGACAAGGTACGCTGCGGCGAGCCGATCTACGGCGTCACCACCGGTTTCGGCAGCAACGCCGACAAGTTGCTGGGCGCGCATCGCGCGCGCGACGAACTGCCGGGCGGCAATCCCGATCCGCGCGACGAAACGCTGCCCGAGGAATTGCAGCACAATCTCATCATCACCCACGCGGTGTGCGTGGGTGAGCCGCTGGCACCTGATGTGGTGCGTGCGATGCTGGTGATCCGCATCAACACGCTGATGCGCGGTCATTCCGGTATCCGCGTGGAAACCTTGCAGGCGCTGACCGCGATGTTGAACAGCGGCATCGTGCCGGCGGTGCCCGCGAAGGGTTCGGTGGGGGCGAGCGGGGATCTCGCGCCACTGTCGCATCTTGCGATCGTGCTGCTTGGCGACGGCGAGGCCTTCTACGAAGGCGAGCGCATGACCGGCGGCGAAGCCCTGCGCCGCGCCGGCTTGCAGCCGGTGAGGCTGTCTTTCAAGGAAGGACTGGCGCTCAACAACGGTACCGCGCAGATGCTGGCGACGTCCGTGTTGGCGCTGGACGAGTTGGAATACCTGCTGGGGGTCGCAGACCTTGCTGCCGCAATGACGTTGGACGCCTTTGCGGGCCGCAGCGGCGCGTTGCGCGAGGAAGTGCACGCGCTGCGCCCGCATCCGGGCCAGGTTGCGGCGGCCCGCCACGTCCGCGGGTTGCTGGCGGGATCCACCTTGATCGACATTCCGTATCATCTCGTTCCGCGTTTCCGCACCTGGACCGCGCAGGCGTGGGCGACGCAGGAAGAACAGGCACTGTCGTTCGACATCCGCTGGGAATGGGTGCCGGTCGACCAGCGCCATGGTCGTGAGGCGTTCTACCGGCGCTTCCTGCCGTTCCGCGGCGGCAAGAAGCACCAACCGCAGGATGCCTACTGCCTGCGCTGCATGCCGCAGGTACACGGCGCGGTACGCGACGCGTGGGTACAGGCATGCCGCGTCGTCGACATCGAATTGAATGCGGTCACCGACAACCCGCTGATCTTCCCGGACGCGGAAGGCGCGCAGCACATCGAGGAGCAGGTGATTTCCGCGGGCCATTTCCACGGCATGCCGCTGGCCCTGGTGATGAGCTATGTGAAGGCGGCGATCCCGGTGCTTGCGTCGATTTCCGAACGCCGCCTCAACAAGCTGGTCGATCCGGCTACGAACGATGGATTGCCGGCATTCCTGACGGGCAACGAAGACGGCACCGATTCTGGTTTCATGATCGTGCAGTACACCGCGGCGGCGCTGGTGAACGATCTTGCCACGCGCGCGCATCCGGCCAGCGTGTATTCCATTCCGACCAGCGCCAACGCCGAAGACCACGTGTCGATGGGTGCGAATGAGGCGCGCCAGGTGCTGGACATGACGCGCGATCTGTCGGACGTGCTGGCGCTTGAGTTGTACACCGCCGCGCAGGCGCTCGATTACCGCAACGAGATGTTGAACGCGGCACGCGGGCTGGCGCGCCGCGGCGGCTGGCAGGCACTGGCGGCCAAGGTCGAACACGCACCGCGTGAGAGCCACGCGCACTACGGCGCATTCGCCCGTGAAGTGCAGACGCTGGCATCGGAGCTGGTCGGAGCTGACGCATTCCGCCCGGGCGAGGCGGTACACGCGGCACATGCACGCTTGCGCGAGACCATCGCCTTCATGCATCGCGATCGCGCGATGCAGCACGATCTTGCCGAAGCGTGCCGATTGGTGCGCGAGCGTGCGTTCGCGACCGGGCCGGCGCCCGGCATTTGAACCTATCCTGAAGTGATCCCGTTCGGTGCTCTTGCGCCGCGCCCGGCGGGCCGTTACGATCTGCGACCAATGTACTAGCACGTTATTACATTGGTCTTGCAGCAAACCCGGTGCAAAACATATGAAACGCAGAGCGCTCGATCCCGAAACATCTTCCGATTCGGCCGAAACCGGATTGTGCAAGGCGCTGTTGGCGCTGCGCGACGTCGCGGAAATGCGCGCCTTCCTGCGCGACCTGTGCACGCCGGCCGAATTGGAAGCGCTGGTCGACCGGTGGACCGTGGTGCCGCACGTGCTGAAGGGCACGCCCTATCGGGAAATCCATGAACACACCGCGGTCAGCATCACCACCATCGGGCGGGTCGCGCGCTTTCTGAACCAGGGCAGCGGCGGCTACCGGACAGCGGCTGCGCGCGTCTTGCAGGCCGATCGCCGGCGCCGGAGCCAGCGGGCATGATGCCGCGCGAGCGCCTGCGTATCGCCGTGCAGAAATCGGGTCGCCTGAGCGAGCCGTGCTTCGATCTTCTGGACCGCTGCGGTTTGCGTTTCCGGCGAAGCCGCGACGGCTTGTTCTGCTACGGCGATGGCGAGCCGGTCGATCTGTTGCTGGTGCGCGACGACGACATCCCGGGCCTGATCGCGCAAGGCGTGTGCGATCTCGGCATCGTCGGGCGTAATGTGCTGGCCGAGAACGCTGCCGCCCGGCAAACGGCGTTGCAATGTCTGCGGAATCTCGCGTTTGGCGCGTGCAGGCTCGTAATCGCGGTGCCGCAGGACATGGCCTACGCGGGGGTCGGCTCGCTGGCGCGGTTGCGCATTGCTACTTCGTATCCCAATCTTCTGCGCGACTGGCTGAGTGCGAATGGAGTCGATGCCGAAATCGTGACCCTTGCGGGTTCGGTCGAAATTGCACCGCGCCTCGGCACGGCGGACGCCATCTGCGATCTGGTGCAGTCCGGCGCGACGCTCGCCGCCAACCAGTTGCGCGAAGTCGATAGCGTGCTGGACAGCGAAGCCGTGCTGGTCGGCTCCGCCATGCTGCCGGCGGACGGCCGCCGCGATGCCATCGAATTGCTGTTGCGACGCATCGACGGGGTGGTGCGTGTGCGCGGCTCGCGGTTGCTGCTGCTGCAGGCGGCGCGCGCCAGCGTGGAGGCGATCGTAGCGGTGCTGCCCGGGGCGCCATGCGCGACGGTACTGCAGATGGATGGCCAGCCCGGACAGGTGATGCTGCAGGCGTTGTGCGCGGACGAACTGGGTTGGCGGCAATTGGAAGCCATCCAGCGCGCGGGCGCGCGTGAATTGTTCGTGCTGCCTGTCGAGAGGGCGCTGGCATGAAACGCCTAGACTGGTCGTTGCTCGGCGAAGCGCAACGCGAGAGAACGTTGTCCCGCCCGCCGCTGTCGCGGAGCGATGCGCTGCGGGCGGCGGTGCAGGTCATCATCGCCACCGTGCGCGCACGCGGCGACGCGGCGCTCCGCGAATACACCGCGAAATTCGACAACGCGACCACCGAAAGCGCCGAGGTTTCCAAGCGCGAATTCGACGTGGCGACGGCATCGGTCGATCCCGCATTGAAGCAGGCCATTGCCGAAGCGGCCACGCGCATCGAGGCGTTCCATCACGCCGGTCGGGTCGCGGACGTCGCGCTGGAAACGGCGCCCGGGCTGCGCGTTGAACGCGTGTCGCGCGCGATCGGGCGGGCCGGCCTGTACGTGCCGTCCGGCAGCGCACCGTTGCCTTCCACCGTATTGATGCTGGCGATTCCCGCGCGACTCGCGGGTTGTCGTGAAGTCATGCTGTGCACGCCGCCGCGCGCCGACGGAACCTGCGATCCGGCGGTGCTGTACGCCGCGCGCGAATTCGGCGTGCATCGCGTGTTCAAGGCGGGCGGCGCGCAGGCAATCGCGGCGATGGCGTATGGCACCGCGTTGGTGCCGAGTTGCGACAAGCTGTTCGGACCCGGCAATGCCTGGGTCACCGAAGCCAAATTGCAGGTGGCCGCGGATCCGGACGGCGCCGCGATCGACATGCCCGCGGGGCCTTCCGAAGTTTTCGTGATCGCCGATGATGCGGCCGACCCGGGATTCGTCGCCGCGGATCTGTTGTCGCAGGCCGAGCACGGCCCGGACTCGCAGGTGTTGCTGGTGAGCGATTCGGCCGCGCTGCTGGATGCGGTGGAACGTGCAGTCGCATGCCAGTGCGCCGCGCTGCCGCGCGCAGCGATCGCCGCCGATGCGCTGCAGCACAGCCGTTTGATCAAGGTCCGCTCGATCGAGGAAGCGTTCGTCCTGAGCAACCGTTACGCACCCGAACACCTGATCGTGCAGGTCCGCGGTCCGCGCGCATGGCTTGCCGCAATCGAAAGCGCGGGGTCGGTATTCCTCGGGCCCTGGACGCCGGAATCGCTGGGCGACTACTGCAGCGGCAGCAATCACGTGCTGCCCACCTACGGCTGGGCGCGCAGTTGCAGCGGCGTGTCGGTGGCGAGTTTCCAGAAACAGGTCACCATGCAGACATGCAGCGCGGAAGCGCTGCGCGCGGTGGGACCCTGTGCAGAAACATTGGCAGCAGCCGAAGGACTCGATGCACATCGCCGCGCGGTCAGCTTGCGTCTGGCGACGCTGGCAGGCGGTACGCAAGATTCCGTGCGCACGAGGTCGGTGGCATGAACCCGCTGGATCTCGCGCGACCGGAAATTCTGACCCTGGAACCCTACTCCTCGGCGCGAATGGAGGCGCGCGGCGGTTCGACCCTGCTCAACGCCAACGAGTCACCTTGGCCGCCATTTGCGTGCAACACAACGTGGAATCGCTACCCGGAACCGCAACCGTCTGCGTTGGCCGTGCGTCTCGCGGGCTTGTACGGCCTCGGTGTCGACCAGTTGCTGATCGGCCGTGGCAGCGACGAAGGCATCGACCTGCTGGTGCGGGCGTTCTGCGGCGCGGGGCGCGATGCGATCCTGATTTCATCGCCGACGTTCGGGATGTACGCGGTATGCGCGCGGGTGCAAGGCGCAGGCGTCGTCGATGTGCCTCTGCGCGACGATTTTTCGCTGGACGTCGATGCGATGCTGGCGGCCGTCACCCCGGCGGTGAAGTTGGTATTCGTGTGCGCGCCCAACAATCCTGCGGGTGCCGGCACGCCGCGCGCCGAAATCCTGCGACTGGCGGAGACGCTTGCAGGCAAGGCGCTGCTGGTGGTCGACGAAGCCTATGTCGAGTTCGCCGATCCTGCCGGCGAGTTCGGGAGTGTCTCGGATCGCATCGGGACGCTGCCCAACCTGGTCATGTTGCGGACGCTGTCCAAGGCCTGGGCTTTGGCCGGCCTCAGGCTAGGCACGTTGCTCGCCGACGTGCGCGTGGTGGCGCTGCTCCGCAAACTCATGTCACCGTATCCGCTCGCCGCACCGTGTGTGGACGTAGCGATGAATGCGCTGTCCGACGACGGTGAACGCGTTGTGCGCGAGCGCATCGCCACCATCCGTCGCGAGCGCGCACGCGTGCGCGAGACGCTGGCGACGTTGGGGTGCGTCCGCGAAGTCTTGCCGTCGCAAGCCAATTTCCTTACGGTGAGATTCGGCGATTCGGGCGCGGCATACGCTGCATTGCTCGATGCGGGCGTGCTCGTGCGCGACGTACGCCGTTACCCGATGCTGGAAGATGCGCTGCGCATCACGCTCGGCACGCCCGATGAAAACGATCGCGTACTGGCCCTGCTGCGATCGCTGGCAGTCGTGCGGAACGTCTCCTCAAGGGCGGCGCGAGCGGAGCTGACGGCATGATGCGGAAATTTCTGTTTCTCGATCGCGACGGCTGCCTCCTGATTGAGCCTCCGGGCGAACAACTCGACAGCTTCGCGAAGTTCGACCTGATGCCGGGCGTGGTCGCAGCCCTGCAGCGCTGCGTCGCCGCCGGCTACGAGCTGGTGATGGTGACCAATCAGGATGGACTGGGCACGGCGAGTTTTCCGCAAGCCAACTTCGATGGTCCCCAGCAACTGCTGCTGCGTGTCCTGGCCTCGCAGGGGGTGGAGTTCCACGACATCCTCATCGACCGCAGCTTCGAACACCAGCGCCTCGATACGCGAAAACCTGGCGTCGGTTTGCTGCGCGGCTATCTCGCGGACGATGGCTGGAGCCGCGCAGATTCGGCAATGGTCGGTGATCGGAAAACCGACCTGCAGCTCGCAGCCAATCTCGGCGTGCGCGGATTGCAAATAGGCGCCGATGGTATGACGTGGTCCGGCATCGCGCATCGCTTGCTGGACCGCCCGCGCATCGCCGAGGTCGGGCGCGTCACGCGCGAAACCCGCATCGAGGTCCGTGTCGATCTTGATGCAGCGGCCGAGCCGGATGTCGCGACGGGCATCGGTTTTTTCGACCACATGCTGGAGCAACTTGGCAAGCACGGCGGCTTTGCGTTGGCGCTGCGTTGCGTCGGCGACACGAATGTGGACGAACACCACACGGTGGAAGATTGCGCGCTCGCGATCGGCGAGGCACTGCGACGTGCATTGGGGGACAAGCGTGGCATCGCGCGCTACGGGTTTTCGCTGCCCATGGACGACAGCGCAGCGGATGCAAGGCTGGATCTGTCCGGGCGCGCGTGTTTCGTGTTCGACGGTGTGTTTCCGCGCGAGCGGGTGGGCGACTTGCCCACCGAGCTGGTGCCGCATTTCTTCCGCTCGTTGTGCGATGCGCTGGGCGCCAACCTGCATCTCGCGGTGCGCGGCGGAAACGCGCATCACATGGTCGAGGCTTGCTTCAAGGTGGTAGCGCGGTCTCTGCGTCAGGCATTGTGCCGCGAGGGCGTCGCGCTGCCGAGCACGAAAGGCGTGCTCGCATGAGCGTGGCGCTGGTGGATTCGGGCGGCGCGAACATCGGGTCGGTGCGGTATGCACTGCAGCGGCTGGGTGTGGAGGCGGCATTGACGTCGGATGCGGCGGACATACGCGCTGCCGATCACGTAATTTTGCCGGGCGTGGGTGCCGCCGCGCCGGCGATGGCGCGACTGGGCGCAACCGGGCTGGTCGAGGTGATTCGTTCATTGACGCAACCCGTGTTGGGTGTTTGCCTCGGGATGCAGCTGCTCTGCGCACGTTCCGCGGAAGGCGATGTCGGCTGTCTGGGTCTGATCGATGCCAACGTGCAGCGATTCGACGATGGCGGCGGTCTGCGCGTGCCGCACATGGGTTGGAACCGGGTGCAAGGCGTCGTGCCGAATTCGCTTCTGGCGGGAGACACCGGCGAAGGCTGGGCGTATTTCGTGCACAGCTACGCGGTGCCGGTGTGTGCGGCGACACTGGCGACCTGTGATTACGGCGGCGAATTCTCGGCTGCAGTCCGGCGCGACAACTTTTTCGGTGTGCAATACCACCCCGAGCGTTCGGCCGCGTTCGGCGTAGCCACGCTGCGCAACTTCCTCGCGTCATGAGCTTTGAGGTGATTCCCGCGATCGATCTTAGCGGCGGCCGGGTGGTGCGGCTGCGACAGGGCGATTACGCGCGCGAAACGGTGTTCGCAGACGACCCGCTGGAACTCGCCAGACGCTACGCAGCCGAGGGTGCGAAGTGGTTGCACGTGGTCGATCTCGATGGCGCGCGAGCTGGTGCGTTCGAAAACCTTGCCGTGATCGAATCGATCTGCAGGCTGGATGGTTTGCAGGTGCAGGCGGGCGGCGGCGTGCGCGGCGAGGGCGACCTGCGGCGACTGTATGCGACGGGCGTTGCGCGGGTGGTAGTGGGCAGCGTTGCAGTGCGCGATCCGGGCGCAATGGCCGCCTGGCTGCATGACTTTGGACCGGATCGGCTGGTGCTCGCCCTGGACGTTCGCGGCAAGGCGGGTGCATGGCGGCTCGCGGTGCATGGGTGGACGGAGGAGACATTGGTAGCGCTCGACACGCTTGCCGGGTACTACGTAGGCGCGGGCGCGCGCCATGTGCTGTGTACCGACATCGCGCGGGACGGCACCCTTGGTGGGTTCAACCTGGACCTCTATCGCGACTTGCGCGACCAAGGTGCCGATTTCCACATCCAGGCTTCGGGCGGTGCGTGTTCGCTGGAGGGCATTCGCGCGGTGCGAGAAGTTGGCGTGCGCGCGGTCATCCTCGGACGCGGGTTGCTCGAAGGGAATTTTTCGCTGGCGGATGCCCTGCGATGCTGAGCCGACGCATTATCGCGTGCCTCGACGTGAAGGACGGCAAAGTCGTGAAGGGTGTCCGCTTCCGCGACCACGTGGTCGCGGGCGACATCGTGGAGCTGGCTTTGCGCTATCGCGAGGCGGGCGCGGATGAGCTGGTGTTCTACGACATCGCTGCAAGCCCGGAAAGTCGGACCGTCGATTGCGCGTGGGTGGGACGCGTGGCGCGCGTGCTCGACATCCCGTTTTGCGTAGCGGGCGGCATTCGCAGCGTCGAGGACGCGCGCGCGATATTGCACGCGGGCGCGGACAAGATTTCAATCAATTCGCCCGCGCTCGAACGGCCCGCCCTGATCGGTGAACTGGCCGACGCGTTCGGCGTGCAATGCGTGGTGGTGGGCATCGACTCGCTGTGCGACCACGATGGTGAATGGCGGGTGCGGCAATACACCGGCGATCCGGCGCGAATGCGCGCAGTCGCCCGGCGAACGCTGGACTGGATCGATGAAGCGCAGTGTTGCGGCGCCGGCGAGATCGTCCTGAACTGCATGGACAGCGACGGCGTCCGCGCAGGCTACGATATCGAGCAGTTGCGCGCGGCGCGCGCGACGTGCCGCGTGCCGCTGGTGGCCTCGGGTGGCGCCGGCGCACGGGAACATTTCCGCGACGTGTTCGATATCGCCGACGTGGACGGCGCATTGGCCGCCAGTGTGTTCCACTCCGGCACCATCGCCATTGCAAGCCTCAAGCACTGGTTGCGCCAGCAAGGCATCACGGTAAGGATATGAGGCAACCCGCATGAATCACGACGATCTGCAACGCGTGGACTTCCAGAAGGGCGGCGGGCTGGTACCAGCCATCGTGCAGGACGCAATCTCTGGCGAAGTGCTGATGCTCGGTTACATGAATGCGGAGGCATTGGCCGCAACCCGGACTTCGGGATTCGTCACGTTCTGGAGTCGAAGCAAGCAGCGACTCTGGAAAAAGGGTGAAACGTCGGGTCACGTGCTGGAAGTAAAATCGATCCGGGTCGATTGCGATCGCGACACCCTGTTGATCCTGGCCGAGCCGCATGGCCCCACCTGCCATCTCGGTACATCGAGCTGTTTCGGCGAGCGCACCGCGGCGCTGGCGTTCCTGCCGAGGCTGGATGCCTTGATCGCCGCGCGCGACGTTCAGCGGCCTGCCGGCAGTTACACCGCCGAACTGCTCGAAGCAGGCGTGCGCCGGATCGCGCAAAAGGTCGGCGAGGAGGGCGTCGAGACGGCGCTGGCGGCGGTGGTTCAGGACGATTCCGCGTTGCTCGGGGAGGCCGCCGACCTGGTCTACCACCTGATGGTGTTGCTGCGCGCGCGGGGTTTGTCGCTGGACCAGGTGGATGCGACATTGGCGCGTCGCCACGGCGCCACCCACGGATCAACCTGACGGCACCAGCGCCTGCAACGATCCGGCTTGCGCGGTCAGGGCGGCGAACAACGCGAACTGGTTGCGCGCGCGTTCGAGGTTGTGAGTCGGACGATCGATCCTGTAATAGCGGTCGCCGTCCAGCCAGTCGGTGAGAAATCGCAGCGCCATGATGCCGGTGACGAGCCGTGCCGCGAATACCAGGTTGTCGCGCTCGAGCGGCGTCAGCAGCCCGCCGCAGCCTTCGACGTAGCCGCGGGCGAGCGCCGCGAAGTGATCGTGCCGCACGCCCACGCGTGCGAGACCGGTCGAGTCCTCCGGTACCGGGCTCACCATCGTGCGCGCCATGTCACCGAAATCGAACAACAGACTGCCGGGCATCACCGTGTCCAGATCGATCACGCACCGCGCCCGATCATCCGCATCGAACAGCAAGTTGTTCAACTTGCAGTCGTTGTGCGTGACGTGCCACGGCAGACCGGCGTCCAGCAAACCCCGCCAGTGGCCCAACACGTCGCGGTAACCCAATGCAGTTTCGCATTCGGATTGCGTCGTGGCGACACGGCCTGCGCGGTCGGCTTGCTTCGCAGCGAGGAAAGCGTCGAAACGCGACGCCGGATCGTGGAAGTGCGGAATCACTTCACCGACATCGTTCGGGTCGACGCCGGACAGCGCGGCGGTGAACGCACCGAAGCCGCGGCCAGCTTCGAACACCAATGAAATATCATCGGCCGTGTCGTGGGTGCGGGTGTCCGGCACATGGGCGTACATGCGCCACCATGTTCCGTCGGCAAGGATCGCCGCTGGCTCGCCTGCGAGCGTGGGCACCAGTTCCAGGACCGCATAGTCGTAGCGGCCCGCGGCGCGTTCACAGCCGAGATGCGCGGTGACCGTGTGGCAGTTGCGCATGACCTGTGCCGGATCGCGGAACACTTGCGTGTTGAGACATTGCAATACGCGCCGGCGACCGTCATCGGTGACCAACAGGGTACGGTTGATCAAGCCACTGCCGAGCGGCGTGAACCGGGCGTCGGGGCTCAATCCCCACGCTGCGGCGAGCTCATTGCGTGTGGTAGCGCCGAGTCGAACGGTGCCGCTCATTCGCGCGACCAAAGCGGGGTCGGATACACGCCTGACCGGTGCAGGGCTGCCATCGCGGAGGCCACGCGAGCGCGATCATCGGAATAGGTCAGACCCAGCCAGCGGTCGCGAGTGGGCAGGACCGAGAGCTTCTGATGGGTCATCGCGAGGTGCGTCGCGATTGCATGCGGCAGGAAGTATTCGTGCTTTATGCCGGCGTGGGTCAGAAACTCACGCAACCCGCGTTCGAGTTCGGGAAGCAAATCGGGCAGCAGCCCCCAACAGTTCAGCGACACGACAGTATCGGGCGCGAGCAGGCTGCGCGTCCCATCCGGCGCGTTGCCGGTGAGCGTGCCATCGCGGACAGCGACGTCGATGAATTCGGTGGCGGTCACGAGGTTTTGCTCGGCATCGACCCTGCACACGCCGCGGTTGACGCCGCCGTGACTGGAGAGGGTGGCATCAAGCCGATAGCCGACCATCGCTGGCCGCGCGGCTTGGCGAAAATGGCCGGCCAGCAATTGGAATGCCTCGCGCCCGTAGTAATCGTCGGCATTGATCACGGCGAATGGACCGTGTAGCAGCGGCACGCAGCACCACAACGCGTGACCGGTCCCGAGCGGTTTCGTCCGACCGGCAGGTACCGCGCAGCCGTCAGGAATCTTGTCGATGGTCTGTGTCACGAAGTGCAGCACGGCGCGGCCTTGCAGATGCTGCGCCAGGCGTTGTTGCAGGGCGTCGCGCAACGGCTCGCGGATCACCATCACGATTTGCATGAAACCGGCAGCGATGGCGTCGTGGATCGCGTATTCGAGCAGCCATTCGCCATTGGGACCGATGCCCGCGATCTGCTTGGTATCGCCGTAACGGCTGCCGAGGCCGGCGGCGAGGATCACCAGCGTGGGTGCGACCTTCGAAACATTCACGGCCTGTTGCCGGCGGACGCGGCGGACGAGGGTGCGGCGGGGGCGGGCGTGAACGGCACCGCGGAACCGGGCGCAAAGCCCTGCCGCCACTTCGTAAGCTGCGGTGCGATGTCGCGGCCGACCGAAATCTGCGGGTCGGATGGTTCGAAGCGATCGCGCTTTTCCCACGCCGCAACCTCTGCGCGCGCAAGCCGGAAGGCCTGCTGCAGGTTGGCTGTCTCGTTCAACGCATCGACCAGGAAAGCGTGCCCGAACCAGGTAAGTTCAGATTGCTCGCCGCAGCCGAACGAGGAACGATCACTGCGCGCTGCGGTGATGATCATGGTGTCGGGGTTTTGCAGCGGGGGGATGAAGCCGCCCGAATAGCAGGCGTTGACGATCACCACCTTGTACTTGAAGGGGTGCTCGTCGAGGATATCCGGCAAGTCGGCGTCGCCGATCTGGTCCAGTGGCAACGGGTCCATGTCGACCAGCAGCGTATGGTCTTCGCTGCCGTGGGTCGTGAAATACAGCAGCAGGATGTCCTGCTTCGTGTCCATCTTCGCCGCGACGGCATCCAGCGCGCTTTCCAGATTGGTCCAACTTGCCAGCGGACGCGTGGTCAACGCCGCGGGATTGTTTTCCAGCACCATCACGTGGCCGGCGGCGCCGAGGCGTTGTGCAAACAGCTTGTCGAAATACTCGGCTTCGTTGCGGAACACGTTCTGGCTGCCGTCGCCCGCGAACACGATCGCATAGAGGTTCACCTTGCCCGGGGTCCGTGGCTTCAGTTTTGCCGCCTCGCGATCCAGTAGCGCAGGTTGCGCGTACAGCACCTGTTCGGGCGTCGGTGCACCTTGCGGCCAACTATCGTCCGGCAGCAGGCCCGTGGCGGAACCATCGGCCGCGGCGGTTGCCGGCGTCGGCGCAAACATGCGCGCCCCATCGAGCGCGCTGTCCTGATGCGTGCGCGCGCGTCGCACCTGCACGTCGTGCCAGCCAGCCATCGCCGCGGCACCGGCCACGAACGTCAGGATCGGGAGCAGCACCCAGCCGGCACGTTTCATGCCAGCGTGATCGCGTCGAAGTCGGGAACGCAGGGGTGCATGCCGGATTCTGGACAGCGTTCTGGCGGCCTGCACAGTTGGATGGATTGCATGCCGGTGCCACGCGCGGCATCGAGTTCGGCGCCGATGTCGGACAGGAACACGATTTCGGGCGGTGGCAACCCGATGGCCTCGGCGATGTGCAGGTACGAACCGCGTTCGCGTTTGCCGCCCATTTCGGTGTCGAACCAGCCATCGAAAAGCGCCGCGAGATCGCCAGCCTCGGTATGTCCGAAGAACAGTTTCTGCGCGGCAACCGAGCCCGAGGAATAGACGAACAAATGCAGTCCGCGTGCCTTCCATTCGCGCAGTTTGGACGGCACCTCGGGATACACGTGTGCGCGGTAATCGCCGGCCTCGTATCCGGCCTTCCAGATCATGCCTTGCAGCGCTTTCAGCGGCGTTGCCTTGCGGTCCTCGTCGATCCAGCGCAACAGCGTGTCGATCACGCGACGCGAACGCGGGTCGTCGATGCCGGCTTCGCGTGCGGTGGCGTCGAGCCACCGGGCCACCTCGGGATCATTCGGATGGTTTTCGATGAAGCGCGGGAGCCGCGCACGCGCGTACGGAAACAACACATCCTTGACGAACGCGATGGAACTGGTCGTGCCTTCGATGTCGGTGAGGACGGCGCGCGCATTGTTTATAGCTACCCCATTCATGCCGTGGCGCCACCCACGGGCGCATCGATATGCGAGGAATAGGCGCTCTCGATTTCGCGTTTCACCTCGATCGGCTGCGCGATGCGGTCCAGCACCATCGCCGTTTCACCCCGTCCGGTGATTTCCACGTCGCCGTAGCCGAACACGCGACCCCAGAACGATTGCCGCAGGTCGACCGTTTCGATCGAGGCCAGCCGAAGTTCGGTGGTATCGCGCGCAACGATGCCGAACTTGCGAACCACGCGGCGGTTGGTGACGGCCTGTTCGATGCCGCGCAGCCACAGCCATTGGTAGCCCGCGATCAGGAGTGCGAGCACCCCGGCCGCAAGCGCACCCCACGCGATCTGTGCAATCAGGAGCGCGACCACGGCGACTATCCCGAGCACGATCACGATCCAGAAACGGATCCACATTGACCAGTGCAACCGGAAGATCGCCACGATGGTTTCGCCCGGCGCCAGCGACTTTTGCAGGTAGGACATGTGCGATCCGATGTACCCAGTCAAACGGCAAGAGGCGTCAGTCTGCAAGTGAACGCGGGCAATGCGAAAACAGTCGCGTCGTTCGTCTTCATTGGCGGGGGTTGGCCTTCAATTTTCCAAGCGTGGGAAACGTTCGGCGATGGCCTCGCCGGTGAATTTGGCTACCCAGCCTTCCGGGTTGGTGAACAGGCGGATTGCGATGAAGTTCGGGTTGGGTCCCATGTCGAACCAGTGCCGGGTGCCGTCGGGTACGCCGATCAAGTCGCCTTTTTCGCACAGTACGTCGTAGATACGCTGGCCAATGTGCAGGGTGAATTGACCCTGGCCCGCCACGAAGAAACGTACTTCGTCTTCGGCGTGCGTGTGCTCGCTCAGGAACTTCTGCCGCAGCGCGTCCTTTTGCGGATGATCGGAAGCCAGGGAAATCACGTCCACCGCCGTGTAGCCCTGTTCCTTTTGCAGGCGCTGGATGTCGTCGTGGTAAGCGGCGATCACGTCGTCCTGGCTCGCGCCCGGGGCGACGGGTTTGTTGGCGGCCCAACGCTCGAAGCGCACGCCGACTTCGCCGAGCGCCTGCGCGATCATGTCGTGGTCGAACAGGGTGCCGATTGGGCGGGTGGGTTCGCGCTGGTCGTATACACGCAGGCGACTCATGGGATGCCTCCGAGGCGCTTCAAGTCGAGTTCGCAGGCCAGCAGGAATTCCAGCGCCTCGAGATGGCGCCGCGCTTCCGGCATGCCGCGCCCCCAAGTGTAAAGCCCATGGCCTTCGATGAGGTAGGCGTACAGGGGCTTGCCGCCATCCAGCCAGGCGTCGACCCGGACTTCGATGTCCGCCATGTCCTGCGAGTTGGGGAACACCGGTATATCCAGGCGACTTTCATGCGTGGTGTAACCGGTGATGGCCTTCTGCAATTCCCAGCCGTGCAGCGCAATCACGCCACGTTGCGCGAACAGGCGCGAGGCAACCGTCTGGTTGTGCGAATGGGTGTGCAACACCGCGCCCGTTTCCGGCTGCCGGCGATAAAGCTGGAGGTGCAGGGCGGTTTCGGCCGACGGGCGCAGCGACGGGTCGAGCGGATTGCCGTCGAGTCCGACCGCCATCACGTCATCGGGCGTGAGCGCGCCCTTGTCGCGGCCGGAGATCGTGACCGCGATGGTGGAGTCATCCATCCGCATCGAGAAGTTGCTGCTGGTGGCCGGCGTCCATCCGTGCGCCGCGAGTTCGGCGCCGACGCGCGCGATTTCAACGCCGCAGTTTCGCAGTGACTCGGTGGATGGCACGGGAACGGACGCCATGTGCGACGGAATATACTTTCGGGCGGCTGAATGTAACACGCGATCGCACGGAAATTAGTGCCGGGAGCGGTGCGGCGGCGTACCATTGGATCCAGTGCCTCGAATCCTCGATCACGCAGGAGTATCCAGATGAGCGAAGAAACCGCATCACCGCGCCGCCGGTTCCTCAAACTCGCGGGCGGCGCTGCCGCTGCATTGGTGTTGCTGGGTTCGCTGCCGCGTCGGGTGTGGGCAGCGCTGCCGCATTTGAGTGCTTCGAGCAATGCGACGGCGAAGGCCTTGCATTACGTCGAAGACAATACCAAGGCGCCGGCTCCGCACAAGCCGGGGCAGGATTGCGCCAAATGCGTGCACTTCCAGGGCAAGGCTGGCGAGGCCTACGGCCCGTGCGCCATCTTCCCGGGCTTCGACGTCGCGGCCAAAGGCTGGTGCGCGGGATTCCAGGCCAAAGGGTGACAAGCTGCCGCCCGTCGATCGGCTTCGTCCGATCGACGGGCGTTCGCGCGAGGCCGCACGATCACGGTTGGGCCGACGGGGAAGTGTTCACGCCGCTGGCGGCCCACTTCTGATTCTTCTGCGGTTTGACGAATACCGAGACAACTTCCGGCAACTTGTCCGTGATCGCGCGTTCCAGCCGTTCCACGCACACCTCTACCTCGTGTCCGGTCAGATCGTCGCAAAAATCGATGCTCAGTGCGACGAATACCTGCCGGGGTCCGAGATGCACCGTGACTACGCCGTTGGCGTGGTCCACCGCCGCGTCGCTGCGCGCGATCTGAAGGATCAGGCGTTCCATTTCCGGCGCTGCGGGCTCGCCCATCAGCAGGCCCTTGCTTTCGCGGGCGAGAAGGATCGCCGCGACCGCGAGGATCACGGATATGCCCACCGAAGCGACGCCATCCAGCACCGGCATCGACAGGAACGAGGCGCCGGAAATGCCGAGGAAGGCCACGAGGATTCCGAGCAGCGCGGCGCTGTCCTCGAACAGCACCGTGAACACACTCGGATCCTTGCTTTCGTGGATCGCATCGAGGTAATCGCGGTTGCCCTTGGTTCGCCGAAACTCCCGGAGTGCCACGAACCAGGAAGTGCCCTCGAACACCGCAGCCACACCCAGCACGACATAAGCCGTAAGCAGATCGGTGGCCGGCTCGGGGTGGAGGATGTGCGTGAACCCTTCGTAGAACGACACACCTGCGCCCAGCGAGAACAGCAGCACGGCGACGATGAAGCTCCAGAAATAGAGTTCGCGCCCGTAGCCGAAGGGGTGGGTTCGATCCGGCGGCAGCTGCGACCTTTTGAGTCCGTACAGCAACAGGGCCTGATTGCCGGTGTCGACCAGCGAGTGCACGCCCTCCGACATCATCGCCGAACTGCCGGTCAGCATGGCGGCCACGAACTTGGTGATGGCGATCGCGAAGTTGCCCGCCAGCGCCGCATGGACGACGATTTTCGATCCGGAGTGTGCTGCCATGAAGCGATCCGTTGCCGGCAGGGATACGCACCGCCAGCGCGAAGTGACGTGACGCCGGCTTGGTGATGCACGCGTACCAGAAGATTAACGCGTCAGGCCTTGATGCTTCCGTGAAGGCCGCGCATCGAAGCGCTGCGGAGGCCAGGACGACGGGATCACGTGGTTGCGGCGCATGCTTGCGTCACGCATCGACATCGCGTGATTCAGACAAACAAGGAGGAGGCAGGAGAAAAGTTGCTGCCCGGATACGGCAAGCGGAGGAGCTGACTACGCTTGCCGCACCGGGCAACGGTCCGGGGTCCACTGCCAATGGGAAATTCCCTCGGAGTACGCATCATAGCGCGGGGACTGGCAGGGGCCAAGGTTGACAAGCCCGATTTCCGGATGAAATTTTTTATCGATCAGGAACAATGGCTTGGATCGTTAATATTCTGTTGTTTCGAGAGTTGTCCACAGTACGCGAGCGTACTGAATACCTCGAACATGAACTCGACAATCATGCGGTGCACGGCCGGAAAGCGAGGGGCATTGACGTTAGCGCACGCGACGTTTGCGCGCGCGTCACTTGCGCAGCAGGCTGTGGCGGTAACCGTAGCCGAAGTAGATCACCAAGCCCAGCAGTGTCCACAACCCCATCAGCGTCCAGTTGTACCAGTTCTCCCAATACAACAACATCAGGCAACTCAGCACACCGAGTGTGCAGGTGACGCTGGCCCAGGGAACGCGAAATGTGCGCGGCAGTTCAGGACGCGTGCGGCGCAGGATCAGCACGCCGGCACACACCGCGACGAATGCCAGCAGCGTGCCCATCGACACCAGATCGCCCAGCACGTCCAGCGGGAAGATGGCCGCAAGCAACGCGATGCCCGTGCCGGTGATCAGCGTGTTGATGTACGGCGTGCGATGGCGCGGGTGCAGCTTGGCGAATACCGGTGGCAGCATGCCGTCGCGACCCATGATCATGAAGATGCGCGGTTGCGCGATGATCATCACCAGTACCACCGATCCCAGCCCAAGCAGGGCGCCAATCTCAACCAGCCAGCGCAGCCAGTTGAGTTGCGGGTGCGCGGCCACCGCCGTCACGACCGGTTCGGCGGTGCCGAGTTGCGCGAACGGGATCAGCCCGGTCAACACGGCCGCCATCGCCACGTACAGGACGGTGCAGATGGCCAATGACGCCAGTGTGCCGATCGGCAGATCGCGTTGCGGATTTTTGGCTTCCTGCGCAGCGGTCGATGTCGCTTCGAATCCGATGTAGGCGAAGAACACCAGGGTCGCCGCGCGCATGATGCCGCCCCAGCCGTATTTCTCCGGGCCCTCGGCGGGCGGGATGAACGGGTGCCACAAATCCGGATTCACGTAGTGCCAGCCGGCCACGATCACGATCACGATCAAGGTGACTTTCAAGATCACGATGGCGCTGTTGACGCCGCTGGACTCGCGGATGCCGACGTAGCAGAGCCATGTCAGCAGCAGCACCATGATGACGGCAGGCAGGTTGAACAAGGCGCCGGTGACGACGAGGTGCTTGTCGACGAACGCGATCGGCGCGTTGGTGAGGGCATCGGGCAGGTCGAACCCCATGTGACGGACCAGGCTTCTGAAATAACCTGTCCAGCTGACCGCGACCGCCGACGCCGATACGCCGTATTCCAGCACCATGTTCCAGCCGATGAACCATGCCGCGAACTCGCCGAGCGTGGCATACGCGTAGGAATACGAGCTGCCCGACATCGGGATCAGCGTTGCGAATTCGGCGTAGCACAACGCGGTGAAGCTGCAGACCGCGGCCGCGATCACGAACGACAGCAGCACAGCGGGCCCAGCGTGCTCGGCCGCGGCTTGTCCCGTGATCACGAAAATGCCGCCGCCGATCACCGCGCCAATGCCGAGCGCAGTCAATCCCCACGGTCCCAGGGTGCGCCGCAACTGGACGCCGTCGTGGGCGTCGTCGGAGACCGTGGCAACGCCGACCGGCTTGCGTGCAAGCAACCGCCCGAGAACGGTCACGACGTTCCCCGTCGTACGCGTGACACCCGTGCCGACGCGGCTTGCGCGGCAGGACGGATCGCTGGCGAAAACATCGGGCGAGTTTGAATGCCCGCCCCGAACGACTGCGCCATCACACCACGTCGTCCAGTGCGTGGGTGATCTTTTCCGGCGACATCTGGCTGCGCTTGTAGCCATACAGCCGATAGAAGATCAGCCCGACCACCGCCCACACCACGAACACCACCTTGGCCACGATGCTGAGGTTGACGAACAGCAACAGGCACCCGGCCACAGCCAGCGGGCACACGATCCACACTAGCGGGGTGCGGAACGGGCGCTTGCGATCCGGCTGGCGCTTGCGCAGGACCATCACGCCGATCGACACCATCGCGAAAGCGAGCAAGGTGCCGGCGTTCGACGTGTCGGCCAGTTTTCCGACCGGAAACAGCGCGGCGCACAGCGACACCACGATGCCGGTCACGTAGGTGATCACGTGCGGCGTGAAGAAGCGCGGGTGCACCTTCGAGAACACGTTGGGCAGCAGGCCGTCGCGCGACATCGTGAAGAAGATGCGGGTCTGGCCGAACATCATCATCAGGATCACCGACGGCAGCGCCACGATGGCCGCGAGCTCGATCATGACGGCAACCCTCGGATGTCCGAGCGTGCTCATCACTTGCGCCAGCGGCTCGCGGCTGCAAACCAGCGCCTGCGAATTGCCGCATGCTGCCGCGAAGGAAGGCGTGCCCGGATCCAGGAACGCGCCCGTCGCGCTCGTGAGCGGCTGTGCGCCGACCGAACCGGCCGCGCCGTAGCCCACCAGCAGGTAGAAAATGGTGCAGATCACCAACGCGGCGATCAGCCCGATCGGAACGTTGCGATTGGGGTTGCGGGTCTCCTCGGCGGCGGTGGAAACCGCATCGAAGCCGACGTAGGCGAAGAAGATGGAGGCCGCCGCACCCAGCACGCCGATGCCGTTGCTGCCGACTGGATTGCCCCAGCCGGTCGGCAGGAACGGATGCAGGTTGGCGTCCTTGACCGCTGGTACCGCGATGATGATGAACACGGTCAGCGCGATGATCTTGATGGCCACCAGCACCGCGTTCACACGTGCGCTCTTGGAAGTGCCGATCACCAGCAGGCCGGTCACCGCGACGCCGATCAGGAAGGCCAGCAGGTTGAAGCCGCCGCCCAGCGTCGGGCCGGTCTGCAGCCACAAAGGCAGCGACAGGGTTCCCGGTTTGACCAGTCCGAAAACGCCGCTGTTGAGCAGGCCGTTGACATAGCCAGCCCAGCCTACGCACACCGCCGTTGCGCCGATCGCGTATTCCAGGACCAGTGCCCAACCGACGATCCATGCGATCAGTTCGCCCATCACGCCGTACGAGTACGTGTACGCGGAACCGGACACCGGAATCATGGCGGCGAGCTCGGCGTAGGCGAGGGCGGCCAGGCCGCAGACGGCCGCCGCAATCACGAACGAAACCATCATGCCGGGGCCGGCTTTCTGGGCCGCTTCGGCGGTCAGCACGAAAATGCCGGTTCCGATCACCGCGCCGATCCCGAGCAAGGTCAACTGGATCGGACCCAACTGGCGTTTCAGCCCCTTCTTTTCGGCTGTCGCGAGAATCTGGTCAAGCGGCTTCACACGCCAAAAGATCATTAGTGCTCCCAAATCACGTCGGGTCCGCGGTGGGGGAACCGTGGGCGGGCACACCCTGCGCCCCGGATGAATCCGCCCACGCTTCCCCTCGAAGCGGCGCGGGCCTGTGCGATGGCACAAGCGCCCCGTACCTTACTTGCGCTTTTATTCCGCCACAAGCGCCGGAAGGCATGTTTTTCGGGCATTCCCGATTCCGCGCAACGCGTCGTGGGCTGAGGCAAGAAGCCGTCCAACCGTCCATGGTGCGCTACCCGTTCGGCGTCCGTGCCCCCGCAGATTCGAACTCGCGTTCGGAGCGACGGTCGCCGGACTGGCGCAAACGCCTCGCGGGTCGAGACAAGCAACCGTCCATGGTGCGCAGCCCGTTCGGCATCCTGCCTCACCAGAGCCTGGCGCGCGGGAGTCCACCGGACTCCCGCAAACGCGTCAGGCTCTACCCGCGAATTCCCCGGTCAACGTATTTATCCACACCTTTTCGCCGGTGGTGATGTATTCCGGTACCTGGATTTCGATGCCGGTGGCGAGCGTGGCGGGCTTGGTGCGTTTGGTGGCCGAGGCACCCTTCAGTTCCGGCGCGGTGTCGATGATCGTCAACGCGACGCTGGTGGGCACCTGCAGCGCCACCGGTGCATCGTCGATCAACTGCACGTAATAGCCTTCCACGCTCTCCACGATGTACGCCGCGCTGTCGCCGACCAGATCGGGGTCGAGCATGTAAGGCGTGTAGTCCTCGGCGTCGAGGAATACGAAGGCGTCGCCATCCTTGTAGGAATAATTCACCGCGCGGCGGGTCAGTTCCATTTCCTTCAGGTCGTCGTCGGCGCGCAGACTCAGGTCGAACTTGCGCCCGCCCGGAATCGAATAGAGGATGAAGCGAAAGGTGACGTTGCCGCCGCGCGCGGTCGGCGAGCTGCGTTCGATGTCGCGCACCTGGTACACGGTGCCTTCATGTTGGACCACGTTGCCTTTTTTGACGTCGGAAGCTTTCATGTTCGTGCGCGAGCCGGGAATGGGGAATCGGGAATCGAGACTTGCTAAAAACCTGAGTCGTCATTCCGGGGCCGCCATGGATTCATCACGGCGGAACCCGGAATCCATTTTGCTTTTCGCAAGGAGTAACAAAACTCCGGATCGCGGCTTCGCCGGTCCGGAATGACGACATTGCTATTTCGGCTGCAACCGCACCGCGCCATCCAGCCGGATCACGCTGCCGTTGAGATAGCGGTTGCCGAGGATGAACGCCACGGTTTGCGCGAATTCTTCCGCCTTGCCTAGCCGTGACGGAAAGGGGATCGACGCCGACAAGGATTCCTGCACCTGCGGGGGCATCCCGTCCACCATCGGCGTCCAGAAGATACCCGGTGCGATGGTCATCACGCGGATACCGAAGCGCGACAGTTCGCGCGCCATCGGCAAGGTCATGCCAACCACGCCGCCTTTGGAAGCGGAATAGGCCGCTTGTCCGATCTGGCCTTCGTAGGCCGCCACCGACGCGGTGTTGACGATCACGCCGCGCTCGCCGTCTTCGCCCGGATCGTTCGCCTGCATCAGCGCGGCGCCCGCCTTGGCGACGTTGAAGCTGCCAATCAGGTTCACCATCACGGTGCCGGCGAAATTCTTCAGCGGCATCGGGCCTTCCTTGCCCAGCACGCGTCCTGCGCCGAGGATGCCGGCGCAGTTCATCACCACATTCAGCCCGCCCATTGACTCGCGCGCGGCGGCGATATTGGCAACCACGTTTTCTTCGCTGGTGACGTCGGTCCTGAGGAATCGCGCCGCGCCGCCCAGTTCCTTCGCGGCGGACCGGCCTTTTTCTTCGTTGACGTCGAACAACGCGACGCGACCGCCGCGCGTCACGATGTGTTGCGCGACCGCGTGGCCGAGTCCGGATGCACCGCCGGTGACGACGGCCCTGACCTGATCGAGTTGCATGCGCGTATATCCCGAGTGCAAACCGGCAATTGTAGGGGAGCCACGCGCGCGGCGACTACAACGTGCGAATGAACCAGCGGTCGCAGCCGTGATGGCCGGTGCTGCCCATAGGGGCGCAAAGCGGCGTGAAGCCCTGCTTGCGATAGAGCGCCTGCGCCGCGTCCATGCCGGTCAAGGTTTCGAGATAGCAGCGCTTGAATCCAAACTCGCGTGCGGCATCGAGGCAACGCTTGATCATCGCCCGTCCCGCACCCCGGCCGCGGGATTCGGGCAGGAAATACATCTTGCGCAATTCACACACATCGGGCTCGCCGTGTTCCAGCGGTGCCACGCCGCCACCCCCGACGACCTTGCCGTCGATTTCGAACACGAAATACGCGCAGCGCGGTCGCGTGTATGCGGCGTGCATCGCGCCGACTTCCGCGTCGTGGATCGCGAAGCCGTCGCCACCTGCGCCGAATTCGGGCATGACACTGCGGATGATCGCGGCGACGGCAGCGTCGTCGCGCGGTTCGATCGGCCGAAGAAGAAAACTGGGGTCAGCGTGCACGTTTCCTCCAGGTAAAGAAGGGGTAAAGAAGGGGGTCACAAGTAAAGAAGGGGGTCAGAGTGCACTTTTCGTGGCGACTGCCGCACGACACAAAGTCCTTGAGGAAAAGTGCACTCTGACCCCGGCTTCTCGCGACTTTTATTCGCCCATTCGCGCCCGCGTAACCCGGCTGGAAGTCGGCTTGCCGAGCTGCCTGGCCAACCACCAGCCCGTTTCGACCAATTTGTCCAGGTCGACGCCAGTTTCGATGCCCATGCCCTGCAGCATGTAGGTGACGTCCTCGCTGGCAACATTGCCAGTCGCGCCTTTCGCGTACGGGCAGCCGCCGGTGCCGGAAACGGAACTGTCGATCACCCGCACCCCTTCTTCGAGACATACCAGGATGTTCGCGAGCGCCTGGTCGTAGGTGTCGTGGAAATGCACGGCCAGCGCCTTCATCGGCACGTCGAGCGACACCGCGTGCAGCATTGCACGCGCCTTCACTGGCGTGCCGACGCCGATGGTGTCGCCCAGCGAAATTTCGTCGCAGCCAAGCTCGTACAGGCGTTTCGAAACGCGCACCACGTCGCTGACGGGCACCTCGCCCTGGTACGGGCAGCCCAGCACCGTGGATACGTAACCGCGCACGCGCACGCCCTCGGCGCGCGCGCGTTCGAGCACCGGCCGGAAACGCTCGATCGATTCGTCGATCGACGCGTTGATGTTCTTCTGGTTGAAGGCTTCGCTGGCCGCGGTGAACACCGCGATGCTGGTGACGCCTGCCGCGCGGGCGCGGTCGTAGCCGCGCATGTTGGGTACCAGCGCCGTGTAATCGACGCCCGGCTTGCGGGAGATGCCTGCATACACTTCTTCGGCATCGGCAAGCTGCGGCACCCACTTGGGGCTGACGAAGCTGGTGGCTTCGATCGTTTGCAACCCGCAGGCGGAAAGCCGGTCGATCAGCTCGATCTTGGTGGCAGTGGGAATGATCGTCTTCTCGTTCTGCAGCCCGTCGCGGGCGCCGACTTCTACGATGCGAACGTGGTTGGGAAGCATGCGGGGTCCGGTTCGGAAGGCGGAGAAGTTCGGCTGCTGGTCTGTCGTGTCTTGCCGGCGCGCCGGCGGTAACGCCAGGATGCGGCATCCTCGGTCACGTAATGATGCCATGACGAGTGGAATCCAGG